>JAGBTN010000014.1 GCA_017631315.1 Bacteroidaceae bacterium | reverse complement strand
TTCGTAACAACCGGACTAGCCGTATGGGGCACAGCGAAGGCGATTCCTGTCATCGAAGAGGAGCGACTCGCAAACGATGTAGACAAGCTTACTGTCGTCGACATTACGAAAGCATGTTGGAAGTTTTATGTCCCAGCAACGGTCACTGCTCTGGCGTCTACCGCATGTCTGATAGGGTCCCATACGGAAAGCACTCGTCGAGCTACGGCTTTGGCAGCTGCTTACCAAATCTCCGAGAAAGCTCTTAGCGAGTACAAAGATGCCGTAATCGAGACCATTGGTGAGAAAAAAGAGCGCGTTATCAGTGAGAAAGTCTCTGAGAATGTACTTAAGGCGAACCCGGTTAATGAAGACGACGTGATCATCACCGGTCGTGGTAATACGCTTTGTCACGATGCCGTCTTTGGTAGCTATTTCCGGTCAAGCCGTGAAGCAATCGAGCGCGCTATCACTGCGGTAAATCGTCAAATCGTAAGCGGCGAAATGTATGCCAGCTTGAACGACTTCTACGATGAACTCGGACTGGATCATGTTGACGTTGGCGATCTTCTTGGCTGGAACCTGGACGATGGAGAAATCGCTATTGTATTCGATTACAAGGGCTCCCATAATGGCGAGCCTACTTTGGTGGTCCGCTACAACGTCGTACCGAAATACGACTTCTACAAATTCGTATAACGCGAAAAAAACACATCGTATTATGAGGTAGTAAACCTATCAAACTATATTTCTAAAAACCGAAAGGAGTAAAAAATCATGGAAGAAATGAACAACATCTACGAGGCAGAGGTTAACGAGGTCAATGATCTGGTTCCCATCGAGGCTGAAGAAGAGGCTGGTATGAGCACTGGCATGGCAATGGCTATCGGCGGTCTGATTACTGCAGGCATTATCGTTATCGGTAAGAAGGCAGTAACCGGCGGCAAGAAGCTGTTGGCCAAGCACAAGGCGAAGAAGGCTGAAAAGGCAGCTGCGGAGAACGTGATCGACGCGGAATGCGAAGCCTGCGAAGAGGCAGTTCCTGAAAACGCATGATTACTACTGCGTGAACGGAAAATAGCAGTGGTTTAACCGAAGAGGAGAGCATCCATAACTGGGTGTTCTCCTTTTTTTTCTTTATGTAAAAGGAGGGTCGTATGCAAAAGTATACGTACGAAGGTCCGGTAGTTATATTCGGGCGTTGTATTGAACATCACTGGTACGGCTCTACATACGCCGTATCTGAGAAGAAAGCTCGAGCGAATCTCGAGTATCAGTATAAAAAACAAACCGGTAAGTCGCCACAGTCCAAGGTCGAGTTACCTGGAAAAGTCACACTCATTGAGTGATGGAAGGAGCTAATTACCATGAGCATCGATTATACGCCAAATTCTATTAAGGCTAATCCTGAACAGAGTGCGGCACCTGTCGAGAAGAAGAAAGTCGAAAAAGTAATCACGGGTACAGCTAAGCGTAAGCCCGACACGGCTCGTAAGCTGACAAATCTGTTTGCACCCGGTGACATGTCCAGTATTTCTGAGTATATCATTATGGATGTCATCGTTCCTGCTACCAAGAAGATGATTTCTGAAATCGTACGTAACGGCATCGACATGGTTCTGTATGGAGAATCCGGACGCAGTAAGAACTATACCGGTTCTTCTGACAAAGTGTCCTACAGAAGCTACTACGGTTCCAACGACAGCAGTCGCAGCAATTCCAGCACCAAAACAAGATCCGTATTCGATTACGACAATATTTCCATTCCTACTCGTCAGGAAGCGGAAGAGGTCATTCGTCGAATGGATGAAATCATCGAGGTCTACGGCATGGTCTCTGTTGCCGATCTGTACGACCTGTGCGGTATTACCGATCATAACTATATGAATGCTAAGTATGGCTGGATGAACATTCGTACGGCCGAAGCAGTTCGAGTGCGTGACGGTTATATTCTGAAGTTGCCTCGTGCGCTTCCCCTGGACAGAAATTAATCAGTATTCAAAATATATTTGAAAAGGAGATAGTTCAATCATGAAACTTCAAATCCCTGCAAACATCACGCGTGGTATGCATCGTACTGCGCTTACTATTAAGAAACATAGTCCTACTATCCTGGCAATCGGTGGCGCAATCGGCGTTGGTGTCGGTTTCGTTATGGGCTGCAAGGCCACTACAAAGCTGAATCCTATCCTGGAAGAGACTCAGCGCAATGTCGATGCTGTCCACAATGCTGTTGAAACCGGCATCGCAAACACCGTCGATCCTGAGACTCAGGAGATCGTACAGGTCGAGTATACCCCTGAAGACGGCAAGAAGGACCTGACCATTTACTATGCGAAGGGCTGCTTTAAGGTTGCCAAGCTGTATGCTCCTGCTGTTGCAGTAACTGCAGTATCTGTGGCATGTATGATCGGCTCTAACCGCATCCTGCATAAGCGTAATCTCGCTCTGGCTGCTGCGTACAAGGCTGTCGATGAGGGCTTCAAGGATTACCGCAGCCGTGTTATCGAGCGTTTCGGTGAAGAGCTGGATCGCGAACTGAAGTATGGTGTCAAAGCCATCGATGTTACCGAGGAAGTCACTAACCCTGAGACCGGCGAAGTTACTACTGTTACTAAGACTGTTGAAACTTACGACCCTAACAACCGTAGCCCTTACACTTTCGTATTCGATGAGACCTGCAAGGGTTGGGAGCGCGATGCCCAGCTGAACAAGATGTTCCTGATTCAGACTCAGAACTATCTGAACGAGCGCCTGCATAGAGTCGGTGATATCTTCCTGAATGAGGTCCTGGACGAGCTGGGTATTCCTCGTACTCGTATCGGCAATGTGATCGGCTGGCATTGGACTAAGGACAATCCTGTCACTATCGACTTCGGTCTGATGGGCAACATCAAGGATGAGAACAAGCGCTACTTTATGAACGGCTACGAGAAGTCCGTGTGGCTGGAGTTCAACTGCGAAGACAACATCATGGAATTTCTGCCTTGAAGTTCAGAGGACATAATGCCGTATCGTTTTGAGTTCCCGTGGCTCTTTAGCATATTCTAACCCGGATATTCTAATGAGCCGGGCACTTGAAAGGAGGTGACACATTTGACCGGTAGGGAATTGATCATCTATATTATGAGCAATAAACTTGAGAATGAAGAAATTATCAAGGACGGCGTCATGGTTGGTTTGATTAGCGAAGAGAAAGTAGCTGCAAAATTCGGAGTTGGTCTTGGAACCGTTCGAGCATGGGTCACGCTTGGTAAGCTTAAGGGTATCCGTGTTGGTAATGAGTTAATGTTCCTTAACAATATAACCGACCCGAGAAAAAACTAACGAGGAGAGATGATAGAATGAATATGAAGCGTATGGCGTACACATTCATTGCTATGGCCGGTCTCTGTTTCATTTCCGGTATCACTGTATTGTCTCACCCTGAGGGGACTGATACTGAATGGACAGACTAGAGCGCATTGTGTCTACACTTAGTTATGTGATGGGTAATAAACGTAAACGTCATATCGTAGGTGGAATCATGCTTAGTGTATCACTACTATTTGGTGGATTGGCACTTACGGTAATCACTATTAAAAATGAGGAGCAAGAAGACGATGAACAAGACTTTGAGTAACCTGTTCATTTTTACCGCAGGCGCTGCTATTGGCTCTGCGGTTACCTGGAAACTGGTAAAAGATAAATATGCCCGGCTCGCTCAAGAGGAGATTGAGGCAGTGCGAGAAGTGTATATGAAGCACGACGATGACAGTGTCGAACCTGCTGTGGAAGAGGAGCCCGCTGTTGTTATTCCCGAATCTGTTCCTGAGTTCACGGAGCAGGAGCGTGTGGATTATGCGAACATCGCAAACACGTACAACAATAACAACGAGAAAGGAGTTCCCAAACCTGTGAAGAAACCCTATGTGATCTCACCGGATATGTTCGAAGAGGGCGAGTACCAGGCAGTCAGTCTGACTTACTACGCTGACGGTGTTGTCGAGGACGATTTCTATGACGTCTGGGATGACGATGAGATCGAAGAAAAGATCGGCCGCGATTTCATGAACCATTACGGTGAGTATGAAGAGGATACTGTCTTTGTCAGAAATGACGAAGAGGAAACCGACTATGAGATTATGAGGGATACTCGTAGATATTCCGATGTACCTAAGCAGAATCCCTATCCGGGGTGTGACTGATGTATCGTCGCGATATCCAAGAATACTATTTTGAATGGCTCTGCGATATCGTATGTCGGTCTACTCAATCGGATGATATTTCGTACGATCTTCTGTTAAGACAATTGCACGGTATCCCATTCAGATGGTCTAGAACTCTGGATGCAGACCGTGCTGACTGGGGTGTTGATATGCGTTATCGATTCGCCCAATCGCAGGGTTACGGGGATCGATTTGATATTCGTGAATACATCGGCGGACCGTGTACAGTGCTCGAGATGATGGTTGCACTGGCAGTCCGTTGTGAAGAGGATCTTATGGACGACCCAGATTACGGCGACCGTACATCGCAGTGGTTCTGGGGTATGGTTGTCAGCCTTGGCCTGGGCGCAATGTACAATCATAATTATGATGAACGTTATGTCGACGACGTGATTCGGAGATTCCTCGACCGTGAATATGAACCGAATGGAAGGGGTAGCTTGTTTACATTACGACACGCTCCCTTCGATTCCCGAAAAGTTGATATCTGGTATCAGCTATGCTGGTATCTGGATGAATTGGCGGGTGATATTCCCTACCGCGCTCGCATCAGAAAGGAGTAAGCAAATGTAATGTTAGATTTTTTGATGATCTCTACACGAACTGACAAGCGTGGAGTGACGGAAATATATCCGAGATTTCGCATGTATCCTCGAAGCTCGGATCTGATGGTCCGGGGCGGGGATTTCTATGCAATATGGGATGAACATAAAGGTCTGTGGTCGACTGACGAGATGGACGCTTTATATTTGATCGATCTGGAACTGAGGAAGTTCGCAGAGGAGAATAAAGAGCGTTTCGATAACAATATTCGGGTTCTGTATATGCAGGACTCTGAATCTGGTATGGTCGATTCCTGGCATAAATATTGTCAGAAGCAGATGCGAGACTCATTCCACATGCTCGATGAGAAATTGATATTTGCCAATAGTCCTGTCGATAAGAAGGATTATGCAAGTAAAAGACTCGAGTATCCGCTTGAGCCTGGCGACTGCCCGTCTTACGAGAAACTGATTTCCACTCTGTATACTCCTGCTGAGAGACATAAAATCGAGTGGGCAATTGGCGCTATCGTGACTGGCGATTCCAAGACGATTCAGAAGTTCTTGGTAATGTACGGTCCTGCGGGTACTGGTAAGTCTACAATTCTGAATATTATCGAGCAACTGTTCAAGGGGTATTATGCGGTATTCGATGCGAAGGCGTTGGGTTCCGCTAATGCCTCTTTTGCGTTGGAAGCGTTTAGTTCGAATCCACTCGTTGCGATTCAGCACGACGGCGACTTGTCAAAGATTGAGGACAACACTCGACTAAACAGTCTGGTGTCTCACGAGCTTATGACCGTGAACGAAAAGTTTAAGAAAGCATATTCCAATAGCTTTAAAGCGTTTCTGTTCATGGGCACCAATAAGCCGGTTAAGATTACAGACGCTCGGTCTGGTCTGATTCGACGACTGATTGACGTGACTCCTTCTGGCAACAAGCTAAACCCTAAGGAGTATAAGAAAGCTGTTAATCACATTAAATTCGAATTGGGCGCAATCGCATGTCATTGCCGAGAGGTATATTTAAGTGATCCTGGAGCATACGACGACTATGTTCCTACGGCGATGATGGGCGCTTCCAACGATTTCTACAACTTCATTCTCGATTCGTATTACGTATTCAGACGTGAAGACCAAACGACTCTGAAAGCATCCTGGGAGATGTATAAGATATATTGCGAGGATGCGAAGATCACGTATCCGTTCTCCCAGCGTGTGTTTAAGGAAGAACTTAAGAACTACTTCCGAGACTTCCAGGAAAATGTTACTGGCGGCGATGGTTCTAAGATCCGCAGTCTATATTCTGGATTTAGATACGACAAGTTTGAAGAAGACGATTCGTACAATCGAAAAGAAGCAATCATCGAGGCTACCAAACCCAAGGCGCTTGGTCTGGACATCATGCCGTCTATATTTGACAGCGTATACGCAGATTACCCTGCTCAGTATGCGAATGTCAAGGGTACGCCATCGAGAAAATGGGACGAAGTAACTGGTAGGCTGTCCGAAATCGACACGTCTATGCTGCATTACGTAAAAGTCCCGGAGAACCACATTGTTATCGACTTTGATATCCCGGACGATAAGGGCGGCAAGTCACTGGAACGGAATCTCGAAGCTGCTAGCACGTGGCCTCCTACATACACCGAGCTTAGTAAGAGCGGAGCCGGTGTGCATCTTCATTATATTTATTCTGGCGATGTAAATAAGCTGAGTCGAATCTACGATGACCATATCGAAGTCAAAGTGTTCACTGGCAAAAGCTCCCTCCGAAGAAAGCTCACTAAGTGCAACGACCTGCCGATCGCTACGATCAGTTCGGGGTTGCCGCTGAAAGGAGAAGATAAGATGGTCAATTTCGATACCGTCTTAAATGAGAAAGCCATACGAACAACAATAAAACGAAACCTCAACAAAGAGTATCACTCAAGTACGAGGTGTAGCATTGACTTCATCGATAAGGTTCTGACCGATGCTTATGAGGGTGGAATGAAGTACGATGTTAGCGATATGAAAAACGCCGTGTTTGCGTTCGCTGCTAGTAGTACGAACCAGGCGCCCTATTGCATCAAAACTGTAAATAAGATGAAGTTCAAATCTGAGGAACCGTCACTGCCGGTTGAAGAGGGCGATGACACTCCGATTATATTTTACGATATCGAGGTGTTTCCGAACTTGTTCCTGGTCAATTGGAAAGTTCAGGGCGAGGGTAAACCGGTTGTTCGACTAATCAATCCGAAGCCGAGCGATATTGAGCAGCTGCTTAAATATCGACTCATTGGTTTCAATAACCTCAGTTACGATAATCACATGATTTATGCATGTCTGATGGGCTATAACAATGAGCAGCTGTATAAGCTTTCTCAGAAGCTCGTCAACAAGGATAAGTCTATTCAGAGAAAGGCTAAGTTCAGTGAAGCATATAACCTCTCCTATACGGATGTTCATGACTTTGCGGCTACGAAGCAATCTCTGAAGAAGTGGGAAATCGAACTGGGTATCCATCACCAGGAGCTTGGTCTGCCTTGGGATGAACCTGTTCCGGAAGAGCGCTGGGTTGAAGTTGCTGAATACTGTGACAACGACGTCATCGCAACCGAGGCTGTATTCAACCATCTACAGGGCGACTTTACCGCTCGACAGATTCTGGCTGACTTAGCTGGACTGACCGTCAACCATTCGACCAATACTCTGACTGGCAAAATTATATTTGGCAATAATCGTAAGCCTCAGGGTGCATTCTGTTGGCGTAACATGGCAGAACCCGTCTACGAGTTGGACGAGGAACGCATTGAATTCCTGAGAGAAGCCGCGCCTGAGATGATGGCCGTTAAGCATGGTCCTGCTGGAAGTCTGTTGCCATATTTCCCTGGCTACAAGTACGAGAACGGCAAGTCTATCTATAAAGGTATTGAGGCTGGCGAGGGTGGTCTGGTTATCACTAATCCTGGCATGTGGTTCAATGTGGCCCTGCTGGACGTCATGTCGATGCATCCGCATAGTGCGATTATGGAGACCCTGTTTGGTGTTGAGTTCACTAGACGATTCAGAGAAATCGTTTATGGTCGAGTTCATATCAAGCATGAGGCTTGGGAAGAAGTTAATAAGATTCTAGATGGCAAACTGACGCCTTATATTCAGAAAGTTATTAACGGCGAGATGAGCTCCAAAGACCTGGCAACTGCTCTGAAGATCGCAATCAACTCTGTGTATGGTCTGACGGCTGCATCGTTCGAGACCCTGTTCAGAGATCCTCGCAATGTCGATAACATTGTCGCTAAGCGCGGTGCTCTGTTCATGATTGACCTGAAGGAGTTTGTTGAGTCTAAGGGATTCACCGTTGCTCATATCAAGACGGACTCTATCAAAATTCCTAATGCAACACCTCAGATCATCAATGAGGTTATGGATTTCGGCAAGCGTTATGGCTACACGTTCGAACACGAGGCTACTTACGACCGAATGTGTCTGGTCAATAAGGCTGTTTATATTGCCAAGTATGCCGACGCTGCTAGTTGTGAGCGACTGTACGGTTATATTCCTGGCGATAACAAAAAGAAGTCTGGCAAATGGACTGCTACCGGAACTCAGTTTGCGGTTCCTTATGTATTCAAGAGCCTCTTCAGTAAAGAGGAAATCGTATTTGAGGACATGTGCGAAGTAAAGGAAGTCAAGGGCTCCGCAATCTACCTCGATATGAACGAGACGCTGCCTGATGTAAAGGCATACGAGGGCGAACTCAAGAAACTGCGTAAGGATGATATTCAGCATAGCCGTCAGGAGACTCTGATCGGACTGATTGAGGAGGGTCACAATCGTCACTTCGTCGGACGAATTGGCAACTTCTGTCCTATCAAGCCTGGATGTGGTGGCGGCGAACTTGTCAAGAGTATGAAAGATAATTTCGGCAACACCAAGTACGACTCTGTTACTGGTACTAACGGCTACAGATGGCTTGAGGCTGAGATGATTCGGACACTCGGCACGTTTGATATTATCGACAAGTCCTACTACAGTGCACTCGTCGATGACGCAATTGCTACGATTTCCAAGTACGGCGATTTCGATTACTTCGTATCGGAGGAGCCAATCATTCCTGACTTCCCGGTTCCAGATTCCGATCTACCTTGGTATGTAGACAGACTGCCGGATGATGGAGATTTATTCAACAAGAGGTAAGTAAATGACATTCTACAATTTTGAACTTGATGCCGACCAGGAAAAATTCGTGAATAGCATCATGAATCCCGACAACACGATTGTGTTCTGCAACGCCAAGGCTGGTACTGGTAAAACAACACTGGCTATGGGCGCTGCGAATATTCTGGTGCTGGACAAGCGTAACCAGTACGACGGAATCGTCTACATTGTTTCTCCTTATGGCGAGGAGAAGCAGGGATATTTACCTGGCAGCATCACCGAGAAATCTGAGGTTTATTACGAACCTGCTCATCAGGCTATGATCGAGTGCGGCATGAATGTCAACTCGGTCGTATGTTCTGAGAGTATGACTGCTAAAAAGCGGGGAGACAGTTACGTAAAGCTTCTGACTCACACCTATCTGCGTGGTACCAACCTTTCCAAAAAGGTCATTATTATCGATGAGGCTCAGAACTTTACGCTTCCCGAAATGAAAAAAGTCTTGACACGTATCCATGACGATTCCAAGGTGATCGTCGTAGGTCATACTGGTCAGATTGATATTTCGGCAAGAAGTGGCTTTGCTCGGTATATTGAGCATTTCAGTGGCCACGAAAACTGCGCAGTGTGCGAGCTGACCATCAATCATCGTGGTTGGCTCAGCACGTATGCAGACGAACTCGAATAAAATTTATATTTGAAGGAGACTAACAAAATGAAACTTAGCTTTGGACCTAGAGACAGACTGATCGTGGATGATGCTCGCATCGTGTTCCGTAACTTCGAGGGACGCGAGGACAAATTCAATCGTAAGGGTGACCGCAACTTCGCCCTGGTTATTCCTACCGAGGAGATGGCCCAGGCTCTGACTGAGAAGGGTTGGAACGTCAAGATCAAGGACAACCGTGAAGAGGGCGGCGACCTGTTCATGTATCTGCCTGTCAAGGTCAAATTCAACGATCGTGGTCCTTCCGTGTACCTGAACACCAACGGTCGCGTGAACATGCTGGATGAGGAATCTGTCGGCATGATCGACCAGATTGACATCGCATCCGTGGCAATGGATATTCGCCCTTATGACTGGGAACTGGCTAGCGGTAAGTCTGGCCGTTCTGCATATCTGGAGCGCATGGATGTGGTTCAGGAGCTGGACCGGTTCGCGGCTCGCTACGCTGAAGATGACGTTCTGCCCATCTGAGGATGCGCTATGAGGAAGATCGTTATATTTCTGATTCGCAAAAAACTGGGCTTGAAGAAGTATGAAAAGTTCCGGTTCGTGGGTCAGAAAACCGATGCGATATATTACTTTACTGAGAGTAATATTATGAAACTCTGGCGTAATCAGACGATGCTTTCCGGTGTTAGCGTGAACTGGCTGTTGGATAGCGACTGTAAGATCCAACGGTACCACGTATGAAAGGAGAAAAACATATGAGTAATACTACCAATAAGATGGCTATTGTCGGCATGACTAACGTCACCACCATGGCAATCAGCAAGGGCGTCGCGTTTGTCGGTACCATTCTGATGGTTGCTGGTGTTGGCGGTATGGTTCTGTCCAACAAGTACTTCACCGAGACTGAGATGAAGTATCTGGCCGCTCATGTCACCACCAAGTGATTTCGCTAAAATGACACGCCCCTTTATGAGACAATAAAACGAAAGGGGATTGTTATTATGACAAATCGTAGACACTGGATTACTATCCGCAAGCAGGACTACAACGTAGCCGATGCTATTATGGAGAAACTTTACCAGCAAGGAATTATTGATTCGGTAAGGGTCGACGAAAGCATTGGGAACGGACAAATCATGCTTGGGGTAGAATGCAGTTGGAACGGTCTGTTTGCCATGAAAGACAAATTCACAAAGAGTGGAATTGTTGTAACGTAAAGATTTAGACCACTGAGGAAACTTGGTGGTCTATTCTTTTTCACGGGCCGTTAGCTCAGTAGGTTAGAGCAGTTGACTCATAATCTTCAGGTCCTCGGTTCAAGCCCGGGACGGCCCACCAATACGAGAGGCGTGCAAAGGAACAGCCGTGACGACGGTCCGGGTTCAAGTCCCGGCGCCTCTCCCCAAAAAATACCCCACAAGGAGTGGATTTATCATGAAAAGACAAGCATATTTGGATTTACAAGAGAAGCACCGCAAGGAGTTGAATGATTTTCCAATCGCTTATGCTTTTAATGATAAGCAATTGCAAGAGGCACTTGAGAAATTGGGCGCTGAATCTGTTGAAGAATGTGTAACTGTAATCGGGCATGGGGATATTGTCAAGAAAGAAAATGCTAAGCCATTTCTCGACATGCTCAGACGCCACTCAAAAGAGATTCAAGATTTGCTGCTAAGCGATATGGATATTGCAGAGGCAGCTTTTCTGTACGAAATGGATAACCACGAATACGCTATTAACTGGGACGGAGACTATGACGTCTTAAGCTGCTTCGGATTTGACGAGGAGGAATTAGTAGCGTTCGGATTAGAAATCCCATATTTGAGAGCACGTAATAAACATATGAAACACGCTGAAGAATGGGGGATGATTTGACATGAGAAGACAAGTAGTCAACACTAAATGTCCGTTATGCGGTGGTGAAGTTGAGCGTGTGGCTTTAGCTACATTAAGAGACAAACCGCACCATAATAATGCGGAGCTCGTGATTACAAAATCTGGACTCAAGCAATATATTCACAGCTCTTGCTGGTACAAAATGATTGAGGAAAAACGCCCGTACACTGGAAAAATGTACGTGTGATATTTTGAAAGGAGAAAGTATGAACAATATTTACGAATCGCCTTACTATCAGGAGATCGAGAATGGTTGTCAGAGCCTATGGCCGAATGCGAACGACAAATACAAGGAGATTCTTCGCCTGCAGAAAATGCTGGAAGATAACGGTATTCCGCATGCGTTCAGCAGATGGATGGACGGCTGGATGGTGTGCTATCCGGTAGCGCGTCCCTCTGAAGAATGCGTGATTGATGCTATCGAAAACTCGCATAGCTACGGATACCACGAAGACAAGATCGAAATCATGGGTCTATTGACTCCCGGGGAAGAGGAATGCGATTCTGTGGTCGGATATTTGACCGCTGAGAATGTGTTCGAGCGCATTAAGAAGCATTGGAGCGAGTATCGGAAGGTCATATTGTCAGTCGCAGAAATGCTCAATGCGAGAGGAAAGTAATATGGTCGACAACGATGTCATATATGTACAAGTCGGTCGTAAATGCGGAAAGACCATGACTCAGATCCGAATTATAGAGGAACTCATGAAGTCTGGCAAAAAAGTCGTCCTTATCGAGCCTAAGCTTACGACGGAACGCATGAAGGGCATGCCTTACTCTAGTGGATTGATCGATCTGGATATTCTCACTCCTGATAGAATAGAACGCGCTGACAAAATAATAAATGCTATTTTGAAACCGGAAGGTGATTCCTAATTGGCAGGTATATCGCTTTATGATTATCAGTTAGATGCGGTCGATCGAATGCGCAATGGCTGCATCTTGTGCGGTGGAGTGGGGTCTGGTAAATCTCGGACATCACTTGCATATTACTATAAGGAACAGGGAGGCATCCTCGGGACTAAGGATTACGTCCGGATGAAAAAACCCAGAGACTTATATATTATCACCACTGCTAGAAAAAGAGACACGCTCGAATGGGAAGGCGAATTCTTACCGTTCATGATTACCACAAATCCTGACGTATCGATTTATGATCACAAGGTTGTAGTCGATAGCTGGAACAACATCCAGAAGTATAAAGACGTCTACGGAGCGTTCTTTATATTCGACGAGCAGCGAGTTGTTGGCTCTGGCGCGTGGGTTAAAGCCTTCCTTAACATTGCCAGAAAAAACAGGTGGATACTGCTTAGCGCTACACCTGGCGACACTTGGCAGGATTATATTCCGGTGTTCGTTGCGAATGGTTTCTTTAAAAACAAAACTGAATTCTGCAGGGAGCACATCGTATATTCTCGGTTTAGTAAGTATCCTAAAGTCGATAGATATTTGGGTACAACCAAACTTACGAGATTGCGAGACTCGATCCTGATCGATATGGATTTCAAACGTGCAACAATTTCGCATCACGAAGACGTATACATTCCGTATAATATCTCTTCGTATAAAGATACGATGAAGCTGCGCTGGAACCCGTACACGAATAAACCGATAATTAATGCTGCTGAACTCTGCTACACGTTGAGAAAAATCGTCAACTCTGACGAGGCTCGACAAGTGGCATTGCTGCAGTTATTCGAAGATCATCCACGAATGATAGTCTTCTACAACTTTGACTATGAGCTTGATATTCTGAAAGGGTTGTATTATGGCAATAATGTTGAAGTCGCCGAATGGAATGGGCACAAGCACGAGCCTATACCCTCGGGTAAATCTTGGGTTTACCTTGTGCAATATACCGCTGGAGCAGAAGGATGGAACTGCATCAAAACCGACACTATCGTCTTTTATAGCCAAAATTATAGCTACAAAATCATGCAGCAATCCGCAGGAAGAATCGACCGTCTTAATACCCCTTACACCGACTTATGGTATTACCATCTCAAGTCGAGAAGCGGAATTGATCTCGCAATTAGCAAAGCGCTAAAAGAAAAAAAGAAGTTCAATGAACGTGGATTTGTGAAATGGTAACCGCGTAAAAAACATATTCCTTTATGAGAAACATGTTCGTTTCAATAAGAAAGGAGAGTAACTATGAAAGGCATTATTGTTAGCGATATTCCCGTTAAGCGGAAGCACAACCTGAAGCGATTCCTGGACGAGTTTATGCTCACTAACGCGAAACACTTTAAAGTGGAGTATGCGGAAGGAGAGTATAAGACTAAGTACCATGGATACAAATCACTGTGGCTGGCCGCTAAAAACGGAAAGTATCCGATTCAAGTGTCCTGGCTTAAGGGAGAAGTATACCTTATCAGAACTGACATGTAAGACGCAGAGAAGGGTCTGAGTTAGAAATAACTTGGGCTCTTCTCTTTATTTTGGAGGTGGAACCAATGGGTAATTGTATATTGTGTACTCATTCGACGTTCGATGAAAAACTCGGAAAATGGGTTTGCAAGAGCCGTCGAGAAGAGATTTATATTTTACTTGATTCTACTGAGTGTAAGTTTTACACAAATAATCCAACAGAAATGAGTGAACTAAGATGACTGCTGATCAAATCTACAATATTGTGAAAAACGAGTGCGAAGGTTTGGATTCTGTTTACGAGGATTATATTATCAGTTTGGTTGGGTTGTATGGCCTGCTGATTTTAAAAGGTCGCAACTTAGTAGAGACATGCGGCGTTGTAAATGGACGTCAGCTGTATGTACTCTGCGACAAAAAGTAAATCAAGAGACTGTCTTCGGATGGTCTCTATTATATTTTAAGGAGGAATCCACAATGGAAGGTGAACATTTATTCGTAGACTTCAAGAAGTACTGCGAGACCTGTGAGCACAAGGACGTAAAGGAGACTGAGGATCCTTGTAACGAGTGCCTGGAGAACCCCATGAATTTGTTTTCCCATAAACCTGTAAAGTGGGAAGAGAAAAAACATAAAAAGAAGGAGAAAGAACCAAATGTTGAAAATCGAGAAATTCGTAACGATGTCCCCTAAGCAGTGGGAGATCGTCATCGAGGGTATGCGTAACCCTAAGAATTCCTGGGATCGAAGTGATAGTTACGCGACTCGTATTGAGGACGCTGAAACTCACGAATCCGTTCCCTTCGAGTTCTTCGTCGGTGACAATGACCTGGAGCTCATGGGTAGTCTTGCTAAGGGTGGTCCTGTCCATGCTAAATACCGTCGTATGATGCCGGTATGGATGACCATCAATGCTCCCCTGTACTGGTGGAAGGAATTCGATACATACAAAGTCGGCACTGTTACCAACTCCTGCAGCACCATGCACAAGATCCATGCGAAGGAATTCACTATGGATGATTTCAGCCACGAACACCTGGTGACAGAAGCGGACGACCCCGAATGTAACATCGTGCTGTTTAACCATACGGCAGACCCCTACGATGTCATGCATCTGATTGTCTCCATGCTGAACCGCGCAAGACAGAAGTTCCTCGTTGCTAAATCCAAGCCCATGAAGGAGGAATCCAAGCGCGCTGGTCTGGTTAAGAAATACTGGTGGCAGATGATTCAGCTGCTGCCTACCTCCTACAACCAGAAGCGAACTGTTATGTTGAACTACGAGGTTCTTCACAACATTTATATTTCCCGCAGACATCACAAATTGGACGAGTGGCATGTCTTCTGTGACTGGATTGAAGAACTGCCCTACTTTGATTTGATTGTTAACCCCTAAAAAATATTAAAAAGGAGAAAGAATTATGACTATCCTGGAAAAGCAGATTGACCTCCTGGTGAGATACACCACTACCGATGACGAGGAGCTGAAGAAACAGCTGAGAGAAGAACTCACAGCGACCCTTCAGGAAACCCGCGAAGAAGACCCCGCCGTTTACTCCAATAAACTCAGCGACGCAATCGACGAATTACTCGATGAACTCGGTGCCCCCCATAACCTGATCGGTCGTAAGCACCTTCACAAAGCTATCCGTATGGCCGTAACCGATGAAGAGTGCCTCACTCAAATCACCTCTGTACTTTATCCCGCAATCGCTAAAGAAGCCAATACAACTCCTAGTAGAGTCGAACGTGCTATCCGTCATGCCATAGAAACTGCATGGGACCGGGGCGATTACCGTACGCTCAAGAATTATTTCGGCAACACTATCGACCGAGATAAGGCTAAGCCCACCAATCATCACTTTATTGCCGGCTGCGCTAACATCGTTCGTCGTCAGATGCGTGGCGCGGTATGAATTACTTTGAGTGCTGCCACGTCTGCGTTCCGCCTAAACGTTATCCTGGATGCTCTGGAAAATGTCCTGACTACGCCGAGGCTCGAGCAAAGTATGACGCTGACGTTGAAAAACATAAAGCCGGTATGCAGATGAAGTACTATCTCAACGAGCGCAGTACTGCTGTAAAGGACGGCGTTGCTAAATACGTCCGAAAAAGACCGAGACGATATCGTTATCGGTGATTTTATATTTAAAGGAGAAAAAAAATATGAAACTTACAGATCTGCTTATCGCAAGGTTCGATAATGAGATTCGAATCTTTGCAAAGAAGTTCGGTCTTACTGCAGAGACTGAGCACACTCTGTTGCACAAGAGAACTGACGTCCGGCTGTCCAGTGGCGTTAAGTATAAGCGATACGTTTTGGAATGGGATGATGTGCCCAACTTCACCACTGCTATGAACCACATCGTACGCGATGCTAGCATGTTCTTCGGAGCTAACCGCGTGAACAACACCAATTGTTACGTAAGCCCCTTTGGTATTTCCAACGTCATCTTCAACAACCCTGCGACGATTGTTCTGTGGGATGATGGCACTAAGACCGTCGTGAAGTGCCAGGAGGGCGACGAGTATTCCGAAGAGGTCGGTCTGGCTCTGTGCTTTGCGAAAAAGGCGCTGGGTAATAAGCCCAATTTCAACAACGTCTTCAAGAAGTGGATTCCCGAGGAGACTACTAACGCGATCGACGACAGTGAGCTGCGCAAATCCATGGCTACTGCTGGGGCTGCTAGCAGCATCGCATCCGACGTAATGGCAAAATTTCACGAGGCCATGCAGCAGAAGCGCAAAGCCGACGAGTTTCTTCGCGGCGTCTGATTGATATTTAAAAAAGGAGAAAGAGAAATGAAACAGCTTTGCTATTCCAGAGAAATGAGAGAGATCTGCAAGATTCAGCTGGAGTTGAGTGCGGAGGACGCTCTGCAGCTGCTTTGCGATGAGCTTCTTGGCGAGCACTATTATATTGCCGATCCTGTTAACGGCAAGCAGGCCAACGCCATCATCGCGCTTGACATTCTGAAGAAGTATGCGCCTAAAAAGAAGCCGCGGTAAGGAGGACGATCTAGATGACCTGTAGAGAAAAACTGAAGCTGGAGCATCCTGAATTGGTCGACATGGATTACATTGGCGGCTGTCATGGATGTCCGAATGACTACGGATATTTGCCGAGACACGAAGGGTGCTCTGAGGATCCTGGTATGAACTGTACTGAATGCTGGGATCGTGAAATCCCTGGAACTATTACTAAAAAGGAGAATGATATTATGCCTACCCACGATATTAACCATACCAAGAAGACCAAGGCCGAGCTGATTGAGGAGATCGAGTGCGCCGAGGCCCATATCCGTGCGATGGAAACCCAGATCGCAAACCTGGAGCGCTACAAGCAGTACGAGGACATGGCGAACGAGGCGAAAGCCATGCACACCGCATTTATGAACTCCGGCTTTACCAATGAGCAGGCGTTTGACATGATCAAGATGCTGACCCAGTCCGTCGTTCCTGCTGCGCTGAGAGGTATGCGCGTATGACGGTTAGCATCAAAGATTCCGGTGACCGTACTGAGTTCGCTACGGGTGCTGTGCGGGATATGCGTGAGGGTAAGGGTCGGTGCGATCTGATGCCGCTGGAGGTAGCTGCATGTTTAATGACCAATCCCAGTGCCAAAGAGATGCTCCAGAACATCAGCGGTTTCCAAGTATATAACGACACTGGTTTTCTGTATAACTGTCTTGAGAATTTTGCTCGGCAGCATGGCTGCGATTCTTTCCAAGCCGACGTATGCACCATGCTCCTGGAAGTCGCTAAGCATTTTGAAGAGGGTGCGAAGAAGTATGGCGAGAACAATTGGCAGAAGGGCATTCCCGTCCACTGTTATATTGACTCTGCTGTGCGCCATTATCTGAAGTGGCTGCGCGGTGACCATGATGAGCCTCATGACCGTGCGTTTGTGTGGAACCTGATGTGCTGCATCTGGGAAGTGGATTATAGGGAGAAGGAGGAAACTGTATGATGGATACATGCGGCGATAATCGTTTCGTGATCATCGAAGCGGCTAAGAATGATATTCTCGAATCCACTAATATCGGTATGTGTGAAGACGAGATGAAAGTCCTTGACAGCTTCCTGTTCCGTTGCTGGCAAATGGGCTGGCTTAAAAAATATGAAGTGGAGGAAACTGTCTAATGGCTATCGCGTTTATTGCCGGCGCTGTGATCGGCGGTCTGTTTGCTGTGGCGCTTGTATATACGTACGAGTTAAAAACCTTGTCTAGGTTCCACAAGAAAGTCGACGAGATTGAGCACCAGTTCAACCATCTTTGTGAGATCGTTCGTACTGAAAAAAGAAGCGACTACAAAAAGTTCGCGGATGAGGTACTCGAGATGCTGAATATGTACTGCGACGACGGTAACGAGATCTATATCAAGAAGCGCGTGCTTGAGGTCAACATGAAATCTATTCTGGAGGAATTCATAGTCGGCCAGGATACGGACGCAGGTGACAATACCAGCGAGTAACATGTTAAAGGAGTAGTTTGAATGTACAAATTCAAGATATTTTTCGGAAACCATACATTGCAGACTGCTGATGAGAAACTCAATCAGTGGCTGAAGGAGAATCCTCACGCAAGCATAATCGAGTGGGAGTATTCTCAAGCTCGGATGGGCGATCATTCTATCTGTATTCTGTATAAGGAGAACAAACATGATCGTTAAAAAATCTGGTAAGACCGTGTATGGTGCTGAGCTGACTGCTGCTGAAAGAAAAGCCCTGGACATGGAGGCCCGGCGTGCTTTGGCGGAGCATACTCGTAAGCACGAGCTGGAAATCGAGGCTATTGTCATTCGGCAGTTGCGGAGACTTACTGGCTGGGGCGAGACCCGTCTGAAGCGTTTCTACGACCAGTTTGCTCCTGCAATGATGTCCCTATGCGAGCGTTATGAAATGGACCAGGAGGACGCTCCCTGGCTCTGTACGATGGAGCTGAAAAAAGAAGGCTTCGACATCGAGGCGTGGCACAAGGAACAATATCCTAACGAACGTTACGAGATCGGAGACTGAAAGGAGGTGACGGCTATGATCGAATGGCCATGGCTTATACCTACGTTCATACTTGGCGGTATGTTCGGATTCATGATGATGTGCATCTTATCTGCCAATCGCGATGATTAGCGGTCTCGCGTAAATTACATACTCCTTTATGAGAAAACTAAAAAACATAAAGGAGAAATAAACTATGTTTAAGAAAACTATTGGACTGGAAATCGACAGCTGGTACGCAATTGACTTCACCCGTTTGCTTGGTGAGCTCGGACTGGAATTCAGATTCGGAGATGAACAATATCACATCGACGAACGTGATTCTAGACGGAAGCACTATTTCAGACGGTGGGTCGTTCGCGGATCCAGAGCAAAGATCGAATGTCTGCTGGACAGACTTAGATATGGTCAGATCGACTATACTATGTTGTAACTCGAAGAGATTGGCGTCTGAAAAACGGCGCCTTTCTCTTTTTTATTTTTGAGCAAGGAGGTAGTGCTATGGAGAATGCTGTTAGTGAGCACCATGAGCAGAAAATGGGAAAGGGCGTTAAGTTCGAACGGATCCGTCGAATCACTGGATATTTAGTGGGTACGATGGACAAGTGGAACGACGCTAAGAAGGCAGAGGAGCGCGATAGAGTCGTGCACAGTGCTGGAGGTACGGATGGGTCAGTATACGGTAAAACATCAGTGTGATGATCTGGAGACGGTTATTCCAAAACGGACTTGCCGGGTTAAGCCAAGGATTGATATTTGTGACCAATGCCGTAAGGACTACATAATATACAAATCGTATTACAACTGTCAGACTTGTGAGGAATTTAACAAACGTCGTGAGCTGATTCATGTTGGCGATGACTTTGCATTGGTCATTATGAATGGCGAAATCGTGCGAGTTCAGTTGGATCGTGTGCGTGATATTCAGGAGGCGTAGATGAGTCCTAGAATTTGTGTACTTGGTGAAACGATGGATCGGGCTATCTGGTTACTCGATCTGTTATGCGATGCTAATGCCGATGATATTTACAGACGACGTCGTAATGTTGGCATTATGAATGACGGCACTGAACTGATCCCGATGTCGATCAGTGACTTTGTTGGCTTCTGGGGTGAGACATTCGATTACGTCTTCTATGAGGATGGAACTCTGATGTCGTATTGTGAGCGTCATGGTAACGCTATAGAGTACCTCGAAAAGCGGTGCTTGGTGCGGTCCGCGGTGCCTCGCGAATTCCAGTGGTGCGCTGTCGACACCTATAGTGTATAAAAGGAGAAAGAAAAAACATGATTAACTTAATTGGTCTGTTCTGGATTGCGGATGTTATGAACCTGCATTTTATGGAGATGTTTGATACTGCATATCCGCTGAACGGTATGTTCTGGTTTCTCGGCTGGCTCTTTATCTTCGCTTTAAATTGCGGCGGAAGCTCGACGAAGGAGAAATGATATGAGTCACGTTGATATTCTTGCGAAGTTCCTGGAAATCTTCCCTTCCAATATGTTTACGATCGTAACGTGGGAACATTATGGTCCGAACGCAATCAAGGTCGGTATGAGTGATGGTACAGAAATGATATTCGCTTATTTTGATGAGCGTAACTGGTCGTTGAGTGCCGGAGCTGTTGAGATGAGCATGGGAGGTCGTGTATGAAACAGAAATTGAAATGTACTTGCCGGGCTTGCGGTGAGGACTTCGAGATTGAGGCGGATTACTTGATTCCTGGTATTGAGGGTCATATGAATCTCGCCGAGGGTCAGGTGATTATTGCAGACCCAACTCGAACTAATCGACTGTGCGATGTCTGTGTGCTAGCGTCACTTGGTTATATTGCAGACATTGAGGCATCCTTAGAGGAGGCGCTCGAATGAGTGAGAAAACATGGTTATCCGCTGCTGATGGATACATGTCGGACGGTACTCCCATTTATATTCAGACACGGTCGGGCATTCCTCCTAGTTCTTTGCAGCTGCAGGTATACGCCGCGCTTGCCGACCCATCGAAAGAGATGTCGAAGGAGGTGATAGAATGTCTGAGAAAAAGCGGGGGAGGCCTGCGAAAGAATCTGTAAAATGGTATATCGTAAAGGCTCGCCTGGACGACGATGAGTACGCTATGTTGGACAAACTTCACGCCGTTACGCGTCTTAGTAGATCAAATATTATGCGTGCGGCGCTTCGACTTTACTATCACACGACACTAAAATAATGCGAAAAAGGCATTCCTATTTTGACCACGAAAATTCAAAAATATTTTTTGTGGTCAAAAAAAGAAAGGGTTTTTGGGAAAGGGGCTTGAACGAGTTTTGGGCCTCTTTCTTCAATTTTGTGCAGGCACTTAACCATAGGTTAATTTTTGATTTTTTGTGGTCAAAAAAAGAAATGGTAAAATTGGGCGTTTTAGGTCAAAAAACCGTTGCAGCGCAACACTTTTTCGGCTTTTTGGTATAATTCAGCGATTTTTAATTTTGAAAACTTAACCTATAGTTAACCGCTATTATTTAATATAGAAAAAATAATTAAGCGAATATATGTGATTTATATATAAAGAGTTTATAGGGTACTTAACTATAGGTTAAGTTTTTTGTGAAGCTCACTGAGTTGAGATTTTAGGAGGAAATTATGAGCGAACTGGAATGGCTCGACATTTTTGGAGACAACCTTGTGAGTTTGTTGAGAGAGACTAAAATGACTCGTCGCGAACTTGCTGACGAAATCGGCGTTTCTGAAGTTATGATTAGTTATTACATAAACAAACGAAAAATGCCAAGCTTCAAGATACTATTGAAAATGGCGTACGCGTTCAACATTACTCTTGACGAGTTGGCTGACTTTGGTGAAGTCATTTATTGATATTTACGAGATACTCAGTCGAGCCGCGTCGATTACATCCCCTATTATGGAACCATTAGGTTACTATGTATTCTTTGGAGGAGATCATTATGAGTAACATCAAAGAGAAAGCTAAGAACTACTGGGAAGAGCATAAGTACGATATCATTACGATCGGAATTGGCGCGGCTACTGTCATCGGCGCTGGAGTCATTGCGTATAAATCATACGCAGCTGGCTTCGTCGACGGTGGCATGACTGGTGCCGATCTCATGATCGATTGGATGGACAAGACTTTCCTTGGAGAATCTCATGCTAGAGAACTTTATGAGCGTTACGCAAAAGAACATCCTGATCAAATTGTACACCGTAAAGGTTTTGGCAAATGGTCTTAATAGACCGATAGAAGGGCTCTGATTACAGGGCCTTTTCTTTTTGCCCAACATTGATATTTCTCGGCTGACTTCCGATTCGCGAAATTTACAAGCCCTTTTATGAGAGGATATTTGGTTTTATTTTACTTTTTATAAAATAATCACCAGTTCCTTTTACGTTTTGAACTAATCAAGAAAGGAGGCCGATCTATGGCTAGAAGCTCGAGACTGGAGAGTGGGTTTCAAGACAAGCTGAAAGATGAGATTGAAGAAATGTTCCCTGGGTGTATGGTATTCAAGATGGACCAGATTCAAGGCATTCCCGATCTGCTTGTACTACATGGCGATAAGTGGGCCTCTTTAGAATGCAAACAGCATTCGAAGGCGAAGCGTCAGCCGAACCAAGAATACTATGTGGATCTTATGAACAGCATGTCGTTCTCAAGATTCGTTAGTAAGGAGAATAAGGAGGAAGTATTACGTGAACTTCAATCGGCACTACAACCTGAAAGGTCTTCACGCACCGTTCAGCGCTAGTAAACCTAGCTGGCTGAGATACGATGACGATAAGATCCTTGAGGTCTACACAAACCTTAGAGCTGCAGAAATGGGCACCAAGCTTCATGACTGGGCTCAGAAGACTATTGATTTGGGTATCAAACAGCCCAGATCTAAGAAGACCATTTATGCGTATGTCAATGACGCAATCGGTTATCGAATGGATACCGAAGTAGTTCTGTTATATTCCACACGATTCTTTGGTACCGCAGACGCTATTTGTTTCAGAAACAACCTCCTTCGAATCCATGATTTGAAGACTGGTAAAAATCCTGTAAAGATGGAGCAGCTTGAAGTATACGCTGCTCTTTTCTGTTTGGAGTATAATATACGCCCCGGCGATATCGATATGGAACTTCGCATCTATCAGAATGATGAAGTTCTAGTCCACAACCCTACGGCAGAAGATATTCTTCCCATTATGGATAAAATCATCCATACCGACAAACTGTTAGCAAAACTTGAGTGCGAGGAGGTTATAACCGCATGAATCCAGTAGCAGAAGATCTGCAGAAGAACGAGCTGGCCCACATTGGTGTCAAACGTCGTTCTGGTAGATACCCTTGGGGTTCTGGTGAAGACCCCTATCAGCACGGTCGCGACCTCCTCGGTCGAATTGAGGAGCTTAAGAAGTCTGGCTGGAAAGAAACTGCCGAAAACGTTAAGAAAGAATTCGGCGAAGACATGACGCTGACTCGTTACCGCGAGGAGAAGGCGAAAGCTCGAAATGAGCGAAGAGCCCTTAACGTCGAGACTGCCCGAAGACTGAAGGAAAAAGAAGGCCTTGGCGAAACCGAAATCGGTAGACGAATGGGCGTTAACGAGTCCACTGTTCGTTCCTGGCTGAACGAGAAGTCTGAGGCTCGAATGAATCAGGCTCAGTATACCGCCGACTTCCTTAGAGACCAGGTTGATGCCAAGAAGATGATTGATATTGGTACTGGCGTCGAACGAGAGCTCGGCGTATCTAAGGAAAAACTCGGTCAGGCCGTGTCCCTTCTGAAGGAAGATGGTTACGTTGTTTATAACAACCGAATCCAGCAGACCACCAATCCTGGTCAGTGGACTACTCAGAAGGTGCTGTGCGTACCTGGTACTAAGTATCAGGAAATCTACGATCTGGACAACATTAAAACCATCAATGAGTACACCTCTCCCGATGGTGGCAAGACTTTCCGTACGTTCCAGTATCCAACCAGCCTTGACTCTAAGCGCCTCAAGATCCGGTACGCAGACGAGCCCGGCTTCGATGGAATCACTGGCGTTGAGAAGGACGGCATTGTTGAGCTTCGTAGAGGCGTAGCCGACCTCGACCTTGGTGGTTCTCATTACGCCCAGGTTCGAATCATGGTTGACGGAAGTCACTACATCAAGGGCATGGCTGTCTATTCTGACAAGATGCCTGACGGTGTTGACGTTGTGTTTAATACCAACAAGACTCCCGACGTACCCATGCATAAAGTCCTGAAGCCGATTAAGAATGATCCGGATAATCCTTTCGGTTCTCTTATCAAGCCTAACGGACAAAGTACATACATCGACAAAGACGGTAAGGAGAAGCTGTCTCTTATCAACAAGCGTGCTGACGAAGGCGACTGGTCTGATTGGAAGGACAAGCTTCCTTCTCAGTTCCTGTCCAAGCAGCCTATTAGCTTGATTAAGAAGCAGCTTGGCTTGGCTACTGCCGATAAGGTCGCTGAGTACGATGATATTTGCGCCCTTACTAATCCGACTGTCAAGAAGCATCTGCTCGAGAAGTTTGCAGACAGCTGCGATTCTGCAGCGGTTCATCTGCAGGCAGCCGCACTTCCCGGTCAGAAGTATCACGTTATCATTCCTGTTAACACACTGAAAGATAACGAGGTATTTGCACCTAACTATGAGGATGGCTCTAAGGTAGCGCTTATTCGTTACCCCCATGGCGGCACATTCGAGATTCCCATCCTGACAGTCAATAATAAGCATAAGCCTGCTCGAGACCTGCTTGGCAATGACACAACTGACGCGGTCGGTATCAATAAGAAGAATGCAGACCGACTCTCTGGTGCGGACTTTGACGGCGATACCGTTATGGTTATTCCTACCCAGAGTGCAAGTGGTAAAATCAAGGCCAACGTTAAGTCTACTCCTGAGCTGGAGCGTCTTAAGGGCTTCGACCCTAAGGCGGAATATCCTGAACGCGCAGGCATGACGTATATGACTAAGAAGGGCACTCAGCGAGAAATGGGTGTCATTTCAAATCTGATTACGGACATGACCCTGGCAGGTGCTAATCCCACTGACCTGGCTAATGCGGTTCGACACAGCATGGTCGTCATTGATGCTGAGAAGCACAAGCTGGACTATAAACAGAGCGAGAAGGATCATAACATCGATTACCTTAAGCGGACCTATCAGGACCGTGGCGATGGCAAGTACGGCGGTGCGTCCACTATCATCTCTAAGGCGAAGGGCGAAGCTCGAGTTCCTAAGAGACAGGGCACTGCCAAAGTCAACATTAAGGGTAAGGAATGGTACGATCCCAATAAGCCCGAAGGTGCGCTTATCTATAAGCTGTCCGATGACGCGTACTATCCCAGCCGTAAGTATAGCGGCGATACTGCTACCATTGCCACTGCCGATGGTAAGAAGGTGAAGTACAGTCTGTCTGATGCAGCCGCCCGAGATTACTATGAGCCCGTCAAACGAGTTAATAGTAAAACAGGCGCAATTGAGTACACCAACAAAGACGGAACAATCAAGTATAAGACCAAGACCCGTACCCAGAATAGTACCAAGATGGCCGAGGTCGATGATGCATTCCAGCTGGTGTCTAACTTGCGGAACCCCCGTGAGGTTGCGTACGCGGAGTATGCCAATAAGATGAAGTCCCTGGCTAATCAGGCCCGTATGGAGATAGTGAGTACCGGTAAGATAGAGTATAGCTCCTCCGCAAAGGCCGCCTACCAGTCAGAAGTAGCCTCCCTCATGAGTAAACTAAACACCGCCATGCTGAACGCGCCCCGTGAACGCCAAGCAACACGTCTGGCTAATGCGGAGATTGCTAAGAAGTATCCCCCTGGATCTAATGCAGACCCTGGCGATATCAAAAAGGAACAGCAGCGGGCTATTAACAAATATAGAACTCAGGTTGGTTCTGTTGCTAGACGAGACAGATCTATCATCATTACCGACCGTGAATGGGATGCTATTCAGGCTGGCGCTATTAGCGAGACTAAACTTAAAGACATCCTTAATAATACAGACGTAGATAACCTTAGAGAAAGAGCAACACCTCGTAACACGACTACGTTGTCTCAGTCTAATGTTGCCCGAATGAAGGCAATGAGTGCTTCTGGTTATACAAACGCACAGATTGCTGAAAAGCTTGGTGTTTCTCCGTCTGCAGTTTCTAAGTATGTGAAAGGAGCGAACTAATCATGGCAAAAGAATGTATGCTTAGTACAATCGATAATCCTTACAATCCGTTTGAGCAGTTCGCTTCTTGGCATCGATACGACAAGGACTTTGGTTACAATTGTTGTGAACGTCTCGACCGAATTGCTCAAGTCTTTGATGACATGTCTGAGCTTGAGATTGATGCAGAGATCGAAAGAGCAATTGATGAAATCATTAAATACGATATTCTTGGTGTCTACGTAAAAGTTACACCAGAAACAGTATGTCCGATTGGTTAATCACAGACCGCATATAGGGGGGGGGGCTCGAAAATTACACCCCCTCCCTGCATCGCGGCGGTCTTCGAAAATTCCCCGGGGGAAAAATTGAAAACGCATTTATATTTACCCTGGAACATCTTTTAATCACATTGAGAGGAGGTAACTATGTTTATTGTAAACAGCGACGGCTCTATTCATGCTACTAGAGGTGACATTGGCTCTTTCGAAGTAGGCATAAAGGTATCTGAAAGTGCAGACTATGTCTTCAAAAACGGCGACATAGTTCGCTTTACTGTATATGAACGTAAGCGCCCAGACCGAGTGGTTCTGATGAAGAAAGTCCATGTGGACTCCGAGACCGTTTCAGTCGTTGTCTCCCTTAGTCGAGAAGACACTAAGATCGGCGATCTCATCGACAAGCCAGTTGATTATTGGTACGAAGTAGAACTGAACCCCGACACTGCTCCTCAGACATTCATCGGCTACGATAAAGACGGCCCGAAGATATTCACACTGTTCCCAGAAGGAGCTGATGAGTTATGCAAGTAACTTTGAGAAACAAGAATCCTCTCGTTGGCTATATCAACGAAGGCGAATCGCAAAAGAAACTTGTCGGCCATATCAACGAAGGCGAATCGCCAAAGAAACTTGTCGGCAATGTATCGACCACCGATGTCGTAATGCTCAAAGGTGAGAAGGGCGACAAAGGTGATCCTGGCGATCCCGGTCTTCAGGGCCCTCAGGGTCCTCAGGGTCTCCCAGGCGAACGAGGCCCCCAAGGTGAACGAGGCCTCCAAGGTCCAGAAGGTCCCAAGGGTGATCCGGGTCCAGAAGGTCCTCGTGGAGTTCGCGGCTTGCAGGGTCTCCAAGGTGAACGCGGTATTCAAGGTCCTAAAGGCGACACGGGTGAACGAGGCCAAGATGGTCGAACCCCAGTTAAGGGTATTGACTATTTTACCGAAGACGACATCGAGGAAATCGCCAGCCGTGTATCTGGTGGAGGTCCGGTACAGACTGAAATCAAGACGGACCATACGTTGCGTATTGACGAAAGCGGAGTCCTGTCTGTAAACACGACAAACGATATGGAACAGGACAATACGCTTCCAATTACTTCTGCTGGTGTTTATGCCACGGTTGGCAACATTGAAGCATTACTCAAAACTATTTGAGGAGGAATGAAAAATGAGTGTAGCAACTTATATTGCAAATATTGAAGCCAGCAGAAACGTCATTCGAAACAAGCTGATCGAACTTGGTATGGCAGCTTCTAGCGACAAACTTGACAAGCTGGCGACCGCCATCGAAGGTATCGTCAATCAGGGTGCTGTTAACATCACTGTACAGGAAGGCGATACCTACACCATTCCCGCCGGTTATCATAATGGTAACGGTACTGTCTCTGGCGTTGCTGGTGGCGGTAATTATAGCTTACAGGCTAAGTCTGTTACTCCCACTAAGAAACAGCAGAGCATCGCTCCCGACTCTGGCTTTTATGGTCTGTCTGGTGTTACCGTGGCAGCTATCCCCGAAGCATATCAGGATGTTAGTAGCGTGACTGCAACAGCAGCTGACGTACTGACCGGTAAAGTGTTCGTTACTGCGACCGGTGTGGTTACTCCCGGCGAAATGGTGAACAACGGCGCAGTCGATAAGACTCTGGATGTTACCACTATCACCTATACCATTCCCAAGGGCTACCACAGCGGTTCTGGCAAGGTGAAGCTGGTTCTGGAAACCAAGTCTGTTACTCCCACCAAGAGCGAACAGAAGATTACTCCTACTTCTGGCAAGGTGCTTTCTCAGGTTACTGTCGCGCCCATCCCCGATGAATATCAGGATGTTACTGCGGTTACTGCCGGTGCCACCGATGTACTGAGTGGCAAGAAGATCGTTGATGCAGAAGGTGACGTGATTACTGGCTCTATGCCCAACAACGGTGCGGTATCCCAAACTCTTAACATGAGCAAATATTCCTATACGGTTCCGGCTGGTTACCATGATGGAACCGGATCTGTTTCTGTTGAGCATACATCTAGAACTTGTACTCCCACAAAGGAAGTACAGACTATTACCAGTAATCCTAAATTCCTCTCAGCCGTGATTGTACAAGCCATTCCTGATGCCTATCAGGATGTAACTTCGGTGGATGCCACTGCGCCGGATGTTCTGACTGGTAAGACCATCGTGGATGCAGAAGGTAACGTGGTGGAAGGTACTATGCCCGACAATGGCGCACAGACTGCTATTCTGGCCGCTGGTGCTTCTTACACAATCCCTGCCGGTTATCACAACGGTTCTGGCAAGATCACCGCCAAAGACCTTGCAGGCCAGACTGGCGGCACCGCAGCCGCAGCGGAAATCTTGAGCGGTGAAACCGCATGGGTTGGCGGTGCAAAAGTTACCGGTACTATGGCCAACAAGGGTGCGATCAGCGCAAGCATTGACGGTCTGACCACCACAAGTTATACCGTTCCTGTTGGCTATCACAACGGAAGCGGCAAGGTGTCCCTGACTAACGATATCGAAAATGCGCTGGCGGCAATTTAAGGGGGTGCGACTATGAGCGTACAATCTCAAATTGACCGCATTGAGCAAAATGTGGCAAGTACATACAACGTCCTCAATGAAGCCGGCGCAGAAATGCCGCAGACCAGAAACAGCAACAACTTACCTGCAACTGCGGCAAGTATTAGTTCTGTACTTTACAACAAGGAGCAGAGCCTTACCAAAACACAGAAAGCACAGGCACGAAAAAATATTGGCATCACGGGAACTGCTTCCGTTACAGACTACGGTGCAAAGGGTGACGGTACAACTTACGATACCGCAGCTTTCCAGACTGCACTTGCTGAGAACAGAGTGGTGTTTGTTCCCGGTGGCACTTACAATCTGAATGACGGTCTGGTGATCCGTGACAACTGTCAGTTGGAATTGGCTCAGGATGCAGTGCTGAACTTTGACGAGCCAAACTGTAACTGTATCACGATGAATCGTTCTGCTTGGCTTAAAGGCAACCATGCGACAGTCAATGTTCCGTATAGCTTCACTGGCCGTGTTATCAATGCGGACACATCCGTACATACATCTGTTAAAAATGTTGTTCCTTGGGTGCATTGGTCTCCAATGTGGAAAACCGCACGTTATATTACCGACCTGAATATTTGTAAGACCGATGGCGACGGAATTCATCATTCTACCGATGGTGGTACTTCGGGTACTGCGGTCTACATTAGCGCAAATAAAGATGGTACTGCCGATTCTGAACAGGAAATATCTAGCTTCATTTGGGGCATGACTGTTTCTGGCTTGCGAATCGCAGGCGCATTCGATTATGGCATCCGTGCTGTCAACAAAGACGGAGCGTGGAATCACGAAATGCGTATCGAGGCATACATCGATGCCTGTAAGATCGGTGTCAGCCTTCAGGAATGTAACAAGGCTTTCCTTTCCGTTGCTGTTCAGCCCAGAAAGGCCGGAGACGCAACCGTTTATGCGAAGCATGGTATCGAGTTGATCGACAGTAGAGATGTTGATCTAAGCGACTCTCGAATTTGGGACTGGGACGCAAACAACAGCCTGTGGACATTTGATAAATCCAATGTAAACCAGCATATCGCTATGTCCGGTGACTGCCGCGGCACAATTCTGAATGATTACGTATACTATCATCTACCCGCTGGCTTCAATGATATCCGTGAGTTGATTTACTTCGAGAATGATGAGTGTAAGACTACCAACATGGATACTCTAATCATTCTGCAGGAACCCATCACACGTTGGTTCAAACCCAAGGACGATATCCCTTATTTTGTCGATAGCGCTGGTGGTGAACATCGACTTGTTCTGAAATCCGAACAGGACGCCCTGTTCCAGACAACGAAAACTGCGAATTTCACCAACAGATTGCCTCTGGCAACAGATGAATCCGGCGCAGTATTCAATGGAACAGGTTATAAAGTCGGCGGATATTTGCATCAAGACAATTCTACATTTGTCAGCGGTGTTAGTTATCTAGCATGTACCGGATACATACCCTGTACGAATACATCGGTGCTGAGATTCTCTGGGATGTCTTGGGATAATGCTGATGGTTACTGCGGTATCATCCTATACGATGCCAATAAGACACCTCTAACACTTTCCAATGGCAAAATGTTTTTCCTTGGCGCTGAAACTATAAAGAGCAGCAATGCTAGCTATTATTTCAATTATGCTAAAACCGACGATGGATTTGAACTTACCATAAAGGGTAGTGCTCATACCCTTGGCGCTGCGTATTTTAGAATCAATCTTAGAGTAGATGACATTGGCGCTAAACCGATGATTGCTGTCGACGAGCCTCTTACCTATACGCAAATCGGTGCTCTAGCAGATGGAATATATATCAACCATGAGTATGTGGACGGATTGGACGATTATTACGTCGGTGTTGACAAGAGGGCTCTAAGTGTTTCCTCCTCGTCCACCGATGATCAGTATCCGACCGCTAAAGCAGTATACTCTTTCGTTTCCGACAATTGTTCCGATGCTGTAGAAGATGCACTTGAGCAAGCGCTAGCAAGTGGAGAGTTCAAGGGTGAGAAGGGCGACAAGGGTGATACTGGCAGCGCTGGCACATCCGTAACCGTTAAAAGTGTGAGTGAAAGCACGGCAGACGGTGGTTCTAACGTTGTCACTTTCTCTGACGGAAAGACCGTCACCATCAAGAATGGTTCTAAGGGCAGCGCTGGTACAAATGGTACAAATGGTACAAATGGTACGAATGCTACCATCACAGGAGCAACGGCTACTGTGGATGCTAACATCGGCACTCCTAGTGTTACCGTTACGGCCGGTGGCACCGCATCCGCAAGAACATTCGCCTTTGCCTTTAAGAACCTGAAGGGCGCAAAAGGCGATACCGGTTCCCAAGGTCCTCAGGGCGATACCGGTGCAAATGCAACCATTACAGGAGCAACAGCTACCGTGGATGCTAACACAGGCACGCCGAGCGTTACCGTCACAGCGGGTGGTACGGCATCTGCAAGAACATTTGCCTTTGCCTTTAAGAATCTGAAAGGCGCAAAAGGTGATAAGGGTGACACTGGTGCTACTGGTAGTGCGGGTACATCCGTTACTGTCCAAAGTGTGAGCGAAAGCTCCGCAGACGGTGGTACTAATGTTGTTACGTTTTCTGATGGAAAGACTCTTAGCATCAAGAACGGTTCTAAAGGTAGTACGGGTGCTACGGGCGGTAAGGGTGCAGATGGTGTTGGCATTTCCAGCATCACGCAGACAACCACTTCCACCGCAGATGGTGGTAGCAACGTATTTACTGTTACTCTTACCAACGGAACAAGCGCAACCTTTACCGTGAAAAATGGCAGTAAAGGCAGTACGGGTAGTGCGGGCGCAACTGGTGCAACTGGTCAGCGTGGTACAGGATTGTTGGCTGTTACCACAGCACCTTCCTCATATACAACGGCAGTTGGTGGTATCACACCGAACTATCGCATGGCAATCAGCACCATCAAAACACAGGCTGGTGTCACCGAAGTTCTACTGGGTGATACCGTCCGATACAGCTACTACCACTATCCCATTGCCTATCTGGATGCCAGCTATGCGTACTTCACAACGAGAGTCAGCATCCGGGGTGCTACTGGTGCGGCTGGTACTACCCCTGTCAAGGGTACTGACTATTTCACCGAAGCAGACAAAACCGAAATGGTCAATTCTGTTCTGGCGGCACTTCCTACATGGACAGGGGGTAGTTACTGATGGCATACGATACTGTCATAGATAAGTCACAGCTTGAAACAGCTATGACCGCAACGGCAACGGCAATCCGTGGAAAGACTGGCGGCAGTGCAACGTTGACATGGGATCAGTCAAAAGGTTTCGCTGATTCAATTGCACAAATTCAAACTGGCATTAACCCGTCTGGTACAAAGACCATTACTACCAACGGTACGCACGATGTTAAAAATTATGCCAGCGCACAGGTCAATGTTCCTGTGGGTATTACACCTTCGGGATCAAAGACAATCACAGAAAACGGCACGTTCGATGTCACCAGTTTTGCATCTGCCGTTGTCAATGTGCCTACTGGGTTGAATGCAAAATTTTATACGGTTACCCTGTCTGCCGATAGCACTGCTGCAACCACATTTTTAACAAACGATTGGCTAAAATCTATCAGAAGCGAGCCTAATGCTTTTGTGTTTCTACGATATGTGGGAGTAACTGAGGGTGTGGCCTGTGTCGGTATGGTATTCACTTCTACATTTACTTTGTGGTATAACAAATCGGTTCCGGCATGGTATAAATCGGTTGTTATGCGACAGACAGCAACGAACGCTGGTTATATTGGCGGCGTTGGCGGTCTTAGTGGCACAAGCCAGTACAACGGTAATTTGATGATCGATGCCAACGGTAAACTGTGGGCATACGGCAATGCTACCTATCCGTTCAAGGCTGGTCAATACCAGATCATTGCCGGCTTAGTAGAAACAGCGTAACATGTCTAATAATTTTCAAAATGGGGTAGGCATCTTAACCGGTGTCTACCCCCTTCTTTACGGATAGCACTTACACGAGTCCACAAGGCGACCTATGTCCAGGTAGGTTTGTTATTTCTTGTTCTTTTTCCTCTTTCTCCTTTCAAGTGATTATACATTTGCTTTGTGGGCTCCTTTAAGTGCTATCAAAAACTACCAAAAACAAGACTTATAGAAAGGAGGCAGTATCATGGCTAAAACTAGCCGAACGCCTAGTACCACTCGGAACGGCCGCCCCGCATTGACGCCAGAATCCCGAGAACTGCAGTTGATTGCCCTGGCAGTTGACTTGGCAGAACAGCAGTTGAGAGATGGCACTGCCTCCTCTCAGGTAATCTCTCATTTTCTGAAGCTCGGTTCTAGTCGAGCCGAACTGGAAAGAGAGAAACTCGCTAGCGAGAATGAATTGCTGCGAGCAAAGGCGGAATCCCTGCAAGCCCAACAGCGACAGGACGAAATGTTCAAAGCTGCAATTGAGGCGATGCGAAAATACCAGGGCGTTGGTGGTGACCAGGATGAGTATTAAATGCTACTCAGAACTGATTACTATCCCAACGTTCATCGAACGATACCGCTATCTTAAAATCGGTGGTCGAGTCGGTGGCGACACGTTTGGTCACGATCGATATCTGAATCAGATACTCTACCATTCCGGTGAGTGGATTGATTTCAGAGACGAGATTATTATTCGAGACAACGGATGCGATCTTGCTCACCCTGAGTTCGAATTGCGTGACCGAATTCTAATACACCACATCAACCCAATAACCGTCGAAGACGTCTTGAGACGAGACCCCAAAATCTTCGACCCCGAAAATGTTATATCGACTTGCTTGAATACCCATAATGCAATTCACTATGGAGATGAGAGCAGGCTGATGTTATTACCAATCACACGAACCAGAAATGATACGTGTCCATGGAGGAACTAACATGAGAAAAGAAAAGACCGGCGTAGCCAGCTGCATTCGCCTACACATTCTTAGCGAACCCCGATCCGATGCGGACGTGGTATGTAAGGTACGTTACTTGACCGAGCTGAGAATCATTGACGAAATGCCTACTTCTAACTACATCAAGGTCTGTACTGCCATTGGTGCCGAAGGCTACTGTGACAGAAATCTCGTTAGAATTCGAAAGTAAGGAGGGCTTACATGAACAGCATACTGGAATCAATCAAGGAACGTATTGGAATCGCAGACGAAGACGATACATTCGACACCGATGTCATCGATCTCATTAATTCCGCATTTGCGGATCTGAACGACATTGGCGTAGGTCCTTCCGAAGGCTACAGCATCGACGGCGCAGCTGCTGAGTGGGATGACTTTGTAGATGACGTGCGGGTGCTTAGCTCTGTTAAGGACTTCGTGTATCTTACTGTAAAGCTTACGTTCGATCCTCCCACTCAGACCTCGCTCCTGACGTCTATGGAAAACAGACTCAAGAAGCTGGAGTGGCGTCTGAACGTTAAGTGTGATTCTACCTAACCATTAGGGAAGGAGGAAATTCAAAATGGATTATGAACTGTACCACCACGGCACCAAAGGCATGAAGTGGGGTGTTCGTAGATACCAGAACAGGGACGGTTCTCTGACTCCTGCTGGCATCAAGCGGTATAACCGCGAAGTCCAGAAACTTAAGGACCGAGAATCCTCCATCAAAGCCAAGGAGAAGGCTAAGAAGTACCAGGATAAGCTCGATAAGAAGAAGTCCGAACTCGATGAGCGGGAAGCCGCTTTGAAGGGCGGAACCGCGTCCAAGAGCGCTACCAAGTCGTCCACAAGTGCATCTACTCCGAATAAGTCCATCAAGGACATGAGTAATGCGGAGCTCAAAGCATTTATAGACCGCGTGAATCTGGAGAACAACTACAGAACAGCGCTGGCTAGCACACTGCCTCCTGAGAAGATTTCTAAGGGGAAGAAGTTCGTAGAGTTCGCGCTAAATAAGGTGCTCGTCCCCGCTGTTGAAGACGTCAGTAAGAATGCCGCCAAGAAGATTCTCGGCGATATCGTAAATGACGCTCTGGACGCCGCTAAAGACCAAAAGAAAAAGTAAGGTGAATTGAATCATGGCATTATCAAACACTGCTACACCAAAGTATTACGGCAGGTTTCGTGATGCCGTAATTCGAGGCGAGATCCCAGTTTGTAACGAGATCTCTATGGAAATGAACCGCATCGACGATCTGATCGCCAACCCCGGCATCTGGTACGACGATGAGGCCATCGATGGTTTTATCGAATACTGCGAGAACGAGCTCACCCTCACCGATGGTGAAGACCTTCATCTTCTCGACTCGTTTAAGCTCTGGGCCGAACAAATCTTTGGCTGGTATTACTTCGTTGAACGAAGTGTATACGAGCCCTCCCCCGACGGCCACGGAGGTCGCTATGTAAAGAAGACCATCAAGAAGCGCCTTGTTAATAAGCAATACCTCATTGTTGCTCGAGGCGCTGCAAAATCTATGTATATGTCTTGCATTCAGAATTTCTTCCTGAATGTTGACACTTCGACTACACACCAAATCACGACTGCTCCCACCATGAAGCAGGCTGAGGAGGTAATGTCTCCTATCCGCACTTCCATTACTCGTGCTAGAGGTCCACTGTTTAAGTTCCTGACTGACGGTTCTATAAACAATACTACCGGATCCAAAGCCAATCGAGTCAAACTTGCTTCCACTAAGAAGGGCATCGAGAACATGCTTACCGGTTCCCTCCTGGAAATCAGACCTATGAGCATCGATAAGCTCCAGGGCCTGAGATGCAAGTATGCGACCGTTGACGAATGGCTCTCCGGCGACGTGCGAGAAGATCCCATTGGCGCTATTGAGCAGGGCGCATCCAAGAATCCGGACTACTTGATTGTGGCTACGAGTTCTGAGGGTACGGTCCGTAACGGCAGCGGCGATACGATCAAAATGGAATTAATGGAGATTCTAAAGGGCGATTACGTCAACCCCCATGTATCCATTTGGTATTACAAACTGGATTCCATTGACGAAGTCGGCAAACCCGAGATGTGGTTGAAGGCGAACCCGAACCTGGGTAAGACTGTAAGCTACGAAACGTACCAGCTGGACGTTGAAAGAGCTGAGAAAGCCCCTGCGTCTAGGAATGATATTCTCGCAAAACGATTCGGCATCCCAATGGAAGGCTATACGTATTACTTTACGTATGAAGAGACCCTCCCTCATAGGAGGAGAGACTACTGGCAGATGCCTTGCGCTATGGGCGGCGACCTTTCCCAAGGCGACGACTTCTGCGCATTTACGTTTATGTTCCCATTACCTCGTGGCGAGTTCGGTATCAAGACCCGCAACTACATAACGGAGCTTACTCTTATGAAGTTACCGTCTGCAATGCGGTTCAAGTACGATCAATTCATCAAAGAGGGTAGCCTCATCGTCATGCCCGGCACCGTGCTCGACATGATGGAGGTTTACGAGGATCTCGACAACCATATCGCAGAATGTGGTTATGATGTTCGTTGCTTTGGCTACGACCCTTATAACGCAAAAGCCTTTGTCGAGAGATGGGAATCTGAGAACGGACCGTACGGTCTTGAGAAAGTCATCCAGGGTGCGAAAACAGAGTCGGTCCCCCTTGGCGAGTTGAAGAAACTAGCCTCTGAGAGAATGCTGTTGTTCGACGAAAATCTTATGACTTTCGCCATGGGTAACTGTATCACTATGGAGGACACCAATGGTAACCGTAAGCTTCTGAAGAAGAGGCACGAGGCTAAAATCGACGCAGTCGCTGCAATGATGGACGCCTTTATTGCTTACAAACTTAACCGAGAAGCATTTGAGTAAAGTAGGTGAACAAATGTCTGAATACTACATTACAACCGATGGCGAGCTGTACCACTATGGCGTCAAAGGTATGCGCTGGGGTGTGCGCAGAAACACTAGATTGTTGAAAAGTGGTGATAGCGCTAAGCGCGAAAAGGCCGCTTTGGCGCTTGAGAAGCACCGCACGAAGGGTACCGCTAAGATCGACAAGCTGAAAAAGAAGGGCGTTAAGCTCGAAAAGAAGTACGAAGAGAATGTCGTTAAAAACCAAAGTAAAGCAGCTAAGTTGATGAACAAGGCTGCTAAAAAGCGGAAAAGAGCGTATAGTGTCTTCGTGTCTGACTCAAAAACTGACGACCTTTTAGCTGACGCAAGTTATCTGGAAACGAAAGCCAAAAGCTTAATGGCTACGATCAACCAGTCCAAAGCAAAAGTCATCAAGAACAACACGATGATCAGTCAGTTCGAGAGAGAAATTAGCAACATCGACCAGGCTCTGATTAATAGAGGTAAAGAGTACCTCAAGGATGAAGACTAATCCATAAGGAGGAAACTTCAAAATGGAGTTATCAATTGGATCTAGGCTGAAACATGCCTGGAATGCATTCACGGGTAATCGTGACCCCACTATGCGATACCGAGACATTGGTCCGAGCTACGGCATTCGACCTGATAGACCCCGATTTACTGGTGGCAGAGAACGCTCCCTTGTCACCGCACTGTTCAACAGAATGGCTATGGATGTGGCTGGGATCAACATTCAGCATGTTCAGCTCGACGAAAACGGTCGATTCAAGAGCGTTATCAAAAGCGGTCTGAATGAATGCCTGAACCTGTCTGCCAACATCGACCAGACTGGACGAGCATTTAAGCAGGACATCGTTATGTCTATGCTGGACGAGGGCAATATCGCAATCGTTCCTGTAGACACAACTCGAGACCCTAACGACACAGATTCTTACGATATCGAGTCTATGCGTGTCGGTAAAATTCTCGAATGGTATCCTGCCCATGTAAAAGTTCGAGTCTACAACGAGCGTACCGGTCGAAAAGAAGACCTCATCATGTCTAAGCGAACTGTCGCTATCGTCGAGAATCCCTTCTTTGCAGTTATCAATGAGCCGAACTCTACTATGCAGCGACTCATTCGAAAACTTGCACTGCTGGACGCAATCGACGAACAGAGCGGTTCCGGCAAGCTTGACTTGATTATTCAGCTTCCTTACGTCGTTAAGACAGAAGCTCGAAGAAAGCAGGCTGAGGATCGTAGAGCCGACATCGAACGTCAGCTCAGCGGTTCTAAGTACGGTATTGCATACACTGACGGTACTGAGCGTATAACTCAGCTGAACCGTCCCGTCGAGAACAATCTGATGAAGCAGATCGAGTTCTTGACTAACATGCTGTACGGTCAGCTTGGCATCACACCGTCTGTAATGGACGGCACTGCCGACGAAGCTACCATGCTAAACTACTACACTCGTAATACGGAGCCGATCCTGGCAGCCATTGTCGATTCTATGAAACGGACGTTCCTTACTAAGACTGCCCGTACTCAGAACAAGTCTATCGAGTTCTTTAGAGATCCGTTCAAGCTTGTTCTGGTTAACAACATGGCTGAGATTGCGGATAAGTTCACTAGAAACGAGATTCTGTCTTCTAATGAAATCCGTCAGATTATCGGTATCAAACCGTCTAACGATCCTAAGGCTGATAAGTTGGTAAACAGCAACATTACACAGCCTGAAGATAATAACGAGCCTAAACCAAAGGCTCCTGAAACTATTAAGGAAGGAGAAAACAGTCAAAATGGTGAACATTAACGACTTTGACTTTGGTGGATGGGCTACTAGACACGGTCTGAAGTGCTCTGATAACCGAGTCATCATGCCCGATGCTTTCAAGCATATGGATGGCAAGAAGGTACCCCTGATGTGGGGTCATCAGCACAACGACGTTGAACATGTGCTGGGTCACGCTATTCTGGAGAATCGTTCCGAAGGCGTGTATGCCTACTGTAAGTTCAACAATAGCGCCTCTGGTAAGACCGCTAAGGAAGCAGTCGATCACGGCGATATCGAAGCGCTGTCTATTTACGCCAACAGACTTCGTCAGAAGGTCGGCGACCCGATCGAAGTCTTCCATGGCGATATTCGTGAGCTGAGCCTGGTTATCGCCGGTGCAAATCCCGGCGCATACATCGACTCCGTGATCAAGCACGACGATAGCTCTGACGAAGAGGCAATCATTTACGCCAATGACAACATCCCTCTGGATGTCCTGGCACATGCTAGCGACGATGACCAGGGTGCTGAAAACGGCGAAGGTGCCAAGGAGGAACCCAAAGTGGAAGAAAACAAGGAAAAGACTGTACAGGACGTAATCGACAGCATGAATGAAGAACAGCAGGCTGTCTTTTATGCATCGGTCGCTGCGGCTCTGGAGTCCGGCGAACCTGACGAAGACAACGATAACAAGGAGGATAATGAAATGAAGCACAATGCATTCGAAAACGAAAACGAAACTATGCAGGGCGCAGTCCTGACCCACGCCGACCAGGGCGCTATTCTGGACCTGGCCAAGACTCGTAGAGTCGGCACTCTGCAGCACGCAATCCAGGAATTCATGGAGTCCAACGAAGATCTGGCACACGGCTTTGTTGACGACAAGGGCGCTGACGCTGTTGAGTCCCTGTTCCCTGAGTACAAGGATGTCAAGCCCGGTGCTCCCGAACTGCTGGAGCGTGACTACGGCTGGGTTGGCGCAGTCATGAAGGGCGTCCATAAGAGCCCTGTTTCCCGTATCCGTACCCGCGCTGCTGATGCTCGCGCTGCCGAGGTCACTGCAAAGGGCTACAAGAAGGGTACTCAGAAGACCAAGATGGGCAACATCAAGCTGCTGTCCCGTACCACTGATCCCCAGACTGTGTTTGTCAAGGACGAGATGCATCGCGATGATATCCTGGATATCACCGAGTTCGATGTGGTTTCTTACCTGCGTGGTATCATGCGCCGCGCTCTGGAGGAGAAGATCGCTCTGGCTGCCATGATCGGCGACGGCCTGGAAGATGGCGACGCTGCAAAGATCTCCGAGGAGCACATCCGTCCTATCTGGACCGACGATGACATCTACACCATTCACCAGAATGTTGACCTGGCTGCTATGAAGGCTGAGCTGCAGGGCACTAACACTGCTGCCAACTTCGGCGACAACTTCGTCTACGCTGAAGCTGTCGTGCAGAACTCCCTGTACGCTCGTGAGATGTACAAGGGCAGCGGTAACCTGGCATTCTTCTGCGATCCTCACCTGCTGAACGTCATGCTGCTGGCTCGTGATATGAACGGCCGCCGCATCTACGGCACCAAGGCTGAGCTGCAGTCCGCTCTGAATGCAAGTGCAATCCACACTGCTGAGCAGTTCGCCAACAAGGTCCGTACTGCCAAGGACGGCAAGAAGTACAAGCTGCTGGGTATCTTTGTCAACCTGGACGACTACCATCTGGGCGCAACCAAGGGCGGCGAGATCACTCACTTCAGCCAGTTCGACATCGACTTCAACCAGGAGAAGTACCTGATCGAAGCTCGTCTGTCCGGCGCTCTGGTCAAGCCTTACTCCGCTATCGTTCTGGAGATGGAAGTCACCGAGTAATCTACCGTAAGGGAGAAAATTCAAAATGGCTAAATGGTCTGGAAAAATTGGTTTCGCTACCCAAACCGAGACCAAACCTGGTGTTTGGGAAGACGTAATTACGGAGAAATCCTACAAAGGAGATCAGCTCCAGAATTCTTTCCAGCACCAGCCAACTGATCAAGTCCACGATAAGATTACTATCGTGAACCGGATCAGCATCGTTGCGAATCCGTATGCGTTTGAACATGTACAGGCCATACGGTACGCAACTTTCATGGGCGAAAAATGGGAGGTCACAAGAGCCGAAGTTTTACGTCCGCGGCTTATTCTGACGTTGGGAGGCGAGTACAATGCACAGCAGGCTTAAACTGCAGACTATGTTGGAGAAACTCCTCGGAAGTCAAAACGTATATTTTCAGCCCCCTGCGTCAGTTAAGATGCAGTACCCAGCGATTGTTTATTCGCGCTATAACATTGACAACGCACACGCCGATGATGAAGTGTATAAGCAGTCGCTGGAGTACGAAGTAATAGTCATCGATTCTGACCCCGATAGTGAGATCGTGATGAAAGTGTCGAGACTTCCTCGATGTAAGCACGAACGACATTATACTGCCGATGGTCTCAATCATGACGCATTCAAACTATATTATTAAGGAGGACTACCATTATGTCTAGAATCGTATGGAACGAAACTGGTAAGAAGCTGTATGAAGCCGGCGTACGAATGGGTGTTATGTACCCCATGCAGGACAACGCCTACTCTGGTGGTGTGGCTTGGAACGGCCTGACCGCATTCAACAAGAACCCTTCTGGTGCTGAACCCACTGCTCTGTGGGCCGATGACTCCAAGTACATCAACCTGATGTCTGCTGAGGAATTCGGCGCAACCATCGAGGCGTATACCTATCCCGAGGAGTTCAACGCCTGCCTGGGTAACAAGGAAATCGCTCCCGGTGTGTACGCAGGTCAGCAGGACCGTGCTATCTTCGGTCTGTGCGTCCGTACCACTATCGGCAACGACGTCGACGGTACCGAGCACGGCTACAAGCTGCACCTGGTTTATGGCTGCCAGGCATCTCCTTCCGAGACTTCTTACGGCACCATCAACGATAGCCCTGAGGCTATGAACATGTCTTGGGAAATCGCGACCACTCCCGTCAATGTTACCGGCATGAAGCCCACCGCTTACCTGGAAATCGACTCCACTAAGGTCGATACTGCTAAGCTGAAGGCTCTGGAAGATGCCCTGTACGGTACCGCCGAAGCAGAAGCTTACCTGCCTCTGCCCGACGAAATCGCTCAGATGCTGAAGTAAGCAGTATACTGCAACATATTTATGGGGGTCCCGTTTAACCGCGGGATCCCTTTTTTAATTTTGAAAGGAGAAAAACTATGCTTAAGAAAACCATCACTTACGTCGACTACAACGAGGTCGAGAGAACCGAGGACTTTTATTTCAACCTGTCCCGCGCCGAGATCATGGAAATGGAGCTGAGTACTACCGGCGGCCTGTCCGAAATGATCAGCCGCATCGTCGCTGCCCAGGATGCACCCGCAATCGTTAAAGTGTTCAAGGAACTGATCCTGAAGGCTTACGGTGAAAAGAGTGCCGATGGTAAGCGCTTCGTCAAGTCCAAGGAGCTCTCCGATGCGTTTGCCCAGACTGAGGCATACTCCATTCTGTTTATGGAGCTGTCTACCGATGCGGACGCCGCTGCGAAGTTCGTCAATGCGATTGTCCCTGCTGCAGACAAGGCGACTAAGTAATAACCAAGAAAATACTAGGAGGATCGGTATGCTTGAACTTACATTACCGGCGCTCGAGCATTGGGACGAAAAGAAGGAAGTATTCGTAACATTCAAGAAAGCGCTGACCTTACAATTCGAGCATTCCCTGGTTTCTCTTTCAAAATGGGAGTCCAAGTATTGTAAACCGTTCCTTGGTACATCCAATAAGACGGACGAGGAGATCTTGGACTATATAAAGTTCATGACAATCACACAGAATGTCAAGGATGATGTCTATGAACGACTCGTCCAAACGAGAGGCGCAATTGAAAAAATCCAGAAGTATATTGACGCACCTATGACCGCTACGACGTTTCACAACGAAGCCGCTTCTAAAAGCAGCAGCGAGCGGATTACGGCTGAGCTGATATACTACTGGATGATTGCGTTTCAAATCCCATTCGAATGCCAGAAGTGGCACCTGAATAAGCTGCTTACATTGGTTCGCGTGTGTGAAATCAAGAACAGACCTCAGAAGAAAATGAAGCCGCAGGATGTAAATGCTCGAAACGCTGCGCTGAATGCGGAACGCCTTAAGAAACTCAATACGAAGGGGTGAGACGATGACTGACGAACAGCAGAAACGATATAATTCGAAGCTCACTACTTTCACTAAGAAAGCGGTTTTTGCGATTTTAACTATCGCCCTGATCGATTTGCAGATGTCTTATATTCTTGCATTTATGGGCAAAGAGCAGATCGCAGAAACCCTTTCCAGCACGATCGCCGATACCATTATCGGTGTAATGCTCGGATATTTCCTAAAAGCGCTTTTCGAGACGTTCTTTGAGAAACGGGAAGAGCGTCTGAACCGAGAATTAGAACAAATGGAGGATGGAACGAATGAGTAACATGCAGTTTTTTATGACTGGTCTGGTGGTTGTTTCTGCCCTGATCGGCCTGGTTACTGAAGCGGTCAAGAAGATCCTGACTGAGCACAACAAGCCCTATCACGCCAATACTCTGGCTGGTACCGTGTCTCTGGTGCTGTCCACTGTAATTGGCGTTTGTTATGTGGTTGCTACCGGCGCCACATTCACCGCTCAGATCGCGGTTAGTATCATCACGTTTGTGTTCATGAGCTGGCTCTGCGCAATGATTGGCTACGATAAGGTCATCCAGACTATTACCCAGTTCAAGGACGCGGTCGACGACACTGACAACTAACTAAATATATTTAGGAGGATGCTGTATGACGAACGATCAAAAGCAATGCCTGTTGCGATACCTTGGCTATTACACGGAAGATGTTGATGGAATCTGGGGCGCCGACTCTAAAGCGGCCACCAAGGATTTCCAGCATGATAACGGACTCGCCGAAGATGGAGTCTTTGGTAATGCGACTAAGAAGAAGATTCTCGAGCACATTGCTGCTGGAACTGGCTTCAAGAAAGTCGAAAGTAAGAGTACCAGTCTCAATTGGTGGACTGATATCAAGTACTTCACCAGAGATGAGTTTAAGTGCAAATGCGGCGGCAAGTACTGTAAGGGATTCGCTACTGAACCACAGGAGAAGCTTATTCGAGTTGCCGATATTATTCGAAAGAATCTCGGCGGCGCAGCTACTGTTACTAGCGGCGTACGATGCACCCGACACAATGCGAACGTCGGTGGCGTTTCCAATAGCCGTCATCTGAGCGGCAAAGCTATGGATTTCAGCATCAAGGGCAAGACTGCTGACCAGATTCTTGCAGAGGTCCAGAAGCATCCTGAAATTCGCTATGCTTACAAGATTGACAGTAAGCATGTTCATATGGATATCGCATAAAGGAGTATACGTATGATCACACTCAGACACAAGGGCGATTTCACTAAAACTACCAAGTTTCTAAGGAACGCGAGAGCTGACCGTTATCTCAAAGTCCTTGACAAATATGGTCGAGCGGGAGTGGCCGCCCTTGCGTCTGCAACACCTGTCGACTCTGGTATAACCGCTGCTTCTTGGTACTACACGATTGAGAGAGAAAGTGGTAAGACCAGCCTTACATTCGGAAATGCGAATGTTAACAACGGTGTCCCTATTGCTATCATATTACAGTACGGACACGGCACTGGAACTGGCGGCTGGGTACAGGGTAGAGATTACATCAATCCCGCTATCCAGCCCATATTTGATAAACTAGCGGATGATGCATGGAGGGAGGTTACTAGGCTATGAGCAAGACGGTTGACGAAAGAGTCGTATCGATGCAATTCGATAACCGACACTTCGAACAGAACGTCAAAACCACCATGTCGACTCTTGATAAGTTAAAGAAGAGTCTCAAAATGGATAGCGCCGCTAAGGGGTTCGAGAACATATCGGCTTCTGCTAAGAAAGTCGACCTGTCGCCGATCAACAAAGGCGTCGAGAATGCACGAAGCGGTTTCTCTGCATTTGAGGTAATGGCTGTAACGGCCCTCGCCAACATCACGAACTCCGCAGTAAATGCAGGCAAACGCATCGTTAAGGCGCTCACGATTGACCCGATTACGACTGGTTTCTCCGAATACGAAACCAAGATCAACGCGGTTCAGACCATCATGTCCAATACGGCAAGTAAGGGCACTACGATGGCCGATGTCACGAGAGTCTTGAACGAGCTTAACCTGTACGCTGACAAGACTATTTATAATTTCGCAGAGATGACTCGAAACATCGGTACGTTCACGGCGGCCGGTGTTGGACTTGAGGAAGCAGCGTCTGCAATTCAGGGTATCGCGAACCTTGCAGCAGCGTCCGGCTCTACTTCTCAGCAGGCATCTACTGCGATGTACCAGCTTTCTCAGGCTCTTGCAGCCGGTACGGTTAAGCTGATGGACTGGAACTCTGTCGTTAACGCCGGTATGGGTGGCGAAAAGTTCCAGTTGGCATTGAAAGAGACTGCTCGAGAGCACGGTATTGCGGTCGATGAGATGATCGAGAAAGAGGGCTCTTTCCGAGAATCTCTTAAACACGGCTGGATCACTGCCGATGTTCTTAACAATACTCTTAGGAAGTTTACCGTTGAGGGCGCAAAAGAGTACGCAGCCTCTATGGGCTACAGCGCTGAGCAGACTGCCGCTCTGGTTAAAGAAGCTCAGAGCATGGAAGATGCTGCTACCAAGGTTAAGACCTTTACTCAGCTGTGGGATACTTTGAAGGAATCCGCGCAGTCCGGTTGGGCCCAGACTTGGGAACTCATCGTCGGTGACTTCGAAGAAGCTAAAGAGTTTCTGACTCAGTTGTCCGATTTGTTCGGAGGAATTATCAATAGTTTCTCCGATGCGAGAAATAATCTCCTTGGCGACGCCCTCAACTCAAACTGGGAGAAGCTCACTAAACGAATAAACGATGCCGGTGTAGAAACCGAGGACTTTACTGACAAGATTCGAGAATGCGCTGAAGCAAACGGCGTCAATGTCGATGATCTTGTGAAGCAGTATGGTTCGTTGGGTAACGCATTCAAAGCCGGTGCTATTGATTCCAAGTACCTGAAAGAGGCTCTTACTAAGATCCGCGAAGTAGGTACTAAGACTTCTAACAAGCTCTCCGTTGATGTAGAAAAAATCAAGAAGACGCTTAGATTCGGCAGCACTGGCGAAGAGGTAAAAGTACTTCAGCAGGCGCTCGTTGACCTCGGATACTCTCTTGACAAATTCGGCGTTGACGGAATTATCGGTTCTGAAACAACCGCAGCAATCAAGAAGTTCCAGGAATCTGTTGGTCTGGTAGCTAACGGCGTTGTTGGCGAAGAGACACTGGAAGCCCTTAAGAAGGCTGGCGTCACCATCGAGGAAATTGGTGATAAGTCCAAGCTGGCGAATCTGTCCATCGACGACCTTTCCGATAGCATGACAGAACTTGGTGGTCGAGAGATGCTCATTAAGGGTCTCATGGATACCGTCAAGGGCGTTGTCGATGTATTTAAAATATTCGGCTCTTCTTGGAAGAAGGCGTTCGAACCCATCATAACATCGACTGGCCTCTATAAGGCGATCAAGTCCTTTAGTGATTTCGCTGCCGGTCTTCGGACCATCGATGATGCGACTGGCGAATTTACGAAACGCGGTAAACAGCTTGCGAGAATATTTGACGGTATTGTAGCAGTGCTCGATGTATTCGCATCTATTACCGGCGGATTGGTCAAAATGGGTCTCAAAGCCGTTTCCAGTGCGCTCGGCATGGTCAATGTCGATATTCTGGAGCTCGTTGCTATGGTTGGCGATGCTCTAGTCGCGTTTCGAGACTGGTTCGAGGGTAATAGTGTATTTGCGAAGTCTATCGAATACACTGCAAAAGCAATCGGATTCGCTATCACCGCTATCCGAGAGCTGATTAACGCAATCCTCGAAATGCCCGCTGTTCAGTCTGCGCTGCGTACCGTTGAAACCGAGTTCAATAACACCATAGCCAGCGTACGCGAATATTTGTCCGGCGGACTCGAACGGATAAAAGAATTTATAGAGACTGTCAAGTCCATGGATTCCGTAACGCTCGACGACCTCGAGACGCTACTCATCAATTTCAAAGAAAATGTCATCAACTATTTCTTCGACGTTGACGCACTGTACGAAAAATTTGTAACCGCTTTCACTAATGCTAGAAGTAGCATTGAAACTGCTTTGCAGACAGCTGGTGATAAGCTCGTATGGGTGAAAGAAAAAGCTGCTGCGCTTGCGAAGTTCATCAAGGATAAGCTACCCGCCGCGATTGCAATCGGAATGGGCGTAATGCTCATTAAAGCAGTCGGCAAGATTGGTAATGCACTTGAACTATTGTCGAGCCCGCTCGAGCTGGTCGAAACAATCGGAGACGCCATAACTCGGCTGTCAAAAGCCCGCGCATTCAAGGATGTTTCCCAGGGCGTATTGAATCTTGCATTTGCGGTCGGTATTCTGGCGGCGTCGGTCGCACTCTTGACACTGGTGAAACCCGAACGACTGTGGTCCGTAGTTGGCGCACTGTCCGCGTTGATGGGTGTACTTGCTGCATTAGCAGGAGCGGTCGCACTTATCGAGAAGTTTGGTGATTTCGGTAAGTCTTCAACAGCGATCGTCATGCTTTCCGGCTCCCTGCTCTTGATCGCAATTGCCCTCAAGACCATGAACGATCTCGACGTCGAGAAAGCTAAACAGAGCATGATTATGCTTGGCGCCATGGCTGTAACGCTGGCCATTGTTGTCGGTGTTCTTGGTAAGTTTGTACCAAAATTGTCGTCCGGATCGCTTACGTTCCTGGCGTTGGCTGGTGCTCTTAAAGTCATGGTTGACGCATTGATCGAACTCGACTCTGCGGAGTTTAACAATATCGACAAGTCTATGGGCCTGATGCTCGGGATTATATTGTCTCTCGGACTGATCGCAAAAGCGTGTGGTTCCATAAATATCGGCTCCGCATTCGGAATAATTGCTATTGCGATTGGTCTTAAAATGTTAGTTAGCATAATTGAGGACATCGGCGAACTCGACGCTGGAAAACTGACCAATAATATCGACGCACTCGTCGTTGTATTTGGATCGTTTGCAGCGCTTATGATAGCTAGTAAATTCGCAGGAAAGAACGCTGCGAAGGCTGGCGCCGGCATACTTATGATTTCTGCATCGATGCTTCTCATCATACAGGCAATGAAAGAGATGGGTAAGCTTGACAGTAGCACGGTATCGAAAGCGACCGATGCAATATCTCAGTTGCTGCTCGTATTTGGAGCCATCGTTGGCTTATCGTATTTCGCGGGTAAGGACGCTATTAAAGCCGGTGTGATGATGCTTGCGCTTTCCGGCGCTATGGTCATTCTGGCCGGTGTAATTCACATGCTCAAGGACATACCTGCCGTCGATCTCGCTAAAGCAGTCAGCGCCATTGCAGTTCTGGGAATTCTATTTGGCGGATTGATATATGCAACCAAATATGAGATACCGAAGGGAACTACCGCCTTGCTCATCGAGCTGACGGTCATCATCGGTTTGATGGCTCTGATTATCGTCGGTTTGTCGAAGCTCGATCCGATTTCTGCAATGTCTGCAGCCGGTTCCCTGTCGCTACTTATGGGCACGTTCACGGGTGTGCTTACTGCTATCGGTAGAAACAAAGTAATGACGGTTAAAGAGATAGGCAAAACTGCTCTTTCCCTGGCAGCACTTACTGGAGTAACTGCGCTTCTTGCTCAGATTATTGGTAAGCTTGCGTCTTGTAACCCCAGTGGAGTGATGACCATTGCGGCGTCGCTATCCGTACTGCTGCTGACAATGGCTGGCGTACTCACGATCATCAGTATGAACCCCGTCATGACCATGGCGGCTATCGGTAAATCCAGTGTAGCATTGCTCGCGCTGACTGGTATCGTGGCTCTACTTGCGCAGATAATTGGTGCCTTGGCAAAATGTGAACCCAAAAATGCGCTTGAAATTGCGACCGCCCTGTCTATACTCCTCCTGTCGATGTCTGCCGTGTGCGTTATTCTCGGCGGTGTTGGAACTGTAGCAATACCCGCTCTTGCCGGTATTGGCGTATTGGCAGCACTAATCGTATCGATCGGTGCCCTCATGATTGCTATCGGTGCCCTTGCTGAGCACTATCCTGGAATGGAAAGGTTCCTCGACACCGGCATCGTGATGCTCGAAAAGATTGGTACCGGTATTGGCGCATTCGTCGGCGGCATAGTCGGCGGCGCCCTTGGAAGCATGAGCTCTGGTCTGCCTGCAATCGGTAGAAACATGTCTGCTTTCATGGACGAACTGCAGCCCTTCATCGACGGTATTTCTGCCATGGATCCTGCTGCAGCAGAAGGTGCGAAAACGCTCGCCGAGACAATTCTCATTCTCACCGCAGCCGACGTCCTGAGCGGACTTACCTCTTGGTTTACCGGTGGAACGTCCCTGGTTGACTTTGGTAAGGAAATTGCTACATTCGGCCCGTACATGAGAGAATACGCGGAATCCATGTCCGGAGTCGACACCAGCGTGGTTGAGAGCTCTGCGAATGCTGCTAACGCATTGGCTAAACTCGCCAAGAACTTGCCGTCCACTGGCGGTAAGTGGCAGGAATGGTTTGGCGGTAAGAATCTGAAAACGTTTGGTGGCCAGCTGGTTGCATTCGGAACCTGTCTGTCTAACTACTCCAAGTCGATTACCGAAAATGGCGGTATCGATAAGGATGCAATTACTGATTCTGCCGAAGCTGCTAAAGGCCTGGCTGACATCGCCTCCAATCTGCCTTCTACCGGTGGTAAGTGGCAGGAATGGTTTGGCGGTAAGAATCTGGCAACGTTTGGTAGTCAGCTCGCACTGTTCGGTCGATATTTGGCTACATATTCTCGAAACATAACTGCTGACGGCGGCATCGATTCCAAAGCTATCGCCAAGTCTGCAGATGCGGCGAAGGGACTCGCTAATGTTTCTTCCAATCTACCCTCTACTGGTGGTAAGTGGCAGGAATGGTTCGGTGGCAAGAGCTTGTCCACATTCGGCTCCCAGCTCGAGCTGTTCGGCAAGAGTATTAGTAAGTACTCCAAGACCATCTCTGGCGAGAACGCAATTGACATCGATGCCATCAACACCTCCGTAACGGCCTCTAAATCCTTGGCGCAGCTCGCGAATAATCTTCCGTCTTATCATGTATTCGACGGAAAGTCCACTCCCACTGAGTTCGGCGCCGAGATTGAAGCTTTCGGTAAGAGCATCGGTGCATATTGCGCAAGTCTTTCCGGAGCAGATATGTCCAGCCTGTCCAGCTCGATAACCCAGGCAAACCGTCTGGTTAATATGATTAAGGGTATGGCCGGTCTCGACATTAGCGGAACTAGCGCGTTCGTCACTGGTCTGCAGACACTTGCTCAAGCTGGAATAAGCGGATTTGTGAATACGTTCGCAGCTTCCCACGCCCAAGCGTCGACTGCGGTTACGAACTTTATTAATGCTTCTGTAAAGGGTATTACGAATAGAGTCGCACAGTTTAACGCAGCTGGCAAACTGATTATGACCAATTTGGTAGCCGGCATCAGGTCGAACGGTGCAGCGGTATCTTCTGCCACTGCCAATATTGTTAGCGGAGCTCTCACTAGAATCACTAGCAGATCTTCCGCATTCCTAACGGCTGGACGTGCCCTGGTAACGAATCTGTCCATTGGCATGACGTCGACTAGCGTAACCGCAGCCAATGCCATTACTACAATCATCGACACCACTCTGACCAGAATCCGGGCTAAATCCGTTGAGTTCAATTCTACCGGACAGATGCTAATGATTAAGTTCATAGCTGGTATCAGATCTAAGGACCCCGGCGTGTCCAGTGCGTTCTCCACAATTACCGCAGGCGGACTCAGCAAGGTTCGAAATTACTATACCAACTTCTATGATGTCGGTAAGTATCTTGCTCAGGGATTCGCTGCTGGTATAACTGCAGATACGTGGCGGGCTGAAGCTGCAGCGAAAGCGATGGCTAAGAAGGCCAAAGAAGCTGCTGAGAAAGAGCTCGACGAGAACTCTCCGTCTAAGGAATTCTACAAGATTGGTGCGTTCGTTGCTCAAGGTTTCGCACTCGGTATCCAGGGTGATACTCGCAAATCTACTTCAGCAGCTACCAATATGGCCTCGTCTGCTATCGATACTGTTCGGGGCGCAATCTCCAGAATTGCAGACGCAATTAACGGCGAGCTTGATACACAGCCCACTATTAGACCGATCCTCGACCTGTCTAATGTAGAAGCCGGTACCGGTCGACTGCAGGCTATCTTCAGTAGTCAGCAGGCCATGTCCGTTAGCGCCAGCCTGAATCGCAACACTCACAGTGATGCTCAGACTGAGGCTAGTACGGTTAAAGCTGGAAGCACATTCCAGTTCACTCAGATTAATAATTCGCCTAAAGCACTGTCGAGAAACGAGATCTATCGACAGACGAGCAATCAGTTCTCGGCGTTTGAAAGGATGGTAAAAGCATGATCAGATCGATCACCGCGACCAACTATCTTGGCGAAAGTATCAAAATGGAACTAGCGAGGCCCGAGAAATCGGGCTTCATAGTTGCCAGTATTACTGGTTTGGGACCTGGTAAAGCAAATATTAACACCACCGAAGTCTCCACTGATGATGGTGGCCTGTTCAATTCTGCCAGACTCCCTTCCCGTAATATTGTACTCGCGCTTATATTCATGTGGAAAGATTCCATTGAAGAAGCCCGACACAGATCGTATAAGTATTTCCCTATCAAAAAGAAGGTGAAATTGCTTATCGAAACCGATACTCGAACCGCCGAGATCGAAGGATACGTGGACTCAAACGAGCCCAATATTTTCAGCAAATCCCAGGGTTCTGACATATCGATTATCTGTCCGAATCCTTATTTCTATTCCGTAGAGGGCGACCATAGCGAGGTCGTGTTTAGTGGTAATGAATCCGCATTCGAGTTCCCCTTTAGCAATGAGTCTCTTGTGGAGAATCTGATGGAGATGAGCATTACCAGAAATATGGTTGAGCAAGTCGTTACATATGATGGCGATGCCGAAATCGGTGTCACTATCACCATAAACGCAATCGGCCCGGCTACAAACATCACAATCTACAATACCGGTACTCGAGAAATTATGCGACTCGATACCGATAAGCTCGAAGCGTTTACCGGCGCCCCCCTCGATGCTGGTGACGAGATTACCATTTGCACTGTTAAGAAGCGCAAGTCCATTACGCTACTTCGATCCGGTAAGACCACTAATATTCTGAATTGTCTAGATCGCAATCCTGACTGGTTCAGTCTCGCAAAAGGCGACAATGTCTTTGCGTACACCGCCGAATCCGGAGCCGGCAATCTCCAGTTTAAAATCAATCATCAGGTAATCTACGAGGGGGTATAAGCAATGGAATTGACATTACTTAATACCTCCCTAGATGCCGTTGCAATCGTCGATGACTATGAGTCTGCGATCTGGACCGACCGTTATCGTGAGTACGGTGACTTCGAAATCTATACTCCGGTTACTCAAGATGCGCTGGCAATGTTCAAGCAGGACTACTACCTGATGAATCGAGACTCCGAACACGTGATGATTGTTGAGAAGTTGCTGATCAAGACCGACGTCGAGCTTGGCAACCACATAACCGTTACTGGCCGCTCACTCGAATCTATACTCATGCGGCGCATTGTGTGGGGTCAGCGGTCTATCACTGGTAACCTTCAAAATGGAATTGAAACGCTTCTGAACGAGAACGTGATTCATCCTGCTGACCAGGATAGACGTATCGACAACTTTGTGTTCGAGGCGTCGCCCGACCAACGTATTACCGAACTCACGATTGATGCCCAGTTCACTGGCGATGAATTGTATGACGTAATCGCTAAGTTGTGCAAGGAACACGATATCGGCTTTAAGGTTACTCTTAACGACAATAAGCAGTTCGTATTTAAGCTATACGCTGGTACGGACCGCTCCTACGAGCAAACCAAGAACCCGTACGTTGTGTTCTCACCGAATTTCGAGAACATTGTGAATAGTAACTATCTGGAATCGAAGTCTGCTATGAAGAACGTCACCCTTGTCGGTGGCGAGGGCGAAGGTCCGGATAGAAGATACACCACGACTGGTAGTGGAGTAGGTCTCGAACGAAGAGAGTTGTTCACAGATGCTCGTGACGTTTCTTCTAAAACCGAAGACGATAGAGTCCTCACAGACGAAGAGTATACTGCTCTATTGAAACAGCGCGGCGAAGAGAAGTTGGCTGAAAATATCGATGTCACTTCCTTCGAGGGCGAAATCGAATCCACGATGATGTTCCGATATCGAGAAGACTTTTTCGAAGGCGACGTGGTTCATATCGCAAACGAATATGGGCATGAAAGTAAGGCTCGTATTCTTGAAATGACTACGTCTGAAAATGAACAGGGTACGTCTGTGTATCCTACATTCTCTACAATAACTGAGAAAGGAGAATAAAATGAGATGAGTGTAACAAGCGGCTTTTTTAATTCACTCAATCATGATAGACGCTATAATGCGCAGCAGCTGTCTGCGATATTTGACGGAATCATAAATGACGGCGTATTCGCAAACATTGGTGTCGCGTTCGCAGTTAGCGTCGACACAGGCGTGACCATAAACATCGGCAAGGGTAAAGCCTGGTTTAACAGCGCCTGGGTCTACAATGATGCGCTACTGCCTAAGACCCTCGAAGGCTCCGAAGTGGTCCTTGATCGAATCGATGCTGTCGTCATCGAAGTTGACCATAGCGAGTCGGTCCGAATGGGCGACATCAAAGTCGTTAAGGGTACTCCTTCTAGCAATCCGCAGCGTCCTGCTATGGCTAACACCGCAAACAAGCATCAGTACCCCCTGGCTTATATTTACCGTAAGGCTGGCTCTACTGAGATCGATCAGGCCGACATTACCAATATGGTCGGCACCAGTAGCTGCCCCTATATTACCGGCATTCTCCAGGTACAGAACATTGACAATATCGTTGCCCAGTGGAACGCTCAGTGGAACAAGTGGTACTCTGAGAAAGTGTCCCAGACCGATTCCGATGCGTCTGAACTGATGGCGGGGATGAAGTCCGAGTTTGATATTTGGTTCGCCGATGTGCAGGCTCTCCTGGAAGACGACGTTGCTACAACTCTTGCTGCTCAGGTGGCTGCTCTTCAGGGTAAGTTCGACGACCTTGCTCGAGAAGGTGCCGTGTATGATACCATCGAGGACTCTGAAGTTGAGGTGATTCTCGGTAGCGACGGCACTCCGATTCAGGGTAAGGTTGTGTTGTCTATCGGTAGTAGCTCCGGACCTAGCGGCAGCGGCGATCGTTTTGCATTTATGGCCAGTCTCTCCGCGAGCGGCTGGACCGGTGAAGAGGCACCGTTTACTCAGAGAGTCACAGCTCCTAATGTATCAGCTTCTGACACACCGCACGTGACTTGCGTTCTGTCTGATGATATTGATACCGCCCTCGCCCAGAGAGAAGCGTGGGGCATGGTTTGCAGTGGCAAAACCGAATCTGGTTCTATTGTATTCACCTGCCTCGAGGGTAAGCCCGAGGTATCTCTTACCGTACAGATTGAGGTGATCAGATAATGGGTACTGTATTTTTGTATGGCAACGGTGGCGGAGGAGCTGGCTTAAACTTTAAAGTCGTCGGCAATCCCAAGCCCGCCGATCCCAAAGAGAATACCATTTGGGCTAATACGGATGCAAAGATCACAAGCTATATCTTCACCGCACTTGAGCCCGATCATGCAGAAGAAGGCGCACTGTGGATCTCCATTAGCACTACTGGCAGCTCCGCATTTAATGTCCTGAAAAAGAACGGCATTGTTATATGTCCGCAGTCTGCAAAACAGTTTATCGGCGGCGTGTGGGAGTCCCTTGATGCTGAAATCTATCAGGGCGGTCGGTGGATCGAGTGGGTTACTTATCTGCTTTCTGCTGGCGGCTTCGCCACGGAACTGGGCGACATGACTAGCTATGGCGAAAATGGCGTAAATATTCAGGTGTCTTCTCTCGTAGGGGGCGGTATTTATGTCCAAAGAACGTCTAATAATGGTGGCTATGTTGCATTGTGTTCCGAGTACGCTATTGATATTTCAGAGTTTAATACAATGCGTATTAAAACAGGAGCGGTCGAGAGTTCTCAGATTTCTGTTGGATTCAGTAGTGTCAACAACAGCGCGGCAGCAGCGACAAGCGGAAATGTTGTTAGCTCTGCGCTGACTGCAAATTCAGAGGTTTTTGTGGATCTGTCTGATAAGTCCGGTAAGTATTATCTGGCTATAACGATGAGTCATGCCGGCATGACTATGACCGCAGAATTGCTCGAAATAGCGTTGGATAAAAGTTGAAAGGAGTTAGAATATGAAAATTACAGATTATCCCGTAATTGATCAGTTCACTGATGACAACATCATGCTGGTGGACGGCAATAACGGTACTAAAACTATCAAGATTGCGGACGCTATCATGGCAGCCCTGCATTTGATGTCTCCTACTAATCACCGCCTGGTGTTTAGAGGCAAAAATCTCGGCTCCGCAGTTACTACTGAGCAGCTGGCTGCAATTCAGGCAGGCACTTTCGAAGGTCTGTGGCTGGGCGACTATTGGGTTATCAATGGCGTCAACTGGCGAATCGCCGACTTCGACTACTGGTATGAAAAAGGCGATGCCCGCTTTACTAAGCACCACCTCGTCATTATGCCCGACACTCGACTGTACATGACGAAGATGAATAGCACCGCAACTACGACCGGTGCATACATCGGTTCTGAGATGTATACTACCAACCTAGCCGAGGCTAAGGCTGCTGTAACCTCTGCGTTCGGAGACAGCGTGCTTTCTCATAGAGAGCACTTTGCCAATGCAGTTTCCGGTGGTGTACCCAGCGCAGGTGCGTGGTGCGATTCCACCGTCGATCTGCCTAATGAGTGTATGCTGCACGGGCATAGGCTGCTCGGGGCTTCTATGCAGTCCGACGCGGTAGCATGCTACGACACTATCGATACGGTCCAGTTGGCATTGTTCAAAGCACGCCCGTACTTTATTATGAACGCCAACACCGGATCTATCTGGACACGAGACGTGGTTAACGCATCCAAGTTCGCTGGCATTAATTCCGACGGCCGCGCGATTGCACCCAATGCAGACTGGAACCTCGGCGTTCGTCCCGTATTCGCTATCGGTTAAATCTGGGAAGTAGGTGGTCAAAATGGAGGAAACGCAGTTCTTAGGATACCTCGTTACGGCCATTATCACGCTGGGCGCGTTCGTCGCTGTTATTCAAAAGCTGACGCAACCGATCAATGACTTGAAAGTTGTAATTCAGGAATTAAGGGACTGCATTAGCTCCCTGAAGACTGACAATGCTACCCAGAATCGCCGTATCGATGAGCAGAGTAAGGAGATCGACAAGCTGAAGGATCGTATGACTGAAGCTGAGACGAAGATTACGCTGTACCATAACGAGCATTAAAAGATTAAGAGCCTCCGTCACAACGACAGGGGCTCTTATTTTTTCGCGATATAGACACCTCCTATTATGGAAAACTAAAAAGGAGGCAATTAAAATGATGAAAATCAAAATTCCTAGAGAAACAATTAACAAAGTTGGTAAGGTTGGTATGAGCGTAGTCTTCTACGGCTTAACAATCATGGCCTATGCTAAGGACGTGGACCTGACTGCTGCGAAATGTTTCATCGGCAAAGCTGACTATGGCGATGTCGTGAATCTCATTATGCGCAGTAACATGTTCTCGTCTGATAAGAAGGCGATGATCAAGCTGGTCGAGAAGGACGCAGACGCTGCTTACTACAAAGCCGTAATCCAAGTTGTTAAGTCTAACATGTTCTCTAGCGACAAGATTGAAGCTATCAAAGCGCTTTCTGAAGAGTAATCGAAGAATCGGCTCTGGAAACGGAGCCTTTTCTTTTATTTCGGCATCAAGTATAACCTTATGAATCGGGACATACATGATACCGAAACGGACAAAGCCTTATAAATCAAGGCTTTATCTTGATAGTAATTTTATAAGGCTCCATGTGATATTTCAATCCTTTGGACGCGGTCGTCGAATATTGTTCTGCATTCTGCTTGCTAATCCTTACGATTGGCTCACGCTCATAATCGATTCGTTCCAGTATATCTTTTAGATACTGGTTCTTAGTGCTGGCTGATATTTCTGTATTTTTTAATGCTTCCAGTGCATCTGTGAATTTCAATACTTTCTCTTTGTAATCGATCGGCTTTGGTATAGATTCGTAGGCTTTACACAACGCCTGTTTAATTTCCTCTTTCTCAGCTAATAGCTTCTCATTCAGTTTCTGAAATATATGGGTCGGCATGCGTTGAGCTGGATCCGGATGCGATTGTGCTTCCCATTGCGACAATTCCTGAGCTTCTAGGTCTTTTATTTTTTGTTTCAGGTTCGCTATTAAGTCCTCATGAAGCTTCGTAGAATCGTCCTGTCTATTATTGATTCGTACCTCGAAATCGGCTATACAGTCCTCAAGCGCGCTACAAACATATTCCATAACCTCGTGGAAATCAGCAGACCCAGTCTTACAATGAACCTGGTCGTTACATACGAGTTTAGGCGGGGCATACTCAACGCCATTTCTAACATAGGTATTGTATCCTATCTTAGCTCCGCACTTGCAATACATAATCCCACTAAACGGATTCTTTAGCGTCGTATCGGTTTTAGTACGATGTCTAGTGCCTCGTATTTCCTTCGCGCGATCGAATAGTTCCTGAGAAACAATTCCGTCATGCTTACCTTCGAATATTAGATATTCATCGACTTTTGCTTTTGGCCGAAGGTTCTTAACCTCCTGATCTTCAATTATCTTAACTGTCTTTCTCCAATTCCATCGTACACAGCCTACGTAATGCACGTTCTCCAACATTGCGAATATTATACTCGGCTTCCACTTACTACCGCCAGTTTTAGTCTTTATATTCATGGACTCAAGTCGTCTACAAATAGCAGTAACTCCGATATTCTCATTGCAATACCAGTTGAAGATCATTCGAACAACGTCCGCTTCATCTTTCTTTTCCTCTAGTATGAAGCAGTCTTTCTTACCGTCTTTCACTTTTACTCTAGTAAAACCATACGGGGCAACGGACCCGACATAGTTTCCTCTTTTAACACTGGATAACTTACCACGACGCTGGATAGTTTTGAAGTATTCGAGATATTCGTTACCTCGCTTTAATTCACGCTCAAAGGCGTCTCGATCATAATCATCTCTTAGGTCGTATGTCTTAGTCGGGGTGATAATGAGAGTATTTGTGTATCGGAATATTTTTATAAGTCTTCCGGCATCCTCTAAGTCGCCACGACTTAAACGTTGAACCTCTACTACTAGCACCGCTTTTATGGCAGGGCTCTCAATCGCTTTTAGTAATCTCAGTATTTCAGGCCTACTATCAAGTGTCTCTGAACTTCCGACCTCTTTGTAACTGTTTTCTTCTGGGATAGGACCGCCCAAATGTTCTCTAGCATATTCTTCTAGTATCCTATCGTGGTTCTCGATCACCTCCTCAACAGATAGCAACGGGTCGTCCGACCTCGACTTTCTGTTATATTTTAGAGTTTCGTAGTTGTACACATTATACGGTGTGTATTGCATTGGTTATCTTCCTCCTTTCGATAATTAAATTTACACGATTATAACCAAAATTGCAAATATTTAAAACCCGTACGCAGGTGACAACTCCCAATATTATATTACAATAGTATTTTATTTCTGAATTGGATAAAGAGGTCAAATATGCAGAAAGTTTACAGATACGTAAATTGTGTGGTATATGTGGATTGCCCCGATACATACGATTTGGATAGGTTCAAAGCCAAAACGGAACATTTTCTTAGAAAAGTAATCGAGGAGGGATTGAGACGTGGGAACTGTAATACGTCCAGAAATATCAGCAAAGAATAAATATTGGATTAGCAAGCATCGACATTACGAATTGAAACACTTTTGTCTACAATATGGTGATTGGAAACGAGCCTATATCAACTGTAAGGAATCTGTTATATTTGCGTCGAACGTTGATCGCATACCATCGAGCAATACTCACTCTGACTTAACTGCAAAATACGCTACTAAATGTGCATATTACAGTGAACGAATCCAGCTGATAGAACGGGCTGCTAAAGAAGCCGATGAGTTCCTATACCCCTATATTCTAAAGGCGGTTACTGAGGGGTTGTCGTACACTTATCTTAAATCTAGATTAGATATACCATGCGGTAAAGACATGTACTACGACCGATACAGAAAATTCTTTTGGATTTTAAGTGAACTTAGATACTAGGAGGAATCGATATGGATATTAACACAAGAATCAAAATGCGATCAAAAGCTAGATTAACGAAAGGATTGATGAACATATTGTCCGATGACGTGGAACGAATCACTAATGGGGTAGACGATTGCGATATTGTCAACTTAAAAGATTCTATCGAAGACGCAAAAGGGACTCTTCAATGTTTGTTAGATAGCATTGTCGAGCTTGAGTATACAGTATATTTATCAAGGAGAGGGTCGCGAGAATAACACACACCTTTATGGAAACTATTTAAAGGAGTGTATTAGTATGGTTCTTATTATTATTCTGTCATTGATTGCACTGCTGGTATGCGCGTTTGCATTAACCGCCGTTGTTGTAGGCGGGTCTGCATTCGTTGTAGTATTCGCAGATGTAATTGTGTGCGCAGCAATTCTCATTTGGATCATTCGCAAACTCATTAAAAAGAGATGACAAAAAGATTGAGACTCTGAAAACAGGGTCTCTTCTTTTTTCGCGATAAAAACACATAATATTATGGAAACTATAAAAAAATTTAGGAGGAAAATACTATGAAAAACTTTCTGAACAAACCTTGGACTTGGGGCACCTATCTGATCGTGTGCGCGGTTGGTCTGCTGTTGAGCGGACTGTGTACCGTATTCACTCTGAGAAGATGGTACAAGTAAACGGTATTCGTAAGCGTATCAAGTAATAGCACTAAAGCAGTTATTCAAAGGATTGAGCTCTGACAAGGGCTCTTTCCTTTTTATATTTCGCGAGTTAAACACCTCATATTATGGAAACCATTATATACGAAAAGGAGAAATTACTATGAAAACATTAAGAATTTTATGGCTTGTTGTAGCATCTGTGATTTTCTTCCCTATCATAACACTCTTTGCAGTGTGTTGGCTCGTCGTATGTGTACGCAGCGCAAGACTATTAGGAGTATCTGTTAAGGAAGGGATTAAAGTATGGTGCGACTATATAAAAGCTGGTGTTTGCATGAATATCGATTTTGTACGTAACGGTTTGTAAGGAGGGGCTATCAAGAGCCCTTTTCCTTTTATATTTCGCGAGTTAAACACCTCATATTATGGAAACCATTATATACGAAAGGAAGTTTTATATCATGAAAACTGAAAAAGCATTAGTTATCGCAGAAAACGTCATGGAATTCGCTATCGGATGGACTATCGGTGGTGTGGTGTATTCTGTTGTGAAACCGAAAAAGGGTATTGACAGTATCCTGACTACGGTCGGAACAGCAGCAATCGCATTCGTGGTCGGCAGAAAATTCTGTAAGGAATTCACTGAGTTGTGCGAGAACAAGCTCGATGTTGACTTGAAGGATCGTTTCGTGTAAATGACCAAAGGATTGGGTCCGGGTAAATCTCGGACTCTGTCTTTTTCATTTTTAATCTAGGTTAGATTTCTATTGATATTTTTAATCTAGATTAACATTCCCGCACATAGGTTACCAGAATCGATGGTATTTTTATAAAGTGAAAATTTCCCGGGAGGGATTTTTGAAAAACATTTTTAAAAAGGAGAAACGAAAATGGAAGTTCTTATTTTGGTCTGTGGTGTACTGCTAGGCATATTCGTATCTGCGATATGGTCTCTGCGGTTACGTGCTGGCGTGTTGTACGTGGTTCAGACCCATCTCGAGGACACACCTCAGACGCTTCTTGAACTGGATTATCCAATCGATGTCCTGATGAAAAAGAAACGCGTTCTGTTGAAAGTGGACTACATCACTACGCGTAAGTAACATCCACTGTTATGGAACGTAAGTTCAGATTATCTAAGGAGGAAAATACTATGAACAATCAAGAAGCATTAGACAAGGTAATTGGAAACCTTATCGCAGAACTGGAGGATACTGATGTGGGCTCCGAAGAGCACAAAGCATTGGTTGACGCAATCGCGAAGCTGGAGGATAGATCCCTCGAGATTCAGAGAATTCAGAACGATGCCGAAGATAAGGCGAAGACTAGAGAACGTGAGTTGAAGAACGACATTCTCGAGCAGAACCTTAAATTAGAGCAGATGTCTGATGATCGAATCGATCGTTGGGTGAAGAACATCCTGACCGGTCTTGGCATTGTGTCGTCCGCGGCATTGGCCATTTGGGGCACCAAAAAGTCCTTCGAATTCGAGAAGGATGGTACGATTACCACTATCATGGGTCGAGGTTGGGTAAATCGACTGTTTGGTAAGAAGTAACTTACAATCAGCAAGGGGTTATGGAAACATAGCCTCTTGTTTTTTTCACGCCAATACGATTTATATGGAGTAGCTAATGCTATTCCTTTTCATTTTCAAAATGAGGTGACATATGCGGTACCATTACGAAAAGCCAACAGAATATTCGAACGCATATGGTTCTACATATATTTGTGACCACCCAGCGTACAACAAATGCACCCTGTTCAAAATAGGTAATAAAGGACTAGCAGTGATACAGCAGCGTTATGATTCGGCTACTAAAAAGACCTGGTGGGGTGATATAGACCCATGGTTGACAGACGAGTTATATTTACACTTACGATTCAAGAAGTTCTTCGATGAACGAGCTGGTGAATGTAAGGATGGGCTATATCCGACGGCTAGTATTCGTCAAATAATGTGGTCGCTGAAGATCAAACCTATACCAAAAGAGCGGTGGGAAACATCATTCGATCGACGTGATATTTAGATTCGCGTAATAGACAGCTCCTCTTATGAGAAAATAAACTTAGGAGGAACTCATTATGAAGACGAAAGATTTAGAAACTCTAAACAATGCAGTACTATGCGCAATGTTAGTATTAGTACTTGCCGTTATTGTCTGTGTACTCACAGGTAACTTCATGGCAGGACTCATTATCTTTGCGATGGTGATGGTATGTGCGGAGGCAGCAATCGTATTATCGGATGAATATGAGGCCGTCAAGTATTATGATCTGGACGAAGAGGAGCTCGATTAGCGGGCTCTTCTTTTTGTCGCGATATAAACGTCTCCTATTATGGAATCTAATTCATATAGGAGGAATTTATTATGTTCAACAAACTTTATGTGGTAGTCGCAGAGACTGAAGAGGACGTTTATCGTATGGTGCGAATCGCAACTAATCATCGCTTATACGTAACGTATAAGATCGGTGTGTATGGCAACGAACGCCAGCACGAGCTGTTCATCATCGGCAAACCGTGGCATTACCACAAGTTTAAGAATGCAATTAAAACACCTATTACGAAGGGTGAGAACAAAGAGGGCGGAGTCCATTAACATGGGCTCTTCTCTTTTTATTCTTCGCTAAAATGACAGGGCATATTATGGAAGACTAAGTGTTTAGCTCATGTGGTGTAGAGCGCTGGATGAAAATCTGGAGGTGACGGGTCCGAATCCCGTAACACGCGTCTTCTGTTATTTTTTCAAAACTAATAGAAGGGGACGAGTAACATGAACAAATTCTTGTTTAAATCAAAAACGTTTTTGAGAAATAATTCGTCTACTATTCTTACGTGCGTTGGTGGCGTTGGGGTGGTCGCAACAGTAGTAACGGCTGTAAAAGCAACACCGAAAGCTATGGCTTTGATTGAAGAGGCTAAAGAAGAGAAGGGCGCCGACTTAACAAAGGCAGAAACTGTTATTACGGCAGCGCCTGCTTATATTACAACTGTAGTGCTTGGTGTATCTACTTTAGTATGTATTTTTGGAGCAAACGCACTGAATAAGCGTCAACAAGCGGCATTAACAAGTGCGTATGCTTTACTGGATAATTCATACAAGGACTTCAAAGCAAAAGTTCAAGAACTGTATGGAGAAGGAACAGTCGACGTCGTTAAAGGCGAAATCGCCAAAGACAAATACAAAGAGGATCCGATCGAGCTTTCCGAGGATACGCAGCTATTCTTCGATGATTTCTCTGGACGATATTTCGAGTCTACTAGAGAGAAAGTGCTGAAAGCTGAGTACGAAATGAACCGGATTCTAGCGACTGAATTTGGACTGTTCCTCAACGAATGGTACGACTTACTCGGACTGGAGACCGTTGATTATGGAGATTATTTAGGCTGGTCTTCTTACGAATTGATGGAGATGGGCTGGGGAACATACTGGATGGATTTCCATCACAAGAAAGTGCTAATCGATGACGATTTAGAATGCACGATTATTACGTTCGATTTCGAGCCAACTTTCGGTTTCGAAGATTATTAAACTCGCGATATTTTCAAACGCTATTATGGAAAGGGGGCGATTACTTTGGCAGTTAATTGGATCAAGGTTCTTGGCTGGGTCGGTACCGGTTTAAGCATGGCGTCTATGGCAATCAACGCCGTAAGCCAGAAGCATGAAATCGACGAAGCAGCTAAGAAGGCAGCTGAAGAGGCAGTCAAAGCAGCTCTTAAGAAAAACTAAAATGGAGATTGGACCTATTACGGGTCCTTTCTCTTTTTTATTATAAGAAAGGAGAATAAACAAAATGAACACACCAAAACTGACAACGTTTGTCAACAATGCGAAGGCGACGTTGTCAAAACACAGACCTGGTATCCTAATGGGGCTGGGTATCTCAGG
>JAGBTN010000013.1 GCA_017631315.1 Bacteroidaceae bacterium | reverse complement strand
GGCGACTGCTGGCCGGCAGCATTGGTGAACAGGAAACGCTGACCTGTGTTGTCAATCTTGGCGGTGCAGTATTCTCCCCAACTCTCGCACGCAGTAAAAAGAACGGGTGCTTGGCGGACATTCTCGACATTCAGACGTGCCGGAAGGTTGCAGTACTTGTTGTTTTCGTCTGAATCATCTGCTTCCTTTTCAAAAGTAATGCTATCCAATTCAGAAATACTGCATTCGAATGTTTGGTTGCCAGTCATGTGGAGCACTACCTTTTGTGCTTTGACTGTCTGTAAGTTTGCCAGCAGTACTGATACAAGCAAAAGTGCAAGTAAATGAAGTCTCATAAATAATTGATTAAATGATGAGAATTTGTGCAATTCGTGTAATGAGTGGTTTTATATATTCTTCAGTTTGTTGCGAGAGCGATAGGTGAGCGAACAGGAAAGTTTCTTTCTGCTTTGCCAAATCTTGATATGGTTTATTCGTTATCTCTCTTATTCGTCAGTTTCTTCTGTTCCTTTTCAAACTGCTCAAGGAAGTGAATCTCGACGGCCGACAAGTCGTTCTTTGTCCTTTCCTTAAATTTGTCGTACTCTGAATCTGCTTTCGCTTTCGCCAACTGGGCTGAGACTCGTCCGGCATGAGTCAAGATGTCCTTTCGTGAGATACGCAGGAAGTCATCGAGAATCGCAATCCAGTCCTTCATGTACATTGGGCGATGCCCCTCTGCCTGGAGTTCGGCGAAGTCGAGATATAGGCTGACGATGCGGTTGAGCGTTGTGACCTCTTCCTGCGACAAATAGTTCTTTGCAATCTCAGCATCAGTTCTTTTGGGCATTGCACCAGTCCAGGTGGTCAGCCCCATGAAGTCCTTCTGCGCATCAGCTCTTTCGTAGATAATCTCGGCTGCTGTATGCCCATGCACAGAATAGTGCATCTTGTTCTGCACGGTCTTGAAAAACTCCTGCGTCATTTCCACGCGAGGGTCGTAGTCGATACTGAGTGCATAGATTTCGAGCACCTTCCTATAGAAAACCTTTTCCGATGAGCGTATGTCGCGAATGCGGGCCAACAGTTCGTCGAAATAGTTGCCGCCGCCCGCGCGTTTTAGCAGGTCGTCGTTTAGGGCGAAGCCTTTCACGATGTATTCCTTCAGAACCCTTGTTGCCCACATGCGGAACTGCACGCCACGATAGGAATGTACACGATAACCGACGCTGATAATCATGTCGAGGTTGTAGTAAGCGATGTCACGCTCCACCTTCCTTTTACCCTCCATTTGAACTGTTGCAAAAAATGCAACAGTTGTATTTGGGTGTAGTTCTCCCTCCTCAAATACATTCTTGATGTGTCGTGAGATAGTGGATTTGTTGCGCTGGAACAGTTCTGCCATTTGTTCAAGGCTCAGCCATACGGTCTCCTCTTGCAGCCTCACCTCAATGCGCGACTCACCATCAGGAGTTTGATATAATAGTATTTGTCCTTTGTCGTTTGCCATAGCATCATTTCTCATTGTGTTACGTCACTTTTCTGAAGGCAAAGCAGGATTGTTTTCTTCTTCTTTTTCTTCGAGGAACGATGTGGAACAGAGCGACTTCTTCTTCTTGTTTTCCTGGGCGCCGTATTTTAGGAGGTTGCGGGCTGCGGTGGTGATGCTTTGTCCAGAGGTGGCGGTGACGGTGTTGAGCTCGTCGAAGGACTTGCGTGTCTTGTCGAGCAGTTCGCCGACCTTTGTGAAGCGTTCGGCAAAGAGTTGTACGCGTTCGACGAGGGTGTTGGCGCACTGCATCATCTTCTCCTGGTTCTCCACTTGTCGTGTTTGTTTCCAGGTGAGTTCGAGCACACGAAGGGTCATGTAGAGCGACTGGCTGCCGGAGATGACGACGCCTTGGTCGTAGGCTTCTTTCCAGAGTGTGGTGTCGCTTTGCAAGGCGAGTTGTAGTGCGCTTTCCTGGAAGACGTACATCAAGACGAAGTCGAGCCTGCCTTTGTCTGCTTTGGCATAGCGGAAATACTGCTTTTGTGCGAGTTCGCGAACGTGTTGCCTCATGCTTGCAAGATGACGTCGAAGGGCGTCGTTGCGTGTGGCATCGTCTTCGGCGTTCTGGTAGTCGACGAAAGCGGTGAAGGACATCTTGCTGTCGATGATGACGTCGCGTCCATCGGGGAAGTGGAGGACGGCGTCGGGAATCATGCGTCGTCCTTCTTCGGAGGTGATGGTGCGTCCGTCTTTGTCGCGCATGGTTTCTTGTGTGTCGTATTGCAGACCGCGCTCCAATTCCATTTGCTCCAGGATTTGTGTCAGTTTCAGTTCGCCGAAGTTACCTTGCACCTTGTTCTGTCCGGTGAGGGCTTGTGCCAGTCGTTCCGTCTGTTCGCCCATTGCCCGTTCGCGTTCCATGTTTACTTGTATGGCGGTTTTGAGTTCGCGCAGCGAGTCGTCGTGTTCTTTTTGCATTTTCTCTGTTTGAGTGCGCATCAGTTGCAGGTTCTGTTGCAACGGATTGAGAATCTTGGAGAGTTGTTCGCTGTTGACGGCAGAGAGTTCTACGGCTCGCTCTTTGAGGACACGTTCGGAGGTGGTGCTCACTTGTTCGCGGAGGAGTGCCATCTGTTGTGCCATCTGCTGTTGCTGTGCCTCCTGTTGCGTGCGGAATTGTTGCTGAACAGCTTCGCGTTGTTCGCGCATCTGCTGTTGTTGCGATTCTTGCAGAGTCTGTATTTGTTGGCGGAATGTTTCCTGCTGGTCGTGCATCTGTTGTCGCAGCATGTCACCTTCCTGCTGCTTTTGCTGTTCGGCAGAGGCGATACGTTCCTTTGCAGCCTGCACTTGCGAACGCATGGCATAGAAGACGGCTATGCCACCGATGGCAAGTCCGATAAAGAGAAAGAGTAGGTGAAAGAAGAGTTCCATAAGGCGAACGGTTTTTGAAGGTCTTTGTTGGGGGATTTCAGATGCACTTTGTGTTTCTTTGCAGCGAGGTTAATTCTCGTCGGGCTGCTGGCCGTCGTGAGCCTTCCAGGCACATTCGGTTATCTTCATGTCGGTGAAGGCGGCTGTGAAGGACGATTCCTCCGGTGAGCAGGCATAGATACCGAAACTGATTTCGTCGGCTGCTGCATACATGTGGCAAATGCGCATCTGGCTGAATTCAATGCCATCAGAAGAACATTCTATGCAGAAGTCGTCTCCTCTTCGTGAGAAACGATACCACATTGTTTTGACGTCTGCCGGAATGGCCGTTGTTGCCCAGTCGGAATAGCCATTGTTTGTTGCCACGCTTCCCAGGTGCTGGAATGCTTCGTTCTCATATTCCACCGAGCCTTTCAGCCAGTTTTCGCTGTCGAGATACATCACGATGCCGCATTGGTCGAAGCGTTGGTGACTTTGGGTGAAGTCGGTCTTCACGACAAAACTGAAGAACTTCTCTTTTGTCTTCATCTGAAGGACAGGTGCATTGTCGTTTTGGAAGTGATAATATGTGCGCTGCCAGAGGTCTGTGTGCGGAGCCGTTGTAATGACGATGGTGTCGCCCTTGACTTCAAAACCTGCCGGCTCTCTTGTCCATTGAAGACTGTTCAGGTCAATTTGTCCGCCATTGGCAAGTGCTTCCTTGACGTTGTCGGTGAATTCCATGTTTGATTCCTGTGTGGTGTTGCCACCACATGCTCCAAGCAAAACGGCAAGGCTTGCCAGAAGAAAAGTTTTTTTCATTGTATGTCAGTTTTAATTTTTTTTGGTATTTGTGTATGGGTTTACAAACCAATCACGAGTAAATGCGAAAACGGACGCGTCCATTTCATCAAATGGACGCGTGGTGTTTGTGATTTAGACGTGTGACGTTAAATCTTTATCGATAAAGGCAATGAGACGCTCTACGGCTTCGGCTTCGGGAATGTTCTTTTCGATACATTCCTTATTCTTATATAATGACACTTTGCCTCGTGCTGCACCGACATAGCCGTAGTCGGCATCCGCCATCTCTCCAGGGCCGTTCACGATGCAGCCCATGATGCCTATCTTGAGTGTCTTGTAGCGGACGTCTGTCTTTGCTTTTTCTTCCACAGCGGCTTTAATGCGACGAATGGTGTCCTGCAGGTCGTAGAGCGTGCGTCCGCAACCGGGGCAGGAGATGTATTCCGTCTTGTGCATCTGCACACGCGCCGCTTGCAGAATGCTTTGTGCCACAGGAATCTCACATTCGGGCTCTTCACTGAGGCTGACACGAATGGTGTCGCCAATGCCGTCGATGAGCAGCGCACCGATGCCAACAGCACTCTTCAGTCGGCCGTCCTCGCCTTCGCCCGCTTCCGTCACGCCGAGGTGCAACGGATAGTCCATGCCTTCCTTCTCCATCTGCCGGCAGAGCAGGCGGACGCTCTCGACCATGACGACGGTGTTCGAAGCCTTAATGCTGACCACCACATCACAGAACTTCTCGCGTTCGGCAATGCGCAGGAATTCCATGCACGACTCCACAATGCCTTCGGGCGTATCGCCATAGCGCGACATGATGCGGTCGGAGAGCGAACCATGGTTCACACCGATGCGGACGGCAGTGCCGTGTTCGCGACAGATATTAAGGAAACGGCAAAAGCGTTCGTCCAGACGGGCAAGTTCCTGACAGTACTCCTCGTCGGTATATTCCAGAGTTTTGAACTGGCGGGCAGGGTCCACATAGTTGCCGGGATTGATGCGTACCTTCTCCACGATTGTAGCGGCAACGTCGGCCACATTCGGGTTGAAGTGAACGTCGGCACAGAGAGGAACGTCTCCATAGCCACGTTCCGTGAGCCCCGCCTTGATGTTGCGCAGGTTCTCTGCCTCGCGAGTGCCCTGGGTAGTAAGGCGAACCAGTTGTCCGCCTGCTTCGATGATGCGGATGGCTTGCGCTATGCAACCTTCGGTGTCGAGCGTGGAGCATGTTGTCATACTCTGCACCGCAACACGGTTCTCACCACCAATACGCAGTTTTCCTATCTTTACTTCGTGTGTCTTTCTTCGCATAATAGTATAAGCCCCCTCCCCGCTCCCCCTTGGGGGAGTGCTACATTGCCGTTAAGATTCCCCAATGCAGCGAAATTGTGGCACTCCCCCAAGGGGGAGCGGGGAGGGGGCTTTTTTTAGTTAGTCTTACACTTGTACTTCACTTCTTTCAGTTCCTCGTTTGCCTTGACAATCTTCTCCTTCAGTCCCAACTTGTAGTTGCGGAGTTTCTGTGCAAGTTCATCATTGCTCAAGGCGAGCATTTCGGCAGCAAGGATGGCTGCATTCTGCGCACCGTTCACGCCGACTGTTGCCACGGGTATGCCGGGAGGCATCTGTATGATGCTGAGCATGGCATCCAGTCCGTCGAGCATTCCCTTGATGGGCACACCAATGACGGGCAGTGTGGTGCTTGCAGCAACAACACCGGGCAATGCGGCAGCCATGCCGGCACCTGCAATGATGACCTTTAGGCCACGCTCTTCTGCAGTGCGTGCAAAGGTTTCAACCTCTGCCGGTGTGCGATGAGCCGAGAAAGCATTCATCTCGAAAGGAATACCCATTTCATCGAGAAACTTGGCTGCTTTTTCCATGACGGGCAGGTCGCTTGTGCTGCCCATAATAATGCTTACGATAGGTGTCATAACGTTATTTGTTGTTTTGCTGTTTTACTTTGCAGGCTCCCACTTGCAGCGAACGGGCGATACGATGGCCCCTTCTTTCTTCAACTCGGCGAACGCCTTGTCCACTTCTTTGCGGTCGATGCCTGTTATTTCTGCTATCTTGCCTGCATTCACAGGAGCGCCAAACTCGCGCATGGCTTGTAAAATCTGTTCTTTCATTTTTGTTTATGCTTTTATGTTTGTAATTGTTATTCTTCAATTCTGTTTGCTCCACTCAACGTGGTGCATAGAAAATATTAAGTCTGGTTTTTCTTTGGCAAAGTTACAAAAAAAATCGAGATAATGATATGTATGGGTATTTATTTGTAATGGATTCAATCTGGAGCCTCTGTGCTGCTTCTGTTTGTTTCTGCGCCTTAAAACTTTACACCGGTTTTGTGTGGCGTGGCGACAAATACAGATTATAGTGTCTTTTTTTCTTGCAATATCAGGCATTTCCTAAAGGAAAAGTCGTAACTTTGCGCCGAAAAACACGAAATAAAACATTACAATGGAAAAGACAGTATTTATAACGGGTGCCAACAAGGGTATCGGCTTCGGAATAGCAAAACATCTTGGCCTGTGTGGTTGGAAAGTGATTATCGGTGCTCGCAATGAACAGCGGGCAGAAAAGGCCATCGGAGAACTGAAGTCGCAGGGCATAGATGTGCTCGGCTGGGTGCATATAGAACTGAAAGACCTCGATGGCATCGACAAGGCTGCAAAGGAAATTGCAGAACGCTATCCTGAGTTGTCGTTGCTCGTGAACAATGCAGGCATCCCTGGCGACATGAGTGTGGACAGCGAACATACGGAGATAAATGTTATCCAAGAGACCCTCGATGTAAACTTCGTAGGCACCTTTGCACTGACGAAAGCGCTTATCCCTCTGCTCAGCAAAAACTGTGGCCGCATTGCCAACATTACGGTGCCTTCGGAAATCAGTCCTTACTGGCATCCGTTAGCCTACGTTGCCAGCAAGGCAGCCCAGAATGCCATGATGGGTGTGATGGCCATCGAGTTTCAGCAGTCGGGCACTCCTTTGGAAATCTTCTCTGTTCATCCCGGCCCGACAACAACCGACCTCAACGGAAACATGTCTCTTCCCGGTTTTCACGACATTGAGACCATAGGACAGAAGTTTGCCGAATTGATTTGTGACGGAAAGAACCATCAAGGCGAGTTCGTCGAACTTTATCCTATCGTAAAAGAGGACTAAAGTCTTTCTACATCAGTATTGTTCCAGGCGAAGTCGGTGATGTTCCAACCCGAATTCGTTTTTATAGCAAGATTATATAAAAAAGTAGGATTTTTCATGTAATCTTGCATTAGTTTGTAACAGAATGAATGTAAAACCCGTTTCTATAGATAGAAGCGTTGGTTTCATCCGACCATTATTACACTCGGGAGAACAAGCGAACCGACTTTACTCTCGTTTAAGCAAAAGGTTCATCGATGGCACTTTGAGAACAAACAGAAGTTACAATCAAAACAACAAAACAAGGAACATGAAAAAGTTATTGTTAACATTGACGATGCTGCTCTGTGTGGGCGGTGCGTTCGGACAGACTTCGGACAGGCTGATGAAGAAGTACAAGGCAATGCCTAATGCTAAGTACGAGGAGAATACAGAGGAAGTCCGAAAGTATGTTGAAGAGAACAAGAATGAAGGAGCTTTGGGTTTGACGGGGAAAGACTATGATTTCGTGCTAAAGCACTTCATGAAGTCGGAGTATGTAGAACTGGTTATGGACGATAATCAGACGAGAGATCTACAGAAAGACATCGAGGCGTTGAAAGGTTATGAATTGCTTGTAGTGCAGAATGACCACAAGGAAACTACTCCCAATTATCGAATTTTCGTCTATGGTAAGGTAAAAGGCGATAACGTCAAAGATCTCTTAGTTCGTTGCGACATCTCGGGAAAGACTGTATTGCAACATTTTGATTGCAAGGTCAAGAAGGACTTGATGGTGAAGGCCACTCTCGATGGTGATTTGATTAGATTCTAATGGACGCACGGGAGTTCAAGCAGCGGTTCATGCCTTACTATAAGTTGCTTTATCGGGTGGCTTATCATTTGACGGGCAATGTGCAAGATGCCGAAGACTTGCTTCAGGATCTGTACTTGAAACTGTGGCAAAAGCGTGACAGTCTGCCAGGACTGGAGATTGACGGTCAAAAGGAACGTCAAGGGAAACCCAACGAAGTTTATCTCGTGACGACGATGCGGAATCTGTTTGTTGACCAGCGACGGATGAAACGCCTCGACACTTCGGCGGAGTTGAAACGCTATGATAGTCCACCCGACGAGCGAAGCCTCGACAGCCAGATAGATGCGAGGGATGAGATGAAGCAACTGGAGGGACTCATTAACGAGTTGTCCAAAAGAGATGCCAGAATCATCAGGATGCGTATGATGGAAGAGCGTTCTTACGACGAGATAGAGCAAGACACCGGACTTTCTGTGGGCAACATCCGAATCATCGTGATGCGAACAAAGAAGAAACTGAAAGAACAATTTAATAAAATGACAAAGGCATGGACGAACTAAATCTTGAAACGTTAGAGCAAATCCCTATTCCCGAAGGACTGGAGGAACGCCTTTCTGCCAAGATTGACGAATGGGAACGCCAGGAGAAGAAGCCCTCACGCACCATCCTCTTGCCAAAAGCTTTACGATATGCTGCTGTTGCTGCCAGTATCGTCCTTGTCTTTGGCGTGGGATTTCATTTGCTGAATCAAGGCAATAACACAAACCTTGCCGAACAGGACACCTACCAAAACCCTGTGCAAGCAAAGCAGGAGGCAGTGCGCGCACTCAACCTGTTAGCAACGAACCTGAACAAGGGTATGAGACATTTAGAAAAGGTAAAAGCCCTGGGCGACAAGACAGAACAATCATTACACAAACATCTTAATATCTTTAATTGACATGAAACAGATTATCACAAAAATACTGCTTTGCCTTGTCGTTCTGGCAAGTGCTCTCACTGCAAATGCTCAGATAAAAGCATTCGAAAAGTATGCCGACATGAGTAATGTGACATACATATTCATCTCCAAGTACATGCTGGAAGACAACAAGACCACCGTGCCGGGCGTTGACATCAAGACTCTTATGAACAAGTTGTCGGGCATACAGATTATCAGCACGGAGAACAATGCAGTCCAGAAGAAGCTAAGGAACGATGTCCGCTCCATCATTGACAGAGACAAATACGAATTGCTGATGCAGATAAATGAGGATGGCAGCAAGGTGAACATCTTCCATAGCATTCAGAAGCAGCAGTCAGCCGTCGTGATGCTGGTGGAGACAGAAAAAGAAACGACCGTGATGGTCTTCTCCGGCAAGTTCACACTCGACGATGTCACGAAGATGACGCAGTAAAGTCTTACTACATCAGTATTGTTCCTACTATGCCGCAGACGATGCCGATGAGGGTCCCGCCCAAGACTTGCCAGAGTGTGTGCTGACGGAGTATCATGCGGCTGGTCATGACGCACCCCGACACGAGTATTGCCAACGAAAGCCACCAGATGGGATTAAAACCAAAGATGGCGGCATAGGCAATGATGGCACCGATGACTCCACCCGAGCCGGCCGAGTGTGTGCTGACTTTCCACCACAGGTTGATGGTGACGCAGGTGCATTGTATGAGCAGTGATATGCCGACGATTGCCATCAGGAAGTGCGGAATATGTGTGATGTGGAATATGTGCATGAGGCAGAGGTAGCAACAGATGCTGACGATGTATGGCACAGCACGTTTGTGTCGCTTCCGCAGTTCGTAGGTGCTCCAGCCGTTCAGGCGGCGATAGATGTAGATGCCTATTGCCGGCAGGCAGAAGGTGAAGGTATAGACCAGTGCAAGAATCCACAGCTTGAACACCCAGGGGAAAAGACTCAGATAGGTGAAGCAGAGCAGAATGAAGGTGCCGACGGTAGGGTAGTACGACGGTCGGAACACTGTCGAGAAGATGCGTGCTATGAAAAGGATTTGTTTCATTGAACATTAACCATTTAACAGTCCCCCTAAAGGTTTAGGGGGCTTACTTCCTCATCCTTGCCACGGGGATTCCCATTTGCTCGCGATATTTGGCGATGGTGCGCCGTGCAATGTTGAAGCCTTCGGCCTGAAGCATTTGCGTGAGGCGTTCGTCGCTGAGCGGTTGGCGTTTGTCTTCTTGTTCTATGTGTTGGCGCAGGGCAGCCATGATTTGGCGTGCGGTGATGTCTGTGCCCTCGTTGCTTTGTGTTGCTTTGTGTGTGAAGAACCATTTCAGCGGATAGGTGCCGAAGGTGGTTTCCACATATTTGCTGTTGGCAACACGGCTGATGGTGCTGATGTCGTAGCCCGTTTGTTCTGCCACGTCCTCGAGCCTCATGGGGCGAAGCTGTGTCTCGTCGCCTTCTTGGAAGAAAGGCTTTTGCAGTCTGACGATGCTCTGCATGGTGCGCATCATGGTTTCCGAGCGTTGCTGCAGGGCATTGATGAACATCTGTCCGCGCTCCACGTATTGTCGGACGAAGGTGTCTTGCTGTCCGTTGGCGTCGTTGCTGATGATGAGCGATGGCTGATTGCCGCTGCTCAAGGTGACGGTGATGGTGCCGTTCTCGTCCGTATCGACCATGAAGTCGGGCTGTATGCTTTGTGTGCGGTCGGCATTCTTTGCGCCGATTGAACCGCCCGGACGTGGGTTGAGTTTCAAGATTTCTCTTTGCAGCAGTTCTACCTGTGTGGCGTTGATGTGCAGACGTTGCTCTATTCTGTTCCACCGTTTGTGGACGAAGTCGTCGAAGTATTTGTCGAAGAGTTTGACCAACAGGTCGTGATGCGGATTCTGTTCGTCTCGGCGGACTTGTATGAGCAGACATTCCTGCAGGGAGCGTGCTCCGATGCCGGCAGGGTCGAACTGTTGCAGCACTTGCAACACCTGCTCCAGGGCTTCGGCCGTTGTGTTGAGTCCTTGATAAATCTCTGCTTCGTCGGCAAGAATGGAGAGCGACTTCTTCAGGAGTCCGTCTTCGTCGAGCGAGCCGATGAGGTATTCCATCAGTTCTTTTTCGTGGTCGGTGAGGTCGAAGTCTGCCATCTGTTCTCTCAGACGGTCTGTGAGCGAGAGCGTATCGTCGTAGGACAGATATGCGGCAGCGTTGTTGCTGTGGCTGGCACCAGTCAGGAAGTCGGGTATGTCGTCTTCCGAACGGTAGTCGAAAATGGCATCGTCCAAGTCAGTTTGTCTGTTGTCCGTCGTCTGTTGTTCGTTGTCTTCCTCTTTCTTCTCTAGCCAAGGGTTTTCCAGACACTCCAGTTCCACCCGATGTTGCAGAGCCTCGATGGGCATTTCCATCAGTCGGACGAGCAGTACTTGCTGTGGCAGCAGTTGCTGAGTCTGTACCTGCTGCTGCGTTTGTTGCTGTGTCTGTATGTTTCCCTGTTTCATGACTTTGCGATAACTTCGCGTGGCAAAGTTACGAATTAGCAATATGAAAGCAAAAGAAATGTCTGTTTTTCTTTCTTTTTCACAGAAAAAGGAATACAAGTTTCGTGCCAAAGCGTAAGGGGAGACCAGCCAACTGGAGAAAAGAAAGGCCTCGCAAAAGATTGCGAGGCCCTTGCTGTGAGGCATATCTTACTTGAAAAGCACCTTCTTTGTCGTTCCGTCGGACTGGCGGATGATGTTGATGCCCTCTTGAGCCTTGTCGATGCGACGTCCTTGCAGATCGAATGTTTCTGCGGCCTTCGAAGGAAGATTTGTGGCAGCATCTATTCCTGTTGCATCCAAAGGCAGCACTGTCCCAGAATATAATTTACGATAACGCTCCACTTCCGATTCAAGCACATAAATCGTTGTCGACCCATCTAAATCCCGAAGCAACTTCGTTATACTGTAGTCGTCAAGATTCCCTTTTATTACGAGCGTTTCTAATTGACAGTCCTTAAATGCACCCAATCCGATGGTTTTCAACTTTTCCGGGAACACAATTTTCCGTAGTGACGTACATCTCGCGAAAGCATTGATTTCAATTTCTGTTAGATTTTCGGGGAGATGTATGCTCTCCAATTTACTACAACCAGAAAAACATCCTGAATAAATAATGGAAATGTTGTCCGGAAGGATAATCTCTTCCAGGTTACTACATCCACTAAAACAAGAATTAAATATCTGGGTTACTGTATTGGGAATGGAAACCGATGCCAAGTTAACACATTTCTTGAATGCAGATGTACCGATGAATTGGACTCCTTCCGGGATTGTGTAGTGTGTCCTCTTTGCGCCGCATGGATAATTATAGAGTTTCGTTTTGTCATAATTGTAGAGAACACCATCTGCAGCAGACAGCCATCGATTGTTCTCTGCCACCTCGATAGACTCCAATTGAGTGCAACCGATAAAGGGCGATTTTATTACATATCTTTCACATAAATAATCTGAATAACTGGTAATTATGTCTTGAACCGTTTCCGGTATAAGAATACTTGTCAGTGTCTTACAGCCCTCAAAAGCTATCGACGACAAGAAAATTAAGGGATAGTCTTTGCCTTCCCAGTTTACCATTGACGGAAGTTCCAACCTACCATCCCAGCTATTATAGTTATCCACAACAACTCCTCCTTTCTCTTCATAAAGGAGATAATTTATACCGCCGATGTTTTTTGACGGTAATCCCCAAGCTCCTACCATATCCTCTGCCCATCCGCATTGGAACATAAGAAGCGTTACAATGATCAAAACCAAGCGTTTCATATTAGGATTATTTAAGAATTATAACTGTATTAGGGATACGTCTCAGTTTAATGAAATATAAAGTTCATTAAATAATTTTTCCGTTATTTATGATAACTTTTGCACCTTGTTCTGTATGACATTTTCCATTACTTCGAAGTTTTATAATTCCTCCATTGTCTATGATTAATGTCCCTCCACTTTCAATGACAATATCAGCCTCATGAATTTGTCCTCTTGTTACGATTAATTTACCTCCATTCATAACTCTGATAGTTGCATTTTTCTTCAGAACTAATGAAGAATCAGATACCGTTAAAGTTCCATTTTGCAGGACGAAAATATTTGGATATAAATAATTATCTGTATAATTATATGTTATATCAGAATCGATGTGCCATGTAATTGCAGGAAATGTAGTTAAAGTGTCACACTTTCCATATTCATCTGCCGGTCCTACGTACGGATTGGTATCATCATCATCCTGTTCATCTGGAATCCAAATAGGCAAGTTTATTGGCTTTGAACCACTACCCCAAGTATAGTAGCCGTCCATATCGTTATCTGTCACACACCGATCTGTGTCTGAATAAACAAGACTTGTGTATGGACCTTTTACCTCATAAAAAGTATACCTAGCATTTTCAAAGGCCATTTTGGCAAAGCCATTTTCTCCCCAATCACTTCCCCAACTGTTTTTAATTATCCATCCTGTCATACCAACCAAGTTTGAGTATGTGCTGTCAACAACACAGAAAAAAGGTACGCTGAAACTGTTACATAAAGTATCTCCAAACTGTATTTCCTGAAAGCCAACACAAGAAACAGAATGTCCGCCTGGGCCTGGAACTCGATAGCGATCTACGGCAATAGGTGATTTCATAATTGCTTTTTTTAGTGTGTCAACAATTTCTCTTGACGATGTATAGGTGAAAGTCGAACCAAAGATGGATCTATAAGAGGAAAATGAAATTATTTCTATAGGATCTTCGCACTTGTCATCACAATTAATTTCTTCTTCTTCTTCTATATCCCAGGTGTAGCACGTATCTCTCACTATTCCTTTTCGTTTTATATAATCCAATGCACAACTAACGTGTCCGCCTATATTGAGACGGGATGATGGTGTTTTATTATCATTATCTAGACATGCTATTAACTCCATTTCAGATAAGTTAATTATGCTATCCTCAAAAACTTGATTAAAATAGATGTTGAAATTTGATTCAATTGTTGCTACTGTTGCAAAATCCCAACAAGAATTGCGTTCTTGTTTTCTTGCTGGTGTAATCCAATTCTTCCCATGACGATTCCTCCAGTCGAATTCTTTTACAAAATTGTTGTCTTGAGTAGAATCCTGCCTTGTATTTTGAGATTCCAAATTATATGGGTTTTGTATGTATAATCCACCTTTATAATAATCAAATCCATATAGACAGGGAACATTCGGACCAAACATTTTTTTCTTCTCCTCAAAACTCTTTAAAGCAATGGAAGTTGGACCTGCAACCCATGTCAGATTCCTATCTTTAAGATGAGTATTTAATTTTTCTGCTATTTTATTTGTTTGTTCGCGACGTATAATTTCTAACCTTTCTGGGAATTTATTTCTCATGTTTTGTGCTCCAGAGAAATAGATCGAATCTATTTGGATAGATGCACCATAGACTTCTATTTTCATATTTTCAGGAACAACATTGTCTAAAAGTGTCGTCTCCAACCCAACTTTGGAAAACTGTGAGGAATGTTCATCTGAAATTAATTGATAAATCTCGTAAACTAGATATTCCAAACCATTCTTGTCCTGTATAGTAACTCTTGCATAGCAATCATTAATATCCTCGAGAATAGTAGTACCAGATATGAAGAAACCAGAAATAGGTTGACTCGCATTTAAACCAACAATTGAATCCTTAGTTGTTATTAGATCCATCACCTGATATGTTGCAGTATTCCTCTCATCTAAAAGCATAAACTCTTTAGATTGGTACTGAGCATATAGTAAATGCGGTATAAGGGAAAAAAGTGTGATAAGACGTTTCATAGTGATTGGCATTAAATATCAAACATTACCTACTATCATCCTTCTTGTCACTACAACTTTTCCATCCACAACTAATGCGTAGATAAACATTCCTGCTGATAAGTCGCTTGCATAAACAGTAATATCTGTTTCGCCACGTTCGCTGACAGGAATGCTCTGCACTTGCTTGCCACTCATATCATAGATATAGATGTTGGCAGATTGCGTTTCTCTCGGGATGTTAAGAGGAATAACCGTACTCTCGCTGAAAGGATTGGGCTTATTTTGATCCATTCTGACCACATCTACATCAGATACGTTTTCATTAATAGATGTTGGTTGTGCCAATGCTTTTTTTGCAGAACTACCTTTCAATACCGCTAATTCCTCGGACAATTCGTTGATGCTTTGCACAAGCAAAGGAATCATCTCAACGTAATTGATACTGACATTTCCATTGGCATCCTCATAGACAAGTTCTGGATAAACGGCCTTCAACTGGTCGGCTGCAAGACCATACTGAACAGCAGACAATTTGCGCTCTCGTACTTCTTCCGATCCAAATTCCGCCAACGAATCAATCTCCTCTGTCAACAATTCATCATTATCTATAAAAGTTGTTTCAGATGCACTGACCTCCTGCGTCGGATTGTAACGTAAGAACTGTAGTGTTTGTACTTGACCGAGTTTATCTACTACCTTTTCACTTTCTTCGGAAAGTATCGTCATTTCGCTTGCCCTTACAGAAGAAGTTGTGGCAGCCGGGCTAAGGATAGTAGCATAAAGCCCATCAGTCACACGAACTATGCCATTGAAATAGCCTGCATACACTCCAGAGTAGTCTGTTGAACCAACCTTAAATGTGGGCCACGTTTTTGTGTCAGAACCGTATATGCCTGCGAAATTTTTATAAGATGATGTGGCAGTACTTTTCTTTCCGTAAACTCCAACTGCTGTTTGCGCACATCCGGCTTCTCCAGTTACTCCAATCGCATATTGTGTAATATTCATATCGTTGACACCGAGAGCGATATTTCTTCCACCATAGCAATGCCCGTCATGGTTCTTGAGATTAAAATATCCACCACATATTGTGTTTGAATTTCTTAAAGTACTTATTACTTTAATTCCATATAATTTATCACCCAAACCGCTACAAGACAAGGCAGCATCGTCAGAGCCACTTGTTCCAACAGAAAGGAAGGATTTAGGTGTTTCGGTTCCAATCCCCACACGACCCAATGAATCAACAACTAATTGTGCGTTGATGTTTAAGGTAATAATAGCAAAATTAATTGCAAGAAATAATTTTTTCATAGTTAGATAATTTTAAGGTTATACAAAAGTCTGCCCAAAATTACAAATTTAGATAACACAAACAAACTTTTCTAAAAGAAATTTTAATTTATTGAAAAAGAAATTATTCTTTTTTGTTTTACAGACAAGATACGAGACAAAAACAACCTCTTTACGAGGGGCTAAGAAAACACACGAGAGAACTTCGCCAACTTCTGCAGTGAAGTTGCCCAACTTCTCTGCAGAAGTTTGTCAATTACTCACGAGTAGTTTGAGAAGCCGACGAGTGGCTGATTTTTGCGTCTGCAGTCCACTTGGGAAAATGGATGCGTGGTTGCGGACTCCACTCCAGGTTGGCTGAAAAAAAGGTATGTCTGCCTGTGTTATTTCGATGCTGTGGGACTGAGCCCCATTTCTTGTGCTTTCTCTTTCATGAACTGGAAAGCGGCATCGTGGTCGTTGGGTATGACGGAGTTCCAGATGGCGTCTTTGACGGCTTGCTTCAGGATGCCGACCTCTCTGCAAGGCTGCAGGCCGAAGGTTTCCATGATTTCCTCGCCCGTGATGGGATTGTGCCAGGTGCGATAGTTGTCGCGTGCCTCCAGGTCGGCGAGCTTTTCTCGCACGAGTTGGAAATTCTGCAGGAAGTGTTTCTTCTTATCTCTGTTCTTGCTGGTGATGTCGGCTTCGCAGAGGCGCATCAGGTCGTCGATGTCTTCGCCTGCCTCGAAGAGCAGACGGCGGACGGCGCTGTCGGTCACGACGTCGTCGGCAATGGCTATGGGGCGCATGTGCAGTCCTACGAGTTTCTCCACGTAGGTCATGCGTTCGTCAGTGGGGAGCTTCATGCGGCGGAAGAGTGGCGGCACCATCTTCTGCCCGATGAAGTTGTGGTTGTGGAACGTCCAGCCGGTCTGGTTGTCCCATCGTTTGCTGCGAGGCTTGCCGATGTCGTGCAGGAGGGCTGCCCAGCGTAAGAAGACCCCCCAACCCCCTTTAGGGGGAGTTTTTCCGTCGCATTGTGATTCTTGTTCTCCCCCTAAAGGGGGTTGGGGGGTCTGTCTACTTATGTTGTCCAGTACTTCGAGTGTATGGTAGAAGTTGTCTTTGTGGGCTCTGCCGTTGCGCGACTCTACTCCTTCGAGTGCTGCAATCTCGGGCAATATGATGGGGAGCAGTCCGCTCCGACTCAGCTCGATGAAACCGATGCTTGGTGTCGATGTCATCATTATCTTGTTGAGTTCGTCGATAATGCGCTCTTGCGAGATAATCTTGATGCGCTCGGCGTTGCGACTCAGTGCATCGGCCGTCTCTTCCTCTATTTTGAAACGCAGTTGTGTGGCAAAACGGATGCAGCGCATCATGCGGAGCGGGTCGTCGCTGAAGGTGATATCGGGGTCGAGTGGTGTGGCAATGATGCCGTCTTCGAGATCGAGCAGACCGTCGAAGAGGTCGATGAGTTCGCCGTATCGTCCTTCGTTGAGGCAGACGGCAAGGGCATTGATGGTGAAGTCGCGGCGGTGCAGGTCGTCGTCGAGTGTGCCGTCTTCCACGATGGGCTTACGGCTGTTCCTCTGATAACTCTCTTTGCGTGCTCCCACAAACTCCACTTCCTGGTCGCGCCACTTGAGTTGTGCTGTGCCGAAGTTGCGGAAGATGCTGACGTGGGCACTGCGTCCGAGTTCTTTTGCCAAGGCATGTGCCAGGCGGATGCCTGGTCCGTCTTGATGCTTGTCGAGGTTAGGGTCTACCACCACACAGTCGATGTCCTTCGACGGACGTTCCAGAATGATGTCGCGAACATATCCGCCTACGACGTAGCACTCCAGCCCCAGCGCATCTGCCGCTTTGCCGATGCGGTGCAGGAGCGGATTGTCGATGGCTCGAAGCGAGTCGGTCTCTCGTGTCCGTCCTCTGAACTTGTCGTATTCCTGTATGGCGTCCTGTATGGTCATTCTTTCTTCAGGTCTTCTTGCAGTTTGCGTTCGAAGAATTGTCTTTTTATGTCGAGGCGTTCCCATTCTTCGCCTGTTGCGAGCCGGAGGCTGTCTGTGGCGGCCATCATTTCAATGCTGTCGAGCAGGAGAATGGCTTGCTTGCGTGCTTCGATGGCTGTGGGGCAGTTGCGGCGCAGCGAGAAGATGGTGTCGCGTGCCTCGTCGTAGTGATGATGGTGCAGTGCATAGCGTGCTTCTTTCAGCATGGTGGCTGCACGCTCGTCGGGTGTTTGTTGTGTGCAGGCTGCCAGCAGTGTGGCAGCAGCAATGAGGATGAGTTGATGTTTCATGGTGTCAGAAGAAGAGTGGTAGTATGAAGTTTCGGAAATCGTTGCTCATGGCAAGCAGCATGAGTGCAATGAGAATGAAGATGCCTATGCGTTCTATCCATTCCATCGCCTTGTCCGATGGTTGGTGACCTGTAATGCCTTCGTAGAAGAGCAGCACGATGTGTCCGCCGTCGAGGCCGGGAATGGGCAGGATGTTCATTACGGCAAGGATGATGCTGATGAGTGCGGTGAGCATCCAGAACTGCTGCCAATCCCATGTGGCGGGGAAGATGTTGCCGATGGTGATGAACGAGCCTACGCTCTTTGCGCCCTCGGCACTTGCCACGTATTTGAGGTCGCTGACGTAGTTTTTAAGCATTTTCCATCCGTAGTCCAAACCGGCAGGGATGCAGTTTGCCAGGTTGTAGTCGAGGTGTTCTACTTTGTAGTCGGGGATGTGGCGTGTGACGCCCATCAGGTATTGTTCGTCGAGTTGCAGGCTGAGGGTGTCTTTCCGGCTCATGTCGGCAGAGGCAACAACGACATTGAGTGTGCGCCAGTGGAGGCTGTCGGCTGCTGTGCAGTCGGGCGAGGCGAGTACGTCCTGGCGGCGGAGTGTTACTTCGTTGTCGAAGTCTCCCCAGGTGTAGATGTCTTTGCCGTTGACGGCTATCAGTTTCATGCCTGCTTTGATGCCTGCTTTGTCTGCTGGGGAATTGGGAGCGACTGACTTGATGAAGGAGCCTGCCAGGGGTGTGAGGAATTGTGGCTGTGCCTGCATCATCTGCAGCATTGAGAGTCCGTCTTCGGGCATTTGCAGTTCTACTTCTTCTCCGTTGCGCAGTACGGTTACGGTGCTTGCGTTGGAGATGGTGCGTATCACTGGTCCGAGGCTGAATTCTGCTATTTCTTTGCCGTCGGCGCTGATGGGTATGTCGCCGTTCTGAAAGCCTATGGAGCGTGCCTGCTCGTTGTACTGGAAGCCTTTCTCTATGCTTGTCATGGGAATGTAGTCGCGTCCCCATGCGAGGAGGACGAGGCTGTAGATGACCCAGGCGGTGATGAGGTTCATCAGCACGCCGCCAAACATGATGAAGAAGCGTTGCCACACGGGCTTAGAGCGAAACTCGTCGGGCTGTGCCGGCTGTTTCATCTGTTCGGTGTCCATGCTTTCGTCTATCATGCCGGCTATCTTTACGTATCCGCCAAGTGGTATCCAACCGATGCCGTACTCGGTCTCGTTGTTCTTGAAGCGTGGGAAGAGTCGGGTGAACCACTTGCTCTTTGTGCTGAAGAGTTTGAACTTGTAGTCGAAGAACATGAAGAATTTCTCTACTTTCACGCCGAAGAGTTTGGCGAAACCGAAGTGGCCGCCTTCGTGCAGAACGACCAACAGGCTGAGGCAGCAAAGCAGCTGCAGGGCTTTTATAAGTACTGTTTCCATAGTCTTGTTTGTCTCTTGTGGCAGAGGCACTGTGCTTCTGCCCGAATAATGCTTAAGGGTTTCCGGGATAATGGTTAAGCATTATCGGCGGAAAGGTTAAGGGTTATTGCAATAATGGTTAAGGGTTTCCGATGAGTTCGTTTGCAACGATGCGCGACTCGCGGTCGCAGTCGAGGTAGTCCTGCAGGGAGAGGCTTTCCTGATGGGCCACCCGGGCGAGTGTCTGCTCTATGATGTCTGCCATTTGCAGAAAGCCGCAACGCTCCTGGCGGAAGGCCAGATTGGCCACTTCGTTGGCAGCGTTGACAATGCAGGCTGCGTTGCCGCCCATGTGCAGTGCTTCGTATGCCATCTGCAGGCAGCGGAACTTCTCCGTGTCGGGCTTCTCGAAGGTGAGATCCTTCAGGCCCCACCAGTCGATGCGGGGAAAGGAACTCTTCAGACGGAAGGGGTAGGACAGGGCAAGTTGTATGGGCACACGCATGTCGGGCATGCCGAGTTGCCCCTTCACAGCACCGTCTTCAAACTGAACTGCACTGTGCAGAATGCTCTGCGGATGCACCACAACCTGAATCTTGTCGGGCGTAACGTCGAAGAGCCATCGTGCCTCGATGACCTCAAGGCCTTTGTTCATCATCGATGCACTGTCGATGGTAATCTTTGCCCCCATATCCCAGTTGGGGTGCTGCAGTGCCTGTGCCGGCGTCACCCTGCGGAGCTGATCGAGCGAGAACGTGCGGAACGGACCGCCGCTGGCAGTGAGGATAAGTTTCTCAATGGGACTTTCCTCGCCCATAAGGCTTTGGAAGATGGCGCTATGCTCGCTGTCGACAGGCAACAACGGCACCTTGTTCTCCAAACAGAGACGGGTGATGAGTTCGCCGGCCACAACAAGCGTCTCCTTGTTGGCAAGGGCAATAGGCTTGCCGGCCTTGATGGCACTGATGGTAGGGCGCAGTCCGCTGAAGCCCACAAGCGCCGTCAGCACCACATCCACCGGCTCCATCTGCACCACCTGGCACAAGGCATCGGCCCCGGCATACACCTGTATCGGCTCGTCTGCCAATGCCTCACGCACATATTCGTACTTGCTCTCGTCGGCAATCACCACGCAGCAAGGCTGATACTGCCTTGCCTGCTGTATGAGCAGGTCGGCCCTTGAGTTCGCCGTCAGCACGTATGCCTCGAAAAGGTCAGGGTGCTCGGAGATGACCTCCAGCGTCTGAGTGCCGATGCTCCCCGTGGAGCCAAGTATACATATCTTCTTTTTCATATTCACAAGTCAAGCAATCCTTCGGGCAACGCCATGCGAATGGTGCGCTCCTTATGGTTGATATCCGTAATCCACGCCTCGGCAGCAGGAATAAGATTGTTGCCAACGTGGAAAAGAATGTTCTGCGTCGAGTCGTCCACATAGTCGATAGTTCCAAGCAGGCCTGCCACTTCGTCGTGAAGCTCAAAGCCCGTGAAGTATCGCCAAGTGTATTCCGCATCCTCGTCCGCCTCTGGTGTCAGCGAATGGGGGAAGAAAACATCGCAACCCACCATGAACTGAACATCGTTGGCAGAGTCGTAATGCAGAAACTTCACCAGTGCCGTGCTGTCACTGCGGAAACGATATTCCTCGAGAAAGAACGGCACAAGAATGCCATCCACACGCAGAAAAAGGTATTCGCCCTCAGCACGATCCCACACATCATCCGTGAAATGGAACGACAACTCGCCCTTGATGCCATGAGTTCGCCCTATGCGTCCTATCTTGTAAACTTCGTCTTCCTGAATCATTGTCTTTCTGTAACCACTGTTTCGAAAGGAAGTTATTCCACTCTCTTTATCTTTGCACCGAGAGAACAAAGACGTGCCTCGATGTTTTCATAGCCGCGGTCAATCTGTCCCACATTGTCAATCCGGCTCGTGCCCTGCGCACTCATGGCTGCAATGAGCAAGGCAATGCCCGCACGGATGTCGGGACTCGTCATGCGGCCTGCATGGAGCCGTCGCTGATTGTCATGGCCTACTACAACCGCCCTGTGAGGGTCGCAGAGAATAATCTGTGCACCCATGTCAATCAGCTTGTCCACAAAGAAGAGTCGGCTCTCGAACATCTTCTGATGGATAAGCACAGAACCCTTGGCTTGTGTGCTCACCACGAGCAAAACACTCAACAGGTCGGGCGTAAAGCCAGGCCACGGAGCATCGCTGAACGTCATGAACGAACCATCAATGAAACTCTCTATCTCATAATGCTCCTGCTTCGGAATGAAGAGGTCATCACCGTCCTGGTCAATTCGGATGCCCAAACGGCGAAAAGTATCTGGAATGATTCCCAGCTCTTTCACGGCAGCATTGCAGATGCGTACACCATCACCCACCATTGCCGCCATGCCAATAAACGAGCCAACCTCAATCATGTCGGGCAAGATGGTGTGCTCCGTGCCATGAAGACTTGTAACGCCTTCAATGGTAAGCAGGTTGCTGCCAATGCCAGAAATGCGTGCCCCCATAGAACACAACATACGGCACAACTGCTGAATGTATGGTTCGCAAGCAGCATTGTAGATGGTTGTCGTGCCCTCTGCCAGTACTGCCGTCATGATAATGTTAGCAGTGCCGGTAACCGAGGCTTCGTCCAAAAGCATGTAAGCACCCTTGAGCTGCTCGGTTTCCACATGGTAAAGATACTTGTTCTCATCATACGTGAACTTGCCACCAAGTTTCTGTATGCCGTGAAAGTGTGTGTCGAGCCTACGTCTGCCAATTTGATCACCACCGGGTTTAGCAACGATTGCCTTGCCTCGTCTTGCCAAAAGCGGACCAAGCATCATCACACTGCCACGTAATTGCCTGCAGCGCTGTGTGTATGCCTCGCTGCCGAGATACAGATCATCAAACTGTTTGGCAACGAATGTATAATCGTGTTCGTTGTGTTCTGTCACCTCCACACCCATGTCGCGCAACAACTGTATCTGATTGTTTACATCAACAATGTTGGGTATGTTCTTGATGCGGACAGGTTCGTCGGTCAGCAAAACAGCACAAAGCACTTGGAGTGCCTCGTTCTTTGCGCCCTGAGGTGCAATCTCGCCCTTCAGTCTATGCCCGCCTTCTATGATGAATGATGCCATATTCTACTTTCTTCTTTTGCGTTTCTTGCTGTTGTCGGCGCGTTGCAGGGGAGATTCTCCAACGGGCTCGAAGGTGAAATTGTCTAAATCCAAATGCAATTTGCCGTTAGAATATCGTTCAATGTCTTGGGCAACGAGTGCATTGTCCATTGAATCCTTGTTCCAGATGTAGAGGTTTTGCTTCATCTGGTTGGCAATGTTTTCTGTGAAGAACAGGCGTTTTTCCTCGTCTTCGAGTGTCATTACATATCCCAGGGCTTGCTCCACAAGGTGCCCATAGTGCCGACGTTTGATATCCTTTGCAGGGTAAGGGATTGGTGCGGGATGTGCTTGCGCCTCTTCTTGAGGGATGATATCAACGGGATAATCAATGTCGAGTTTGTAGTGGGCGATGCGTGCCAAATGGTTCCAAAGGCGATGTTCGTCGTCGGCTTTGTTGGTTGTTGCGGGAAGGATTCCCGACATTATCTTCACAATTGTGTTGGCACATTGCTGACGCTCTGCCCTGTCTGCCATTTGCACAGCCATATCAACCATTTTTTGTATGCTGCGGCCGTATTCTGGCATTGTGAGTTGTTCTCTTTGTGTGTTGTATTGCATTGATGATTTAGAGTAAGCTTTTGGATTTTACTGCTACGAAGTCCTTCAGGTAGAAGGGTTCGAAGTATGCTACGTCTTGTTTCTCGCCGAGGTGCAGTGAGCGTTCTGCCAGGGGGAACATCCATTTTGCAAGTGGAATGATTCCTTCGATGAAGTGTGCATTTGTGTGTTGTATGACGTTTTTGCACTTCATGGCTCCGTCGCCGAAGAAGTAGACGGGGTGTTTTTCAAGGTATGGGAGATAGGTGTCGGCGTCCACGATGTCTGCTCCGATGGGGCGTACTTCTTGGAGGGCGCGGCTATAGACGGCGCTGTAAACTTCCATTCGTCGGGCATCTATCATGGGGACGAGCAAGGCGTCTTCCGGGAGTTCTTCTTTGCCAAGCAGCACGGGGACGCACAGGAGCTTCAGTGTGGGTACGCTCAGCAGTGGGAGGTCGCGCCCATAGCATACGCCTTTTGCCAGTGAGACGCCGATGCGCAATCCGGTATAACTGCCGGGACCTTCGCTTACGGCTACGGCGTCGACGGGGATGGCGTGGGAGTTGGCAAATGAGAGGGCTTCGTCCACAAAGACGCCGCATACGACGGAGTGGTTAGGTCCTTCGATGTCTTCTTTGTGAAAGATGAGGCTTCCGTTTTCGCTTAATGCTACGGAACAGGCTTTTGTGCTTGTCTCAATATGCAGGATACAGGCCATTCGCTACTTATTATTTATAATTTGCGCTGCAAATGTACTAATTTCTCGCCAAAAATCTGTACTTTTGCACAAAATAGTTCAGTAATTATGATATTATCGATGACTGGATACGGCAAAGCCTCGGCCGAATTCCAAGGAAAGAAGATTACAGCAGAGGTGAAATCTCTTAACAGTAAGGCGCTGGACCTTTCAACGCGTATTGCTTCTGTCTATCGCGAGAAGGAGATGGAGGTGCGTGCAATGCTGACGCAGAGCCTGGAGCGTGGCAAGGTGGAGTTCTGTCTTTGGGTGGAACAACTGGATCATGTGAATGCGGGTTTGATAAACGGTGAGTTGGTTTCGGCTTACTATTGTCAGATGGAGGAAATATCGCAGAGGTATGGCATACCTGCTCCTGCTGACTATTGGCAAACGCTGATGCGTATGCCGGATGTGTTGTCGCGCAGCGAGACGCAGCAGGAGCTTTCTGAGGAGGAATGGCAGGTTGCCCGGGATGTGGTGCAGAATGCCATTGGTCAGCTCATGACTTTCCGCCAACAGGAGGGCGAGGCTTTGCAGAAGAAGTTTGAAGAGAAGTTGGACAACATTGCCGCTTTGCTTGCCGGCATTGAGCCTTACGAGAAGATGCGTGTGGAGAAAATCCGCCAGCGCATCACCGAGGGCCTGGCTTCCATACCAGAGGTGCAGTACGACCGCAATCGTCTGGAGCAGGAGATGATTTACTACATCGAGAAGTTGGACATCAACGAGGAGAAGCAGCGTCTGGCGAATCATCTGGACTACTTCCGCAAGACGATGGACGAGGGTCACGGACAGGGCAAAAAGCTCGGTTTCATCGCACAGGAGATGGGTCGTGAGATTAACACCACGGGTAGCAAAAGCAACTTGGCAGAGATGCAAAACCTCGTGGTGAAGATGAAGGACGAACTGGAACAGATTAAGGAACAGGTATTGAACGTAATGTAGCATGAAGGGAAAGGTCTTGATTGTTTCTGCGCCTTCGGGAAGCGGAAAGAGTACGATAGTGAACTTTTTGATGAAGGAGCATCCGGAGTTCCGCCTGGCTTTCAGCGTGAGTGCCACCAGCAGGCCGCCGCGCGGCCAGGAACAGGACGGGGTGGACTATTATTTCCTCTCTGCGGAAGAGTTCAGACGCCACATTGAGGCGGACGATTTCCTTGAGTACGAGGAGGTTTACGAAGGCCGATTCTACGGAACGCTCAAGAGTCAGGTGGAGGAAAAGCTGGCTGCCGGCAAGAATGTGGTGTTCGATGTTGATGTCAAGGGCGGCATAAACATTAAGAAATACTATGGCGAGGCTGCTCTAAGTGTCTTCATTCAGCCGCCTTCGGTTGAGGTTCTTCGGGAACGCCTGATAGGCAGAAATACCGATGAAATGGGGCAAATTGAACAACGTCTGGCTAAGGCGGAGTATGAAATGTCCTTCGCTTCGCAGTTCGACCGCATCCTCGTGAACGACAATCTTGAGGTGGCCAAACAAGAGGCGGTAGCCTTGTTGGAAGGCTTCCTTGGCTGATGGCAGAAAATAGGTTAAGGATTATTGCTGGAATGGTTAACCTTTCGGACAATAATGCTTAACCATTTTGTTCAAATACGTTAGCCTATTTCCCAAATAGGCTTTAGGATACTTACTCAATGTGCGAAAGGGGACGCTTGGCACAAATGTAGATGGACTAAAAAAATATTTGCGATGGACTTAACAATACTATTCATTTGCTTCGTAGTTTGGGTGGTAATAGAAATTATTAGTCTCTTTTTGGGCGACTAAGACTAATGAAGAAATCTGCTATGGGTATGACGGAGCGCAAAATCATTACCGGCATATATGGGGGCAGTTTCAACCCGATTCATCGAGGACACGTCTGTCTGGCGAAGGCTTTGGCAGAGACTGAATTTGTCGATGAAATCTGGCTTTTGGTCTCTCCGCAGAACCCTTTTAAGGTGGACGACAGCCTGCTCGACGATGCTCTGCGGCTTCGCTTGACGCGTATGGCTGTGGCCCACGAACCGAAGGTGGAGGTCTGCGACCGTGAGTTCACGCTTCCCAGGCCATCCTATATGTACAACACACTCACAGCCCTGAGCCAGGAGCATCCCGACCGTGAGTTTGTCCTCGTCATAGGCGCCGACAACTGGGAACGCTTCCATCGCTGGTATCGCAGCGACGACATTCTCTCTGCCTATCGCCTCATAGTCTATCCCCGTCCGGGCTATACGTGTTGCAACGTTCCGCCCAACGTCACAGTGGTCGATACACCTTTGCTCGACATCAGCAGCACCGAGATTCGCCGCCGCATAGCCTCCGAACCCGATTACAATGGCGAGGGGCTGCCGCCGGTTGTCTGGGAGGAGATAAAGGACAAAAACCTCTATCGTTGAGAAAAAGGTCTTCCGTATTACTCCGTAATTCGCCTTTTACTGTCAAATAATCTTAATTTGTTGGCTAAATCCCCAAAAGCATATATCTTTGCACAGAAAAAGTAATTGATGTTTTTATGTTGAAAAGAAGAAAAGTTTTATACGCATCTGTTTTCTTGGCCTTAAGCCTCCTTTTCCCCTTCACCATGTCGGCGGAAGAGGAAATGCTGAAATATGGCGACTTCAATTCCTGGATTACTCGCACAATCAAAGAAAGCATATTTGTGGGAGGCAAGACACAAACACTCTATGAGGTAGGCCCCACAGGCACCTTCGACGGGGCTCGTGCCTACACCAATCAGGGCGGTTCACCCTGGGCGTGCAGCAACGTCTATGCCAAGGTGGCAGGTGTAGTCAAGACCAACGTCAGTGTCTTTCCCGACAAACACGACAACGGACAATGCGCTAAACTCTATACGCACATCGTCAGCTGCAAGGCCATAGGCATCGTCAACATCAGTGTCCTCGCCACCGGCAGTCTCTTCCTGGGCACACTCCTCGAGCCAATCACAAGTTCGAACGACCCCATGAGCAAGATGAGCATTGGTGTACCATTCAACAAAAGACCCAAGGCAGTCAAGTTCGACTACAAATACCATACACCAGACACAAAGCGCATTCGCGAAACAGGCTTCAGTCGCCGCCAGACAATACCCGGAAAGGACATGGGACAAGTGACATGCCTACTGCAGAAGCGTTGGGAAGACGCCGACGGCAACATCCATGCTCTCAGAATCGGCACGCTGAAGCATAATTTCAGCCACAACACCGACTGGAAAGAGGGGCAGACCTTTACCATACACTACGGAGACATAACAAAAGAAAGTTTCTACAACCAAGACATGAGGCTGATGAATGGCGACAATGTCTTCTATGCCCTCAACAGCAAAGGTAAGAACGTACCCATACAGGAAGAAGGCTGGGCGAAGGCCGACGAAACGCCAACCCACATCGTTCTCAAGTTCGACAGCAGCCATGGCGGTGCTTACGTTGGCTCAATCGGCAATACGCTTTGGATTGACAACGTGAAGTTGGTGTATTAACAGCAAAGACAATTTTCATAATCCCTTAGACTCTATAAACGTGCGGCCCTATTATCTTCTTCAAGAATCCTTGCTTCGTCGCAACCTGCAACTCATCAAACGAGTGGCAGACGAGGCAGATGTGGAGATTATACTTGCTTTTAAAGCCTTTGCTTTATGGCGTACTTTCCCTATTTTCCGCGAATTCATCGAGCATACTACCGCAAGCAGTCTCTGCGAAGCACGCCTTTCGCTCGAAGAATTTGGCTCTCTTGCTCACACATATAGCCCTGCGTATGAGGCGGACGAGTTCGAGGAAATACTGCATTGCAGTGGTCATGTCACCTTCAATTCTCTTTCGCAATACGAGCGGATGAAGCCGAAAATTGCCCAATTCACCGAACATTATGTGTCTTATGGCTTACGGGTCAATCCGGAATATAGTGAGATAGAGACAGAATTGTACAACCCCTGTGCCAAAGGCAGTCGTTTCGGAGTGCTTGCAGAGCAGTTGCCCGAACAACTTCCGGCAGGCATTGAGGGCTTCCATTGTCATTGTCATTGCGAAAGTCCCGCTTCGGCATTGGAACATACCCTTGAGCACCTCGAGGCGAAGTTCAGTCGTTGGTTCCCACAACTCAAGTGGCTCAACCTTGGCGGCGGACACCTTATGACGCGCAAGGATTACGATGTCGAACACCTTATTAATATATTAAAGGGCTTACGCCAGCGCTATCCGCATCTGCGCGTCATACTTGAACCCGGCAGTGCCTTTGCATGGCAGACCGGTCCGCTGGTCAGTGAGGTTGTGGATATCGTAGAGAATCATGGGACACAGACTGCAATTCTGAACGTATCCTTTACCTGCCACATGCCCGACTGCCTGGAAATGCCTTATCAGCCAGTGGTACGAGGAGCTGAGACTCAGCCCTTCGAGGCTGCTTCGTTGCCCGATGCGAAGGAGAAGAACATATATCGTCTTGGTGGCAACAGTTGCTTGAGTGGCGATTATATGGGCAGTTGGCGTTTTGTTGCGCCTTTACAAGTGGGGCAGGAGATAGTCTTTGAGGACATGATACACTATACAACGGTCAAGACTACCATGTTCAATGGCATCATGCACCCGTCCATTGTCTTGGAGCATGAAGACGGAACGCGCGAGGAACTCCGTCGTTACACCTACGAGGACTACAGAGACCGTATGGATTAAGCATAGGCATTTTCCCCTCTTCTTTAGGGAAAATCCTCACAAGACCTGTCGTTTTTGCCGTATCTTTGCATCAGAAACAATTAAAACGACAGAGTTATGAAAAGGTTTATTCTCTCCGCAATGCTTTTGATGGCAGCCTGGATGGGTGCCAGGGCAATGAGTTTCGAACGTGCACAGGCAGAGGCGTTCTATCTGACGGACAAGATGGCGTACGAACTCAATCTTAATGAGCAGCAGTACAACGATGCTTACGAAATAAATTTCGACTATTTCCTTCGTGTAGATTCTCCATCCGACCTCTACGGAAACTATTACACATACCGTCTTCACGACTTGCGTTGCATCTTGCACGATTGGCAGTATGCTCTTTTCTCTGCTGCCGACTATTTCCTTCGTCCCGTGATATGGCGTTCGAGCGGTTGGTTCTTCCCGGTCTACAGTTATTACAATCGTAGTCACTTCTACTATGCTCGTCCTCATGTATGTCTTTCCTATCGTGGCGGACATGGCAGAATTCATTTCCGTGACGGCTTTTATGCGCATCGTCGTCCTGTTTGGAATGGCGGTTTGAGAGGCCACGACAGGCACCGTCCTGCTGTTGGACATGGTGGCGGTCACCGTCCTGGTGCAGGTGGTCACAATGGCGGCCATCGCATCAATGGCAGAGGTTATCACATCGACTTCAACGGGCAGCGCGGCAACGACCATCGCCCGAATGGCGGCCGACCAGGTTCCGGCGTGCATTCCGGAACAACCCGTCCGTCCGGAGACGCGGTGGATCGTGGTGATAATGGCAGGAATCGAGGTATAGGGAGCAACCGTGGCAGCATGAACAGAGGTGAAGGCATGAGGCGGGGCAACTCCTTCGATGGCAGCAGTTCGAGAATGAGTGGAAGCGTCATGCGTCAGTCTCCTGCAAGAAGCAACCAGATGGTTGCGCGCCCAAGCCATAGCAATGCCAACCGCAGCGGCGGTGTTTCCGGTTTCAGAGGTTCTTCCCGAGGAGGCGGTGTCAGTGGCGGAGGTAGCCGTGGCGGAGGCGGTGGTCGTTCGGGCCGCAGATAGTACAGATAAAACAAGGGCTGCTAAGTCGTCAAACTTAACAGCCCTTGTTGTTGAATTAGGTGTACCTTTCCGACCAGAAAGGCACACCTATTTTGTAGATTCGACAGTAGATGTTTTATTACTTGCAACCGGAGCACCAGGGCTTGAGTTGCTTGAAGAAATCGTTGCCCTTGTCGTCAACAAGGATGAAGGCGGGGAAGTCCTCCACAGTTATCTTCCAGATGGCTTCCATGCCGAGTTCGGGATACTCCACACATTCGATGCTCTTGATGCTGCTCTGCGACAGAACTGCAGCCACGCCACCAATGGTGCCGAGGTAGAAGCCGCCGTGTTTCTTGCAAGCATCTGTTACCTGTTGTGTGCGATTGCCCTTTGCAATCATCACAAGGCTGCCACCATTCGCCTGGAATTCATCAACGTAGGGGTCCATGCGGCCTGCGGTAGTCGGTCCCATGGAGCCACAGGGATAGCCTTCCGGAGTCTTGGCCGGACCGGCATAGAGTACGGGATGATCCTTGAAGTACTGCGGCATACCTTCTCCAGCATCGAGACGCGCCTTGAGTTTCGCGTGGGCAATGTCGCGAGCCACGATGATGGTGCCACGAAGATTAACACGAGTAGAAACGGGATATTTGCTGAGTTCTGCACGAACGGCATCAATGCCCTTATCGAGGTCGATGTCTATTCCCTTGCCACCCTCACCGGGCTGACGCAGTTCTTCGGGAATAAGTTCGCCAGGACAATCGTCCATCTTCTCCAGCCAAATGCCGTCGCGGTTGATTTTTGCCTTGATGTTGCGGTCGGCAGAGCAACTTACACCCATGCCGATGGGGCAACTTGCACCGTGGCGAGGCAGGCGGATTACACGGATATCGTGAGCCAGATATTTGCCTCCGAACTGTGCACCGAGACCAATCTTATGGGCCTCTTCGAGGAGTTTCTGTTCGAGGTCAATGTCGCGGAAAGCGCGACCAGTCTCGTCGCCAGTGGTGGGCAGAGAGTCATAGTACTTGATGGACGCCAATTTGACTGTGAGCAAGTTCTTTTCTGCTGAAGTGCCACCAATGACGAAGGCAATATGGTAAGGCGGGCAGGCAGCCGTTCCCAAGTGCTTCATTTCTTCAACAAGGAAGGGAAGCAGTGTGCTTTCGTTCTGGATGGTTGCCTTGGTCATGGGGTAGAAGTAGGTCTTGTTGGCAGAACCGCCACCTTTAGCCACCATAACGAAACGGTATTCTGCACCCTCGCAGGCTTCGATGTCAATCTGTGCCGGCAGGTTGCATTTGGTGTTTACCTCGTCGTACATATTGAGAGGAGCATTCTGCGAGTAGCGAAGGTTGTCTTGTGTGAAGGTGTTAAACACGCCACGAGAGAGTGCTTCCTCGTCCTCGAAGCCAGTCCAAATCTGCTGACCCTTCTCGCCATGAATGATGGCAGTACCAGTGTCCTGGCAGAAGGGCAGGATTCCCTTGCAGGCAGTTTCGGCATTACGCAGGAACTGGAGGGCAACATACTTGTCATTCTCGCTAGCATCGGGGTCGTTCAGGATTTGAGCCACCTGCAGGTTGTGTTCTCTGCGAAGCATGAACTCCACATCGTGGAAAGCCTGTTGAGCCAGCAAAGTCAGTGCTTCGGGGGAGACTTTGACAATCTCCTTGCCTTCGAACTCGCTGACAGTGACGCCTTCTTTTGTCAGGAGGCGGTATTCTGTCTTGTCCTCGCCCATCTGGAACATTGGGGCATACTTGAATTCAGCCATTATCTTTAGTTTATGAGTTTATTGGTTCTTGACTTATTGGGTTTCCTCTTCTTCGTAGTGTTGGAAAAGGAAGTCGTTGTAGGGGTACTTTTGCACGTGCATTTCTCTTACCTTATTATATAGTACTTGTTTCAAGGTATCGAGATTTGTGCGTTCTTGGGCAGAGATGAAGAGACACTGCCCGTCGAGTCGTGCCATCCATGTGTGTATGAGTTCCTGAAGCGAAACATTGCGTGCGGTGGCAGGTGTCAGGTCGTCGGCATCTTTTTCTTCCCAGGTGTAGGCATCAATCTTGTTGAAGATTATCATTTGCGGCTTGTCGCTGCAATCAAGGTCGGCAAGTGTTTTGTCAACGACTTTTATTTGGTCCTCGAAGTCGGGATGACTGATATCCACGACATGAAGCAGGAGGTCTGCCTCTCGCACCTCGTCCAGCGTGCTCTTGAAGGAGTCGACAAGGTCGGTGGGTAGCTTGCGAATGAAACCCACGGTGTCGGAAAGCAGGAAGGGCAGGTTGTCGACAATGACTTTGCGGACGGTTGTGTCGAGTGTGGCGAAGAGTTTGTTTTCTGCAAAGACTTCGCTTTTGGCAAGGAGATTCATTAGGGTGCTCTTGCCTACGTTGGTATAACCTACGAGTGCCACACGAATCATTCGACCGCGATTTCCTCGCTGCGTTGTCTTTTGTCTGTCGATTTCAGCAAGGCGTTGTTTGAGCAGGCTCATGCGGTTGAGGATGATTCGACGGTCCATTTCGAGCTGTGTTTCACCAGGTCCGCGAAGTCCCACCGAGCCTTTGCCGCCGCCACTGCCTGAGCCGCCACCTTGTCGCTCGAGGTGTGTCCAGAGTCGTTGCAGTCGTGGCAGCATATAGCGATACTGTGCCAGTTCGACTTGTGTCTTGGCATTGGCGGTTTGTGCCCGCATGGCGAAGATGTCGAGGATGAGCGTTGTGCGGTCCAGGACTTTAACTTTCAGTTCGCTTTCTATGTTGCGGAGTTGTTTGGCAGAGAGTTCGTCGTCGAAGATGACCATCGATATTTCACGTTCGGCATCTTCTTCTGCCTGTATATAGGCACGGATTTCCTGCAGTTTGCCTATACCGAGATAGGTGACACTGCTGGGGCCGTTCATGCGTTGTGTGAAGCGGCGCACGGTCTTTGCTCCTGCGGTCTCGGCGAGGAATTCAAGTTCGTCGAGGTATTCCGTTGTCTTACGCTCATTCTGATTGGGTGTGATGAGACCTACCAGTATGGCCGTTTCGGGTGAGTCGTCGACGATGTTGTGGTATTTGACGCTCGTCATTCCGTCTTCAAAGGGGAGCGACGAGCGTGATGAGTTATAGTATTTGCTTCGGGTTGTTTTCATTCAATAATCACTTCCTACGAGTGGTGTTTCCTATTTAACCAGTACGACGAGGTATTTGCTTACGCTCCAGAACTTCTGCGGACTGGTGATATGCAGTTCGTACTGACCTTGTTTGTCTTTTTCGAGTTTGTAACTTCCTGCGGGGTGTGTTGAGAGCAGTTTAGCGTTCTTGCTGTAGAAGCGAATCTCTTTGTCGTAGCGGATGTCGATTTTGGTGAAGTAGTTTTTGTTGAATTCTTCGTTCTTGAGTACGTCGCCGCTAGAGAGAATCTTCTGTTCTTTCAGTTCGCTCTTGGTGCCGAACACGAACCATGCGCTGTTGAGTTCCTTGTCTTGCTCTTGCATCTTCTCTGCTTTGATGCGGTTTTCTTCTGTCAGAGAAGCCACATCGTTGCTCAGTCCGGCAATGGCTTCGCCTTGTGCTTCGATGAGGGCGTCTTTCTCGGCAAGGGCTGCCTCAAGTTCCTGTATGCGGGCTGTCTGTGCATCAATCTGTGCCTGAAGGCTTGCGATGGTATTCTGCATCTGCGAGTTCTTGATGCTACTGTTCTTAAGTTTTTCCTGGAGCATGGCAATCATTTCGCGGTTCTGCTGCATGGTTTGCTTTATGAAGTCCATGTTTTCGCGGATGACTTCTTTGCTGCTGGCACTTTCGGGGTTGCCGTCGGCAATGGTGACACGGCCTTCGGCTTCGTTGATGCGGCGGATGCCTTCCTGCACCTCGTTGAAGGTGGTCAGGATGTCGTCCAGTTCTATGTCTTTCTCATTGATGATGCGCTGCAGCGAATCGCGTTCCTGCATAAGGGCGTCTTGCTTTTCTCCTGTCATATTGCATGCGCTCAGTCCGATGACGCAAGCAACGAATACTAATAGTTTCTTCATAATCGTAATGTTTATGAGTTAGTAGATTCTGTTCTGTCTGTAAATACTTATGAGTCTTTTCCTGCCAGTACGATGACGAATTCGCCTCTTGGCTCTGTTTCTGTGAAGTGGCGAAGTACTTCCTCGAGTGTGCCTCGTACGCTTTCCTCGTGCATCTTGCTTATTTCTCGACAGACGCTGACTTGTCGTTCTGCTCCGAATACTTCAATGAATTGCGTAAGTGCCTTCACGATGCGGTGTGGCGATTCGTAGAAAATCATAGTCCTCGTCTCTTCTGCAAGTGCGGCAATGCGTGTCTGTCTGCCTTTCTTCTGTGGCAGGAAACCTTCAAAGCAAAATCTGTCGCAAGGCAAGCCACTGCTTACCAATGCCGGAACGAAAGCCGTTGCTCCGGGCAGTGTGATGACTTCAATGCCGGCTTTGATGGCTTCGCGTGCAACGAGGAAACCAGGGTCGCTGATGCCCGGTGTGCCGGCATCGCTGACGACGGCAATGGTCTGTCCTGCCAGCAGCCGTTCCACAACACTTTGTACCGTCTGGTGCTCGTTGAACTTGTGGTACGAGAGCATTGCGTTCTTGATGTCGAAGTGACGGAGCAGGTTTCCACTCGTTCGGGTATCTTCGGCAAGGATAAGGTCAGCCTCGTGCAACACCTTGAGTGCTCGCGTTGTGATGTCTTCCAGATTGCCCACCGGAGTGGGTACCAAATAGAGTGTCCCCATGCTTGAATAAATGTATAATATATCGTGTGCAAAGATACGAAAAATAGTTTATAGTATGTGGTTTGCAGTATATAGTTTTTATTTTTTGATGTTTTTCTGCCTGCCTCTGCATGGAAATCAAAGGGAAATAGTATATTTGCCACCAGAAAACAAGTCAGACATACTAAAAGCAAAAAGTCATGTTCGAGAAAGAGATTACCTTCGACCGCGTTGTTCGCTGGCTCCTTGTTACACTTGTGGCAGTGGCGCTTGTGTTGTTCATCAACCGCCTTTCCAATGTCTTGTTGCCGTTCTTCATTGCGTGGATTTTGGCGTATATGATTTATCCGTTCGTTGTTTTCTTGCAGAACAAGTGTCGCCTGAAGTATCGTGCCTTGAGCATTGTGGTTGCTCTGCTTGTTGTCATCACAGCATTTGTTTCCCTGGCATGCCTCATTGTGCCGCCCATCATAGAGGAAAGCATCCGTATGTCTGGCCTAATTGCCGTCTATTTCCACGACACCCTTACGTCGTCCGAACTCTTTGGCAGTCTGCGTAGCATGTTGCTGGACTATGCCAACAACGATTCTTTAGCGCGACTGATACAGCATCGCGATTTCGTCGATGTGGCAGAGAGTCTGGTGCTGCGGGCATGGCAGTTCTTTGCAGGCACCATCAATTTTGCCATCGGTCTGTTGGGTAGCTTGGTAGTCCTGCTCTACCTGTTCTTCATTTTGATGGACTATGAGAAGATTTCCGACGGGTGGATTCACTTGATTCCTGTCGGGAAAAGGGATTTCGCCAACATGGTGGCCAACGATGTCAAGAGCGGAATGAACGCATATTTCCGTGGCCAGTCGCTAATTGCTCTGCTTGTAGGAATCCTTTTCTGCATAGGCTTCCTTATCATAGACTTCCCCATGGCAATAGGTCTGGGCCTCTTCATCGGTGTGCTCAACTTGATTCCATACATGCAGGTGGTTGGGTTCATTCCCACTCTTATTCTTGCTTTCGTCAAGGCCAACGACTCGGGGCAGAACTTCTGGATTGTATTGTTGTGTGTGCTGGCAGTCTTTATCGTGGTGCAAGCTATTCAGGATCTCATCCTTACACCTCGCATCATGGGCAGTGCCATGGGGCTCAATCCTGCCATCATCTTGCTGAGCCTTTCTGTCTGGGGCAGTCTGTTGGGCATCATCGGACTCATCATTGCCCTCCCACTCACCACTTTGCTCATTTCTTATTACAGACGATTTGTCATCAAGGAAACAGACGAAGAAACTCCCAAACAAGCGGATAAAGAATAAAAAGTAAAGAAAAAACAGCAAATTTAATTTTAATAATTTTGTATTTTCAAATATATGTTATACCTTTGCACCCGCAAATGAAAGTTTGCCCATAGGTTGACTCGCTAGCTCAGTTGGTAGAGCATCACACTTTTAATGTGGGGGTCTTGGGTTCGAGCCCCAAGCGGGTTACCAAAAGAAAGAGAGGCTTTGTCCTCTCTTTTCTTTTTAGTGTGGCTCTCACCCAAGGGTTTTTCGCCTTCGGCTCAAGCGGCAATGCCGGAGCGAGCCTCCAAGCGGGTTATTAGAAAAAGGGAAGAGGCCGTCTTTCCCTTTTGTTTTTCCGCTACTAATGGTTGCATAATGGAGGGAATTTTATAGATTTGCATCGTAAAACCGTAAAATCAAGACAATACTTATGAGAAAACTGTTCAGCGTTCTTTTCGTTCTTTTTGTGCAGATTACGTTTGCGCAGGTTAGCCAGGTGCCTTTTGCCGATCCGTATATTCTTCTGGAGAACGGTGTGTATTATGCTTATGGCACGCATGCCGACGATGGCATTGAGGTATATAGTTCGCGCAACCTCAAGCAGTGGAAGTACGAAGGCCTTGCCCTTCACAAGAGCAACACCACACAGTCGCGTTGGTTCTGGGCGCCGGAGGTGTATCGTTTGGGCGACAAATACTATATGTATTATTCTGCAAACGAGCGGCTCTATCTCGCTACGGCTGACTCGCCTGTCGGTCCGTTCCGTCAACAGGGAGGACAGATGATGAAGGATGTGATTGGCGACAAGTTCTCTATCGACTCTCATATCTTCTTCGACGACGATGGCTCGGCATGGATGTTCTGCGTGCTTATCGACGATGGCCTCTGCATCTGGCAGGTGCAGTTGGACAAGGATTATGTGACTCCCATACCATCCACACTGAAGAAGTGCATCAGCGTGAGCAGTGCCAAGTGGGAGAATATATGGCCTCGAGTGAACGAAGGACCAAACGTGGTGAAACACAACGGCAGATACTACCTCACCTACTCTGCAAACAGTTACGAGAGTCAGGATTATGCCATAGGATATGCCACTGCCGATTCAATCACCGGGGAATGGACAAAGTATGAGGGGAACCCAATTCTGCATCGCTATAAGGACCTGGTCGGAGTGGGTCATCACACTTTGTTCAGAGACAAGCGCGGCAGATTGCGCATCGCTTTCCATGCACACCAGTCTGCGAAGCACATCCATCCCCGCACAATGTATATCGGCACCATGAAGTTCACTCCCGAAGGCGTGATGCAGATGACCGACAAAGGTTTTATCCGCCCCCGCAGCAACCGCCCCGACATCGTGGAGCAGAAGAAATGACGCACGACCCGTTTCTTGCGATGAAATGGGAAGAAATCGAAGGAAGCGATACTGTTTTCAAGACAAGAAAGAAGGAGCCGGAAGGCCCCTTCTTTCGTTTAATATTATTAGTGTCCTGGTTGTATATACCTAATAGAATAATGTCCTACCAGTTATCGTCCCAAATATTATGAGTTGATTTAACCTCGGGATTAATATTATCTTCTTCGCCAACCTTGCCACCATAATCTATGCCGATGTCTGAGGACACGCCGCTTTCTGCTATTAATCTCTCGCTCTGCACATGAACGACCATTATTGAGGGCATGATATATTTCCTTCTCATGTTTGTTCCTTTATTTAACGATTACTTTCTTCCCATTAACAATATAGATACCTTGCTGTAGGCGTTGAGATATCTTTCGGCCACTGAGGTCATAAATATCATCCTTTGTCCGTACCTCTTGATCTATTCCTTTAATGCCATCTTCTTCATCATCAGAATCAAAGAACATCTTCACTCCCGAACCTCCTTCTATTTTTGTTAGTACATCATAGAAATCAAAATACGCACGATAGCCTTTCATTTTAATGGTACCATCGGAGTAATAGAATTTGTTGCCATTTATAAACAAGGTGTACTCTGGGACCTCTGTCTGTGCCACATAGGTTCCAATCAGTTCACTCCACTGTTTTCGGGTTCTCTTGACGGTTGCCACTGTTGGTTCTTCTTCCGGTTCTTCAATTGTTACACCTTTAACGGAGAATGACGTAATGTCTTGACTGATTTTTATAATACAGGGATGATTTGCTTCTATTGAAGTAATAGTATTGAACTTAACTTTTATGCCGACAACATCTTCTACATTCTTTTGAGCCTCATATCCAGCGAAGTCTGCCAGTTCTGCATCCGCTCCAAAAGCATCTTTTACTTGTTCTTCAGTCATGTCAAAAGGCAGGACGATTGTTTGCCAATTTCCACCCTTGATTGTTCGCAGGACATTGACATCCACTGTTCCATTGGTGGCTACAGGCATTTCTGTAGAGTTCTCGTCGAGAACAACCAAGTTTTTCACTTCGATGTTGAAGGAAATGTTTGCAGGATGCACTGTCTGTGCCTCCTTGTTGGCATAGGTGATACGTTCAATAGTTGCCTGATAAGAACCTTCTGCCAACTCTGCAGATGCTTTCAGCACAATGCCCAAGACTGGACCGGATTCGCCTGTCAGATAGAGTGTTGGACTATTGACACCGAACTGTATGGCACCATCCGAAGTCTTCTGCACATTCGTGGAATGGTCAGCATTGCGTTCCTTAAGTGTAAAGTTGAATGAGCCATTGGCTTTTGTATCAACCTCTATTCCATCAGGCAGATACAAACGAAAGTCATAAGCATAGACCTTAAAATCAGCATCATTCTCCAGACTTACTACAAGTTCTGCGGTGCTTCCTGGCCTGATGCTTATTGGATTAACTGAGATTATGTTGTCAGCATGTAGTCCAATGTTCCATGCAATTAAGAAAGAGAGTGACAATAATAAAATCTTTTCTTTCATATTTACTAATAGTTTCAATTGCTATTGTTTGTTTCCTTCATTTAGTTACCTGCCATAATGCTGTATATAGCCATTATATCTCCGCTATCCACCAAACCATCGCTGTTCACGTCGGACCTTGTCTGTATTTCAGGGTCACTGTTTCCTGCCATTGACGAATATATGGCCATTACATCTCCACTATCAACGAGTCCATCTCGGTTGACATCTCCAACAATAGAGTTTTTTACGTTGAAATTACTGGTGATGTTTGTGCCTGCATACTTGTCCTGCATGTTAGCCGTACCCAGTTTGATGTTTGTGATGCGCAGCGAATAGTTTCCTGCCGGCGTCTCGCCTTTTGCTCGAAGTTTGAATGTCAGCACTTCTCCATCGCCTGATGCTATCTCTGCATCGGAGAGTGAGTAAAAGAACAGTCGTACTGTGTTTGCATTGATATTGCGTTGCGATACACTCAGTCCAGCCGAGCGGGCTGTGGTTATAAGTTCATCTGTCGGCTCAAAGTAGGCAGACGGATATTCCACATCGAACTGCAAACCATTGATGGCATCATAGTTGCTCATCGAGACATTTACAGACAAGTTTTGGTCTGCATAGATGTCCGGAGTTGAGAACGACAGGTAGTTCGGAGCAAAACGATTGCCTGTTATTGACACATTCCAGAGACGTTGTTCCGGGTCGTTCGAATAGATTTGCATGAGGGCACTGAAGTCGCCTTCTGCAATGCTCGGATTGACAACATTGAGCGTAACATTTTTGTTTGCTGCTATTGTCAACGGCAATTCCTGCCCGATGTATAAGTCGTCCTTGTCGAAGACTATTCGGCTGATGGTCAATGGTGCATTGCCATAGTTACGAACCACAAAGTTGCTAATGGCATCTTGCGTAACGGGTGTGGAGTTCATGTTCAGCGTACTTCCAGCATTGATGCGCGGACTTTTGATGGTAACGGTTGCACCATAATGGGCCGAACATACATTTTCTGCCTGGTTGTTGATGGTGGCTGTCAAGATAGCCTTGCTGGCCTTCAATGTTACGCTGTTACGACCGCTCAGGCGGAACTGCATGGTTGCCAATTCGCCGTCATTACCACTGAAGGGAGTGTCGCTCGACGAATATCCGATGATACGTAAGACGCCATCCTTCAGTGTCTGCACGACAGAATGTCCTTGCTTTCGGTCGGACAACTGGAAACTGTTCTCCATGTAAGTCAATGCCGGTGGCAAAGCGAATTCAAACTGGAAGCCACTGATGGCATCCATGTTGTTCATTGTCAGACTTACGGTAACCACTTCATCTGCAATGCCCGATGTGGGTTGCACATGCAATTCGTTCACAGCAAAAGGCTGAGCCTTCAGGGCAATGTTGTTCAGTTTGGAGATGCTGTTGCATACCACCTTTACTGTTTCGTTGATTGTGCCACGTTCCTGCGGAGCATAAGTAATGTTGATACTTGCATTTCCACCGGCAGCAATTGTCAACGGGAATGAGGTTGTCGAGGAGAAGTCGGTTGGATAAGTATTGAACTGCAGTCCTGTTATCTCCAATGGCTCGTTGCCGACGTTTGTTACAGAAAAGGTTCGTGTGTATGTGCTGCGAATGGGAACACTGCCAAAGTCAACAGACATTGAACTGTATTGTGCTTTTGCACACCGAATGCCGACACTGCCATTTTGTGTGCTTCCTGCAACATTCTCACCGTCTGTGTCGGTCAGGATGAGTTTCGAGCCCGTCAGCGCAATCGTTGTTGGCTGGTTGCCCAACTTCAGACGAAACGACACCACTTCTCCGTCGTTGCCACTAATGGCACCAAGGTTCATCGAATAGACCATGATGTTCAGCATGTTGTCCTTCACGCCTGCCGTTACGCTATGGTCCGTACAGCGGCTGCCGAGCACTGCCGAGCCATTGACGAACGTCAGTTCCTCATTCATGGGGATGCTCAACTGCAGCGACGAGACGGCATCTGTATTGGCAAGGCCGACGCTTACCGTTACCTCTTCTCCGGGTGCACCGCTTGCTGTGCCTATGGTCACCACATTGTCGGCCCTTGCTCCCATGCCAAAGCACAGAAGCAGGGCTGTCAATATAGAAATTATGTTACTTTTCATTTCTCTCTTAATGTTTTAGCGTACCACCTTCTTGCCGTTGACGATGTATACACCCTTTGGCAATTGGCCTTGCCACTGGCTGTCGTTGGTAATCTTTCGGCCTTGCAGGTCGTATATGCCCGGAACAGTCATCACGTCGGTTGCCATGCGGTTAATCTTTGTTGCATCGTCGCCGATTGCCTCAACGTTGCGACCTGCGCTATCGGCCAGGCGCATTTGTGCAACCAAGCCATTGCCTATGTGCAGCAGAGCGTGTTTGCCTGCAGGCAGAGTCTTGCTGTTCATGTTGTAGGCAAGGAACAGATAGTCGTTCTCGCTGAGCCATGCCGATGTATGTTCAAAGCCATTCAGCCCTTCTGCCACTCTCACTTCGTTCTCGCCTTCGTCCATTGCCAATTGCACTTGCACACCGGCCAGTGCTACGGGGCTTTCCACATAGAGTGTGCCGTTCTCTATGGTATAGGTGGCTGTTGCTTCTGCAAGTGCTTGAGCGTCTGCACCGGGGTTCATAATCTTCTTGATGATGCCTATGACGTCGAGGATGTCTATGCCGAGGTCGGCATTCATGTCGGCTGCCTCGAAGATGAATGGCTTGGGTTGCTGTCCTGCAGCATAGTTGACGGTGGTGATGACGTCTGCCACATCCACATCGCCACTGCCGTTGGCATCGCCCAGCTCGCTTGTCTGGGGCGTAACGGTCACAACATTCGAGATGTCGTATTCCTTCAGGTCGGTCGAGAGCACCTTGTAATAATAGTAGTAGGTCTCGCCGGGAATGACTTCGTAGTCGGTGTATTCTGTGGCTTCCACATCAACTATTTCCTGATTGATGCGAATGGTGTCCGGGACAACAATCTTCACGCCGGTGGGCTTTCCATATCTGTCGAGTGAGTCTTTCTCTACGTAGTTGTAGCGATAGATGTTGAATCCCATGGCGTCGTCGAAGTTGTTCTCTTCGTTGTTCCAGGTCAGGTTCACACGGCCCAGTCCTGCTTCTGCCATAAAGCCTGTTGCCATAGAGCCGGCAGCCTGGATGTTGATGTTGAAGCGTGACTTCTCGTATGGAATCTCGAAGAACTCGTTGTCTTCTGCGCCATAGACGTAGATGCGGTTCAGGCCGTCGCTCTTTGTCTTGCCCGTGATGGTCTTGTATGCGGTGTAGATGGTTCCCTCTTCGTTCCAACTGCCGTCTTCGGCAACAGGTTGTTGTGTGTAGGGTTCACGCACACCAAAGGAAATCTGTGGTGCCACCTCCTTGTTCATGGGGCGATTGAAATAGACCTCGAACTTGTGGCGTCCCACGCCAAGCGGTGGCAGTTGTTCGAACTCATCCTGGGCGTCGTAACCGTTGACCACCACTTTCCAGACAATGCCATGTGCTTCTGCATAGGGGCGGTCGGGCATATTACTTAAGTCTACAGTTGCATAGGTGGTTTCGGAGAGATTACCCGTGTTCCCAAACTCAATTATATATGGTCGCACCAAATCCTCGCGTGCTGTGCCTAAATAAGACGGATGCTCTGCACGAGAAACGGAAGGGACGTCACTTAAAGCCTTTAGCATATAAGTGCCATATCTGGGGTCTGTTGTTTTGTTATTAAAATAATTGTTAAAAGGCATTTTTGCGTACTGTGGCAAATTCATTGTGTGTCTACAATAGTCATTATTAACAATGTTAGTAAATCTCATGTTAATATAACTTTTGCGGTCCTCTGTGCCTGGTTTTATTTGACCATATCCGCTTGTTTCTATCATATTTTGAATCACATTACGTTCTCCGTTAACAGTCACTATGCCAGTCGTAATGTCGTCACCTGAACACGGCTCTAACACGCAGTCATTCATAATAGGCGGTACACTACGAATCGGACTTCCGACAATCTTACCTCCATCCATCTTGCAATATGAAATGGTATCGCGCGGATAGGCATAACTTTTCCAAAAAATTTCAGGCGAAAATTCACAAATAAAACTTTTAGTATGTAATTCATCCGGTTCTGATGGCCATTGACCTATATAATTATTAAAAGCCTCCAATGCCTTCAGAACATAGGGTGTCAAAAAGGATGGATCTGCTAATTTACAATAAGGGATATCCATCTGATTAGTACTAGAAGTGTTCAAATAATCTTGAAAGTCCTTCATATAATAATATAAAGGGAATGTTCTTCCAGGGCTATTTTCTTCGTTCGGATTATAATATCGATAAGCAGTACGTTTGCTAAGTATTTGTATTGGTGTTTCGTTGGTTTCTACAAGAGTAAACAGTGTTTGGTCACTATTGGTCCATATATAGCTACCGTTTCTTAACACTCCCGTTGGTTTGTGACTATTTATATACCCCCATGGGCCTTCTCCTGCGTGTCCAGTGAAAATGATTGGTTTCTCGGGAGTGCCTTTTGCCTGAAGTTTTCCAAAGGAAGAAAGAGATTTGCCGGCAGCAAATTCCAGGCGTGTACCCGGCTCGATGGTGAGTGTTGCACCTTCCATAATGGCAAGGTCGTTAGCCACATAGTAAACCTGGTCGGCAGTAAGGGTGGTATTTTCGCTTATCACGCCTCCTATTTCAACCATATTATTTGCAACCAGGACAATGGGCTGTTCCATGTCGGAAGTGATATTGTCGCATTTTGCCTTGAGCAGGAGTTTGATGTGGCGGTTGTCTGCACAGGCCTCGCTGATTTTGATGCGGAGCGGTGTGCTTGCGGTGTTCTTGGCATAACTGCTCAGGTCTGAGCCAAAAGCCACATTGGCATCCAGAAATTCCACGATATTCGGGTCTTCGGGTTCGTCCGGTTCAATGCTTATCTGTATGTTTGCAGCCGTTCCCCAGTCGTTGCGCAAGGTGGGATAGATGGCTATGGTTTCTCCTGCATCCAGACGTCCGTCGCCATCGCTGTCGTCGATGGTGTAGGTGACAAACGACAGCGAAGGCCGGCGGTTCGTGTCGTTCCACTGGTAGGCTTTATAGATGTCGAGGTCGCCAACGCGTGTTGTGGAGTGGATGAGGTCGCCAAACAATTCTTCCTTGCTGCCGATTTCCTTGCATTGAATCAGTCGCGACAAAGCACCTGCCACCAATGGGCAAGCCATAGATGTGCCGTTTAGCGAACGGTATTTGCCACCGGGCCAAATGCTCATGATGCTGGCACCAGGGGCACGCAACTCGTAGTTGTAGAGTTTGTCCTCGCCCCAATCGGTGAAGAATGCACCATTGTCGTCGTAGTTAGAGAAACCTGCCATTGCTCCGGAAGCAGCAGATGCCTGCACGCCCAGCACAAAGTTGTAGGCAGCAGGAAACATGGGCATGGGTTCCTTTTGACCTCTTTCGGGATGGTCGTGATTTAAGCAGTAGCCATCATTGCCGGCAGCAGCCACGAGGATGGCGTTCTGATAGGCTCTGCCCAGCGCCTGCTCGAAGGCCAAAGAGGTGGCATACGTGCCAATACTCATGCTCAGGACGTCGGCCCCCATGGCAATGGCATAGTCTATGCCGCGGATGATGGTGGCGAGGTCGCCTGTGCCATCGCTCTGCATGATGGTGATGGGCATGATGAGGGCATCGGGGTTGGCACCGACCACACCCAAACGGTTGTCGCCAATGGCAGCGGCAATGCCGGCACAATGGGTGCCGTGGCCGTTGAAGTCGCGAATGGTGCCCGTCTGGTTGATGAAGTCCCAGCCGTGAATGTCGTTCTTGAAGCCGTTGTTGTCATTGTCGTAGCCTTCCTCGCCCTCTGCCTCGGCAGCATTGGTCCAGACGTTTGCAGCGAGGTCGGGATGAGCGATGTCGATGCCGGTGTCCAGAATGGCAATGACAGGACGCTTCTGCGAAATCTTCTTAACGCCCCAGAGTTGGGGCATATTGATGGCAGAAAGCCCCCAAAGTTGACTGAACAGAGGTTCGTAGCCAAAACTGTTTGCGTCTGCCGTGATGTATGCCTTGTAGTTGGGCTCTGCAAATTCCACTTCGGGCAGTGCCGAGAGGCGTTCGATGAGTTGCTGTGTCTCCATCGCCTTCTCTGCGTTCATCTGCAAGAGGTAGAGTTGCGAGAGGTCGCGCTCCTGAATGACATCGCCATTGAATGCCTTTGCCTTGCGCAGTGTGCGTCCGGGCTTCTCGTGCGGAAGCAATTGTTCCATGCCCTCCACGCCAAACTCGCGGAGCACCGCATCGAGTTGGCCAATGCCGGCACTCTTGAATTTGCCCTTCACGCGTTGCACGTTGGCTGGCGAGCCATCCTTCATCTTTACCAGCACCTGGCCAGGCACATAGTCGTGCGCTGAACGATGGTCCACTTTGTTCACTTCATCCTCGTTGTCGTTCGAGACCTGCGAGAATGTCGGCATTGCCATTACTCCAAGAAAAAGCGAGAAAATAATACGCGATAGATAATTGCTTCTCATAAGATTTTTCTTTACTAAGGTTTATAATGTACGTTTATCTTTTCTGCTGAAAAAGTGCTACAAAAACCAAGCCTTTATCGACAACATCCACCGATGTGTCCGGCTCTGTGCCAGTTGCCACAATCGTTGTTCCTGCCATGCCTTCAATGGCACGTGTTTCTGATCATGTAGATGTCACCGGTTTTGCCCCAGATATGTGTAGGACTCCTTTTTTGCCTTGTCCCTCCAATTCCACAAAGGACGGTTAATATATGCAAAAAGCGTGGAACTGTATGTACCATCTTCAAGTCGAAGGCCCTGAGAAAGCCCGTAATAGATAAGATATAGCAGCAGTTCCACGCTAACGCGTGAAGCCGTCATGTCTGCCTTCATCTATTACAGAGCCATTATTACAGGTCTCCGGGGATCTTTGCAATGATGAAAATTTCTCAGGTTTTCGACTTGCAAGAGAAGAGCATAACGCTTCGTTTGTTTCCGATAAAGCACGAAAGTGCCTCCACCGAGGCTGTTTGATAACCTTTCGCCTTGCAAAGTTATAAAATAGTTGGGAATAACGAACAAAAAGCAAGAAAAAATAACCTCAATGCAAAAGGTATGAAAAACACACAAGAGAACTTTGCCGACTTCTGCAGTGAAGTCGGGCAAGTTCTCTGCAGAAGTTTGTCAATTACTCTGGAGTAGTTTTCTGGCAAATTCGTGGGGGCGTGCAGGTCCACGCGTCCTCTTGCCTTGAAGGACGCGTCCATTTTGCCAAGTGGACTGCAGGGGTTATTACAACTTCACCGCTTTACCTTTCTTTGCGCTTTGTTTGGCTGCTTCGAGTATTTGGACAACGAGGACGTTGTTTTCCAATGCGGAGAGGTCGGAGGGCTGTTCCTCTATCTCGCCTCTGACGAGGGCTTTCAGGTAGCGATAGGAGTCGTCGTAGGGCGCAGGAAGTTTGGGCGCACTGAATTCGCGTCCGCGTTTGCCATCGACAAGGAGTTGCATCTTGTTGCCGTTCTTCTGGTAGGCATAGCCTCTTGAGCCATAGACATACATGTCCTTTCTGTTCATCGGCCAGCACCATGAACCCATCACCTGGACGGTGCAGTCGTCGTATTCGAGAATGATGGTGGCATCGTCATCTACCTTCGGATAGACCTCCGGTTTGTTTTGTTGCAGGACGGCATAGACGCTCTTCGGTTTCTTTCCGTCGAGCAGCCAGGTGGCGAGGTTGACACCATAGCAGCCGAAGTCGATGACTGCACCGCCGCCATTCTCAACAGGCTCGGTCAGCCACGAGAGGAACATTCTGTCGCAGCCAATCTCTTTGGGTCCCTGGTGTCCGTCGTAAACATCGATGCGGTGCACTTTGCCGAACTGTCCGCGGTCGGCAAGACTCTTGAGATGATGGTTTGTGGCATACCAGGTCGTCTCGTAGTTGGTCATAATCTTTATGCCATACTTCTTTGCGAGTTCCTGCATCCGGAGGGCTTGCTTGTAGGTTGTGGCCAAAGGTTTCTCCACCATGACGTGGATGCCACGACGGGCACAGGCTTCGACGGTGGTCATGTGGTGCAGAATGCTTCCGTAGTCAACCACCACTTCGGGCTTCTCCTTGTCGAGCATCTCCTCTACAGAAGCATAGAACTTCTCCTTTGGCAGACGGCCGACGAGATTGTTGTGAGCACGGAAGTCGTCGTTCTCTTCTGCCACTCCGACGATGACGAAGTCGCCGCGATGCATGGCATTGATGAGGTTCCAAAGATGTCCGTGTGCCACACCCGACACACCAATTCGCAGGGGACTATCTGCCATCGCAATCAACGACACAAGCAGACATACAAACAGAAGCGTTACTCTTTTCATAATCAAGAACAAAATATAAAATCGTAAATTGTTAAATCGTCAATCAGAAGTCTTTGCCTACGAACTCGGCATCGCTGCTCAGCGCCCCGGCCTTTGCCTTTGCCGTAGGTTGGCGGAAGCGATAGGAGACGCTGAAGGCGATGTTGGGGTAGGTGGGGCGCACCCATGTCTCGCTGTCCATGAACGCCATAGAGCGAAGACTATGGTAGCGGGCAGTGTGGAAGATGTCGTGAGCAACCACTCCCAACTGCAGTTTGCCTTTGAGCAACGACTGGCGGGCGGCAAGGTCGAAATAGACATAGGCCGTCTCCCAACCTTGTGAGATATGCTTCGGGCCGACATAGTGGCCATCGAACTGCAAGGAGGTATTCTTTGCCAGACGGAAGTTGTTAATCAAACCAACGGTGCCTGTTGTGGAGTGCACACTGATGCAGCCTTCGCATTTGGCTCGGAAGTTGTGGAGCGAAAGGTCGCCGTTTGCCGTAAGTTGCCACCACTTGGTGGGCTTGGTGGTCACTTGAAGTTCAAGACCTTTGCGCCAGCCATTGCCTGCATTGACAATGCTGTCGAGCGTCACACCGGCATCATAAGCACGGCGGACATAGTCCACTGCCCCCTTTCGGCGACGTGCATAGATGGTTGCCGTTACATTTGTCTTGCCGAATGTCTTGCGCCAGGAGAAGTCCATCGAATGGATGTACTCCGACTTCAAATCGGGGTTGCCCACGATGCGGGTGTGGTAGTCTTCGTATGTGATGTAGGGCTCCAGTTTCCAGATGCCTGGTCGGTTCGTTCTTCGAGAATAGCCGAGTGTGAAGGTTCCTGCCTTTTCGGTTGTGTAGGCAAGATGTGTCGATGGATAGAACTCGGTGTATTTTCGGTGACGGCTGGTAATGGTGGGCAGGTCCATGTCGTCGATGACATGGTCAATGCGCAGTCCTGCATCGAATTGCAGAGGGCCGATACGGTCGTTCACCTGAGCATATTCGCTGTGTGTCTGCCTGCGGTAGTAGAAAGGAGCATAGAGTTCCTTTGGCCAGACAAAGTCCTGCAGCGCCAAATCCCAGTAGCAGATATTGTAGTCGCCATGCTCGCTGTAGGTTGTGTACTGGTAGCCGACCTCGAGTGTGCCTGTGGGGCGGTAATGGAGTTTGTAGGCAAGTGCGCCATCGCAGTCCCAGTGGTGCTCCCTCTCATAGCCTCGAGTGCCTTCCTGTCGATCGCCGTTTTGGTCGTACATGTTGCTTTCGGTGTATTCTTCCGAGAAGCGGTCGTATCGGAAACGGCTGGACAGGCTGATTTCGTCGCCTCGTTCGTTGAGTTTCCAGGAGTAGTCGATGGAGGTCTGGAAGAGTTTCTTTGTCAGTTTATAGCGGTCGCGACTGTCGAGAACGTTGCTCACAGGAGGCAATCCATCTGTTGTTGTGAGGGTATTATACACCATGTCGCCACCTCGAGGGTTGATGGTACTGCCCCCTTGCAGGTCGATGTTCAGATAGTGGCGGCCGTTGCTGAACTCATAACCGCCTTGTCCGATGAAGGTACGGAAGTCGCGGAAGCGTGTGCCGTCGGCAAAGGATGTGACGGTTGTGCCTTTGACCGAAGTGGTTTTTTCTTGTTCGAACTGGCTCTTGTTGTGTATGTCGGAGCCCTGGCCGCCCACATAGAAATTATGGTGCCCGGTGCGGTAGTTGACCTTTGTGTCGAGCGAAAGTGTTCCCCAGGTTGAGGCTGCTCCGTTGAGGGCAATGTCCCATCCGTCGGTTTCGCTGCGCCGGGTGACGATGTTGATGATGCCCACATCGCCGTCTGTCTTGTATTTGGCAGAAGGGGTGGTCAGTATTTCGATGTCTTTGATGCTGGCTGCGCCAACCATTTGCAGGGCTTCTGTGCCCGAGAGGGGAGATGGCTTGCCGTCCACATAGACCATGAAGTTCTGGCTTCCGCGGTAGGACAGGTTGCCGTCGGCATCGACAACGACGCCCGCTACTGCTCGCAGGACATCGAGAGCTGTTCCTCCTTGTGCCGTAAGCACTTGGCCGGCATCTATCTTCTGCCGGTCGAGGCGATAGGAGATGCGTTGCCTTTGCCCGTTGATGCTCACTTCTTGCATCATTGTGGAGTCGGCGAGTTCAGATTTGTTCTGTGCCTGCAGGCTTATGGCGTTCAGGCATAGGAGCAGGAACATCAGCCGTGGTTGTATGTGTGACATGACAGGATATTTTTTCTTTTTGTAGTGCAAAGTTATATTTTTCTGTAACGATAACATCAGTTATTTGATTATTAATCTGTATATTTGTAGTAAAAATTGATTATTATGACAAGATTATGTTGTTCTTTCCGCTTTTTGCTGGCCGGAGTTGTTGTAATTTGTTGTTGTGCAGCGCAGGCACGGCGTTATCCTTATCAGAACCCTCAGCTTACTCCGAAGGAGCGTGCAAAGGATCTCTGCCGACGATTGACTCTGGAGGAGAAGGTGGGCTTGATGATGAACTACTCGCATCCGGTGGAACGTCTCGATGTTCCTGTGTTCCAATGGTGGAACGAGGCGTTGCATGGCGTGGGGCGAAATGGTCATGCCACAGTGTTTCCCATTACGATGGGTATGGCTGCGACGTTCGACACCGTGCTTGTGGAGCGCATTTTTACTGCTGTGAGCGATGAGGCTCGCGTCAAGTATAATCAGGCACGCCGCCTTGGAACGCAACGGGAGATGTATCATCATTTGTCGTTTTGGACACCCAACATCAACATCTTCCGCGACCCTC
>JAGBTN010000012.1 GCA_017631315.1 Bacteroidaceae bacterium | reverse complement strand
TAATGTGGGCGATTGGAAGAAATCGTCTCTCTTCGAAGGTGTTGAGCCTATAGAAATGAGTAATGGTATAGCATACGAGGTTTCTTCTTGGAATTTCCCTGTTCAATACTACAAGCCTGATGTAGAGGTCGAGATAGAGAATACAAGTCAGTTCTATTATACAGAGGGCAACAAGTACAAGGTTGGTCCTGGTTCAATGAGATATTCATTCTCGAACGAAGCTTTCAAGGATATAACAGATGTTTTTGGCAAGGTTAGCAACGGCAACTTCTATCATTTAGATGCTCCTGGTCCGACTGCAGCCCCTCAGGTTGAAATTAAACTGATGGGTAATAATCCTAATGCGTATGTGCCCAATGCTCAAGTAATGAGCGGTAAGTACGATATCCAGGTTGTTGTTGTGCCTCGTTGGTATGTTGAGCTTGCTAATACTGCAGAGATCGACGAGAAGTTCTATGCAATCATTGATACATTAGTCAATGAGGATGATATTACAGATACGACTTTTGTTCGTGGTAATGAAATCGATATGGATTATGTTGTAAAACTTGCTTCTCAAAGTAAGTACAAGTTTAAAACCCAGATTTCTTACAACAATAATTCAACCAAAGACAAGACTTCATCCGCAGTTACAAGCACATACGAGGGAATAAAGGAGGTCGACGTGGAGAAGGATGGCGTGATGATCAAAGATACCATCGCAGTTGGTGTTGATACAATTACTGTTGCAAAGGATTTCGAGTTCCCGTATTCCTACAAGAATATGCGTTTCTCATACCCGACACTTTATATTCAAGGTGCTGTTGGCAAAACCGATGCTAAGAATGGTTTTGTCTACGATATCGTGATTGACAAGGTTATCCTTAAGAGAAAAACTGGAATGTAAAAGAAATACGAGAGTAGAATTATGAAAAAGATATTCAACGATACATTCTTGCATAGTACTTTGAAAATGAGTCTATGCTTTGCAGTTCTTTCTTGTTTCTGTCTGACGAATGTCAATGCACAGGATGAGATTGAAGGAGGTGAGGTTGTCGTCGCGAAGGAGACAACTAAATCCAAGTCTGAAAAGACGTATGAGATGAAATCGGTGAGTGGTATTGTCACCGACGATGCTACAGGTGAACCGATGGGTGGTGTACGTATACAAGCTTTGGGCTTGGAGAAGTACTCTACTCTTACCGAGGAGGATGGTAGCTACAAGTTGCAGATTCCAGTATTTTCAGATGCTGTTTATGTATATGCAGAAGGTTACAATCCTTTGCAGGTAGCAGTCAAGGATGGCAGAGCCGATGCTAATCTGATTACCGGCGATTTCAACAGCACATTTACAGATGGCACATCTATCATTTCTAAGAAGACCGCTTATATAAATGAAAGCAGTAGCATCACAATAGACCAGGACATCGAGCGTCTTTTGTCGGGTGATGTTCGTACTGTGCTTCGTAACGCTCTTCCTGGTATTGGTTCGTATATGACCATTCGTGGTGTGAATTCAATCAATGCCAATGCCCAGCCTTTGATTATATTGGATGGCAACATGATTGACCCTCAGTATGACCGAGTAACGATGCACGAGGGATTCTATAACAATCTTCTTGCGGGTATCGACCCAGAGAACATTGAAAGCGTCGAGGTGATTAAGAATGGTACTGCGCTCTATGGTGCCAAGGGTGGTAATGGCGTTATTGTCATCAACACCAAGCGTGGTAAGAGTATGGCTACTAAGATTGGTGTCCGTATTTATGGTGGTGTAGAACTTGCACCCGGCAAGTTGAGCGTTCTGAGTGGCGATCAATATAGTTCTTATTTGAGCGACATGATGAGCACCATTAAGAATATGTCTGCTAGCAGTCTTGCAGCATACCCCTTCTTGGACAAGAGCCCTTCAAACTATTATCGTAAAGTTTTCAGCAACAACACAGACTGGCAGAAGGATATGTATCGCAATGCGATGACACAGAACTACAAGGTTAGTGTTGAAGGTGGCGACGATGTAGGTATGTATGCTTTGTCTTTGGGATATACTAAGGGCAATTCAACAGGCAAGGGAACAGACTTCGATCGTTTGAACTTGCGCTTTAATACGGACATTCAGGTTTTCGAGAAGGTTCGTACAGGTTTGGATATCGCATACAACCAGGTTAGTTATAATGTCTTAGATAATGGTTGGAGCGATGACTATAGCATGCAGAACATAGGTTCTACCAATGTACTTGGTCTTATTCAAGCACCATTCATTAGCCCCTATGCATATTATTATGACGAGAACTCAACGGCTCAGTATTCTGGCGACCGCCTGGCTCTGTCATCTGATTATGCAGGCAAGTATGCAAGTGGTAATACGACCAATTGGATCAGCAACCCATTCCGTTTCCCTCTCACGTTAAGTGATAAGGGTATTAACGAGGCTTTGCGCAATCCTTATTGGATACTCCAGAATTCTCCTGGTGAAAATAAGAACTATGCTCAGACTACGCAGATCGACTTGAATGTAAGTCCGAAGTATCAAGTAACGAAAACCTTTAGCATTAGCGACCGTTTCAATTTCTTGATGACACGTAGCAGCGAAAAGTATTTCTTGCCCGTCAACGGTACGACAAACTATTTCCTTCAGGATTTGGGTAATATCAACGCTGTTCAAAAGACTCTATTTGCCAAGGAAACAACTTTGCAGAATGATCTTCGTTTGGATTGGCGCAATATTTATGGCGCACACACAATAAATGTGTTCGGTGGTTGGCGTTACAATAACTACTCCTATAGTTATAACTATATGCGTGGTTACAATAACGAAAACGACAAGTTGCCTGTCATGAACAAGAACATGGCTTACCTCAATTACGGTGGTACCAATGACAACTGGATCGACATGACACTTTATCTTGATGCCAACTACAATTATGCTAACCGTTACTTTGCAGATGCAACTCTCAGTATGCAATCCAGCAGCCGTTTCGGTAAGAATACAAAGTCCGGCATTAACTTGTGTGGCGTTAGTTGGGGCGTCTTCCCTTCTATTCAGTTGGGTTGGCTTGTTACAAACGAAAAGTGGTTCCCCAATACCAACGGAGCTATCAATTATCTTAAGCTGACAGCAGGTTTCGACCAGAGCGGTAACGATGATTTGGATTACTATGCTTCTCGTACTTATTGGGAGAGCATGCAGGTTACCAACAATACGGTAGGCCTTTATCTTAACAACATCGAGAACAGTGCCATCCAGTGGGAGACCACAAGCAAGTGGAATGTTGCTTTGCAGGGTGTGTTCCTTAACAATCGCCTTACAGCAGGCTTTGATCTCTTCTGGAACAAGACGACCGATTTGCTTACTCTCAAGGAGCTTCACTACATGTCTGGTATGAAGAAGTATTGGACAAATGAAGGTGCGCTCACTAACCGAGGTTTCGAATTCAGCGCAAATGCAGCACTTATCAACAAGAAGAATTGGAAGTGGGAACTTGGTGCAAGCCTTGGTCACTATAACAACAAGATTACTGCACTCCCCGATAGTCCTAGCAATCGCATGACACTGAGAGATGCAGACGGCAATATCACCAAGGAGCTTCACGGTTACACAACCAGCGTATATGGTCAGGACAATGTCCTTACGGCTGTAGGTTATGCTGTTGGCAGTTTCTATGGTTGGCAGACTAATGGAGTTTTTGCAAGCGATGAAGAGGCAAGCACAGCAGGCAAGTTGGGTTACCTGAAGTATCCTACCGGTCTTGAGGATGAGAACAAGAAATATACCAACTTCGGTGCTGGCGATGTTCGTTTCGTTGACCAGGATGGCGATGGTGTAATCACCGATGCAGACAAGGTGGTTATTGGTAATCCTAATCCCGACATTTATGGTAACATCTATAGTAGCCTTACATGGAAGAACCTGCGTTTGGATGTAAACTTCAAGTATTGTCTTGGGAACGACATCTACAACTATCAGCGTAGTGAACTTGAGGGTTTGAATACCACTTTCAACCAGACAACTGCAGCTCTTCGCAGGTGGACTCACGAAGGTCAGGTTACAGACATGCCTAAGGCTTGCTATACAGATAGTGAGTTGTGGCGTAACAACGAGCGTATGAGCGATCGTTGGATTGAAGATGGCAGCTTCCTCAAGTTGAAGAATGTACGTCTCACCTATAAGATTCCTTACAGTAACAGCTGGTTGCTTGGCTTGAAGGTTTGGGGTGAGGCTAACAACCTCTTCACACTCACCAATTACTTAGGCACAGACCCCGAGATGAGCAGCCGCAACAGCAGTCTCTATCAGGGTGTGGATACCGGCATGCTTCCATGCGGACGTAGCTTTAACTTTGGTATCTCTGTCAACCTTTAATATAGATAATTGTTCACAATTCATAGTTCATAATTAAGAAAATGAATAAGATGAAAAGAAAATCAATCATAGGCATGTTGTTGTTGAGCATGGTGTTTGGTATGTTCTCCACTTCTTGCCAGGACATGCTCTCTCCTAGCAGCGAACGTCACGCATATACTGTGGCAGAGGATACCTTGTATTCTTATTGGGGTATTCTCAAGTCTCTGCAGAACATTGCGGAGCGTTATGTCATCCTTAACGAGTGCCGTGGCGACTTGGTCGATGCCTCCGGCTATGTCAGCGACACCATCGCTGCTATCGTTAATTTCGACACCGAGAGTGAAAAGTTGAAGGATGGTGCAAGTGCTTATCTGCGTATAAGCGACTACTATCACATCATCAACAGTTGTAATGCTTATATTGCTATGTGCGACACGATGCGTACCACTGGTACAAATCAGAAGTACATGCTTAAGGAGTATTCACAAGTACAGTCTATCCGTGCATGGGTTTATATGCAGTTGCTATATACCTATGGCGAGAACAAGGTTCCCTTCTATACAGAGCCAATGCTCACCACCGACGACATCAACAACTTTGTTGCCGACGAGAATCATCCCAAGCTGTCGGCTCGCCTTTTGGCTGACGTCCTTGGCCCGAAGTTGGAAGAGATGGAACCCATCGAGGTTAACTTGGGTTTACCCCAATTTGAAGGTCTTCCCAACTATAACAACTATGGCGACCAAAGCAGCGGTAGTTCTCACTTCGTGTGCCACAGCACAAAGTGCATGTTCCCCGTTTCCATTGTGTTGGGCGATCTGTATCTCTTGAGTGGCGATTATGTGAAGGCTGCTACTCACTACTACAACTACATCAATACACCTAATTGTGGTCCCTTGGGTGTGGATAAATGTTTTAGCAGAGGTTTGCTCAACGATCGTTTGGATTATCCTGTTTACAACAATTACTACACTTCTACCAATACCAACAGTTCTGCATATAATGAGACTTCGGCTGTTAGCCAAACATCAGAAGCCATTACATGCATTCCCAGCAATAAGGGTAAACTCGAGGGTAAGGTGCTGACCGACATCAGCCGTTTGTTTGGTTTCGAGGCTCAGTTGAGAACGTCTAACGACGAGAGTGCCAGCGCCTCTGTATCTTTGAGCCGCGAATACGAACGTGAACTTATTCCCAGTAAGGGTTACGAAACTCTTTGCGATGCTCAAGATTATGAGATATATGTTGGTACTACAACGAATAGCATCTTCAATTACGAGAGTCTTGAGGTATTGCCCGGAGTAGGCGATGCACGCCGTGCCTGGATTTACAACAAGGACGGTGCGCAGTGGAATTTCCAGGTAGGCGATGATCTTCTTACCGGCAAGATGGTTTCCAAGCAGAATCCCGGTGGTCAGTTTACTACTACCTATCCTGTTATCTATCGCAAGAGCACTGTATGGCTTCGTTATGCCGAAGCTTTGAACCGTGCAGGTTTCCCCAGCTATGCCTTTGCGATTCTTAAGACTGGTCTTTGTAACAACCCCGACTGGTTCCCTGTTGATCCAGTCAAGCAATATATGGCAAATGGTAGTGTTTCCATGACAAGTATTACGTTCCCCTATTTCAATTCTAATGGAGAGGTAAACGCTTATACTGGTTTGGACTACATGGTTACCGACTCTCTCTTCTTGTACACTCATCCCACATTGACACCCGAAGGTGAGGAAACCTATATTCTCCTGCCTAAGGATGGAGAAGAGCCGTGCACAACCTACGCTGCTTTGGAAGAATACTTGAACAAATATTTCCAGGCAGAGTATGATGCTTCTTTGGATACGGAAACTCCCATGGAGGCTCCCAATGCTATCGATAAGAGCCGAGTTAGGTGGCAGATTCCCAGTTTGGATGCAGTCAGCAACCAGCCCAGTGAGAATTGTGATGCTGCGTGCTACTACATTAGCCGCAGCGAGTTGGAACGTGCAGCCACAGCGCCTTTCCTCGACTTCAAGCAGCCTTACCTGCGTGGCCAAAGCCAGTCGCAGTTGATTTACTACAAGGAGCAGGGCCAGTTGCTCAACGAAAAGGTTTCCAATGGTCGTATCCCCTCTTCCACAAGTGTGGACTACACTTATACTATCGGTGTTCACCAGCGTGGTTGTGGTTTCATCCGCTACGACGATCCTATTGACTTCCGTTCTCGCTACAACTATGTTGCAATGGTGCAGCAGAAGATTAAGGAGGCTACGGGTGCTGACGTAACTGCAGAGCAAATCTACAGCGGTGAAATCGACGAGTTGGTGAAGAATGCCGTTGAGGATCTCATCATCGACGAGTGTGCCCTTGAACTCGCTTTCGAAGGCTCTCGCTTCAGCGACCTTTGCCGTGTGTCAATGCGTCGTGGCGATGCCAACTATTTGGCCGAGCGTGTGTCGAAGCGTCACACCGGCGAGGTTGACGAGAATCTGCGCAGCAAGCTCAGCGATATGAACAAGTGGTTCCTTCCTGTTCCCGAGCAGTAATCGGGCAGATAGGTAACATTATACATCGAGCCATCGGGGGCGTTCCCCGGTGGCTCTTTTTGTGTGTTTGCAGGCAGTTCCTCGCCCCGTCCTTCTTCCTCAAAATCTGCCTCACGCGTCCATTCCGCAAACTATACACGTTAAGTTGGCCAACTTTACGTGTATAGTTGCTCAACTTAACGTGTATAGTTGGCCGACTTCACTGCAGAACTTTTTCAACCCGATGTGTTCACTTCAAAAACTCCATGTTCCTGCGAGGTGATGCCAAGGTTTATGCCGGAGATTATTTATGATGAAAATGCAGCCGTGATTGCTATATCTCAAATGGTGCAGAAGGCTGTCGTAGGCGTGTCAGATGCTTCTCTACCGATGAATTGAGTCAGTTCGTGTTGTGTGATGTATCTTGTGTCCTTGGATACCATCTCGGCAAGTGCGTTAGATGTTAGAATTTGGTCGTTTACTTCAATTCTGGTATGTAGGGTGAAAAACTCGGTAAAATGGGCAATTTTTACCTAATTTGATTATCTTAAAAGGCAAAAAAGCAGTACCTTTGCAGCGTCTTAAAAAATGAGGTGTTCTTGTTAGGCCTCAAATGACGCTTTTGGTATTAGAAACAGTTTGAAAATACTTTATAAAACTCACTTCATGAAGAAAACTTTACTCACATTTTTTTGTGCACTGACAGCTCTTTTTGCTGCAGCGCAGACCCAGAAGAATTACACCGAACCTATGATTGTAACTGTTGATGGCACTGCAGCCGAACCGACACAGTGCAACGTTACAATTATCGACAATGGCAATAATACCATCAACTTCGTTCTGCGTGACTTTGCATTTGTTGTTGCCGGCCAGCAGCTCAATGTGGGCGATGTAAACATACAGGACGTTCCTGCCGTGCAGGGCGAGGATGGTCTGACAAGTTTCAGTGCCAATGCTGCTTACACTGTTCCTGCGGACAAACTGCCTGCCGAGTTGCAGCCCATGGCTCCTCTCTTCCAGAATCTGCCTTTGTTGCTCCAGGGTAAGATGAGCGATAGTAAACTCTATGCCACCCTCAACATCACTATCGACAATCCCTACCTCAAGCAGTCCATCTCTGTTCAGGTAGGCAACGATAAGTTCCCTCCTGCCAACGGCCGAATCTATACCGAGCCTCTTGTGGTTACTGTCAACGACGTAAGCACCGAGCCCCAGAATACCGATGTAACCGTTATCTTCAATGCCGACGGTACTATCAACTTCGAACTCAAGAACTTTGTGCTCAGTGCTGATGGTGACGACATGGGTGTGGGTAATATTGCCCTCGAGAACCTCGCCGTTACAGAGACCGAAGGCGGCCTGAAAACTTTTGCCTACGACGGTCCTCTCGTTATCACCGAAGGCGACAAGGAAGGCATTGATACATGGATCGGTCCGATACTTGGTGAAATACCCCTTGTTCTTGTAGGCAAGATGAGCGATGATAAACTCTATGTTACCATCGACATCGACATGCAGGAAGCTATTGGTCAGATTATCTATGTTCAGGTGGGCACAGATGACTTCGCTGTAAGCAAAAAGGGCGATACCAATGGCGACGGTAATGTCGATATCGCCGATGTGGTAACCGTTCTTAACGTAATGGCAGAAGGCACTAACGAGGCAGCTGCCGATATCAATGGCGACGGAAGCGTCGATATTGCCGACTGCGTCACAGTCCTTAACATAATGGCAGAATAACAATCGACGTTCTCCAAAAGATTTGTATCGGAATATGAAACTACGCAGGTTTATCGCATCTTGGCTACTCCTCATACCATTCGTGTGTATGGGGCAGGAAGCCGATAGCCTGACATTGGCGCAACAAGACTCGCTCGCCATCACCGAGTCCGACGACTTCGTGAAGGCAAGCATCCTTGTAGCCACACCATCCGATGTGCTCTATTCCTGTGTAGGTCATGCCAGCATCCGTATGCAATGCCCCTACTATGATCTCGATGTCGTCTATACTTACGAGTCTGAATCTGTAAAGAGCCGTATTTTGTCCTTCTTGATGGGAGAACTAAAGATGGGCATGACCTCCGTTCCTACAAGTCGAGTTCTAGCAGATTATAGCAGCGAAGGCAGAGGCATTACAGAATACCCTTTGAACATACCGCTGGACAAGAGAAAAAACCTTTGGCAGTATCTCGACGGAAAAGTGGCAGAAGGAATGAATCTTTCCTATGATTTCCTCAACAGAGGGTGTGCGCTTTCTTGTCTACGCGCTATTCGAACAGCCGTATTACCCGATACACTCTCTTTCGGAAAGTGGGACGAAAAATTTATAAAGCAATCGCGTCGCACATTGGCAAGCAGACAAATGGAAAGTTTCCCGTGGAATCACTTCGCCCTCCAAATGATAATAGGAACAGATTTAAATCAGCCTTGTGCACTTGTAAACAAAATTATAGTTCCACTGCATTTAATAGAGGTTTTGGAGAAGGCAACACTCAATGGACAACCTGTTCTTGGAGATGTACGCACATTGGCTCATCAGACTGTTGAGGTAAAAGGGCCAGGCTGGTTTACACCGATGTTGGTAGGCTTAATTTTTCTTTTGCTTGCAATCGTAAGTTGCTTTTGGGCTCAACGGCCATTGTCTTTCTTATTGTTGCTACTCCAGTCGATTTTCGGTCTGTTTATTACTTATCTCGTTTTCTTTTCGACACTCCCCTCTACCAGTTTTAGTTGGCTCATCATACCTTTTAACCCTTTGCCGCTTTTTTTGTGGCATTGGCGCAGATGGTGGTTGCTGCCATATGGACTAATATGTCTTGGGTGGAGCGTCGTGATGCTGTTGCAGATAGAGAATTCATTGGTTGACCCTGCTCACATCGTTCTTACTTTAGCACTTGCTGTCAACTATGTCGGACAATGGAATAAAATACGTAAACAAAACAAACTTAACAAAAACAAATGCTTATGAAACAAATGTTTTCAAGGCTATTAAGCCTTTTCGTGGTGATGTTCACCATGTCCTTATCATCATGGGGTGGTTCTAATAAGGATTATTATTCAAAAGCAGTAGCAATTGCCGTCGGTGAAGGAAAAGTCTATGTAAGTACCTCGTCAACATCAACACCTGAATATAAAGAAGGATCATCGGAGGCGGAAAATAAAGGAAATGCGTCGAGTGCTCCAACTCACAAATACTATCTCTATGCACAGGCAAATGAGGGATATGAATTTGTTGGATGGTATGATAATTCTGCTTGTTCGGGTGATTATGTTTCGACCCTTTCCCCATACGAGCTTCCAATCACTGCTACTGAGAATAATCCCAATACAATCACACGCTATGCTAAGTTTGCAAAAGTAGGAGCACCAACTCTCGAGTTTTCCGTGTCTCGTGCTTATGCCAATATCAGCGCTGGCACATACAAGAACGAATCATTAGAGACGACTAATGTTACAGGAGACATCACTTATAAATCAAGCAACGAGAATGTCGCTGTTGTTGCTTCTGATGGTACTGTAACGCTCAAAAAGAACGGTACATGTGTTATTACAGCACAATTTGGAGATGGCGAGGGTTCTTACATCCTTACAGTTATTGACGATGTAAATGCAGGCATTACGCAGATTGGAAACGGTGACTTTGAAGATTGGCGCAACGTTACATCCAGCAACCATGCACCCAGCAACTGGAACTCTTTTGAGACGGCAGAAGGAAGCTACGCAAGTACTGCAAGTGCCCAGCAGGTTGCTATGGTAGAAGGTGGTCGCCCGGGTAGCGATGGTTTATATTGTGCTGACATATATTCTCGTGACGTGATGTTTGGTATTTTAGCACAAGGTAATCTGACACTTGGCTGTATTAATGCCGGCAATATGAGCGCAGAAAACGCAGCTAACCATAATTTCTCAAAGGTAGAGGATCCTGCAAAGAGCGAAACAATCTCCAAGATACCTTCTGCTATTAAGTTCTGGGTAAAGTTTGTTCCAGGTTCAGAGAGTTATAATGCACGCATGGCAGCAACTGTTCACGATGCATATAACTATATTACTTACGGACAATCCAAACACGACAACGACGCGAACAAGGTACATGCTATTGCTCAGGCAGAGAAGAACTTCCCTGCTTGCGAATGGACAGAGATGACCGTTCCGTTTACTATGACTGGCAATGCCATCGGTACACAGATGTACATCGTTGTAAACTTTACTACCAACGCTACTCCCGGTGGTGGTGGTTCAAGCGACCATTTGTATATCGACGACGTGGAACTTGTATATGATGCAGAAGAATCAACTCCTGCTCCTACCGTTTACGACAAGAACATGTCAGTAGTGGCAGATGACGAATACCTTGCCCTGACGGAGACTTCTGTTGAAGTAACAAACAACGGCGAAATGACTATCCTTGGTGGTGAAACCATCAAGACCATCGACTTCAACTTGAAGGACTTCTCTGTTGGAAACAGTAATGTAGGCGATGTGGCTGTTCGTGGTCTTAGAATAAATGATGATGGCACTTTCAACTACAACAATAGCATTCAGATTGCAGAAGGTGACATGGCCGGTGTTCATCCCATGACATTGCAGGGTATTATTTCGGATGACTATTTCTATGTAAACATTAACATGGACTTCGGTTATTCTGTATTGGCAGAAGTAGGTGATGTTGCAAACACAACGCTCAATATCAGCGATGCTCTCTATGGTACCTTCTGTGCTCCCTTCACAGTCGCTCTTCCTGAGAGTGTTACAGCAAGCATTATTACTGCAGCTAATGGCAATGAACTGATTCTCGAACCCGTCGCAGGCAACGTTGTCCTCGCTAACACCCCTGTTCTTGTAGAGGCATCTGCTGCTGAGTCTTTGTCTGTTAGTGGCATTTATGCTAAGGGTACTCCTGTTGCAGGCCTTTTGACAGGTGTGTATGAGAATACTCCTGCTCCCGTAGGCAGCTATGTTCTTCAGAACCTCGACAAGGTAGGTTTCTACTTGGTTGCAGAAGGCAATCAGCCTACAGTTGGTGCTAACCGTTGCTATCTCACTGTTCCTGCTGCCGGCGTGAAGGCATTCTTCCTGAACGGTGGCGATGCTACAGGCATAAGCGGCGTTGACGCTAACGTTGATGCTAACGAGGCTATCTACAATCTCGCTGGTCAGCGCATCAACAAGTTGCAGAAGGGTATTAACATTATTAACGGCAAAAAGATTCTTAAGTAATATGAAGAAGACATATATGAAGCCTGCACTGCAGGTAAACGAGGCTCAGGTAATCAACATGATGGCGGTTAGCCTCCAGGACGGCAATGCTGATTCATCAGCAGATGTTCTCAGCAAGGAGGATAATGCCTGGGACCTCTGGGATGCAGAAGAAGAATAAATTAGGTTAAACAAAATATCTCAGCGACGTTTCCCTGCCCTGTACCTACAAAAAGGTATGTGGTGGGGAAATGTTTATGCAGACATGAATCATAAACTCATCACCATTCTTGGACCAACGGCTTCGGGTAAGACTACACTTGCCACTCGTCTTGCTGCTCACTTGGGCGATGCGGAGGTCATCAGTGCTGACAGTCGCCAGGTGTATCGTGGTATGGATGTGGGTACAGGCAAGGATTTGTCGGACTATGTCGTGGGCGACAAGTGCATACCATACCATTTGATTGATATTTGTGAGGCTGGCGAGAAGTACAACCTGTTCCGTTTCCAACAGGATTTCCATGTGGCTTACGACAACATTCTTTCGCGCCACCGTCGTCCTATTCTCTGTGGCGGAACGGGTCTTTACATTGAGTCAGTGCTGAAGGGGTATAAGATGGAGGCTGTGCCAGAGAACCCTGAACTCAGAGAACGGCTGCGAGATTACTCTTTGCAGGAGTTGAAAGAGATTCTCAGCCAGTACAAGACGCTGCACAATGTGACAGACTTGGACACTCCGAAGCGTGCTATTCGTGCGATAGAGATTCAGGTTTACTATCGCGAGCATGGCACATTGGAGCGGGATTTTCCTGCAATAGATAGCCTAATTGTTGGCGTGGATGTGGACCGTGAACTGCGTCGCAACCGTATCAGTGAGCGTTTGCGCTATAGGTTGGAGCAGGAGAACATGGTGGACGAAGTGCGTAGGCTGCTGCAGAAGGTGTCGGCGGATGACCTTATATATTATGGTCTGGAATATAAGTATCTTACACTTCATGTGCTTGGCAAGCTTTCGTATGACGAGATGGTTCGTCAACTGGAGATTGCCATCCATCAGTTTGCCAAACGTCAGATGACATGGTTCCGTGGCATGGAACGTCGTGGTTTTACGATACATTGGGTGGATGGCTCGCTTCCGGTGGAGGAGCGCGTCGATGCGGTGTTGGGTCTGATGCGGTAACGCAAACGGTGACCTGTGAATAAACGGAAATAGCCGGGGCTTTTGGACCTCGGCTATTTTGTTTATGCTGTATGGTGTTTTATCAGCTGTAGCGCAGGATTTGTCCGGGACGCAGGACGGAGGTGCGCTTGATGTTGTTCATGCGGCAGAGTTTCTCGATGGTTGTGCCGCGTTTGCGTGCGATGGTGGAGAGTGTTTCGCCCGACTTGACTTTGTGTATTTGCGTGCGTGGCTTTTCTCTCATCTGTTGTATCTTCTGCTGCTGGAAGGCTTCGCTTTCTGCTTGCTTTGCAACAAGCGCGTTGGCAGTTGCTTCGTCCATTTCTTCTTCGCCGCCTACGATGTTGTCGCTGGCTGCCAGCATGACGCCCTTGCCGCTGGAGCGGAAGAGGTAGAAGTCGCCTTTGACGTCACGTGCCTCGAAGTCGAAGAGTTTTTCGGGGTCGATGAATTGTCCGAGGAAGCGTGTCTCGAAGTGCAGATGTGAGCCGGTTGAGCGTCCGGTGTTGCCGCCGAGTCCGATGGCTTCGCCTGCTTTGACGATTTGGTCGGGCTTGACGAGGTTCTTGCTCATGTGGCCGTAAACGGTTTCGAGGCCGTTGGGATGTCTGATGACAACGTAGTTGCCGTAGCCTCTGCGTTCGTAGCTAACGACGCGCACTTTGCCTGAGAATGCGGCACGGATGGTGTCTCCGATGAAGACTTTGATGTCTGTGCCGTAATGTTGGCGGCGGAATGAGCGTCGGTAGCCGTAGTGGCTGGTGACCATTCGGCTGTCGCATGGCATGTGGAAGCGTCGGAGGTCGATTTTATATTCTGCGGGGAGTTGTACTCCGTATGAGCGTGTGTAGTCGTTGTTCCAGGTGGGGTAGAGTGCTGCTGCGGGGAATTGCAGGTCGGCGAGTGATTCTTGTTCGCCGAGACGTACCAGTGCAATGCTGTCTATGGTGCGCATCTTGATGTCGATGGGTGCGATGCTGGCCATGCGGTCTTGTGCAAGCAGGCTGCCACAGGTGGCGAAGAGGATTGAAATGGTTGTTAGTATTTTGTTCATTTAAGGTGGGTTATCTGCTATTGTGAAGGTTTATCTTTCGTCGGTGGCATAGAGGCGATCGAGGTTGAGGTCGCCCATGTCGAAGAGTTCTTCCGGTTTGAAGAAGCGCTTCAGTTCGTTGGCTGCGGATGTTGGCGAGTCGGAGGCGTGGACAATGTTTTGCTGGTTGCTCATGCAATAGTCTCCGCGAATGGTTCCGGGGTCTGCTTTGCGTCCGTTTGTGTAGCCAGTGATGAAACGGACCACTTCGATGGCATCGACTCCTTCGAGGCAGATGGCGATGACGGGTGTCTGCATCATGGATGCCTTCAGTGCGGGGAAGAAGGGTTTCCCAACCAGGTGAGCATAGTGCTCGTTAAGGATTTCGTCGTTGAGTTGCAGCATCTTCATGCCGGCAATGCGCAGACCTTTCTTCTCGAAGCGGCTTGTGACTTCGCCTATCAAGCCTCTCATCACTGTGCTTGGCTTAAGTAGCACCAGAGTTCTTTCCATGTTGGGTGGTTCGTTAAGTCATGTTTTTCCCTTGCGGGAAAGGGTGTTTTATAGGTTTTCGCGTGCAAAGGTATGAAAATTTAGTGGTTTTGCCAAATAACTTATAGTATTTTTACTATAATGTAGCGGCGGTGGTATTTTTATAGCGAAAAGTGTTGCTGTGCGGAAAGCCTTGCTGTGCGAAAAATAAGGGTTAACCATTATTCCCAAACAGGTTAACCTTTCCGCCCATAATGGTTAACCCTTTTACTTGGAAAGGTTAAGCATTATTTTCTGCAGTCTACTTCGTGTGGATAGGGTGTCTGATTGTTATTTTGCAGCAAGGGATAAATAATCCCTGTCCCTCTATTACTAATCCATAATTTTTCCGTACCTTTGCGCGGTTTTTTTAAGGTAAGGATTATGTCAGACAGCAGAAGTGTCATTGAGAATGTTACCGTTGTAAACGAGGGTGAACGCTTTCGGGCAACGGTTGTAATAGAAGACGGGCGTATAGCCGAGGTGAAAAGGCTTCCTGCCTGCGAGGATGTGGCGGAGGAAATCCTATTGCTGCCGGGTGTTATCGACGCCCATGTCCACATGCGCGAACCGGGGCTGACGCATAAGGCCACTATGGAAAGCGAGACAAGGGCTGCTGCGAGAGGTGGTGTCACCACGGTGCTCGATATGCCTAACGTGGTGCCGCAGACAACAACGCTGCAACTTCTGCAGGAACGCTACGACCTGGCGCAGAAACAATGCCATGTGAACTATGGCTTCTATCTCGGTGCTTCGAACAATAACCTGGACGACATCAAGAACCTTAACACAGCCGAGTGCCCCGGAGTGAAACTGTTTATGGGGAGCAGCACCGGCGGAATGCTCGTGGAAAAGGTGGAGAAACTCCGCCCCATATTCCACTCTTCTCCCTCACTCATCATGGCACATTGCGAGGATACGGCTCGCATCAACGCCAAAATGGCTGAAGTGAAACAGCAATACGGCGACGACCCCGACGTCCGTTTCCACCCCATTGTCCGCGACCACGAAGCCTGCTACCAGAGTACCGCCCTTGCCGTCCGCCTGGCAAAGGAAGAGGGAGCACGTCTGCACGTTGCCCACATCACAACGGCACGAGAACTGGAACTCTTCGAGCCCAACGATGATAAAATCACAGCCGAAGTATGCATCCCGCATCTCCTCTTTACAGAAGAAGACTACAAGACGCTCGGCACTCGCATCAAATGCAACCCCGCCATCAAGAGCGCAGCAGACAGAGACGCACTTCGCAAGGCACTCACCGACGGACGCATCCGCACAGTCGGCACAGACCACGCTCCACATCTCCTGAAAGAAAAAGAAGGCGGATGCTGCAAGGCAATGAGCGGAATGCCAATGGTGCAGTTCTCCCTGCCGGCAATGCTCGGCCTTACAGAAGAAGGCATACTCAGCATAGAACGACTCGTAGAACTGATGTGCCACAACCCCGCCCGTCTCTATGGCATCAAGGAACGCGGCTTTATCCGCAAAGGCTATAAAGCCGACCTCACTTTGGTGCGCAAAAATCCCTGGACCGTGACCGGCGAATGCATAGAAAGCCTCTGTGCATGGAGCCCGCTCGAAGGCAAAACATTCGACTGGCAAGTGGAAAAAACCTGGGTCAACGGGCATTTAGTCTGGAACGGAACATCCTTCCCGCTCTCTCCAAAAGGAGAAAAAGTCCTTTTTGACACATGAAAATAAACCTTTCGAAAGAAGAAATGTCAAAAAGAAGATAATATTGTTTCATAATTATAAATGCAAATAACAGTGAATCGTTTCCTAACCCTACTAATACTTTGCATGTGCTCGTTCGTGGCAATGGCACAGAAAGTAACCGTAAGCGGCGTAGTAATGGACGGCAGCCTGAATGAACCGATGACAGGCGCATCCGTTGTCTTGCTACAGCCCAAGGACAGTGCCCAGTCTGCTGGTATATCCACCGACCTCGAAGGCAGGTTCAAACTCCCCGCCGTCAAGGCCGGCAACTACATCATGCGTATCAGTTATATGGGTTTCCAGACGTATTACCGCAACATCGTCCTGCCCAAAAACAATAAAAGCATCAATCTCGGCACCATTACCCTGCAGGAAAACAGCAAGATGATGAAGGAAGCCGAGGTGACAGCCAGAGTAGCACAAGTAGAAATGAAGGCCGACACGTTCGTCTTCAATGCCGATGCTTATCGTATGCCCGAAGGCTCCATGCTGGAAGAACTCGTAAAGAAACTCCCCGGAGCAGAGATCGACGACGAAGGCAACATCAAAATCAACGGCAAAAGCGTCTCGAAGATTATGGTCGACGGCAAAGAATACTTCCAGAACGACACAAAGATGGCGCTGAAGAACCTGCCCTCGAAACTCATCAAGAAACTAAAATCATACGACAAGAAAAGCGACTATTCACGCATCACCGGCATCGACGATGGAGAAGAAGAGACCGTACTCGACCTCTCTGTCAAGAAAGGAATGAAAGATGGCTGGGTAGGAAACTTCGACGCCGCCTATGGCACAGAAGACCGTTATTCAGGAAAAGCGAACGTGAACCGCTTCATGGACAACAGTTACCTCTCCGTTATCGGTAGTCGCAACAATGTCAACGATTTCGGTGGTCGTTGGGGTGGAGGCGGCAGCGGCATCACAACCAGCACAATGGGCGGTGCAACCTTCGCATGGGAGAACGGCAAGCCGGAATACACAGCAGGCCTGTTGAAACTCGGTGGCAATGTGCGTTACAGCAGCCGCGACAGCGAATCGGAAACACGCACCAATAGCGAGATGTTCCTGCCCACAGGAACAAGCCAATTCTCCAACTCCAAGAACCAGGGAACCAACTGGAATCAAAACATAAATGCCAATTTCCAGGTTGAATGGTTCCCCGACAGTATGACAAACATCCTGTTCCGTCCCAACTTCAGTCACTCGGATGGAAACAGCTTCTCCAATAACCGTAGTGTTACTTTCAACAAGAATCCCTTCGAGGCAGGCTTGACAGATCCGGTAGAAGAATATAAGAAGATGACAGATGACGAAGGTATTCGTGTCAATGGCAACGAACGCCTTAACAGTGGAGACAACTACAGTAATAATGTTGATGCCAGTTTGCAGGTGAATCGTCGTCTTGGGGTTCCCGGACGAAACATTACCTTAAATGTCGATGGTGCCTATAGTGAAAGCGACAACAAGTCGTACAGTCGTTCGATGGTCCGTTATTATCAGCGCACTTCCGACGAGTTGAATGCAGACTACCAGAATACGATGTCGCCTTCCAAGAACTATAGTGTTCAGGGACGTTTCAGTTATACAGAGCCAATCTTGAAGGGAACAGTCCTTCAATTAAGCTATCAGGCGCAGTATCGTTTCCAGGATACTAATCGTGATATGTCAATCTACGACAAGTTGGAGGAGGCGTTGAAGGAGCATGGACTTACAGATGTGACGGCAGTTGATTTGTATTATGGCACTTACAATGGTATGAGTTTCGATAGTTACGGTATTGATCTTACGAAATTGGTGCGTGATGCAGAGAACAGCCAGTATGCGACATATAGGGAGTTTAACCAGTCTGTTAACTTAATGTTCCGCCATAACAGCAAGCTTGAGAATGGGCAGGAATTTAACTTTAATGCTGGTGTGAATTGGCAGCCGCAGCGCACGGACATGGAGTATGAGAAGCGTGGGCGTTACATTGATACCACTCGCCATATTCAGAACTGGGCTCCTCGCCTGAATTTCCGCTGGAAGATATCGAATACCAGTCAGTTGCGCATTCGATATAATGGCCGTATGTCGCAGCCATCTATGACTAACCTGATTGAGGTTATGGACAATAGTAATCCGCTCTACATTAGTACCGGTAATGCGGGACTGAGGAGTTCTTGGAACGATAACTTCAATGTGGATTACAACAATTATATTACTGAGAAGCAAATGGGTTGGTATGCTGGTTTCCGCGCAGATAAAACGCGTCGTTCTATCAGTAATGCGACGATCTATGATACGGAGTCGGGTGTAAACTACAGCCGCCCGATGAACATTGACGGTGCGTGGTCTGCTCGTACTTGGATGGGCTTCAATACGGCTTTGGACAAGGGAAAGCATTTTAATCTTAATTGGAGTCAGAGCATCAACCATGCCAACAATGTGGGTTATATAAGTAGCAAACTCAATACCGGTGCGCAACAATTCCTTTACCCTGTTGTTGATATGAATGGTTTGTTTAACTATATGAGCGAAAACAACTTGCTCGAGAAGGCAAATACAAAGAGCACTGACTTGGGCGAGAATCTGCGCATCAATTATCGTAACGATTTGTTGGAGGTTGGTGTCAATGGCGGTATGAACTATCAGCATGCTCGCAACGATATGCTGGCAAGTGGTAATCGCGACACTTGGTTCTTCAACTATGGTGGTAATGTGGTTGTCAATATGCCATGGGATATGCAGTTCAGCAGTGACATCTCTCAGCAGAGCCGCCGAGGTTACGATGATGCTTCGATGAATACGAATGAACTTATTTGGAATGCGCAACTCAGTCAGAATTTCCTCAAGCAGAAGAATGCAACGGTGAGTGTGCAGTGGTATGATATTCTGCGCAACCGTTCGAGCATCAGTCGCAGCCTCAGTGCCACGAATCGCAGTGATACCTGGACCAATGCCATACACAGTTATGTGATGGTTCACTTTATCTATCGCTTTAACCTTCTGGGTGATAAGGAGGCTCGTGCAGCCGGTTTCGGCGGAATGGGCATGGGTGGCCAGAGTGGTCGTGGCGGCTATGGCGGCGGAGGCCGTGGCGGTCGATTCTGAAAAATAGTTTACAAAAACATAGTTGCCTTTTCGTGTCATTTGGAACGGAAAGGCAATTTTTTTGTCGTAGAACGGCTGCCGTTTTCTTTTGCAATGCTTTGTGGTATGATTTGGCACGGCTTTCTTGTCAACTAGGCACGGCTATTTGGCTGGTTCGGCGTGCCGTTTTGGTCGCTTCAGCACAGGCTTTTTCGGCTATATGCAGGGTGTGTTATGGCAAAAGTGCTGTCGTTGTTTACGGCGGTGTACGCTAAACGATTGACAATGAGCGAGGAATGTTGTTGCACGAGAATCGCGTATTTGCCGACGACCTGTATCTCGCTCCAAAATAAGCCATTCTCAGAGGGGTAAAACTATGAAAACTTTTGACAAATTGTGTCAGACTTTAAGTACAGTCTGTACATCTCTTGTCGAACGGAATTCCATGGGTGTTGTGCCCTGATGGACTCTGAATGTCTTATTGAAGTATGAGGCGGAGTCGAACCCAAGTCGGTAGGCAATCTCTTTGCACGAAAGCGTTGTGTTCAGTAGGTAGTCTTTTGCCCGTTCCATTTTAAGCTGCAGGAAATATTGTGCAGGAGGGAATCCGGTGTACTCTCTGAAGAGTTTTCGGAATTTTGAGTAGCCCATTTGTGCTTCTCGGCTAACATCTTCCATGCAGATATTCTCGTTTAGGTGTAGTCTCATGTACTTTATGGCAATATTGATGCTGTGTATGTCGGGGTTGCCAAGGTAGGGCAGCTGGCGACTTCTTGCATAAATTGTGCAGATGATGAGGCTGACATAGCCCACCAGTTGTTCCTGATGTGCAGGCAATTGCGTCTCGCTGACTTCGCAGGCAGCATTGAATGCGTCGCAGAGCGAGTCGTGGACTCCGACTTTGTAAATGGGCGTCGTCTTGTCCGGAAAGAACTTCCCGATGAGGCTCTCTGCCATTTTTCCCGTAAATCCAATCCACGATTCCGTCCAACCGGTGTCTGGGTCGGGTGCATAGCTATGCCATTCGCCCGGATACAGAATGACGGCATCGCCAGCCTGAAGTTGCGTTTTGGGATGGTGGGCTGAGGCAAACCAGCCGCGACCCTTGCTGATGTAGAGGACCTGAATCTCCTGGAGCAGGCGCCCCCTGTCGGGAGAAAAGAGGTAGTCTTCCGGATGTTTCCCAAGGGGATACGGACTGTGCGGAGGAACATCCTGCTGACCGACAGTTTTGGTAATGATGCCCCATTGAAGCCCCAAATCGTGGGTGAGAAGATATTTGGTAGTCGTCATAGAATGTGGAGTATTAAAGTTTGCCCTTTTGTGCTGTAAAATTAACAAAAAGTCTTGAAGATGTCAAAAAGTTACATCATTTAATCATATTATTTCTCTGAAAGCATAACTAATTTCCGTAATTTGTGCCAATAAAATAATAAAATAATCTAATTTTTAGTGGAATGAAAAAGGCATTGTTCACTTTACTGATGTGTTTGCCGATGCTTTCGGTTTATGCACTTGATGTCACAAATCTTCGCACAGAAGACTATCGTAATCCAATAGGAATCGACACAAAGACGATCCATCTCTCCTGGCAGTTGCAAAGCGAACAAAGGAGTGTGATGCAGACATCCTACAACATTCAGATTGCAACGGATGCGAATTACGGCAACATAGTTTGGGAGTCTGGCAAAGTAGACTCAGACCAAAGCGTCAACGTAGAAGCCAAAGGTTTCACTCCATCGGCAGAGACACGCTACTATTGGCGTGTGACAGTTTCCGACAACAAAGGAGAAACAGCAGTCAGCACCGAGAAGGCTTATTTCGAAACCGGCTTGATGACAGCAGATGCCTGGAGCAATACACGTTGGATAAAGGCTTCTACAAATGCCCAAGGAACAGAGGCCGAAGGCCCCGTCACAGATTATGAAGTGGAGGTGAAGTTCACCGTGAAGCAACTGGCTGCAGGACTCATCTTCGCAGCATCCGACCATGGCAACTACTACATGTGGCAGGTCAATACAAACGGCAGCGTACGTTTCCGTCCCCATCGCTGGAGCGGTGGCAATCCCGCCTGCCTTTCCGAAGGTAGCATAACGGGAGTGAGCATCCGAAATGGTGAACAACACACGATGACCATCAGCGTTTCAGGCGGCAATGTGGCTCGAACATACATCGACGACGTGCTGATAGATACCCGCACAGGCGACTTTGCTTACGGCGACTTCGGCTTCCGTGAGGATTATGACAATGGCAATCAACCGGAACAAGCATACTTCGACGACTTTAAGGTCACATCAAATGGCAAAGTCCTCCTGCAAGAAGACTTTAGCGGAAGCAGCTGCATGTTTTCCAGTGGCACAATACAGAACGGACAATTCTACGTAACAGGCCCTGCCACCTACGCCTGGCAGCAGAAAGTTGCACCTCCCGTTCGCTATGATGTAGAGTACGATATGACTCTTGTCAACGACAATGCCAGCATCTGCTTCAGTGCCACAACATCCGACACCTACATGATGTGGGCAATCAACACCTTCGATGTCGCTCAGCCCGTCATACGCAGACATGTTTATAACAGCGGTAACCTCACCTATAACGACACACCTATAACAGCTTTCAGCAAAGCCGATATCATTGGTAAACCACACCACATCGTGTTAGAATGTGAGACACCTTACGTGCGCACATATATAGACGATGTTCTTGTAGACACTTATCAAGATACACAAGGCGTGCTTGCCGTAGGCGATCTGGGTGTACGTGTCAGTGCAACAGGCAATGAAAGAGAAAAGGCATATTTTGATAATATCACACAGACAGTCTATGATTCAGAAGGCAATCCTACTGTAACCATTCGTGAGGATTTTGAAGGTGCAGGCAATGCATTCAACGGAACCGATGTTCGCAACTTCGGCGGTAGCCGTCAACTATATATGGAAGCAGCTGTGGGCGGCGCAAAGCGTCTTATGCAGCAGGATGGCAGTATTGTGGCAGGTGTGCCGATGTTTCGTAAGACCTTTGACCTGAGTTCAGGTATTCGCAGAGCCCGTCTTTATGCAACAGGTCTGGGTGTCTATAATGTCTACATCAATGGCGAACGAGTTGGCCAGACCGATGATGATGGCAAAACTCTATATGATGAACTCAAACCCGGCGCAACAGAAATGAAGAAAACGGTCTTCTATACAACACACGACGTGACGGCACTATTGCAAGAAGGCAAGAATGCTATCGGCGCAGAAGTATCAAGTGGCTGGTGGAACGGCGCCATTGTACATGGAATGTATGGTAGTAAACCGAATGCTTTCCGTGCATTGCTCAAGATAGAACTGGAGGACGGAACCGTTCAGGTGATTCCTACAGACCTCTCATGGCTCAGCAATACCAACGGTCCGCTTCGCAAGGGTGATATCTACAATGGAGAAACCTATGATGCACGTTTGGCAACGGGACAATTTACTCCCGAGTTTGACGATAGCGAATGGTATGCTGTAGCGGAATCAAATGATTTCAAGGGCGAAATACTTGCATTCGAAGGACCGGCTATAATGGCAGTCGAGGCATTGCGCCGCTATCCTCAAACTATTCAGATTTACGAGAACACAAAGTCTAATGGTAAGACTTTCGGCTCAATCAATGTCATAGAAGAATTGACAGCACAAAATAATTTTGTGTTGAAAGCCGGTCAGACAGCCGTTATCGACCTTGGACAGAATGCTTCCGGTTGGGTTAGTTTTACTGCAAAAGGCATAGGAGGAACAAAGCTCCGCTTCCGATTCGGAGAGATGCCTAATACGACTGGCGATCGCAGTCGTGGCGATGATGGTCCCGCAGGTTCTATCTATACGGAGAATTTACGTTCTGCTGAAGCAACGCTTTATTATACCCTTCGAGGCGATGCAGAAGGAGAATCATTCCAGCCCACAACAACATATTTCGGTTTCCGATATGTTGAGGTAACCACTTCGGCAGACGTAGAACTAACAAATGTTATCGGCGAGACTGTGACCAGTGCGGTAGAAGAGAAATCATCTTTCACCACAAGTCACGAGGACGTCAACAAACTATATAGTAATGTTATGTGGGGACAACGCTCCAACTTTGTCAGCGTGCCTACCGATTGTCCTCAGCGTGACGAGCGTATGGGATGGACGGCCGATACACAGGTATTTTCATTGACGGGCCTCTATAATGGCGATACTCGAAACTTCTATAAGAAATGGATGCGCGACGTGCGTGATTCTCAGCGTTCAGATGGTGCCTACTCTGTCATTGCTCCTTACCATTGGGGCGTTGAATATGCTTCAACAGGTTGGTCAGAGGCAGCTATCATCGTTCCATGGAACGTCTATATGATGACGGGCGACAAAGATATCCTACGCGACAACTTCGAGGCCAACGAACGCTATATGCAGTTCCTTACAACAAAGAGTGGCGGTGGCTATCAATACAATGGCTCCGATCCTATTCATGGCGACTGGGTTGCATATGTCACCACCGATGGCCGTTACATTAGTGTTTGCTACTATGCTTATGCTGCCGACTTGATGGCACGCACTTGTCGTGCTCTCTCGGAAACAGAAGGCGACACATACAGCCAGAAGGCAGAACAATACGAACAACTCTTCCAGAACATCAAGGCAGAGTGGCAGAGCCGTTATTTAAATTCAACAAAGGTGCCAACCCAGGCGACTCAATGTGGTTATCTCATGGCACTCCGATATAAATTATTGCCAGACGAGGCCTCTATTAGTCGCACTCGCAGTTATTTGCATCGTGCAATAATGAACAATGGCTACAAACTCAATACAGGTTTCTTGGGAACAGCGATTCTGAACCAAACACTTACCGAGAATGGTTATAACGATGATGCCTACACATTGCTTTTACAGCGCAACGACCCCTCATGGCTGTATAGTGTTGATCAGGGCGCAACTACTATCTGGGAACGTTGGAATTCCTATACAGTTGCAAAAGGCTTTGGCCCAGTTAGTATGAACTCTTTCAACCATTATGCTTATGGTGCAGTGGCAGAGTGGATGTTCCAACATATGGCAGGTATCATGCCGAACGAGGAACAGCCAGGTTTTAAGCACTTCTTCTTACAGCCAAATCCGGATACACGAAATGTACTTCGTTATAGTCAAAAACGTATTACAGAAGTAGATGCAGACTTTGCTTCAGATTATGGACAAATTAAGGCAGAGTGGCAATGTGATGGTACAAAGGAAATGACTTATCAAATTACTATACCTGCCAATACATCTGCTACGTTGCGCTTGCCCACGGGAGATGGTTTGTATATTTACGAAGGAGCTAAGCTGGCAGAGGAGGCTGATGGCGTTCAATACATAGGCACAAGCGAAGGCTATGCTACATATAATGTTGGATCAGGTTCTTATGTGTTTATGGTTAGCACAGAAGATCCTACAAGCATTAAGAGTGTAGATGAGTCTGCCACTTTGACGGGAAATCAAAGGGAGAAAGTTTTCTATAGCCTTGACGGCAAGCAGTTACCTAATGACTCAGTACACGGTATAGTTATTACAGAAGGGAAAAAGAAAATTGTAAAATGATGGTTTACAGAGTTTCTTTGCTTCGCATTATTACACTCGTTTGTTGTTTGTGGAGTTTTGTTCTTACCTCCTTTTCTGAGGATACTCCTTTGCTCGAGACACGCGAGTTCTCAAAGCCTTCTATGCCATGGCGTCCCATACCTTTATGGTTCTGGAACAATACCAGGATAGTGGAGGCATCACTGGTTGACCAGTTCAATCAGATGATAGAAAAAGATGGGTATGGTGGATGTGCCATTCTACCTTTTGGTGCAGGATTCCGCCCAGACTATCTGTCTGAGGAGTACTTACGTCTCTATGGCGTAGTTCTTAGTAAAGCACAATCTTTAGGGGCTCATCTTTCTATCTACGACGAATATGGTTTCCCCAGCGGGAGTATGGGAGCCATCAATGGGTCTGGCGTGACTACTTTTATGAACAACCATCCGGATCACACGATCAAACGTCTTGATAAAGTAGAATATAGAGTGAGTAGTGGTGCCACCTTTGACCGTCAGTTACCTCTTCAGGGGAAATTGATGTCTTTAGTGGCATGGAACATGAACACAAAGGAAATAATACCACTGCGTGAATATTACGATGAGGCATCGGGACGTTTGACATGGACTGCCCCCAAGGGGTCTGGATGGCATGTCATGATGTGTCAGTGTGTTAAGGATGGAGATCCTAATGTGGATTACCTTTCTCCTGAGGCGGTTAAATTGTTTGTTCAGGATACGCATGAAGTATATTATAGCCGTTTCTCAAAACATTTCGGTGGGACAATAATGTCTACTTTCTTTGACGAACCTACGATGTATAGAGCGCAGGGGCGTATGTGGACTGCTAACTTTAATGAATCGTTCGAACGCCGTTATGGCTTTTCTCCAGAAGCTCTTTATCCTGCCTTGTGGTATGATATAGGTGAGAAGACTGCGACTGCGAGGAATATGCTTTTTGGATTACATTCATCGCTTTACAGCGAGGGTTTCATGAAAACAATATCCGATTGGGCCGCAGAACATAATATAATGGCTACAGGTCATCAGGACCAGGAGGAAATAGCCAATCCTACCAGCGTTTCTGGCGATTTGATGCTTGTTGGCAAATATATGTCGATGCCAGGGATTGACAAGATAGGAAATGGACGTAACACAGAGGATTTTTATAAGGTTGTATCGTCATCGGCATATAATTGGGACAAGGCGATGGTCATGTCTGAGACATATGGTGCAATGGGAAACATTTCAGTTGAAAAACTCTATGAAGTGGCAATTGAGCAGTACGCCAAGGGCATCAATCATCTAATCCCTCATGCGGTATGGTATAATGATGCCGATGTCACTTTCCTGCCGGAACTCTCATGGCGTAACCCTTTGTATAATTCGGAATTACCTTCGTTTAATGCCTTTCTTTCCCGTTTGAACTATATTTTAGCCCGTGAGGGGCGTCATGTAGCTGATGTGGCAATGTTATATCCAATACAGACACAATATGCTGGTCATAGACTAGATGGGCCTAAAGGTTATTATGAAGGAGGTATTGATGTTGAAGGAACAGACTATCCACAAATATCGCATTATTTGACAGATGATTTGGGAATCGATTTTACATATCTCCATCCAGAGGTTCTTGACGATCGTTGTCTCGTGGAAGGTGGCAAGTTGACCATGAGTAATGTGGTCAACTATGAACAGTTTTCCACGTTGGTACTTCCTGGAGTAAAGGTTATATCACTCAGTAATATGAGGAAGATAGAAGAAGCTTGGAAGCAAGGAGTAAAAGTGGTCTTTACTACACAATATCCTCAGCAGTCTGCTGATGGTAGCGATGGAGATGAAGAAGTAAAAGGCATAGTTGCGCGTATGCTTGGCTCTGCAGAGAATAGGGCTATTTTTGTTCCTTTACCTTCTGCGAGTTCGTTAGCCGAGGTAATGGAGGAATGTCTGCCGAGTCGTGATGTTAGATTCTCTGATGGTGCACATCCTTTCAATTATCTGCATAAGGTTATAGACGAACATGATGTATGGTATTTTGGCAATATAGATGCAACTGCTGCCACGAACGTTATTCGTGTAAAGACTTCTGCAAGAAAGTTGACTCTACTAAATCCGCATACGGGGAAACTTTCTGAACCTGAAATTCTGCAGGAAGGTAATGGATATGTTGACATTCGCTTGTCGTTACGGTCTTGCCAGTCGATGTTTCTTGTAGATGATAATTTTGTAATTAGGAATGGGGCGATTGACAATCCGGAAGGCAATAAGTTATCTTATTCAATTGAGTTGCAGGCAGAGGTGGAGCAGTTGTCGGCAGGTGTATGCTTTGCAATTACGGATCAACAGAATTATTATATGTGGCAATTCAATGTTTCCGACAAGCAACATCCATGTTTGCGTCCTCATCGTTGGCTAGGTGGTAATGCTTCACTTCTTGGAGAGATAGAATTGCCCAAGGCCGTCAATATGCAAGCCGGACATCCCTTTAATATTAGGATTGAGATAGAGGACGAGTCATATGCAAAGACATATATTGACAATGTTTTGGTAGATGAGCGCGGAGGCAATTTTGCATATGGCAGGATTGGTTTCCGTCAGGCTCATGATGATGCATACGGGAAGACTGAAATAGCATTGTTTGATGATGTAGTCATTAAGGTAAAGGCGACTAGCGGTTCGAGTGGGGTGGTTTTTGAAGAGGATTTCTCTGATTCGAATCCGTTCTCGGAAGGTTTTGTTGTTTCAGAGAGGTTAAGGGTAGAGGGCCAGATGTCTCGTGATATTTTGGCATGGCTGAATGATGTCCCAGATGCCATCTCTTCTATTCCTGCTTCTTCTGCAATGTCCAACAAAAATTATTATACGCTCGACGGGAAACCGGTACAGCGTTCGTATGCCCCACAAATCATCGTTTCTGGTGGGAAGAAGTTCCTGTCTGCTGTAAGATGAAGAAAAGTAATACAATATTAACCCTAAATACTAAATAATATGAAAGGACTGAGATTTATTGCAATGCTATTGACCATGATGGTTTGTAGCGCACATGTGTGGAGTTACAGAATAACTGATAATTACACAATTGAGTCTAAGTTTAAAATCAATGCAATCGGTGCCGGTATCGCTTTCCGTGCCTATGCTGGTTTTGACAGCAATATCTGTATGTGGCAGTTCAATGTAGGTATAGACGGCACGAAGTCGTTGTTCCGCCCTCATGATTGGGGAGTGGGCGGTATTCTGCTTGAGGAGAAAGGAACTGGCAGCGTAAGATTGAATACCACGGAATGGTTTGTTACTAAAATAGTGGTTTCTAACAATGGTAACCATGTTGACACATACCTACGCCGTGATGTTGATAGTGAGTTTACTCTTATCGATTCACGTAATAGCCAATTCGACAATCAGTTCCGTTTTGGTTTGATAGGCACGCGTCATGACCATGATGGCAATGTGAACGAATCGGCAAGTTATGATTATTTTAAGGTGACGGCCAACGAGACTGGAGAGGTGCTCTATTTTGAAGACTTCGAGACCTCTGACGGCGACTGGAAGAATAATCCCACATGGGCCGATGGCGCATTGACGATGGAAGGACGTAATCTTGCTCAGGTGAAGTATTTCCCGAACAATATGTTCAAGGACGCGGTCGATTTGCATTATACTGTAGAGGCTGATGTGATTATCGAGTCCGGTTATCTCTCTCTTATCTTCGGTTTAACCGAGAGTGGCAGCAACTATATGTGGCAAATATCACCGAATTATTACAACGACACCTCTGTCAATACTTACTATCATCTCGATAATGGCAACGAATCGTGGAAGGCCCACGCTGCCGGTCCTCGTTATCCGGACTTCGAGGCTATTGACATCTGGGGTGTAAAGTGTCATGTGACAATTGAAGTCGATGCCAATGTGGTTAAGACTTATATTGATGGAAAACTGCAGGATACGTTTGTTCAGTGCGACATGACCGACCTCGCTTTGCTCAACAAGGGCAAGGTTGGCCTCCGCGTGGATGCCGACAATCAGGTATATCATGATATATATGTCGACAATGTTAAGTTGACGGAGTATGACAAGGATGGCAATAGCACCGTTGTAATGGAGGAGAAATTCGATGGTGGCGTGTCACGTTACTTTGAACTGACGGGCAAGAATGCTACTTATGCCAAGATAGAAGACATGGGCGGGGACTACTCTCTGCACATTACGTGTGATGGCACAGTGGACAGGAGTGCAAAGGTACGCCTCATTCAGGTTGACGAGGCAGTTTGCCCACATGTCTATGACAACGGTATTTGTGCGGTTTGCGGAGAGTACGAAGAACCTGGTTATGACATGGAACTCGGTGCTTATACCATTGGCAACCTTGGTCAGTTGATTCGTTTCTCTCAAATTGTAAACGCTGGCGAAATGGGAGCGAAGGGTTCTCTTACGGCTGATATTGATATGGAATACAACGATAGTTTCCAGCCTATCGGTTTGAACAACGATGCTTCATGGCAGAATCCTTTCGGTGGTGTGTTCTATGGCAACAATCATGTCATCAGCAATCTTTATGTCAGGACAGAGTGCGAGGGCGGTTTGTTCTCTCGTTTGCGTGGTGGTAAGATTTACAATCTCGGTTTGGAGAATGCTTACATCGAGAGCACTGCCAATCTGCGTTGCGGTGCCATTGTTGGCGAGCATCACGACAATGCTCAAATGGTGAACTGTTTTGCTCGTGGTACCTTCGAGTTCGTAACAACCAGCAACCAGAAGAATGCTCTTGCCGGCGAGGGTGCTGGTGGTCACTTTGTGAATTGCTATACCACATTGCCTGCAATTTGCCGCGACCTTCCTATGGGTGGCACTATTACCAACTGCTACGAGGGTGTTACGGCGGAACAGGCTGCTACGGGTGAGATTTGCTATAAGTTGGGTGGTGCCTTCCGCCAAACGATTGGTGAGGATGCTTATCCCGAACTCGATCAGACGCGTGGTGTTGTATATCCGATGTCGGAAGTGGGTTATGCAACTCTTTATGATGCAAATACTGCGGGAACTCTTTCGGCTAATGTCGCAGTGTTTACCGGTGTGAAGAATGGCAGTTACCTTACTCTCACAGAGCAGAACAATACAATTCCTGCTCAGGCTGCTGTCATTCTGAAGGGCAATGAAGGCTTCTATAGCTTCACGCCTGCAACATCGGCTCCTGCCCTTAGCGGCAGCAACGATTTGCTGGGCACTACAGAATCAATCACGAGCAGCGGCAGCGAGTATGTGCTGGCAAAACCGGAGGGTGAGCCTGTTGGGTTCTATCTCGTCGAGGCAGGCGTGAAAATTCCTGCCGGTAAGGCATATCTCACAAGCGCATCCGGCGTGAAGGGCTTCGTCTTCAACGGCACTGGCGCTACAGGCATCGATGCGGTAAATGCTGCTCAGGGCTCGGAGAACGGCTATATATATAATGTAGCCGGACAGCGTTTGCAAAAGACTGCAAAGGGCATCAACATTGTTGACGGCAAGAAAATACTGAAGTAAGTATGTTCCTCCGGCTAAAGGGGGACATGCTTTTGAACTGAAAATAGCGTGCTTTTCGATTGCGAGAAGCACGCTATTCTTTTTGTTTCTGTTCGGTGTTGGAGGTATAGCCGTAGCATGTCTCCAAAATAGGTTAACCTAAATGGCAATAATGGTTAACCTTTCAGCCCGAATAGGCGTGCCTTGTTGGGCAATTAGGTTAACCTATTTTTCAGGCACCCTCAAAGGAATCTTTTTGCGAGGGTGAAGATGCGGCTACGGAAGCGTCGCCTGAGCGGGAATCGCTCCTTGAATACTTCGGGTGTGAGCAGGGTGCTGCTCTTCTCGGCATCGTTGCGGAAAATCTGTTGCAACTGGTGTGTCGTCGCATGGTCGAAGATGAAAGCGTTCACTTCGTAGTCAAAACGCAGCGAACGTGCATCAAGATTTGTGGTGCCTACGGTGCAGAACAAACCGTCTATCATCATTATCTTACTGTGGTGGAACCCGCCGTCGTAGTAATAAACCTCTGCTCCGCGATTCATAAGTTTACGCATTTCGAGCCCAATGACATCGTCGATTGCCTTCCCGTCACTCCTCGTCGATACCATGAATTGCACCCTGACGCCTCGCTCCAATGCTCTCCGCAAAGCGGCTCGCACTTCGCCAAAGAGAGTAGCATAGGGGTTGACAATCTGAATCAGGTGCTCGGCATTGTCGATGGCGATAGAGTAGGTCTGCCGCATGATTTCGGGATTCTCCCGAGGCCAACGGGGTGCAAAGGCAACAACGGCTTCCCCGGAACGTTCCGCATAACTGGAAGGCGATGGCTTGCCCCTCTTCATGAGAAAATTGGGGACAGCCTTCCCCCACATCTTCCAGAACAGTTCTTCGTATGCCTCTACGACAGGACCACTCATGCGGACATGCATGTCGCGCCATTTTCCTACCTCCGGCTTCCCGTGCAGGTAGTAATCCGCAACGTTCATGCCGCCGGTATAAACCAACTTGCCGTCGATGACGGCAACCTTATGATGGTCGCGATGCATGAGATGGTTAATCCAAGGGAAGCGGACGGGGTCGAAAGCCACGATCTGTATGCCGGACTTCCGCAAATTTTGCTGCAGCGAGTCGGACAACGGCAGGTCGCTATGTTTGTTGCCAAAACTGTCGAAGATGATATAAACCTCCACCCCCTGGGCCACCTTGCGGCAAAGCCTCTCAAGCAAGTCCCCGCAAATGCTGTCCTGCTGAAACTTGAAATAGTCCAGGAGAATATACCTTTCGGCCTTCTCTATCTCGCCAAAAAGGTCGAGAAACTTAATCTCTCCCGTAGGCAGAACACGAACTTCGTTCCCCTCGTACAGCGTTAAACCCAACTGCACAAAGTCACGTTTTGTGCGTTCGGCAGCATTCTCGCTCCAAATCGACACACAAATCAATATCAAAAAGGCAAATATAGCGACTCGTTTCATCATGGCTGCAAAAGTACGAAATAAATGTGAACTACGAATAATGTACAGCCTCTGTCCAAGTCTTTTTTGAAGGAAAAGCGAAGAACTATGAACTTTTTATCGTATCTTTGCAAGCAGAAACAACAAAAACAAGTAAAAAGATGAGCAAAGTAGTAATCAATTCGTTCGAAGATTTCCAGCAGTATGTAGGACAAGAGTTAGGCGTGAGCGATTATGTAGAACTCGACCAGGAACGTATCAACCTGTTTGCCGATGCAACATTGGACCATCAGTGGATTCATGTCGATGCAGAAAAGGCAAAGCAGGAAAGCCCCTTTGGGCAGACCATCGCACACGGCTATCTGACCTTGAGCATGCTCCCGTATCTGTGGGACCAGATAATTGAAGTGAACAACCTTGAGCGCATGATGAACTATGGCATGGATGCCATGAAATTTGCTCAGCCTGTTTTGAGCGGCCAGCACATTTGCATGAAGACAAAGTTGCAGGAACTTGCCAACCTTCGTGGTGCCATCAAGACAACAATCAAGTTTACCATCGAGGTACAGGAAACAGGCAAGAAGGCACTCGAAGGACTTGCCACATTCATCTACTACTTCAAAAAAGAATAAGTCAGAAGAGCTCCAGTTGAATGTGACGATGCTCGCATTCAACTCGGGTCGGCTCTTTGCGCGTTTCGCTACGTGGTTCGTAGTCTAAAAAAAGGTCGAGCTGTATGGCGAAATCCGGCTTGATGGCGTATGTGCCATAGCGAGTACGAGTAAAAGGAGATTCGTTACGCTTGCTTTGCTCCCATAGGTAGCGACCAATGCAGTCGCGTATTTCATTGTATTCAATGTCCGATACGAAGAAATCGACGTGCTTGTTATAGATTCTGCGAGCAAGGTTTTTTATGCGCAACCCGTCTCTCCCGCACTCAAGCAGAATCTCTATGATGTCCCTATGGTAAATGTTATTCACTTTCGTCCGGTGCAAACATTCTTTATTTTGTTTCGCAAATATACACTTTTCCCTGCAAAAAAAGAAATCTCCGATTAAAGATTTTGCAGAATGTTACTTTTTAGTTAATTTTGCCCTCTGTAATTACAGCCGACATTTCTTCTGCCAAGCATGAGGAATAAAGGCCCTAAAACAAAATGCTAATGAAAAAAACATTGTTTCTCATTTTTGGTTTGCTGCCATTCGTACTTTCGTGTGTTAAAGATCCCGAAACACATCAGCTTCTTATAGAAAATAGATTCGCCACACTCTATGCAGACCAAACGGTAGATTCTGTAGTATTTTATACTTTCGACAGTTGGTCTGCCGCTTCGGCTACTGACTGGTTGGCCATTGACGGACCTTCTGAGGGAAAGATACAGTACAATAACAGCAGACGGTATCGTTGTCGTGCCGGTCTCATAGTAAGTCCGAATACTACGGGGGTAACACGCGATGGCTATGTGTACGTCAACTCTTATGATTATTCAAGTACTTTTGTGAGGGTACAATATGGCTATCTCAACATTTCGCGTCCCTTATGTACGGTAGAAGAATTTATGGACGAGGCGCAGACCGTGCCCAAGAGGGTGCACCATACATTGACGGTGAATGCACAGACGGACGAGGATTCTCTTTGTTTCGTGGTGCAGAACTATTGGTCTCTTGCCTTTGAGGGTGAAACTCCGGAATGGGTCACTTTTGATAAAACTGGCGGCCAACGTGGCAAGAATAGTGTAAAGTTGTCCTTCTCGGAAAACACGGATGCGACGAAAACTCGTGAGGCAAAGTTGCGTCTAACCAGCGGCCAGGTGTCGAATCTAATTACAATTCAGCAAAAGCCAACGGTTGAGGAATAGTATTTGTTGAGCATTAGAGTTATGCAGTACGAGCTCTTCAGTGACGAAGACTTTCAGAACGAGAGTCCTTTTGCAGGTCGGGCTGTTTGTCTGATAGGAACGTTTCGTTGGGCGTCGAAGGTCCTGCAGCAGAAGTTGCAAGGGCTGGGGGCGGAAATCAAGCAGGGCATCAGCCGAAATCTTCATTATGTTGTGCTTGGGAAGGATGTTCCTGCCGATACGGAAGAGCGTTTGTGGCAACTTGCACTGCATGGCTTCCTGCCGAAGGTGTTGAACGAGCAAGACATAGAAAACATTTTCGAGGGGCAATATAGTGCCTATGCTGTTCCGGAACAGATACATAAGGACTTGCATCTGACGTATAGGCATTATCTTAGTTTGCAGTTTAACTTCGAAGAGGGGGGTAATCCTCTTTATACAAAGGAACTATATCTTCCTTCGGATGTGCAGACGGACCTCTATCAGCGACTTGGCAATCAAGGCGTATATGCCAACCCTCAAATCAATGAAACAACGGATGTCATTGTTCTTTCCGATGCTTCTCTTCGCCATTTGCGGGATGGACAAACCGACGAAGCTCTACGCTACATAGAGGAACAATATAATCAAAGCCGAGCTCAAACCTTCCGCTTTCGCTTAACTGGAGAGAGCGAATTGCTCGCGTGGTTAAGGTTAAGGGAGCTATGTTAGGAACAATTATCAATACTATTACCATTGTTGCGGGCAGTGCTTTCGGAGCTTTAGTCCGCACAGGTATTGGCGGGAAGTATAAAAAGACCTTGTTCGATGGACTTGGTCTTTGCTGTATTATATTAGGTGCGAATGCTTCGTTGCCCAATATGCAAAAGAGTAAGTTTCCCGTGCTCTTCATTTTAAGTCTTGCAATAGGTGGCCTTATTGGTACCAAACTCGATTTGGCGGGGAGAGTAGAGCGGCTAAATCTTTGCTTTAATGCCAAGGGGCGTAAAGAGGATAGTGGCATACAAGGGCTGGTGACGGGATGTCTTCTCTATTGTATTGGCACTTTCTCCATTGTCGGTCCAGTACTTTCTGCACTTTCTCCGACGGGAGGTTGGATATTCAATGAGTCAGCTAATACTTTTTTATACACTAATGCAACGCTCGATTTCGTCAGTTCTGCTGTCCTTGCTGCCTCGTATGGGTGGGTGATGCTTCTGGCTGCACCAATACTCTTCTGTTGGCAGGGAATGTTCTATGCTATAGCCTATTTTTGTGGCGACGGCATGCCGGAAGCAATGCAGGCTGAGCTGAGTATTGTAGGCGGGGTACTTATTCTTAGCTCTGGACTAAGCATATTAGGCATCAAAGACTGTAAGACAATAAATCTTCTTCCAAGCCTCATTATTCCTGTTTTATTCTATCTGTTGAGAAGCTTTTGCGGATTTTAGAAAAGAAAAATCGCAAAAAGTTTGCATACGTCAAAAAAACTTCCGACCTTTGCAGCGCTTTAAGACCAAAAGCCTCTTGTAAAAGAGTTCGGAGAGATGGTAGAGTGGTCGATTACACCGGTCTTGAAAACCGGCGTGCTGAGAGGCACCGGGGGTTCGAATCCCTCTCTCTCCGCAGAGAGCAAAATTGATGACTTTTTGGGTAGTCAATAAAAGTATAACCCGAATAGGTCATTAAGTTGCCAAAAACAGAAAAGCGTTGTAAGTCTTTGATTTACAACGCTTTTATTTTGCGCTAAAAGTATTCTTCTCTACTCTTGGATGATGGAGTGACCATCGTCTGACTACCTGACACGTGGTCAAATAGTCATCTGTTGGTCAGTCTTGTGTTACACTGAGTGTTACACTTTTTGTGCTACAGAAAAATGTAACACAAGACTACAAAATGACTACGATATTGACTTTGCTAAATCTTTGAGCATAAGATAGTTATGTTTAACTTTGCAGATTGTTTCAAGCTAACGAATGTGGGTTGATTCTGAGTGTTTCCTGTAACACAAAGCATCCATAAAGGCACGAAAAACTGCATTAAAAAGATTTATCGTATGAAGGTAAAATTGAAAATCTCGTTCTATCTGAGAGCGAACTACTTTAACAGACTGGGAGAATCACCCATTAACATAAGGGTATTCTTGAATGGTGAGAAAAGATATTTCGGTTCTACAGGATTCTTCGTAAACCGCAATATGTGGGACAATAATGCCGACCGTGTTATAGGTCGTACTCCCAGTGCGCGAACCATCAACATGGCTCTCAATGAGATAGAGCTTAAGATCTGTGACATAGCCAGGTCTCGTGAAGGAGATAGTGGCTTTACTGTTGAGAAGCTTTATAGCCTCTATGCTGGCAAAGACAAGACAATAACTAACTTCGTCGAGTTCTTTGAGGATTTCATAGAGAGCGTAGAACAGCAGGTTGGTCATGGAAAATCTGCCGCCACTGCACAGAAATACAAAACCACAAAGAAGCATTTTTTAAGCTTCTTGAAGAGCAAGCATGGCTGGACTTCAGTTTCTCCTTTTGATGTGACTCCTGCCTTAATCTCAGATTTTGGCATCTATCTTCGAACCATTGGTGGTATGCAGTCAAATACTGCTACCAAAACTCTGAAGACATTGAAAACCGTTACGATTCAAGCTCAGAAGGTTGGTTTTCTGGATCACGACCCGTTTATCAACCAGCGATTCCATCTCAAACCAGTTGACAGAGGATTTCTTACTGAAGAAGAGATTGAAGTTCTGATGTCAAAACAGTTCGACGTTAAGCGTCTTGAACATGTTCGTGACATATTTGTGTTCTCATGCTTCACAGGCCTTGCATATATAGATGTTTCCAATCTTACGGAAGAGAACATTGTTACCCTCGGTGGAACAGATTGGATTATGACCAAAAGACAAAAAACGAGCATTACGGAGAATGTGCCGATACTCGATGTTGCAAGGGAGATTATAAACAAATACCATTCATCTGCTGACAGGAACGGTCGTCTGTTGCCGATACTCTCAAATCAGAAGATGAATGCGTATCTAAAGGAAATAGCCGATTTGTGCGGCATAAAGAAACGTCTCTCCTATCACATGGCCAGACATACTTATGCCACCCTGCTACTTTCCAAAGGCGTACCAATGGAAACAGTTTCAAAGCTTCTTGGGCACACCAACATCAAAACCACGCAAATATACGCTCGAATCACCAATAAGAAGATTGAGCAGGATGTTATGCGTGTTGCAGACCAGCTGAATGCATTTAGCAATTTTGGCAAGGTATAGCTGTTCTATTGCCAGGACTTCTGCATTTTACTTGCTACTCCCATCAGACATGCAAAAAGTCTGGTGGGATTTTTTCTGTCCAAAAGAAAAGACAAATTCCGGTCCATATATTTGTTTGGTTTGCTCTGTTTATATAATACAGAATATTGGAGCAAACAAACGATATGTGTTTTGTCCGAAACATTTTGTGTACATAATCACAATGGACTAAACTAAACCAAACCATCGAACAACGATTTTTTCTTTTTGCCAGTAATAATTGTGCTGTTATAGTAGCAGGAATCCTCCTCAACCGCGTTTGGGACTGCGTGACAATTAGGTTGCAAAGGTATCTCTTATGGCCGTACTCTGTGAAAGGTCAAGCCGCTGGTTTGCCGCAAAATCTCCACCTTGCAGGTCGTATTTGGCTGTCAAAACCTTGCACGAGAGCCATAAGACCTTTTTAGGCAACATAATTGTTTCACTCTATTCCCAAACGTAGTTGCTCTACGGAAGGGAAGTAAAAAAGAATCAAGACTATGGGTTACTACGATTTCAGCGAGAACGCATCAGACATTATCGGCTGCTTCTGTACGCTTGTCCTTGCCTACAAGGGACACCGTGAGGGCAGAGTGGTTCAGGACTTTGGCACCAGTTTCATTGTCGAACTGACGAATGGCAGGGAGATAGAGGTGTCTCGTGACGAGATTATCCTGGACGATTGATTTCCAATGATGACTACTGAAGATGCTTGCTTCCCTGTCGGGAGGTGGGCATCTTTTTCTTTTGGTCGAAAAAGATGCGAAGTCCCTTTTATATGTGCGGACAGACTGTTTCCTGCCGGGAACGACCGTTATCCATCGCTATCGACCGTATGCGATGGCTTGCCACCGCATACGACTACATACATGAAATAAATCTGTTAAATGAATCTCCTCGGATGTTTTTTACTTAATATTTCATGTTGCTTTTGGAGATTCACATAAGTGTATATCTGTGTTGTCACAACAGAACTATGACCAAGCAAATGCTGAATATATATGTAATGTCAACACCTCCTTCTAATAAAAGAGTTGCGTATGTATGGCGAAAAGTGTGCGGCGTTATTCTTTTTTTTATCTGAGTCAATGAGACTAAATTCTTTATGAGCAGTCTGACAGATTGAGTAGAGAGTGTATTATGCAAACGGCTAACAAATAATGGAGATTGTGAGTCACAAGGTCCTCGTTCGTATAGCCAATCTTTTATTGCTGTTAATGTGGCTTTTTGGCTGATATCTATTATTCGTTCTTTATTCCCTTTTCCAATGATTCTGACACAACCTTGCTTCATGTCAATATCGCATAGACGCAGGTCGCACAGTTCGCTGACACGCATACCAGAAGCGAACAGCAACTCGATAATAGCGATATTACGAGTTGCCATTTGATAGGAAAAGGTATTTGATTTACAATCCAGTTGTTGCTTATAAACAATGCCAAACAATAACTTTACTTCTTTTATGTTCATCACTGTGGGTAAACGGACTGGCTCCCGCATTCTGATTTTCATTTTCCGCATGGGACTGTTATACCAGTCATTTTCATATTCGTAATAATTCAACATGGCTTTTATTGTCGCTATTTTTCTTTTTATTGTTTTATGCCCAAAGTGTGAAATGGCTTGTAGATATTTCCTCAGTACATCTTTTGTCACTTCTGAAATATTATGATCATCAATGTCACTAACGAATTGTGATAGATCTGTTTTATAAGCATTCAACGTCTTTTCGCTTAATTTCTTCTCAAATTCACAATGCTATAAGAAATCTTCTATGACAACTGTTACTTTTGGTTTACTTTCATTTGCTTTCATAATTCATTCATTTAGGGTGTTTATATTAGTAATATATGAAAAAATGCAAATGAATGAATGATAATAACAAATTATCGTTAGTTCATAATAGATGTTTAATTCTCTTACATCTTAAATGATGTGTGAAGTTCTTGGCTTTTTTAAATAATCAATGGCAAAAATACAAAATACCATAAAGAATTTATACTATCTTTTGTTTTTTGGGGGATTCAAACCATTTAGCAAAATACTCTTGAAACTCATTAAGGTTATTGAATTTGCTATGGTCAAACCTCAAGCCAGTGATTTGTTAAAACCTCTCAATGGCTATTAAGTCCACAAATGGGAATTTTAGGTTCAATTCTTTCTCTGTGAATATATGCCCTTTCGTTTTTACTCCGTTACCGATAATGTTCAGAAGATGTTTCAGAAGTGTGATTGTCGCTGAATTACAAGCAACCTCGCCACTGATACTGCTGTCGCTAACAGAAAGTACTGATAGTGGTTTCTCAATTGAGTAGAATACTTCTGAGAAATACTGCTTGAAGTTTCTATATCCCGTAACTTCAATATCATATGAGCCATCTCCTTGTTCTTTCCAGTCTATGATAATTCTTGATTCGTCCATTTTGTAAACCTTAGAAATGTTATTATCGCAACCATTATGCTCTCGTTTGTTATTAACTTTGCTGTGAACAAGCAAGTATAATAGCCTTATAATAGGGATGTATAATGGTTGTCGATAAATTATTAAGCAACTTTATTTTTGATAAAATACAATTATATAAAATATAAATCGTAATTTTGCACTTTATAAGTGTGTTATATAATTATTTGATAAAGTATAAACCATAATGTAATTTGTTGTATGGCACTATCTTATGACGAAATTGTATATAAAATTGATGAGCATTTAAGAAAAAGCGGTAAACGTTATTATTCTGAATTCTACATAGGTGTGTCCCAAAATGCAGTAAAACGACTTTTTGAGGAGCATCATGTTGATAAAGAAAACTCTTGGTGGATATACACGACTGCCATATCTTCAGAAGTTGCAAGACAAGTTGAAAAACACTTCTTGGATTTAGGTATGCGTGGTGGCACTGGTGGTGGGGACTATAAATCAAAAATGGTATATTGCTATGTTGTAACCCCAACAACAACAGAATGATTATGGAAGTACCTAAGCAAACTAAAAAACGTTTTGTTGTCTTTTTAGACATTATGGGATTTAAAGAAAGGGTCGCAAGAAATACTCAAGACTCTTTATATGAGGAACTCACTGATTTCAATAAAGATATTACTACAATCATAAATAGTACCAAGAAAATTAAGAAGACACGTTCATCTAAGCAAAATGATAGTTCTGATATAACTTTGATAAAAAGTGAAGAAGAGGAGGACGAGATTCTTTTGGCACAATTTTCGGATAGCATCGTTTTATTTACCAATGGTAATACAAAAGAAAATTTATTGACTATATCAAATGTCGCAAAACAGATTATGATATCTGCTATTAAAAGGGAAAAACCAATACCATTGAAAGGTGCATTAGCAGAAGGTGATATTACTTGTGATATAATTAAGCAATTATTCTTTGGTCAGGCTTTAATAGATGCTTATCTTCTTGAAGAAAATATTCAATATTACGGCATAGTAGTTCATCACTCTGCTGAACAGTCTGTTAAAAGCTATGCGACAGAGATATACAAGGACAATTTAGTGCCATTGAAAAGTGGTAAAATCAACCATTATGAATTAGTTTGGTATAACAATTCTTCAGATGATGTTAAATCGGGTTTAGAAAGGATAAGGTTAAGTGTTTCAGATTCACCTCGAAAATATGTAGATAATACAAATAATATAATTGATGATTTTATAAAAAGAGGATAAATAATTATACGCAATTGTTTCTTATAAGAGTGGCGTACCCTAAATGAACAGAGGATACACCACTTTCTATTATGCTCAAAGTTATTCTAAATTCAACAGAATTTCTAAATTTAGTTTAGGTTTGGAAACGTATAAGTCCCATAATTTATAGCCGAATATCCTAGGTCTCTTTCCCTTTCTTCTGTAGTAACCCATCCGCTGCATTGCATCCTGTGCTTGTCGATGGGCATTCTTCGTTTGCCGCTTCCTACTGATTGCGGAATGATACGCTGTAACCTCGCTTTGTTCTTCTACGTCCGATGGCCATGACGTACTGCATGGAGCGTTGGACTGCCTTGCATCCTCCTTGTCGTTTCTGTCACTGAATTGTTCTTATTCCGACTTTCTCATTTATGACTTTTCCGGGCGAAGTAACCACTTACTTTTTCCGTCGCAAAGTTAGTGCAAGCCGTATTCTGCAAGTACCAGATGCCTTATTCCTCGAATTTTTCCAAAAACTTTTTGCCGTCTGCCGGGCATCCAATAAAAACTTTTCGTGGCCCAGGTGTGAAATAATTCGGTAATTCCTTGCATAGCATACTTCCCTTGCCAACTCTGATAGCAACGTAAAAATTAAATGTTTCACTTCTAAAAATTCAAAAAAATGAAAAAGATCGAGAACAATTTCGCAGTAACAGGTTTCGTAGGTAAGGATGCAGAAATCCGTCAGTTCACAACCGCTTCAGTAGCACGTTTCTCCCTGGCTATCGCCCGTAACGAGAAGAATGGCGAGGAAAATAGCCGCGTATCGGCTTTCATCAACGTGGAAGCATGGCGTAAGAACGAGAACGCCGAGTCATTCGACAAGCTCACTAAGGGAGCAATGCTCACCGTGGAGGGTTACTTCAAACCCGAAGAATGGAGCGACCAGGAAGGTGTCAAGCACAACCGCGTGTTGCTCGTAGCCACCAAGTTCTATGAGACTCCTGATAAGGAGGAAGCTCCGAAGGAGGAAAAGAAATCTAAGAAGAAGGCCAAGTGAGCCTTCTTCTTCCTCCCTCAGGGAGTAATTCCCAATGAAAGGGAAAAGAAAACTCGACGATTATTCACCAACAAACAATTTCAAAGTTATGATTTACACTCACACTATCGGTCGTATCGGCAAAGACTGTAAGACCATCACCGGCGCACATGGAACTTTCATCGCAGTGGATATGGCTGTCGATGACTACTCCAAAGGTCAGAACATCACCACATGGGTAAGGGTACGAAGCAGCAGGGAGAACCACATCCGTCTGGCTGAATACCTCACCAAAGGAAGGCTCATTCTCGTGGAGGGAACTATCTCCACATCGCAATGGAAAGACCGCCAAGGCGAGAGCCACACTCAAATCTCTATCAATGCTGACAGCATTGCATTCGTGAACGCAGGGAAGAAAGACGAGCAGGACGCAGACCCGAAGAAGGCTGCCAAGAAAGGTGCAAAGGTTAAGGACACGCCCCAGCCACCGCAGGACGCTCCAGAGCCAGACGAGAAGGATTTGCCATTCTAAATGAGGAAAGGAGGATGTTATGAGATACGCAAGGCTTTTTGTTCCCTATCAAGGATATTGGGACATTCAAGTGGATTTGAACAGCGTGACAGGCGGCTACCACAGCTATCAATATAGTTGCATCGTATGTGGCAGCGGCGCAGAGATTACCTGCTATCGAGACGAGTTTGAGTTTGTGGACTAAATACAAGTAACATCATGGAAGGGTATATTTGCTATGCACGTTTCGATGGCTGCAAGAGTTTCAAGGCTTTCGATGTCAATGAAGGCAGACAGGTAGGCAACCTCATTTATGCTTCTCTGATGGAGAACACGGAGAACACGAGGACTAAACTCCAGCAGTTAGTCGACCTCAACAAGGATTGCCACCTTGTTCTCCAGTTGAGAAGAAAAGTCAGGGTCTGTTTTCAGACAAAATAAAAAAGGTAACGGGCAGACCAACCATCTGCCCACAATTCTTTTTATCATGGATATGAGCGACAAGAAGAAGGAGCAGATAAAGGCTCTAATTGAAAAGATGAAGCAAGAGGGTAAGCCAATAGATTGGGCTACTGCCGTCTTATGCTAAAAAACAGCGCGTCCTGCTGTAAACGGCAGGACGCATCCTTATTCTATTCTGTCATGCCATTATCCTTCATAAAGTGTACTTCATCGGTGGAGCAATGCTGCACTGACCAAGTACACCTACTTCAGGAGAGGCAAACACGGAACGACTTGCTTTATCTGCCAAGGATGATCGCATAGCGCACATGCTCAGCATCTGAAGCAAGTCCATCCGTCTGTTAGTTTGCCCTTATAATGTCATTTTATATTTCATCTTGACCTGTTATAGCTAAGAGCAGTTTGATGTTTCAAACCATTCGTTATTTCTCTATAGTGTAATAATGCTTCGCCCCACACCATGAAGCCCTGTCCAGTCCTATTAGCAGAGTCTTTATTTTCACTCAGCAGAGCGTGACATGAAAGAAAAGACACAGTTAATGGGACATGGCAATCACGAACAGGTAGCCAGTCATCTTCAAACAGGGTCGGTGAGATCGCAGTGCGAAACCTCACTGACGCTGTTCTTGCTGGCTGTCTATCATTTCGTCGGGAAGATTGCCTTTGTGGACTATGACTTCATTCCCAACCCATGACTATTTTAACCTGACGAACTGGCATCTTACTAATCTTACGTGTGTTCCTTAACTTATAATCTACGCCCTCACCATAGTCCAAACAGCATCCTCTGTTTGTCATAGAGGAAAACCTCTTGTGGTCGAGCAAGTCGATCATAAGAAGTTTCTCTCTCTGCCAAAGGTATGTCAAGGAGACTCTATCAAGCGTTGCCAGATACGTTCTGTCTTTTATGCTTGATGGGGACTCCTCTTGCTGACATACTGGCTGAAGATTCCTGTTTGGACAATCCCGGCCCCAAGGTTTGGAAGTTGTTATACCCGACATATTCTGTCATTCCATTCAAAGCCCGTGAATCGTAATTCTTCTGCAAAGGTAGTTTCGCCATTCAAACGTCAAGAATAGCAGGGCTTCGCTTTCAATAATCTTCCTTCTGCCAGGCACAAGAGTATTCTTGAAACTATTTTTGCCTTATTGCCTTGCTGTCACCTTATAAAGCAGAAAAATTCCCAATCACAGGCTGAAAGGCTTGAAAGAAGGGGGAAATAAAAACTTTAAGCAATATGGCAACAACAGATTTCAACAACCGACTGATTACCCCAGAACTGAAAGAGGCTCTGGCAGGTTATCCCCTGTATTCTCAGGACGCGAAGAAGAAGGATGCACTTTGCATCGCAGTGTTTTACCTTGGAAATATCCGCTGGTACATTATGGAAGGGCAGCAGGAGGGCAACGACTTCACGCTCTATGGCATTGTGGCAGGACTGCAAGAAACCGAATACGGCTACCAGTCTGCAACCGAAATGGCAAGCATCACCTATGATGCAAGCGAGTACGGACTTGGCACTTTAAGGATTGAGCAGGACAAGGAGTTTCAGCCTTGCAAGCTTGCCGACATCGAGGATGAGGAATTGCAACTTTTCCTTTCACGGCTCTACGACAAAGATTAATGTATAATTCAATAAACAAAGAAGATTATGAAAATTAGCGTAATGGACAGCGCAAATGTGCGCATCGAGGTTTTGAACGTTCCCGACCACATGATTGACGAGGACATCGAGCAATTCTTGACAGAGCATGACTATTCGCTCAATAACATTTCATGGATGGCAGCACCCATCGACTTTGTGCCAGTGCAGTTCCATGAGTATGACAATGAGGATGGCGAGGAAACGCACACCGTAAGACACGCACGGTTGAAGGATTTCTCCATCTATGACAGTGTGCAGAAGGTGAAACGCCGAGAGCAGGAGGAACTTGCAGAAGCACTCCGTCAGCATGGCGAGAAAGTGGATGATGGCAATGAATGGCACTTTGAGGGTGAATGTCCCATCGTGGCAGCATACAACTACGACGAGCCTTGTGACGTGGTTATTCTTTCTGTGAGAGTGAATAAGGATGGCAACCTGACCATTATCGGTGATGAGAAAAATGACCGAGGCAATGAGCATGAGATAGAGGCAGATGACATATTTGCAGGTCACTTGGACTTCATCATTTCAGAGATAGGAAAGTAAATAACCTTGGGGATAGGTGGCAGGAACGCTGCCTATTCCCCTATAAACAAAAGAAGTATGAGACAGATATTTGTTGTTTACGAAACGGACGCATGGCATAGCACAAGCCATCGTGATTGTGCTGGTGTGTTCACAAGCAAATGGGCAGCCGTTAATGCCATAGTGATGAACCACCGCATAGAACTGGATGAATTTTTCAGTGAGGAAGAGATTGAAAAGACCTCCAAACGGGTACTTGAAGCCGAGGTAAGACGCAGACTCCGTAAGGAACTTGAATTTGCCTACCAGACGCAGGGCTATGAAACCAACTACGACATCGAGGTCTGGAATATCAATGAATGGTATCTTACAAAATATTGAGCGATATGACAAACAGAGAGCGTAAATCAATGATTGAGCGTTGGGTCACAGAGATAAACCCTAAAGCCATCCTTCGTGCTGCCGATGCCCGATGTGGGGCAAGGTACGCCGTCTATGTGGTGCCAGCATCAGGAGAGTTCGGCACAAGATGCACGGACTACCTGCCATTGGGGCAACTGGAGCAGTACCTGTTAGGTGTGTTCTATGCCAATGAGTTCAACCAGCTCATAGGCAGGAAAACGGCATGATGCCTTGAATATGGCTTTGCCCTTCTGACAGTGCAGTCAGAAGGGCAAAGTTCCATTATAAATCCATTTTGGGAAACTCTTCTTTCTATACATGAACCTCAGTTCACTGATGGTTTTCACCAATCTCCATGTCGGACAAGTGATAACGGAAAGTTTTTTCTGCGAAGTTACCACGTCCGCATCAAATTGCAAGTCGTGCCTCGTAAACAATCTTCCTTTTCGATGAAAAGAGTATTCTTCACGGCAGACTTGCCTCATTGCCGCTCCCGCACTTTTGGGTGCAGAAAAAATCTTCCCTAGTCACAGTCCGAAAGGATTTAATGAAAGGGAAAAAAATCGAGCGCAATGAATATGGTCAAGGTTTTCATCAAGGGTCAAGAGGACAAGGAACTCAGCAGTTTCCTCCGTTACTATCCAACTCGCATCAAGAATGTGGGCATAGATGGCATATTCGACAGACAGACCATCTTTGATTTCAAGGACGGATGCAATCAACCCCAAATAGCGCAGTTTGTGGCAAAGGAACTCGTGAAGAAGTTCGGGCGCAAGGTTGGAAAGGTGGTTTTCTCATGTGTGCCAGCCAGCAGTCAAGAACGCAACGAGTCCCGAAACAAGGCTTTCTCCGCACTCGTATGTCAGTTGTCGGGAGCCATCGACGGCTTTTCCCACGTCAAGGTAAGCGGTGAGCGTTCCGAAGTCCACGGCACGAAGATGAATAAAGAGGTTAGAGCCAAGCGTCTTGAAGAGGGAATCACCATTGAGGTAGATGCCAACTTCTTTAGGAACAAGAAAGTGTGTGTATGGGATGATGTGGTGACGACAGGAACGTCATTCTGCGCCTACACCGCGAAATTGGAGAGTGTCGGGGCACGTGTAACCAACGGTATCTTCTTCGGTAAGACCTCATACAGATATGTACCAACTTAAAGATAATTGTATGGAAACAGAAAAGTTTAGCAGGGCGGCAACGGCCGCCTTTTCGGGGCATCGTTTCATTGATGCTTCACAGAGAGAACACGTCAAGAAGCGGCTTTCAAATGCTGTGCTTGATGCGTATGGGAATGGCATCCGCAATTTCATATCCGGCTTTGCCATTGGCTTTGACATGATGGCAGCGGAAGTCGTAGCGGCATTGAAGCAGAGCCATCCCGACATCACTTTGACGGCAGTAATCCCTTTCAACGGACAAGCCAGTCGATTCAGTTTCTATGACCGAAAGCGATATGACAGGTTGCTGGAGGTTGCAGATGAAGTGATTGTCCTTAGTGACAGTTATTATCCAAGGTGCTTTTTGGATAGGGACGAGTTTATGGTGAACAATGCCTCCAGTCTCATTGCCTACTATGATGGACGTGAGAAGGGTGGAACATTCTACACCATCCGTAAGGCGATGGCTCAGAACATCCCCACAGTAAACGTATTTTGAAATCTAAACAGATGATTGATGAGTGATATTGGCAGCATTATTATCATCGTCATAGTTTTCCGTATCATCTTCCTCGTGCTCAGGGCATGGTGGAACGGAGATCGTCGGAATGACTATAGACGTGACAGATAGCGTCAGCAGGATATACGCTATTCTTCTTTGATGTCATCAGGCCACCAGAACCTTTTCAGTTCGTTGGTGATGTCATCCCAATCTTGCATGGTGAATGTACCTTCGCCCATCATCATAATGGTCATGGTGATGTCGTTGTAGGTGCGATAGACATTTGTGTCCCTAAAGCCGTTGCGAAGGTAGAAAGCATGGCGTTTTCTTCGTTGCTCCATGTTGTCACAGACTTGTGTCGGACTCTCCACGTCCAGGACACAAGTCTGTCCTTTGTAATGCTCTATCAGCTGAGTGAGAATCTGCTGACCATAGCCCTTGCCTCGCAGTTCCTCACGGACGGCAAAGTACCAGTACCAGTTGAAGGACTTGCGTGGATAAACGATGGTGAAACCTATGAACTCTTTGCCATCGTAATAGGCGGTGAAGTCCAACGGCATTTCCCCGACGAGACGCATCAAATCTTCCCATGGAATCTGCTCTCCTTCAGGAAATGCCGTTTCGTAGAGCTGTTTTATCTTTTCATCAGCATTGGCTGCTGTTATCTGTCTTGTTATCACGCCCACTCGAACAAATCTTTGCCAGCACCAATCTCGAAATGACATTTGGCAATACCCAAATCCAGTTGGGTATAACCTATAATTGAGAACTTACGGCTGGCAACAACCTTGTGTTTGCCTCCGCCAAGAGCACCAACATATTCAAAATGGAATTTTTGCTGATTTACAGCGGTTGGAGCCAGTAACGCCGCTTCTACTCCTTTTCGGAACCATCTTGGAGTTAGGTCGCAGGCATTGCTTACTTGTTCTGGCTTCTTAATCTTGTGTGGCCTTCCTTGTGTCTCACCGTAGCCGATGGCTATATAACAAGCAATCTTCTCGCCGTCGGCAAGCACATAAGTTCCTGGCACCTTCGAGTAGGAGAGACCGACCCAGCAGGTGTTTAGGCCAAGCGTCTGAGCCAATAAGACCAAATGCTCACCATAATACCCAACACGTTCATCAAGGTCGTCACTTTTCTTGCCAGCCATAACGATATAGTTGGTAACACCACGGAACTTGCCATATTTTGCCATCGTTCTCTGGAATGCCTTTGGCTCATTCATTACCAGCTGAATATGAAGATTCCCGTCCCTGTTAAAGACATCAATCTTTTCCTTCAGAATTGCGACGATTTCCTTACTTAGCGGTGTTTCCTTATATGCCCTCACGGAATGACGGGCACTGATGGCTTCCAGTAATTCCATGCTATTCCTCCTTTCCTTTTGTAATGATGGGATTCTTGCGCTCATTCCATTTCTTTATTGGGCCGACATGTTTGCCACGGTTCAGTGTCACCCCATGCTTGTTCAGGATGCGAAACACCGATGACCGGCTCTTGAAGCCGCTGGCGTGCCAAACGTCCTCGATGGAGTACCCGGCCGAATACATGTTGATGACCGTCTGTTCGCGTTGCAGCCGCTTGGAGGCGGGTGTGGACACCAGCACTGGCGGTGCCGTAATCCGCTTCTGCTTCAGCTTCACCATGTGGGCGGCAGACTTGCGCAGCACCAGCACTTCCTCCGGCAGCGCCCCGAACATCTCCAGCACGTCCGAAGGTTTCGTGTCGGGGAACAGCTCGTTCCGGCTGTCAATCCTGTCGTGGATGCTGATGACACGGATGACCTTGATGCGGCAGACTTCCAGAAACATTGCCAGTTCACGACTGCCACGCAGGGCATTGGAGAACTTCGCAATGACCAGTTCGTCACCGCGTTCCAGCGAGGTCATCAACTGCTTCCACTGGGGGCGCGTCTTCTCGTAGGCTTCATCCTCCTCGAAGATGTTCACGCAACCGTAGTCCTTCATCCATTTCCGGTCAGTTTCCAGATGCTCGTAATGGGGAGCGACCATGATATAACCAATCTTTGCCATCGTCCTATTGGGGTTTATTGAGGTTACAAATCCAGAAATATGGCGCAAAGATAGGAAATTTATTCCAGACAGGAATCATACTGAGACATTTCTTATCATACTTTAAGATTTTTAGACTCACAATCCAACTCATCTGTACAAACGGAACATCATACTATTTAGAGTATGAAATATAAATAGACTTAAACTTTCGCTGAGTATGGCATTTAATCCGAAATTTATCCGTACCTTTGCACCCGAAAATTTCAAATACATACGCCAATGAGAAGAAAAATCCCAATTCCACTGCCGTTTTCGGCACAATCAGGCACACAGAAGAAAATCTGCCTGAAAAACCAAATGAAAAGAAACCAAGCAAGTGAAAGAAAACATACTCTGACGAGTCGCTTCTTTCACTTGCTTCTTTTATGTACTTGCGTGATTGTGGCCTGCTCTTCTGAGAAGTCAAGGTATGATTTCAAGAACTCGCAGGATGCCATTCATGCCTATCAGGATTATGTCCATGCCGTGCGCGACATGAACGGCTGCTCCGTCAGCGAAATGACGGATTTCGTCTGTGGATGGCAAGAACTGTCCGATACGGTTTACCGATATATCAGCAAAGATTCTGCCTTCACCGCCCATATCAGCCTCTCCATGGATTTCCAGGTGACAACGAACAGTATGCGGACGGAGCTGCTGAGACTGGCGGGAGCACATAACTGGTCCATGAAAGATGTCGCCTTCCTGAAGCTGAATACGTCACCTTATAGAAAGGACAAGGAGCTGCAGCCTGTAAAGGACAAGGCAACGGCTTTCTATGCCGCCCTCGACAGAAAGGGAATCCAGTCAAATGGTGATTCCAAGAAAATGATTCAGGAATACATCAGGTTCCTTGTCGAGACTCGCAAGCAGGGAATTGGCAATCAGGAACAGATGCTGGCTTTCATCGAGAAAGAAGATATCTGCTTCCGTTCCTTCCTCTCCCATATCGCGGAATACTCCGACTTCGACATGACGGGCATCACCAAGACCACGGACGCCATCTGCGCCGAGATATTCCGTTCCGCATCTTCACGGGACATCCCTTCCGAGGATGCGCTAGTCTATATGTCGATGCGCACCAACCGCCGGCTGCTTCAGAACGCCAAGGTTTGTGCCGACCTCATACGGGGGCAGAAAGTCAAGGATGCCCGTCAGACCAATGCCTATCTCTGGATGACCGTTCAGCCTTTCCTTTCGATGGATGCCGTCTGCATCTCCATGCTGACAGAACAGCAACGCAGACAACTGACGGAGATAGCCGATGGCTACCCCCGACTGGTGAATATCCTTGCATCCAAGAGACTGGCTGAAGCCAAGGCTGCCGAGGAGATTCCCGGCCAGTTAGCCAAACTGTATATTGCCACATTGTAAACACATAAACCCAATAAACCATGCTACAGGAAGCAATTTATGATTTCAAGAAAAACGGGCCGCTGATATTGCCCGACCTGATAGACAACGCAGGTGCCGAGGAGATGGCCGTCTACGATGACTATGCCATCATTCCCTATTCAGTTCTCATGCCATGTTCCATTTCAGATGTGCTTGACATGTTTGCCCATCGTCCCGAACTGGTCACGCTCTACCATTACGTGCCTTCCGATGCCACGAACTTCGGTCATCAGTGCTGTGCCTATTCCAACCCCGCCACCGGCCAGATGTTCAAACTGAACATCATGACCAACGCCTCTGGACTTGTCGATACACTCAACGTGACCGTCTATGAGTCGCTGGAACTGATGAGCAGCGACATCCTCCAGGACCTGACACTGCACCAAGCGCGTGGAAGGTTCGTGATGAAGCGTGACGAGGCGGAGATTGCCAACGACTTCAGCTGAAGGCATGGCTGCTACCTATATATATGGACAGACAACTGTACTATCATATTGCCGACATCATACACCAGCGTAGGACATGGATCAAGGTCATCGACACGGAACGGCAGACAGCCATGCGCATCACCGTGAACGGCGAGATAAGGACGCTCATGTTCCGTACTCTCTCCCTTCGGAGCTACCGCAGCCACTACAGTTTCCTGCAGTCACGCACCTGGCACGTCACCGAGTATGACATTGGCAATGCCGTCACGGCACTGACAAGGAAAGACCCCTCGGCACAAGCAAGGCTGAAAGCCTGCAACCTGACCAACCGTGACGTGGAATACATCATCGAGGAAGCAACATTCGGAATCCTTAAACTTGAATTGGACGATTATGAGTGACCAGCATAAAATCAATGTGTTCTTCGGAACCGTCATCGCCATCTGCATACTGGCAATGACCTCCCAGGATCTCGTTACGTATGCCAAAGCCTTCTTCCTGTCAGTCATCATCGGCTGCCTCTGCATCATGCGCGGACTGCGTGATGGCGTGAAAAAGAATCATGACAGTCCTTCGGAAGAGACGAAGGAGGAAAATAAGGACAATACCACTTCTGACAACCAGTAGTCAGGCAGTCCCATGGAACAACGGGTAACACCTGAACAGGTGGAGGAAGCCCGGAAGAGACAACAGGAAATGTATCACTAAACAACCATTCATAATATGACAACAACACTCGCTATTTACAAGTATCTCTATCCTTTTCTTCTGGGACTGACACTGATGCTTCTCTATCAGAAGCAGTACCGATTCATGCGCAGGTTCTATGGAAAGATGACCCTCTACTGGAATGCCAGGAGGTTTTACAACTTGGTCATCTACTCACTCCTCCTGCTGTATAACTACACCCACTATGTGGCAGATGGTATCACGATGGGGATTATTGCATCCGTCGTGTTCATGACTCCTCTTCTGTTCTTCCGTGTGGCGGACAGGTGGTTCCACCTGCTCCATGAACATGTCGGGCATCTGCTGCTCCTCATCCTCACGTCAATGCTCATTGCATTGACCGATGGTATGGCGGTCGCCTCGGTCACGTTGCTGACCATCGGTGTGGCAGCCATGTTCTACCCTTCAGAGCATGTGCTGGATATGAAGTCCAGACCAGAATGCTTTTCGGACTTCTTGCATCTGACAGAGATTATCACGAAGAACTACTATGGCAGACCAACCCAGCATCTGGCATTTCCGAAGAAACACCTTGCTCAAAATAACCACAACAATCACAAGAAAGAAAATCAATGAACAGCGTAAGAACAACTCATTCCCTTTCGGCAGAGGAGCATACGTCTGTGGACCGCTCCCTGCTCGAATACCTGAAGCCCAAGGCCGAGGAACGCTACAGCAGGATTGAAGCCTACTGCGACCTCCTTGCCCGTGCGTCCAACAGCCTCTATACTGCCAAATGTGCAGGACAGCAGATAGACCTGTTGCCCGGGCAGTGTGTACTCACCATTTCTGACCTTGCCCGCAAGTGGCAGTGGCAGCGGGCCACCGTCCGCCAGTTCCTGGACGGCCTTGTGGCACTCGGTCTGTTGGAAATGAAGCCTTTTGTCAAGAGCTATGTCTTCACCATCAGGCAGCACTCCAGCCTTTCCCTGACAGTATCATCCACGGATGACCTTCTCGACTTCTGTCATCTTCTTTTTGCCAGATACATCCTCGGACGGACATCACCTGATGAGGTAGCCGATTCATTTGGCACATTCTATGGCATGATGGCAGACCATGCAAGTGGTCAGCAGGATGATGATGCAGCCAAATCATCTGTCTCTCAGCATCAGATACAACAGTTCCACAGGTTGATGACATTTATGGCTTTCCAAACGACAGCAATCCATGACATGCCTGTGAACATTCAGGATGCCGTGCGTCTTCTCTTTGGCAGAGACCGTCAGTGGAACTGGCATGACGTGATTGCCGACCTCGGTTTTCTGGCATCCGCTTTCAGACTGCATACCAAGCCCAGCCTCCTGACAGAAGCCAAGACCGTACATGGCGAGCTGGAACTCTCCCTGCTTGACAGCATCTGCGACAGTTACCTGTCCGCATTTCCTGCCATCGCATCCAATGACGGCTGCGACACCTCTTCTATGGCTCATGGTGACGCTATAAAGTCACAGCATGAGGACTTGCCCGACACTAATACGAAAACGTCAAAGGCTGTTCCTAAAACGACAGGCGCATCCCCAGAGGATGAGACACCCACCTCGGTGGGTACTGAAGGCTGAGCACCAAGGATAGGCACAGGGCTTGCCCGTGCCATATTTTCTACCGTTTGGGAAGCCTAATTCCCCACACCAAACTTTTGGTTGGGAGGACTGACCAGATAAAGAGCAAGCTCAGTCAGTTTTAAGGGCCTGTCTGAAGGTTTATTTCGGACAAACGGTAGAAGATGGTACGGAAGCCGTCAACAATAATAGAAAGGATAGGAACTATGAGTACGACAGCAAAACAGGTCATGGACATCAAGACCTCAAAGGGCATCGCCCAGAGCAGCAACGAACAGTTGCGACGCTGGTCAGAGAACGGATGGGAACAGGCTGCGAAGGAAGGCAACTACGACCGCAGCCGTGAACATCTGAACTTCGAGATTGCCCGTGGCGGCATCGTCCGGCCTGTTGACAAGGAACATACCCTGTCACGACGAATGGCAGAGATTCTGGATGCTCGTGGCATCAAAGACCCCAACAAGGGACTTGATCCGCCCAAGTACCGCACAGTGGTCAACATCATCTTCGGAGGCTCACGGGAGCGTATGAGGGAAATGGCGTTCGGCAGTCAGGAGGTGGACTTCGAGAAAGGAGCCGACAATGCTGCCATACGGCGACAGCCGGAGATTGAGCAGTGGGCGAAGGATATTTATGACTTCGTATGTGGCAAATGGGGTGAGGAGAACATCGTCTCCTTCATCGTCCATCTGGACGAGCAGAACCCACACATACACTGTAGCCTTCTGCCACTTGACAAAGACAATAAGTTTGCCTTCAAGGAACTCTTTTCAGGCAAGGACAAACTGGAGTTCAAGATGCGCACCCTCGCCCTTCACGACGAACTGGCGAAAGTGAACGAGAAGTGGGGACTTGGACGCGGGGCAAGTGTCTCGGAAACGAACGCACGGCACCGCTCCACAGAGGAATACAGGCGCTGGCTGTCCTCGGAGTGCAGTACACTGGAGGAGGACATTGACAACCATCGGAAGTCATTGAGCGAACTTCAGACGGAGATTGCCATTGCCGAGAAGAAGGCCAAGAGTTTTTCTACCATGATTGCCAACCTGACCACTGAAAAGGAGAACATCGAGCATCAACTGGCTACCTTGCGTGACTGGCTCGAATCGGGCGAGGAGGATAGCGAGGTGCTGGCACGGAAAATCGGCAATCTGGAATGGCAACTCTCACAGACAGAAGAGAAACTGGCAGCACGTCAGGTACAGCTGGCACAGACGGAAGAACAGTTGGCTGTGCTTAAAGCCGACCGTGAGCAAATCCAGAATGAAGCCGATGATCTCTCTGCCAAAGCACTCCAGTCTGAAAAGTCCTGGTCAATGAATCTGACGGCAGACCTGCACGCCGTGATGTTGGAGAAACTAGTCAATGAGTTCCAGCCGCGTCTGCAACGGATGAACGCAGAAGACCAGCAGCTGTTTGACAGCACTCTGCTCTCGGAACTGGCAGAGGATGGAAACAAGGTTGTCACCGTCGGACTCCAGCTGATGGCCGGATATGTGGACGAAGCAACGCAGTTTGCTCAGACACATGGCGGCGGTGGCGGTGGGTCGAACATGCCGTGGGGACGGAATCCCGACGAGGATGACCGCCAGTGGGCGCGTCGATGCCTGGCTATGGCAAGGAAGATGATGCGGCCGGCATCGGGCAAGCGCAAGAAACTATGATGCCTCCCTGCAAAAAATTATCTTTTAGTGTATCACGAAACAAAAACAAGAATCATGATGACAAAGAAAACCATATTCATGTTCACGTTCTGCCTCGCTGCCTTGACGGCAAAGGCAGTAAATCCGTGTCAGGACGCTGACACACTTATACAGCAGATACCTGTCAGTGAACAGGAGATGTTGAAACCTCTGACACCTACATATCTCAGGAATGTGACAGAAGCAGCTAACTGGGGTAGAAACTGGTTCATAGACATAAAGGGCGGGGCTTCTTCCTTCCTGGGCTCGCCACTCGGTTGCGAGGATGTGTTCGGACGCACGGAGCCGGTCTTTCAGGTCGGCATCGGCAAATGGTTCACACCTGCAATCGGTGCGCGAGTTGTAGGTCAGGGGTTTACTTTCAAGGATTGTTCCATCAGAACGGCCAAATACCAGGCGTTCCATGCGGACTTCCTTTACAATCTGGGACATTATCTTCCAGCTTCGTCTTCTGACGGCATGGCTCGTTGGGATGTGGTGCCGTATGTGGGTATTGGCCTGATGCACTACGCCAGTCCGTGGTCACTCGACGAGGAGGAATGCATGTGCCGCACAACGCGCTACCCTTTCAACTTTTCGTATGGACTGCAGACCCGCTACCGCCTTGCCAGACGGCTGCACCTGACGGCAGAACTCGGCGGTATCTCCACTTTCGGCAGTTTTGACGGCAAGGGCAACAAGAACCGCATCGGTGACCACCTCCTGTCCTTGTCGGCTGGCATATCCGTGACATTGGGAAAGGTCGGATGGAAACGCATCATCGACGCAAAGCCGTACATCATCCAGAACGATTGGCTCATCAACTACAGCCATAAGCTTATCAGGAAGAACCACCACCTGATCCTTCAGCACGAGGTGGATCAGCAGACCATCGACGAACTGCGTAAGATACTGGAGATTGAGGGGCTGCTTGACAAGTACCGCAAAGTGTTTGACGAGTCGAGGCAGAAGCAATCCAAGGAATACAAACGAAACTCCTACGGTGGATTGCAGTCACTTCGTGCCAGGCTGAAAAACCGTCAATGGGACGGCCATTCAGAACTGCCGGATTCCACATGGAATGCCACATCTGGAAAGATGGATGCTACCGATGACATGAATGACAATACTGATATAAACTCGTTCAATGACTACATCAACTCTCTGTTGGAAGGTAAATTGGCCGTAGGTGCTCCCATCTACTTCTTTTTCCATATCGGCACCAGTAACCTGACGGATGAGTCACAGTTGGTGAACCTTGACGAAATCGCACGTATCGCCAAGAAGTACGACCTGCATATATGTGTGGAAGGAGCAGCTGACAGTGCAACGGGAACGCCTGAAGGCAATGACAGGCTCAGCACGAACCGCTCCAAGTATATCGGCCAGCAGTTGCTTGACCGTGGTGTCATAGCCAGCCATATCAAGGTTAGCAGTCTTGGAGGCGTTGACGAGGATGTATCGGATGTCGCCAGCCGCAGGACGAAGGTCACACTTTATTTGAAGTAATTATACCAAACTCTGTTAATGGTCATATATAAAAACAAGATGATATAATTTCTTTTTCATTTAATAGGAGTGGGCTGGCTCGTGAGGAGTCGGCCCATTTTCTACGTATCTTTGGGAAAAAGTGCTATTTACATGTCTTTTTTCAAAATAAAACAACCTAAAAGTTGTATTGTTCAATTATTCTTGTTACCTTTGCATCGCAAATTCATGAATAGAATGATATGACTTTTGACAGCATTACACAAGACGACCGCCTTTGGGCAACACGCTATGAGGGTTGTTCGGACAATGCACTCGACACATTGTTTGATCAATGGAACGATGTCGCATGGCTGAGAGAATTCTTTAAGGCTAACCTGGATGACCTCATTTCGTATTTCAAGATTACGGATGTCAATGATGCCATTTACGACACTATAGAAGACAGCGAACGTTTGCAGTGCCTGATTATGGACATCTCCCCAGAGGCTGATTTGGACAAGCTTTTTCGTCCATTGGAGAACAGCAGGTTTACGGATATCCTGCTCGGCAAGGAGAAAGCAAGACTTAAAGACACCGTCAGACATGCGTCATGGCTTCGGATATACGCCATAAAGTTGGAACCTGGTATCTATGTCATTACGGGTGGGGCCATCAAATTGACTCGAACCATGCAGGAACGTGAACACACGCTTCAGGAACTTGGAAAGATGGAGAAAGTAAGAAACTTCCTGCTTGAACAAGGTATAGTGGATAGGGAGGCGTTCATTGATTATATGAGTGAATTATCATAATATTAGAGCCTGCGGGTGCAGGAGAAAGGAGTCATAAAATGAAAGAAGTAACCAACCGACTGAAACGACATCAGTCAACCACACCATCCCGATGGCGTGAGAAGGCTGAATGGAGGTTGCAGAACAAATCGTGGCTGCGGCACTCCCAGCATATCGCCATGCTTATGCTTGACAAGATGGAAGAGTTGAGTCTGACACAGAAGCAACTCGCCGAGTTGATGGGATGCAGTCAGCAGTATGTGTCAAAAGTGTTGAAGGGCCAGGAAAATCTCTCCCTTGAAACTATGGCAAAAATTGAAGACAGCCTGAACATCAACATTATCATGGAAGAATTAGAACTGGCATAGGACATAATTGTCCCATGTAAGACTTATGTTATGTTTCTGTAAAACTCAGCGAAAACTATGAAATAATTGTAGTTTTCGCTGAGTTTTGTAATGCCAGAGGTAAGATGTTTTGTGTTTTCTACCACAAGAATATCAAATAATAAAAGACAAAAGAGGCTGCTCCCTAAAGACCTGCCTCCCCACATTAACGAGAATAAGATTAGACCGTAGTCTATTCCGGCTGTACCGTTCTGCCTATCGGCCACGATGATAGTGGCTTTCTTCTTCTGTTGAAGGCTCTGGCTCAGATACAGGAACACCTTTGGCGGCAATGGCTTCCACCGACGGCTTTTCTTCTACTTGCTCCTTGGACGTTTCTGTACGTTCTTCTGCCTGTGCTGTGTCGATACCCTGCTCAATGTCAAGGGCAATCTTGTCAATGCGCTGTCCAATAAAGGACGAGGCCCGTTTCACGTCCAGAAGCGTACTCTTCAGAAAGTCCGGCGACTCCTTCAGCGAACCAAGCCACGACTTCAGATAGGCAGCGGAGTCATCTTTCAAGTGCTTCTCCATGCCATAGCGGGAGGCAAGGCAGGCAGCGGTCAGTTCTGCCACCAGTTCTTCGCGGGCATACTCCGCACTGCCGAAAGTCTGTCCGGGTTTCAGACGGTCGAGCACACCCTCCTTACCAGAGGCATGGGTCATCTCGTGCAGTGTAGTTCCGTAATAGGATTCCCCGTCGGCAAACTGTTCTTTCTCCGGCACGACGATGACGTTTCTCGAAATGGAATAATATGCCTGGTCACCATGTGTGGGCATAATAGGACAGATGTAGAGATTGTCGCGTATCATTCGGTCTATCGGCTCAAAAGAAAAGTTCTCACTACCCTGTTCGGGACGCACCTGTGTATTGGCGGCCATCAGTTTCTCATACAGTTCCGGCCTTGCCTTTCTTATGTTGGTCTGTGCCGCGATATTGAATACATTAAATACGGACAGCTTGGGATAGACATTATATTTGTCCCTTTCCTCCTCTGATAGTTGCTTGTAGTCCTCATACCGTATCTTCTCCTTAGTTTCCTTGTGGATGACCGTGAAGGTGGTCAGCATCACGGGCATGGATTTCTCGCCCTTGTTGACGGTCACGATCGGTAGCTTGTTCCCATTCTTATCTATCACAGAAACCTTGCCGTCCTTCGTCTTGTGGTAGTTCAGTCCGATGATGCGGTCAAATGTGCCCCATACGGGTACGTCATAGCCCTGCTTCTCTGCCTGAAACATCAGCAATATACTGTTCATGCCGTTGTAATAGCGACCGTCGAGATTCTTGGGCGGCTGTGCCACACCAGGCGTAAACCAAGGCTTCCTCCAGTCACCCTGCAATGTCTCAACCTTCTCAATCATCAGTTCGGCAAAGCGGTCAAGGGCACGGTCTTCCGCACTCCTTCCATCACTATTACCGCCGTTGTACTTTTTTCCTGCCATATCGCACGGATGCTAAAAAGTCGGCTACTGCTGTTGCTCCTTCTCCCAAGGCTTCAGCTCATTGACACGGCAGCCAATCTCCAGTTTGTCGTTATACACACTGAGTTCCAGCGCACCCTTCACATCGATGGGAGTCTTGTCAGCCAGCCATTCGGGTCTCTCGGTCTCGAACTGGACGAAACGGACCCAGATGTACTCGAAGTTCTCATCCTCCTTGCTGGTGCTGAAGCCGGAGAACACAATGAAGGAATCTCCCTTCTTCGTAGTCTTGACCTCCACGTTTTTACTTGCTTTCCCGAGGAAGTGGAGATTGCCAACGATGGAATCCTCACCGCTGACATTCTCCAGACTGATGTCGGAGGCCTCCATGTTCAGATAGAGAGCTTCCCCTTTCTTTCGGAAGGTAAGTGTTCCCTTCACCTCAATACGTGTACCCTGACGGATAACTCCGGTGTCCTCGCCCTCCACATAGTCCTTGGCTACGCTGATGTCGATGGTCTTGTTGATGCCAGACTTGGCCTTTACGACCGTCTGAATGCCGAAGGACACGAACTGCCGTCCTTCCTTTCCATTGCGAACTGCCGCAATTCTACTGATAGTTCCGCATACTGTTACTTCTGCTTTAATCATGATTTTCTTGTTTTTAGATGTTGATGAAATGGTTATCGATTTACACATGAAGCTTGTTGCCCTGCTCCTCCTGTGCCGCCATACCCTGCTCAAAGAGCGAGGCTGACAGCGATGAAAAGTCCAGTTTCCCCTTGGGAACCTTTGCCGCTGCGTCCTGTATCTTCGCCTGGTCTGCACCACTGTCTATCATCACGGCCACGCCCATTAGTCCCGTGAAGGTCGATACCGCCAGATCTAGTATGGGGTCTGCCGATGGATGCTGGCTGCTGCTATCCTCGGAGCAGAGCATCTTCTTCTCCCAGCTTTCGTCATGCTTTCCGCCTTCTCCTACATCAGCACGGATGGTATTGAAGTATGAACTGTCATCACGCTGCTTCGGTGCTTCCTGTCGGACTCCATCCTGTGGAGCCGTTGTCGGTGTGGGCGAAGAGGACAGTGTGGAAGAACGGTGAGCGAGGTCGTTCTGACTGCTGGCAGCAGACATGGTGGGTGTCCTGCCTGTCATGGCGAGCACCTGACGGTCATACTTCTGCAGCCCGTTTCGCTCAATAATGTTCTGCAGGGATGCGGCATACGTCTTACTGGTGGCGTAGCCCGCACGTTGCAGTTCAGCCGTCCAGCCCTTGTAATCATCGGGTGCAATCCGAAAACAACGTGCATAGCGGCTGTTGTTTCTCAGAAACAGCGAATGGTGCTCGTAGGAGTCGCCCACGCTGGCATAGCGGCAAAACTTCTCATTCGGCTTGTCATCGGTATAGACGAGGTAACTGCCACCGGCTCTGAGCCAATCTTTGGTGGCCTTGATACCGAAATGGTTATTGCCTTTGCGCGACAGTTCGCTGCCGCCGCTGGCACTTTCAAGGATGCCTTGTGCGAGTGTCACGGAGGCAGGAATGCCGTACTTCAGCATCTGCTCCTGGGCAAAGGCTGCATATTTCTCTATGTATTCACTATTTTTCATCGGTCTTGTGCTTTTGTTTACATTCGGAGCTGCTGCAGAAGTGACTCTCGGAAATGAAAGCGAGAGGAAGACTGCCAGCAGTATGATGGCTTTGTTGTCTGGCTGTCTCATCGGCGTACCTCCCTGTGTGTTTCTTCGTCCTCCTTGGATTCCTGTTTCTCCTGCGGAGTGACAATCTCCTTTACTTCTTGTCTGGGCGACAATCCCTCTTCTCCTGAAACAGGGGAAGAGACAGAACTTCGCTTGGCAGTCTGTCTGGGTGCTTCCAACTGGTCACAGATGGCGACACGGTGTCCTGCACGGATGAGTTTCGGCAGATAAGCGTCAAGGGCATGATAAGGAAAGCCTGCCATCTCCAGCGGCTTGCCATCCTTTCCCTTCGTGCTGTTACTCCGTGTCAGGGTGATGCCCAACGTCTGCGAAGCGGCACGGGCATCCTCTCCATATGTCTCGTAGAAGTCGCCGGCACGGAACAGCAGGACAGCATCAGGATGTTTCGATTTCAAGTCATAAAACTGCTTCAGCATGGGGGTGAGGACAACGGCCGCCACGGCTTTAGTCTCGGCCTTGGTCGCTTCCTCCTTAGCCTTTTCCTCCTGCTCTTCTTTCTTCTTTTGTTCAGGGGAATTACGCAATTTCTCCTTTTCATCTTTTTCCTTCTGTTCCGTCTGTTGTTCCTCTTCGCGTTGCTCATGCTCTTGCTCCTCCTTGTGCTCCGTCACTACCTGCTTGGTTTCCTGTGGAGTGGCAGCCTGTCCTTCCTGCTCGGTTTTGTCTGTTCCTACAGCCACGGCATCACTGCGTCCCTGACGCAGCACGTCGGCAAAGAGAGAGGCGGCCAGGTGTTTCTTGTAGTCCTGCATATCCGGAGCGAGCCACATGCGCTGCCACTGGTCATGTGTCACCAGACGCGGTTGCACTTTCTCCAGCCCAGCAATTTTCGGGGCACAGAGAATCTTAGCCTTGTCATCCCTGGTCTTGAAGATGTTCACACGCTCGATGCGCCCCAACTCCTCTTCGGTGGCATCGCTCTTGAACAGGTCAATCTTCAGGTCGGGACGTGCCGTAGCCAGTGCATGGTATTTCCTTGCCAGTTCCAGACGGAAAGCCTCTGTCTTAGGAGTGGGGTTGCGTATCAGTCTGAAGAAAGTGTTGATGTCCGGCTTGTCGGGATAGACGGCAAAGCCTCTTTCGTTTTCAGGCTTCAGATACAAAGCCCATTTCCTATCATCGTCGCGAAGCATCATCACAGAATCAAAATCCACGAGGGCAGCCTTCTTCACGGCATCGCTGACATCCAGCGTCTGTACGTTTTCCAGCGTCCAGTTGTTCTGCCGTGTGACAGTTACCTCCTTACCCTCAAAATGGCGGTCATTAGGTCTGTAGCCCAATGCCCCATCGGGATTGTAGAACGTCACCGTGTCAAAGCCCTCTTTTCTCAAAGCTGTTTTGATGCGTTCCTTCGACATACCTGGCAACTCATTCTTGGGTTCGAGTGAGGCACCTGCTGGAAGGATGACCTCTGCGGTCTTGGCCTTACTGTCGCGTACAATGACCATTTCACGCTTCTCTTGATTAGGGATGCTCTTGATTTCATCGGCGATGTAGAAGTGTTGCGGCAACTGTTGCTGTATCTCCTCTGTCTGCTGCTGCGCCCTGTCCGTGGCATACTCCACCTTCTCGTTTCGTTCGGCCTTGTGGATGACATCCAGCGCGTTGTTCACATCCATCTCCAGCGCATCCACTAGACAGGGATTTTCGTTGAGCTCCCGTTTCCAGAAGTCGATATGTTGCAGGTTCTCCGGCGAGATACGTGCAGGAAGTCCCAATTCCTGTAGCTTGGCTCCTGTGGTAAGTTCCACAACCAACTGCTCCTGACGTACTGCATCCTCAGACGGTTTCTTCCTGCCGTCCACCGTCATGCCCTCACGGGCGAGACGCTGCTGATGGCCGGTGGCTGTCACCACCAGACGCACAAGGTCACGCACATAGTCCTCATAACTGCCGTAGCTCTTCTGCGGAGCCATATAGACGGCATCGCGCTGTGCCTCGTAGTGGCTCACACCGCTGGCATCCCTGCGGATAGGGACGAGGTTTTCCCTTGTGCGGAAGATGAACTGGTTGACATCCTTCTGAAGCTGTTGCTGCTCGTGGGCCACGTCCTCACGGCTGGCAAGTCCCCCGAAGAGTTCCACCTCATGGGCAAAGGCATTCTTGTCCACCATCGGAAAGGTCGTCTGCTCAATGTTGAACAGCATCCGCACCTCGCGCTGACGCACTCCCTTGTACATTTTCTGTTCCTCGGGTGTGAGCTGCTGGTATTGCTCACGGGTAATCCGCTCATCGGGTTTGTGGCGGTTCTCGTACTCCTTCCAGTTGTACCATAGGAAAGGAACACCCTTTTCTTTGGCCTGTACGCTTTCACCGCGTTTCTTGGCCTCCGAGAATAAGGTGTATTCGTTGGTCTTGTAGCCGTTCTGGTCGCTGTGTAGTCCGAGGATGACGGCATTGAAGGCCGAGACGGACACGCCTCTTGGATAGAAACGGGGGGCAGCCTTTCCTTTGGTGTTCAGCCAAATGCCCTCATGCGTCCTGGCAGACTCCAGCGCATCGGTAAGCAGAGCGACTTGTCGCTCTGCCGCATTCTTCTCTTGTTGAGCCTTTTCTGTCATTGCAATTCTGTTTTATGGATGAATATGTCGTTTATCTCTGGGCATGTGTACGGGTCACGGTCTGTTGTTCTCCAGCCTCGTAGTTCTGAGATGCTATCTGTCGCATCTGGTCGTTCTTGTCAAGCACGGCATTGGCGAGTGTGTTCAACGGCAATGCCCCTTGTCTGTAGGCATCCACGACGGTATCAGGCAAAGCAATAGTATATGGTACATTGTCCATCTTAGCTATCAGACAGTTGCCTTGCAGCTGCGGATTGCTGATACGCGCGTTGAGCGGTTCGTCAGGATAGATGCGGTAGTTGGTACGGCCTCCATTGGATGCCTGAGTGTTTCCTTGTCCCTGCTGCTTTTCCAAGGTTTCATGCCCTGCCTTGTTCAGCAGGTTCAGCCCACCCATGCCAATGAGTATCATTTTCAGAATGGGATTTTTGATGAACATACCCGCTGCAATGCTGGCGATAGGAAGAAGGTTATCCTTAATGTTCAGTCTTGTCTTGCCCGTGAACATCCCTACGAATATGTCGGGAAGCATGGCAAGCACATAGCCGAGGTTATGGCCGATGTCACCAATACCGTCCAGACCGAAACTGGCAAGCAGACCGTTCCAGCCGTTGGCGTTTGTCTGCTCTGGCTGGTCTGTGACAGGCTGTGCTTCTGTCATTGGAGTTTGATCTACTGGCAATACTGGCGGTTCCTCCTGCACCATCGCTGTTTGCTCCTGTGCCTCCCGCTCCGCTTTCAGTCTCTCCTGGTCGGCCAACCATGCCTCTTCCTGTCCTGGTGCCACAATCAGCGGCACGCCCTTGTACCGTTCATCACGTCCATTGCCATTCCCTGTTGTCTGTGTTATAGTTCTTTCAGAGTCAGGATTGTCAGTCGCACCGCCCACATTGTCTGCCACACCGTTGATGAGCAAATCTGTTCCGATGAAGGAGGCTGCACTTTTCCAACTGCCACCGAAACCGCCCATCGTCAAGTAGTCCGCTGCCGCACCTAAGACATAACCAGTTCCCTTTTCAAGCGCGGATGGTTTGTACCGTTTCTCTGCCTGTTCGGTAATATGGTCTTCCAAGGGCGACTTGCTCATCGCCTGTGGCAGATAGAAAATGGTGTTGGTGGCTGCTTTGCGCATGATATACTCAATGGACGACTTGGGTATTTCGTCCTGTATCATCTTGTCAATCATCATCCTTTCAATCTCAGGCGTGACGCTGATACCCTGTTTCTTCAGTTCGTCCTTCACCATCTGGATATAGTCTTCCGTATGCTTGGAGTTCCATTCCCCTGTATATCGGAGGGCATCCAGACTCGCTGCCTGGGCAGACATGCCTCCATCGGGACCGGCAGCACCCGCCATAATGTAGGGAAGGCTGCTCGTGTGCCTGCCTATCTCTTCCAACTGCTTGTGCCGGAGGTCTTTCATCACCTTGTCCATGATGGGGATGACCTTCGTCTTGAATAATGTCTCGTTGTTTGTACTGCTCATAGATTTAACTGATTGAGTATCTGTTCGCGTGTCTGCTCGATGGCACTGTGATAGACTTCCATCTGCTTGGGATAGTATTCCTCCAGCCACTCGTCCTTCTCGCTGTTATCATTGATGAAGCGGATGGCCACCTGTCTTTCTATCTCGATGGCGGCCTCGCCACGCTCGTTGTTGTTGAACCACGCCTTTATCCACCAGCGGATGCCGGAACGGTCGGGATAGACACTGACCATCCTCGGAATGTCGAAGCTCTGCACATCTATCTCCAATTCGGCGAGAGGGTCAACAAGCCCGCTCGTGGCTACGGCTTCTTCAAGTCGTTTTTTTTTATTTCTTCACTCATGCTGGTAAGGAACACATGCTGACGGAGGGCGAGGTAGTTCAGGAAATCAGCTATCAACAGGTTCTGAACCTTCTCCGCAATCGGGATGGAACGTGCGCCCATACCCAGGGGATTGGCCATCGAGGGCAGAGTCTCGTAGAAGTAGTTCTTTATTGCCGACACTGTGAACACATTGCGAAGTGCCTGCTCCGTATGGGCTGGCACTATATAGAGGCCCTGCCTCATGTCCTGCATGTAGTCGGGATAGAAGCGTAGCATCAGTTCTTCAATTTCCCGTTTGTCCTGGTCATAGATGGTGTGCAAGTCCATGTCGATGGTGACAAACTCCGGGATGCCCACCTGACCGCTCTGCTCCATTGCCTTCAGGTTGCCGTAAAGCATGGTCAGAAACTCTATCGGATTCAGTTCCTCGCCGTTGTACTTCACCTCTATGTGTAAGAGGTCACCGCTGACAGCCACAATCTGACCGGCTTTCACGGCATGGCCGAAGGTCTTGAAGACGTTGTTCAGATGGGAATAGGTGACTTCGTAGCCGCCATAGCGGATAACCTGATAGACACCATGCACGGCATCGTTGCCGAGTCCCGTCACCTGTCCTGTTGCCACGGCAGACAGCAGATAATGGTGAGCCTTGAAGTCCACACCGTGGTGGAAGAATGTTTCACCTGTCTGGGGATGACGCTGCTTGCCGTAGCCGAGCGTCATTTCCACATCCTTATCACGCTCCTCGAAGGGCATACAATAGCCGCTGTCGGAATGGAGCATCATTTCCTGTGTATATTTCATGTCATTTACAATTTGACAAATTACTATTTACCATTTAGTCGCCAGCTGTTATCTCCTTCTGCCGCCACCAGCTGTTTGCTGTTCCTGCTCCGGCTGTACCTGTGCCAGCTGTGGTTGCTGCTGTGGTTGATTACCGCCAAGAAGCTGTGCCATGTTGGCGTTGTTGCCAATCATCATCATGGCAAGGACAGCCCCGGATATCTTGGCAAGCCATCCGAAACGCCCGAAGATGAGCATGGCTGCCAATACCAGTCCTGCGATACTGAGGCCCGATACGTTGCCGCGACCGAGATTGCCGAAGAAGTTGCCCATCATTCCGCCGCCGTTGCCGGAGAATACACCACGGAGGAAGTTTGACATGCCGCTCCACTTGCTGTTGACATCGGTCATGGCATTGTTCACGCTGTCAGTCATACCGCCAACCTTGTCTGTAAGGTCATGCACACCACCGACGACACCGCTGACGGTATTGCCGACACTCTCCATCGTTCCTTCGCCGAGGACGGCATCCCCTACAATACCTGCGACACTCTTGTCTGTGGTCAGTTTTTCCCAGCCCACATAGCCCACCGCACCGCCGATGGCAGCGGTCTTGGTGGCCGTACCAAGTCCTTTGAGGGTACGCTGCGGATGGATGACGGCACTGCCGACGGATTCAATGGTGGCCTTGCTGCCGCGCATCGTCCAGCGCAAGAGCGGCTTTCCTGCTTTCAATACTGTTGTCCAGCCCATATTTTTTTACTATTTGTCTTTTTACGATTTATCTTCGTCCGTTCCTTCGCCAGCGTACCATACATTGCCGGGCAATGTCTTTCTTGTCGGCACCTTCTCTAGCATGATAGTCGATTTCTGCCCAGACATCAGCGAAGGAGGTGTATTTCACCGCCTTGATAAGCCGCACAAGTTTTTGGTTCATCAGTTTCAGTTTCGGACGGATGCCAAAGATGATCTCTATACGTTCCTTTTCGGTCATCTTCGTGTCGGAGAGGCAGACCTGCCGGATGTCATTGATAATATCGACACTGTTCAGTATAATCTCTCTGTATATCTTGTTCCTGTTGGAGGAGAGAGCCACAGCCACGGCATTGCCGGGGTGTGCGCTCAGTTGCTTGGAGAGGCCGCAGAGATTGTCGGCCATACGGTCTATCTCATGGTAGAAGCCGTAAATCTGTGCGGCCATGCAGATAATGGAATGAAAGGAGTCCAGATAGTCGTTAAACTCGCGCTGCAGGTCGGTAGTTCCCTGCACCTCCTCACGAATCCAGATGTGACCGGTGGATTCCAGCAGCATCATGGACTCCTGTTGCTTCAGTTCCTTCTTTGCCTTGTTGGTATAGGCCAGAATCATGCCTGCCAGCACAGGGTCTTCGCCCTGCGCCAGCAGTCGGGAGTGCGGAATGCACAGAAGGATGATGAAACAGGCTAAAAATCTTCGCATGGCATCATTTTTTACTTTTCACTCTTTATTCTTTGTTCTTTATTCTTTATTTCTTTACGGGGTTGCCACCCTTGCCGCCCTACGCCATCTTCCGTATGCTTCGTGGGCGACCTCGGCATTGGTGCGGTCAAGCATCCCTGCCGTGATGTTGTTCCACACATCGGTCATGGTGTAGAAACGGATGCTCAGGTATAGCCTGTTGAGCTTCTTGCTGAAAGCGGCAAGGCGGTCGTTCAATTCCCAGAGGGTTTTCGAGCGTTCCGCACCTGTCAGCATATTCTCTTTGCCACCCTTGGCGATGGCATCCTTCAGCGTCGTATAGACCGTGACAAGTTCCGTCGCGGTCTCAATATAGAGGTTGTTCATGCTCATGGTGGCGACGATGCCCTGGGGATTGCTGCCGATGGCCGACTTCAGTTTGCACAGGGTGATGAAGATGCGCACCCCGTCATCATAGAGATGGGTGCAGGCCTTCAGCGTGGAGGCATAGCCATCGACTGTCTTCAGGTAACTGTTGTATTTTTGCTCCCAGCGGTGTATCTGGTCGAACTCGGCGGCAATGGTGTTCTGGAAGAGGGCGGTCTTCTGCTGGTCGGAAATCTGATCTTTGATCTGACCGTTGATGAGCTCGTTGCCCTCGGCCAGAGCCACATACTCCAACGGATTGGAGGATGCTATCTGTGCATAGCCCTTACCGCAGAACAGCAGCAGGGCCAGGATAAGTCTAACGGTTTGTGATTTCATATATTCCCTTTCTTTGTTTGTTATATTCCACACGCTCACGGATGCAGCCCACAATGTCGAGCCGTGCGTCCATGCCGATGATGTCAAGCCTTGGCGTTGTACGGTCGCCGCTGTAGATGCTCACGGTCTTCATTCCTTTCAGTTGCTGCATGAAGCTACGGTGCTCGTCATAATCGACAACACGGTAGAGTTCGATATATGCCTGACTATGGGTGAACACGCCAGACTCCACCATCAGCTGCTCACTGGTAATCCTGTACTTGACGCGGCACAGATAGAACAGGCGATACAGGAGGAGTGCGGACAGCATTAGCAACAGGACGGCAAGCCATCCTTGGCAATACCATCCTAACCAGTAACCCCAACCTGCGCCACATAGCACAAGCCAGGGCAGTTCGTTGATGACAAACTGCATCCAGTGTGGCCGTAGTGTCACGGTCTGAAAGTGTCGTATAGTCTGTGGCTGTATCATTAGCGGTGATAATGGGTGTTTCGTTCTTCTGTATTCTCTTCTTTTGGGTTTTGCATTGTAGCCTGTGACCTTTCTTGCTCTATCTCTGCCAACAACTGCTCGTTCCAGTCCTTGTGTCTGTATTTGGGTTCTTCACGGACATAGGACGTATCTTGTTCGGGCGCAATGCCGAGGAAGTCACGCAACCCTTGGCGGTAGTCCTTGTAGAGACGGTTGACAAGTGCCTGTTGCTCCTTGATGTCACCCTCGTAGCTGAGTCCGCACTCGCGCATCGACATGGCTTCCTCCCATGCGGCCTCGTACTTGGCATATCGTTCCTGTAAAGGTTTGGGGAGGAGGGCGGTCTCGCCGTAAGTGAAATCCTGATGAGAGGGAAAGGAATCGAGATAGGGCTTGCGCTCTGGGGTGACCTCGATGGAGGCACGGACGGCACGGTGTATTTCGTTCTTCAGGTTCTCGGTGAACTGCCGGCCGGCAAGGTCATTGTCAAAGCAGATGTGGTGTTTCGCAGATGGGGTGTGTGCCAGCATCCCACGCATCTGCCCTACGGTGGGGTTGCCACCCGTCGAGACGAACACGGCCTTGAGCAACTGGTTGTTGGTTCTCTGATGCAGTTGGTAGTATGCCATCGCGTCGTAGCCGCTTTCAAACCAGTAGATATGTCTAGCCTCAGACAGCGGTGTATCGGCTGGACTGGCAATCCACAATCCTTCGGAGGAGTTGCTGCCAGCGGCCTTGCCCTTGTAGGCGTTGCCGTCGGCGCGTCTCATGCCGCGTTCCTCAAAGCCCACCCATTCCCTCTGTCCGGGGATGGTCAGCGGGAAGCAGAGGTTGGAATACTGTTTGGTGCCGTCGTCAGATTGGCGTGTCGCCCTCACGAAACAGTTGCGGAAGGCGTTCTGTGTGCTCCAGTCGATGCCGCGATGGACGAAGAACGGGAAGAACTTGTGCTGCTCCGTGCGGTCATCGGTGAAGTGGACGAGTGCATAGTCATCGAGGCAGAAGGTCTGCCTGTGCTGTGGGGCAAGGTCCTGTGATGGACGTTCCTCGATGGGCTGGTTCAGCAGTCGGCTACAGACGAGGTTGACCAGACGGTTCAAGTCCATGCCGGGCGTGTAGTCCTGGAAGTAGTCGGGATGATCCTTGATGAAGGATATGACATTATAGACCTTCATCACTGGCGGCTGGAAACAGTAGTTGCCGTCGGGGGTGATGACGAACTTGTCACCGCTGATGCGCCGCCCCAAGCTGTCATGGCGCGAATACGACGGATAGCGCAGGCCGTCGCGCTTGTTCTGCGCATAGCCCGCGTCCGTGAGCAAGTCCTGCATCTTCAGGCGACTCTTGTAGTCTTCGTAGGTCAATTCACTCATCCCGTCCTTGTCTTATCGTCCTTCCCTCTATCGGGCAGGGCACTGCCCTCCCCATATCTCGGTAGGATTGCAATCCTATGAATGCCGCGATATGCCCACGCCGTGGTTGGCGGCATTCACGCCTGCATCAAAGGCTCTGGCGGCGATGTCCTGTGGCGAATTGACACCGGGCTTGAAATACACATGTCCCCTCGGACTGCCATGACGCTCCTCATAGAACTCTGGGGCAGGATGGTGGCCGATGCCCTGCACCTCATGCACGAGGTGCCCCACGCCATGCGCCATGTCTGTTGTCACGGCGAGCCCTGCAAGGATGGCGGCACCGATGTTCACGCCATGACCGGGCAGGGTCTTCATGTCCACCTCGTGGAAGATGTGGGAGAAGAGTTTCATACGGTGGTAGTCGTCAATGGCCATGAACTTGTAGTGCTGCCTTTGGGTAATCTCATGGCTGATGGGTTCTCCATTGATGACGGCGGTCATTCTATACTTTACGTCGCCTTTCTCATCCTTGACTGGCTCGCCCTGCTCGTTGCGCACAGGCTCCACACGGATGTCATCGACGGTCACCTCGCGTCCATGCTTGCCCTCGCGAAACCAGCCTTTGTTCTCGTTCAGGTCATAGAGGGCATTTCCATCGACACGACCAACACTTTTGTCTTCGGACTGTTGCAAGTCTGGCGTAACCATAAGCCCCTCGTCTGCCGCCATCGTCTGTCTGGCTTGAAGAGCTTCGTTCAATTGCTGCTCCACTTCGGGCTTCAGCTTCATGGCAACAAGTTCCTTGCTGTTGAGCGCGTCCATCGTCACCTGATCTTGGAAGTCATCCTTGATGATGCCGTTGATGACATCGAGACGTGCCTGTGCCGGCACCTCCTTGATAGAGTTGGCGGTCAGTTTCTTCAGTTCCTCATCGGTCAGGTCGTATTGAAAGTCGTGCTCCGATGCCGAGGACTGGATGGTCAGCGTCTTGGCTTCAGCATCCACGACAATGCCGTGCGATGCCAGCACCTCCTGCCATTTCTCGTTAGTGAAATACACATTGCTGGTGATGACCTCTTGATAGGGTTTGGCGGGTTCCTGCGGACGTGGACGCACCTGCACCTCTGGCTCAGGCAAGGACACCTGGAGGTCTTGCAGCACATCCTTCGTAGGCTGTGGGGTGACGGCTTGCTGTCCTTTGTAGTAGAAACCGTAGCCGCCCGACTGCAATTCACCCGGCTTCATACGTCCGTCGGGATGTTCCGGCACGATGGGGGCACCCTGCATAAACAAGGCACCGCCCACACGTCGCATGTGAAAGCCGTCCTGATGACGGGGTGTCCAGCCGAGGAAGCCGTGATGGTGCCCCCAGAAGTCGCGGTGTACTCCAGGAGGTAGAGGCATACGCATCGGCATCCGTCCGTACTCCCCCACACCGATGCGGTAGCCGTGCAGTCCCATGGCGACACGACCGTTGGCGTTCCGTGCATGAACGAAGTTGCGGGGCATGTAAAAGTCCTTCTCCACCAGTGCCGTGAAGGTGTTGTAGGCTTTGCAGTTGGCGGAGTTGGTGCCCCAATCGGCCAAGGCACGAAGCTGGTCTGGTGTAATCTTATAGGTCAGCAGGGGCGAGTCATGCCCCTGCACGGCCAGATGATAGGCATCGCCCTGGAGGATGACATGCCCCTGCATACCGTTACGGCGCAGGATGTCCTGTAGTTCGGGCGACAGGTCATAGCCCGCAGGACGGGATTTGCTTCTGATAGACATAATGATGTTGTTTATGGGTTACACATCGCCTCGCTCCAGGGCGGCAGCGAACTCCTCGCCCTTGGCTTCGACGAATTGCTCTGCACTCTCGGGGGTGATGTCAAGGTCGTGGGCTGCACAGTAGTCGAGGTATTCGTCCTGCCACTCGTCGGAATGGTGGTTCACCACGTCGAGCATGTTGAACTCGCCACTGACGTACTTCTGTACCAGTTCGTCTTCGGGATAGAATTTTATCTCTGCCATTTTTCTCTTTTCATTTTTCAATTTTAACTTCAGTTATCGCCCTCCCATGCGCATACCTTGTTTCTTCTGCTCATTCCACATCTCCTCGGTGTAGTCATCCTCGCTGACGTAATCAAGGTTGCCGTTGTCATCCATGACCCAGCAGCCGAAGGCCCCGAAGGTGTACTTCGACCACTCACGTTTGTTCTCACGCTGCCACTGTTGCTCGTCGCCGCTGGCCAGACGGATGCCCGTCTTGTTGTTCAGGTCGATGCCGATGCTGACGGGATCCTCACCTTGAAGGACGGTCACGACCTCGCCCTCCTGCATCTTCTGCAATTGGTCACCACTCAATCCGAAGTTATTGGCAATGAGCTGGAGGTTCCTGCCGATGACCTGCACGGGGACGCTGAGCACCTGCCGTGTCTCTGGGTCGAGTTGCACGAAACTTTTGGTACTACGGTCGGGAGCGTCGGCATCGAAGGTGATGCGGTGCTGCCCATCGACAAAGCCGACGACGGCACGGTTGCCGCTGAGTCGTTTCTTCTGCTCTTCACTGAATCGCTTCAGGTCTTCTTCATCGAGGACGGGATAGAAAAGCAAATCCACTTCGTCCTTGTCGTTGCGTACAAGGGCAAAGCGGGTGCGGCTCCGGATGGTATCGCCATCCTCGGTCTGGACGGTTACGGGGAGTACGGGCGACTTACGTCCGTTGTAGATGTCGGCCAACACATCGACGGGGAGGTCTTCCACCATCTCCTGTGTCAAGCCGAACTGCGACAAGGTGCCATAAGGCATTTCACTTTCTTCATAAAGGTAGTTCATGTTGTGCTCGTTTTAATGTGATTACATGTTTCGCGACGCAAAGTTAGCGCATCCTTTTCTCACAAAAAGGAATCACATCTCGGCACAACAATCCTTTTAGGCTAATTTAATCTTAAAGTATGATTATCGGGGAATTATCATACTATAAGCAGAATAGAAAACAATAATTGTTTCGTCATCACTATTGGACGAAACTTTAGTACACATTATTTAATCTTTATATACTGTCTATGATTTTCTTTCTACTTCTTGCATAACAACATTATAATATGTTAGCAGAGGAATAAAATCGTATTTTGCAACAAAACATAAATAATCCACATGTAAATACGAAAGAAACATTCAAGTCATTTTGAGGAGGCTTTCATTTTCTCAAAAAATAGAGTTAACCAGCAAGTGCATGTTGCCTACAAATTTAGGTATAATGTTTGAAAGTATCCCATTTGGTTTTCCTTCCAACGAGATGCTATTGTTAAAATTGGAAAAAAATATTGTCAAATACTATCTTTGGTAGTACTTCAATTTCACTTATTCTGCCAATGAAAAAATATATATAATCATTAATAGAGAAGAGATAAGCAAGAATAAAGACATGATAATCATCCACCAAAATCCCACATTCATCCATGTGCGCGTGATGGAAGACGCATCTTTACCTTCTTTATATACAAAAATTCAACTGGTAAGGTTGTATGAAGCCAGGTCATGCGACATCATCTCATGGACAGATGACCAATAGCCTCCGAAGCAAATCTCTGGTCATTGGTAAAAAGACTGGATAAAATTATTCCATCATTAGTGCTCCAAGCTTGTTTCTCTCTGTTTCTGTCTCTGTTTCTTTAGAATTGTGCAATATGTTATTGACCGTTCTCTAAGATTCAGAAAACTAATGACATATGCCGTATATACAGATTATCAGCCTCGGCTGGAAGGCAGTGACCGTTACAAGGGAGCAAACAGACCCGAGACGCGCATAATGATTTATCCTTTCTACGATAACAGCATGCGTCCGATTTATCGCGACCGCCGCTATATTCTTGAAGGATTCTCATATCCTGCCAAGTTCTACAGCCCCGACTACTCTGTACAGACACCTCCCGAACCGACCGATTATCGCAGGACACTCTATTGGAACCCAAATCTTCAGTTGGATGAGAACGGCGAAGCCAATATTACCCTTTACAATAATTCACGTCATACGATCTTAAACATTGAGGCAGAAGGGCAAGCGTCTGACGGCAACCTTTTGTGGGGGAAGTGGTAAAGGAGGAATGTAATTATTGTTAGGGAGAGGATAATTTTGTTTGTCGATGATAATGATGTCATTTGTGTTTGGTTGTCATCTTAATAGTCTCAATATAAAGCGTAGAATAATAATGATAGGTATGTGTAGTATATTGCGGGGCGTTGCAAAGTGTCTTCCTCTATTTAGTTATCAGTCTTCCGATGTAACTACCCAATCATATTTCTTAGCCCATCGCCAGATGGTGACACGGGCTAGGTTGGTCATGTTTTGAATCTGCGGTTTGGATAAACCTATTCGCATAAGGTAGCAGACGCGTTTCTGGTCCTCTGTGAAGTTACCCAGCTCTTTCAATAGTCTATCCTTGAATGTTGGATGTAGTTCATCAACGGCCTTAAAGAGTTGTTCCCAATCAGCAGATTCCATGTTCTTCCTTCCTGTGGAAGATTGTCTAATGGCATGTATGACATCCTCTGCCTTGCCTTCAAGTTCTGACTGGTGTAGAAGCTTGATGAAAGACTTGTTTTGTTCCATCCTTTCAGCCAGTTGTTCCTCTTTTTCTTTAAGGGCTTCGTTGTACTCTGTTAATTCATTGTTCACACGTTGAAGTTCTTGTTTCACATTATTCAATTCATTTGAAGTATTCTCTAATGATTTTCTGGATTTAGTTAATTCTTTCTCTTTCTTTTTAATGTCTTCACGAAGTTGTTTGTCATTATCGGAAATACGTTGTAATTCTGATGAAAGCCCAGCAATGACTTTCAAATGTTTGTTTCTTTTTTTTATATGTAAGATGTAGCCAATACTTGTCAGTAGCAGTGTTATAAAAGACACGATAAGGAGGGTGCTTTTGTATCTTTCCTTCTCGTCTTTCAACTTCTGCTCTTTCTTTTGGTCCAAATGATATTTAAATTGGTTGTTAACTGTCGCTGCCAGTTCCTGACGTTTCCCAAAATCTAAGGAATCGCTTAATTGCAAGTATGCTTCTGCATATTTGCAGGCATTTGGGACATCGCCCTTTTTGTTGTGCATGAAAAAAAGGTATTTTGCGGCATCGTACATGTTGTTGATATCTGTTCCATCTTCAAGGACTCGTTTAAGGAAAATGATTGCCGAATCGTTCTTTTCCAATGCTTTATAATACCAAGCAAAAGCCATACAAGAATTAGCATTAAACTCTACAAGCGGATTGCTTCTTATAAGTTTAATACACTTCTTTGCCTTTTGTGTCTTTTTTAAATAAGAATAATGATATAGCAGAAAGACGAGTGACTCTTGATATCGAGATATGTCTCCAGATTGTATGATATGAGTGTATGCAGAATCTAATGCTGCTTCTGTACATTGCACACTGTCCAAAGCATGATATATTGCCCCTATATGTATAAGGGGCAACACAACATCAGTTTTTGTCTGTCTGCAACTCTCCAATTCCTTTATTCCCATTTGAAGGGCATTTGTATAGTCTTTTATAGTATAATACAAGTAGCTGAGATTGGAATATGTGTTGCGTAGCATAATAGGATCGCAATCATCGCTATTATCAAGAGCACAGTCCAGCGACTTAAAAAAGTATTCCAATGCTCTCGGTGTATCCTGTAGGTCACGGTAGGTGCTACCGGCATAAAAATAAACTTCCTGCTTTTCCGAAATAGACTCCCTTCCCTCGAAATATGGTATTAATTGCTTAATCATAATGTCTGAGATTGGCAAGTTATATGCTTTATCATTGAGTCTGATTCGGAGCAGGTCATATTTGTTTTTGACGTAGTTGTTCTTATCCCTAATCTCAATCTCAATGGAGTCAAGCATGGCAAGTGCTTGCTGTGGGTTCTCGTTCCCACTCTCTTTTATCTGCTCCATCCTGTCTAATAGCTTTTTATTAGAATTGGTGCAAGACATTAGTAATAGAATGGTGAGTGCGCAAACACACCGAGAATAATAATTGTTCATAGATGCTTTTATTTCAATTCTGATTGCAAAGATGCGAAAATAATTTGAGAAATGAAATAATTTTGTCCGAATTTTGCAAAAGGCTGTTTCTTGATGTTTCTCTAATGACGTTTCATTTGTTTCATTATATGCATAATTAAAAACTTTATGAAAGCATTGTAAAGCACAACAAAACAATAAGATAAGTGTGTTTTAGTGGGGGGGGGGTAATAAAAAAATAACACATCGAGAAACACAAAGAAACAAGAAATGTTTGGTGGCTTGATTAAGAACCGCTAATTTTGCACCAGAATACTATAAATCTATTATTAACTATAAACTAAAGAGATTATGAAAAAGTTATTAAGTATTTTGGCGATTTTGCTCGTCTTCGTGATGCAAAGCTTTACACTTGTACCGGGGATGACTCCTGTGTTACTCCACTTAAAGGAGCCTAAAATAAACGCTGGGATGCCGGGATCATCAAGATCCCTAGGTTCAGGCATGGAGGCAACTATAGAAGTATATTTGAATGAGACTTCTGATAGTCTTCTGTTGTATTCTCCATCAGAACTGACATGTTCCTATAATATATATGATGTAGATGAACTAGAAGTATGTAATGGCAATGTCACTTTTTCAGAGCAAGGTGAGACTTCCATTTACTTGGGTACATTAGATGAGGGCACATATAGTTTAACACTTGAGATAGATACCCTCATATATGTAGGCGAGTTTGAGATATATTAATCTTTGAAACATGGAGGTGTGTCATAATTAACCACAACGGATTATAATAATCATAGTATTTTGACACACCCTTCCTCCTGACCAGACAGGGTAAACAAAGGAGCGGAATCCGAAAAGCTTTACGAGTAGGAAAACTTTTAAATTAATTATTATGAAAAGAAAAAGTTTATTAATGCTACCCTGCATTACAGCAGTTGCCATCGCAACATATATAGGAACAAAAACACTGAAGACAAATGCAAGTGAAAGTAATGCCTTGCTAATGACAAATGTAGAGGCGTTGAGTGATGATGAATGGGAAGACTTAGATGACTGCTATTTTGATGTGTTCAGTGGCGGAAGCCCAGAAATGCCAAAGAATCTTCTAGAATGTCCAGTTGGAACAAAACCTAATCGTATAACAAAATGTCCCAGTTCTCAGACACTGCTTTATGAGATTGCAAGCGGCAAATGCAGAAAAAGTTGATTTGTTTTATTATGTAGTTATAATAATCAAAAGCATTTTGTGCTATAAGAAGGTGTTCTTAAGAGCACAAAATGCTTTAATGTTTCAATTGATAGTCCACTCTGCATAGACAATGAAAAGTACTGACGCATATGTGCTATTATGGAGAATACACGATTCCAACCGCACCGTAAAAAACTTATATCTGCTATTATTCATTTCCATTTTCTTTTTTTCTTGTACGAAAAATAACAATTTCCAGGGTAATCTAGAGTTTTATATCGATGATGCATCTGAGGTTTCCTTGCTTTCTACGGAAATAGAGTTAGATAGCATATACTCATCTTTTTTTTACGTTATAGATTCGATGGCTATATTCTATAACGATAATGGAGATAAGGCTTTTGATATTGTAAAATTTGGTACGAGAGGAAAAATTGGTTCATTCTGTTCACGAGGTCGTGGACATAAAGAATTTTTGTCATTATCACCAATCTTTCAAATATATCAGAATCAAAATGAAAAGAAGGGGTTGTTATTTGCTCCAAATGAATCTAAACTTTTGATATGGAACATAACAGAGTCAATAAGAAAAGACTCCACAATTTACGATAACATTATTTTATATTCATGGCGGGATAAATCCCCCGTTGCATTCTGTAATCAATATATAATCGGGGAAGATTCTGTACTCTTATATTTCCCATCAGTAACTTTATCATCTGAAGATAGAATAATAAATTCATATTATCAAATAAGAACGCTTAAAGATAATAAGTTGTTAACTGAGATTAATATTTTTGATCATCCTATTGATAACAAAGAATCTAAGGTGTTACCATCAAACTTCTTTAATGTTTTTTCTTCGCTAAAACCCGATCGGAGTAAACTTGTGGAAGTTATGACTCGCTTGCCGCAGATTAACATATTGAATATTAAAACAGGGAAAGTAAGTGGGTATAGAATGAAGAATACGCAGGACGAAGATGTTTTCTTGACAGATATGGAAAACTCATTGTTTTGTTATTGTGGAGTAGTCACTGATAATAAATACATATATGCATTATGGATAGGTTCCCCTCAAAATGACATTCCAATTGAGAAGGGGTATAATATTATTCATGTTTTTGATTGGGACGGGAACCTTGTTCGTAAGATAAAACTAGAACAACCTGTTCATCGGTTATCTTTGGATAATCAGAGAAGCATACTTTATGGCTGGAACATTGAGCTACATAAACTCTATAAGTATGATTTATTGTCATTGAAAAAGTAGTCTATTATATGTTATGAATTTAAGGAATAGGTTAATTATAGTTGTACTAATTTTAACAGTTACAATTGCGCTTATCTTCTCCTGTATAAGAAGAAACGATGCTGTTGAAACTATACTTTCAAGTATGCTTTCGACAAAGATTAATCTGAGTCTTTCTTATATGGAATGCTTTCCAAACTCAGTGATTACATACAATGATTTAGTTGGTAGGGATTCTATATCTAAGTACACTCTGGTAGTGTTTACGGACTCTACAGAATGTACGTCTTGTAATGTCTCCCGAATATCAAATTGGGAAGAAGTGACTCAGGATTTCTTCTTTGACAGCTGTCGTAGTGCAAGACTCGTATTTATATTCTCTCCTTCACAGAAGAAAATACAGGAAGTGCGGCAAATTGTTGAGGAATCTTCAGTAGATTGGCCTATTTATTTAGATACAGCCAATGTTTTTCAGAGGTCAAATAAACAAATTCCTGATAATCAGCTATTTCATGTATTTCTTTTAAACGAAAATAATGAGATTCTATGCGTAGGAAACCCATTATATAATGAAAAATTACGAAATATTTATAAAAGAATAATAAAAGGAGAATAAAATCTTTAGTATGTACACAAAACTTTATGGAAAAGCATGCCATTATACCACATGGTTACTTGGTGTTATTTTTATTCTTTCCAGCATCTTCAAGTGGATAGGGCTAAGGTCTTTTGCTTTGACCATAGATGATTTCTGTGCCTTTCTGGGACTTGATGCATTGTGTGGGCATGGGATGCTACTGGCCTATGCCATTTGCACTGCAGAGTTATTATTAGGTGTAGCTGCATTTATGCCCAGAATAAGGAAATATATAGTGATGGTATACACCCTGGTATTGGGGTATTTTACCTACATTACATATCTAAATCTGGTGAGCCTATATGGGCAGGTAGAGTCTTGTGGATGTTTTGGAGAGGTGATTCACCTCACGCCTACTGAGTCTTTCTACAAGAATGTAGTATTACTCATACTCGCAATTATTGCCTGTGTGCTGTCTGTATGTAAACAAGAAAGGAAACAAACATGCTGATGAAGTGGGTGTATAGAATTTCGGCTATCTCTTTTGGCGTTGCTACCGTTACCATATGCCTGTATGGTATGTGGCTGCTGTGCCGTGCATTCTTATTTGACCAGTTTATTATCCCTACAGACTCCATGCGCCCCACACTGGTGCCGGGTGATAGGGTAATTGTGGACAAGACTATTATGGGTGCTCGCATTTATAAGGATTTCGACTTTAATTCCGAGGGCGGTGAACTCAAGTGTTTGCGCACACGGGGTACAAGACGAATCAAACACAATGATATTGTTGTGTTTAACTATCCCCAGCACAATTGGCATATCAGCTTTGTAATTAACAATGTATTCTGTAAGCGTTGCATAGCATTGCCAGGTGATACCATCTGGTCAGATAACGGGTATTACAAGAATAACAATTATGAAGGCGTGTTGGGGGTGGAAGAAGAACAAAGAAAACTCAGTTCTATAGAAGAGTCTTCCCTCCCTGGAGAATTAGCATGCGCTTTCCCTTATAACGGTCATCTAAAACAGACTATTAAGAATCTTCTTCCCGTTTATGTGCCGCGCAAGGGGGATGTGGTTGCTGTTACACCATATATGGCAGCTTATTACCGCATGTACTTAGAGTGGGAAACAGGAAAATCCTTATCATGGGATTGGGATAAGAACATAGTGTATGGCGATGGTAAGCCATTAAAGCGTCATACTTTCCAGCATAATTACTATTTCATGGCGGGAGACAACGTAATGGATTCCAACGACTCTAGAAACTGGGGCCTCGTTCCGGAAGAATATATTGTAGGTGTGGTAACACATATTTCCTATTCAAAGGACAGGAGAACAGACGAACTTATTTCTGACAGAATATGTAAAGACGTAACTTGTGAAGAGGATACCGAAAATTTGTAAGGAAATAGGACTGCCCAGGGTTCTGTCAATTATCCTTGGCCCATTTATGTTGCTATGGCTGACTTTAGCACCCGTGGAAGTTCGTTGGGCAGAGGCTGACATAAGACTATTGTGTGGTATTATGGTTATACTGGCTATGGCTGTAATGCTATGGTTTATACCCTCCAAGATCTGCGAGAAAGCGAAAGGTAGCTGGGGCTGGTTGGATGTATTGGTTGCCGTTGGTACTCTGTACTACGTTATGCGAGTATGGTTAGGTACAGAGTATCCTTGTGCCACAGCATTCTTAAAGACCATAGAGATGGTTTTGCTGTATTTCTGCTTGCGTTGTCTGATGGCACATGGGAAGCTATCATCCAAATGGATTATGGGTGGGCTGTTGGTATGTGGCGTATATGAAGCAGGATTGGGACTTTCCCAAATGTTAAATGGCACAAGCAGATACTATTTGTATTTACTGACAGGCACATTCCAGAATCCAGGTCCCTACTCTGCCTTTCTGATGCTGGGAGCAGTTATAGGTCTGGCATGGATGCAAGAAGTGGAAAAAAACTGGCAGAAACACATCATCATGGGAACTACAGGACTAATGTTTGTGCTATTGCCTGCCACATGGAGCAGAGCTGCTTTTATTTCTTTTGGTATTGTAGGGCTATGGATGTTCAGGAAGAGCTATTGGCCTTGGCGCTGGTTTGTATGGGCGGTGTGCATAGTAATGTGTGTGTTGTTCTACTTCATAAAGCAAGGTTCTGCAGATGGGCGTATTCTGATATGGCTATCAGCACTGACTACATGGCTACACTATCCATGGACAGGCGTTGGAATTGGAGGCTTCTTACACGCTAGTGCTAACGGGATTACAGAGTTGTATGCTAATAACCCTTCATCTGCTTTATTTGCTTCTGGCGGCGTAACAGACTATGCCTTTAATGACTTACTGAAAGTATTGGTTGAACAAGGCATTATTGGCATGCTTCTTTGCATTATCATGGTAGGCTACATGTTGTTTCTGCTTTGGCAACATAGTAAGCCATTATTCTATGGGATGCTATCTCTATTGATATTTTCCATGTTCTCCTACCCGTTTGAATTATTGCCATACAGAATAATCTTTGTTATGGTGGCAGCTTGGGTGGCATCTGTTCATAGTCAACAGAGTGACAGTAGGGTACGATATGCGTGGTTTGTATTATCACTGTTGCTGATTTTACCTTCTTATCTGATTATAAAACAGCTACAGATACGCTATAATGCTGATAGAGATTATCAAATGTTTGCAGGGATGGTGAATGAAGCTTTTTTTAAAGATTACTATGAATTATTGCCATTTGAGTACGATAATCCCCGTTTCCTTTTTGACTTTGGGAAGACACTACGTACACATGGTAGATATAATGACAGTAACGATATGCTTAGGCAAGGGACTTTGGTAAGTGCTGATCCGATGTTTTATGTTCTTATGGGCAACAACTACAAGGATATGGGTTATTCGGACCTTGCAGAGAAATCTTACAAGAAAGCTTTTTCTATTATGCCAAACCGCATATACCCTCTCTATCTGTTGATGCAACTCTACAAGGAGACAGGAAACAGCAAGAAAGCAAAAGAATACGCCAAGAAGGTTGTTTCTTTCCATGAGAAAATTATTTCGCCAGCCACGAAGCAGATGAAAGAAGAGGCAAAATCTTTAATCTATACTGAATTCGGTACAAACGAAATACAATAATGAAGAAGAAAAGTTATTTGATAATTCTGGTATTGTTATGTACACTATTCCCTGCGTGCCAGAAGAGTGAAGAGGAAGTTATGTTGGAACAGGCATTGGAGTTGGCTGGTCCTAACCGTGCTGAACTGCAAAAAGTGCTGGATCATTATACAGGTGATTCTCTTAAGTTGGAGGCGGCTAAATTCCTAATAAAATATATGCCAGGGCACTTTTCATACGTTGACACTGCCGCCATCAACAGGTATGCACTTGCCGTTGATTCTGTAATTGAAAATATGAAGGAAGACAGGAACAATGATGCCATGCGTGACTCTATAGACAGAGTGGCACAAAGAAAGGGGATAGACAGCTTGAAAATAGTGCAGGATTGCCAAATAATAACAGCAGATTATTTGATTCAGAATATAGATATAGCCTTTTATGACTGGCAGCATGGTCCTTGGGCTAAACACATATGTTTTGAAGACTTTTGTGAATGGATCCTTCCTTATAAGGCAGATGATTTACAACCTTTGGACAACTGGAGATCTCGACTGAAGACATTCCTTTCGGAAAAACTTACAGGACTTGAGTATTGTGACCAGCTGCGAAATTCTGCCTATGCTGCTGTGAAGAATTTGAACAAGACTCTTGCAGACTCTATTCATCCCCAAATGGGTAATCCCATTCGTTATGCTAATATCCCAACAGAATATCGTGCTAAATTGCCCTTTGGACGTTGTAATGATTATGTATCTATGGCTACAACGATTCTTCGTAGTCATGGTATACCTGTAATGGTTCACTTTACTCCACAGTGGGCTAAGCGTAGTCTGGGACATACATGGAATGTACTTCTTTCTGATGATGGCAAGAACATCCCGTTTGATGGCATTACTGGACAGATAGGTCAACAGACTAGCGTGGAGGAAGTCATGACAAAAATCTATAGGCGCACCTATTCTCCTAATATAGAGCTTGTAAGAATCAATAATAGTGGAGAGTTTGTTCCAAAGTCGTTCCGTAATGTTTTCATTCGTGATGTTACAAGAGGAATAATAAAATGCAGTGATGTAACATTGAAGATTGAAAGTACCCCCAACAAATATGCCTATTTACTTGCGTTTGACAATCAGGAATGGGTGCCTGTGGCATACGGAACCATTAAGAACAACAAGGCGACTTTCAAGGATGTTGGTGAGAATGCAATGTATCTACCTGTAATATACGTTAATGCCCAGATGAAACCGATAGCAGAGCCCTTTATTTTGGACCATAATGGGAAGGTGAGAAAAAAGATTCCTGATATGAAAAGGAAAATGGAAATGAAACTTGCAAGGAAATTTCCCACAAAGGAACGTACTTATGAATTTGTTCCTAGACTGAAAGACGGTGAATTTCAGGCTTCCAACGATGCAAACTTCAAAAAATACTATGTTGTACATCGAATTCAAGAGGGTAAAGCATCTGGCCAGCATGTCAATATACCCGACTCCATACCTCCTTGCCGCTATTGGCGTTATACCAACAACAGATATTCCACATTCTGTAGCATAGCAGAGGTGATGTTTTATGCCAAAGGGGATACGACAAGACTTCTAGGACAGGTAATCGGCACAGATGGTTCATGGTATAACAATCCAGAACATCTGAAAGAGACGGTGTTTGATGGCAACATCTTGACTTCATTTGATGCACCACGCGGTGAAGGTTGTTGGGCTGGTTTGGACCTTGGAAAGCCTATGAAAGTTGACCACCTCATCTACTATGGTCGTGGAGATGGGAATAGTGTGGAAATAGGTGATGAATACGAGCTTTTTTATTGGAACGATAAATGGGTAAGTATGGGAAGGAAACGTGCCAAAAATGTGTTTGTGAAATATAAGGGTGTACCACAGAATGCACTATATCTTCTAAGAGATCTCACAAAAGGTACAGAAGAAAGAATCTTTACCTATGAGAACGGGAAACAGGTGTGGTGGTAATATGAGAGACATACAATCACTAGAAAAACGAGAGAATGAATGAAAATATCAATATGCCTTATACCGAAATTGTTGTACAATAGTACAGAAAGGTTAATATAACATCTATCTTGTTTGAATGTAATACAAAAGTATGAATTTTTGTTATATTATGTATAAATGTACTTTTGTATGACAGATGGCGTTTGTGTATGTTATCAGAACACCATACCTTTGCAGACGAAATCGAAACAAATGATAAATATGCAGAAAAGGTATAATATAATAACTTTTTTGATGACATTATTGTTGTCATCTAGCGTTTTTGCCCAGCAAGTTACCCTCGGCAATGCCATACAGATAGCTCAGGAGAATTCCTTGGATGCCAAATCGGCACATTTCTCCTTTCTTGCAAGTTATTGGACATATCGAAGCTTCAAGGCAGAGCTGCTTCCATCAATAAACCTTAGTGGCGGTCTGATGAACTATAACCGCTCCCTTGTGGAAACCCGTAACTATGATGACGGACGCTTGTCATACGTCAGCAACAACACACTGAGCAACAGTCTCACGTTGTCTGTCGATCAACAGATTGCTGCAACAGGCGGTACCGTCTCTTTAATGTCATATCTTCACCGCCTGGACCAGTTCACATACAAAGAGACGACATATAACTCTCAGCCTTTGCGTGTCAGCTATACCCAACCTCTTCGTTCTTTCAACTCCCTGAAATGGCAAAAGAAGACAGCGCCGTTAGAATATGAGATAGCACAGAAGCGCTATGCCTCTGCCATGCAGGACATCGCTATCAGGGTGACAACACTCTTCTTCAATGTCCTGTTTGCACAATCCAACTATCAGCAAAGCAAGGCAACCCTCGCAGACAGGGAAACACTGTATGCAATGGCACAGAAGCGTCTGGAATTAGGTACAACCACCAAAAGCGAAGTCTTACAGATGGAACTGTCCGTTTTGAATGCCCGTGTAGCAGAGGGGAACAATCGTATCACCTTGGACGATGCCAAATATAATCTGTTTTCATATTTGCGCGTAACAGATTACGAAGCATCAGAACTGGTGCCACCTTATAATGTACCAGACCTCGTTGTCGGCATGGATGAGGTACTACAGAAAGCTATCGCCAATTCCTCTCACACCAAAGAACTGCGCTTGGAAATGCTTAACGCAGAAAAACTCTGGCTCAAGCCAAAGCAAACAAGGGTCTTCAAGTGACATTAAGCGGAGAATTAGGCTTCATGCAGACAGCCGACAACTTTGCTGGTGCATATAGGAAGCTACTTGACAACGAGATTGTAGGTCTGACGCTTCGCCTTCCTATCTTTGACTGGGGCGTAAGCAAAGGTCGTGTCCGCATGGCGCAGGCTCAGTTAGAAGTTGTAAGGACGCAACAAGAAAAAACGCACCAGGATTATATTCAGGAGCTGCGTAAGAAAGTGATGCAGTTCAATGCCCAGCCTGCACAATGTCGCAATGCCCTTCGTGCACAGGAGATCGCAGAGGAACGTTATGACATCATGAGACGCAGGTACGAAGCAGGCACAGTTTCCGTGACAGACCTCAATACTGCTCTGCAGGAAATGACTTCTGCCAAGACACAATATATCAGTCAGCTCAATACTTTTTGGTCTGACTACTACAGTCTGCAAAAGTCCACACTATATGACTGGACGGCAGACAGGGACATCTTGGTTGACATAGACAAAGCAATAGACAATAAATAAAAATGGAAAATATGATAAGAGAAAAGGGCAATAAAGCCTTACACTTGTTAGCTGCGTTTATCCTGGTGGCAGCATGTACCTCCAACAAAGAAGAGAACAAGGATGGTTCCGGGATGGAGATGCACCAACAGCAAATGAGCGAAACGTATGTAGATACGATGGTACTGCATCAGAAAGAGTTTAACAAGCAAATCGTATGCAATGGCCGTCTTCGTGCCAAGGCAAAGAGTGAGTTGAATTTCAATGGGCAAGGCATCATTGCGGAAGTCTTTGTCAGGGAAGGGCAACACATAAGCAAAGGCAAATTGATTGCCACATTGGACAAGCAGGACAGGCAGCGTGAACTGGAGAAGGCCGAGCATGAACTGCAACGTGCGAAGGTGGAACTGACAGACAAGCTTATAAGCTTAGGGTATAATGACATGAATGCTGTCCCTGCCGATGTCATTGAACGTGCCGAAGTGATGTCTGGCTATTATTCAGCCAAGTTTCAACTGCAATCAGCCAAGAAGGCGCTGGAGGAATGCAACCTGTATGCCCCATTCAGCGGAAGAATAGCAGACTTAGAAGCAAAGCGTTTCCAGAAGAATGACAAAGTCTGTACGTTGGTAGATGACTCGGACTTTGAGGTAGAATTCAGAATACTGGAGGCAGAACTCTTAGGCGTACGCATTGGTCAAAAAGTCAAGGTGACGCCCTTTGTGCAGGACAGCATCCAATACGAGGGTAGAGTGACAGAGATAAATCCATTGGTAGATGACAAAGGCTTAGTGAAAATCAAGGCACAACTCAGTAACAGGGGAAACACTTTATTGGATGGTATGAATGTGCGTGTTATCGTAGAAGAAAAGATGCAGCACATGTTTGTCGTCCCCAAGGACGCTGTTGTAGAGCGGGACGGCTATCAAGTCATCTTCCTTTTGGAAGAGGGGAGGGCAGTTTGGACCTACGTCGATGTGGTACATTCCAACATCAGTTCCTTTGCCATCACGGGCTGTCAGCGTAAAGAGACAACTATTAAGGAAGGTGATATTGTCATAACCTCCGGCAATCTAAACCTTGCCGATGGTACAGAGGTGATAGTGAATGTTAATTAATAAATAGAAAATAAAAAGGGCGTAGCCCGATATGTTTAACATTTTAATTATTATTTTTATGAAAAAGAGAAATCTTTTTATGCTGCCATGCATTGCAGCTGTTGCCATCGCAACTTCTGTTGCCAAAAAGACATTTGAGACAAATGCTTGTAAGTACAAAAGCTTGCTAATCCAGAATGTGGAAGCACTTTCTACACAAGAAAGTACAACAAAAGAGTATACTTGCTATAGTACTATTACAGAAAAAGACGGCTGTCAAGTTAGGTATTGTCAAACATGCACATATGTTCCAGGAACGGACACTTGGTATGCTCTATCTAACAAATGTAAAAAGTAATAAATGGGGGTTGTTTCATTTAATGAAACAACCCCCAAAAAAAGATATACAATGAAACGAATAGTATATGTTATAGTTATATTTATAGTATTTGCCGGTTGCCAGAATAAGGTTGATGTCAATCAAGAGTATATGACATTGCATGATGTGAAAAAGGCTTATTTATTCCCGGAAATACAAACATTGAAAAGGAGCAATATGCAATCTGTAAAAATGCCAGATTATTATTTAAAAAATTTTATTATTGTAGATTCTCTTTTGTTTGTAGATACAAATCAAGAAAATGGCTTGTTAGATATTATTTCTTTAAAATCGATGAAATCATATGGGCGATATTTAGATAAAGGAAAAGCCAAAGGTGAATTTTTGTATGGCATAAATTTGACATTGCAGACTACATTTGAGTGTAAAAATGATTCTTTATATGCAAACATATATGATTCAGGAACAGGAGGTTTATTTAAACTAAATATTACTAAAACAATTATAGAAAAACATGCGAGTTTGAAAGGATTAAATTTCTATTCTGAGATTCCACATTCTGCTTTTTGGGCAAAAACCATTAGTGATACCCTATTGCTTGTGCGTAATATTGATGAAATGGAAACGCACCAGAATCGTTCAATAATCACGCGTGAAGGGATTCAAACAAATCATGCTGTCCAAAAGTTGAATAACTTTGAAATACCAATAAATGAAGATTTTAACATAATGTCCTCCTTGATTTCTATTTCACCCTCTAGAGAATATATTATAGAAGCAATGATTGGTATGAATTATATAAATATCTATTCATTAAATAATAATATAGAATATACTCTATGTATTGGCAAAGAGCTAGATAAATTAAGTGATATACTATCAACTTCAAGATATAATCGAAAATATGTGTTTGCTGATTTGAGAACCTACAATTTTGGCTTTGCTGTGTTAAAATATGATATTACAGAGCGCACTTTCCAATCAGAAGAGGAATATGCCCCTGCAATTCTATTTTTTGATTGGTCTGGCAATCCTATTGGTGCAATTAATTCTGAAATAAAATTTAATCATTTTGATTACGATGAATTAAATGAAGTGTTATATATATTGGATTCTGACAATAAAATGCTAAAAATTAAAATACATATCATTTAAAGCTGTTTATTTCTTTTATGTTGAAAATAATTCTCCGTCGTCCTATAGCCGTCACCATGTGCATCATCGCCCTGACGGTGATAGGCATACTGTCGCTCAGGCACATCCCCGTCTCTTTGATGCCGGACATTGACATCCCACAGATAACCGTGCAAGTGAGTATGCCCGGGTATTCTGCCCAGGAAGTGGAGCGGAATGTTGTATCTCCGCTCAGAGGTCGTCTGATGCAAGTGACAGGCATAACCGACATCCGTTCCGAGTCGCGAATGGATGCCGGCAGTGTCAGGATGACTTTTGAGCCAGGCAGCAATGTAAACCTTCTCTTCATAGAGGTCAACGAGAAGGTGGACCGTGCCATGAACCAGATGCCAAAGGATATGGAGCGTCCCAAGGTGATGAAGGCAAGTGCAATGGATATTCCAGCCTTCTTCCTTGACCTCACGCTTGCAGATTCTTCGGCTAAAGCCTCAGGCGCAGGCGGAACGTCCAAGTTCGCCCAACTATCCAAGTTCGCCAGGAATGTCGTAGTAAAACGCATCGAGCAACTGCCGCAGACAGCGATGGTGGATGTCAGCGGCACAGTCGGTACGGAGATAGACTGCATTCCTGACAATGAAAAGCTGCAGGCAATGGGCATGAGCGTTTCGGACATCGAGAGTGCCATCAAGCGTAACAATATCACGCTTGAAGCCCTGAGCATCGTGGATGGCATCTACAGGTACAACATCCACTTTGATTCCCAGCTCCTCACGAGGAAGGACATAGAGGATATCTACATCAATCATCAAGGGCGGCTTTTCCAACTAAAGGACGTATGCAGCATAGAGGAGCATATTGCTACCCGCAACGGACTGGTAAGACATGATGGCAAGGAGTGTGTTACCATGGCAATCATCAAGCAGAACGATGCCAGGATGGAGGAACTGAAGCAGAGCATGGACGAACTGTTAGACGATATGCGGAAGGAATATCCTGACATCAACTTCCAGCTGACACGTGACCAGACTCGTCTGCTTCAGTTTACCATAGAGAACCTGAAAGGCAATCTTTACATGGGTGCCCTAATGGCTTGCTTAGTGCTTATGCTCTTCATGAAGAAGTGGCGACTCTCTCTGCTTGTCGTGCTCTCCATCCCCCTCTCACTGATAATAACCATCCTGTGCTTCTACCTGTTAGGCATCAGTATGAATGTTATTTCACTCTCAGGACTGATATTAGGTGTAGGCATGATGGTGGACAACGCTATTATAGTGGTGGATAATATCACGGCACAGACACCAAGGATACCAACAAAAGAAGAGTTAGAAGGAGTTGTCGTACGCAGTACACGGGAGGTGTTTACTCCCATGCTGTCCTCCGTGTTGACCACCTGTTCAGTCTTCCTGCCGCTTATCTTCCTAAGCGGAACGGCAGGAGCCTTGTTCTATGATCAGGCAATGGGTATTACGACAGCCCTCTTTGCTTCCTTACTGGTGGCAACAGTTGTGATACCAGTTTATTATATGGTGTTGCATAAAAATGGCGAAAAGGTTAAGGAGATAAAAGGCGAAAAGGTAAACTTCGTTGGGCTAAAGCTTCCGGGTGGCGTGAAGTGTTATGAAGCAGTCCTGAAGTGGATGCTACGTCACACGCGACTGGTCTTAGCCCTGTTTGTCATAAGCATCCCTCTTATGGGCATCCTCCTCCTGCATATTGAGAAAGAGCGTATGCCGAAGGTGGCACAGTATGACACATTGCTCACCATCGACTGGAACAGCAACATCTCAGCACAAGAGAACGACAGAAGGATAGCCGGTATGATGGGTGCCATCAAGGAAGACGTACAGACATCTACAAGTATGATAGGCGCACAGGAGTTCATGCTGGCACATACAAAGGACATCACATCGTCGGAAGCCGTTGTCTATCTGAAGGCAGCAGATTCGGAGCACCTTGATAAAATAAAGCGACAATGCACAGCCTATTTACAGCAACATTATCCGCAGGCATCGGCAGAATACGGCGAGCCTGGCAATCTGTATAATCTGATATTCTCGACCGATGAAGCGGATTTGGAGATACACCTGCAGAACAGAGAAGGCAGGCGTCCAACAACAGATGCCTCGCGAGCCTTCAGGGACACCCTGCTCCGACACTTCCCGAATCTCGAGATTTCCCCCGTCATGACAGAGACGAACATCCGCTATGTAGCTGACATGGAGCAGATGGCAATATATAAGGTAAGTTATGATGCTCTGTACCGCAGACTTCGGGAACTGGTCAGCAGAGGCACCGTATTCAGTATCAACGAAGGAGCGCAGTCGGTACCAGTCAAAATGCTTTCCGGTGCCATGTCATTTACGGGTGTGGAGAGACATATCTTGGCAGAGTGCGTAAAAAATGCTGACGGGACCGACATTCCTATCTCCTATTTGGTACGTGAAGCCAAGGGTGAGGACTACAAGCGTCTTCAGGCAGGAAACGGAGGAGAGTTCTATACCCTCAGCCTGAATGCCAAGGACAGGGAAGTAGAGGAGGTAATGACTTTTGTAAACGAATACATCCACAGGCCGCAGAGTCAGTACAGCGCAAGCTTCGCTGGAGGCTATTTCTCCAGTCGTATGCTCATTAGTGAGCTATCCGTCGTGCTTGCCGTAGCTCTAGCGCTGCTTTACTTTATCCTTGCAGCACAGTTTGAGAGCCTGGTACAACCCCTTGTCATACTTCTGGAGATGGTAGTGGATGTATTCTTCGTATTGGTTGGACTGTGGATATTGGGTGAGTCGCTTAACCTGATGTCTATGACAGGCTTGGTTGTAATGAGCGGTATCATCATCAACGACTCTATCCTGAAGATAGACACCATCAATCACAGCCCACATCTGAAATCAGGCACACATAAAGGATTGATACGTGCCATTATGGAAGCCGGCCAAAGACGCTTGCGCCCCATCGTCATGACCTCGCTGACCACCATTCTCGCCCTGCTTCCTTTCCTCAGTCATGGCAGCATGGGTGCTGCCATACAATACCCGCTGTCGCTGACCTTGATCATAGGCATGACCATAGGAACGGCAGTCAGTCTGTTCTTCATTCCTATGCTGTACTACCTTATTGCGAAGTTAAGAATGAAGAGTTAAGCGTTAAGGATTAAGAATGATGAACGAGATAAAAAAACTCCGCGTGCGGCGATGGGAAACTCCGCGTGCGGCGACGGACAATTCCGCGTGCGGCGATGCCGATCGCCGCGTGCCGCGTTTCGAGGTGCCGCGTTTCACGCTGCTACTCCTGCTGGCCGTGCTGATGGTGATAGGCTGTGCGCTCATTCCCAGGATAGACGTGGCCGACCAGCCGCGACCGCGCCAGGGGAAGACGCTCAGTGTGTGGTATTCGTGGCGTGGGGCATCGGCCAAGGTGATAGAGCAGAATGTCACGTCCAGAATAGAAGGCCTTGTCTCGGCTGTGCGTGGTGTGGAACGCGTGAAATCGGAATCGTACTTCGGCAGTGGCAGGGTGACCATAGAGTTGAAGAAGAATGCCGACGTGTCAGCCACGAAATTTGAGATTGCCTCCCTGCTCAGACAAATAAGGAAACAATTACCGGAAGGCGTGAGCTATCCTGAGTTGTCAGGCGGCGAGGTAGTAAACGAGAACCAGCGGAAGGAAACGACACAAGTATTACTAAGCTACCGTGTTAACTCGAACCTCAGTGATGAACAGTTGAAAGAGTACATTGAGCGTCAAGTGGAGCCGACTCTTCGCCAGATTGATGAGGTGAAGCGTGTTGAAGTGACAGGAGGACGCAGCAAGTACATTGTCATAACCTACGATCCGTTCATCCTATCCAGTTATGGGCTCTCTGCAGGCGACATAGAGAATGGCATAAGGTCATTCCTTGGCAAAAGTGATGTGGTAGGCGAACTGCATCCAAGCGGACAGAAAGAGAAGCGCACGCTCTATCTTACCACCGAGAAATTCGGTAAGCCGTTAGAGGAGATGCCAATAGGAGCAGTGGATGGCAAGACGGTTTATTTGGGTGACCTCGCCACCTACGAATATAAAGACCGTCTGCCAGGCAGTTACTATAGGGTGAACGGGCTGAACACCATCTACCTGAATATACATGTAGATGCTGATGTGAACAAAATCACCTTGTCAAGGACACTTAGGAAGAAAATAGCAGAGATAGAGAAAGGGCTGCGCGGTGGCGTGTATCTGACGCTGACGCACGATGGGGCAGAAGAGAAAGAGAGTGAGTTGAACAAACTCATCTGGCGCTCTACGCTGTCGCTGTTCATCTTGCTGATTTTCGTCTGGCTGGTACGTCGTGATTGGCGTTACCTGCTCATCATGATGCTTACACTCGCAGCCAACCTTGCCTTGGCTGTCATCTGTTATTATGTCTTTGACATACGTCTGCACATCTATTCACTGGCAGGCATCACCGTATCGTTAGGTATGGTCATTGATGCAGCCGTCGTGATGGTGGACCACTACAGCTATTACCACAACAGAAAAGCCTTCTTGGCGATATTGGCAGCACTGCTTACAACCATCGGCTCATTGATAGTCGTCCTGTGGCTGCCCGATTTCCTGCAAAAGGACCTGTATGATTTTGCCTGGATCATCATTATCAACCTTTCTGTTGCTCTCGTGGTCAGCTGGTTATTTGCTCCGGCGCTGATAGACCAGTTGGGCTATCACAGTCGTCAGCAGGGTAGGGTAAGACATCTGCGTTTTGCAAGATGGTGGAACCGATTCTATCTCCGTTATATCCGCTTCACCCAGAAACGCAAGTGGATATACTTTATACTGATAATCTTGGCATTCGGAATCCCTTTCCATGCACTGCCGACAAAATGGGGGGAGAGTGGTGACCGATACTACGGAATGCCACAGGAAGATACTGTTTCAAAGCCTTGGTACGAACGTGCCTACAATGCGACATTTGGAAGTGACTTTTTCCAGAGGGACTGCAAGGAGCCGTTGTCAAAAGTGTTCGGTGGTACCATGCGGTTATTCTCTGAGTCGCTTTCTGAGAATACTTATAGTCGTAACGATGAGAAAGAGATACGCCTGAACATCCGTGCCCAGATGCCATTGGGCGGTACGGCAGCACAGCTCAATGAGAAAGTCGTGATACTGGAGAACTTCCTTGCCGGCTTCTCTGAGATAGAGCGCTTTGAAACGCGTGTAGAGGGATGGGGGGCAACGGTGACAGTCGAATTCAAGGAGGAGTACAAACACACCTCTTTCCCCTATCTGTTGGAAAATAAAGTTATCGGCAAGGTTATCTCCATAGGCGGTGCCGACTGGAGCACGAGCGGAGTCAGCGAGAGAGGTTTCAGTAACTCATTGAACCTTCAGTATCGTTCCAACAGGATAGAGATAGCAGGTTATAATTATGACCGTCTGTATCGCATCGCTGAGGACATGTGTGATGAGATGCGAAAGAACAACCGTGTGGTTGACTTGATAATAGAAACGCCAGGACATGAGAATCAGGAGGACGAGCTATATATGCGCTATGACAAGGAGAGGATGGCACTCTATGACTTTGACCTCCCTGCCGCTCATGGTAAGTTGCGCGAGGTTCTTACAGGAAGAGACATTGACCGCTACAGAGACACGCACTTCTCCTCGGACATGTATCTGAAGTCTGCATGGCAGGACAAGTTTGACCTATGGCGTTTGAATAACTCTTTCTTGAAGGTTGGTGACAAGGAGAACCGTGTATCAGACTTCATGACGATAGAGAGACGGGAGGCGAAGAACTGTATTCCCCGGGAGAATCAGGAGTATGTACTGCGTGTGGCCTTCAATATCTTGGGAAGCTACACTTACACCAGCCGTTACATTAAGCGCATAACAGAGGAGTTCAATCAGAAGATGCCTGTCGGCTACAAATGCAGAAACACCTCATACGGCTATTATCAGGATAAAGGGACACAGTATTGGTTATTAGGACTCATTATCATCATCATATTCTTTGTATGCAGCATCCTGTTTGAATCGCTCAGACTGCCGCTTGCCATCATATCTCTCATCCCAGTTTCCTTCATTGGCACATTCCTCACATACTGGCTATCAGGAGTGGAATTCGGGACAGGCGGCTTTGCCTCTATGGTATTGCTGAGTGGCCTGACGGTGAATGCAGGCATCTATATTGTCTGTGAATACAGGAATCTGAAGGCAACCTATCCTTCTGTAACGCCACTGAGAACATATATAAGAGCATATAGCCACAAAATAACGGCGGTATTCCTGACCGTCCTCTCTACCATCCTTGGTCTTGTTCCATTTTTCATTGATGGAAAAGACTCCCCCTTCTGGTATTCCTTTGCCGTAGGCTCTACAGGTGGGCTGCTCTTTTCCATCGTAGCCCTCGTGCTCGTAATGCCGATTTTCCTTAATCTCTCAACTCAAAAAAACATGCGACTGATGCGATGCAACAATAATGTAGGATATAAAGCAGAAGTTTGAACATATCTTGACAGTATTCCATTGGTCTTCGAGTAATATTGTTGCAAATTTACTTTTGTTGCTTTTGTTAACTTTGTCCGAATAAATCCTACATTCTGTTGACTGCACCAATCCATGATTATTTCATCAGGGATTTGTGCAGTCCTTCTCCTTTTATGACTACAGCATAGGAAATGCTAGGCAGCTAGGCATGAAGTGCATTGAAAAAAACTATTGGTGTCCGCTAAAAATGATGGAGATGAAGAATGAATGGGGCTTACTTTTTGAAAAAAGAATCCGTAATGCCTGTTTATCGGCAATTCAGACACATAATTCGGGTACTCTCAACTTTTAGCGGACACCAATAATATTGAATATACTTAAACGAGAGTTGCAGGCAAAGTTCATGGAGGATGGCTTAACGCAGGATGTTGCGAAGCAGAAAGTTGCGGCTATTCCAGATAATAGAATCGTCCATGAGTTTCACGACAAGGTGATGGGGCATAAAGGTGATACCCTAGAAGGCTACGCGTCGCAGATAGGAGGCGAGATATGCCGTTGTAATTACTACACATATGAAGCGGAGCTTTCGGATTTTGAGCGACAGTATGCGAAGTCGCTCAGAGAAATCTATAGTATTGTGAACAAAGACGGGAAAATGCAGTTCATTTCCATTGATTTTGGTCATGGAATGTTCGAGTTCCATGATGAAAACGGAGAGCATCAAGGCGAGTTTCGGTTTGACGGTTCACAAAACTATGGCATAGAGACAGACCACGGTCTCAAATGTATGGAACTGTTGCATAAACAGACAGGTAGATAGACTCAAGATGAACGATTTTTGGGATTCATTTGGTAAAAAACGAGATAAGAATCGGAAGTATCATTATACATGTTTGTCTTAGATTGTTCAAAGAAGGTCTGTGATTCACATCTTGCACAGCAACATCTCCCTTTGTAGAATCAGCCTTCGAAGATAAAACGTACTGCTGGTTAAGAAGGTATTATTATTCTGTTTCGGATAGTAAGGACTTAATGACTGTAACAACAGACAACGGAACGGAATTCTGCAACCGCAAGGCAATAGCAATGGGGTTGAACACCACCGTCTACTTCACAGGCCCGTATTCATCATGGCAGAAAGGATCCATAGAGAATGTAAACGGACTCATCAGACAATATATACCCAAGTCAACACCAATAAAACATCTAAAAGACAACAATATCAATGTAATCGCAACGAAAATCAATATTAGACCAAGAAAAAAACTCTATTTCTCAACACCAATTGAGGAGTTTTTAATTACTTGTTGTAAATTTGTACTTGCTTGTTGAATTCGCTTTAGTTTACAAAAGTTAAAAACGTCAAATCTTCATCTTCTACTACATCAGCAGAACCTGCGTCATCACCATTCTGCCGTTTAACATACAAGTTATTGATATAAAGATAGTTGCAAATACAAAACATTTAGCAGCCTAACTTCAATAGCATTACCAAACAGCGTAACTATTATTGGCGAGGCGTTTATTGGCTGCAAGAAACTAACAACAGTAACAATACCTGAGAGTGTCAAAGACATTGGAAACAATGCTTTCGCTCAATGTGAAAACATAGAAGATGTGTTTTGCTTTGCCGAAAAATTGCCAAAACAGAAACCTCTGCCTTTGATAAATCATATCCAGAATATGCAACCCTTCACGTTCCAGCGGTGGCGATAATTAAATATAAGTCAACAGCTCCTTGGAGTAGCTTCGGGATAATTGTTGCGTTGAGCGATGGAGACGAACCAGTAGTACCTGAAAAAAATGTGCCATACCTACAATATCATACATAAACGGTGAACTCGTGTATGATAGTGAGACAGAAGGTGTGGATTTTGTCTCTGAAATAACGGATACAGACATCAAGAAACACTATAATAATAAGATAAAACTCACAGCAACCTACAACATCAGCGTATATGCAACTAAGAAGGCTATAAGGATTTAGAGGTGGCAAAGGTACACATTTTTTATTGATAATTCGTCATGTAACCTCATTAAATAAACAAAAAACGGCTCAAAAGTTCCTTGTTTTGCCATCTTTACCAATAAAAAATGCATAAAATAAAGAGATTGTAACAATGTTTTTTCCCATTTCTGAAGTTAATTCATTAACTTTGTGGCTATATTGGGCGTATATATATACGCCTGTATACATAATTCATTATAGTTAAACAGATTCGAATTTTCCTATGTGGGTTGATATTACAACAGCACTTGCATGTGCATTAATTGGAACTTATTTTGGAACTTTTTTTCTTGCTAAGCGTGAAGAAAACAAGGTTAAGAAAGTTCGTGCCATTGCAATTCGTGCATTGGAGATAATCAAAGTGTACGCCAAGTATAATGGCACTTATAATAAAGCTTGTCAAGAATTGAATACTAAGCTGAATATTGCAGAAAAACGCGCAGTGATAGTTGCTTTGCATAAAGTAGGGTTACCTATACAAACACCTGTGAATACACCATTCGACATCAAGAACATTCAACTAAACAATGATGTAATTGACAAAGATTTTCTGGATGATGCTAAAAATCAGATAGACCACGGGTATTGTGATCATTTGTTTTATGAAGATCCTGATAAATATTTTTCAGAAAACTTACGAATAGAAACTTTACGAAGTTTAGCGAGGAGATTTATTGAAAACACATTAGCACATAGTACATACAAGAAGGATGAGGAGATGATATACTATCCAGAATCTTGGTTGACATCTTACTCATGGGGAGAGAAGAAAGCTATTTGGGTATTTAAGTCTCAGGTAACATCAAACATGTACTTTCACAAGGATGGCACTCCTAATAAAGATAAACTTGATGAATTAAAAGCTGAAGTCTCTACAGGTTTGTGGGATAATTACTTGTTTTGGGCTCAAGAAACATATGATAATCTGATGCAAGGTTCAAATCTTACAAATAGATTCCTGCAGATGGCGGTCCCACAACAAAACACCAATCATCAGGACACGAAAACAGATGAAATTAAATAATCTTATAAGCGAATGTACAGCATACGACTTCAAGGTGATGCTTGAAGAGAAGAAACCTAAGAGTTGGTTGAAGAGTGTAAGTGCCTTTGCCAATGGCCTGGGTGGTTCCCTTTTCTTTGGCATTGATAATGACGGCATCGTCAAAGGTCTTAATGACGTGCAGCATGTATGCGAGGCCATCAGTAGCAGGATTCGTGACTATATGGATCCCCTGCCAGAAGTGGAGATGATTCCCCATGATATAGATGGTTTACATGTCATGCAACTCAAAGTCAACGCAGGGCATTATACCCCATATTACTATGTTGGAGATGGTCAGCGTATTGCATTTGTTCGAATTGGTGATGAAAGTCTTCCTGCCACGGCAGAACAGATGGTTCGCTTGGTACTGAAAGGTTCCAACAAAACTTTTGATTCCCTTCACACAGACTATAAAGCAGAAGACTATTCCTTTACGATATTGGCGAACTCGTTCAAAGACCGCACCAAACAAGAATGGGACAAGAAGTATTTATTATCATTTGGTCTTGTGACAGGTGCAGGACACCTAACGAATGCAGGTGCAATGTTCGCCGATGATTGTCCTTTATGGCAATCTCGCCTTTATTGTACCCGATGGGATGGAACGGAAAAGGGCGATGCTATCAATGATGCAGAGTTTACAGGCAATGTCCTCATGCTGCTCCGTGAAGCCATGAACTTCGTCAAGTCTAACACCAAGAGAGGCTGGGAGAAACTGCCTGATGGACGAAAGAACAAGCCGGAGTATGCTGAGCGAGCAGTTCTTGAAGCAATGGTAAACCATTTCATCCATCGTGACTACACCGTAATGGGTAGTGAAGTTCATCTTGACATTTACGATGACCGCCTCACTGTAACATCCCCAGGAGGGATGTACAATGGTGTGCTGATACAGAATTTGGACATCAAAGATGTGTCTTCTGAAAGGCGTAATCCCATACTTGCAAATGTGATGGCTCAACTTGACTATATGGAGAAACGAGGTAGCGGACTCACACGCATTTGTAATGAGACCAAAGCCTTGGCAGGTTATAAAGACGAGCTGAAGCCTGTGTTCAAATCTACTCCAACCCAATTCCAGACCGTCATCTTCGCCTCTTCCGACACCTCTAATGTCGGAGACCATGACGGAGACATGTCGGAGACGAAACTCACTGAGCGTCAGCAGAAAATCCTCAATCTCATCAAAGAGTCTCCGACAATCACCGGCAAACAAATGTCGGAGACTTTGTCGGTGAGCCAACGTACCATCGAACGTGACCTCTCAGCTTTGCAGAAGCGTGGTGTTTTGAAGCGTGAAGGCAAGGACAATGACGGGAAGTGGACCGTGGTTAATATTTACTCTTAGAATGATTCAATATGGATATTTACAATAAAGAAATAAGAGCATACTCTGTTAAGGCTAGTTCTCATATTATTACACTTTTGGGCGATGAACTTATCGGTAGTAATAGCCTTGCGTTATTCGAGTTGGTAAAGAATTCTTACGATGCGGATGCTTCTTTCGTTAGAATACATTTTGAGAATTTACTCGAAGGGAAATCTATGATTACTATCGAAGACGATGGTGTAGGTATGAGTGTAGAGACATTAAGTAATGCATGGTTGACAATTGGAACGGACTACAAACGTCAGGAAGTTAAACAAAGTAAAACCAAGCACAGAACCTCGCTTGGGAACAAGGGGGTCGGTAGATTGGCTGTACATCGACTAGCAAACAATGTAATCCTAGAAACAAAGACTGCAACTAACTTGACTGCTTCTAGACTATCAATTAATTGGAATGACTTGATTGGTTCTTCAGATTATATTGAGGGAATGAAAGTCAATATTGAACATGGCATACAATCTACTTTGGGTTGTAGCCATGGTACTAAAATAATATTACATGGGCTGCGTGATGCGCATTGGACTCGTGCAAAAGTTGTTGACGTAGTAAGCAAGTTGATGCTTATCCAAAATCCCTTCAGCAAAAATGATGATTTTGAGATTATTGTGAGTTCAAATGAAGCCAAAGTAACGGAATGGATAGAAAGTGTAAGAACACAAGCAGACTTTCTTGATAGCGCACTTTTTCACTTTAAATTCAGACTAATTCCATCAAGTAACGACGATGATAATGCAAAATATTCGTGGTGCTATCAATTTAAACCGATAAATATATCTGTTTTAGAAGAAAATAACTCTTCGACAGAGTCTGATGTACTTTCAATAAGTAGTAAAGATTTCCCCATTGAAGAAAGTATGGACATTCAACTATTAAAGAATAAACATCTTTCAAATATTGGTACGATAGAAGGTGAATTCTATGCATTCTCAATGGATACTAAGATTATTACACCTACGTTTGGTAGTGGTTCTGTAGGTAAAGTGAAAGATTATGTGGCTTCGCAATGTGGAATAAAGGTTTTTCGGGATAATATACGAGTATATAATTATGGAGAACCTACAGATGATTGGCTTGGCTTGGATCAGCAAAAAATGAGAAGAGCGGGCAACCACTTTGCAAAGGGACAGACAGTTGGTGCTATCAATCTGAATCTCAAAGAGACCAAAGATACACTTATTGAAAAAACAAATCGTGAAGGGTTTATAGAAAATGAGACGTTTTCACTATTGGTCTTCATTGTTAAATCCGTTTTCAATCATTTTGAACGTTTAGCTGTTAATGACAGGGATAAAGTGAGAGCTTATATCGAGAATATAAATGTTAATAAGCGGCCAGTATTCTCTGATGCAATAGAAGAGTTGTCTACAAAACTACAGAAAAGAAATCTTGACAAAGAGTTCGCTCCAATAATCAACCGTATTAAGCACGAATATAACAATATGCGTGATGTTATGTTAGGTGCAGGCATGAGTGGATTGAATTTGTCTATAGTATTTCATGAGTTAGTTCGTGAATTGGGATATATCAATTCAGACATAAACAAACGTGGTTGTGATATAGAAGATATCAGAATGCGCGTAAAAAGCCTGATGGACATCCTCGAAAAATTCTCACCCCTGATGAGGAAAAATAAGGCTTCTCAATTGCAAGCATCAACTATTATTGAAAAAGCATTAGGTATTCATAAGAACAGAATGGCCTACCATAAGGTGAATCTGGAATATGATCGTTCCAAAGATTTTTCTGTGTATGTTGCAGGAGGTTTAGTAATGAGTGCTCTTTCTAACATCATTGATAACGCAATTTATTGGGTATGTAGGAAAAGGGAAATGTTGCAAGGTATATATAATTGTTCAATCTGCATAAAAATGGATACAGAACATTTTGATGGCCCAGCAATTGCTATTGCAGATAATGGTGTGGGATTCTTAATGAATCCTGAAGATGTTATATTGCCATTTAGAACTATGAAACCAAATGGAATGGGGGTCGGACTATATTATGTAAACCTTGTCATGGAGATGTCTAAAGGCAAATTGCTATTTGTAGAGCCAAAAGACGCAGGGTTTGGCGCTGAGTATAATGGTGCCTGTGTTGTTCTTGTTTTCCCTAATTCAAAATAAAAAATATGTTACGCGAAAATAATAGTATCATTGTTGTAGATGACAGCAAGACAGATTTAGAAAGAATTGCACGTGTATTCAACACTCATGGAATTGGATGTAAGACTATTCTATATGACGTGATGTCACTGCCAGAAAAACCATTAGATGGTGTTAAAATAGCGTTCTTTGATATCAACCTACAAAATTCTGGAGACGAAAATGCAATGTTTGCAACACTGTTTGATGCAATTAAGCATTTTATACCAATTAAGAATAGGACATTTATTCTTGCTTTCTGGACTACGAATGTTAACGATATAGAAAAGTTTAAAATATTTGCAAATCGTGAAGGAAATAAAGGTCAGATCGCCAATCCTATCAAAATTATTCCAATGGATAAGAATAGCTTTGGAGAAAATGATGATTCTTTGTCTCCGTTTGTAGATACAATTGTTGATAATCCTTTAGTTAAGTGTCTATTTTCTGTCAATGATGAATTAGCTGAGGCTGCTGATGTGAGTTTGTCAAACATTACAAGTCTCATTGAAGTTGAAGAGGAGTGGGGTAAGCATGAAAACTTTGAGAAGAGGTTCAAAGAGGTGTTTGCCAAGATTGCTTGGGCCTCTCATGGCTACCAAAATGGTCATACTGATCCTGATCGTGCTATAAAAGATGTACTGGCTCCTATTTTCGGTTATGAACTATGCAATAATGGTAAAAAAACATGGGAAGAATATCTTCAAATTTCAGAAAAGAACAAAAGTTTTTTTAACAGTATTAGTATAGATGGTATAGCGCCATATCTAAATGCGATTTTGCATATTAATCCCAATGTATACGAGCCAAACCAACGTGGTTGCGTAAGAACCTTCAAAAATGATGAAGATTATTTCAAAAATAGGTTTGGGTATGGAACAGTAACTTGGTTGAATGACCATCTCCTAGGAAATCACTACAAGATTAAAGAACAATACCAATACCAAGTTGTGGCTATGGAGATAAGTGCTGCTTGTGACTATGCGCATGAGAAGAAAAGAACTCATCGATATGTAATCGGCTTAATTTGTACAGAAAATGAATATAATAGTATAAAGGACTTAAATAAAGACAGAAAAACAAAACTCGGAGAGAATGTATACTTTCCTGACTTATATTTTGTTCTTGATAAAACTATTATGTCTATAATCTTTGATTTGAACATGTTAATTTCTGAGGAAGAATGCGATTTGTTTAAAACTTTGCATGAACCTCTTTTTGCCTTTAAGGATGAATTTGTAAATGCTGTTGGAAGTAGATATGCAGCACATAGTACTAGGATGGGATTTACAAGTTTTTAGCGTTGCAGAAAGTTAAAAATGTTAAATCTTTGTTCTTTTTGTCCTTCACAGAATCCACGTCGGGACTTTTCTGTCGTTTAAAGTGCAAGTTGTTGATATAAAATTACTTGCAAATACGAAGGCTGATTTCGTTTAATTCTTGACCTTGAAAGCCTGTATCTCACGTATCATGTCGCGCACCTCCTGATCAACGCGGGTAAAGTTGTTGTAGAGGATGCGTTCCTTGGCATCCTTGGAGGGGAAGGTGTAGAACTTGGGCAGCGGCATGTACTCCGACTCCTCCTTTTTGATGTCCGCCATGTTGAAGTCGGTCTTGCAGTAGAACTTGGAGGTCTTAAACTCCTCACTCTCCTGTATGTTCATGCTGCCGCCGTGTCCCGTTTTGGTCGCCACGAAGTCACGTGCCACCTGACCGCAAATCCAACCAGTCGGCATGTCGCTGATTTTAGAGGCTGGGACAAGGCTGTCCATGTTCTCGTTAAGGTTGATGGAAGTCTTGTCACGGTCGATGGTCACGCCCTTCTTCAGTTGTACGACCTTGCCAAAGATGTCGTTCGACAGCCACTCCAGCGTTTCCTTGCTACGGGCAGAACCGCTGACCACATTGCCTACGGTGGTGATGATTTTCTGCATCCCCACCTTGCCGTAGTCGGCCTCCAGTTGCGGTAATTCCTGAAAGCCGAGTGCCACGCTGACCTTATTGCTTCGCGCCGTGCCTATCAGACGGTCAATCTTGTGGAAATAGAGCGTAGGCAACTCATCGACGATGATGCTCACGGGGATGTTCCTGCCCTGACCCGTATTGATACGGGTGACCAGACGGTTTAGGATAAGGGCGTTCAACGCGCCGATGATGCTCTCCATCTCTGGGTCGTTGGCAATGAGCAGATAACTCGGACTCTTTGGGTCGCTGACCTTCAGGTCGAAGTCGTCGCCGTCCTTGTGGAAAATCCAGTAGGATTCCTTCGTCGCCAGTCGGGAGGTATAGACACGCAGGGTGCCTATCATACCTTCCAACTGCTCCATCGCCTTGTTCTTCATAGCCGTCTGGAACGGGCCAAGGAGTGGAGCCACCTCATTGTCGGTCTCCAAGACCTCGAAGATGGTCTGGTAGTCCTGATTGAGGAACGAAAGAATGTGCGGCATATCGCTGTACTTGCCAAGCCAGTAGGCAGGCTCCATCTCCTCGCCTTTGCTGTTGAACACGCGCCCGGTCGGTTTCGAGCGGTGGGTTTTCGGTTCCTCCATCATCTCGGCAATGAGCGGTTTCCCGTCCTTGTCATACGGCATCTTCTTGTAGTTCACGAAGAAGTAGATGCAGGCGGCGAGGAAGTTCACGGCAGAGGTCTGAAAGAACTGGTCGCTGCCACCGCCGCCCTCCTTCTTGCCCTTTTGAAGGGACTCCAGCAAGGTCTCGGCCGTCTCACTGGCGGCAGCGAGGTTGCCGATGTACTTCTGCTGAATGGGGTTCACGCGGCGGCTGTACTCCACATCGACGAAGTTGATGATGTTGAACTTGCAGCCCTTGGGCAGGTTGCCTTCCCGCTTGTTCTTCTGGTAGTGGTAGTAGAGCTTGGTGGCCAGCGTCGGGAACTTGTAGTCATAGACCACCATTGCAAAGCCTTTGGCGCTGTGTTGCCGGATGAACGGCTCGATAATGCTGAACGTCTTACCAGAGCCAGGCGTGCCGACAACCCATGTGCCACGGAAGGGATTGACCACGTTCACCCAGCCCTTGCGGAAACGCCCCTTATAGTAGTAGCGCATGGGGATATTCACGCTGTATTTGTTCTCCTGCAGTTCCTGGCACTGCTCGAAACTCTCGTTCTCGAAGTTGAAGCGGTCTTTCAGCAATCCATCCTTCAGATACTTGGATATGTTGTCGAGAGCAATATGGATGAGCACCGTGCCGACGATGCTGACAAGCATATAGAGCCAGATGTTTAGAGGTAGCGCGTAGAGGACGGCCTGCATCCGATGGCCGAAGAGCCATACACTCAGGATGAGTAGCAGGAAGCCGCCCACGATGGGATAGAACACCTGCCGACGTGCGTCAAACTCTAGGTGCTTCTTGTTGCGGGTGCCCACACAGGTGATGCAGATGACCAGGATCGTGGCCACCTTGCTCCATCCGAGGTTGCCGTCATGGTAGATGAACCACCGCTTCACGCGGTCATGCACGTCACAGACGATGCCGCCCCAGAAGTCGAGCAGCTGCGGATCCACGGCATACTCGAAGAACTCCATGAGGAGGGAGATATAGATGACAGCCCTGAATATCTTATAGGCGGTCTGCAGTTCCTTGGTCTCTTCCATCTTGCTTTGCTATGACAAACGGGTGAATCCTTATTGATACAGGGTGATGATGGGACGCGCCTTGTGTGCCTGGTCCTTGGGCGTTTCCTGCATGGCACCCGAAGACAAGGAGTAGAGCCACGCCTTGGCACTCTCCTGTCCGCTGACCTCGGTGGAAGTCCAGTACCAGCACTTATCCGGTTCATCGGGAATAGGGTCGCCGCCGCACCGCTTGATGTACGCATTGACGCTTGCCTTTGCCCGATAGAGCAATTGCATCTGTGCGACGGATGGAATATAGGCGCTCTGCCCATATCGCCAGATGGCAAAGACTGCATCGGCCAGAGGCGAACCCATGTCCCTCGTATTGTAGATGGCAAAGGTGTTGCTATTACCGTCATACTTCGTCAGACTGGCCGAAGTGTTCTGCTTCACACCGAGGGAGTCGGCGAACATTTCCGGAGCGATGTCCCACAGATAGACGGCATAGCCCGTTCCTTCATGCTCCTCGCTGCCACCCTGATTGACGTAGAACACCACGCCGATGGGCGACCTCCCCTGCGCTTCGCACTGGTCGATAGTCACGACCTTGCCGTCCGTGCAGAGGATGTGGCAAGGCTGCATGTTGGTGTCGGGAAACTCAATGTGGGCATCACAGGAGGTTAGCAGGATGCCGATGGCTAATGCCTTCAGCAATCCGTGAATGTATTTCTTTGTCTTGTTCATTGCTTGTACACTTTAGTATGGTTATTTGGTAGGAATCTTGAAGCCGATGACGATGCCCGTCCGAAACAAGTCCTTGTGATTAGGCACCATCAGGTCACACTTGGCCTGCCAGTACAGCTGCCAGCCGTGACGCAGGGCATAGTTGTGTTCATAGCCCACATGGATGCCGGCAAGGAAGTCGTGGGTGTTGCTGCCGCCCGAAGCACCGATACGCAGATTGCCGTAATGGTTACGCCCACGTACCACACAGGGTTTATAGGCGATGCCCAGCCCCCAGGTGTTGTAGCTGTGCCAGAAGGACTCCGGGCAGACATGGCCGCACGACGCACAATCCTCCCATTTCAGGTAGCCGTTCACGAAATACTCCCAGGCATTGTGATATTTGGTCTCATGTTCCCATGAAAGCGTGGCATCCAGTCCGCGCTCATAGAGTGCGCCCATGCCGAAGGATATACGGTCGGAATGGCTCTGGGCAAAAGACACGGTGGCGGAGGTCGCAGCCACGAGTAAGGTCAAAAGCAGTCTCTTCATGGTCATTCCTCCTTCAATAAAACCTTGTTGAACGAATCGGCGTTCAATACGTCTTCATAGTCGATGTCAAGGTGTATCAGTCGGCCACTGATCTGCTTCTCGGCCACCTCGATGGTCAGCACCTTGTCATTGGGGAAGGTCATCTTCTTCAGCACCACGACATTGCGGTAGCCGTGGCGGAATGACTGCGAGGGGTCGAGCAGCAAGGCAGGTGTCAGCTCTATCATCTGCGCATTGGTGGCCTTCGACTGTTTCTTGTCGGTCAGCTTGAAACGCATCTCGTCAATGTCAAAGCGGATGTTCGTGCGGTTCTCAATGGAGAAATCAATGAAGAAGTATTCACCGATGGCGTAGATGTTGTTCAGGCGCATGACCATCCTGTGCATCTTCGTGCTGACATTGCGGACACGGGCCGGGGATGACCATATCTGGCGGGCAAAGCGCGTCATATCCTCGGTGGAGAGGCTGACGGCAGGATTATTGTAGGCAATCTTCTCCGTCGGTTGTATCACCTTGTCGGCCACGGCTTCCTGCAGGCGTGTGGTGTAGATGAGCGCATACTGGCTGCGGTAGCGTTCCGTCACGATGGTGACAATGGCCAGCACGTCACCATCCTCATGCACATCGGCACCTTCCTTGGGCTTCAGACGGATGGTGTTGCTGATGGGCTGGTCGCCCACCACCTTGTCCGTGGAGATGTCCACGAAACGGATGGGTTCGCTGGCGGTGATGACGGTCGTGACCTGCTCGTTCACGGTGAGGAGTTCCATGTCCTCATAGGTCTGCTGTGCCTTCATGGGCAGGGCAGAGAGGGCACACATCAAGAGTGCCCCGATTTTCTGGGTTGTCTTCATATTGTTCAGGATTTAATCGTTCTTCTTCTCTTTTCCATTAACCAGATAGACAAACGTGCCGTACTTCAGCTTGGCACTGTTCTTTTTGATGGCCTTGCTGATGGCGTTGGCAGTCTTCTGATAGGTATTGGTCATGGCCTGCATACCCCATTGGGAGAGGCTGTTGCCTGTGGCGGTATTGCCCATGTTCATGTTACCGTTCATTGCCCCGGAAGCCACGTCCTTTGATGTCTCGCGGAAGTTGCTGGAGGGGACATAGAGACCTTCAAGACCATCGGTGTCATAGAGGGAAAGACTGACCTTCACCAGTTCGTCACCGACGAGGATGCTCTTGATAGTTCCCTTGACACGCTGACTGCCGAAGCCGCTCATGATGGCATAGAGGTAACTGCCCTTGGGCAGGACACGCCCGCCCATCTCGATGTCATCCAAAAGGCGCAGACGGACACGGGAACCATCGACGGCCTTGATGTCCTCATCGATGATGGCCTTGATGAGACTTGCTTCCGGCTCGTTCTGCGTAAGGGTGTTGAAGTAGTCGGATGTGACCTTCAGTTTCTTCACCACCTCCTGCGGTTCTTCGTTCTCGTCGATGGCATGGCGGCTGTTCTCGTTGACGCTGATTTGTCCTTCAGTATTTCCCTTGTCTGTATGGCTTTCATGGCTGTCTGGCTTTGCCGGCGGCGTTGCCTCTGCTGCTCCCTGCATCCTTGCCAAGGCAAGGGCACGGTTCAGTTCGTTCATCGCCTCCTGCTCCTGCTGCGAGGCACGGGCAAGACGCTCCTCGTCGGTCATGCCTGTCGCGTTCAGTTCCTGTCCCTGACGGGCACTCTGTGCAAGACGCTCCTGCATCTCTGCCAGTTTGCGCTCCTCCTCGCTCTGCAGTTGGGCGCGTTCCTCATCGGAATACTTTGACTCGTATTCCTCCTTCTCGTCTTCCTGATAGCGGTCGATGTTGTCAACGGCTGAAAGGTCGTCAATCCTGCCGTAGGACTTCAGCATACTCTCGTACTTGCCGCCGATGCCGTCACCTTTCATCTGCGCATCGGGCAGTTCGGGATTCAGGTACTCCGTGGTCTGCATGTTGGCATCGGGAACTTCTGCCACCTCCGTATCGAAGATGTCGAAGATGAGATAACCGGCAATCAGCAACGGAAAGTAGAGGATAAGTGGCAGCATGTACTTGGGCTGCCTGATGTTGATCTTCTTGAATATTTCCATGTTCGTATGCTATTTTGTTTGATTATCATTCTTTTTTGACAATATGCCCGGAGGTGCGCAGTGGGCAGCATCGAGCGTCTTTCTGAGTTTCTGGTGCCGTCGTTCCAGCATCTGCTCCTGCCGCTGTGTGGCAGTGGACTTGTCGTGGGATGCGCTGCCAGCATGGACGATGCGGTACATATTGAAGCCGAAACTCAGGATGACAAAGCCGAACACCAGGCAGAGAAACCTCCTGCGGTGGCTGTTGGCGAAAGACTGGATGCAGACAGCCAGACGGTCAATCCGCATGGTCTTGGCAAACTTGCGGCCTGCCCCCACTTCCTTTTCGTAGCGTTCCCTGTACTGCGGGTCGTTCTTGTCGGGCATCTTCTCCCCGAAAAGCATTTTCTTGAAGTTTCCCATTGCCAAGCCCTCCTAATAGCTAAGTTTCGTCTTCTGCTCTATGTCCTTGTTGAGCAGAGTGCGCCAATTTACAACCAACAGCCCGTGCGGGTTGTTCTCCGTCCGGGGGACACGCTTCAGCTGTCCTGCCGTCACCAGTTCACGTGTCAGGATGCTTGTGCGTCGCTCGATGCGTTGGCGACCGTAGTAGGTGAACTCCATCTTGTCCTTTTCGAACTTAATGCTGTCACAGAAGATGCTGAAGACGGCACTCGTGCCCATGATGTTGGAGTAGAAGCCTTTTTCCTTCAGGGTGTTGTACTGAGCCAAGCCTGTCTCATCGACCAAGTACATGGCTTTCTCCATCGTGTACTTGATGTACTTGTCATCGGGGGCGAGTGTGAAGAAGTAGTGGTGGAACATCTCAATGTGACTCTTTGCTTCCACATCCAATGTTTCTTCCATCGTGCTTCGATTGACGAGAATCGGCACGTTGCCATCCAGGACATAAACCTTCTGCTGGGCATCCGTGACCATGACACGTGCCGTCCAGATGCTGGCTATGCTGATGATGACGCAGCTCGTGAGAAAAAGGCTGCACACAATCAACACCAACTTGATTTTGTTTTCGAGATTCTTGATTACCATTGTATATCTGTTTAGTGATTCAACTGTTTACATGACCCTTGCGAGCATTCCCTGTGTGGACATCTTGGCCTGTTGTGCCACACCTTCGCCAAAGTTACGAGTGGAGAAGGCGGTATCACCTTCAGGTATCATCCATGCAGCCAAGTCGGGAACGAGGTTCAGACATTTAAGTGCCACAATGCTGGCTGCCATGAGATAGCCCGCCGAGAAGAACGAGTTCTGGAGGTAGGCCGCCATCGTCTGTTCACTCTGCGTGATGGCTTCAAGGTTTTCCACCTGTATGCAGAGCACGATGTCGAAAAGCAACAGGACGTAGAAGCCCACGAAGTAGAGCATGGCACCGTAGAAATGGACGGTCAGGTAGCGTGTGAGCCATTTCGCCCACGAACTTTCCCATTTGGGCAATAAGGAGAACGCCCACTGGATAGGCCCGAAGATGGTGAGCATACCCAACAAAATCTGCTGGCAGTAGATGGTTGCCCACCAGCCGATGCGGAACACGATGAGGGCGATGAGCATGACAATCTTGTCGATGCCTACCACGGCTCCTGCCGTCAGTGAGGTGAACCACAGGCGCGAAGCATCCTTTTCCATGTTGGTGACTTCATCCACTCCCGTCTGCTCCATGGTGGCTTCCACAAGGTTCGGATCTGACGTGCCGCTGTGGGCGACATCAGCCTGTGCCTGCAATGCCGTGTACATGGTGTCGCGGACATAGATGAGCTGCTGCACTTCCTCGAACTTATCCTCTATCTGCGTGGCTTCTGCCTCATAGAGGTCATGGGTGTAGGAACCGATGCTGTTGGGGATGTAGGAAAGGAAATCGAGGAAGCACCAGGAACTGCCGCTGTTGGTCATGCCCGTGTCTGCCGGAGGATACCACCAGCAAAGGATGATGCTGATGACCAAGGGCTTGAAGAGCTTCATCACGTCCAATGGCTCATGCTTGACCATCATCTTGTAGGCCATGCTTGCCGCCACGACGATGGAGAAGAGGGCTGCCAATGCCATGCACATCTGGAGAATCCACCAGAATGGCCCCTGTGAGCCAGTGAAGGTGGCATCGGTCAGGAACTCGTTGGTCTGGAAGATGACATCATCAATCTCCTCTTCGAGGATGTTGATGCCGAAGTCTGAAAGGATATTGCTGTCTGCCATCGTCTATTCGTCGTTATGTGATACGGCCTTCCATGCGGCTTCGCGCCAACGGTTATGGGCTTGGGTGGCAAAGGCGGCCTTGTGGGTGGTTCGCTCATTGGTCGCTGACAGCAGTTCCGCTGTCTTCTGACGGCTGTTCCGCTGTATCAGGTAAGCTATCAGTGTCTCGTTCTGTCTGCTGACATCCTTATAGATGCGCAGGTACTGCTTCTTGCGCTGGGCATTGGGCATATAGGCATCCTGTGTGGCCTGGATGGCACAGTGATAGACGTTGTAGTATTCCGTCCAGCGTTCCTTTTCCTGGAATGTGCCACCGGCTCCGACAATGCGGTTGATGTTGTTCTGGAAATCCTGCATCTTGGCTGTGAGCTTGCTGCCCTCGGCCAGCCATGCCACATCGAGGGTACCGCCCGTGCGGTCGGCGACGTTCAGCGCCTCGATCTCCGCACGCTTGGTGAGTGCGGAGTCCACCTGTTCGGCATCAGTTATCTGCTGGTAGGCGGCGACACCCGCCAGACTACGGAAGCTAAGTTTGTTCTTAGAGGCTGCCGACCGCTGATAACTGCGATGGAACACGTCATAGTAAAAGGCGGGGGTGAGACCGCCATAACCGATTTCCTGAACGGTAATCTGGTTCATCTTGGCATCGTCGTGGTTGTAGGTTACGTATGACTGTGCCATGGCAGTCATTGATGAAACCAGCAGGACGGCCAAAAGTCCTTGTTTCTTTTTGAAATGCTTTATCATATCTTCCTTGTCTGTATTTGTTGATAATCGGATTCTCATTAGTAGTCCAGCATTCCTGCTCCGCGCCAACGCCCGAAGGCTTCGTCGATGATTTCGCGCTTGGTCTTGGCCCGATAGACCTGCCGCTTCCAGTAGCCGATGCGCACCTGTATGTAACGCCAGGTCTCGAAGTAGGCTTTGTTCAGGTGGATGCGGATGTTGTCAAGCGAGGTGTTGATGCTGTTCAGCACCAGCAGCAGGTCGGAGGTGCTGCAGGCTGCGGCACCCGTGGCATAGAGCACGAGGTCACTGACGGATTTGTAGAGGTTGTCCCCTTCGTCTGCCACTTTCTGAAGCATCCGCAGGTTGATGGTGATGATGAGCGTATCGGTGCTGACGATGTTGCCACGGCTCAGACATTTCTCGTTGTAGGCGGTGAGCATGTCCTTGTAGTCGCCGATGCGTTCGCTGACTGTCTCGTAGGTGGAATAGACGTTGAGCGATGTGCGCAGCGTCTGGTAGAGGATATCTATCACGTCGAAGGCACGGGTGTATTTGTCGAGTTGGGCATTGAGGTCTTTGTAATCGACATTGGCATCCTTGCTGTAGTCGTGTAGGAGTTTATTGCCGGCCTCCAAAGTGGAACGCACCAACAGGAGGCTGCGCTGCTGCTTGTGGTCGTTGATGTAGGCTTCCACGGAAACGATGTCGAAACCGAGCTGGGCATGTGCCACGGTCGGGCACATCAGCAACAGCCCGATGATGATATATAAGGCATTGTGTCTATTCATCTTCTTCGTCCTCCCTGTCTTCTTCGTATTTTCCACTATAGCTGTCCGAATGTTTGCTGTTGGCGGCATTGCGGAGCCAACGCTTGCGGCACTGCTCCACCAGTGTCAGCCTGCGTCCGTCATCCTCGTTGATGTAAGGCAGGACGGCTTTCAGTATGTCGATGATGTCATGCTTGTAGGTCATCATCTTCTCCAGGGACACAAGGTCGGCGTAGATGTTGGTGAGCCGTGTGTCTATCTGCCGGGCAATCTCCAGACGGTCACTTGACCACAGCAGATGATAGGTGTCTTCGGTGTCATCCGTCTGAGCCGGTTCGCTCCTGGCATATTCCACGGACACCTCACATCCCGGAAACTCCCGTGCCGTCTCGGTAATCTTGGCATTGACCTCTGCGGCTTTTTCCGCATCGGACTTGTCGGGGTCGAGTTCCATGACAGCCACCACCTGCGTATCGCTGTACTCCGTAGTCAGTTCCCAACTGATCTGCACGATGGCACGGTGTATCTTGATGCCAAGGAAGTATTTGGGACGGCGGGCGATTGAGACGGTAGCCTTGAAGGTGATGGTGCCGTTGATGTTGGGCATGGTGGCGGTACGTGTGAAAGTGTTGCCGCCCCATGCGCCGCTGCCGTTCCATGTCAGGTTGTATGCGGTCTTGCAGTCCTGCATGATGGCAGGGATGCGGTAGTAGTCATCAGTCTGTGCCGCCTCGCCCTCTGCTGCCTCTGCCTTGGCTTGCTGGAGGTCTGACAATTTGCCCTGCCAGTCACTGAGTTGCGCTTTCAGTTGTGTAATCCTGTCCTTGTTAGCATTGTACTGCTGGCGGTAGGTGGCAGCATCCTCCACGCTGGCAGAAGATATTTTGCGGATGAGTTCGGCGTTCTCGTTCTCTAGTGTGTTGATTTGCGACTGCAAGGAGGCAATCTGACTCTGTGCGTCAGCTATCTGACCGTCGAGTTCCGAGGTGTCCAGACTGCCCTCCGAGACGGAGGTGGACATGGCGCACTGCTTGGTGTGTTCGTTGACGGAGCCGCCGCAGGAGGAGCATTTGTACTGGGTGCTGCCCTCGCCGAGTTTCGTGCCGTCGTGGCAAGTGACGCTGATGGTGGCGGTTTCGCAGCCTTTCAGCTTCTGTGCGTCGGTGGTCTGGTAGTAGTGTTTGCTGTCGCTGCCGAGGTAGTAGGTGTAGCCGTCCTCGTTGTCGTTGTAGTCGGCAAGGCGGGCGTTCAGTCCTGCCTTGAAGGTGGAAAGATCCATCGTGTAGGAGTCAAAGACATCCTCATACTTGACTTCACGGTTGTACCAGCTCTTGGTGACGTGGATTTCGTAGGCGTAGGCCTTGCCGTACTGTCCGCTCCTTGACTTGCTGAGGATGTAGGCACTGCTATAGTAGCGGATGCTGTAGGTGAATCCATCGTGGCTGTTGTTCAGCTGCTGCACACGGCTTCGGCTCCATCCTGCATGGTTCTCGGAGTTCTGAAGGATGGCTTCCCATTGGCTGCTGCTCGGGTAAAAGTTGGGGTCGCGGGTGTCTATGCGATACCAATGGTCGCCGTAGAGAATGCTATTATCGTCCGTCGGGGGATAGTAGTCGCAGAGTGACACACTCCCCTGATCCACGCGGTAGATGTACCAACGCTGGGTGTAGTACTGTCCCATCCCCTCACGGGCATAGTCGGTGAGCCATGCCGTGGCATTGTAGTTGGAGAGGTTGAAGAGGTTGGCGATGCCCTGCTCTCCACCGATGAAGTTCAGGAGCGTCCCGCCCAAATTCTGGTTAAGGTCATTATACAGCGTCGCCACATTGTCTGCCACGGTGATGACCGAGCCGACCTGCTCGTAGATGGTACTGCTGAAGTTGCTGCCCTGGAGGATGGCACCGACAAGGTTCTCCGCACCGGCAGAGGCGAGGCTTACGCCCATGCGATAGAGGTTATCGAGGTCGGCCTGCAGGTTTTCCTTTGTGAAGTTCTCGCCGATGTTCCCGAAGTTGTCGAGCACGGCTTTCCAGTCCGTGCCGCCAAGTTCCGAGAGCTTCAGCAGGGAAACCAGTTCCTGATTGACTTCGAGAAAAGCGATGTCGCGGAAGGACAGTGTGCTGTTGGTGACGATGGACTCGAACTGGTAGCACAGCGTCTTGGTCTCGTCGCAAACCTTGTAGAGGTAACTGCCCCAATAGAGGGCGTTCTGCGGTGACTTCAGCATCATGCCCGCCACCGTCCATATCTTAGGCATGATCTTGGCAGACACCAGATGGTAGATACGGCGGTAGTAGTAATTCTCTGTGCTGCTGCTCCAGAGTCCGAGGTGGGTCAGCGCCTTGCGGTCGAGATACTTGGATGCGAAGATGCCGGCGGCTGCCACTTCCGCTGCCTGGTAGTGCTCACGGATTTTAGCCACCTGCTGGGCATAGTATGCCTCAGTGGCGGCTTCCGTACCGAAGGCGGCGGTCATAGCGGCCACGGTCTTGGCATCGTAGTTGACGCTGTAATACTGCGCCCTGACACTCACGGGGAGAAGCAGGGAGAGTTGCAGCAGCATGATTTGTACTTTCTTTCGCATCTGTCTATCTGATGGTTTTGTTTCTTTATCTGAGCCTTATCCGAAGGCGCATTTTAGGACGGGAACCTCGGATTCCTGAAATCGGGGCAGGAATGTCGGTCGGCGGTCTCGGATTCCTGAAATCCGACCTCAACGAGGCTGTCGGACGGTTCGGATTTCTGAAATCGGAACTTACGGCACAGTCTTCTTCAAGTCTTTCCCCTGATGTTCAGCACATGTCCTGTCTGGTTCACCTTCTGCGCGAAAGGAAGGGACTTGCCGATGCCGGAGCGTTCCCAGTCGCGGCAGTAGGCTTCGATGGCCTGCTGGTGGTTGCAACTTAATTCGCGCTTGTAGAGTTTCAGGGCCTCCTTCTCGGCGCGTTCCGTGGTGTAGGTCATGTAGCACTCGTGCGGTTCCTCCACGCCATAGACGGCACTGACGCTGCCACGGCGGATGAAGATTTCGCGGAAGAAGCTGCGACCCTCCTTGTTCTCCAGTCGGTTGATGGTAAAGATTTTCTTGCAATCGACATCGGTCAGTCCGAGGATGGCCTTGATGTCGTCAAACCGTTCGCGGAACTTGCTCTGGTCGAGCAACATCACCACGTCGGAATTGTTGATGATGGCCTCCTTGACAATGGGGCTGCCGATGATGTCCTGGATCTCCTGCGTCACCACGCCGACGCTGGCCCAGAACTTACGGGCAGTCTTGTAGAGATACTTGATGTACTCTGCCATCATGGGCGAGGCTATGGCCTTCCATGCCTCCTCGATGACCAGGCACTTGCGGTTCTTCTTGATGCGCATCTTCTGGATGAAGGTGTCCATAATGATGAGCGTCACCAACGGGAACAGCAGCGGGTCGTCCTTGATACTGTCTATCTCGAAGACGATGAAAGTCTCGTCGAAGAGCGTGGAGTCCAGCGACTCGTTCAATGTACGCTCATGATTGCCGCCCTTGTAGAAGTCCTTCATCAGGTAGTTGTAGGCCGACAGGTCGATGCCGTGCAGCCCGTTCTCGTCGCAAATCTCAGGGATGCGCCTGGTGCTGAACTCGTAGAAGGTGTTGAAGCTCAGTTCCTGAATGCTACGCTTCTGAAAATAGCCGTCGTAGTATTCCGTGATGACCTGCTCGATGAGCCTGTCCTCGGTCTTGGAAATCTCGCCCTGCGTCCCCTTCCAGATGAGCATGATGAGGTTCTTCAGGAAACCAATCTTCTCGATGTTCAGTTCCTCGCGCTTGATGCGGAAGGGATTCATGGTGATGGGATGCTCCTCTGTGTAACTGATGTACTTGCCGCCGACGTATTCACAAAGGCCCTCGTAGGAGTTACCCGTATCGACCATCACTATGTCGGTGTCCTGCTCCCACAGTTGGCGCACGACGCTGTTCATGTGGAACGACTTGCCGCTTCCGCTTGGGCCGAGCACGAAAAAGTTGGAGTTGTCGGTAATCTTGTTCCTGCCCTCCTTGCCGCTGATGTCGATAGCCACGGGAACACCCTGGCGGTCGGTATAGTAAATTTTCAGAGGGGTGTCCTCGCTGTGCTGGATGTGCTCCTTGTACATGAGACAGGCAGCGGCATCGCCGAGGGTGAGGAATCGGTCGTAGTCGGCACTCATGCCATAGCAGTTGCCGGGGAAGGAGTTGACGAACAACTCCAGTTGGTTGTAGGCCCGCTTGCTGATGTGGATGCCCAGACGACCAAAGGCGTTTTCGATGTGGTTGGTGCATTTCTGCATGTCGGCATCCATCGGTGTGCAGACAATCAGGTTGAAATGGGCATAGACCAGCTGCTTGTTCTCGCGAGCGATGATGTCCTGCACCTGCCTGATGTCCTCCACGGCAATCTGGTTGCTGGGGTTGGGCATGGAGGCATGGCGGTTTTTCTTCTTGTCGAGCATCGACAGCTCGCGCTTCTGGTTGGGCATGAAGAGCATCTGATTGTAGATGACGGTCTCGGCACCGGGGATGGCATCCACGAGGCCGACCAGATCGACAGGCATGGAGGTGTTGTTGACCTCGATGTTCGTGAAGGGATGGATGACGGAGGGGAGGTTGATGCAATCGACATCGACCAGACTATAGACCTTGCAGCGTCGGTCGCCCATGCTGACGGTCTCGTCATCAACCTTGAAGTTGGTCATTGAGACGGTCTTCGCGGTGAAGTTCATGGAGAAATAGCGGTCAACGTAGCGTCGGGCTGCTTCCTTGCCGAGGAACGACGTGGGGAGTCCGGCATCCTTCAACTGGTCCTGTACCTTGCGTATCTTCACGAGGAAGTCACGCCATTTCTTGCCGTCGAAGGAGAACAGTTTGCTCTTTTTAGCCTCTTGTGTAATGATGAGGTAGGTCTCGCAGTCTGTGTAGGCGCGTCCCGTGAAGTAGCGGAAGTAGGATTCACTGAGAAACTCGTGCTTGTCGCCTGACTCGTCGCGGAACTGCCGGTGCACGAACACGTCCTGCTTGTGAATGGCATAGCCTTCACCAAGGGTCTGTGCCAAAGCGGTCATCAGTCGGGTGAACTCGTAGTAGCTGTCGGTGTTTGCCGAGAACTTCTGCACGGGGTTCTCCATGCGGAGCACGGCTGAATACTCGCCCGTCTTGGTGTAGAGCACACCCACGCCGTCGCAGTTCTCCACGGAGAAATAGATGTCCTGGATGATGCGCTTGCGCTTCCCGCCCGTACCGAAGGCATAGACGGAAACAGCCATGCCGACGAGGATGGCGGTGAACGTGAGGATGACATATAGAATCATGCGTTCCTGATTTTGCGAAACGGCAGACCCAGCCGTGATGCGGATGAGACTGCCGTCCTCTTGGTTTACGATTTAACACACTTACTCATTGTAGTTCTCGTTTGTCGGTTCACATCTTGCAGGTGTAGGCATAGATGAACACGCCACGGTGCTCCTTCTTGGTGTGAAGCCCTTTCTTCTGCTTGAAGAAGATGAGGGCTGCACCCGTGCAGAGGGAGGTGACAAGTACAATCAGACCTGTCACGAACCCGATGAAGCAGTAGGCGAGGATGAAGCCGATGATGGCTCCGCCCACGGCACCCGCCGCCCAATAGATGTAGCGGCCTTGGATGCCCATGAACTCCAGCGGCTTCTGCAACCCTTTGAAAAGGGGAAAGCCGGGATAGCGATCGGTCTCTGATTGTACTTTTGCCATGACGTGTCTCTCTATTGCCCTTAACCATTAGATGCCGAAGAACAGAGGCAGTGCCTGGGCTGCTGCCACGAGGAAGATGCAGGCTCCGACGACCATCATGATCTTCTTCTTCACGTCCTGCTCCTCGTTGTTCATGGCGATGTACACGCTGATGGCACCCACAACGGCCACCACACCAGCAATGGCGTAGCAGAGCTTGACGACGTAGGGCACATACATGGCAATCTCATCCGTCACGGTGGAGAGGGCATTCGTACCTGCTGTATAGTCGCCAGCCGCATTCTGGGCGAAGGTCACGGCGGTGCCGCAGACCAGCATGAGCGCGAGCATCTTCATTCTCTGGGAGGTGAAGAGCGACTTTGCAATTCTCTTGATTTTGTTCATTTTCTTGTTTCTTAATTTTTTAATGGATTACTACACACATTATATCTCTTTTGCGCATTGGAGATTCTTTTTTCATATTCAGGCTATGTTGTAGCCGTAGAAGGCCGGGAACACGATGCTGGCACCGATGATGAAGAGGATGGCACCTATGAGCATCATGATGGACTTGCTGACATCGCCCTCGCCCGTGGTCATCTTGAAATAAATCTGGAGGGCACCAATGATGGCTACGATGGACGAGACGGCATAGACGAGGTAGAGCACGTATAGCATCATCGTCACCACATAGTCGTGTGCCGTGGCGAGGGCATCCGCTCCCCAACTGTAGTCAACGCCACCGCACTTGGCAGCGGCGGACAGGGATGGAAGGAGCAGGATGCCTGCCAGGACTGGTTTCAGCAAATGGATTGTCTTACAGTTCATCGATGCTGTTCTCACGTCTAATGGTTCGTCTGCTTCTTGCACTATGTCTTTCCTGAAGGAAGATGCTGTACTCTTCGGGAGTAGCTACAAACTCATGGTCGGGCTGCAGTTCATCGGCTTCTTCGGCAAACTCTTCATTCAATTGGGCACTTGTAACGGGTGCCTTACCGCCTTGCTGTGCATCTTCCTCCACAGAAGGTGCATAGTCTTTAGGTTCTATGACGCGAACGCCGTCACCGTAAAGCTGTTCCGTGTACTGCACGTCATCGTCCTCGCCGTCAATGTGGAAACCGCCTTCGTCCTCACTGACGCTGACGGGAGTTTCCTCATCGGCCATGCTGCTGACATCAATGGTTTCAGACTCCTGCTTCTGCCCGTCATCCTTCTTTCCGTAGAGGTCACGCATGATGGTAACGGCGAAATAGACGAAGTAGGCGAAAGTCAGCACAACCGCGAATATCATAAATGGACTCATACTGTTGTTTGTTTGAATATGATTTCAGTTTCTTTGCCACTCCGAAAGCAGACTTTTCAGACTGCATTCTCGAAATGCGAGTGCAAAGAAACAGGTTTTATTCAGGACAGGATGAATCTTTGACCTTCGCCAGTCCAAATCTTAACACGAATTATTCTTATAGTATGATTATCGACGAATTATCATACTATAAACCTGTCCTGTAATGCATAATAAACGCCAAAAGGAAGCCCCGCAATGGGAACTTCCTTTTGGCGTAATAAATAAGATGATGGCTACACTACTTCATCTATCAAGACAGACAGTTGTGAAACCGTTCTTCCAGTTCATGCATACGAGCCATGAGGTCGGAAAAAGATAATGCCGTACCGTCGTAAATCATGTGCTCATGCATGTATTTGTAGTCCTCTTCCCATAGAGACATGACTTCATCTGGTGGAGTAAGCCTGATTTCCTTTCTCAAATCTTTGGTGTAGTCAACGCCGTGGATGGAAGAGAAGTGGGCGCGATGGCGATTGATGCTATTCCAAAGGGCATCATCCTTGACAGCCTGCAAGGCAAAATCCTTGTCCATCATCCGCTCAATATCGTACAGGTGGCGAGATTTCCGCTCTGCCCTCTGGCATCTGTCCGTGACGAACATTTCATGCAATAGGAAAACTTTTTCGAGGAAGGTCTTCTCGGGCAAGGCGGTACGGATGTCGGTGTCGGCAACGTCGGTGTCAATGTTGGCGAACTCACGTGCAATCATGCTCTTCACTTTTGCCTTGCCCGTTGGCTCAATAAGAGACCTGGAACTGACTTCCAGCATGACAATGGGCTTGACGTATGCGTAACTTGTGTCTGCCAATTTATCCTCGAACAATGACTTGTAGCTGATGTACAATTGGCGTGGTTCTGGGTAGGTGTCGTTTCCTGTGCCGTTAGGCTGCGCTTCCACAGAACACCAGTCATCTAGTCCAGCCTTGGTGATGGCTGACTTCAGTGCCTCGCAAAACTCGTTCTGTACGAACAGAGAAGATTGCTTCCTCAGTTTCTTAATCTGCTTGACAGTCGGCTCATCGCCCTCAAAGATGCCAAAGTTGCTGTCGTAGGCAAGGTCAACGTCCTCTGACATGCGACCTATCAAGTCCCATGTCTTGGAAAGACTGGAACCACCCTTGAAGATAATCCTGTCAGCAAAAGACAGTTGGAACACCAGTTGCAGCACAACCGTCACCCACAGGTCTTTCTCAATCACAGCGGCTGGTAGCCCTGTCTTCAGTGCTGTTTGTGTGATGAAGAGTTTCTTTCCTTCATCGTCTATCTCAAAATACTTGTTGCTCATACTGTTTTAATATAAAATCTTTAATCCATGCTGGCATCAGTCCCAAGTCATCACGGATCTGTTCCAGCGGAGTGTTCTGTAGGAGTGTCCTGACCCTTGCAGTCTGTTCCTCGGTGATATTGTCCTTTCCAATATCCTTCAGGGCAAAGACCAGCATCTGCAACAGCCTGTTCTTATAAGCCAGGTTCTTCTGTGTCGTGTGGACGAACTTGATGGAATAGCCGTTGCTCATCTTGATGGTCTTCGAGGTACCGTCGGTCATATAGACAAGATTCATGGGGACTTGTGTGGAGAACCCAAGTTTGTTCAAGGCATAGGCACCCGTCGGAACAATGGTAATCTTATCCCTTTCGGCAATCCTTTCAGCCACCTCTTCGTAGGATGGGTATATCACGCCCAAACCGTATTTATCATCCGTCTTGGGGTAATAATACACTCCCTGGGCCAGCCTGAGTATCGTACCAGCCTTGGTTTCCCTCTCCAACACCTTCAGCACATGGGACGACTTGGTTCCCACCTTTGCCAGGTCTGAAGGAAAGAACACCATGCCAGGCGTCATTCCTGCGATTTCCGTAGATATTTTGTTCGTCATCATAACTTACAAATGTTAAATCCGTCGCAAAAATGCAACAAATTTATGACACATGCAACCTTTTCGGCGATTTTATGACTTTTGGAGGCTATTTATCGGTCAAATAACTATTTCGTGCCCGAATTATGCAAAAAATTATGGTGCATCAAGCTTCCTTACAATCAAACCTCTTTCCATGATTAAGTGTAATTGATATCTTGGATGTCATATCTTGTTAAATATGAGCATGTCGTTCAAATCATTATGTGGCTGATAGCGGTAACTTTCATCAATAGCCTTGTCAGGGTAAAGGCCAATCAGTGTCTCGGTAGCTTTATGTCCGGCATTGTCGTTGTCAAGATAGCAGTGTATGCACTCATATTGCTCAGCAAACGAGAATGACTTACCGATGTTGTTGACGGAGTTCAGTATGATGTAGTCACATTCATCTGATATGCAAATGCCGTCTGTCCCTTGTCTCTTAAATGTCATATAAGATAGGAAATTGAAGAATCCTTCAAAGATGCTGCATTGATTTGCCGCGTTGTCCTGAATGGAATGAACAATGGAAATATCCTTGCCTCCTTCACACCCCTTGAAAAACGGATTACGTATTTCCATGCCACCAGAACGGTTTAGAAAAGCGATTCCATAATAAGACCGTCCTCGCACCTGATAGTGTACTTCCTTGCAGTACATCTTTGCTACTTCAATATTAACGCCTCTGCCTTTTACATAATACAACAGTGCGGGATGTGATAAAGGTAATAGCTGAATACTACTCTTGCGTGTATCCTCAACAGGAGTCTGATTAGAAGGATATTTCTTTTTATGTGGTATTTGGGTAGCGTGGGTTGCAATGTGGCGCAGAATCTCTGGAATATAGGAAGTGTTATACAGCATTTTCCCCAGTTCAATGATATTGCCCCCTTTGTCAATTCCGAAATCGAACCATTCGTTGCGCTCGGCATTTACCTTGAACGAGGCATCATGTTCATCTCTGAAAGGGGAACGATACCAATGATTGCAACCGCGAGTTTTGACTTCCTTACAGTCTATAGCTGAAAGAAATTCTCTAAGGTCGATAGATTTCGCTTCTTCTATAGTCATACTTTTTACTTGTGTTAGTCCATTACATTATATATACACTGTACCAAACTAAACTGAATTCAGAATTTATTTCTCATCATCTAATTCACCCATTTCAAAGTCGGAGTTATAATGATATCCGTTTTGGTCTTTTACAATGGCTCCCTGTGACACAAGGAATTTGTATACCTCTGTCATACAACTCCGACTTCGCTGGAAACCAATCTCTGCATAACCCTTGATGAGCGCATTAATTAGTTCAACATACCTTGAAATATCACCATCTGCAAATGTCACGGCTAATGCCTCCCGATGCTTCGCTTCTGGCAAGTCTTGTATGGTGTAGCCTGCCTTAGGCTGCTCCCAGTCATAATGCTCAACCAGAACAGGTAGCCCGTCTGGATTAATGGTGATGGCGAAGGGATCAAACTCCTTTGACCTCATATGCATTGGTTTCAGTTCACTTACTGACTTATTGGTCTTGCTGTTGCTTATGACAAGAACAGACTCGGCTTTATTGTTCAATTCAGTTCCAATGTGACCTCTTGTATTGTCATCTCCCTTATTCAAGTGCAGGACGCAATGAATGTGAAGGTTATAACGACTGGACCATGCCATCATCTTTGTTATCAAGTCAATGCTTTCTCTTGCGCTGTTGATGTCATACATCAAGTCACGAATGCCATCAATGACGACAAGACCATATCCCTTGCTCGTCTTCATAGCATAATCAATAAGTTGAAGGCGAAGGGTAGGCGAGTATTCCCTGAGTCCAATGAATTTCATGTTCTGAGGGTCTTTGTCTGTCGGAAGATTGGCTAGCTTCAGTATCCTTGTCAAAACGTTATGGCAATGGTATCGGCTTTGTTCGGTATCAAAATATAATATCTTCCGTTGTTTGGCAGGGAGGCAAGCCCTGTACTTTAAGATGGTTCCATTAACTAACGAGGCGGCGACAATGGCAGAGACATTGAATGTCTTACGGCTTTTTGCTTTTCCTGTCGATGCACTGAAGTTCCCGAAGGTTGCGATGGTCGAATCTCCAACCCAAAGAATCTCCGGCGGAACGTCAAACTTGTCCGTTGCCTTGATAGTGGCATTTTGAAGGAGGGCGGCAAGTTCTCTATCAGACCACTGGCTTTGTCCCGCCATCTTCTGTTCTATAATTTCTTCTTCCATGAATAATATGGTTTGGTAGATATTCAGTCACACTGATGGTTGAGAACCTGATGAGGGTTTCAAGTTCTTCCTCGTTGGGACTATCTATCTCTATATGTCCTTTACTTCTATTCATTATTAATAATTATATCAGGCCCGTTGTGGTTCCGTAATAGCCATGCATCAAGTTCCTTTCTCTCGAAGTAGCACATTTTACCTCTGGGCTTGTAATGTGGAATACTCTGCGTGCTGGTCAACTTGTATATTTGACTCAGTGATATGCCCATATAAATTGCTGCCTCTTGTAATGTGAGAATATCCTTGGAGGATATGGTCTGTTTTTCCAGATTGTAGAGTCTCTCCTCCAAAGGACTAACTCTGTCTGCTACTTTTTGGATGTAATCTACCTTCTTTTGTAATTCTAGGATTGTTCTTTCTCTTTCGCCCATTTCAATTATTCTTTTGTTAATTCTCTGATGTTTTTTGTAATAGTTGTGTTCTTAAATTCGTCCATTCGCTTGATGGTCGTTTCTTTTGAACATCCTTGGACACGAATCTGACAACACCTTAAAGCCGTGTAGATTTCTTCAAACTTGAAACGAAGCTCACCAGAGGGCATGACAATGGTCTGTATCTTCCCGTCTCGTCGCCACCGGAATAAGGTGGACTGTGAGACCTGGAGCGTTTCCATTACATCACGTGTTGTCATCAATAGTGCTTTGCCTATGCTGTGTTCCATATTGGCCGCTCGCTCAATATAGTTTTCAATTCTGTCCAGACGTTCGCTGAATTGCTGATAGACCTCACTATCTACAGTTATTACTTCCATTATTTTCTGTATTTATATTTATGAAAAACTTTTTGTTATCCTTTATTTCACACAACTCAGTTAGCAGGATGGCTTCCCTTGATTGAGACTTGATGGAATCCTTCAGGATTTCCAATAAGACTTTGGGCATGATTTTGCCATGCTCGTCTACAAGATGCGGTTCTTTGCCAGCATCCATCCATTTGGGAAGTGCTGTTGCTATTACCATATCAAGCCATGTGCTTCCCATGGCATTTGCCAGTTTTTCCAACTGTTCCTCTTTCTGAGTTGATTTGTCATTCTCGATATATACGACCTTTCCCCGCGTAAGTCGCGCGAGTCTTGCGAGTGAAGCCTGGTCATAATTGTGGGCTTCACGATATTTTTTGATGATATAACCTATTCTTATTTTCATTTGTTTTGCAAAGTTACACTTGTTTGACGGATGAAATGTGCACACAAAATCAACATTTGTCGATATTCTCGACTTTCGTTTTTTTTGTGCGGATTTCAGAATAGGGTGAATGGTTATACAAAAAACTTCCAAAGCGCGTTTGCCATGGAAGTCCCTCTAAAGTTATAATTAAACACACTATACCACACTGATATTTATGTGATATAGAATTATTGTGGAATTATGAATGTGAACATCTTCTCATTCATTTTCCCATTTATATTTGGTGAGTTTATATGACTTTACCCTAAAAAGAGTGGCGCACATAAATTGTTAATTCCGCAACCATTAGGCTTGGTTATGCGTTTATATTTGTAGAAACTTTGGGACTTGTAACAATAAAAGCGTACTTTTGTCGTTATATTATCAAAGTTATAAAGAAAAAGCCACCGTCATAGTGCCAAACTGACGGTAACTTTGATAAGACTCATGACCTTGTTGCAGCAAGGTTGGAGTTGGTTCATTTAGCAATTACTTCGGGTACTGCTTGCCTCTTGAAGAGTTCTCCCTACTATTCATTGGCTGCAAATTGTTCAAATGGTCAGTACCACCGAGTGCTTGGGGTTTGGAGTGGTCAACATTCCATCCCATTGCACTTGTTTTACCATAAGAAGGCTTATACATCGTATTCCCAAACTTGTCTTTTCTGTACAAATCAGGATTTTTGCCTCTTATGGTCTGACCCTTATCCCAAATTTGGTCAAGCCTTTCATCGGAATAATTAGCCATTACTTTTGCAATATTATAAGATTAAACAATGTGGATTCTCTCGTATCTTCAGTATTACAGGGGAAGCATCTAAAAAAGCCTGATGCGTTGTCGATTGACATTATTGGCTCGCATAGCCAATGCACTACTATATATCTTACAATATCCTTGCCAAATTCCTCCGTCTGCCAAAATATTTAAATATGGGTATAAATCATCGTTTTTCGTGTCAGGAAGTCTGCCAGAGTTATTAAAACAAGAAGGCTATGATTTTATCTATTCAAACGCTTTACGATATACAGCCACTACTGACCATCCGTGCTTAGGTGAATAGTCAAAGTAACGGGTCAGCGGATATTTCCGCTGACCCAAAATAATTGAATTTTAACTCTCCAAAGGAAAAGTTTTTCAAACACTATTCGTAAATTTGCACCTGTCTTGCACTTGTTGGTTGATTCTGCCGTAATTCCCTTATCAAGACGATTGTCGATATTTTTTTCTCCAGTTTCTTTTGTTTTACATATTTTTTTGTAATTTTGCACTCGCGTAAGAAGACTGTGGTGATAGTCAAGTCGTGGTCAAAGCGACTAACAGAATATTGTTACATTTTGTGTTATATAAGAGTCCAATAGATTGCTAACTAACTGAAAAAGAGAGGGATTCAAAGAGATAGTTCAAGACCGTTCTCTCAAATTAACATATAAGCCGTTGAATAACAGTTGGCTGCAAATCTCCGAAAAGACTTTTGATGACAAAAGTGTTACATTGACAGAATTGTAAAGAAGAATAAGACAGAAAATCAACGTTTTAGGGAGAAGGTTCACAAACCTCTCTCTCCGCTCAAAAAACCTCATAAGTCAAAAGATGTTAGACTTCTGAGGTTTTTTTGTGCCCTATGCAAGGACTTTAGGATGGCAATCTTTATGACGTGTTTTCCTGTTTAAGAGAGGAAGTATGGCAAAAACAGTAAGAGAACAGAATTTTAGTATGCTATATATTATTGTATACACTGTTTTTTGCTAAATTTGCAAAACAAGAATAAAAAGAACTTTATTACATCAAGATTTCTCAACCTTTTCCTGCTTTTAGTTAGCCTAAAATAGGCAGGAAGGATTGCATCTTTTGCGTAGAAAATGAAATATACATTCAATATGGTTATGCGCTCGTCTTTTATGTCGGGTGTATGTGTGGGTATCGCCGGGTTTGGCTATCTTGCCGAGCGTAGTATTGTCGGTGCAGTTCTCTTCTGTTTCGGGCTGTTGACAGTTGTTCATTATGGTTTAAAACTTTACACCGGAACGGCAGGATTTATCAGGAAAGGAAATCTCGGAGGACTTTTCCTTATTCTGGCTGGTAACATCTTGGGCTGTTTTGCCGTTTCGTTGCTGGCCCGTTGCAGTGCATTGCCTTTACAAGAGGCAGCCCTCGACATTCTTCAAAGCCGTTTGGCAATGGGGCCGTTGCGTGGTGGCATCCTTGCTATGGGTTGTGGCTTTATCATGACGACTGTGGTTACCTTCTCGCGTCAGGGCAAGAACCTACCTTTGTTTTTTGGAGTGCCATTGTTCATTACATGTGGTTTCCCGCATTGTGTGGCAGATGCTTTTTATTATCTCACTGTTCCCTTTGACTTCTTGTGCTCTCATATAATTGAAATCTTGTTGTTCTATGTGAGCATTGTAATCGGAAACTTCCTGGGTTGTAATATATATAGGATTATCATGCCCCAGCAATGAATTCCCATATAAGGGTGTATCAGTAAGGGTAGAATGGAAGATATGAGGCTGACGAGAAATGCATTTCTGTCAGCCTCTTTTTTAGTGCTTGGCAGGTTGTTTATTATTCATAAATGTAACAAAAATACCTTAAAGTGTATCATTTGGAATGATTTCTTGCACATATCTTTGTGAATTGAGCAAAAATATGTACTTTTGCAGCCGAATTAGAAATAATAAAAGAATTATGAAACAAATGATGATGACTCTCTTGTGTGCGTTGGCATTCGTGATGCCTGCGTTTGCGCAAGGTATCAATGACAAGGCCGACAACATCGTGGGCGAGTATTTAACCGATCGTGGTGGTAGCAAGAGCAAGGTTAGGGTAACAAAGAATGCCAATGGCACTTACGATGCTCAGGTTTTCTGGGTGGAGAAACCATTAGATGCCAATGGCAAGAAGCGTAAGGATGTGAAGAATCCTGATAGCAAATTGCGTAATGTGGACATCGACAAGGTGGTTGTTGTGAGGGGCTGGAAGTACGATGCAGAAGAAAAGGTATGGGGTGGAACAAAAATCTACGACCCATCAAAGGGCATTCGAGTGAATGTTACTGCCGAATTTGTTGAGCCTAACAAACTGAAACTGCGTGGTACTATTCTGGGCATCGGCACGACACTGTATTGGACACGCATAAAATAATTGTTCATAATATATCTGCGAAAGGGCTGTTTCTATTTGAGACAGCCTTTTTTGTATCCGTAATCTTCTGCCGATGGATGTTTCCTTATTCTTGCGTTTCTTTGGGGTCGGGGTAATGTTTGTCTCCGTTGCTGACGCTCTCTTCCCAGGGTTTGACAGTTTTTGCCTCGCCAGTCTGGTCGTCTTTTCTGACCCAATAACTTCCAAGTCCCATAATCTTTTGTTGTTTTGCAAGCAAAGATATTAATAATAATCGAATAGGGCAAGAAAGTTTTTGGAAAGGATGTTATTTTAACGTTTTTCCGTTAGAGTCAGAAAAATTTGTTAATAAATGTTGCAGGATTAGTTTGTATTACATATCTTTGCATTTGGAATAGAGTGTCATACTTTTTTTCAGACAGAAGTTTTATTAACTAAAAATACAAATATTATGAAGAAGTTCTTACTATTGGCAATTTGCAGTATAGTTGGCATGGCTGCCTTTGCACAGAAGAATTCAGAGACGACCTATCAGTTCACCCAGGCTCGTATGCCACAGGTCTTGGTAGAACCATTGGTAAAGCCATTGGTTGTAGAGGTTGAAGTGATTCCCGGAGCTCCTACTTTCTGGAAGAAGATGTTGAATCGTACAAAAGTTGAAACCGAATTGGAGGGTAAGTTGGAGAATATTTATAATTATGGTATTTTCCTTTATACCGAAGACACTAAGTCGGACATGATTGTTGCTGCCACTTATAACTTCTACACAAACCCTGCTCACACCAGTGATGACGATTGGTACATCCTTGAGATAAAGGGTTTCCCTGCCAAGTTTACATCGTGGCATACGGCAACTCCCGAAGACTATGAGTGGATGAAGATTCGTCATGCTGGAGCAAACAACCCAGTATATACAAAGCAGTAATCTATAAATTCTTTAAATACAAATCAAATTATTTATCAAAATGAAGAAGATTCTTTTATTGGCAATTATTGCATTGTTTACAAGCACAGCAATGCAGGCTCAGATTGGCGAATCAAAGAGTAAGAAAATTGTAAGTAAGGCCGTGAAGGCACCTGCGAAGTTTACTAACGAACTTGGCCTTTATATCCAGGACGGTTGGGGTATTGGCTATCAACTCAGAAGAGAGTTCAACCAGTATGTTGGCTGGAACATTATCGGCGTGTCTTACATGTCTGCATTCGAAAGCCCTGCCGATGTAGGTCAGTTCAACTTCAAACTGCTCGGTGCTCGTGGTTATACACCCGCATGGAAGTCAATCAGAGGCTATGTTGACCTGAATATGGGTTACTCTGTTTATTATTTCCGTAATTATTGGAGTGATGAAGTTGAGGGCGTTCATAACTTCGGTCTCGACTTCGGTCTCGGTGTGCAGGTGCACAAGAACGTTGCTGTGGGCTACAACCTGAATGTTCTTGCCGGTGGTTTCGACGAGGCAGCAAAGAGCCACTGGTTCAAACTGTCTTTCCTCTTCTAAAAAGAAGACGATTTAATGCATTATAATCTTCGGGGGTTGTCCGTAAGGATGATCCCCGATTTGTTTGAATAGGTGTGTTGTCTTGAAAGGAAAATACTTTACAACATTTTAGTTGGTTGGCATTTCTTGGCATGTATGTTCTGCCGATGTCTCCAGTGTAGTTGCTCGACTATACACGTTAAGTCGGCCAACTACACACGTATAGTTTGCAAACTTCACTGGAGTAGTTTGTCTGGGAGACGGGTGTTTTTTGCCGATAAAATGGGCGATTTTTGCTGGAAGGCTATGCCTTTCAGCTCCTTTTCTCTGTCTTGGCGGGTTGCTTTCTTTGTGTAACTCTTTGACAGACAATACGCTGCGAATTTTGCTTCAAATGGGGTGTTTCTGCCCCTTTCTGCTGTTTGTGGCAAAATTAGCGTTACTGGTGGTTGGAAGATGCGAAAAAACTTTACACAGACGATGCTTTGTCAGTGGCATGGCGTTGCCAGGTGTCTGCCGGGGAGGCAGGTTATGCCCGGTTTGTAAAATTGGGCAGAGTGTTAAATAACACTCCGAGAATTTGTAAATGTGAGATATTTCTTTTATCTTTGCAATCAGAATTATAAGACAAATTACAGACATGAGCAACCAACGTTATATGATGCGCGGCGTGAGTGCCGCCAAGGAGGACGTCCACAACGCCATTAAGAACATCGACAAGGGTGTTTTTCCGCAAGCTTTTTGCAAGATAATTCCCGACATCCTGGGTGGTGACCCGGAGTATTGTAACATTATGCATGCCGACGGTGCAGGCACGAAGTCGAGCCTTGCCTACATGTATTGGAAGGAGACGGGCGACCTGAATGTCTGGAAAGGCATTGCTCAGGATGCGCTCATCATGAATACCGACGACCTGCTTTGTGTGGGGGCGGTGGACAACATCCTGGTGTCTTCCACAATCGGTCGCAACAAGATGCTCATCCCTGGCGAAGTCATTTCGGCTATCATCAACGGCACGGACGAGCTGATGCAGGAACTTCGTGAGATGGGCGTAGGCATCTATGGCACCGGTGGCGAGACAGCCGATGTGGGCGACCTCGTGAGGACAATCATTGTGGACAGCACTGTGACTTGTCGCATGAAGCGTAGCGACGTCATAGACAATGCCAATATCCGTCCGGGCGACGTTATTGTCGGCCTTTCTTCTTGCGGTCAGGCTACTTACGAAAAGGAATACAATGGCGGAATGGGCAGCAACGGTCTGACAAGTGCCCGCCACGATGTCTTCTGCAAGTATCTTGCCGAGAAATATCCCGAGAGTTATGACCACAGTGTTCCCGAAGAGCTTGTGTACAGCGGCAAGTATATGCTGACCGACGAGGTTGAGGGAAGTCCCATCCCGGCAGGCAAACTCGTCCTTTCTCCCACACGAACCTATGCCCCCGTCGTAAGAAAGATGCTCGACGAGATGCGTCCCAAGATTCATGGCATGGTGCATTGCACGGGTGGAGCACAGACAAAGGTTCTGCACTTCGTGGGCGAAAACTGCCGTGTCATCAAGGACAATATGTTCCCTGTACCGCCACTCTTCAAGGCTATCCATGACTGCAGCGGCACCGACTGGGCAGAGATGTATAAGGTCTTCAACATGGGTCATCGTCTCGAGGTCTATGTCGCTCCCGAAGATGCCGAGAAGGTTATCGCCATCTCTAAGAGTTTCAACATCGACGCACAAGTGGTGGGCCGAGTGGAGGAAGGCAAGAAGAGCCTCCTCATCAAGAGCGAGTTCGGCGAGTTTGAGTACTAAAAGACGGAACAATGGAATGGATATTCATAATTGCCCTTGTCGTTGTCATGTTCTTCGCTTGGCGGCAATTCTATCTCACACACAAGAAAAAGAACAAACATGGCAGAAAGTAATAGCCTATTAGATAAACTCGACGGACTGGTAAGCCGTTTCGAAGAGGTCAGCACACTCATTACCGACCCTTCGGTGATTGCCGACCAGAAGCGTTACGTCAAGTTAACCAAGGAATACAAGGACTTGGGTAAGATTGTCGATGCTCGCAAGGAATACATCGGCTGCCTGCAGAATGTGGCCGATGCCAAGGAAATGCTCGCCATCGAAGACGATGCCGAGACGAAGGAAATGCTTCGTGAAGAACTCTCGGAGAGCGAGAAGCGCATACCCGAACTGGAAGAAGAAATAAAACTCCTGCTTGTGCCGGCCGACCCGGAAGACGACAAGAACATCGTCCTCGAGATACGCGGCGGTACCGGAGGCGACGAGGCTGCACTCTTTGCAGGCGACCTTTTCCGCATGTACTCGAAGTATTTCGAGACAAAAGGCTGGAAGATGGCTGTCAGCAGTTACAGCGAAGGCGCAGTGGGAGGCTTTAAGGAAGTCGTTTGTTCGGTGACGGGCGACGGCGTCTATGGCATCATGAAGTACGAAAGCGGCGTGCATCGCGTACAGCGAGTGCCTGCAACAGAGACACAAGGACGCGTCCATACCTCGGCAGCAACGGTTGCCGTCTTACCCGAAGCACAAGAGTTCGATGTGGAAATCAACGAAGGTGCCATCAAATGGGATACGTTCCGCTCGAGCGGCGCAGGCGGTCAGAATGTGAACAAAGTGGAGTCCGGTGTTCGTGCACGCTACATCTGGCGCAATCCCTTTACCAATCAGGACGAAGAGATACTGGTGGAATGTACCGAGACACGCGACCAGCCGAAGAACAAGGAACGCGCTTTGGCCCGACTCCGTACCTTTATATATGACAAGGAGCACCAGAAGTATCTCGACGACATCGCTTCAAAGCGTAAGACAATGGTGTCGACAGGCGACCGCTCTGCAAAGATCCGTACCTACAACTATCCGCAAGGGCGCATCACCGACCACAGAATCGGTTACACCATATACAACCTGCCAGCCTTCATGGACGGGCAAATACAAGACTGCATCGACCATCTTATCGTGGCAGAGAACGCAGAGAGACTGAAAGAATCAGAATTATAATAACCTTAGACTACTACAACTATGGGATTTTTCAATGACGTAAGACAGCAGTGGACAGTGGAAGGCATGAAGACTTCGCTCAGGAAGAACTGGATGGATATTGTTGCCGTCATTGTTGCCTCGTTGCTCACTCCTGCCATCATTCTGTGGTTTGGCTGGACGGCTAACATGGTGAATTACTTCTGTGTATTCCTTATAATAGATGTCATACTTGGAGTAGTTTTAGGAATAACCTTGACAATCATCAAGAAATCAAAGAAATGAACAGACAAGAATTAGTAGCAAACATCCGCAGGAAGCAGTCCTTCCTCTGTGTTGGACTTGATACCGACCTGAAGAAGGTACCTGAACATCTCCTTAAAGAGGAAGACCCGATATTCGCTTTCAACAAGGCTATCATCGATGCAACCGCACCTTATTGTGTGGCATACAAGCCGAACCTCGCTTTTTATGAAGCATTCGGCGTGAAGGGTCTGATGGCTTTCGAGAAGACAGTGAAATATTTGAAGGAGAATTATCCCGACCAGTTCATTATTGCCGACGCTAAACGTGGCGATATAGGCAACACCAGTCAGATGTATGCCCGCACGTTTTTCGGCGAATACGATGTGGATGCGCTTACCGTAGCTCCTTACATGGGCGAGGACAGCGTGACACCTTTCATCGAGGGATATGACGGGAAGTGGGTCATCTTGTTGGCTCTGACCAGCAACAAAGGCTCGCTCGACTTCCAACTTACCGAGGCCAAGGATGGCGAACGGCTCTTTGAAAAGGTTATCCGCAGGAGTCAGGAGTGGGGTAACGACGAGAACATGATGTACGTTGTAGGTGCTACACGTGGCGAGATGTTCCTGGATATCCGTAAGGTTGCCCCGAAGGCTTTCCTGCTCGTGCCCGGTGTTGGTGCGCAGGGTGGCAGTCTCGAGGAGGTATGCAAGTATGGTATGATTGAGGATTGTGGCTTGTTGGTCAACAGCAGTCGTGCCATTATCTATGCCGACAAGACAGAGAACTTTGCAAAGGTTGCCGCAGAGAAGGCCAAAGAGGTTGCCGACCAAATGGCCGAACTATTAAACGGTAAATAGTAAATCATTAAACAGTAAATAGAATCGTGGAATTTACAGCACAAATGATAGCAGGGCTGATAGGTGGCACCGTTGTTGGCGACCCCGAGGCCAAGGTTAACAACTTCGCCAAGATAGAAGAAGGTAAACCCGGCTGCATCAGTTTTCTGTATAACGACAAGTATGAGCACTATATCTACACGACAGAGAGCAGTGTGGTGCTTGTCAACCAGAACTTCGAGCCCAAGCAGGACATAAAGGCTACCCTTATCAAGGTGGCCGATGCGCGCGAGGCGGTGACAAAACTGCTTCAACTCTATGAAAGCATGAAACCCAAAAGGGAAGGCATCAGCGAACTTGCTTTCATCGACCCTACTGCGAAGATAGGCGAGAAGTGCTACATTGGTCCTTTCGTGGCGATAGCCGAGGGGGTTGAGATAGGCGATGGCTGTGTCTTGCATCCGCACGTAACGGTAGGCAGAAATGCCAAGGTCGGCTCGAATACGGAGATATACAGCAATGCAGTTATCTATCACGACTGTCGGGTAGGCAATCGCTGCATCCTTCATGCCGGTTGTGTCATAGGTGCCGACGGTTTTGGCTTTCAACCTACCGAGACGGGCTACGAGAAGATTCCTCAGATAGGCATTGCCATCATCGAGGACGATGTGGAGATTGGTGCCAACACCTGTATCGACCGTGCTGTAATGGGTGCCACCATCGTGCATAGTGGTGTGAAGTTGGACAATCTTGTGCAGATTGCTCACAATGACGAGATAGGCAGCCACACTGTGATGTCTGCACAGGTAGGCATTGCTGGCAGTACGAAGGTAGGCGAGTGGTGCATGTTTGGCGGCCAGGTAGGTATTGCAGGTCATGCAAATATCGCCAACCGTGTGATGGTTGGGGCACAGGCAGGTATCCCCAATGACGTGAAGAAAGAGGGCGCAGCCCTTCAGGGTTCGCCTGCCATCGAAGTCCGCAACTTCTGGAAGAGCAGTGCCATCGTGAAGAATCTGCCCGAAATGTGGGCGGAGATGAACCAGATGCGCAAGGAGATAAAGATGCTCAAAGAGCAACTTAACTTAAAGTGAATAGGTGACATTATAGGAGGAGAGAACAGACATCCGGTGCAGAGCCGAAAAACATCTGCTGCCAAGTTTGCCAATTAGGCGTGCCAAGTCGGTCAACTTAACGTGCCTTGTCGACCAATTCGACAGTAGATGTTTCCGAGAATGCCACAGTGGAACGCAAGAGTTTGAAATACAGACAAATAAAATCAAGCAACCTTGAGGGTCTTGCATGAGAGAAGACATACTTCCTCTCACCTTCCCAATCATTCCGAATTCACTGAACTTAAGTCAAACAATAAGAAGATAGAAGGTTAGAACTATGTTAAAGCAGAATACATTAAAAGAACAATTTTCACTCAGTGGAAAAGGTCTTCATACAGGACTCAATCTGACAGTCACATTCCTTCCTGCACCGGCAGGACACGGATACAAGATACAGCGAGTCGATATGCCGGGGCAGCCCATCATGGATGCTGTGGCAGAGAATGTGGTTGACACACAGCGAGGCACAGTCCTCGGCAAGGGTGATATGCGATGCAGCACGGTGGAACACGCACTTGCTGCATTCTATGCTTTAGGCATCGACAATGTACTCATCCAGGTCGATGGGCCCGAATTCCCCATCCTGGACGGCAGCGCAGAACCTTTTGTCCGTGAAATACAGCGTGTAGGCATCGCCGAACAGGATGCCCCGAAGGACTATTACTACATCACCAAAAAGATGGAGTTCCGCGACGACAATACCGGAGCCTGCATCACCCTGTTGCCCGACGACGACTTCTCCATTACAAGCATGATAGCCTTCGATGGCAAAGTCCTGAGCAGCCAGTTCGCCACGCTCGACAGCATGGATAAGTTTGTTACAGAAGTCGCTGCCGCAAGAACCTTCGTCTTTGTCCGCGAAATAGAAAAACTGCTTCTGGCAGGTCTCATCAAAGGTGGCGACCTGGACAATGCCATCGTCATCTACGAACACAAAACCTCACAAGAGAATCTCGACAAGCTTTGCATGCTGACAGGTGCCGAACACCATGATGCCGACGATCTCGGATATATTCAGCACAAACCCCTCGTCTGGGACAACGAGCCTGCACGCCATAAACTGCTCGACATCATCGGCGATATGGCCCTCATCGGCAAGCCCATCAAGGGACGTATCATTGCAACAAGACCCGGACATACCATAAATAATATGTTCGCGCGCATGATGCGCAAGGAAATACGTAAGCATGAAGTACAGGCTCCAAAGTACGATCCCAACCAGATTCCACTGATGGATGTCAACAAGATAAGAACACTCTTGCCCCACCGCTATCCCATGCTTCTGGTGGATAAAGTAGTCGACATCAAAGAACATTACATTGTTGCGGTAAAAAACGTAACAACTAATGAGCCTTTCTTCCAGGGACATTTCCCCGAAGAACCAGTCATGCCTGGAGTGCTGCTCGTTGAAGCAATGGCACAGGCAGGCGGACTACTCGTCTTGCACGATAAGGAAGAGCCGGAAACCTATAGCACTTACTTCTTGAACATAGACAATGTCAAGTTCCGCCAAAAGGTTGTTCCCGGAGACACCCTGGTCTTACGAGTAGAACAGGTTGCACCTTTGCGTCACAGTATTGGGACAATGCAGGGTTATGCCTTCATCGGAGAGAACTGTGTGGCAGAAGCAATGTTTACAGCTCAGGTGGTCAAGAACAAATAAGATTAACCCTTTTAATTCCATACAAACTATGAGTAAGATTAGTCCTTTGGCATATATACATCCCGAAGCCGTCATTGGCGAGAACTGTGAAATAGGTCCCTTCTGTTACATAGACAAGGGAGTTGTCATAGGCAATGACAATACTTTGATGAATAGCGTTACGGTGCTTTACGGTTCACGTATCGGGAGCGGCAATGTCTTCTTCCCCGGAGCTGTTATTGGTGCAGTACCACAGGATCTTAAGTTTAGGGGTGAAGATACTACGGCAGAGATTGGCGACAATAATAAGATACGCGAGAACGTAACTATCAATCGTGGTACTGCTGCCAAGAACCGCACTGTTGTCGGTAGCAACAACCTTTTGATGGAAGGTGTTCATGTTGCGCACGATGCAATCGTTGGCAATGGTTGTATCTTAGGCAATAGTACTAAACTTGCAGGCGAGATCATTATTGACGATAATGCCATCTTGAGTGCTGGTGTTCTGATGCATCAATTCTGTCGTGTAGGTAGTTATACCATGATTGGCGGTGGCACTCGTTTCTCACAGAACGTGTTGCCTTTCAGTCTTGTAGCGCGTGAACCGGCTGCCTTCTGTGGGCTTAACACGGTAGGCCTTCGTCGTCGCGGCTTTGATCGTGACTTGATCAATAACATCCACATGGCCTATCAGATTATTTTGCAGGGCACAGGTAAGTTGAATGACTTGCTTGCCCGTGTGGAACAGGAGATTCCTATGAGTCCGGAGATTCAGTATATCTTGGATTTCATTCGTAGTAGCGATCGAGGCTTCATCAGGTAAATAATCGATTATGACACTCAAACTGACATTATTCAGCCAGGAGCAGGAGGATTTTGTACTGGAAATCCTTGTTGACAGCGATGCGAGGTTCACGGAGTTGCATCAGCTAATCCTTGACGATTGTGGTTATGTGGAGCATCCGGGGCAGTGCTTTTATATCTGCGACGAGGACTGTCGTGTAAGGCATCGCATTAGTCTTAAGGAATTGGAGGATACGAATTATGATGAGGACATTGACCTTATGTCGCAAACTCGACTGTGTGATTTCCTGGAGGACGAGGGTCAGCGTTTGATTTACTTGTTTGACCCCGACGACAAGCGTTTCTTCTTGATGGAACTTACGGAGAATGTGTTTGGCAGAACGGTGGATAAGGCTGTTGTCAATCGTCGTCATGGTCAGGCTCCATTGCAGACGCTTTATGCTGACGAACCCTCTTTCGAGATGGAAGGTCCTGCCGGACAGCCGTCTTCTCCTGCCGGTGATGAACCGGAGGAGTATGCTGATGACTTCTATGGCGATGAGGGTTATGAGGCTGATGAGTTGGATTTTGAAGGCTACGAAATAGACGAATAGAGCCCTTTTCGTTGTTGTTTTTGTGGAGAAACCTACGGTCTCAATGCTTACACTCTATGTTTTGTTAGGCCCTACGGCAGTCGGTAAAACGGAATTTGCCTTACGTATGGCCGAATCGCTTGGGTGTCCTATTCTTAATTGCGACAGCAGGCAGATTTATCGTGGCATGGAGATTGGTACTGCTGCTCCTACGGCAGAGCAGTTGCAGCGTGTCAATCATTATTTTGTAGGCACTCATTCTGTTGGTTCTTATTATAGTGCCGCCCAATACGAGCAGGATGTTCTTTCGCTTGTGGCAGAACTTGAGGGCGGGCATCAATCGCTGTTGCTTTCGGGTGGCAGCATGTTGTATATCGATGCGGTATGCAATGGCATCGATGATATACCGTCGGTTGATGCGGAGGTGCGTGAGACGTTGCGCCAACGGCTTGCCAATGGCGAGATTGACAAGATGCGAAGTGAGTTGCAATTGCTCGACCCTAATTACTACATGGTTGCCGATACGCGCAATCCCAAGCGTGTTGTCCATGCTCTTGAGGTTTGCTATACGACGGGTTGCCCATATTCTTCTTTCCTGAAGGGCGAGCGTAAGCCGCGTCCGTTCCGAGTCGTGAAGATTGGATTGCGCCGAGAGCGTCAGGAACTTTTCGAGCGTATAGGCCGTAGGGTGGATGCCATGATAGAGGATGGGCTGCTGGATGAGGCTCGCCGTCTCTATCCTTTCAGGCACGAGAATGCCCTTAATACGGTGGGCTATAAGGAGATTTTCCGATATTTTGATGGGGAATGGACCTTGCCTTTTGCCATAGAGAAGATAAAAAAGAATACGCGCGACTATGCTAAGAAACAGATGACTTGGTTCAGTCACGATGAGAGTATTCAATGGTTCCACCCCGACGACCCACTGCCTGCCTTTGTAGATTGATGGGTTTGGCATTCCTTCTATGGCGTCGGTGTCTGCCATGCACATATAGCTTCCGTAGGGACGAAACACTCAGCCTTAACCTGCCTTTCCAGAAAGGTTAAGCATTATTGGGAGAATGCTTAACCATTATGCCCGGAATGGTTAACGATTATCGTCATAATGGTTAACCTCTTTTTTGCAGTAGGGCAGGGACCCTCCTTCCGTCTGCAGTATGCGAGAAGTGACAGGGCAATAAGAAAGGCGGCAGAGACATCGTTCAGCCCCTGCCGCCTGTGGCGTTATTCAGCCATTCTTGCTTGGCTGTTTATTTCTTCTTTGAGAGGTCGAGAATGCGCACGGCACGGAGTTTCAAACCGGCACCATGACCGAGGAAACCGATGTGGCCCGCCTTGTTGAACATGCCGGGGTGGTTTTGGTGGTCTACAGTGTAGGGATTGTTGTTGCTGCCGTCGGGGGCAACATTGTGACCCTTGCAGGCTTCCTTGACATCGCCGTCCAGAATAACCTCGCCATTTACGGTAACTGTGATGTGGTTGCCCTTTACGCGAATCTCCTCCTCGCTCCATTCGCCCAGAGGCTTGTGCTTGATGCGCTTGGCAGGAATGATGCCATAGACAGAGCCGTGTACCTGATACTCTCGAAGACCGGCATAGATGGGGTCGTCATGGTCCAGAATCTGTACCTCGCACATGCCTTGGTAGGCAGCATCAACGCCCATCGGAGTACGGATACCTACACCATTGTTGACACCAGGACGCAGGAAACAGAACTCAAAGCGGAACACAAAGTCGCGATATTCGTTTTTGGTATAAAGGTTGCTCTCATTGCCATAGTTGGCAGTAACATTGATGCAGCCGTTGATGGGCACGTAGCCCACCTTGTTACCCACGAAGTTGTCGAGGTTCGTACCGTCGAACAAAAGTTCAAAGCCCTGTGCCTTCTCCTCGTCAGAGAGAACGTATGGCTCAACAGGCGTCATCTCCGAAAGCTTCTGGCGGAGCGCATCCACTGCGTAGCCGTCATCGGCATCGCCTGTAGCCTTGAAGATATTGATACACTTCTCTAAGTTTGCTTTGACGATATCATACTCAATGTCTTCAGAAGTCTTCTCGATAATATTTCTGGCGGCATTGGCTGCTGCATAGTTCAACTCTTTGTCGTCGAGTTGTTTGCCTACGAGCAAGAAAGCATTGCGAGTAGGCGTCTGGCCAAGCTTCTCAATAATGTTCTTCTTGTTGCCTGCAGTCTTTGCCAATGCAAATGCTTCGCTGAGTTTGCTAGCCCTGCTATCCATGTTCTGTTCCTTCTCGCTTACAAGGCGAACATATGCAGAAAGTGCATTCTCATCACCCTTCTTTGCAGCTGCAAGCAAGGGAGCCGCAGCCTTATAGTTGGGGCTTTTAGCCAGAGCAGCTAAAGCAGCTTTGTTGCCTATCTTCTCCAACTCCTTGACCGAAGCATCGGTGCCTGTGGCTGCCAACAGGGGGAAGAGTCGCTCTCTGTTGGGCACAAGAGGCTGGCTGGTGAATTGAGAAAGTTCCTTATATTGCTCCTCTGCAGAAAGAGTCTGCAGTGCGCTTGCACAAATCTTTTGCCATTTTGCTACATCCTGCTCATTCTTCGTGGTAACCAATACACTGATGGCAGCATACTTCTGCTTGGCTGTAACAATACCGGGCAATGCATCAATAGCAGCCTGGCCGTATGTCTTGTCGTTCGCAAGCTTCAGAATGCCATCGGCAGCCTCAGTGCAACGACGGGCAGACGCAAGCTTCAGGAGAGATAACTTCTTGTCGCCTTCGGCAGCGTTAAGAGCTTCTGTCAAATTAAGCTTGCCGGGGAAAGAACAAAGAGCCCTGAAAGCTTCCGCATTGTTCTCGCCACCCAACTGGTCGATAAGAACCTTCTCTGCATCTTCCCCACCAATTTTCCCTAAGGCTTCAATGGCTGCTTTGGCAGGTTTGCCACCTTGAGCAACAGCATTGGTAAGCAAAGACTTCTGACTGGCAATCTTGTTGTCGCCAATCCAATAGAGGACGTCACACTTGGCATCCTCCTTCAGAGACTTATATTTCTTAGTGATGCTGGCAGCAAGCTGGTCGTTTGCAAAGCCGTTTTCAGTGGCGAACTTGAGAGCCTGCATGCGCAAAACTTGATCTTTGCTCTTTACTGCTTTTGCAATCATCTTGCCCGCATTGCTACCAAGGCTGACGAGTTTGTCGTAGTTCTTGGCATATGGTTTCGTACCTTCCTGCGCAGTGTATGTAACATCTTCTTCCTTAGTGAGCAGACGAAGCTCGCTTTCAAGGAACTGCTTAGCATCCTTGTCGGTTTGTGCAGCAATGGCTTGTTTCAAACCTTCGCGAACATTTGCAGCCCATGATTCATTAGTTCCAGCATATGCAACGGCTCCATGAATGACATACTCAACCTTCGCATTCACATGTTCTGCCGCAGGTTTGAGCATTGCAGCAAGCATCGTGATAGATTTAGGTGCGGCTTGAACAAGAGGACGCATTTCGTTGTTGAAATCAGCCTGGGTTTGTATGGGTACAAGTGCGAGCACATCTTGAATAATGGTCTCGGTAGCACGATTGCGTGTGTCTTGTGAATAAGAGGGCAGACACAGCAAAATCGCTGCCAAAATAATATATATTGTTCTTTTCATTTTAGTAGTTGCTGGTTATCAGTTATCATTTACCATTTATCTTCCTTTTCAAAACAAACAGTTAGATCAGTTTGCCCCATTCTCCACGCATAGGTTGGTTCACAAGACGGTTGGCAGCATCGTCATTGATGAAGGTCTGCGTCTTAGGATCGAAGTGGAGTGTACGGTTCAAGCGTAGTGCACAGACACCCATATTGACGATGGTTGCGCTGTGGTGGCCATTGCTTTCGTTGAGGGCGAACTGGCGGCGAGTGCGCACACATTCAAGGAAATCGGTGTTGCGCTCTTCTGGGTCAGGCAGTTCGTTGATGATTTGTTGTACATTGGGAATAGTACATTCAAATCCTTTATATACTTTTCCCTTCGGGCCTTCAATGTATGGAACTTTTCCTTCACTTTCGTAACCTTCGCCTTCGAGAATAATCTGACATCCATCAGCATAAGTGTATGTGACACTTCTCCAAATGCCAACCGCATCGGGGTGCTGCTGGGGAGCGTCAATCTCAACCTTAATGGGGAACTCATCATCTTTGCCAAGGATGTATTGTACGGGGTCGATATAGTGTTGTCCCATGTCTGCGAGTCCGCCACCATCATAATCGAAGTAACCGCGGAAGGTCTGGTGTGTGCGATGAACATTGTAAGGCTTGTAGGGAGCAGGGCCGAGCCAGAGGTCGTAGTCAAGCTCTTTGGGGACTTGCTGAACCTCGAGGTTCTCTTTACCTACCCAGAAAAATTTCCAGGCAAAGCCTGTTGCACCGGATATCCTGACCTTGAGAGGCCAGCCGAGCAGGCCGCTATCCACAAGTTTCTTCAGTGGTTTGACTTCTGTGCCAAGTCCGTAGAATGTATCTTTAAAGCGGAACCATGTGTTCAGGCGAAAGATACGACCGTTACGCTTTACGGCTTCTTCTACACGTTTGCCTTCTCCGATAGTTCGAGTCATTGGCTTTTCGCAGAAGATGTCTTTGCCGGCATTTGCTGCTTCGACAGACATAATGCCGTGCCAGTGAGGCGGTGTGGCGATATGAACGATGTCTACATTGGGATCGTGAATGAGTTCGCGGAAGTCATGATAGGTCTTCAATTCGTCGCCCCACTTCTGTTTGGCGGCATCGAAGGCTGAGTCCAAATGTTTTTGGTCAACGTCGCAAAGTGCAACGAGACGGCATGATTGGTCACTAACGAAGTGTGAACTGGAGCGGCCGATGCCGCCAACACCGATCAAACCTCGTGTCAGCTGGTCACTGGGAGCGATGTAATTGTTGTTACCTCCCATTTTGCCCAGTACTTCGCGGGGCATGATGCTGAAGAGGGCTGCACTTGCTGCGCCTCTTGTGATAAAGGAACGTCTGTTTAATTTCATGGTTAATATTGTTAACTTCAGTTATTTTGGGCAAAGTTACGCTTTTTCTTTCATATAACAAAGTTAAAGTAATAAAAACTGGCAAGGAGGGTGATGGATTTTGTTTAGTGGAAAATTATGTGTACCTTTGCAGTGATGCAAACGAATTTACCACAGGATTTCGTGCGTTTGATGCACGAACATTTCGATACCAAAACGGCTGAAGGGCTCTGTTCTGCTTTGACTTCGACAGACCCTGAGGTGTCTATACGTTTGAATTTACGCAAGATGTCTGTTGAAGATGTACTTGCTTTCCGACCAGAGCTTGAGCAGGTTTCTTGGTGCCCGGGTGCTTTCTATTTGAAGGACCGTCCTGCTTTTACTTTCGACCCATTGTTTCATGCTGGGGCATATTATGTGCAGGAGGCATCATCGATGTATGTGGCTGAGGTTTTGAAGCAGTTTGTGCCTCTTGATCGGCCGTTGGTGGCACTTGATCTTTGTGCTGCTCCTGGTGGTAAGAGCACACTTTTGCAGAGTATAATACCGGATGGCTCGCTTCTTGTCAGTAATGAACCGATTGCCAAGCGCAGCCAAATTCTTTCCGAAAACATGCAGAAGTGGACGAGAGGGCTTTCTGCAGGTGCTCCGCATTGCATAGTAACGCAGAATTTCCCGGCAGAATTTGGTGCTTTGACGGGGCAGGTGGATGTCCTTTTGACGGATGTTCCTTGTTCGGGCGAAGGTATGTTTCGTAAGGACGAAGACGCTGTTCGGGAGTGGAGCCTTGAGAACGTGAGAATGTGTCAGCAACGTCAGCGGGATATTTTGCAGGACATCTGGCATGTGTTGAAGCCGGGAGGTCTACTTATATACAGCACCTGTACGTTCAACCGTTTTGAGGATGAGGACAATACACGCTTTATTTGCGATGAAATGGGCGGTTTTTGTCTTCTGGAACGACATTTCCTCCCTGGTCGTGATCGTGGCGAAGGCTTCTATGTTGCAGCGATTAGGAAGGGTGGAAATGCGGATGAATCTGCGGAAAAGGATATCCAACACACGGCAACGAAGGTTCGACGGACCTTGAGAGTGCTCTTCGATTCTGTTTCTTCATTGCAGCCGGATGCTCCTTTTGTGGAGCTAACTTATGGCGAGGCGTTGCAATACTTGCGTCGAGAGGCTCTTCGCGTTGAGGCACCAAGGGGGATGGTGACGCTGCGCTATCGTAATCTTATACTCGGTCAGGGCAAGTGCGTTGGCTCTCGCATCAATAATCTTTACCCGGAGGCCTGGCGCATCCGTTCTACTTACACGACGCCTTTTTCCATCCTCGGAATAGAGAATTGAAGCCTCTCATATGCAGGCAGATGAAACATCGCCTGCCTTGTTGAAAAAATAGGTGTGCCTTGTTGGCCAATTAGGCGTGCCTAGTTGCCCGACTTAACGTGCCTTGTTGGCAAGAAAGGTGTGCCATGTTTTTCAATGCCTTCTGCCCATGTTTCTCATGCGTCGTTGAGAATGTCATTGTTTCCTTGTTTTTGCGCACAATTTTCCCTTTTTTCTTTGTCTGTTTACGGGGAAAATGCTATCTTTGCAGCTAAATATTTCATAAAAATGCTTTGCCAATGGAAGCACATAATCATTTGGTAATAATGGCAGGCGGCGTGGGTAGTCGCTTTTGGCCGATGAGCACTCCGCAGAAGCCTAAGCAGTTTGTCGATGTGATGGGCTGTGGTCGGACACTTATTCAATTGACATACGACCGTTTCAAACACGTTGTTTCTGCTCAGAATGTATGGGTGGTTACCTCTGCAAATTACGCCGAAGTTGTGCGCGAACAACTGCCGGAAATTCCAGAAAACCATATTTTGCTGGAGCCTTGTCGCAGGAATACAGCTCCTTGCATTGCATACGCCAGCTGGCGTATCAAGGCTCTCGACCCGAAGGCCAATATCGTAGTGACACCAAGCGATGCCATTGTGATGGACACCGCAGAATATCAACGTGTCATTAAATCATGTTTGAAATTCGTGTCCGAGTCAGATGCAATGGTCACTATCGGCATGAAACCCAATCGCCCCGAAACGGGGTATGGCTACATCCAAGCAGATCTTTCCTATTCTACAGCAAGAAACAAGGAGATCTTCCGCGTGGATTCGTTCAAGGAGAAACCCGACATTGATACAGCCAAACGGTATATTCAGAAGAATAATTTCTTTTGGAATGCCGGAATCTTCATATGGAATGTTGCTACCATAGCAAATGCTTTGCGCGTTTATCAGCCAACTCTTTCGAAAATATTCGAAGATTTGCTGCCAATATATGGCACAGAAAAAGAACAAGAAGCAATTAATAAGGTGTTCCCGCAGTGCGAAAACATTTCTATAGACTATGCCATTATGGAGAAAGCCGAGGAGATTTATGTCTTCCCCGCAAGCTTCGGATGGAGCGACCTTGGCACTTGGGGCTCACTTCGCGATAATTCCGAACGTGACATCTATGGCAACGCACTCATCGGCGACAATATAGACGTCTATGAAACCACGAATTGCATTGTTCATGCAACGCAGGAAAAGCGCGTCGTGGTGCAGGGTCTGGACGGTTACATCGTGGCAGAGTGCGACGACACACTGCTCATCTGCCGTCTTTCCGATGAGCAACGCATCAAACAATTTAGTGAAAACAAATAAACTACAAAGCAATGGATAGAAAAGTTGCCCTGATAACGGGCATTACAGGACAGGACGGCTCATATCTGAGCGAGTTTCTATTGGAGAAAGGTTACGAGGTGCATGGCATCATTCGCCGCTCCTCAGTTGACTTTCGCGAACGCATTGCTCACCTGGAAGGCAAGCCGCATTTCCATCTTCACTATGCCGACATGAGCGACTCGATGTCCCTCGTCAAGTTAGTCGGCTTGGTGCAACCTACAGAGATATACAATCTTGCAGCTCAAAGCCACGTCCAAGTCAGCTTCGATGCCCCAGAGTTTACGGCAGATGTCGATGCTGTGGGCGTTCTCAGAGTGCTCGAAGCAGTACGAACCAACCATCTGGAGAAGACGTGTAAGGTCTATCAGGCATCGACTTCAGAGCTTTATGGCAAGGTGGAAGAAGTGCCGCAGAACGAGAATACACCTTTCCATCCTTACAGCCCCTATGCCGTCGCGAAGCTCTACGGCTTTTGGATTGTGAAGGAATACCGTGAGGCGTATGGCATGTTCTGCTGCTCTGGCATCCTTTTCAATCATGAGAGTGAGCGCAGAGGGGAAACCTTTGTGACTCGCAAGATTACTCTTGCCGCAGCTCGCATCGCTCAAGGTAAGCAAGAGAAGCTCTATTTGGGCAACCTCGATTCACTTCGCGACTGGGGTTATGCCAAGGATTATGTGGAATGTATGTGGCTCATCTTGCAGCACGAGACACCCGAGGACTTCGTTATCGCTACAGGTGTTCAGCATTCGGTACGTGAGTTTACAGATCTTGCCTTCCGCCATGTTGGCATAGAACTCAAGTTTGAAGGGGAAGGTGTCAACGAGAAAGGTATCTGCGTGAAAGGCCCCTCCGAGTTGGTTGGCAAGACGCTTGTTGAGGTGAGCGAGGACTTCTATCGTCCCACAGACGTAGTAAATCTCTGGGGCGACCCGACGAAGGCGAAGGCAAAACTTGGTTGGAACCCCGCAAAGACGACGTTCGAACAACTCGTCAAGTTGATGGTTGACCATGATATGGCTAAGGTTGCTGGCGAAGGGGCTGCAGAAAAGGTACGCACAAACCTTGCCGAGTATCTTGAAAAGGGCATTGTAAAGTAATGGACAAGAATGCCAAAATATACATAGCAGGCCATCATGGTTTGGTGGGTTCTGCTATTTGGAACAACCTTAAGGCAAGGGGGTATGAGAATTTGGTTGGCAGAAGTCATAAGGAGCTCGACCTTCTTGACCCTGTTCAGGTGAAGAAGTTCTTCGACGAGGAACAGCCTGATGCTGTGGTTCTTGCTGCTGCTCATGTGGGAGGCATTATGGCAAATCTGCAATACAGAGCGGACTTCATCTATAAGAACTTGCAGATACAGCAGAATGTTATTGGCGAGAGCTGGCGGCACGGCGTGAAGAAGCTCCTCTTCCTGGGCAGTACATGCATCTATCCGGGCGAGGCTCCGCAGCCGATGCCTGAGGATTGCCTGCTGACAAGTCCTTTGGAGTACACTAATGAGCCGTATGCCATCGCCAAGATTGCCGGTCTGAAGATGTGCGAAAGCTTTAATATTCAGTACGGTACTAACTATATTGCCGTGATGCCAACCAACCTTTATGGACCCAATGACAACTTCCATCTGGAGAACAGTCACGTGCTGCCTGCCATGATTCGCAAGATCTATCTGGCACATCTGCTTGAGGATAACGACTGGGAAGGTGTTCGTCGTGACATCGCATTACGTCCTGTTTCTATGAAGGGGACGAAGTTGCGCGTCAATGGCGACTCGTCGGAGCAGGATATTCTTACGGTTTTGGCAAGTTATGGCATTGCCCCCGGCAAGGTGACACTTTGGGGAACCGGCGCACCGATGCGTGAGTTCCTTTGGAGCGAGGAGATGGCCGATGCCAGTGTTCACTGCCTGCTCAATGTTGATTGGAAGGATGTGGTGGAGAATACCGAGTTCCGCATCAATCATGATGGCATAAAGGAGATTCGCAACTGCCACATCAATGTAGGCACGGGCAAGCAGCTCAGCATTAAGGAATGTGCGGAGAAGATTGTGGAGGAGATTGGTTTCCGAGGTCAGTTGCTATGGGATGATACGAAACCCGACGGCACAATGCTGAAGCTCACCAATGTCAGCAAACTCCACAGGCTTGGCTGGCATCATACGATTGAAATAGACGAAGGCATCCATCGCCTTTTCGAATGGTACAAACAGGGCATTTGCATCAATCATAAGTCTGCTGAGTAATTCGGCAGACTTATGTTCTTTTTTAGCAGACAGTTATACGGGGTGTCGAATGATGGCAGCCATGTTTTTCCCATATCCCGTGGAACGTCCTACAGAAAGGTTAACCATTATTCCCAATTAGGCACGCCAAGTTGTCCGGAATGGTTAACCTTTCTGCCCGACTTGGCAGTAGATGTTTTTTGCAAGGCCATACCAAAGGATATAAGTCACCAAATTTCTTCTTCATATTTCTTGTGGGGAATAAAAAAAGTTGTAACTTTGCAGCGCAAATGGTGATACTCGAACCTCGTTCGCGAGGTGTAGGGTAGAGAGGGAATCCGGTGAAATGCCGGAGCAGTGCCCGCTACTGTATTTGCCTTTTTCGTGCAGCGTACCAACGTCACTGGGACACCTTCCTGGGAAGACACGCTGCCGGGCAAGAGCCAGGAAACCTGCCGTTTCGCAAAACTAACACAAGCATCCTCGGGACAAGGATGAGCGGAAACCAATGGACATACATATCTGCTCCACTCTCAAATAGAGGGAGTCTGTCTCTATTTGTCTGCTCTCCCCGATGGAGACTCAAACAATTATTATATCCCTTCCCGAAAGGAAAGGAACCAAGAAGCGTAAATATAATATAATAATGAGTAAAAGGACAAGACACTATCTGCATGCGATTCTGGCTATCGCATTGGCATCTGCTGCGACAGCAGGTGCCAATGCGCAGAATCAAAAAGCCAAGGAGATAAACAAAATAGAGGTTACTGGGGCGGACAGCATACGCAGCCTGCACGAAGTGACAGTGACAGTGAAGCAACCCGTGCGTACCATCGCCACATCCCAAACACTGAGCGGTGCCGACCTGCAAGCCCTCAGCACCACCTCCGTGGCAGATGCACTCAAATACTTTGCAGGCGTCCAGATAAAAGACTATGGCGGAATGGGAGGATTGAAGACCATCAACGTACGGTCCCTCGGAGCACAACACGTAGGAGTCTACATCGATGGCATACGTATCTCCAACGCCCAAAACGGAACCGTTGACCTCGGAAAGTTCTCCCTCTCGTCCATGGAATCCGTCTCGCTCTTCAATGCCAACAAACTCGACTATTGCCAGTCGGCAAGCGAATATGCATCCGGCGCAACAGTCTACCTGCAAACCAAACGACCCACAAACGATTCCATCTCAATACAACTGCGAAACGGCTCCTTCTCCACCTGGATGGCAAAGATGAACGCACAGTTCAACTGGAAGGGATGGCAAGGATTCATCGACGGAGAGTACAACACATCAAAAGGAAACTACCCCTTCCGATACCACTCGGAGTACGAAGATACCGTAGGACGCAGAACAAACAGCGACATACGTTACGGACGAGTGGAAGCAGCCTTGTTCAAGGGAGGGTTCTCCTCACACATATATTATTACGACTCCGAGCGAGGCTGCCCGGGAGGCATAGTAAGACGGCTGAGCGACAAGTACACAAACATCGGACGCGAATGGGATCGCGACTTCTTTGCACAAGCAAGTTATCAAGACCGCTTCTTCGATAAACTTCTCTTCAAAGTCAATGCCAAATACGCCAACGAGTATCTGCGCTACAACACCAAGTACCCGGAGAACCAAAACACAGCCAGAGTGGACAATCATTACAGGCAGCAGGATGCATATGGTGCTATCTGTGCAGCCTACATGCCATGGTCCTGGCTCTCCATATCATCAAGCTACGACTTCAGATACAGTTTGCTTCGAGCAGACCTGAAACGCTTCGACGACGTAGAACGAGTGGACCAGAAAGTCGTTCTTGCCACGCAACTGAACTGGAAGGGCATACAAGTAGCCGCATCAGCACTGCACCAACGCTACATAGACTGGACCTTTACCCGTGCAGGAGCTGCCGAACCGCTCTACAAATGGACACCATCTGCTTCGTTGGCATATACCTTCCGAGGACTTACGGCACGCGCCTGGTACAAGGAAATCTTTCGTGTGCCCACACTCAACGACCTCTATTATACCCAGGTAGGCAATAGAAACCTGAAGCCAGAGTACACCAAACAGTTCAATTTGGGCTTAGAATACCATTGGAGCAAAAAGCAATGGGCGGTCGATATGCAGGCAGATATCTATCAGAACAAGGTGCAGAACCGCATAGTCTGCCTGCCGTTGAAGGGCACCTACACATGGTCGATGATGAACTATGGTGAGACATTCTGCCGAGGACTCAATGCAACTCTCAAAGGACACTACAGTAAACAGCTGTGGCACTTCTCCCTGCTTTCGTCGTTCACATGGCAAAGAGATGTGGATAGGACAGACCCGGAGGACGAAGAGGTATACGATAAGCCCATATGTTACTCGCCAACATTCTCCACAGGCATCACGGGTATTGCAGCCTGGCGTACGCTTCAGTTTACAACCTCTTACCTTTATGTGGGAGAAAGAATGTGGAGCATGGCAGATCCGGAGGACATTCTCGAGCCTTACCACAACATTGATATGAAACTTTCCTATACTCACAACATCCGAAAGGCTTCGGTAGGTCTTTGTCTGGAGGTTTGTGATGTACTCGACATGCAGTATGAACACCTGCCTCGCTATCCCATGCCGGGCAGAAATTATAAACTAACTTTAACTTTTGGGATATGAAGAAATATTTAACATTCCTAGTGATGTTTGCAATGCACATATATAATAATGTATGTGCGCAAGAGAAGATTATTATTTTGAACGAAGGTCTTTGGCAGTCCGACAATGGAAGAATCAGTTATTTCGAGGACGGCAAGGTGGTAAGCAACCAGTGGTTTCGCGACAAGAATGGTTATAAACTTGGCGATACTCCCAGTGATATTGTTCAGGTGAACGATAATCTCATTGCGGTAAATGTAAACTGGTCGAACATCATCCAGTTCATTCGTCCCGACGGAACGGCAGTTGCAACCATCGAAGGCATTCCTAATAACCGTAAACTATGCACTGATGGCAAGTTTGTTTATGTGTCGAGTTACGGACATGAGTGTGAGACGGCCAACGGAACGGTGTACTTCGAGAAGGGTTTTGTGGCAAAGATTGACATCAACAGCTTCAAGGTTGTTGCCACATGCGAGGTGGGCTACGAGCCAGAGGGCATAGCTTTATACAAGGGTTACCTTTTTGTTCCTAATTCGGGGGGATACTCTGGCGTGGGAGAGGACCACGATTATGAGAGAACGGTGAGCATTGTCGATGCTTCCACACTGACTCTTGTGAAGAATGTGGACACGGGAATCCCCAATCTCTATGGTAAGGTGTCGCAAAGTGGTCGTTATTTGTGTATCAACTCGCCTGGCGATTACTACGAAGTGCCTCCCTGTGGTCTGATTTTTGATTGTGAGAAAGCCCTCAATGGCGAACATTGTTTTGTGGTGTTTGACTATCCTGCCACTTACAACACAACAACATTGGACGGGAAATTCCTTGTCGTAGGTTCTGCGTATTCCTTTATGACGGGCGGATATGATTTTGTGTCTCTCACCATAGACCCGCAAACTGTGATGGCGACGCAAGGTGCAAGTGGAATTTGGGAGACTTTGCCGGGAACGATGAGGAACGATATTATGGGTATGACGCAACCTTATGGCATCTATGTCAACCCATATACAGGCTACATGTATGCCACCGATGCCGGTTATTACACAGGTTCTGGAGACCTTTATCAGTGGTCGCCGGAGGGGACTTTGCTGGGCACGCACAAATTATACATCAACCCCGGCCACTTCCTTGCCTTGCCGCCCAGCGGACACATGACCGGCATTGAGACTGTTACTCATACTCCCGGTAGTTCTCCGTCTTTCATCTATGACCTTCAAGGTCGTCGCTATGACAATGAATCTCAGTTGAAGAGCGGAACCATTTACATAAAGGATGGTAAGAAGATGCTGTTCAATTCTCAGCCTTAATCCAGCCTCCCAGAAAACATCTACTGCCTTTATAGCAAAATAGGTTAATCATTATGTCCGTAATGATTAACCTATTTGTCAATAATGGTGTACCATTATTTTTATATATCCCAGTTGAATGTATTGGGAGTGTATTCCTTGTTTAGTAGAGATGTGCCGGAATGCGTTGCTTGGCATTCTCGAAGTCTTCGATTGTATCGAGCTCGCATGAGAAGAGGTCTGTAACATCGAGAACGCTGAAGGTGCTTCCTTTGGCAATGAGGCGCAGGAAGGCCAACTCGTAGAACGTGTTTTCGAGGTGTTCCTGGTTCATCATACCGTCCAACTCCTTGTAGAGAGCCGTCGTGTACGCCTTGCCCATGCGTTCGATGCCGAGGCTCTCGCCAGCAGCAGAGGCTGGGTCGCAGGTCTTGCTTATCTCGGTGATGGCACCATTTTCGTCCATTACAACCTTCATCTCCTCTTCGCCAAGTTCGTGACGAATCAAGGTGAGAACATTCTCATGGCAGTCTTCGAGAACTTTCTCTACGATTTGCCCATCGTAGAGAAGGTCGCTGTCCAGCAGCAGAACCTCTTCCCCTTCTGCCTTGGGGCGTGCCAGCCAGAGGGAATAGATGTTGTTGGTTGTCTCGTAATCCTTATTGTGGATGAAGCAAACGCTGATGCTGTCGCCGTAGGTTTCCTGCACAAAGTTTTCGATTTTCTCGTGCAGATAGCCCGTTACGATGACGAACTCGCGGACACCGGCCTTGATGATGGCATCCATTGAGCGTTGCAACAAGGTGCGTTCGCCTACCTTGAGCAGGCACTTTGGCGTGTGGAGAGTGAGCGGGCGAAGGCGCGAAGCGGTGCCCGCAGCGAGAATGATGGCTTTCATCTCTTAGAGACAGTTCTTGATGGTGTCAACCACGGTTTGTATCTGCTCACGACGTCCGAGGGTGATGCGCAGGCAGTCTTCCAGACCTTTGTCGGTCATGAACTTAATCTTGTAGTTCTGCGAGGCAAGGGCTTGCTGCAGCTTTTCCTTGATGGAAGTCGGATATTTGATGAGAATGAAGTTGGCAACGCTCTTGTAAACCTTGAAGCCGGGTTTGTCGCCCAGTTCTGACTTGAAGAGTTTACGCCCCCAATCCATTTCGTCTGCCACGTGGCGATAGTGCTCGTCGCTCTCAAGAGCAGCAAGAGCAACAGCCTCGGAGAAGCGATTGTAACCAAGATACTTGTTGCAATAACTGAGGAACTGGTCGTGGCCGGCACCGATGAAGGCAAAACCTACACGCAGACCGGGCAGTCCGTAGAACTTGGAGAGTGTGCGAGAAATGATGAGGTTTTTGTATTTGTTCACGAGTGGAGCGATGTAGTCCACATCCGTTGTGATGAAGGATGCATATGCTTCGTCCACGAGAACCATTGTGTCGGCGGGGATATTCTCCATGATTCGGCCGATTTCTTCGCTCGTAAGGCTGTTGCCAGTAGGGTTGTTGGGCGAAGCGAGAAGCAACATTCGGGGGTGAATGCGATTGGTGTATTCGATGACTTCATCAACATTGTAGGCGAAGGTGTCGCCTGTCTCGTAGAGAGGATACATTTCGAACGAGCCGCCACACTCGCCGGCAACACGGTTATAGTACCACCACGAGAACTCGGGAATAAGGATGGTCTTGTTGTTGCCCTCCATAAGGAAATAGTGGATGGCGTTCTTGAGCATCTCCTCACCACCGTAGCCCAACAGTACTTGCTCTTCGGGGACGCCGTAGATTTCACTCAGTCGGACACTGACAACACTCTTCTTTCCCTCATCATAGATGCGGGTGTAGAAGCAGAGGGTGCGGGGGTCGAAGTTCTTTATGGCTTCGGTGACTTTCTCGGAAGGCTCAAAGTTGAATTCGTTTCTGTCAAGATAGTTCATTATCTTCTTTTGTTTTTATTTACGTGCAAAGTTACGACATTTATCCCAAACCGCAAAGTAAAAGGAAAAAAAAGGGGTGAGAAGTGGCATAATTGCAAAAGATGTTGTACTTTTGCAGCCCGAATGAAGGACCCCTTCGAGGGAGGATTGTTCGGGCTGTGTGCGAGGATTTTCCCCGACACAAGTCGATTCTGGAAACTATGCCTGTTTAAATGGCAAACTTAACGTGTTAAAATCGTCAACTTAACGTGTATAGTTTGACGACTTAACGTGTAAGGTTTCGGGGCTCTCCTTGTAGAGGTGATTTCAAAGTCAAAGAAAAGGAAAATGATTAAAGACTTAAAGAAGAAAGTTCAGGCAACATTGAAATCTTCTGAGACAGAAGACTGGCTTGATTATCGTGTAGTACGCCCACTCAGTTATCTGTGGGCTTTATTTTTTGCAAAGTTCGACATCCATCCGAACACCGTTACCATCATCTCGATGTTCATCGGTGCGGCAGCCAGTGTGTTCTTCATGCACGGCAGTTTCTACTACGAGGGATGGAACGGACTTCTTCTCAACATCATCGGCATCTTGTTGCTCTGCCAGGCTGATATCTTCGACTGTACCGACGGACAACTTGCCCGAATGACAGGAAAGAAAAGCCGATTGGGCAGAATACTCGACGGTGTGGCCGGTTTTGTCTGGTTCATCCCCATCTATGTCCTCTTGATGGTGCGCTTCTATAACCACCATTCTTTGGAGTTTGGTTGGTTTGGCATCCCCGACACAGAAGAGAACGCTCTCATTGCCACTGCAATAGCCGTTGCCCTGACACTTTATTCCGGATTCGTCGGCATGGGTGGCCAGCAGCGTTTGGCCGACTATTATATCCAGATTCATCTGTTCCTTTTGAAAGGAGAAAACGGATGCGAACTCGATTCTTCTGTGCAACAGCAGAAAGTATATGACGAGACACCAAGCAAAGGCAATCGCCTCTGGAAGTCTTTCCTCAAGACATACATAAACTATACGCGCAAGCAGGAGAAGGTGACACCGGAGTTCCAGAACCTCTTGAATACTTTGCGCGAGAAGTATGGCAATGCCGGTAATATGCCCGAAGAGATACGCGCAGAACTCCATCGCGAGTCGAAAGCCATCATGCCCTTGAACGCAATGCTTACCTTCAACTTCCGTTCAGGCATGTTCTTCTTCTTCTGCCTTGTAGATTTGCCGATGGCAAACACTATTTTCGAGATAGTTTTCATGGGACTTCTGGCATACTACATCAACCGTCGCCATGAGGCTTTCTGCCGAAGGGTGGCAAATAAGGTAAAAGCCAGCGTATGAAGTGGAGCCTGAATAACATATTTTTCGTACTTGGTCTTGTCGTTGTAGTGGTGATGCTATTCACCTTCGACGTCAGCTTCGTAGAGTTGTGGGACCACATTTGCCGTGCCGGCTATTGGCTGATACCCATTATAGGCATTTGGATAGTCATTTATGGCCTTAATGCTTTAGCCTGGATGGCGATTATCAAGGGCAATACCGATCCCGACGAGCACGTAGGTTTCTGGCGCATCTTCAAATTGACTATTACAGGCTATGCCTTAAACTATGCCACACCCGTCGGAGGTTTGGGCGGAGAACCATACCGCATCATGGAGTTAAGCAAGGATATCTCCAAACAGCATGCAACGTCTTCCGTCATACTATATGCCATGATGCACATGTTTTCGCACTTCTGGTTTTGGTTTTCCACAGTGTTTTTCTACCTTATACTTGCTCTGGCAGGCGACGAGGCATGCAGTCTTAACACAACGGTCTGCATCGTGCTCGGTGTGATTGTCGTATTCTGTCTGATAGCATTCTACCTCTTTTCAAGAGGATACCGATATGGTCTTGTCGTAAGAGCCATTCGTTGGATAGGACATCTGCCCGGACTTAAAGGTTGGAGCCAACGCTTTCTTGCAGCCCATGCCGAGTCGTTGCATAAGGTCGACGAGCAGATAGCTGCCCTGCATCAACAAAGCCGTCGCAACTTCTATGTAGCATTGCTGCTCGAATATTTTGCGAGGGTTGTCCAAAGTGCGGAAGTATTGTTCATGCTGTTGCTCTTTGGTATTGACGGAGGCGGAGGTTTCGATGGCATTATGCTTACATATATGCATTCCATCCTCATTGTATCTCTCACGACACTTTTTGCAAACCTGATTGGATTCCTGCCGATGCAGTTAGGCGTACAAGAAGGTGGCTTTGCACTTTCCACAGCAGCTCTTGGCTTGACAGCGGCTCAAGGACTCTTCGTGAGCATTATCTGTCGTGTTCGCGAAATCGTTTGGATAGTCATCGGCATTATGCTGATGAAAGTGGGAAACAAACGGTAATTCAATCATCCTGCAGTCCACTTGGCAAAATGGACGCGTCCTTCGGGGCGAAAGGACGAGTGTGCTTGAGGAACTTTCCTCCTTGTGCAAATGTTTGGAAAATAATTCCCCGAATTAAATCTTTCCGAGGATACGGTCCATTACCCAATTGACACTGGTGGCACTGATGCTGTCGGCGGTGCAGATGCCATGATGTTGCAGGTGTTCAACAACGCTACGGATGAGTGGCAGTTGGACGTATTCTGGATTTTCTACGTGTAACTCTTGTCTCCCTTGTTCCGTGCGTAGCACGATGGGTTCATAAGTAAAGACGGAAAAACAAAGTTGTCCGTGTTCTCCGATCAGTTCGATGCGGTCAGTGCGAGCACTCTCGTGGCTGACAAAACACCATGAGCCACTTCCGGGTAGCCCGTCGGCAAACTGGAAGGCTGCACTCACAGTGTCTTCAGTCTCGTAGAGTTTGCCACGATTGCTGCTAAAACCTTTTGCCCGTACAATTGGCCCAAAGATTTCTTGCAGCAAATCAATCTGGTGTGGAGCAAGGTCGTAGAAATAGCCTCCGCCAGCAATGTCGCGTTGCACTCGCCAAGGCAGTGCGGTGCTGTTATAGTCGAGCAGCCGTGGCGGACAGGCAAAGCGTATTTGTACGGAAGTTACTTTGCCAATGACTCCGCTCTCAACCAATTCTTTGACCTTCAGGAAGTATGGCAGTTTTCGTCGATAATATGCCACAAAGCATGGGACGCGAGTCTGCTCGCTGATACGATTGATGCGTTGACAGTCGATGTAACTGCTTGCCAAAGGTTTCTCCACATAGACAGGTTTCCCCGCTTTCATTGCCATAATAGCATATGTGGCATGCGAAGAAGGAGGCGTTGCAATGTAGACGGCATTCACATCAGGGTCGTTAATGAGTTGTTGTGCATCTGTGTACCAGCGTGGAATGTTGTGTCGTTCTGCGTACGAACTTGCTTTCTCCTTGCTTCGGCTCATTACGGCTTGTATGCGTGAACCAGGCACTTGGTTAAATGCCGGACCACTCTTCTTTTCTGTGACTTCACCGCATCCGATGAATCCCCAGCGTATTTCTTTATATATTGGTTGAGACATTTTAATTGAAGAAGTTCCAGCTAAGACCAAAATGTATGGTCATTGGGTTGATGGGATAGTGTGGTACAAGGAACGAATGACCGGAGCCAGCATTGACATGTCGTGCAGATACATATATGCGACAACGTTTAAGATGCAGGTTGGCATAGGCACCGATGATGGGGTAGTTGCCAATCTCTACACGTTCGTGGTTGGTGTCTTGAACAGCAAACTGTTGAATGGCGGGACTATAGTCGGGAGCATAGTATGAAGTGAAGAAACGCATGTCGGCTCCTAACTGCACACGCATCACTTTTGCTATGCGGAACAGCAAGTATAGATTCGTGTAGATGTCTACAGTTGGCAGCGGAAGAACGTCTTGGTTGCTGCTCATTTGATAGCTGATTCTATTGTCCCAATGCACAATCTTCCACTTAAGGTCCTGCGAAAGACTCGCTCCGAAGACTTGCACGTTGTCTGCTTGCATTACACCTACTGCATGGCTGAAATCTGTGGGTATAACAGATTCTGCATCTTTCCCTTTGAGCAGGGTGTTTTGCATGCCGAAGTATGTGTAGTTAGACACATTTTCAAATCCTACTTGCAGTTTTGTTCCTAACTTCTTAAGACGCAGCGTGCCATCGACTTTGAAGCGAACTTCACGGCTGAGGTCATAATTGTCCCACCATGTGCTTTGTGAGTGGAAGTGTCTGAAGAAGAATGTCGGTTTGCGATGCATGAAACCAGCATGCAGATTGGCAACGAGAGTGTCGCGTTTGCCAAGGCGAATGTTCAAGTCTGTCTTTCCGTCAATATTCAAATCGCCAACATGTTCTCCAATGAGCCATACTTCTCCCGAAGCATTATAATTGAAGCGCGAACCTTGCGTGCGAGCCAATTCGCCGCCCACAGAGATGTCGTGTTCCGTATAAGGCATCATTCCGTTGAGGCCATCCATCAACTTATAAGAACGCAACTTGTGTGTGCCAAACAGCGTAATGCCCATTTTAGCCCATTTATTAAACCCTTCGCGCAAAGCCACGCCAAAGGTGTTACGAACGGAGAGTGCTCGTGTCAGGTCTGACATTTCGTTTGTGTCTCCGTAGTAATTGTGGGTGTAGTAGTTCTGGGTTGTATTGTGCGACAGATATTCGTGTTTGAGATTACTCATCTCGAAGGTGTGAATAAAGCTTGTTACAGGAACAAACTCAGAGGGAACCGTAAGCGTATCGTTCCAAACTTGCAGGAGCGAGTCGACGGTAAGCTTACGCATCACAGAATCTTGTCGGAGTATTGTTTGAATACTATCCGGAAGGTTGGAGATGAGTGCCGATGCCGATGGGGGAGTGGGTTTCAGCGAGTCAGGCACCTCTATCGTTCTGGAGAAACCAACATTATAGCGATGAGTGAGATATGCGTGTTGTTCATGATTGCGGTTCCATGTTTGGCTAAGCATCGTGGGAATGTTTCCTGATGTGTATTCCTGCCCGAAGGCCAAAGGGTCTTCAATGTACCGGTCATCTTCGATACCACCGTTTTCACCCATCTTCATGTGATTGATGCCTATATATGCGTGAAGGTTGTAACGGTCGCCTCGGTAATAACCATAGAAGGTGCTTCCAAACATGCTGTTTGGTTGGGCATAGTAGTAGCCAATGCCATAGCTGTAGTCAATCTTGAAGCCAAGTCCAGCCCGCTTATTGATATTTGTGGCAAAATAACCTCTGACACGGTCTTCGCCTGTTTGTCGGTTGCCGCATGAGTGATATGCAAGGTTCGTAATGGGACTCTTTGTGTTAGTGAAGCGAAAGTTTTGCAGTGAGCCACGAAAGAAACTGAATGGCTGAAGGAAAAGAAATTCGTCGGAGGTGTTATTCCGGTTGAAATAGAGACGACTCAAACGAGGAGAACCGATGTTGGCAAGGTAGTTGTACTCGCCAGTATAACCATCTGTGGCATTCCATTTGTAGAAGTCATGTACTACGGTATCGTTGTTCTCTGCATCGATAATAGTTCCAAGACGGGGTTCCAGAACCCACTGATATTGCCCAATGGGAATATTCTTCTTGCTCTTGAACCTTGTTGTGTCTCGTCCCCAAGTTGTACGGTTGCCTGCGCCATCAACATAAGTGCCATGTTCTGGTGCCAGGATATAGCTGTCGCCGTCATCGTACAGAGTGGTATTACTTCCGTCCTGGTTGACGCGGTGTGCTTGTGCCAGAACTAAAGACCATTGACTACAGCCCCCCCACCACAAAGCGAGGAGTAAGAATAGTTGTATGTATGTTGTCCTATTCATCGTTTAAAAGAGGCGAAGTATGAATTCAACCACTTTGAATAACATACCGAATGCAATAACAAGGAGTGCTGTTACATTATTTGTGTCGAAGAAAAAGTACATGGCAAGTCCTATGGCAGCCAAGAGTAGAAACAGAACATTAAGTGCAACCCTTATTTTTGTTTTATCAAATTGTTTTGCACGTTTCTTCCGGATGCGCTCAACCTGTTCTTCGAGTGATAGTTCTTCCTGTTTCATTGTGGTGCTATTTAGCAGGCATGATAACAAAATTTGAAGTAAAAGACTTCTTAGGCATTTCGTATTTAGGCAGAGGGCCAGGTCCGCAACTTGCGTTGCCAAGACCGCGCATAGCAACATCTATGTGAAGCACAACTTCTGGTCTGCGGATATTTTTCAGCTCGTGTATGTATTTTGTTTGCCACAAGTCTTCGTCTGTATAATGTTGTGTGCTGAACATAAATGTGTCGGTTAAATCTCGGATATAGAGTCCTTTGCCTTTGTTGTCAGTAAGTTTAAGCCAGGTTACGTCGCAACGCTCGCCCATACTTTGAGGCTTTGCGTATTCTTCAGCCATAGCATTGACGGTTGTATTCCATACACCAATGAATGCAGAAGTTTTGCGGTCGGGATAATTCTCATGAGGACCTCTTCCCAGCCATTCGACATTTTCCAAACTCTTATCAAGGAATGCTTGCAGTCCCAGTCTGCGGAAGTCTTCGTTGGTGTCGTTGGTGAATTTTGTTGTTACATAGATTGCACCGTTGTCGTTGAAGGAGTACTCCATCTCTACGTTAACTTTTGAGCGTCCATCTCTGCCGCCCAGGACTGTTTGTGCAACTTTGATGCTTGGAATGCCATCTTTGCTTACAAGTTTCACGTCTGTATTTGCTCGTTGGATGTTCAGATTGCCAATGCGGTCGTTATTGATGCTTCTATATCCGTTGAAGAGGAAATTGTCGCCTTGTGCAACCATCTGTTTGCCATTGTATGTGAGGTCAACAATGGCTCCGGTTTGCTTGTTGATGCCAAAACTCCATGTTTTGCCTGATACATTGATGCGGTCGGTTGTCTCTTCTGTTTTGACATCCTGTGCAACGGCCTCACCCAGTGACCATGCTTTGGAGTTTGTTCTTAACTCTATTTGTTCTCTTGCAACTTCGTGTCCTGCTTCTGCCCAGTTTGTTGCGTCCTTGAGTTGCAGCGACAGATTGAGGTGATAGAGTCCGTCTGTTGTGGGAATTTCGCAGGGAATATCAATGAAGCAGCTGTCTCCTGGTTGAACATTAGGTAAGGAGGTGGTGCCGCCCTTTATCATTCGGCCATCACGAAGCAGACTATAATGGAAAGTGAAGTTGCTGAGTGGTGTGAAACAGTAACGATTGCGGATACGTATTTGGCGATCTGCTGTCAACTTGAAGTCAACATACTGATAGACTTTCTTTACTTCCAGAAGCTTTGGTGTAACGTGTCGGTCGGAAGTGATGATGCCGTTGCAACAGAAATCTTTGTCGGTAGGGTAGTCTCCGAATCCGCCGCCGTAATACTTGTTGCTTTGTGGTTCGCCCCACTTGCATAGACTTTGGTCCACCCAGTCCCAAATGCAGCCACCTATCATGCGACGGCTTTCGAACTCAATGTAGTCCCAATACTCTTGCAGATTTCCAATAGCGTTACCCATGGCATGAGCGTATTCGCAGAGGAAGAAAGGACGACCTTGTTTGTCGGCTTCCTGGTCTTGTCTCATCATATTGTATAGTTGCGGGTACATGCGGCTGTCCATGTCGGCAACTTCGTTCATGCCTTCGTAGTGTATGAGTCTGTCGTCCAATTCTTGGATAGCCTTCTTGCAGGCAACGAAATTTTCGCCACCACCGCATTCGTTACCCATGCTCCAGAAGATGACGCAAGGATGGTTGCGGTCGCGAAGTACCATGCGTACTTGGCGGTCGACGTATTGTGCCTGCCAGCTGGGGTTGCGGCTAAGGCGATGGTTGCCGTGGCATTCTACATCTGCTTCGTCCATTGTGTAGATGCCGTAGTAGTCGCATAGTGCATACATGCGTGGATCGTTCGGGTAATGGCTGGTACGCAATGTGTTGAGATTGTTGCGTTTCATGAGGAGGATGTCTGTCATCATGCTTTCCAAGGGGACGGCTTTGCCATAGACTGGATGTGTGTCGTGTCGGTTTGCGCCTTTGAACATGATGCGTTTGCCGTTGATATATACGCGTCCGTCTCGGTTTTCAATCTTTCGGAATCCATATTTCTGGGTGTAAACGTCGCCGCCTACGGCAATGTTTACGGTGTAGAGGTTAGGCGTTTCTGCTGTCCAGAGTTCAGGATTAGGCACTTCAAGGTTGAGGCGACTAGACTTGATACCTTTTTCTATGTTTGTGACTTGCAGGATTGCAGTCTGAATGGTTTTGCCTGCGGGGTTTACAAGTTCGACATCAATGCGGGCATTTGCTTTTTTGCCATAGTTTTGTAAAGCAATGTCAATGCCAAGGAATGCGCGACGGAATTCGTTGCCTCCGCTTCGGCGTCCTCGTCCGCCCATCATGGATGTGAGTTTTACGTCTTGTACGTGCAGTTTCTGTCGTGCTTCAAGATAAACGTCACGATGTATGCCGCTCATGCGGAACATATCTTGGTCTTCGATGTACGAACCGTCGCTCCATCGATATACCTCAACGCAAACGAGATTTTCGGTGCCGGGTGTAAGGTAACGTGTTACGTTGAATTCGGCATCATTGTTGGGGCCTTGTGTGTAACCGACCTTCTGTCCGTTCACCCAAACATAGGCGGCACTATAGACTCCGTTGAAGTGGAGGTAGATTTCTCTGTCGCTCCATGTGGCGGGGACTTGTATGGTGCGGCGGTAACTGCCTACGGCATTCGGCTCTTTGAGCACGGTGTAGCCTTCCTGACCACGGATGAATGGTGGTTGGTTCTTGAAGGGATAGGTGATGTTGGTGTAGATGGGTGTGCCATATCCTTGCATTTCCCAGCAGGAGGGGACTGGGATTGTTTTCCATGAGGAAGCGTCGAATGTGGTTTTGTAGAAGTCGGCGGGGCGATCTTCGGGCTTTGGAACCCAGTTGAATTGCCATTGTCCGTTGAGCATTATGCGCAGGGAACTGTTTGGCCAAAGCCAGGGCTTGTCGTATGCAGCATCGCTCTTCATCTCTTTTTCACTGGCGTAGAGGAGCATTGTTGCACGTCCGGGCTCTTTGTTGATGCCGAAGATGGCTTCGTTTTCCCAGTCGTTCTCGCTCTTAATGGCTTGCGTAAGGTTCTTTACGTGAAGATTGGTTTTCACGAGTTGCCATTGCGCATAGTTGCTGTCGTTGTTGGCTTTTAACTGCCATGCGCGTCCGCCTGGTTGGCATGTATCGTTAAAGCCAAGTTTCAAACCGCTTGCAGCGCAAGTAAGTGTGATAGTTCCGTTGTTGTTATTTGTAATGAGCCACTGTTGGTTGGCGTTTCCAGGCTCGAGGTTCCATGTGAGAACTTCTCCTTCTCTCGCGCCATGGTTGCCGTTGTCGAGTGCCACTTCGTTGGCAGGACTATAGAGACACCAGTGCCCTTGGCGTTCGGACTTGACGATGTTCCATACTTGTGAGGGCGCTTTCTTGTTGACGGGAGAGAATGTAATGGTGCCGTCTTGGCAGTCGAGCGCCAATCCATCGCCTATTTCAAGTCTGTAACCTTGTTTGGGGTCAAAGTCTTGAGCCATGAGACACAATGTGCCGCAAAGGAACGTTGTGAAGAAAATGGAAAGGAGTCTGCGTGTCATAGTCGTAAAAGTATTTGTGTATTTTTGCTTTGCAAAGATACGAAAAGGTGAGCGAAATACAAAGGAATGAATTGTTTTTCTTGTTCCTCTTGGGTGCCCATTGTGACGTGTTGTTAAACAACGCCAGTTAAGTTGTCCAACTTAACGTGTATACTTTGCCAACTTAACGTGTATACTTTGTCAACTTAACGTGTATACTTTGTCAACTTAACGTGTATACTTTGTCGACTTAACGTGTTTAGTTTTGTCTGTTCTCTGGCACCCTTTCTTCTGCAGGCTTGACTACGCTTTGGTACTTACCGTTCCGCAGGCTCTTTTTTGCAGGCGATGGTGTACTGCCTGTGCTATGATTACGAGCATATCCGCGGTATTGATTCCAGCGTTCAATGATGAGCCGGACGTAGGCTTCCGTTTCGCTGCCACGCATATATCCATAACGGACTTCCGGGTCTCGGTAGTATTGTGGTTCGGAAAGAAGTAGAATGTAGGGTACGACTTCGTTCCAAAGTTGGTGGTTTTTCCCTGCTTTGCGAGCCAAGGTTTGGGCATCTTGAATGTGACCGACACCTCCGTTGTAGGCACCAAGCGTGAATTTGATGCGCTCTTCTGCATTGTTGATGTCGGAAAAAGACTGGCTGACGATTCTGATATATCGTGCAGAGGCAGCAATGTTATGCTCAGGATCGAAGCGTTTATCCATGGGAACGTCCATTGCCTCGGCAGTGGAAGGCATTAACTGCATTAATCCTTCAGCCCCCACAGACGAGATGGCTTGTGGGTCGAAACCGGACTCCTGATAGCACATGGCAGCAAGCAGACGCCAATCCCAACCGGCCGTAAGACTATGTCTGCGAAACAACTTGTCGTAAGCGGAAATGATACCGTGCGAAATATCTTGCATAACGGGGCGCATCCGGCGTCTGACGGTAACGGTTGTATTATTGGCAGAACTCTTTATCTGCTGAATGCGATTAGGTTTCCACCACTCGGCAATGGCATTTCTCAAAAGACTTTCGCCATCGCGTGTCTGCCATGTGGGCATTTCGAGGGCAATGAAGTCAATTTCACCTGCTCTCAGTTTATTCAATAATGTTGTGGTGTCGGGCGAAATTTCCATTTGGAGAACTACCCCGATGCTTTGTGCAAATGCTTCTGCAATCTTAAATTGTGCCCCCATCTCTTTGCCGTGATACTCGTAGTATGTATCCGGCCCACTTAGTGTGCCTGCGATAATAGTGCCGCTGCTCTGTATCTCATGCAGGTCGTAATACGGCAAAGTGTCCTGCTTTCCCGCATCAGATGTAAACAAAACGGAACTATTTTTCTCCTGCTTAGCTGTACAAGCAATAAGCAGAAGAATAGGAAGAAGCAAAAGTGTCTTGTTCATTATTTAAGTGTGGCACAGAGGATAAAGTCAACCATGTCGGGCAGTTCTGGCAGGAAAATACGGTATCCGCCTTCCTCTTGTTGTATCTTCATCTTCGCCTTGCTGTGGTATGATACTACCTTCGTGATACTCCGTGTCGTAAGGGGAAGAAAGATTTGTCTATTCTCAACTTTGTGTAGTATATGTATGTAGAGTTTCTTGCCTTTTTGTGTCGTAACGCCCCATGCTTGCGGAGGAACACACCCACCTCGAGTTTCATAGATGGTTTCTCCATTCGTTTTCATGAAGGTTCCTATGTGCTTCAGTATTTCGACGGCTTGGTCAGGCAGTTTCCCGTCAGGACGTGGGCCAATATTAAGTAGGAAGTTAGCATTCAGGCCTGCAGCAGTAACCAGCCGACGAATGAGGTCTTCACTGCTTTTGTAGTTCTTGTCAGTAATGCTGTAGCCCCACGTGTTGTTCATCGTCATGCAGGTTTCCAAAGGAAGCTGTGAAATCTTTTGTTCTCCGGAGAATCCTGCAGTGTTCTGCCCCGGCAGATCTTGTTCGAAGAGTTGGAAGTCTTCAACCCCGATGGGCGAGCCATGGTGGTTGTTTCCAATCATACAAGTTGGTTGCAGACTCTTGATAAGTGCGTACTGTTCGTCGAGTTGCCAGTCGAATTCCTTCTCCGGATGGTCCCACATGCCATCGAACCAAATGGCACCAATCGGGCCATAATTGGTCAGGAGTTCTGTGAGTTGCTTGTTCATGAAAGCAAAATAGGTCTTCCAATTTGTGGTGGCACTATCGTGAGGACAGCTTCTGCATCTTCCCATCGGATAATCCGTGCGCTGCCAGTCCATGTGGCTGTAGTAGAATTGTAGTTTGAGCTTCTGCTCTTTACATGCCTCCGCAAGTTCGCCAATGATGTCACGTTTGAAGGGTGTGGCATCAACGATGTTATAAGGGCTTGCCTTTGTTGCCCACATCGAAAAGCCGTCATGATGTCTGCTGGTAAAGGTGACGTATTGGGCGCCAGCCTCCTTGAAGAGTTTTGTCCATTCGTGGGCATCGAAGAGTGAAGGATAGAAACCTCCAGCGAGTTTTGCATACTCGTTGCGGTCGAGACTGCGATTGTGCATCACCCATTCTCCGTCGGCTAACATGGAGTAGATTCCCCAATGAAGGAAAATGCCGAACTTGCGATCTAGGAACTCTTCACGAATGCGTCGTGTTTCGTTGTCAATGGTAATTTTGTTTTGTGCCACCACACCAAGTAGGTGTATAAACAATAGCAGTATAGAGAGAAGATACTTCATGTGGGGGAGAATAATAGTTAGGTAGTGTAGTCCTATTGAATATAATAAGCCCCCTTCTGTTTTCGTAAGCGAAAGCGCGAAGGGGGCTTGATGTGTTTTTAGAACATTTGTGCGGGATATTGTCCTGCTTCGTGGAGTGCAACAAGTTTTGCAACCACCTCTGGACGATCCTCAGGATAGGTAACACCGAACCATTTGCTTGTGGTGTCAAGAACTTCGCAAGTAGCTTCTCCTTTCTTGATGAGGTAGTCAACCATCAATGGAATGAAGAACTCACTCTTGAGATTAGCCTGGTTCTTTGGGTCGGCAAGGAACTCCTTGAAGTATGCTTCACTGTGTTCGAAGTAGTCGGGAGTGAAGCCCCAGAAGTTCATGCTGACAGGAGTAGTGTCAGGGATGCTTACCCATTCGTTGTTCTCGTCTAGATACTGTACGACACCATTATGGCGTTCTATCTTTGTGCGTTCAACAACACCTGTGAGCAAATGTGTTTTCTCGTCGTTTTCGCAAATGCCACGGCTTACGGTGCCGCTTTCGCTCAATGTGTTGTCAACGCGGAAGCCTACCATTGCGTATTTGCCTTTGCTGCCTTCTGGTAATTCGCTAAGGAATTTAGCCATTACGCGGAAAGCGTCGCGATCATAGAAGTCATCACAGTTGAGCACGGCAAATGGCTCTTTGATGACATCCTTGCCCATCAGCACTGCATGGTTTGTGCCCCAGGGTTTTTCGCGACCTTCTGGAACAGTAAAACCTTCGGGCAATGCATCGATGCTTTGGAAGCAGAGTTCGCAGGGAACGTGACCTTCGTACTTGGCAAGAATCTGCGTGCGGAACTGCTCTTCAAAGTCTCGACGGATGACCCATACAATTTTGCCAAAGCCAGCCTGGATTGCGTCATAAATGCTGTAATCCATGATGCTTTGTCCTTGAGGACCAAGTGTGTCGAGCTGCTTGAGACCACCATAACGGCTCCCCATACCTGCAGCAAGGAGGAATAATGTAGGTTTCATTGTTTAATTCTTTAGGGTGATAATTAGAGTGCGTTTGCAGTCAGAATGAGCACGAGCAAGCCAAGGATAGCGTAGAGCTCAGGGAATACGGCGAGCACCATGGTGGTACCGAAGGCGTTGTGACCTGCACCAATCGCGCTGATACCGTTTGCGCAAACCTTTGCCTGGCGGATAGCACTGAAGAGGGCTACAAGGCCGCAAGCAAGACCTACACCGAAGATGGCACAAGCTGCAGGCATTGCAATGTCGGGAGTAACCTTTGCATTGAGCATGAAGAAGCCTACGAAACCATACAGACCCTGTGATGAGGGGAGGGCAGACAGACCCATGTAAGAACCACTTGCAGTGGGATTCTTCTTGAAAGCACCAATAGCAGCATTACCGCAAATGGTTACGCCATAGGCACTACCGATACCAGAGAGGGCTACGCAAAGTGCAACGCCCAGATAAGCTAATAAGATTTCCATAATGTTTTGTTTGTTTTTTGTTATTTAGATGTTTTGTATTTCCTTCTGTGTTACTTTTTGAAAGGTGTATATTCCTTGCCGCCACCACTGAAGTCTGCATTCTTGAAGAATTCAACAAATGTCAGACGCATTGGATGCACGAAAGCACTAATCATGCTCAGCGCAAAGGTGATGCCGTGTCCTGCAAGCAGGATGAGTATCATTGGCAGCCAACGCACAAACCAAGGCAGGCTTGATGTCATGTCGTATGCGAGGGCATTGAACACGCTGCCGAGCACACCACCTGTCAGACCAAGTGCAAAGAGACGGATGTAACTGAGTAAGTCGCCAAGCAAACCGGTAGCCATTCCGTAGGTTTCCCATACACCACCACCGATGTTGAGCAGTGGACCGAGAATGGGATTCTTGTATGCGGACGGATTATTATATAGGAATATACCGACGACACTGAGAGCGATGATGCCATAGAGCGCATAAATCAGTCCTTGTGGCAGCATGATTCCGCAAGCGGGTAAGCCAAAGAGAACGATAGCAGCGAGCAGAGCAATCACCCATGAGAAGGTTCCGATGGCATAAGCGAAGCCAAAGTTCTTCCATGCCTTACAGCCTTTGAGTACCATACCCAAGAGGACTTGTACAAGGCCGATGATGACGGAGATTACCATCATGGGCGAGTAGCCGAAGATGGGGCCGATACCATTGTCGTTTATGAAGTAGGGCTTGACGGGAGCAAGGATTGCCCAGTCCTGTTGAGTAAGGTCGATGCCGAAGACGGTGCCAGTCAGCAGACCGCAAATGGTTGTCGTCAATCCCAGCCAAATGCCGAGTCGTCCGTAACTTTTGATGTCGTTGCTGCCTTTCAGAGCGAGGTATATGCCACCCAACAATACGATAAGTCCATAGCCGCCATCGCCCAGGCAGAGTCCGAAGAAGAGCATGAAGAACGGTGCAAAGAAGAGACTTGGGTCGATGTCGCGATAGTTGGGGAGCGAGTACATGCGCAAGATTGGCTCAAATAGGCGGGTGTAGCCGTCGTTGGTTATCTTGACAGGCACTTCGTCCTCGTAGGCAGGGTCTTCCAGTTCGTAGTAAACTTGCTTTTCGTCGAGCCATTTGGCGATGTCCGTGGCTTTTTCTTCCAGTGTCCAGCCAATGAGGAGTCGTACTGCACCTTCGGCAATGCTTTCGTCTGAAAGCTCCACTTGTCGCAGTTGTATTTCGCTTTGAGCCTGTTCGAGGCCTTTTTCGAGTTCGTTTTTACGCAGACGAGCCAGTTGGCAGATTTGGTCGTGATTCTCTTGAAGGGCTTTCTTTGCTTCTATTGCCTCTTGGCGATATTGTTCGAGCGAACCTGCCGGCAGTTCGAGACGTTCGGCCTTGATGTTGGGCTCAACGTCGGAGAATGCCATGAAGTAGGTGCGTTTGCGGTATTCGTCGATGGGTGTTGCGAAATACTTGTCTGCCCATTCTGCTTGGAATGACTTTGCTGCGCAGGCATAGAAATACACTTGCAGCCCCGATTCTTGCTGGAGTTGTTGAATTTTCCCCCAGTCGAAGTTGCCCCAGGGCTCAAGCTTTTGGATATTTTTCTCTGCCTCGTCGATTGTATGACGAATGGAAAGTTCAGCCGATTTCAGCTTTTCAATATGGTCAAGGAGTGAGCCTTCCGGATTGTTTTCCCATTCTTTGGCGGGTGTGGAGGTCTCATGTGTTTCTTTTCCCCAAGCACTGAGTGAGATTTTGAGATAGTCGAGGGCTTGTTGATAGCGCTGTCTTTCTTCGAGGGCTTTTTGCAGGGCAGGACTTGTTTGGCCTTGCTTGAGTTGCTGGATATGCACTACGCCTTGCTCTCGCAGGCCGTCGATAAATCCGTCATATTCTTTTTGCGTCACCAGGAAGGTGAGCTTTTTCATTTTCTCTATCATGCCACGTCCTCCTTTCTCTTCTCCTGCAGTGACTTGAGTATCTTTTGTGATGACTTGGAGAGGTTTTCCTCGTCTTCCATGAAGCGCTTGATTTTGCGTACTGCCTCTTGGTATCCGGGTATCTGTACCTTCTCGAAGAGGTTTACTTTTTGCGTTGTTTTTTTGCGTGCATGGTCGAGCAGGTGCAGTTTTGCGAAGACGAATTCGCGTTCAACGGCAGTCTTGGCGAGGCCTTGCAGGAGTTTGATGCCGTCGAAGTACCACTTTGGGGCGCTGAACAAGCCGAAGGGTTTCACCTTCAGGCTGATGTTGCTCAATATGGGAACACGCACGCCGGCTATCTTCTTGACGCTGAGTTCCACGTCGTCCAAACTGACAAGTGTGGTGTCGAACTCGCCCCAGAGGGCGTACATCCTCTCGTAGCCTTCGATCTGGCTCTGTAGTTTGCGTTCCAGTTCGTCGGCTTCTTCTTTACATTTCTTTACCTCCAGTCGCAGTGCTGTTTCTTTACTCTTGATGATGGGCAGTGTGCGCTGACGCATCTTGAGAGCTTTTTCTATTTGCTGCAACGAGGTTTTGTTATATTGAAACTTTATTGCCATAATGTTGTAATTGCGAGCACAAAGGTACAACTATTAATTCAAATAACAAAATTCAAGTTTCAAAATTATTCAAAAAGGCTTTGTGCTTAGGCGAAATCGCATTTGGTGTGTTTTCTTCTGCCAAGTTGTAATTTGTAATATAACGATTGACATTTTGTAACTAAAAACACAGATTATCTTTCTTTTTGCTTTTGCTTTGGCTCGCGAGAATCGCTTAAAAATCGTCGGGCAGTGCTTGGGGGTGTTTTGTCGCAAGGAAAAGATGTTTTAGCATCATGTTGAAGTTCAGACGATTGCGAATTCCGAAGCTTAAAAAGGTGTGCCGATTCATTGATTTTGACAAGTAAAATGGCCCATTTTAACGCGTAAAACGGCATTATTAGGCGTGGTCTTCTGCCGATTTTAACGTGGATGAATTGCAAACTTAACGTGTATAGTCGGACAACTTCACTGGAGAAATCGCCCGACTATACATGCAGAGTTTGTAAACTTGCCGCATTTTATTCTATTTCGCGCCGTTTTGCGTTGGTTTATGGTGTAGCAAAATGTAAGCGGAAACGCCAAAATGGTTGACAAATGTATAATATTGTCTGTGCAATTTAGGAAAGAGGTCAGAATGGGAAGAGCAAGCTGTTATCTTCTTTTTCCAAAGATGCGCAGCAAATAGATGAACAGGTTGATGAAGTCCAAATAGAGTGTCAGCGCTCCAAGAAGCGCTAATTTCTGTGTGCCTTCACTGACGTCGGGGGCTTGCATGAGCATGTGCTTTATCTTTTGCGAATCCCATGCTGTGAGTCCTACAAAGATAATCACACCGACATAGCTCAGCACCAATGTCATTCCGCTGCTTTTAAGGAAGATGTTGACCAAAGATGCGATTACCAGTCCGATGAGGCCCATGAACAGAAATCTTCCCATCGAGGTGAGATCTTTCTTGGTTGTGTAGCCAACAACAGCCATTGCGCCAAAGGTTCCTGCCGTGATGAAAAAGACGGTTGCGATGGACGTCATTTCGTAGAGAAGGAAGATGAACGACATCGTTGCACCGTTGACAACGGAATAAAGAATGAACATCAGAGTTGCAGAAAACAGAGAAAGACGGTTGATGGCAGCACTGAGCCCGAGAACAAGCGCGAATTCTGCAATAATCAGCCCATAGAAGAGAACACTGTTAGAGAGAATCGCTCCTATAATCGTCGGGCTTGTGGCAACATAATAGGCAGTCATGCCCGTAATGGCAAGAGCCAGTGTCATCCAAACATATACTTTTCGCATGAGGACAGGGAATGCCTGCGACATTTCCAATTGCTGTCCTGCAGAATAATTCCGATAATTGAATTCACGGTTTTCCATAATTGCCAAATTTTGTTTTATCTGTTATACTGATAGTCTAAATTCAATACAAAAGTAGATATTATTCTTTGTCTGCACAAATTTTCATGCGTTTTGGCGGAGTTATTTAACATTCCTTTTGTGTCTTTGGGATAAAATCCTTAAAAACTTCTTACCTTTGCAGAGCAAATGGAACAGAAGTCATTGAAGGAAAGGACTGCGGACGGAATGCTTTGGGGCGGGCTGTCCAACGGATTGATGCAACTGATGGGTGCGTCCTTCGGCATAGTCTTGCTTCAATTTCTTATGCCGGAAGACTATGGCAAAGTGGCAATGCTGAACATCTTTGCAGCCATTGCGAACGCTTTGCAGGAAAGCGGGTTCATCGCAGCCCTGTGTAATCGGCGTGAAGCAACACAGGAGGAGTATAACTCTGTCTTTTGGTTCAATCTTCTGGTCAGTGCTTCGCTCTACATTCTATTGTGGTTTTGTGCGCCTCTGATAGCAGACTTCTATGGCAATGACGAGTTGATACCGCTTGCCCGTGTGCTTTTCTTGGGCTTCCTCCTTTCCGGACTCGGCACCGTGCAAAGAGCCTATCTTTTCAAACATCTCATGGTGCGGCAAACAAGCATCTGCTCCCTTACGGCAATGCTTATTTCCGGAATTGTCGGCGTAGTGCTGGCTGTGAATGAATTTGCCCATTGGGCAATCGTCCTGCAAGCCGTATGCTTTGTATTTGTCACTCAAGCCATGGCGTGGTACTTCTCGCCTTGGCGACCAACGCTCTCGTTTAATCTTGCTCCGGCATGGAAGATGTTTGGCTTCAGCAGCAAGCTGATGTTGACGAACATCGTGAATATATGCAATCTGCATGCATTCTCTGTCTTGCTTGGCAGGTTTTTCGGAGACCACACAGCCGGAGTTTACACAAATGCACGTAAGTGGAGCGACATGGCATCGAGCACCATCAACGGAATGGTGACGGGGGTGGCACAGCCCACACTTGCACAGGTGGCGGAGGAAACAAATCGTTATCGTCAGGTGTTTCGCAAGATGCTGCGCTTTGTCTGCTTTGTCAGTTTCCCTGCAATGTTTGGTCTGGGACTTGTGTCGAAAGAGTTTATCCTGCTCGCGGGAGGCAAAAAGTGGGAGGAAAGTGCCTTGATACTCTCGCTGCTGTGCATACATGGAGCATTTGTTCCGATAATGACCCTTTACAGCAACCTTACGATAAGTCGAGGACGAAGCGATGTCAATATGGCATGTACAATAGGCCAATGCGTTGCCGTTTGGCTTGGGTTGATACTGCTTTACCCTTATGGCATGCTCCCAATGGTTGTCTATTTTGTGGTACTCAACATCTTGTGGCTCTCAATCTGGCAGTGGTGGGCTTGGCGACTGACAGGACTAACATTTGCAGACGCCTTGCGTGATGTCGTACCTTTCCTCGTCTTTACACTGGCAGTACTTGCTTTGACATGGTGGCTGACCAATGGCATCACGAACTTGTGGCTACTTCTTGTCTGCCGTGTCTTAATCGCCGCCTTGCTCTATGCCGGCATCGTGTGGCTGAGCGGTGCAAAGATAATGCGCGAAACAATACAATATATACTTAAGAAGCGTGAAGATGAAGCAGCGTAACAATGCCTTCGACTTGCTTTGCGGACTGTGCATCCTCCGAATGGTGACGCTTCATGCCATCTGCCAGACGCAACTTCGCGGAACAACATGGTGGAAGGAAACGATGGCTTGGACATTCTTTTTCATGAGTTTCTTTTTCTTTAAGGCAGGCTATTTCAATAAGGGTATTACCTGCGAAACACTACCTTACCTCAAAGATCGTTTCCGCCGTCTCTTTGTGCCCTACCTTTCGTGGGGTATCATAGGAGGATTTATGGCAATCGGCTGGTTTTGTCTCTATCCGGAAGGACCAGCCAAAGCCGTTGCTGTATTTTGTAATTTTCGTTGGTTAGTAAACGGTCTTACCTTTGGCAACAGTCCGCTTTGGTTCCTACTTTCTTTCTTTGCAACCTATGTTTTGATGCATTTCATCGAACGGATACGTTATCTGCATTGGGTTGTACTGCTCTTTCCTGCTGTCGGTTATTGGCTGTTCTTGCATGGAAACCCTTTGTGGTTCTATTTGAATAATGTCTTTTGTGGCATTTTCTTCTTCTATTTGGGAAAGATGTGGCACCAGATTCTCGATAGACTGACAAAACATAAGGCCCTCCTCGTCAGTGTTTTGCTTTTTCTTGGCTTCGTTCTTGCCAACATCTTCCTTCATGCCGAGTATGAGATGAAAACGAACCACTGGACAGGTTCCTTCTGGAATGTACTCCTCATTATACCCCTTTCTTTGTTGGGCATCTCGGGCATCCTGTTCTCGTTGCCAATACCCCGTTTGCCTTTGATTAACTTCATCGGCGAACACAGCATGGTCTTCTTTGTCATGCACAACCCAATAATACTAAGTTATGTTCACGTTTGCAAACTGCTTGGCCACAACATAAGCAAGAGCATACCTGATCTTATCATCATCCTTATACTCTCCTTCACCCTATGCTATTTTGCCGTTCCCTTTGTGGAGCGTGTGCCTTGGCTGAGTGGAAGGTGGAAGAAATGAAATGACAGTATATTTCTATCATACACAAGACACAGAACGCATCGTTCGTGAATGGAAGGAAGGTGTGTTCTCCTCGCACTTCCTTTATGGCGCATTACAACTGCGGGACTATGGCATTGATGTCATATGGCATCATCAAAAGCACACCTACAAGCGGCTTCGCGATATGCTTGTTGCCACATGGAAAGTGCTTACCTGCCGCAAACGATACGATGTCCTTTATGCAACGCATACATTTGGCATTGAACCCATCATTTTGCTTCGTGCTTTGGGACTTTATCGTCACCCTATTGTCGTTTGGCATCATCAGCCTATTGTCAAGGCAAAGAACCCTTTTCGCGAGGTTTTGGCTTGTCTTTTCTATCGGGGAATGGACAATATGATTTTCTTCTCCGAGAAACTCATGCAAGACAGTCTACTATCGAAGAAAGCAGACCCAAGCAGAATGAGCATGGTACACTGGGGGGCAGATCTTGATTATTACAACACACTCCTCTCCCTCCATAAAGATAGAAAAGAGAGATTCCCGCTTTTTATCTCCACAGGTAAGGAACTTCGTGATTACGAAACATTGCTGTGCGCTTTCAAGGAAACGGGTTTGCCTTTGACGTTGTTTGCCGAAAAGAAACGGCAAGCATACTTTGATGCACTCAGTCCTTCGAACAATGTGGAACTGCATTATGGCAATCGACTTATCCCTCATGAGATAGCCATGATGGTTGCACAGAGTCGATGTGTGTGTATTTGTTGCCAATGGAGTAACTACACAGTTGGTTTAACAACCGTTGTTGAGGCGCTTGCCTTAGGGTTACCTATCCTTTGTACGCGCAATCCACAAATGCCGATGGACATTGAGACGGAAGGTTGTGGGTTTTGGATAGAAGTAGGCGATGTCGAAGGCTGGAAAGAGAAGCTGCTTTACATAACTGACCATCCCGATGAAGCAAGGGCAATGGGTAAACGCGGACGTGCTTTGGCAGAGCGATATTATAATGTAAAACAATGTGGCAAGGAGGTCGCAGAGATAATTAAAGGCTATGAAATATAGATTGTTGTTTGTTGTTGCTACTTTTCTTTGTTTTGGTACGCTCTTTGTCGAAGGAAAGAGGAAAAAAGAAAAACGGCGTATTGTACGAATAGAAACGAGTATGGGCAATATCCGTGTTGCTCTTTCCGACGATACTCCTTTGCATCGCGACAACTTTCTGCGTTTAGCTCGAGAGGGCTTCTACGACGGAACGCTCTTCCATCGCTGCATCAAAGATTTTATGATTCAAGGCGGCGACCCCGATAGCCGTGGGGCTGAGCCGGGAAAGCAACTCGGCGACGGCGGAACAGGCTATACCATACCTGCGGAGTTTTGTTTGCCTTATCTCTACCATTGGCGTGGTGCGCTTGCAGCAGCACGTGAGCCAGATGATGTGAACCCTGAAATGGAGAGTAGTGGCTGTCAGTTCTATATCGTGTGGGGCAAGAAGCAGGCAGGCTCTGACATACGCAAGGTGAGGTCAATGCTTGAGGAAAAGGGGATAGAACTTACGTCGCAGATGCTGGACGACTACATTATGCGCGGCGGAACACCACATCTAGATGGACAATATACCGTTTTTGGCGAAGTCATAGAAGGTTTGCCTATTGTCAAGAACATACAGAGTGTACCCACCGATTCGCTCGACCGACCGCTTGCGGACATTGTCGTCCGACGAATGGTTGTTGAACAGTAATTACCGAATCATATAAAGTGTACAGGTAGCAAAAACACCGAACGAGGATATAAAATAAGGGTAATAAAGGATAAACTTACCGAAAAAACGTCTATATTATTATTAAATGTTGTACTTTTGCCGCGATTTTATCAAAAACACACAAAAAACATACATGAATAAGACATTTATCGCGGTGCTTGCTGCCCTTCCTCTTTTCTTCATTTCGTGCATTCAAGAAGAGATGGAAAACACAGAGTGTGACATCGAATCTATTTCACTTCATCTCGACAAGCCAACCGACTTTTTTTATCACGACTATGATACGGCGCAGACGATTATTTCTGCTAAAACAAACATCGTATTCATTATTCGCAGTTATGCGAATGTAAAAAATGTCCCTACAACGCTTCGCGTAACAGAAGGTGCCAGCATCTATTTGAAGAACGAGAATGGAACAGACGAACTCTTCCGCAATGGTTCGGCTGTTGACTATTCGGACGAAAAGGTGCGTCACTTTCATATCGTGTCGGAAGACAGAGTGTGGAGCCGTGACTATACAGTAGCCGTTGTTCGCGAGAAACCCAGCGAAGGAAACTTGAAGATAGATTTCGAGGAATACACACTTGAACCGGGCGGGAAATATTACGTTTGGACTGCTCCGGAAATCTTTACGGATGGCACATGGAAGAACGGAAATCCAGGCTTTAAAATCAGTAAATCGTCGGCCAAGCCGATGGACTATCCTTCTACGCCTGTTATGGGTGGAGGCCCCGACGGCAGTGACTGCCTCAAACTGGAGACATGCGATACGGGTCCTTTCGGTCAGATGGTGAATATGCGACTGGCTTCTGGTTCGATGTTCAATGGCGTTTTCGATGTTGATAATGCCATAAAGAATGCTCTCAAGGCAACGATGTTCGGCTCGCCATTTGCTCATAAGCCTATGCAGATGCGTGTTTGGCTTCGATTCGAAAAGGGAAACACCTATCAGGACCGTAGCGGCAAGCCGGTGACAGGTGTGGTAGATGAGCCCGACGCATACGTGGTGCTCTACCGTAACGAAGATGCTTCGGGCAACAAGGTAATGCTCGATGGCAACGATGTCCTGTCAAGCCCCCATATTGTTGGCCTTGGTCGATTGCCGCACTACTATAATGCCGACGGCAGCGACCAACTTACTAATAACCCCATTCATGGTGTGACGGGCGAATGGCAGGAATTTGTAATTCCCGTCGAGTACAGGTCGGAGATTGATCCTACTGTCTTGGCTAACAAGGGCTATAGCCTTATCATCGGTTTTGCCAGCAGTTGGCAGGGTGCTCACTTCAAGGGCGCCATAGGCAGCAAACTTCTTATTGACAATGTGCAACTCTATTGCGAATAAAAAATATCTAACAGGCATGAAACGTATTCTCTATATCTTTACATTTCTTTTCGTTTCGACAACTTCAGTTTTTGCTCAGCAGGAAGATGCTTGGCAGAAGTGGGGACCGACAAAAGGCCTCAAGGCCGGTGGTTTTATTGCTCGTGTCGGCTATGTCATCGGTGGCACGACTCCCCTTCCTTTGCCTGCCGAGATAAGGAAAATCAGTGGTTTCAGTCCTCGTGGCGGTGTTAGTCTGGGCATCGACGGTTATCGTATGTTTTCAAAACGATGGGGCGTAAGCATGGGTGCTCACTTCTTTTGGGAAGGATTTGACACAAAGGCAGATGTTAAGAACTACTACGTATGGCTTGAACAAGAGGGTGAAATCACTAAAGGCTACTTCACAGGAACCAATGCCACCAGCACCGAAATGTGGGGCGTTACGCTTCCCATACAGGCTACTTTCCGCATAAGCCCTCGTTGGAATGTCAGTGCAGGTCCTTATCTGAGCTATTATTTCCGTCAGACTTTCACCGGCGAGGTGTATGACAATAGCGATGGCGTAGGTTATTTGCGCGAGGATAATCCTACAGGTACTAAGATATTCATGACGCGTGAGAATCCCACTCCGTATCCGGAAAGCTTTGCCGACAATATGCTCCCTCTGAATGTGGGTGTCGAAGTCGGTTTTGACTGGAAGGCAACAAAGCATATGAATGTCTTCGGTCTTGTTGACTGGGGTTTGTCAAACATCTGGAGAGCCGAGTTCGAGGCTATCTCCTTCCGCATGTTCCCCATCTATGCAACAATAGGCGCGGCATACCGTTACTGATACCTTTTCTGTCATATTATCCGCAAGAAATAAAGGAGTTCTTCCCTGCAATCGAGGAAGGACTCCTTTCTTTTGCAGTCACGATGAAAAACTACTCCAGAGAAGTTGCCCAACTTCTCTGCAGAACTTGCCCAACTTAACGTGTATAGTTTGCCAACTTAACGTGTATAGTTTTTCAGCCTTGCATTACGAGGCTTCAGGATACTTTTCAGGAATTTTAAAAATGCATTTAATAGCAGGTAGAGCATGTAATTAGTTTCTTGTGCGTAGACGTACTATTGCCACCAGCATTGCTGCATATATGAGCGTGATACCTAATTTGTCGGGGTAGATGTCTGTTATTGTAGTATGTGGAATGTTGCCGGCATAGGTGAGGATCTTTTCCTGTAGGCTTACCATCAGGTTCAATGTCCAGCCGAATGGAGCAACGGGTAGAAGTATTGTGGCAAGCGTCATCCAAATAATAAGTGTTGTCAATGGGATAAGAATCAAACTTAGCAACGGACCAAGCAAAGGCAGTTGGTGGAAGTAATAGAGCGTCAAGGGCATGGTGCCCAATGTGGCAATGCAGGATACAACGAATAGTTTTATTACCCAATTTTGTTGTGGAAACAAATCATTCACAGGCGCCCACAATAGGAGCAGAAAGAGAACCGCAGCGTAGGAGAGTTGGAAACTGATGCTGAAGACTTGTGCTGGTTCAACAAGCAGGATAATGATGGCGCTTAATGCCAAAGGATGCAAGGGGTCGGTACGATATTGCATGAGTGTAGTGATGGTAATTACCGACAGCATCAATGCTGCTCTTACCAGCGAGACTGGCATTCCTGCTACCAAGGTATAACCCCATAGTGAGAATAGGATTAATGGTAAGAAATACCATCGCCAGCGGCTGTGGCGCACCCATCGGACAAGAAAGAAATAGAGTAGGGAATAGATAATGCCTAAATGCATTCCGCTTAATGCCAAAAGATGGCTTGCTCCTACCTGCCGATATGCCTGATGTGTTTCTTGGCTTAACTCGTCTTTCTTGCCGACAACCAATGCTTGTGTTAATGCCAAGGTATGACTCGAGACTCCAGACTTGCTAAGCCGTGTTGTCAGGGATGATTGTACTGTTTTTGCCTTTTGGAAAACAGTTTGTTGCCATTGCGGAGCTTCGCCTTCTCCATAAGATATGGATGCCCTGCTACATCCTATCAGGAGCCAGGTGAGAAGGGTAAGCACGTCGTGCCAATGTCCAAAACGGCGCAGTAAAGTAGAGGATATAACAACGACGGCCAATAACGGCAAGTAATAGGGCAATGGGAGATATACCCCCCATGCGGTACCCGCTATCAGCATAACGGCGCACCAAAACATTGGGTGCTGAATAAGCATACAGCTGCAGGTATGATGTGCCAGCTATAACTCCGAAAGGGCCTTGCAGGCTGCTGCAGGGTCGGGGGCAGAGAAGATGTGGCTTCCGGCGACAAGCACATCAGCACCGGCAGCTTTCAGCTGGCGTCCTGTTTCAAGGTTGACGCCACCGTCCACTTCGATGAGCGCTTTGCTTCCAGTGCGCTCGAGCAGTTGGCGGAGTGCAACAACCTTTTGCAACGTGTGTGGAATGAACTTCTGTCCGCCAAAACCGGGATTGACACTCATGAGGAGGACAAGGTCGAGGTCCGCAGCAATATCTTCCAAAACGGAGACGGGTGTTGCAGGATTAAGCGTAACGCCAGCCTTCATGCCGGCTTCGTGTATCTGACCAATAACTCGGTGAAGATGCGGACATGCCTCGTAGTGGACATTCATTATGTATGCGCCGAGAGCTTTGACTTCGTTGATGAACTTCTCGGGTTGCACAATCATCAGGTGTACATCGAGGGGCTTGTTGCAAATGCGTGCAACATGTTCCAAAACAGGAAAACCAAAAGAAATGTTTGGCACAAAGACGCCATCCATGATGTCGATGTGGAGCCAATCAGCACTACTTTGATTGAACCATGCCATTTCCTTTTCAAGATTGGCAAAATTAGCGGAGAGCAAGGATGGCGAAATCATGTCGGACAGTTTGTAAGGGTGAATGGCTGTGGCCGAAATGTACGGGCAAACTGACGTATCTTTGCCAAAACTGTTGTGTTCGGCTGAATATAAGGAAGAGGTAGTGTTTGTTCCATAGGCTTTATGGTGAGTTGTTAGTGAGAATTGTTATAATTAGAGGATAGTTCTTGTCTGTATCTATATAGAAAACGAAATTAGGATTCTTTTTATTGTGAACAGATCAATGTTTTTCTTTATTTTTCGCATGATGTATACTATTTAGATTTTAACGAAATAATACATATCTTAGATGTGTTTGATAATATATGGGTTTAACTTTGTGTAATAGCGGGTATTAGAGCCAAATGTCGTGTGGAAACTTTCTTTTTCGAAGATGCCCAAAACATTTGTTTATCACCGATATGAGTCCTATTTTGAGCTAAAACGTATGTTAAAAGGGCATGTTCTTAACTATTATTGAAAAACAGTGAGTTATGCTTTTGAACATATTTGTGATAGTGGATGTATTTTTGGCTCTTTGAGAAAAATGTAGTAATTTTGCACTCGAATTCGCCTTAAAAAATAGTGTGCTTGAAAAAGCCTTCGGGGAGTTCTTTACAATATACATAATTAATATATTAGAGATAACAAAATAGCACATCGTTTGCTAGTGTGCGTAGAAAACTGATGACAGAGACGGAAAAGATATTGTGGCAGCGGTGCATGGAAATGTTCCAGAGCAACGTGAGCGAACAGCAGTTTCAGGCTTGGTTCTCACCGATGAGAGTTAAGTCGTTCGATGCTGCTCGAAAAGAACTGGTGGTATGTATACCATCACAGTTCTTCTTCGAATATCTGGAGGAACATTACCGCCGTCTTATCTATACTACAATTTGGCGTTTCTTTGGCAAAAATGTAACATTGGTTTACGATGTTGAGGTGGCAGATAATGTTACTGTCAGCCAGGAAAGTGATGGCCCAACCGTAGCGTCAGCAGTCTCGTCTTCTCGTCAGCCAAACAAATCACCTCTCTTGGCACAGGCCGTTGGGGCTGCAGAGGATCTCGATTCACAACTCAACGTTCATCAGAATTTTAATAATTTCATTGAAGGCTCTAGTAATAAACTGCCGCGCAGTGTAGGTCAGGCAATTGCAGAGCATCCAGAACAGATGACCTTTAATCCACTCTTTATCTATGGTCCGAGTGGTGTGGGCAAGACGCATTTAGTGAATGCCATTGGATTGCGTACAAAAGAACTTCATCCAGAGATGCGTGTTCTTTATCTTAGCGCGCACCTTTTTATGGTTCAGTTTACCGATGCACGCAAGAACAATGTCTTCAACGATTTTATGCATTTCTACCAGAGCATTGATATGCTCATTATTGATGATATTCAAGAATTGGCAGGCGTGACTGCAACGCAGAACACATTCTTCCACATATTCAATCACTTGCGTCAAAACGGTAAACAAATCATCATGACCTGTGATCGCCCTCCTGTATCATTACAGGGAATGGAGGAACGCCTTATTACACGTTTTAAGAGCGGTTTGATGGCCGAAATGGAGAAGCCGGAAGAAGGCCTTCGCTCCAATATCTTACGTAGTATTGTAAAACATGATGGTCTTAATATCTCGGAAGAGGTGTTGGATTATATCTCCCAAAATGTTACGGGCAGTGTGCGTGAGTTGGAAGGCGTTATTCATAGCCTACTGGCATATTCTGTGGTCTATAATAAGGAGGTTGATTTAGAGTTCGCAAAGCATATTTTGGCTGGACGAGTCAAGGTGGAAAGGAAAACGGTTACGATTGACCAGATCATTAGTTGCACGTGCGGTCATTTCAATGTCAAAGAGGAGGATGTCTTTGGCAAGAGCAGAAAGGCAAATATTGTTACAGTGCGTCAAATGAGTATGTATCTTGCGAATAAGCATACAAAATTGACGATGAGCAAGATTGGAATCTATGTAGGTAATCGTGATCATTCGACAGTCTTGCATGGTATTAAGACAATAGATGGTAGGCTGAAGGTGGATAAGGAACTTCGCCAACATCTGGAGGAATTAGAAGAAAAACTTATAGGGAAGGTAATATGAACATTAAGCAAAGAAGAACCATCCGTAAATATACTCAGCAGCCCGTCAGCGACGAGCTGCTGAATCAGTTAATAGAGGATGCTTCACGAACACAGACGATGGGTAACCTCCAATTGTATAGTGTTGTCGTGACGCGGGCTGAGGAAAAGAAGGAAATGCTGGCTCCGGCTCATTTCTTTCAGCCGATGGTGACGCAGGCTCCTGTTGTTTTAACAATTTGTGCCGATTTTCGTAGAACTTCTGATTGGTGCTTGAATCGCAAGGCGAATCCCGGATATGACAATGTTTTGAGTTTCCTAAATGCTGCTACCGATGCTTTGCTTTTTACACAGACTTTCTGCTGTTTGGCGGAGGAAAAGGGCTTGGGTATCTGTTTCTTGGGTACGACCGTATATCAGCCTCAAGCCATTATTTCGGCATTGGAATTACCTGAGTTAGTGTTCCCTGTAGCAACACTTACTGTGGGATGGCCGGCAGAATCTCCCAGTCAAACGGATAGATTACCATTGCAGGCAATTGTTCATCAGGAAACCTATAACGCTTTTACGCCAGAACGCATAAACAATTGTTACACGGAACGTGAATCCTTGCCAGAGAACAAGCACTTCGTTGAAATCAATAGCAAGGAAACACTGGCACAGGTTTTTACAGATATTCGCTATACTCGCAAGGATAATGAGTCAATGTCTGCGACGTTGTTAACTACGCTTGCTCAACAGAAATTTCTTAAGGCTGAGAATCTTCCCGGTATCATTCCTGCCGTGACAGAACGTAGGCCAGATGTACTGGAATGTGATGTGGTACGTTTCCAAAACAAGAAGGAGAAATGGGTTGCTTTCGTGGGATTACTTGATGGATTTCCATATGAGATATTTACAGGCCTCCAAGACGACGAAGAGGGTATAGCTATACCAAAGAGCGTACAAAAGGGATTTATATTAAAACATTATGATCGCGATGGGCAGAAGCGATATGATTTTCAATTTATCAATAAAAGAGGATATAAGACTACCATTGAAGGGCTGAGTGAACGCTTTAATCCTGAATACTGGGACTATGCGAAACTTATCAGTGGTGTGCTCCGCTATCGTATGCCTATAGACCACGTGATTAGGCTTATTACTTCTCTTCAGTTAGAAAATGATACAATTAATTCGTGGACAGCAGGCGTTGCCCGAGTATTGAAGAAGTATCTGCCGGATTCTTCACAGACATTTGACGAGGAGGAAACGGAGTGAATAGGACAGCAGAAATAAACGTTGCTCGTATTAAGTTATACGCTTATCATGGTTGCCATCCCCAGGAGCAGGTTGTGGGCGGTGACTTTTATGTTACCATTTCGGCCAAAACCGAAGTTGAGGAATCTTCTTGGCGGGATGATTGTTTAGATGGGACAGTCGATTATTCTTGTTTTGTAAGTATTACTCGTCGTGAAATGGCAATTCCATCGAATTTGTTGGAGCACGTTGCTGCACGAATTGCATCGGCAATTCTTGCAGAATGTCCTTTGGTTTTGAAGGTTTGTGTTACTATTGAAAAGGAGAATCCACCTTTGGGTGTTCTTTGTCAAGGCATTAGTGTTAAAATCGAGCAAACAAGATGATTTTTTCGCTGGAACAAACCGCAAAGCGAATTATTTTTTGTATTTTTGCACACAATTTAATCAAAAAAGATAATGGATAACATTGGTTTAGGTCTTCAGTTGATGGTCGTTGGAATGAGTGCTGTCTTTCTCATTCTGATTATAGTCATCTGGGGTGGCAAGCTACTCATTAAGGCAGTTAATAAAATCGCACCCGAGGAAGTGGAATCATCGAAGAAAACCTCCGCTGCTCCTGCAGTTGTGGACAGTGCTACAATGGCAGTTTTGCAGCAGGTGGTTACACAAATCACGGGTGGAAAAGGCCGTATAGCTTCGGCCAAGAAAATGTAAAAAGAAAAAGTTTCAAGGTAATACAATGAAGAAAGAAGTAAAGTTCAGCTTGGTCTTCCGCGATATGTGGCAGAGTGCAGGTAAGTATCAGCCACGCGTTGACCAACTTGTAAAGATTGCCCCCGCTATTATTCGGATGGGCTGTTTTGATCGTGTAGAAACTAATGGCGGTGGCTTTGAACAGGTCAATCTGCTTTATGGCGAAAATCCCAACGTGAGTGTTCGTCAATGGACAAAGCCTTTCCATGAGGTAGGTATCCAGACACATATGCTTGATCGTGCTCTTAATGGTTTGCGCATGAGTCCTTGTCCCAAGGATGTTCGCAAGCTTTTCTATAAAGTTAAGAAGGCGCAGGGTACAGATATTACACGTATTTTTTGTGGATTGAATGACACACGTAATGTTATTCCTTCTATTCAGTATGCCAAGGAGGCCGGCATGATTGCTCAGGCTAGTTTGTGCATCACCCATAGCCCTATTCACACTGTTGATTATTATGTGGATTTGGCTAAGACGTTTATCGATGCAGGCGCAGACGAGATTTGCCTCAAGGATATGGCCGGCATTGGTCGTCCTGTAAGCCTTGGCAAGATTGTAGAAGGCATCAAGGCATATAAGAATGATATTGTTATTCAGTATCACAGTCATGCTGGTCCTGGCTTCTGCATGGCTTCTATTTTGGAAGTTGCAAAGGCTGGTTGTGATTATATTGACACAGCAATGTCTCCCTTGTCTTGGGGTACAGGTCATGCTGACATCATTGCTGTTCAGGAAATGTTGAAGGATGCTGGATTCCAGGTTAAGGAAATCAATATGGAAGCATATATGGAGGCTCGTACGATGATTCAGGAGATGTACGATGACTTCCTTGGTTATTACATTCCCCAGCTCAATCATATCAATAATTCGTTACTTGTTAAACCCGGTTTGCCTGGTGGCATGATGGGTTCATTGATGACAGATCTCGAGGATAACTTGAAGAGTTTGAACAAATGGAAGGTAAAGAACAATCAGCCCGAACTGACTACCGACCAATTGCTTGTTAAACTTTTCGATGAGGTGGCTTATGTTTGGCCAAAGGTTGGTTATCCTTGTCTGGTGACACCGTTCAGCCAGTATGTTAAGAATTTGGCTCTGATGAATGTTATCCAGATGGAAAAAGGCAAGGAGCGTTGGAGCATGATTGCCGATAACATCTGGGATATGATTTTAGGCAAGAGCGGACAACTGGCAGGTCCTGTTGCTCAGGAACTGATTGATATGGCTAAGGAGCAAGGCCGTGAGTTCGAGACGAATGATCCCCAAAGCTATTATCCCGACAAACTTGATGAGTTCCGTGCAGAAATGAAGCAGAACAACTGGGAACTTGGCGAGGATGACGAAGAACTCTTTGAGTTGGCAATGCACCCCGAGCAGTATCGTGCATACAAGAGTGGTAAGGCAAAAGCTGACTTCGAAAAGGATCTTGCTGAACGCAAGGCAAAGAAGAATGCTCCTACTGCCAGCGAAATGCCTAAGCAAATCAAGGTGAGTGTGAATGGTCAGACTTACGAGGTGAATATAGCATACGGCAACGATGCGCCTGCTGCCACTCCGGCTTCTGCTGCTCCTGTAGCTGCAGGTGAAGGCTCCGATTTGCTTGCTCCGCTGGAAGGTAAGTTCTATTTGACGAAGGATAATAGCGAAACTCCTAAGAAGGTTGGCGATGCCGTTCAGGAAGGCGATGTGCTTTGCTACATCGAGGCGATGAAGACTTTCAATGCCATTCGTGCTGATAAGGCAGGCATCATTACTGCTATTTTGGCAAATAGTGGTGATTCTGTTGAGGAGGATGATCCCATCATGAAACTTGCTTAAAGAGTAGGAGTGTATTATGGAAATGATATATGAAATCCTCGATAAGCTGTACGCGATGACAGCGTTTTCTGCCATTGGCGAGAATCCGTTGTTCATTGTAATGTACTTGCTTGCTTTCACTTTGCTCTACTTGGGCATTGTGAAAAAATACGAGCCTTTGTTGCTTGTCCCGATTGCATTCGGTGTGCTTATAGCTAACTTCCCGGGTGGTGGAATGGGTGTGTTGCAGGCTGACAGTCATGGTATGGTCGAATTTATGAAGAATGGTGTAATGGTAAAGAAGGATATTTACTCGATGCCTCTTCATGAGATTGCTCACGACCTCGGCTTGATGAACTATCTTTACTATGCTCTTATCAAGAGTGGTTTGTTGCCTCCTGTTATCTTTATGGGTGTAGGTGCATTGACGGACTTCGGCCCGATGCTGCGCAACCTTAAGCTTGCTATCTTTGGCGCTGCAGCACAGATGGGTATTTTTGCTGTTCTGCTTGTTGCCTTGCTGATTGGCTTTACTCCGCAGGAGGCTGCCTCTCTTGGCATCATTGGTGGTGCTGATGGACCAACGGCTATCTTTACGACGATTAAACTCGCTCCACATTTGCTTGGTCCTATCGCTATTGCCGCATATAGTTATATGGCTCTTGTGCCTGTGATTATCCCTCTTGTGGTTAAATGCTTGTGCACCGAGAAGGAACTTCGCATCAATATGAAGGAGCAGGATAAGTTGTATCCCGACACCATGCAGATAAAGAATATGCGTGCACTGAAGATTATTTTCCCCATTGCCGTAACAACTATTGTAGCAATCTTTGTGCCTACAGCAGTAAGTTTGGTGGGTATGCTGATGTTTGGTAACTTATTGAAGGAGATTGGCAACGACACTTTCCGTCTCTTTGATGCAGCCAGCAATGGCATTATGAATGCAGCCACCATCTTCTTGGGACTCTGCGTAGGTGCAACAATGACAGTTGATGCCTTTATCAATGTTACCACTCTCGGTATTGTTGCGGGCGGCTTCTGTGCTTTTGCTTTGAGTATTGCCAGCGGTATCTGCATGGTGAAGGTCTGGAACCTCTTCTCTAAGAAGAAGATTAACCCACTTGTGGGTGCCACAGGTCTCAGTGCTGTGCCAATGGCAAGCCGCGTTTGTAACCTTATCAGTACGAAGTATGATCCGAAGAACCATGTGCTGAACTATTGTATGTCCAGCAATATCAGTGGCGTTATCGGCTCGGCTGTTGCTGCCGGTGTACTGATAAGTTTCTTGGGCTAATAATCTATTTAATATAATGAGGTGCGCTTCTGCTTTGCGGAGGCGCACTTTTTGTTTCCGGAATGCTTAACCTAATTGCCCAGAATGGTGAACCTTTCTTTAGGTAATGGTTAACCATTATCTCCATAATGCTTAACCTATATTTTCGATGTGGTTTAGGCATGTTTTTGGATTCCTTTTTTCTGCGTCGCTCAAATAATGAGATTCTTGTTGTAAACCTTAAGTAATCCTGTACAAAAAGTAAGGAAAACGGCCATTGTGGTGTGCTTTTGCATAAAATTATTAAATTTTAGAGTACTATTTGCTAATATTTGAAAAAATAGTCTTACCTTTGTGGCTAAATTTCAAAAAATGTTTAGATTTTACTATACATTATATATATAATAAGGTATATAGTTATTAGGATACTTAATAGTGACAGGCTTTGGTATTAGCTGTCTTTGCATTTGGAAAACATAGAAGTAATAATAATTAAAATAATGTGGTTTTATAAAAAATTTGTTGTAGTCTTGGCTGCGCTCTTCCTGTGTATAGGAACGGCGGTGGCTCAGACAACTATTTCGGGAACCGTGTTCTCTGCCGACGACAACGAACCCTTGATGGGCTGTAACGTTCTGGTGGAAGGAACACAGAAAAGAGCCATTACGGATCTCGACGGTAAGTTCACATTGACGGACGTAAAGTCGAATTCTGTTTTGGTAGTGTCAATGATTGGTATGAAAACCGAGAAGGTGAAGGCCAAGAACGGTATGCGTATCATGTTGAAAAACGAAGACACCCAGATGACGGAGGTCGTTGTAACAGGTCATCAGCAGATGGACAAACGACTGTTTACGGGTGCAGCAGCAACGGTTGATGCCGAGAAAATCAAACTTTCCGGTATGGCCGATGTTAGCCGTTCGTTGGAAGGACGTGTAGCCGGTGTGCAGGTGACCAATGTCACTGGAACCTTCGGTGCGTCACCTAAGATTCGTGTGCGTGGTGCTACGTCTATCTACGGTAACTCCAAGCCTCTTTGGGTTGTGGATGGTGTAATCTACGAAGACAATGTCGACGTTAGTGCCGACGATTTGGCTTCAGGTGATGCCAAGACCCTTATCTCTTCTGCAGTGGCAGGCTTGAACTCCGACGACATCGAGAGCTTCACTGTCCTGAAGGACGGCTCTGCAACCTCCATCTATGGTGCTCGTGCCATGGGCGGTGTGATTGTTGTAACAACCAAAAAAGGTTCAAAGGGCCGTGCCAGCGTCAACTACACTGGCGAGTTTACAACACGCATCAAACCCAGCTACAACAACTTTAACATCATGAACTCTCAGGAGATGATGGGTGTTTACAAGGAGATGTACGATAAGGGTTGGCTCCAGCTCGACAATATGGTGAATGCTCAGAACACCGGTATTTACGGCTACATGTTCCAGCAATTGCGTAAATACGACGCCACAAGTGGCGCATTCGGTTTGCAGAATACAGAGGCAGCGCGTAATGCTTACCTTCAGGCAGCCGAGTTCCGCAACACCGACTGGTTCGACCTCCTGTTCACCAACAAGATGCAGCAGAACCACTCTGTCAGCATTTCAGGCGGTACCGACCGTTCACAGAACTACTTCTCTATGTCAGTTCTGAATGACCCCGGTCAGTTCGTAAATCGTAGTAGCGTAAGCCGTTACACCTTCAATGGTAACACATCTTACGACATCCTTTCAGGCAAGAAAGGTGCAGAGCAGCTTACTGTAAAGCTTGCAGCTCAGGGTAGCTGGCGTAACCAGGAAGCTCCCGGTTCACTGAACCGTACAACCGACGTTGTGACAGGTGAGGTGAAGCGTGACTTCGACATCAACCCCTTCAGCTATGCGATGAACACCAGCCGTTGTCTTGACCCCAACATCAATTACACCCGTTTCTACACAGGCTTCAATATCTTCGACGAGTTGGAGTACAACTACAACGACATACAGGTAACAGAATTGATGTTCCGTGGCGAATTGGAATATCGTCCTATCAAGGAGTTGAGAATGAGTGGCCTTATTTCTTCTCGTCTCTCACATACAAAGCGTCAGCACAACGTGATGGACAAAGCCAACCAGGCTAATGCTTACCGTGCAGGTGTTGATGCACAGGACGACAACTCCACAATCCGCGACAACAACCCCTTGCTTTATACCGACCCCGACAATGAGTTGGCTCTGCCCGAGTCTGTCCTCCCGAAGGGTGGTATCAAGTATCAGTACGACGACAACATGAGGTCTAACACATTCCGTTTCATGACACAATATAATAATGTGTTCAACGACCTGCATACACTCAATGGTATGGTTGGTACAGAGTACTCTTCAGTACGTCGTACAGCAACAAACTGGACCGGTTGGGGCTACCAGTTCGACAATGGTGGCATCACCTATACACCGTATCTCTGGCTCAAGCAGATGAATGAGGAGAACACCGAATACTTCGGCGAATCATATACTCTGACCAATACTTTGGCATACTATGGCCAGGTGAACTACAACTTCGACCAGCGTTACACCTTGAATGGTACATTCCGCTACGAGGGAACCAACCGTTTGGGTAAGAGCCGTCAGAGCCGTTGGCTGCCTACTTGGAACATCTCAGGTGCTTACGACCTTACCAACGAGAAGTTCATGGAAGGTACAAAGTCTTGGCTCTCACAGGTTAAGTTGCGTGGTAGCTATTCTTTGACAGCAGATACAGGTCCAGCATGGGTAACCAATGCCGAGGCTATCTTCATGACCCAGAACACATGGCGTCCCTTCACCTCTGCAGCCGAGTCTTCAATCTACATCTCTTCTTTGGCTAACTCAGAGTTGACCTACGAGAAGAAGCACGAATGGAACGTCGGTCTCGATTTGAGTTTCTTGAAGGATCGTATTGCCTTGACCTTCGATGTATATGGACGTAACAACTACGACTTGATTGGTCGCACCTATACTCAAGGTGCAGGTGGTGAGATTGCCAAGTATGCCAACGTGGCAGACATGGAATCCAATGGTGTTGAACTTGGTCTTTCAACTGTTAATGTCGAGGAGAATGGCTTCAAGTGGTCTTCAGACTTCATCTTCTCTAAGGCGAAGAACAAGATTACTTCTCTCGAGGTTGCAAGCCGTGCAGTCGACCTCGTAACAGGTTTGGGTTATGCAATCGAAGGCTATCCCGTACGCTCTATCTTCAGCTACCAGTTCGCCGGCCTCAATTCGGAGGGTCTGCCTCAGGTATATAACGAGAGAGGCGAAAAGACTGTAGGTGATGTGAACCTCCAGGAGACAGAGAACTTAAAGGACTTCCTCGTTTACGAAGGTCCTTCAGATCCTACCTTCTATGGTTCATTCAACAACACATTCAGCTACAAGAGCAAGAATTGGGGTTCACTTTCTCTTGACCTCTTCCTTACCTATGCCGGTGGTAATGTTGTTCGTCTCGATCCTGTATTCTCATACGCATATAGCGACCTCTCAGCTCTTCCCCGCGACTTTAAGAATCGTTGGATGATCCCCGGTGACGAAGCTTTAACAGCAGTACCGGCTATCGCATCTAAGAGCCAGGTTGACCGTTATGGTTCTACAGCAATGCGTACAGCATACAATGCCTACAACTATTCAACAGAGCGTATTGCAAATGGTGACTTTATCCGCTTGAAGGAAGTGGCTCTCACCTATACAATGCCCGATGGATGGCTCAAGAAGACATCATTCATCAATCGTGCATCTGTGAAGTTTGCAGCAACAAACCTTTGCTTGCTCTATGCCGACAAGAAGTTGAATGGTCAAGACCCCGAGTTTATCAATTCAGGTGGTGTGGCTGCTCCTATCACCAAGCAGTTTACAGCAACAGTACGTCTCGGTTTTTAATGTTGAAAAAGAAATATGAAGGATATGAATAGAAATATATACAGCCTCCTTGCTATCTCATTGTTTAGCATTGTTGCCATGTGCTCTTGCACTGCGCTCGACGAGGCTCCTGATAATCGTACTGAAATAGACACTGCAGATAAGGTCAGCAAGTTGTTGACTTCTGCCTATCCCTTGTCTTCACCTGCTCTTCTTTGTGAGTTGAGTAGTGACAATTTGGTTGACGACAATGTTGTTGTTCCTGCAACTCACAATTCTCCTTATGCCATTTTCCACGAACAGGCTTATAAGTGGGAAGATATCGACAACTACAGCACAGGCGAAGACGATACTCCTTATACCGTATGGGAATCATACTATCAAGGTATTGCCGTTGCCAACCATGCCATCGATGCAATGCGTCAGATGAGTGAAGACCCTGCAAACGATCCTGAGTTAGCTCATTCTTGGGGCGAGGCTCATGTTCTGCGTGGTTATCTTCATTTTGTTCTCGTCAACGTTTTTGCAGAAGCATACAAGGACGAGACACGTAGTCTTTCGGACAATGGTATCGCTTATGTAAGAGAAGTTGAGAACACTGTTAACGTAAACTATGGCGACCCCAAGTACCGTAAGAGTGTTGCAGAAGTGTACGACCTAATCGAACGCGATATTCTCGAGGGTATCGACCTTATCGATGACTCAAAGTATCAGGTTCCCGCTTACCACTTCAACCGTAATGCTGCCAATGCGTTTGCTGCACGTTTCTACCTCTTCAAGCGCGACTACGAGAAGGCTTTGAAGTATGCCAACAATGCTCTGGGCGCAAATCCTCAGCTTCGTAACTGGAAGGCTATCAACCAGAACACATTGGAGATGAAGGTCAACGATTATAATGACGAAAAGTTGGCTTGCAACTATCTGATTCAGTCCACCTACTCTCTGCAGTGGCGTATGCATGTTTCTAGTGCACGTTTTGCTATCAACGAGGGTGGTAAATTTACTGATTGGAATGGTAAGGAATGGCATATTCCCTCTACTTTGGATGTGACATGCTTTGGTAGTGGTCCAAACTGGTCTGGTGTGTTGCCTGCTTACTCAGGTATGGTTTATGTCAACGGTGCTGGTCAGGAGTATGGCGGATGGCTTTTCCGCCTGTATGAGTACTTCGAGTACACCGACAAGATTGCAGGTATTGGTTATGTGCATCAGCTTTATCAGCCCTTTACTGCCGACGAGACAATTCTCTGCCGTGCAGAAGCCAAACTTTACTTGGGCGACCGCGATGGTGCTATCAAGGACTTGGAACTTTGGACCGGTTCACACATGGTGGAAGATCCTCTTACTTTGGATAAGATTAAGACAAAGTATAACCGTGCTAAGGTGAACAACGACTGGGTTAGTGAACTCTATCCTGCAGAGATGGGCTTCGAGAAGGTTCTGACAGGCGATGATTTGAGCGTGCTGGACTGCATTTTGCACTTCCGTCGTGTCGAGACTGTTCATGAAGGTCAGCGTTGGTTCGACATCAAGCGTTATGGTATCAAGGTTATTCACCACTATCGTGGCGCAAACGAGGATGAAATCCATACCGACTCTCTGACATGGAACGACCCCCGTCGTGTATTGCAGATCCCGCAGAATGTAGTCGATGCAGGTTATCCTTCTACAGACCGCACTCGTCCTGTTAAGTTGCAAGATGGTTCTTCCATAAAGGTACCCGGTGTGTATCAGCCTAAGGGTAATAACAAGAAATAAATTGATGATGATAATCTTTAATGAGTAAGAAGATGAAAAAGATATTATATACAATATGCGTAGCAGCAGTTGTCGCTGCCTTCTCTTCTTGCCGTGGTGGAGATGACTTCACAGAATCAATCTTCGATACCACGACACCGGCAGTAGATGAGAGCAAAGCTACTTATCCGTTCGACAAGTGGCTCTACGACAACTTTGTAGTGCCTTACAACACAGAGATTCAGTACGAGTTCAACTTCCCTGCATCGCAGTTGCAGTATCAGCTCACACCTGCCGACTACAAGAAGTCACAGCTCTTGGCACACTTCATTAAGTATCTCTTCTATGATGTGTACACAAAGTCTGCAGGCGAAGAGTTCATGAAGAAGTATGGTCCCCGTATTTTCCACTTCATTGGTTCAAAGGCTTATTCTCCCACCACGGAAACCGAGACTTTGGGTTATGCTTCTGGTGGTGTCAAGATTACGCTTATCAATGTAAACGAGATGAAGCTTTGGACTCCCCAAAGCGAATACAATGCTGCAGACATCGAGCGTTTGAACAAGGATCAGTTCCACACCATGCACCATGAGTTCTCTCATATCCTGCACCAGACAAAGTCTTATCCTGTCAACTTCGGTCAGATTACTCCCAGCGATTATGATGGCCGCGACTGGCAGAAGCGCGACTCTGTCTTGTCTCACAGTTTGGGTTTCATCACCCACTATGCTTCCTCTGCAACCTACGAGGACTTCGTGGAGACATTGTCCTGCACCATCACCGACACCGATTGCCGTTGGATGTACACCATCATCGACGCTTGTGCCAATGGTGGCGTGAAGGAAGGCGACAAGGAGCTTGTATATGAACTTATCGACTCTCTGCAGATTGCCGGTCTCGACGAGCCCAACAAGCCTTGGAATCGTTTCAAGATTCTGAAGGAGACAAGTACCGACAGCGAGACAGGCGAGGAGACAGAGCGTTTCGTGCCAAGCTTCCATCAGACAGACGCGAAGGCTAATGCCGAGAACACTGTGACTTACGAAGACGAGACTTCTTATATGACATTCCGCGAGTATCTCGACACTTGGGTACAGGTGGACAATGGTCCTGAGACAAAAGGTATGAATGCCATCTTGAAGAAACTTGAGATTGCACAGAAGTGGTACACCGAGAAGTGGGGTCTCTATCTCTTCCAGATCCGTAAGGAGGTAAAGGCACGCCAGAGCAAGGTTAACGAATACGTCAGAGAGAATGTAACCATATACGATCTCTAATCTCAATTAAGCATACAGAACAATTATGAAGATAAATAAGATATATAGTGCAATAAGTGTGGCATTGTTTGCCACAGCGCTTACTGCCTGCTCCAGTTTCCAGGAAGACGATCTTTTCGACGAGAGTGCCTCTTTGCGCATCACGAAGTTCAACGAGGATTTGCAGGCGCGTTTGGTTGAGCAGAGCAGCGAAGGTAAGCATGGTTGGGTTATCCAGTACTTCGTTGGTTCCGAGTCCAAGGGTTACAACCTCTTTGCTCGTTTCGAGGCAAGCGGCAAGGTGACACTCGCTAGCAATCACCCCTACTTGCGTGGTGGCAATGCCAACAAGTACACAGAATATGTCAGCTCATACGAAATGTTGCGTGAGGATGGTCCGGTATTGGCTTTCAACACCTGGAACGACATCTTGACAGTGTTCGTTGACCCTGTCGATCCAACAGAGGCTCCCGATAGAATTGTGAACGATGGTGAGGGTATGAAGGGTGACAACAATCTCTTGTTCCACGCTTACGAGGACCAGAACATTCTGTTCCGTGGTCAGCGTCATTTTGCCAGCATCCGTTTTGTGCCTTGCGACCGTCCCTGGGAAGACTACATTGCCGATGCCGATGCATTCAAGAAGAGCATCACCAGCACAACACTCAACAGCTATTATGTGACCGACGGGAAGGACACCATGTACTTCTCCGGTCTCAACAATGGTTTGTTCACATATCAGGAACGTCTTGTCGATCCCCTTCAGTCAGAACCTTGTGCCTGTGTGTTCTCTGTGGATGGTTTCCGCATGAAGAACAAAGGTCAGTTGGGCGAGAAGTCTTTCCAGAACTTCACCATCAGCGAACAGAAGGATTGCCTCTACAATGAAGACAAAACTGTGAGAGTAGTTCCTACATGGGACTATTACATCAACGACTGTTCTTCTATGTGGCGCATCCAGGACGAGTGCTTTACTCCCGAGCAAAAAGAACTCTATGCCAAGATGGCTGAAGAGGTTGTTAAGGTTAATAGCAAGTATGTTTTGGACAGCATTGCCATTGGTCGCCGAAGTGAGACAGTGAATGGTGTTACTAAGCGTTATCCTGCTTTGGTGGCATGTATTCATGGTCCTAAGAAGATGGGTAAGACACCAACTTTCTTCCCCTATGTGAATATGGGCATCTACAAGCCCGAGGCTGGTGTGCTGAAGTTTGAGGCTTGGCAGAAAGATATGCCTGGCAATGCTCACATGAATGAGACTTTTGCTGCTACCGAACTGAGAAGCCTTTGCGAGCAGTTTGCAGCATCAGTGCTTGGTACATATAAGATGGTTCCTAACGACTACTTCCGTCCTTCTTATGTATCACTCGTTCCTGTTGACGGTGGCAATACGCTTCAGTTGAACCTTAAGAAGATTGTAGATTAATACTGCAAGAATACAGATTTTATTTAACCTATTTATAAACTTTTAATTAAAACGATTATGAAGAAATTTTTACTTATCGTTGTTGCTGCTTTTGCTGCTGCTAATGTATCAGCTGCAAATGGTGTGAAGAAGGCAAACTTCCCGAAAGCACAGAAGGCTATGGTGGCTCCTGATGCGCACCTTGGTATTCTTTCAAAGTCACTCAATGCCGCAATGCAGGCAATGTCTGAACAGAAGGCTGAGATGAGTGCAAAGACTATCCAAAAGGCTCCTGATGCTTCAGAACTCATTCCTTGTTATGCAGAGGAAACAGGTATGTATTTGCCCTCTTTTGGTTTCGTTGATCAGTTCATGTATGATGGTGCAAGCTATCTTGTGCAAGATGGCAAGGCATATTTTGCTCCTTTTGCAGACCTTGGCATGGTTGAAGGTGTTGTAGAGGCTGGTGTACAAAATATGTATTCAGTACTTGGTGCTGACTCTATTACCTTCACATGCTCTTCTATTGCCACTTTGAAAGCAACTGGTGAGAAGCTTTATCTCGAGCCCTGCAATTGGGTTGATTACACAGCTGTTCGTATGGATGGCGCAAAGACTTTCGGTGCATACTATTTTGCGGAGTATGGCGAGTTGTATGTTCCTGAGATTCTTGCTCTCTTCGTAGAAGAACCTATGGAAAAAAGTCCTGTTTCTCCTAGCGATGTTCTTTATCCTATGGATTTGATGCCACAATCTTTGTATGCAGAATATACATCTAAGGCAAATGCAAGTGCTGTAGGTGGCTTTGATGGTACACCTTATGCAACAAATAATGCTATTGCTGTGTTCGGTGAGGATTGTGTATATGTTAAGGGTGCTGAAATGTCTTTCAATCCTGATGCATGGATGAAGTTTGCGATGGACGAAAATGACGAGTCTCTCTACAATGTTTCTGCTTTGCAAGGTTTTACTCAAATTACATATAAAGGCGATCCTGGCATTTTGGTAATGGAAGGCGCAAAGCACGATGGTTCATCTGTAACTGGTTTTACAGGTTCTTCACTTATGGATAGCAATGTTTCATTTAAGTGGGTTGATAATGCAGATGAAACTTCAACACTGTCAATTTTGGACAACACTGCTATGGGTAATTACATTATTGCTTCAACAGCAGAAGGTGTAAGTGGTCTTGGTTTCTATGAGGCATTTGCTAATATGACCATCAACATCACTTACGAATCTATCGTAGGTATTAACGAGGTTAAGGGTAACAAGCAGCAGAACGATGCTATCTACAACATCGCTGGTCAGCGTGTTGCTAAGGACTACAAGGGCCTTGTTATCAAGAACGGTAAGAAGTACCTCGTAAAGTAATTGTTCGTACAGACACAATAAGAAACATGTAATTTTGTGCCTCGGCACAAGGTTATGCTAACAAGGGGTCGCATCGCAAACGATGTGACCCCTTTCTTTGTATGATGTTCTGTTATTCGGACGGTGAAATGCTGTTTTGATGCCCCTGTTCAGGAGCTGTTTTGTGAGAAATATGCAGATACCTTATCGGTAAGTGCAAAAAAAAGTGAGTTACCGATAAGGAATCGAACGATTTTGCTTGTTTCCCCTGACACTATGTTATTGCCCGACAACCTGTAATCACTTATTCTATTGGAAGGAAGATGTATGGCGGACCACTGAAAGCAGGGGGTGTGCTTGACGATTTGTTAGCAAGGTTAATTTGCCGACAAAGGCTATTCAATAATGTCGGAAGAAACGACTGTTTGCTGTTTACACGAGTACTCGTCAAACTACACACGTGTAGTTAACGAAGTTTACACGTGAAGTCGGACAACTTTACACGTTTAGTTTTTCAGGTTCTTTGGAGTGCAGTGTACTTGCGTGGAAGGACGCGTCCATTTGGCCAGAAGGACTCGTCCGTTAACGTCAACGGACGAGTGGTGTTAGGAATCGTTTCTGGAGTTATTACCTATCAACCATATTGTTGTTTTATTCTCTCCGAAACAAACCTTTTCAACAAGAATGTCAAGAAGTAAGGGAAGGTATAAAACTTGCCATCGAAGCCGATATTCTTATATCCTAACTTAAGCCCGTATTTTACGTCGGGATATTTATCATCACTTAGCATCTTGTTCAATGATGTAGTTGCGCCATCATTGGCTTTTACTTCTACAGGAATAAGGGAGTCGGCATCTCTAACGAAGAAATCCATCTCAAGAGACGGTTTATCACAACTGTAATAATAGAGATGGTATCCTTGCTTTACCAGCATATCTCCTACTATGTTTTCGTATATTGCTCCTTTGTATGTGCTCAGATTCTTGTTGGCTCTCAAATCTTCTTGTGCCTCCTCATCGAGTGATGCAATCAGAAGTCCTGTATCTTTGTAATAAATCTTATAGAGTTTTGGGTCGTAGTTGCCCCTAAGCGGAAGCTCTGGCTGATTAAGACAGTAGCAGACGTTTATAACCCCGGCATCTGCAAGCCATTCTACGCAGCCGATATAATCTCTGTTACGTGCATTCTTCGCAATCTTGGTAATTTGAAAACGTTTGTTTTCTTTTGCCAAGAATGTAGAGATGTGGTTATAAACGGCTTTGACCTTTGCTTTGTCCAAACCTTCTACATATTTAGTGATATCTTCTTCATAGTCTTTGAGCAATTGTTTCTGTATGCTCAAAGTTCCACTGAAGTTGTTATTCTTGATATATGTGTTCACAACCTCTGGCATACCACCTATAGTTGCATAATCACGGAAAAGTTCGAAAAGAACATCCATTTGCAATTTGGCAAGAGGTTTGACTTCCTGCATATGCTGATATAGTTCATCTATGAAATCTCCATCGTATCCTTTAGCCCAAAGGAACTCCTCGAAATCCATGGAGTGCATTTCGTAGTCTTCCTTATAACCAACACTGTTGGATTCTATCTCTCTATAATTGATTCCCATCAATGACCCGGAACAGATAACATCGAAGCGTCCATCGAGTTTGAAGAACTTCAGTGAAGTAGCACAATTGGGACATGCTTGCAGTTCATCAAAAAAGAAAATAGTTTCACCAGGAATAAACTTAAGTTCAGGATTTAGTAACGATATGTTTTTAAGAATGGCATCAACCTCAAAACCATCTTCAAAAATATTCTTATATTTTGGTTGCTCTACAAAATTAATCTGGATAATGCTTTTGTAGTTTTGACTGGCAAACCACTCTATTGAGTGTGTTTTCCCAATCTGACGGGCACCTTTAATGATTAGCGGTTTTCTATCCTGATTGTTTTTCCAAGCCATCAAATAGTTATCAATCTTTCTTCTAAGCAGTTTACTCATACCTAAAACCTTTGATTACAACTGCAAAGTTAATGCTTTTCACATAATCCGCACCATAAAACACCCATTATTTCACATTTTCCTGGTCATTTATGGCTTCTTTTTCACATTATCCCCTTATTGCTGAGCCTTAAAATCGGATTTCCCTGAAATAATAATAGCATCCTCAAACGTTAGGTAACGTTCTTTTTATAGTGCAGTGCAAAAAAATCCCCTTGCAGGAATCTGCAAGGGGATTTGGAGATTATGCGGTTTCTCTTTTAGAAGAAGAGGTAGCGCTTGTCTGTGATGTCGGCTTTCTTGTAGAGCTCGCCGGTGTAGTTGCCGGTGTTGCGAACAACGCTCTGCATGAGGCGCTGCTCTTCCTGCTTCTTGTCGAACTTGGCGTCGGTCTTCTTCTCGTCGATAACCTGGAAGGCATAGACTGCAGATTTGCCCTTCACGCCACTCTTGAAGTCGCCCTTGTTGGCTTTGCTTACTGCACCGCTCAATGCGGGTTCGCTTGCGCCTACCTTAGAGACGAATGCTGTGCTGGCGAAGGTGATGTGCTTGATGGTGTCGGTTACTGCACCGTCCATCTTAGCCACGTCGGCAATGCTCTGTGCGCTGTTCATCTTCTCCATGAGGATGGCAGCCTTCTTGTCCTTGATGACTTCTGCTGTCAGGAAAGCACGAATCTGTTCGTCGTCCCATGCCATGTAGCCCTTGTCGTGTACGCCGTTGAGGATGATGACGAGCAGGTGGTCGTTCTCGCCGCACTCGTATAGGGGTGATACGGCGCCAACCTCGGTGTCTTCGTTGAAGATCCAGCGCAGAGCTTCGCGTGTGCTGCGCACATTAACAACATTGTGTTCGGTGCTGCTCACGTTTTTGCGTGTCTGCACGGTGTAGCCTGCCTGTGCTGCGTTTGCCTCGATGTCTTCTGCCTTGGGATTGCCGGCGAGGAAGCTGCTGAGTTCGTTGTATGCCTTGCCGTAGGTGTCCTTGCTGAAGTCGATGCTGCGCTTGATGACTGCAACCTCGTACTTGTCGATGATGTTGCGGCGGTCTGTAACCTGTGCGATGATGACACCCTGGCCGTCGAGTACAATCTTATTGTTGCTGCCAACAGCTGCATTGCTGATGGTGCTGATGAACTTGCGGTTGCTCTCGTCGATGGTCTGGCCTTCGTACTGGCTGCTTGTAATCCAGGTCTTGGTGGCAGGCTGGTCGTACTTCTTGGCGATGGTGTCGAAGTCGGCACCTGCTGCAAGGGCTGCCATGATGCTGTCTGCTGTCTTCTCGCATGCTGCCATGTCGTTGCCGGGAGCAGCAATCTGACGGATCTCTACTGAGTCGGGCAGGCTGACCTTGTTGATAAGGCGAACGATGTTGATGCTGTTGTCGTGGTCGTGAACGAAAGGACCTACCTGGCCACCTATGCTCAGCGAGTCGAGCTGCTCGGCAATGTCGTGGGGCAGGCTCTTTGCGCTAACGGGAAGTGCGCTGTAGGGTACTTGGCTTGCTGCTTCGCGAACAGTCTTTGCAGGGTCTGCACCTTCTGCCAGAACCTGTGCGTAGCCTTCCATCTCCTTTTGCAAGGCAGCCTTGTCGGCTTCGCTAGCAGTAACGTGGATGTCGATGTACTTGATGTCGCGTGTCTCCTCGTTGGTGCGGAACATATCCTTCAGTTCTTCGTATTTAGCTTTGAGGTCGCTGTCCTCAACGGTCACCTCGTCGTCCTTGATGCTGGAGTAGGGGAGAGCAGCCATGTAGATGTCTGTCTCGTTTGTGCGACCGTCGAAACTTGCCTGTGCTGCAACTGGGTTGCTTACCATTGTGCCGTTGAGCAGTGCCTGATACTTCTTGTTCAATGTCTGCTGGCGAATGGTCTTTTCGATGAACTTCCAGTAGTTGTTCATCTGTGTGTACTGAGCCTTAATCTCGCTGTTGATGTCGGGGTTTGAAATCACCTCGTTGTACTGGCTGAGGAACTGCTTGAGTGCGTTGACATCGAAGCCACCCTGCGCTGTGCGGAAGGGTGTCTGTGCGAGCAATGGGTTGCGGCCGTTGTTGATGATGTCCTGCATCTCGGCATCGGTCACAGTAAGACCCAACTTCTCACATTCTTTCTCCATGAGCTTCTCGTTGACGAGTGACTGCCAAACCTGGTCGCGGAACATAGCGAGCTGGTCGTCGGTCAGAGTGTTGATGCCCTGGGTAAACTTCACAACGTCGGTGTACTCCTCGACCATTGCATTGAACTCTTGTACGTTGATTTTTTCTCCGTAGATTTTGCCGACACGCTGATGGTTCTCTGCCTGTGTGTAGGAGAGTGAGCGTACAAACTCTTCGGCAATGAATGCGAACAGGGCAAGGCCTAAGGTTGCAATGAGAATCTTGCCCCTGTTGCGGATTTTTTGTAATGTTGCCATTTTTGTTTATGTTTTGTTTATTGTTTTTTAATTAAAAGCGCACAAAGATACGCATTTTTTTTTACATAGAGGCTATTTGCCTGAAGGAAAATGTCTTCTTGCAGAGTTTTTGCCTTGTCTGTGTTCAGGCAAAGCCTCCGTTGTGTGCGGCTCAGTCTTCCAGGAGTTGTTTGAGGAAGGTGTCGAGGTCTTCCTCAAGGCCGTCGAGCAACGTGACATCAAGCATTACGGTGTCTTCGCCATCAATGATGACAAGGTCCTGCAATGTCTCGTGGTCCTCGCCGATAAGCACAAAGCTGAATGGCTGCATGATGCTCATCTTCTCGATGCCCTGGCGCAAGTCCTCGATGCAACGGCGCAGGATGGGCACAATGCTCTCGTAGAATGTTTCGTCGGAATGCTTTGCCCACTCCTCGACGATGCAATGGCCGAGTTCCTCTTCGTCGTCGTTGTATGTGTGTATCTCGCCGGTATAACCGTTTACCAGAAGATGGATATCTGTCATGACGGGTTCTGCCTCCGCGGGGAACTTGGCGATGACCTTACGCAGCATATTCTTTATCTGCTGGATTGTCTGTTTGCTTGCTTCCATAATGATATTTACTGTTTTATCAATTACCATTCACTTCCTCCTTCTCGGGAGAGGGACGGGAAGGGGACTTTAAAGGTTTTTTCCGTGACACTGCTTGAACTTCTTTCCGCTGCCGCAGGGGCATGGGTCGTTACGGCCGGGCAGGTTGTCGCGACGGATGGGTTGCATGGGCTGACGCTCTCGTGTGTCGCGAGCCGCTGCCTGCTGTTGTCCGGCATCGGTCAACTCTCCGCGTGACTCTTGCAGGCGGGGCTGGTCGCGACGCGGCATTTCCTGCTGCGGCGCATTGTCCTGAATCTGCAACTCGGGTATCATGGCGCGCATGATGACAGATACGGTGCGGTCGTTGATTTGGTTTATCATGTCGTCGAAGATCTTTGCACTCTCCAACTTGAAGATGAGCAAGGGGTCTTTCTGTTCGTAGCTGGCGTTGTGTACGCTGTGCTTCAGTTCGTCGAGCAAACGCAGGTTCTCCTTCCAGGCATCGTCGATGATGTGCAGGATGATGGCCTTGTGGAATGCTGTTACAACACTGCGTGAGTGGCTCTCGTAGGCCTCCTTGAGGTTCGACGGTATGTTGTACTGACGATTGCCGGCAAGAACCGGTACCATTAGGTTTTCGTACATCGCTCCCTGAGGACCTTCGTAGATGTGTGCCACAACCTTTTGGGCATTGTTCATCATTATCTCGGTCTTCTGCTGGAAGCGTTCCAGCACCTTCTGGTATGCCAACTCTGCCACGTCGTCGAGTTTCATGGACTCCAACTGCTCGGCAGTAAAAGGAACTTCCATTGCCATAATCTCAAGGAAGCGCATCTTGCAGCCTTCGTAGTTGTTGTTCTCGAGGATATTGCAGACACGGTCCCATATCATGTTGCTGATGTCCATGCCCAGACGCTCGCCAATAAGGGCATGACGGCGCTTCTCGTAGATGACGGTACGTTGTTTGTTCATGACGTCGTCATACTCGAGCAGGTTTTTACGGACACCGAAGTGGTTCTCTTCCACCTTCTTCTGTGCGTTTTCGATGCTGCGCGTAATCATGCTGTGCTCAATCATCTCACCTTCCTTGAAGCCAAGGCTGTCCATTACTTTGGCAATACGCTCGCTGGCGAAGAGACGCATCAGCTTATCTTCGATGCTGACGTAGAAAATGCTGCTGCCTGGGTCGCCCTGACGACCGGAACGGCCACGCAACTGACGGTCGACACGACGGCTCTCGTGGCGTTCTGTACCGATGATGGCAAGACCACCTGCAGCCTTTACCTCGGGCGAGAGCTTGATGTCCGTACCACGGCCCGCCATGTTGGTGGCAATGGTGACAGTGCCAAGCATACGCTCGTCTGTATGTATCAACTCGGACGCCTCGCGTGGCTCGCGCTTTTCCTTCTTGGCTGTTTCGGCCTCAAGGCGTGTCTGATAGTTGATGGCTGTACTCTTTTCGTTGAAGGCGCGTCCGTCGGTGGCAACATAGACGGTACCCATAATGCTCTGACCTGCCAAAGCCACGATGTCTGCTTCCTTTTGGTGAAGCTTTGCATTCAATACCTGGTGGGGTATCTTACGCATCTGCAGCATCTTGCTCAGCATCTCGGATATCTCGACACTGGTGGTACCTACAAGTACCGGACGACCACTTGTGCGCATCAGTTCCACTTCTTCGATGACGGCCTTGTACTTCTCTCGCTGTGTGCGATAAACACGGTCGTTCATGTCCTTACGGATAACCTCGCGGTTGGTGGGCACCTCTACGACGTCGAGTTTATAAATGTCCCAGAACTCGCCGGCTTCTGTTACGGCAGTACCCGTCATGCCAGACAGTTTGTGGTACATACGGAAATAGTTCTGCAGAGTGATGGTTGCGTAGGTCTGTGTGGCGGCCTGTACCTTTACATGTTCTTTAGCCTCGACAGCCTGGTGCAGTCCGTCGCTCCATCGACGACCTTCCATGATACGGCCGGTTTGCTCGTCCACAATCTTGATTTCACCATCTTGGATGACATACTCGTCGTTGAGGTTGAACATGGTATATGCCTTCAACAACTGCTGTATGGTGTGAACGCGTTCGCTCTTTGTGGCATATTCGTTGAAGATGCGGTCTTTCTCTTCGATCTTCTCCTCTTCAGTCTTGTCGGAAGCGTCGATTTGCGACAGAACAGTGGTGATGTCGGGAAGGACGAAGAGGTCGGGATCGTTGACTTGCGAAGCCAACCATTCGTTGCCCTTATCGGTGAGGTCCACACTGTTCATCTTCTCGTCGACAACGAAGTAGAGAGGCTCTGTTGCCTCAGGCATGCGGCGGTTGTTGTTCTCCATGTAGATTTCTTCGGTGGAGAGCATGCCGGCTTTAATGCCTGGTTCTGAAAGGAACTTGATGAGCGGTTTGTTTTTAGGCAAAGCCTTATGGCTACGGAACAAAGCAAGGAAGCCTTCGGATGTCTTTTGCTTGTCGTTGCCTTCCGTGCCTTCGGTTATTTGTTTCTTCGCATCGGCAAGATACTGTGTGGCAAGTTGTCTTTGTACACCTACAAGGCGTTCAACCAGAGGCTGATATTGTTCGTATTGCTGGTCGTCTCCCTTTGGCACCGGACCGGAAATGATAAGTGGTGTGCGGGCATCGTCGATAAGAACGGAGTCCACCTCATCGACAATGGCATAGTTGTGAGCACGCTGTACGAGGTCTTTAGGGTCTTGCGCCATGTTGTCGCGCAGATAGTCGAAGCCAAACTCGTTGTTCGTGCCGAAGGTGATATCTGCAAGATATGCTTTACGGCGTGCCTCGCTGTTGGGCTGATGCTTGTCAATGCAATCGACACTCAAGCCGTGGAACATATAGATGGGGCCCATCCATTCGGAGTCACGCTTGGCAAGATAGTCGTTGACTGTTACCACATGTACACCATTGCCTGTTAAAGCATTCAAGAAGACAGGCAGAGTGGCAGTAAGTGTCTTACCTTCACCGGTGAACATCTCGGCAATCTTGCCTTGGTGCAGAACGGTGCCACCGAAGAGCTGTACGTCGAAGTGTATCATTTCCCACTTCAGGTCGTTGCCACCGGCTATCCAGTGGTTGTGATAGATAGCCTTGTCGCCTTCGATGTCTACGAAGTCATGTGATGCTGCGAGGTTGCGGTCAAAGTCGTTGGCAGTAACTTCAATTGTTTCGTTTTTAGTGAAACGTTCTGCGGTACTTTTGACAATGGCGAAGACTTCTGCCCGTTCCTTGTCGAGTGCCTTTTCGAGGATTTCGAGCACTTCCTTCTCCAATTTGTCTATTTGTGAGAAAATTGGTGCACGATCCTGAATGTCTGTGCCGGGAATCTTGTTCTTCAGGGTTTGTATTTGCTCGCGAAGTTCTGCTGCAGAGTCTTGTATGCGTTGTCTTATCTTTTGAGTACGATCGCGGAGTTCGTCGTTTGACAGTGCTTGAATTTCAGGGTAGATTTGCAGCACGGCCTCTACTAATGGGCGGTAGGCTTTAAGGTCGCGGCTTTTCTTGTCGCCAAATATCTTTACTAGAAATTTCGAAATATCCATATTTATTATTATAATGTGTTTGGTCTGTATATTGTTCTGTTGTCCGTTGTCTGTTGTCTGTTGTCCCGCTTAATAATTAAGTGGCGCTTGTGGGCAAGCATTCGGTGCACGTATGCGCAGTGTCTGTGCTATGGTTGGTGCAACATGGTCGATACTGACAGGGATGCGCACTTTCTCGGGAACGATATTCGAACCCATGAAGAAGAGCGGGAAGTTCAGGTACGATTCTCTGCAAAGCGACTGGTCGTGTGTGTCCTCGTTGCTGAGGAGCCAGCCCGGAGAGACTTGTATGAGAATATCGCCCGAACACTTTGGGTTGTATGCATTGTGCAGCTTGCTGATACCTGGAGTCCATGCACCCAGTGAAAGGCGTTGGCTGCTATATACATCTTTGACACCGCTGAGCTGGATGAGAAATGTGCTACTGCGGTCGAGAACTTCTGCTAAATTGAGATTGCGGTTCTCAATGAGCTTGAGGTTAAGGTATATTTGATTGTCGATGGCTGTCTCAACATAATTGCCCGGACCATAGACGGCAATGAGGTACATGTTGAGCAGTGCTTGTGCTTTTGTAATGGAAAAGGTGCCTGTGGGGATTCGGTATTTGCTGAGGTCCATAGCCTCTTCCGATTCGAAGTGTCCTGTGCTGGTGACAACGAAGAGCGTCTTGTCTATGCCAACCTTTTCTTCTACATAGTCGAAGAGTTCTTCGAGTTGTCGGTCAAGACGGGCATAGGTATCTTGCATTTCCATGCCATACTGTCTTGCGGACTGATGGTCGTAGGCTCCGGCATAGTAGGTAAGTGTGAGCATGTCGGTCACAGCGTCCTGACCAAGCTCTGCTTTTTCGATGGTTTGTTTTGCAAAGAGATTTATTTCGTCGTTGACACAGGCTGTTGCCTTGAACTCTCTGAACTTTCGGTTGCTTTTGAATTTGTGGCTGAAGGGTTTGCTCTTTGCCTGCTCGGGGGAGATGAAGTAGTGGAATTTCACTACTTCTTCGTTGAGCGGCTCCCAGTGTATGTCGTCAATACGTTCTTCGAGTGAAGATTCGTTGTTGTATTCTGTTGCCCAGGTCGGATAGTTGTCGTAGTAGCAGGTTGTTGCCCATCTGCCTGTCCAGTCGTCAATCCAGAAGGCACCATTGCCTGCATGTCCGGCTCCGAGAATGGCGGCTTCGCGTGTCGGGGCGATTGAATAAACGAGGCTTTTGCCTTCGGAGGAGATTTTCAGTTCGTCTCCGATGGTGGATACTGCCAGGTGTTTGGGAGATGACTTTTCGCTGGTGTGGATGCCGGGGTATGTTTCGTCGTCAACACAAAAGATTGGCTGGAGTGTCTGGCGGTCGAGCCATCGGCTGCCTACGATTCCGTTTGCATAGGGACTTGTGCCTGTCATCAGGCAGGCTATTGCTGATGCGCGGTCGGGTGAGTTGAATGGGTATTCTGCCTGCGAATAGAAACGGCCTTGCTCCTTTAGGCGTTGGAAGCCGCGCTGACCATAGAGTGGTGCAAAGGCATCCATGTAGTCGCTACGTAGCTGGTCGATGACGATGTTTACGACCAGCGATGGCACTTGTGGGGTGCCTTGTGCGCTGGTTCCTGCAACGGCGAACAGCACGATGAGCGTGGATAGGAGTCTGTATTTGTTTGCGGTCATTTCTTTTTCTTTCTGCGTAGGATGTTGTGGTAGCTGATGGGTCTGGTCAGCAAACACAATGCCAAAGGTACGGTTATTTTTGCGAAATCTTGCGGAATCCAGGGGGAAAATAGTACGAAGAGTGCTAAAACGGCAAATTGGAAGGCGTACCAATGTGTCTTACGACTGCGGATGGCTGCTTTTATGATGAGTGGTATGCCGACGAGTGCGATGGGGCTCAGAACCCAAACTTGCCAGTTGGAGCCGACGGCGGGGTGGTCGGAGAAGAGTAGCATGAAGGTGAGTAACAGGCCGGCAGTACCTGTGGCGAGTAGCAGAAGGATGTCCCATAGCCAGAAGATGTGCTTTGTCCATGCTTCGAGGAGCATGACAAGCAGGCAGAGTGCTGCGAATGCGAGTGTTGCCTGCCAGGGAAGGATGGGGAATTCGGGTGTTATGTTTTGCGGTGTTGCTTCGAGGAGGGTTGTTTTGCTCTTGACGAGTGGGCGCATGTTTCCTTCCGGCGTGCAGATGAATGCTCCGTCGAAGGCGTCCATCAGCTTCTCGGGGACGAACATGGATGCTCTGACGGAGAGGAGTGTGTCTACTTCGGCTCCGAGCAGGAGGTCGTTGCCTTCTTGCGACCAGGGGTGTTGCTTTGTGTAGTGATGCAGGATTTCCCGGTAGGTTTGGTGCGGCAGTGTGTCGGGGTATTGGATGCGTCCTGTTACGACTTGTTCTATGAGGTCGCGCACTTTGGTTGTGCAGTTGTTGTAGAGGAAGTTGTATCGGTAGTTTCGGTTCTGTGGCAAGCAGTTTTCTGCGAGGCGGTCCATGAGCAGCCTGGCTTCTGCTTGTGTCAGGTTCAGTTCTTGCTCTATGATGCTGGAGCCGCGTCGTCGGTAGGATTCGGGGAAGTATTCCCAGGGCATGGGCAATACCATGTAGTCTGTTCTGCCGAGTATGAAGTTCCAGACAAAGTAGGGCTTGGTGTCGTCGAATACTCCGTAGTTGAAAACGACATCTGGTGTTATTCCTTCTGTCGGGCTGCTGAGGTTCTGGCAGCGGATGGCTGTGTGTCCGTAGAGGGAATAGACTTCTTGTCCGGGCGAACAGGTGAGTACCGTCACACGGATGCTGTCCTGTCCGTGCATTGGGAGCATTAGGGCAGGAATCAACAGGCTTAAAAGGAGAACCAGTTTTCTAAACACGGGCGCAAAGGTACGAAAATGAGGTATAAAATCAAAAGGAATGCTGAAGTTTTTCTCGTTATTCCCGACGGATGAGGCTTCCGGAGAGCCAATCTTCAGGTGGGCAGGCACAAATAGTGCTATATGTTGCCGTAAATAATGGTTAACCTTTCTGCCAATAATGGTTGACCTTTTCGGCAATAATGCTTAACCTTTTTGGCGATAATGGTTAACCGTTTTTTGCGCAGCAGCAATGGCGTGTTTTTGTCGTGTCTGAAGGTTTTGTTGAAATTATTGTTGTGCAAGTCTTCGTAATTTGAAGTGTTTTTGGCTGATTCGCTCGCAGAAAAACGAAAATCTTAGGCCGAGTGACTTGTATATTATGAATTTTATGTACCTTTGCAGGCGTGAAATTGATAATAGATATAGGAAACTCAGTCACAAAGATAGTGGCCTTCCGTGGAGACGAACCTGTGGATGAGATTCGAATGGAGAACGGAACGCTTTCGTCTTTGGACGCTTTTGCGAATAAATATCCTTTCAAGAAGGGCATCATTGGCGCAGTGCGCCACCTTACAGATTGCGAGGAAGAGACACTTGGCAGGCTGCAGATTCCAATGTTGCGTTTCACGCCCGAGACTCCGATACCCGTCTCAAACCGATATCGTACACCCAAAACATTGGGTAGCGACCGTTTGGCAGCAGTCATCGGCGCCAGTTCCCTCAAACCAAGGACAGATCTTCTTATCATCGATGCAGGCACCTGCATCACCTACGAAGTCATCGATGCCAGAGGAAACTACTGGGGCGGCAATATCGCTCCGGGAATGCAGATGCGCCTGAGAGCCTTGCACGAATACACCGCCCGCCTGCCTCTCGTGGAGGCCGAAGGCGAGGTGCCGGGTATGGGCTACAATACCGAAACAGCCATACGCAGCGGTGTGCTGCGAGGCATGAAGTACGAAATTGAAGGCTACATCAAATCCATGAGGTCCAAGTTCCCCCATCTGCAAGTATTCCTTACAGGCGGCAACCGCATCAACTTCGACACGAATATAAAGAACCTCATCTTCACCGATAAATACATCGTCCCCCGAGGACTAAACCGCATACTTGACTATAACGAAGAATTAAGAACGAACAGCGAAAAAGCATGAAATATAAAGCAATCCAGTATGTACTTGCCTTCCTGATTATGCTCCTTGCCCCCTGCTCGCAGCCCATTGCTCGTGCTCAGGTCGGCGGAACAAACTCATCATATTCCCGTTTCGGACTTGGACTCCTTCACGATCAGTCGCAAGGATTCAACAAGTCGATGGGAGGCGTAGGTTTAGGCGTTCGCATAGGCAACCGAGTAAATACAGTCAATCCTGCTTCCTATTCCGCAATGGACTCCCTGAGCCTCATCCTGGACGTTGGCATGCAAGGCTCATTCGGGCAGATGACACAAGGGACAACAAAGGTAGGAGTGAATAATGCATCCTTCGACTATGCCCATATCGGTATGCGCCTTACAAAAGGACTCGGCCTTGCCGCAGGTTTCATGCCTTATACGAGGATAGGATACGAGTTCTCCTCGCCCGACAAACCAGTCACCACCGATATCAATTCAACTCAAAACGTCACCAGCAGCAACATCTATAGCGGTTCAGGAGGCTTGAACCAAGCTTATGTCGGATTAGGTTGGAAGGTTTATCGCGACATCTCTATCGGCGCCAATGCCAGTTTCGTATGGGGAGACTATACACACATGCTCGTGCCCCTGTTTAAGGAAAATGGTGTAGGCAGCAACCTCTACAGCAGTACCACAAAACACTATGAGGCAATCCTTCGAACATATAAGATAGACATCGGCGTACAATATCCCGTCCGCCTCACCCGACAGGACTGGCTGAACATCGGTGCAACAGCAAGCATCGGGCACAAGATCGCTCAGGATGCAACCCTTCGACACTACACATCGCGAGGAGATACATCATCATTCAAGGCCACTTCGCCTTTCGACCTCCCTTACAGTTTCGGCATAGGCGCATCCTGGCAACATAAGAATACACTCATCGTAGCCGCCGACTTACACCATGAGTTCTGGAGCAAATGCCGCATGCCCATAGAAACATCAGTTGGCTATGAACCTTTGACAGGCCATTATATGGACAGAACACGCTTCGCAGTAGGCGCACAATGGACTCCGGCTCCTTTGGACAAACGTTATAGGAAACGTATCCAATACCGTGCGGGACTCAACTACTCAACACCATATATGATGGTCGAAGGGAAGAACGGTCCGAAGGAACTAAGTATCGGCGCAGGTGCAGCACTGCCAATCATAAACAGATACAACAGTCGCTCCGTTGTTAATGTCGGATTGCAATGGTTGATGCGCTCGGCCAGTGCCACAGGAATGGTCAAAGAGAACTACCTGCTCATTAATCTCGGCGTAACGTTCAACGAACGTTGGTTTATGAAGTACAAGATTGAATAAACCGAGCGATTGACGATTTGCATAAACAATGAGGCATAAGATATCCCTTCTTTCCCTCCTGCTACTCTTGTGGCTCTCCTTTGGTTGCTCTGCCGAAGTGGAACATCTGGCCGACCCCGTCAAATCGGAAGATTCACTTCTTTTCATGCATTCCACAGGCATCAATACCTTTATCAGCGACAGCGGCATGATGCGATATCATTTGGTTGTAGAGGAGTGGAATATCTACAATGGTAAAAATGGAGAACAGCCTACATGGAAATTTATGAAGGGATTGCTGATGGAACGTCTGAACGACAAATTCCATACCGACCTCTTCGTCCAGTCGGATACCGCCTATCTGCGCTGTCAGCAATTATGGGAACTTCGAGGAAGAGTAGTGGTGCGCAATGTAAACGGCGATGTGTTCCGAACAGAAGAACTCTTTTGGGATTTGAATGCCCACGAGATGTGGAGTCATCAATATATGCATATCACCACTCCTGAACGCGAACTCGAGGGAACAGAGTTCCGTAGTAATGAACAAATGACACGTTACTCCGTACTCAATTCAACGGGTGTCTTCCCCGTTGAAGAAAAAGAACCAGAACAACAATGAACTTAGATGCATCAACAGTCATAGCAGCATTAATCACTCTCCTTTTCTCGGGCTTTTTCTCCGGAATGGAAATTGCTTTCGTGTCAAGCAGCAAACTGCGCTTTGAGATGGACCGTGACGAACAGGGCTTCTCTGCACGGCTTATTGATACATTCTATCGCCATCCCAATAGTTTTATCTCAACGCTTTTGGTGGGGAATAATATTGCGTTGGTCGTTTATGGTATTCTTATGGCAGAGATTGTTGGTACACTCATTCTTGTTCCATCAGGAATACATAATGTCGATGGCGAGTGTCCCAATGAGGCTATTTGCTTGTTGATACAGACCATTCTTGCCACACTTGTCGTTCTTGTTACCGGCGAGTTTTTGCCTAAGACACTTTTTCGCATCAACCCCAATCGCATGATGCAAGTCTTCGCTTTCCCCGCATACATATTTTATATTGTTTTGTGGCCAATCAGTAAGTTTACTAGTTCGCTTGGCAAACTATTGCTTTGGATGGTGGGTGAGAAGGTTGAGAAAGTAACGTCCGAAAAAACATTTACACGAGAAGACCTTGATTACCTCATTCAGAGCAATATTGAGAAGGCAACAGATGATGAAGATATTGAAGCAGAGGTAAAGATTTTCCAGAATGCGCTGGACTTTAGCTCGGTTAAGGTACGCGATTGTATCGTGCCGCGCACAGAAATAACTGCTGTCTCTAGCGATACTTCCTTGCGTGAACTGCGTTTGCTTTTTGAGGAGAGCGGGCATAGTAAGATAATTGTGTATAAGGAAGATATTGATGATATTGTTGGTTATATCCACACTGCAGAGATGTTTCGCCTTGCAGAAGGAGATGATTGGACCAAACATATTCGTGCAGTTTCGATTGTACCCGAGACAATGAATGCCCAAAAGTTGCTTAGCGCTTTCATTAGCCAGAAGCGTTCGCTTGCAGTGATTGTGGATGAGTTCGGGGGCACAAGTGGTATTGTGACGATGGAGGATCTCGTGGAAGAGATTTTCGGTGAGATAGAGGATGAGCATGACAGTAAGAGTTATACTGCTCGACAAATAGCTCCGGGCGAGTACTTGCTATCTGGTCGATTAGAGATAGCTCAGGCTAATGAATTGCTTGACTTGGATTTGCCGGAGAGCGATGAGTATCTTACTGTTGGTGGTCTTATTCTACATGAGTTTCAGAACTTCCCGAAACTGAACGAGCCCGTTTGCTTTGGACGATGGGAATTTAAGGTTACGAAGAAAACAGCAACAAAGATTGAACTTGTCCAACTTCGTGTGTTGGAGGATTGATGTTTAGTCGTTCGAAATTGTCGCTTTGATTTTCTTTTTAACTTTAGAAGTCTTATATTTCTTTTGTTTGCGATGTAGCTGTAATGTTACGGAGATGATTTTCGTCATTATTGGTTCTATCACATGGGTGGTATGCGTATGTAATGATATTTTATGCGTAAAAGTTGCAGGTAGAGGTGTGAATTATGCGAAAATGTTGTATATATCCGCATAAAATGTTGTATCTTTGCGGCCACAAAACCACCTAAGTGAATAAATAGTATGACAGAGAAACAGGACAAGAAGGCGAGATTGCAAACCATTCGTAAGATTGTTAGCACGAATAGCCTTGAGAGTCAGGAAGAGTTATTATCGGCACTTCGAGAAGAGGGCTTTATCAGTACGCAGACGACATTGAGTCGTGACCTTAAGCAGCTTCGCATCAGTAAGGTGCGTGTACGTAGTGGACATAGTGTATATGCATTGCCTCGTGAGGGTCAGTTTGTTCCTGTACCTACTTTGGAGGAGATAAATCAGACGAAGTGGCAGCTTAATTTTTCGGGGAATCTAATGGTTGTTCACACTCCTCCTGGTTATGCCAGCATTGTGGCTTACGATGTGGATAACATTAAGCACCCGTTTTTCTTGGGTACTGTGGCAGGCGATGATACGGTTATCGTTGTACTTGCGGAAGGCGTGGACAGGGAGGAGGCCGCCAACGTTGCTCGCAACATTATTCCCAAATTGAGGTAATACACTTATAAGTCAATCAAAGTTTTTATTATACGGAGTTAGGAAACCAATTTGTTAACGAATAAACAGACTAATTGATAAACCAGAAATGGAAAAAATCGACCGTGAAGACATACAGGTGCTGGTAGCCGATGCAGAACATGAGGTATATGTGGATACCATTATCGATACCATCCGCGAGGCTGCACGCAGGCGCGGTACCGGCATTGCAGAACGTACCCACGAATATGTGGCTACTAAGATGCGCGAGGGTAAGGCCATATTGGCTTTGGATGGCGATAAGTTTGTGGGGTTCAGCTATATTGAGACATGGGGCAACAAGCACTATGTGACAACCTCCGGCCTTATTGTGCATCCTGATTATCAGGGGCTCGGTGTTGCAAAACGTATTAAGGATTATACTTTTACGCTGGCAAGATTGCGCTGGCCTCATGCTAAGATATTCAGCTTGACCAGTGGCGATGCTGTTATGAAGATGAATACCGCTTTGGGTTTTGTGCCTGTCAGCTTCAATCAGCTTACCGATGACGATGCTTTTTGGCATGGTTGTAAGGGTTGCATCAATCATGACATTCTCGAGGCAAAGAACCGTAAGTTCTGTGTTTGTACGGGTATGTTGTGGAATCCGGAGACGCATCATGGCGAACCGACTTCGCTGAATGTCATTAAGGATGTGATGAAGGCTTTGGTGTTACGTGGAATAGAATAAAAAAGACATAATATATATGGAAAAGAAGAAAGTAGTTGTCGCCTTCAGTGGCGGACTTGATACCAGTTACAATGTGATGTATCTGGCAAAGGAGAAGGGTTATGAGGTATATGCGGCTTGTGCCAATACGGGTGGTTTCAGTGCTGAGCAGCTTAAGGCAAACGAGGAGAATGCTTATAGGCTTGGTGCTAAGGAGTATGTTACTCTCGATGTGACGCAGGAGTACTATGAGAAGTCGCTCAAGTATATGGTCTATGGCAATGTTCTGCGCAACAATTGTTACCCCATCAGTGTTTCTTCCGAGCGTATTTTCCAGGCTATGGCTATTGCGAGGTATGCCAAGGAGATTGGTGCAACGGCCATTGCTCATGGTTCTACCGGTGCTGGTAACGACCAGATACGTTTCGATATGACATTCCTGGTGATGTGTCCGGGTGTGGAAATCATTACTTTGACCCGCGACAACAATCTTTCTCGCCAGGAGGAGGTTGATTATCTCAATGCGAATGGTTATTTTGCGGACTTTACAAAGCTCAAATATAGTTACAATGTCGGTCTTTGGGGTACCAGTATTTGCGGTGGTGAGATTCTCGACTCTAACCAGGGGTTGCCCGAAAGTGCTTACTTGAAACACCCGACAGAAGAAGGTCCTGAACTGCTTAAGATTGGTTTCGAGAAGGGTGAAATATGCACTGTGAACGGAGAACGTTTTGACGACAAGATTAAGGCCATACAGAAGGTGGAGGAGATTGGTGCCCGTTATGCTATCGGACGTGATTGTCATGTGGGCGATACCATCATCGGCATCAAGGGCCGCGTTGGCTTTGAGGCTGCTGCTCCCATGCTTATCATTGGCGCTCACCGTTTCCTTGAGAAATATACGCTCTCTAAATGGCAGCAGTATTGGAAGGAACAGGTGGCTAACTGGTATGGTATGTTCCTGCATGAGAGCCAGTATCTGGAGCCCGTTATGCCGGATATCGAGGCAATGCTTACCAGCAGCCAACGCAACGTGACCGGCGAGGTGACGATTGAACTCCGCCCTTATTGTTTCCAGACGGTTGGCGTGGATAGCCCCAACGACTTGGTGAAGAACAAGCTTGGCGAATATGGAGAGACGGCAAAGGCTTGGTCGAGCGAAGATGCCAAGGGCTTCATAAAGGTGACTTCAACGGCTCTGCGTGCCTACTATCTGGCTCATCCGGACGAGAGAAAGTAGTTGGAGGTCAGCGATATAGACGATGCATTAAAACATGGTCTGTCTTTCCGGTGAAATAGGTGTGCCTTGTTGGCAATAATGCTTAACCATTCTTCCCATAATGGTTAACCTTTCCGACCGACTTGGCAGTAGATGTTTCCCGACACGATTAAAGAAGATATTTATATATGATAAGAATTGGAATACTTGGCGCTGCCGGATATACGGGCGGCGAACTGATAAGAGTGCTGTTGGAGCATCCCGAGGCGGAGATTGTCTTTGCAAACAGCGAAAGTAATGCTGGCAATCTGGTCAGCGATGTCCACGAAGGACTGATAGGCGATACCGACCTGCGTTTCACTTCGGAAATGCCCTTCGACAAAGTAGATGTCATCTTTTTCTGCTTCGGACACGGTAAGAGCGAGGCATTCCTGAAGGAGCATGCCATCCCGGCGAATGTCAAAATAATCGACCTGGCTCAGGACTTCCGCATTGCCGGCAATCATGACTATGTATATGGACTCCCCGAAACACATAGAGATGCAATCGTAGGCTGTCAGCATCTTGCTAATCCCGGATGCTTTGCCACCTGCATACAACTCGCCATGCTGCCCGCTCTGAAGGCAGGCATCATCAGTGGTGACATCCATGTCAACGGCATAACGGGTAGCACAGGCGCAGGTCAGAAGCCAGGCGCAACAACACACTTCTCCTGGCGCAACGACAATATCTCCGTATACAAGACCTTCACGCATCAGCATCTGCTGGAAATCAACCAGACAATACAGGAACTTTGTCCGGGCTACGATGGCCGAGTACTCTTCATCCCCCAAAGAGGATGTTTCACACGCGGCATCTATGTCACAGCATATGCCAAGTGCAACCTCCCACTCGAAGAGGTGCAGAGCATATATGCCGACTACTATAAGGACGCAGCCTTCACGCATTTCGTCACGAAAAGCCCAGACATGAAGCAAGTTGTAAACACCAACAAAGCCGTAGTTTACGTAGAGAAATACGAAGACCAACTGCTCATGATTTCCTGTATAGACAACCTGTTGAAGGGCGCAGTAGGGCAGGCAGTTCAGAACATGAACCTCATGTTTGGCCTCGACGAAAGCGAAGGCCTGCGACTGAAGGCTTCGGCTTTCTAAGTAAATATAACGCATAACGAAAAAACGTCATAAACAAAATGGAACTATTCGACGTATATCCCCTCATGGACGTAACCATTGCTCGTGGCAAAGGATGCACCGTTTGGGACTCCGAAGGACAGGAATATCTTGACCTCTATGGCGGCCACGCTGTCATCAGCGTAGGTCATTGCCATCCTCATTATGCAGAAGCTATGGCCAAGCAGCTGAACACACTGGGCTTCTACAGCAATTCCGTACAAAACCCCTTGCAAAAAGAGTTCGCCCGACGCCTGGGTAAGGCTTGCGGATACGAGGATTATAGCCTTTTCCTCGTCAATAGTGGTGCAGAAGCAAACGAAAACGCACTGAAACTGGCCTCTTTCCATAATGGCAGAACCCGTATCTTGTCACTCGAAAAGGCCTTCCACGGACGTACATCTCTTGCCGTAGAAGCAACAGCTAACCCCAAGATTATAGCCCCCATCAATGCCAACGGACACGTCACATATCTTCCGCTCAACGACATAGAGGCATGGAAGACGGAACTGGGAAAAGGCGACGTCTGTGCCTGCATCGTGGAATGTATACAAGGTGTCGGTGGCGTTCGAATGATGGAGGCAGACTTCTTGCAGGAACTACAAAAACTCTGTCGGGCCAATGGCACTGTACTTATATGCGACGAAATACAATGCGGATACGGACGTAGTGGCAAATTCTTCGCCCATCAACACCTTGGCGTACGTCCCGATATGATAACCGTAGCCAAAGGAATATGCAATGGATTCCCTATGAGCGGTGTGCTTATCAGCCCCGACTTTAAACCCATTTATGGTCAACTCGGTACAACCTTCGGCGGCAACCATTTGGGATGCGCCGGAGCCATAGCCGTTCTCGATATTATCGAAAACGAACAGCTTGTTGAAAACGCAGCAGAAGTGGGCGAATATCTTATTCAGACAATTCGAGATGCCAAACTGCCTCATGTCGTAGAAGTGCGTGGACGTGGACTAATGATAGGCATTGAACTCGATATTCCTTATAAAGAACCACGCCAGCGATTGGTCAGCGAACAGCATTGCTTTACCGGTTGCTCAGGAACAAACGTACTCCGTCTGTTGCCACCTCTCTGTTTGACTAAGGCAGACGCCGACAGATTCGTAGAGAAACTCAAAGCAGTATTGTAATGAAGATAGCAGTCATAGGCGCAGGCAACATGGGTGGTGCCCTCATAAAAGGATGGGCAAAGTCCGGATTGACAACAGACCTTATCATTACCGCCCAAACAAAAAAAACACTCGACCGTTTCGCTCAGGATTATCCAGACATCACAACAATGCTGGATAACGTAGCGGCAGTGGCAGAAGCCGATATTGTTGTGCTTGCAGTTAAGCCTTGGCTCGTTCAGCAAGTGATTGCTCAAATTCAACATATACTAAAAGATAAACTCTTAATCTCTGTGGCAGCAGGCATTCGACATGAACGCATCGATGTCTATGCGATGCCTAACATCGCTGCCGAATTAGGAGAGAGTATGACCTTTATAGAAGAGGCTGAGAAGGCAGAAACCGCCTCTGAACTCTTCGAAAAGGTAGGCCAGTGCAGAATCGTGCCGCAGCACCTGATGCCAGCGGGCATGATGATGGCCGGTTGCGGTATAGCCTATGTCATGCGTTTCATTCGCGCCATGATGGAAGGAGGCATAGAAATGGGCTTTTATCCTGATGACGCTAAGCAAATATCCATGCAGACAATGCGTGGTGCAGTGGCTTTTCTTCAAAAGACAAAACTTCATCCAGAGGCTGCAATAGATAAGGTGACAACGCCAGGCGGAATAACAATAAAGGGGTTGAACGAGTTGGATCATGCAGCCTTCAATTCGGCAGTGATCCGATGCCTAAAAGCAGGATTGAAATGACAAGGAAACGCATCGTAGTAAAGGTAGGCAGTAATGTCCTCACAACAGACAGCGGGAAACTCGACATCACACGCATGTCGTCACTTGTTGATCAAATTGCCTGGCTGCGACAGAATGCATATGATGTTATTCTAGTTACGAGTGGAGCAGTTGCATGTGGAAGAAAAGAATTGCAAGTGGACCACTTGCTTGACTCAGTAGAGCAACGACAGCTCTTTTCTGCAATGGGACAGGTAAAACTCATCAATCTCTACTATGATCTTTTCCGTGAATACAATATACACATCGGTCAGGTTCTTACCACAAAAGAGAACTTCCAAAGCGACCGCTCCTATCAAAACCAAAAGGCTTGCATGGAAGTGATGCTGGAGAACAATGTGTTGCCGATTGTTAACGAGAACGACACTGTCAGCATTGAAGAACTTATGTTCACGGATAACGACGAACTATCAGGTCTTATCGCTCTGATGGTTGGGGCAGAGATGCTTGTTCTTCTTACAGGAGTCGATGGCCTTTATAATGGTGACCCTTCGGATGTTGGTAGTGAAGTTATACGGAAGGTAAAGCCTGGTGATGACGTTAGTCGTTATATACTATCAAGTAAAAGCACTGTTGGAAGAGGAGGCATGACCTCCAAATTCAATACGGCAATTACCGTAGCTCAAGCAGGTACTCGTGTTCTCATCGCTTGTGGTAATCGTGATAATATTCTTCCAGATCTTATTGAGAAACCTTCGGAAACTATTCACACAGAGTTTTTAACGTCATGAACAATTTGTTTCATAGAGTCAAGGAGATTAGTAAGGAGTTGCTACTACTGACGGACGAACAGCGAAGCAACATACTTCTGCGTATTGCTGAACGCACTGAATCATCTATGGAGCAATTACTCCTTGCTAATAGCATAGACCTTCAGAAACTCGAAAAGTCAAATCCATTATACGATCGTTTGCTGCTTACGCCGGAGCGCATTACAAGCATTGTTGCAGACCTTCGTAAGGTCGCCTCTCTTCCGTCTCCTTTAGGTCTTGTAAGCAAGGAAAGGACACTTTCGAATGGTCTCTATTTACGTCGTGTAAGTGTACCGTTTGGGGTGATAGGTGTTATTTTCGAGGCACGTCCTAATGTCTGCTTCGATGTCTTTTCTATCTGTTTCAAGAGTGGAAATGCTTGCGTGTTAAAAGGAAGCCACACAGCAGAGGAGAGTAATCGTGCAATTGTTGCGCTCATTCATGATGTACTCCGTGAAACAGGTGTTCCAACAGATGTGCTAGCATTATTACCACCTACGCACGAAGCGACAGCAAATCTTTTGGCTGCTGTCGGTTATGTTGATCTTTGCATCCCGCGGGGCGGAAAGAAGTTGATCGAATTTGTTCGCGACAATGCTCGTGTTCCAGTCATTGAGACTGGTGCAGGTGTGGTGCATGCTTATTTTGATAAGGACGGAGATATAGAAAAAGGGCGTAATATCATTTCGAATGCAAAGATGAGACGCGTAAGCGTATGTAATGCACTTGATTGTCTACTAGTTCATAGGGAGCGTGTTGCAGATATACCTTCGCTGCTTGAGCCAATGAAAGACAAGGTCGATATTATTACAGACGATGCGACAATGGGTACAGAATGGATGGACTATAAAATATCGCTTAAAATAGTGAATAGTATTGACGACGCATTGGCACATATTGCACGTTATGGTTCTGGGCATAGCGAATGCATTATAACTGAGAATGAAGCTACGGCTGCTCATTTCCAAAAAATGGTGGATGCTGCTTGTGTTTATGTCAATGCACCGACAAGTTTTACTGATGGCGCTCAATTTGGAATGGGAGCAGAGATAGGAATTTCTACGCAGAAATTAGGTCCTCGGGGCCCTATGGCTCTCGAGGAGATGACAACCTATAAATGGTTTATTAATGGTAACGGGCAGATAAGAGAATAATCATAAGAATATAGAATGGCATGAACGATATTAAACAAATTTCGCAGCGACTGAAAGGTTTGCGTGAGATTTTCGATATTCCCATCGAAAAAATGGCCGAAGTTGGTGAGACATCGGTGGAACATTATCGTCGCATAGAGAACGGAGAGTGTGATCCTGGTGTTTATCTTCTTTCGCGTATTTCGAAGCAATATGGTATTGCTCTAGATGTTTTGCTTTATGGAGAAGAACCTCGTATGAATGGTTATTTTGTTACGAGAAGCGGGAAGGGTTTGGAAGTGGATCGCCACAACGACTATAAATATAAGTCTCTTGCCAGTGGCTTCAAGGGCAGAGCAATGGAGCCGTTCATTACAGAGATAGAGCCTCTGCCAGAGGGAAGGAATCATGCCAAGAACTTCCATGACGGGCAGGAGTTCATTATTATTTTCGATGGTGTCTTAGAGATAACGATTGAAGACAAGGTTATAGTGTTGAGGGAAGGTGATAGCATTTACTTTGACACAACACGCCCACATTGCATGCGTGCTCTTGAGAATAGATCAGTGAAGTTTCTGACAGTTATAATCTAAGCCTATGGCAGAGAATCCTATTTTAAAACGTTATTTGAAGCAGACATCATTTGTTTCTGAGGAAGATTTCAGAGAGAATTTCAAGCTTCTTATTCCAAAGAACTTCAACTTTGCTTATGATGTTGTAGATGCTTGGGCAGAGGAAACTCCAAACAAGACAGCTCTCATTTGGACAAATGATGAGGGAGAGGAGTGTAGGCTTTCATTTTCTGACCTTAAGAAAGAGAGTGACCAGGCAGCTTCGTATCTCCATACAATAGGTATAAACCGTGGCGACATGGTAATGCTTATAGAGAAGCGTAGGCTCGAATGGTGGATTACGATGCTTGCTCTTCATAAATTGGGTGCAGTGCCTATACCTGCAACCCATATGCTGACGAGCCATGATATAGTTTATCGTTGCAATGCAGCCTCTGTCAAGGCAATTATATGTGTAGGCGAATCTTATGTTTTGGGTGAGGTACAGAAGGCAATGCCGGAGAGTCCGACGGTAGAATCGTTGGTTTCGATAGGCCCGTTAGTACCAGAAGGTTTCCACGACTGGCATGCGGAGATAGGGAAGGCGCCAACTTTTCGCCGTCCTCGTTTTGTCAATGCAAATGATGACACGATGATTCTCTATTTTACTTCCGGAACTTCGGGAGAACCCAAGATGGTGGCACATGATTTTCTTTATGCTTTGGGCCATCTTACAACGGGTGTTTTCTGGCACAATCTTACGTCGGACAGTATTCATCTTACCGTTGCCGATACGGGGTGGGGTAAGGCTGTTTGGGGGAAGTTCTATGGTCAGTGGTTTGCCGGAGCTTGCGTTTTTGTCTATGACCACGAGAAGTTTACTGCCGATGGCTTCCTGAAACAAATGGAAAAATACCACATTACGAGTTTTTGTGCGCCGCCCACTGTGTATCGTTTCCTTATTCGTGAAGATTTCAGCCACTACGATTTGTCTTCGCTTCGCTACTGTACGACTGCGGGAGAGGCTCTTAATGCTGCAGTATATGACAAGTTCTATGAACTGACAGGCATACGCCTTATGGAGGGTTTCGGACAGACGGAAACCACATTGACGTTGGCGACTTTCCCATGGATGGAACCCAAACCGGGCAGTATGGGCAAGCCCAATGCACAATACGATATAGTTTTATTGCGTCCGGACCTTTCTCCTTGCGAGGATGGGGAAAAAGGTGAGATTGCCGTTCGCCTGAATGAGGGTCAGAAGGTTATTGGTCTTTTCAAGGAATACTATCGCGACAGCAATATAACTTACGAGGCTTGCCATGATGGTTATTACTTTACTGGCGACATGGCGTGGCGCGATAAGGATGGCTATTACTGGTTTGAAGGCAGGGCGGATGATGTTATTAAGAGCAGTGGTTATCGCATAGGTCCTTTTGAGGTTGAGAGTGCTTTGATGACGCATCCGGCTGTTGTGGAGTGTGCAATAACCGGTATCCCGGACGACACTCGCGGCATGGTGGTCAAGGCTACTGTGGTACTTGGCACAGAATGGAAGGAGAAGGCCGGCGAAGTTCTTGTTGAGGAGTTGCAGGCACATGTTAAGCGTGTTACGGCTCCTTATAAATATCCTCGAATAATAGAGTTTGTTGACGAATTGCCCAAAACGATTAGTGGCAAGATTCGTCGTGTTGAAATAAGAGAAAAAGACAAGAAATGAAGAGTTTTCTTAATGTAAAGGACTTGGGTGACCTCAAGGAGGCACTGTCCGAGGCGGTAGAGATAAAGGCCGATCGCTATAAATACGACACGTTGGGCAAGAACAAGACTTTGCTCATGGTGTTCTTTAATAATAGTTTACGCACGCGTCTCAGTACGCAAAAGGCGGCTATGAACTTGGGAATGAACACCATTGTTCTCGATGTTAATGCTGGTGCTTGGAAACTGGAGACAGAGCGTGGTGTTATTATGGATGGCGACAAGAGTGAGCATTTGCTTGAGGCAATACCTGTTATGGGTAGTTTTTGCGATGTTATCGGCATTCGTTCTTTTGCCGGACTTACTGATCGTGATTACGATTATGCAGAAACGGTCTATCATCAGTTTGAGCAGTATAGCGGAAAGCCTGTGTTTGCCATGGAGACGGCTACAGTGCATCCGTTGCAGGCTTTTGCCGATCTCTTTACTATCAGTGAGTTTTGGAAGCAGGAAAAACGTAGGCCAAAGGTTGTTCTCACTTGGGCTCCGCATCCTAAGGCTTTGCCGCAGGCTGTTCCAAACAGTTTTGCAGAATGGATGCTGGAGGCAGACAGACAGCAGTTGCCTCTTGCCGGAGTGGGCAATGACTGTGGCATCGACTTCGTCATTACTCACCCTGAGGGCTATGAACTGGATCCGTTGTTCACTGCTGGTGCTACCATTGAGTACGACCAGCGCAAGGCGTTCGAGGGTGCCGACTTTATTTATGCCAAGAACTGGAGTTGCCCTGGTGTGACAGGCGGCAAGGAGAACTATGGCAAGATACTGTCGAAGGAGATGAGCTGGACGGTCGATGCGGAGCATATGTCGTGGACCAACAATGCCCGTTTCATGCATTGTCTGCCTGTCCGCAGGGGTATGATTGTTACCGACGATGTCATCGAGGCACCTACTTCTATTGTTATTCCGGAGGCAGCCAACCGTGAGATTTCGGCGACGGTCGTTCTCAAACGTATTCTGCAAGGTCTCTGACCGAGCCTTTTGACGGGATAACAGAATGAAAGAACTAATTATAAATTACAAAAATAGGTCATGAATACACTAATTGACATTATTCGCAACCGTTACAGCTGTCGGACATATCTTGACAAGCCCGTAGAGGAAGAAAAGCTTCTCTATCTTGAGGAGTGTATGCGACTGGCTCCTTCTGCTGTCAACCTGCAGCCGTGGAAGTTCCGCATCGTTCGTAGTGCAGAGGCTATTGAGAAGCTTCGTACGTGCTATCATCGCTCTTGGTTCAACGAGGCACCGCTCTATATCCTTGCATCCGTCATGAAGGACGAGCAGTGGGTGCGCAGAGACAAGAAGCCTCATGGCGATATCGACGTCGCTATTGCAGTGGAGCATCTCTGTCTGGCAGCAACCGAGCAGGGTCTCGGCACGTGTTGGGTGTGCAACTTCGATGCTCAGCGCTGTCACGAACTCTTCCAAATGGAAGAGACAGAAGAGCCGATAGCTATTGTTCCGATAGGTTATCCTGCTCCTGCAGACGTCAATAGGACAACACGCAAAGCACCCGAGCAGATTTTCTTCGAGGTGTAGTAGCGCTTCCTAACCTATTGTCTAATAAAGAAGTATGCACTCCGTCCAGCGGGAGCGCATACTTTTATTTTACTGAAGGCTGAGGCCTCTACTCAAATAGGTTAACCTTTCCGGCAATAATGCTTAACCTTTCCGTTCAATTAGGTTAACCATTATTTTGGCCATCCTACAAGGGATTGTCCGAAGGGCGCAACTCATACAAGGCAGCTCGAGGTGGACGACTTCTTGCCACCTGCACCGGAAAGGCATTTCCGCCGTTTATTCCTCACCAATTTTGGCTAAGCCTCCTTCGGCGGTCTCCTTGTACAGAGAAGGCAGGTCTTTGCCCGTTTGCTTCATGACGCGCACAATGCGGTCGAAGCTGACACGGTGTTGGCCATCGGACAGAGAGGCATAGAAGTTGGCATCCAATGCACGTGCGGCAGCAAAGGCGTTTCGCTCAATGCATGGTATCTGCACAAGACCACATACAGGGTCGCACGTCATGCCCAAATGGTGCTCGAGTCCCATCTCGGCAGCATACTCTATTTGCGACACACTGCCGCCAAAGAGCTGGCATGCGGCAGCCGATGCCATGGCACAAGCCGTACCGACTTCGCCCTGGCAACCTACATTGGCACCGGAAATGCTGGCGTTGTGTTTGACAAGATTGCCGATGAGACCGGCGGTAGCAAGTGCATGGAGAATACGCTCCTCGGAGAAAGCATGGTTGCTACCTAAATGATAAAGCACCGCAGGCAACACTCCGCATGAGCCACATGTGGGGGCTGTTACAATGAGTCCGCCTGAAGCATTCTCCTCGCTGACAGCCAAAGCATAAGCATACACAAGACCCGAACTCTGCAAATGGGCTTTGTATCCTTTCGCCTTGGTGTAGTATATGGGAGCCTTACGTTGCAGACCGAGTGGACCAGGGAGTATGCCTTCGTGATTAATGCCACGCACAACAGCCTCCTGCATCACCCTCCAAATTTCACGCAGGTATTCCCAAATCTCCGGACCCTCACATTGCTCCACATACTCCCAAAAAGCATGTCCCGTCTCTTGGCACCATGCCATGATTTCCTTCATGGTGTTCAGAGGGTACAACTGTGTACCGTCAGTAGCATCCTTCTCGGGAATCTCGGAGTCCGTAATGGCACCTCCACCAATACTATATACAATCCATTCGTCGAAGAGGCTGCCGTCGGGTTGCCGAACTGCAAACTTCATTCCGTTAGGATGAAAAGGAAGGAACGTGGCAGGTTCCCAGTGTATGGTGACATCGCCCTGCTGCTCAAGAACACGAAGGATGGCAACATCCGTCATGTGGCCTTTTCCAGTAGCCGCAAGAGAACCATAAAGCGTAATGTCGAAAGCCTTGGCTTCCGGATGACGCTCCTGATATTGGATGGCTGCAGCCTGTGGCCCCATTGTATGACTGCTTGATGGACCGATACCTATGCGGTAGAGTTCTTTGATGGATTCCATATATTGTTTAAGATATAGTGAATGATTGTTCTGAAAAATGCCTGTTGTTTAAGGTTGCTCGGACAAGTTCGGCACTGGTATGTCCGTTTCTGCGCAGTGAACCATGTATTTCGAGCGCTCCGGTTTCTTCCAGAATTCTGCTTGCATTCTGCGGATTTACCCCGGCGCCGGGCATGATGATGATACGACCATCTGCCTGCTCTACAAGTTTCTTGAGCATGGGGATGCCCTGCTCGGCAGTTGTTGCCTGGCCGGAGGTAAGCAGACGATGGCATCCGAGCGAGATGATTTTCTCCAGTGCCTCTTCAGGTTTGCGGCATACATCGAAGGCACGATGAAAAGTAACACTAAGTCCTTCTGCCTCGTCCATCATACAACGTATGGCCTCTTCGTCAATGCTGCCGTCAGGCATTAAAGCCCCAATGACCACACCAGCTGCTCCAAGTTTACGAGCAAGCCGTATGTCATTTCGCATTTTGCATATCTCGTCCTTGCTATAGACAAAGTCTCCTTCGCGAACACGGATAAGTACTTGTACGGGAATGCCCATCCCAATAGCCGATTCCATCATCGCTTCCGATGGCGTCAAACCGTCTAACTCAAGTGCCTCGCAAAGTTCCACCCTGTGGGCACCACCTTCTATTGCAGCACGGACACTTTGCAAGTCTCCGCAACACACCTCCAGTTTTCTCATTTCTTATATAGCAATGCCTCTCTTCTGCCTTATCATACTTCTTCAGCACCTATCGCCTTTCAGGAAGGGCCGCGAAGTAGTATATATTTAACAAAAAAGGAGAGTGGCTTCACAGCTTCTCTCCTCCGTTTGGTATTAGCTTTTGTTTAAGGTAAAAAGATTGTTATCAGGATAACGGTTGCAAAGTTATGGAATTATTATGCACTATGCAAGACATTTCACTATGTTTTTTAGCACAATTTCATAAATTGCACAACAAAGTATAATATTTAGCCCTTTTGCAGATGATATTGTACAATTGAATCAATAGGTCGGCGCAAAATTACTCCTATTTTCATGCCTTCTATGGCGATTGCTTCCTTAAGTTCCTCTTTGAACTGATATGCAATGCCCCCCACACAGTTTATAGGCATCTCTTTGTGTCCATAGACAGCAATGTTACGATTGACGAACATACGGAATGCATCAATTAGCAGGTCGTGAATGACAGGATGGTCACGATGCTCTGCAATAAAGGGGACAAGAGAGGCAAGGAAGGTATTCGCTGATGGTTGGCGATATACGTGTTCTATGATGTCGGACATCGTAAGATTAAACTTATTGCAAAACGCTTCCTTCATTTCATGGGGGAATAATCCCTTGAAGATTCCATTCATCAATGCCTTTCCAAGATGGGTTCCGCTTCCCTCGTCTCCGAGGATGTAGCCTAATGGTGGTGTATGCAAGGTGATGTCTTTCCCGTTGTACAGACAACTATTAGAGCCAGTTCCTAAAATACATGCAATGCCCTCTTCGTGCCCGCACAAGGCACGAGCTGCTCCTAAAAGGTCGCTCTCTACTTCTATATTACTTTCTGGGAACAACTCCTCGAGAACACTTCTTACGGACTTGTCGAATGGTTCTATACATCCGGCACCATAGAAAAAGATGGCTTGCAGGTTTGCAAAGTCGGGCAGAGAAGTCAGTAATTCGTGGTAAACTACATTGTATATAGTATCTCGCGAATCACGTGCAGGATTTATCCCCTTGGTATGCAGTTCAGTTTTAGTTCCTTCAGAACCAATAAAAAGCCAATCAGTCTTTGTTGAACCGCTGTCTGCTATAAGCAAAGTTTTATTCATAATCAAAAAAAACTCCCCTTTTTGTTGGAAGGGGAGATGTGTTCCCTCCCTTTAATAAGGATAGGAGGGGTATTGCTTTAGGTGTAATACTTTACTGTGCAGGTGCTTCAGCAGGGGTCTCTGGTGCTGCGGGTTGCTCCATAACGGGAACATTGCCAGGATTAGTGGCAGCTTGTTCTACAGCTTGTTGCATGATGACAGAGTCGCTGGTGCTGGTTCCAGGTAAGAATGCAACACTAATGATGCTGAGGAAAATCATTGCACCGGCAAGGAACCAAGTTGCTTTCTCAATGAAATTTGTTGTTTTGGGTGCACCCAAAATCTGATTGTTGTTGGAGTAGTCGGCTGCAAGACCGCCACCTTTGGATTCCTGAATGAGTACGATGAGGCACATAAAGATAGAAGCCAGTACAATCAGGATAACGATAGATGTGTACATGTTATTTGTGTTTATTATTTATTATTAGTTTCTCGAGGAATCGAATTTGGTCTGCAAAGTAACGATTTTTTTTTGGATATTTCAAGGAAAGTTGGCGGATAATTTTCACTGCATTCTCATATTTGCCTTGTTTGATGTAGATTCCAGCCATAATTTCTGTGAGTATCTCATTATTTCCCTCACTTTCTAATTCTGGTTTCTCGTTTGCAGACCTTTTTTCTTGTTCACTTTCATTGTCTTCGTTATCAGTGAGAACAATTCTTCCCGTCTCGCTTTCAAGGAAGTCTTCTACAACACCGCCACCATTCATTGGGAGTGATTCCTCTTCTTGTTCTCCGAGTATGCTTTCACGTTGTAGTAAATAGCCGATGTAATCTTGTGCTGCATCAATAGGGTGGGTAACAGGCGCAGCGGGAATTTGGGCTTCAAGGAAATCATCAATGAGACTCACAGTCCTAGAGTCTGTTGTTTCAATACCCTCGTCATAGCGTTTTCGTTCTTCTGCATGTGTGTAATGAGGCTCTTCTGTCAGGCGAAAGATTGCCTCTCTATTCGGTACAAGTATTGCTGTGCGACGCAAAGTCTCGTCATAATTCGGCGAATGTCTTTTGTAAAGAGCTTGCAGGAGCAGGATACGTGCAGAGTGATAGTATGGATGTTCTTGTGTGAGTGCTTGTAGTTGGACTATTGCTTCGTCGTCGATAGTGTCAGGGCGTCTAATGTAATCTATGAGATGTCGTTGCATAGTGTAAGTCTATAGATTGATGTAATTTACCAATTAGCTACTGTGGCATTGAAGATTTGGTCGGTAATATCTTTTACCATCTGTGTAACAAGTTCTTCTTGAACAGCAGTAAGTTGTTGTGATGCATCGTATTCAGAGGTTGCTGTGAATTGCCGTTCAAAGTCTTCTGTGTGTTTCTTATTGTTGACAAATCGCACATTGACAGTCATCTTGAGTTGCACCAAACTACTATAGCCATCACTTGAGATGCCTTTGTTGTACTGATCAAATGCGACGATTTCACCTGCCAGTTGCAGGTCGCCATTTTTTTTAACTTGGCGCAGTTTCGTTTGGTTTGCAAAGATATCGGTAAGCCTATTTTGGAAAATACTTTGCATAGGCCCCCATACATAGGCACTTCGGATGGGGAAATTGTCAATCTGAATTGTTTTTGTGGTCGTATAGTCAATACTGGCACCATTGAAACGATAACTGATAGTGCAAGCTGATATGAGCAACGTTGCCAGAACAATTAAGACATATCGTGTCCTATTCATCAATTCCATATGCTTTTATCTTACGGTATAGTGTTCGTTCGCTGATGCCGAGCTCCTCAGCAGCAAGTTTGCGTTTGTAGTGGTTGCGTTGAAGGGCAAGTAAAATGTTTCGTTTTTCCATATCACCGATATTAAGTGTGTCATCATCTACTATTTCCTCTGCTGTAGTGATGTCCAGATTGTTCGGTAGAGAATGGTATGTGTGATGTGTTGTTGTTGCACTTTTTGGTGTGGAAATAGGTACAGGCATTGTGGTGTTTGTCGAGTCTTTATGCCAACTACCACTATGCTGAAGTTTTTCCTTGAGCTCTTGTACCTCGGAACGTAGCTCGAAAACTGCATGAGCAAGTATCTTTATCTCTTGCTCATAATCATGTTGAGTTGAGGAATTATTATTGCCAGTTATGGTAGCAATGCTAGTGTCTGTGTCAGAATTAGGCGTGATGCCAAGTTTTGCAAGGACTTCAGGTGTGATGCTTCTGCTTTCGGAGAGAATGCTGAGTTGCTCTGTAATATTGCGTAGTTGACGAATATTTCCAGGCCATTTGTAAGAGTTGACAACCGCCTCTGCTTCTGCTGTGAGACGTACAGGTTCTGGAATATTGTAACGTCCGGCTGTGTCAAGTGCGAATTTTTTAAAGAGTAACACTGCATCACCTTGACGTTTGCGTAAAGGTGGAATGTTGATGTTGATGGTTGAAAGGCGGTAATAGAGGTCTTCTCGGAATCGTCCGTGTTTAATTGCATTGGGTATGTTAACATTTGTTGCTGCCACAATGCGGACATTGGTCTTGCGCGGAGTACTGCTGCCGACTCTCATGTATTCGCCAGTTTCTAACACACGCAGTAATCTTGCTTGTGTGCTGAGGGGTAGTTCGCCTACTTCGTCGAGAAAAAGTGTCCCACCGTCAGCGGTACCGAAAAAGCCTTCGTGTTCGCTGATGGCACTGGTGAAAGCTCCTTTTTCGTGTCCGAATAGTTCGCTATCGATTGTTCCTTCTGGTATGGCTCCACAATTGATGGCAATATATGTCTTGCCACGTCGTTTGCTATGGTCGTGGATGATTCGCGGAATGACTTCTTTTCCCACACCGCTCTCGCCTTGGATAAGTACGGAGAGGTCTGTAGGGGCGACAAGAACGGCAGTTGCAAGGGCTTCGTGTAAGGCTTCGTTGCGTCCTACTATGCCATAGCGGTTCATCAGTGTCTGCATGTCTGAACTATTGCTCATAATGCTCTTTCGGGTTTGTCATTGTTCGCATTTTCCTGAGTTGTGTCCTCTTTTTTGCGATCGTCGCGTTTGTCGCGGAAGAGTTTCTGCAAGGGATTGCGTCGAGCTTTATCGTAAAAAGCGCGGTTGCGGATTACATCAATGGCTGCATAGATAGGATGTGTCAGCCAGGAAATGTTTGTGGTTTTTCCTTCTGTATCTATTTGCACAGATTGGTAAGCGGCGGTAACGACTGCTTTTTTACTGGCAAAGTAACGGACGGGTATTTCTTGTGAAAGTATTTCCGTTATGTGTTGTGTAGAGGAACTGCTTGTCGTGATGACAGCGTCAAAGTGCCAAGCAGTATCTTCTGCCATTATCTGGTCTATGGTATAAGGCCCATAGGTGTTAATGTTATGTTCGGCAGTAACCTGATTAGCAAGTTCGGAATTTTGCATTGTGTTTTCTTGGACGATAGCAATGCGTGGCGAACGAAGGTCGAAGTCACGTTCTAAGATATCTCGAATCTTAATGATGTCATCGGCTGTCGGTTCATTGGAGAGTGGTACGATATTCGTTTTTTCTGTAATGATAACTTCTATAGCATCAGCAGGGCACTCTATTGCTTCAGATGATGGAATGACTACCAATGCATCTACCCTGTTTTCATTAAGTTTTTGTAGTGCATCTTTTTCCTCAAATACGGTTGGTGTACAGAGTTCAAGTATGGTGGGGTCTTTGAGTATGCCGAGGATTGATTGACGATATGTCTCGTTGCAGTTGCCAAGAGTAATGGCTATTTTGAGTTTTTCCATTTATTTGCTTTTGTCTTTTGTGGTGTTGGAAATATTTTCTTCTTCCAGACCTGTGTCGATATACGATTGTTGTTCTTCAGGTAATTGCAAAGTATACAGAGAACCTTCTAGTCGGCGAATAAGTCCTCGCTTCATCTTCTCTGGAGCATAGACAAAGCCTTCGACTACGACAACACGATTTGTTTCAGTATCTACACGAGAATGGCTGATAAAGGGACCACCCATGCAATCGTTCTCCATATACCAAAGGCCACGCATCTCCATGGCAAAACGATTGTGTACTACTATTGGTTTTGTTATGGTACAAAGTGTGTCGGTTTTCATATACATGCCAGCTCTTTCGCCTGGGAGATTAAGTTTCATTACAGAATCACGTTTTGCGGTCATGTATTCCTTGTTGAATGTTTCAGGTCCTTCGTAGGGGTAGCTGTACATGCAGATGTTTTCGAGGCCGCTTGCTGTGTTGTTGCTTGTCCAGAAGAATTGTTTACCCTTTTTGTAGGCTTTAAGTTCCTTGGGAGCATAGAAGCGGCAGGTGAATACTTGCCAGGCAAGGTCGTAGGTTACCTTTGAGTATTTTGTTTCTAATTCTTTGATAAGGCGATTCATCTCAGTACGTGTCAAGAAGTCAAGAACTTCTTGTTTATGCTTGATGCAGAACTGTTGAAAGTCGTCTTCGCTGGGGCTGTTGATGGTAAGTACAATTTGATCCATGGCATACTTGTTGCGTGAAAAGCGCATGCCAGTACGGGAGAATTGGGATTTGTCGATGTTGACTTGGATGATGTTGCGGAAGATGCTGAAGTTGGCACTTAAGTCTTTCGGCTCAATCTGTGTGATATGGAACGAACGTTCACTCTGTGGCAGGCAGGGAACATCTGTGTCAAGTATGTCGAAAAGTGCACGGCCGGCAGGGGCTTCCCATGTTTTATTGTCGAGCACTACAAGCACTTCGTATGGGCGCCCGCTGGCTTGCGGGAAGATTTGTTCTTTTGTGCAGCTGACTAAAAGTAGCAGGCTGAAGAGTACTGTTAATGATAATAAATAGTGTTTCATATTGCAGTGTTTGTTTTTGCGTGCAATAGTCCGCATGCGGCATAGATGTCTTGTCCTCTACTTGCACGAATGGTGGTTGTTACACCGTGTTTTGTCAAATAGTCTCGTAGCCACACCATCTTTTCTTCTGTTGCACCTATGTATGGTGTGTTGGGTATTTGGTGGAAACGAATTAGGTTGACGCGGCACTCGATGGGAGCGAGTAAACGGACCAATTCTTTTGCATGGCGTTCCGAATCATTGAGCCCTCCGAAGACGATGTACTCAAAACTGAGTCTCCGTTGGTGACTCCAATCCTGTTTTTTTAGCAATGTCATCAGTTCTTCTAATCCGTAAGCCTTTTCTGCTGGCATCATAGAGAGACGTTCCTCGGGGAAGGGGTTGTGCAGACTGATGGCAAGATGGCAATTACTCTCCAGGAGAAAACGTTCTACTCCTTTTCGAACGCCAACGCTCGAAACTGTAATGCGCTTCGGGCTCCAGCCCCAACCATCAGATGCTGTAAGCAATTCGGTGGCTTTCAGCACCGCGTCGAGGTTGTCCATTGGTTCGCCTTGTCCCATGAATACGATGTTTGTAAGTAGCTCGCTGCCGGGGACCGAATAGATTTGGTTCAATATGTCAGCAGTGGAGAGGTTTCCGCCGAAGCCTTGTCTGCCGGTCATGCAGAAACGGCAACCCATGCGGCAGCCTGCTTGGCAACTGACACAAAGTGTTGCTCTTTCGCCATCGGGGATGAACACACACTCTACTTGTTGTCCGTTCTCTGTAGGGAAAAGGTACTTGGCTGTTCCATCGATGCTTTTTTGTTCGTCCGACGGCGGTACGCATCCAATGGTATAATGTTCGGCAAGAATGGCACGACTTTTAAGCGAAAGGTTGGTCATCTCGTCGATGCTCCTTACGCGCTTGTTGTATAGCCATTGCATGATTTGCTTTGCTGCAAAAGCAGGTAGCCCAACTTCGGTGGCGACCGCTTTTAACTCGCCGAGTGTCATGCCAAGTAGTTTCTTTTTCTCCATTTTCTGCATTTATACTGCAAAGGTACATTATTATTATGTAAATTGTGGAATGGCGGGGGAAAAAGTTATGTATTTTAACTCCTTTTGTGTGAAAGGGACTGTAGTTTTATGAACTTTCACTATCTTTGTGTAGCAAATATTGTAAAACAAATAATTAGAATGAACCTTAAACATTTCTTGCTTGTATTCTTTGTGACAGTCTTTGTCGACGCAACAGCTGTGGCGCAAAGCCTCAGTCCAAGCACGAGGACTCATTGGGAAAAGGGTACTCTCGTTATTGATTCTCCAGCTCGTCCTGCTGGTCAGCAGCATGTTCTCGGTCTGTCTGTCCCTAAGATGGAATGCGTTCGTGTGGGCTTTGTGGGGTTGGGCATGCGCGGACCTGGTGCGGTTGAGCGTTTTACTCATATTCCGGGCGTGCGGATTGTGGCGCTTTGCGATTATGAGAAAGGTAAGGCAGAAGCCTGCCAGGGGTATCTTCGTAAGGCTGGTTTGCCACCGGCAGACATTTATAGCGGCGAGAAAGGCTATGAGGAACTATGTGGCCGTTCGGATATTGACCTTGTATATGTGGCTACCGATTGGCTCCATCACTTCCCTATTGCCAAATGTGCTCTTCTTAATGGCAAGCATACTGCCGTTGAGGTTCCGAGTGTTATGAACCTTGAGCAATGTTGGGAGCTCATTGAGCTTAGTGAAAGGAAACGCCTTCATTGTATGATTCTTGAAAACTGTTGTTACGACTGGTACGAGTTGAACACGCTCAATATGGTTCAGAATGGAGTCTTCGGCGAGGTGCTTCGTGGCGAAGGTGCTTATATTCACAATCTTGATGCCTTTTGGGGACATTATTGGAAGAACCCGGACGGCAGTGACCCCGATGGGTTGGGGTGGCGCATGAAGTACAATATGGAGAATCGTGGTGATGTGTATGCTACACACGGGCTCGGTCCGGTTGCTCTTGCTATGGACATTCATCGTGGCGATCGCTTTACAACTCTTGTGGCTATGGACACCAAGAGTGTTAATGGCAAGGAATATGTGGAGAGGAAGACTGGTAAACCCTGCAACAACTATCGTAACGGCGACCACACTACAACACTGATGCGCACTGCCAGAGGCAAGGTTGTGGAGATTCAGCACAATGTGATGACGCCGCAACCTTACAACCGTCTTTATAAACTTACCGGCACTAAGGGGTATGCCACAAAGTATCCGGAACAGCATTATGCTTTGGAGAAGAGTCAACTCACTGCCAGTGGTATAGTTCCGAAGGTTGACAATCTCAGCAGTCATGGCTTTTTGCCTGCTGCGGAGCAGGAGGCTCTTGTGGCGAGGTACACGCACCCCATCATCAAGAAATATGGTGAGTTGGCGCGGAAGGTGGGTGGCCACGGAGGCATGGACTTCTTTATGGATGCTCGTCTTGTTTATTGTTTGCAGAACGGTTTGCCTCTCGATATGGACGTCTACGACCTTGCAGAATGGTGCAGTCTTGCAGAACTTGGTGCGCTTTCGATGGACAACAATTGTTGTGCTGTGGCTTTCCCTGACTTTACTCGCGGGTATTGGGATGTCCAAAAGGGCTTCCGGTTTGCTTGGGCAAGTGCGGAAGACGAGGCGAAGGCCGAAGCGGCAGCTTTTGCAAGTACAGAGGCCCAGAAGGAATACTGCGCTAAGAAGAAGCTTTGGGAAAAGTATGACAAGGCTAAGCAAAAGGCCGAAAATAAAGCAAAGAAGTGACGAAGAAGGAACTGAGGCAGGCTGTCAGGACTCAAAAGAAACTGCATTCTGCATGCCAAATGGCAGCAATGTCGGAAGAGATATGCCGCAAGGTGCTCGAATCGGCTTGCTGGCAGGAGTCGCAGACGTTGTTGTTGTATTATCCTTTGGCTGATGAAGTGGATGTCCGTCCTTTGATATTCAAGGCAGTAGAGGCAAGCAAAAGGGTTTTGTTGCCAGTTTGTGTTGGCAACGAATTGGAGCTGTATCCTTATGAAGGCGAAGCCTCTCTGATGGTTGGTTCATATGGTATCATGGAGCCCAAAGGGACGAAGTTTTCGCCGGAAAGGTATTCAGAGATTGACATGGCCATTATTCCGGGGATGGCATACGACAGAACCGGGCATAGATTGGGTAGGGGAAAAGGCTATTATGACCGTCTTTTGCCTCAGCTTGGCAGAGCACGACTGCAAGGTGTCTGCTTCCCGTTCCAGTTTTTGGACGGGGTTCCAGCCGATGCTCATGATGTTTCTGTTCACGACGTAATAACCACTTTACATACCACAGAATAGCAACGTTTTTAATGCCGCAGGCCATGTCGGGAAACATGTCACGTCAAGTTGCCCGACAAGGCACGTTAAGTTGGCCAATTAGGTTAACCTATTTTACTGACATCTACTGGCATGTTCGGCCAAAGGTTAGCGATGTTTGTAAATCAGCACATTAGAAGAGCTTGTGATGTCTTGGCAAGATGCTGATATAATGATACGATGATAAGAAAGCGAGATGCGGGACGAGTCCTAAAATGCCGCAGGCTCTATTTTTAGTTCTTTATTTTGCTATCTCGAATTTTAGTTGTAAATTTGCATACAAATTTGAATTAACAAACCATTTTATGGCGCAGAAACCAAGTATTCCAAAAGGAACCCGCGACTTCGGACCACAGGAGATGTCGCGACGCAACTATATCTTCAACACAATTCGTGAAGTCTACTCGCTCTATGGCTTTCAGCAGATAGAGACTCCTGCAATGGAGAATCTGTCCACTTTGATGGGCAAATATGGTGAGGAAGGCGACAAACTGCTCTTCAAAATCCTGAACAGTGGCGACTTCTTGCGTGGCATCACTCCAGACGACCTCGCAAATGGGGCGACAGGACACCTTGCCGCACAGCTTTGCGAAAAGGGCTTGAGATACGACCTCACTGTGCCTTTTGCCCGTTATGTCGTTCAGCACAGAGAGGAACTTACCTTACCGTTTCGTCGCTATCAGATACAACCAGTATGGCGTGCCGACCGACCACAGAAGGGAAGATATCGCGAGTTCTATCAGTGCGATGCCGATGTCGTGGGAAGCGACTCGTTGCTCTGCGAAGTGGAACTGATGCAAATTGTCGATACCGTGTTCCAACGTTTCGGCATACGTGTCTGCATCAAGATAAACAACCGCAAGATCCTGTCCGGCATTGCCGAGATGATTGGCGAGGCCGACAAGATTGTAGATATTACAGTTGCCATCGACAAACTCGACAAGATAGGACTCGATGCCGTAAACGAAGAGTTGCGTAAGAGCGGTATCAGCGAGGAGGCCATCCAAAAACTGCAGCCAATCATCAATCTCAGCGGCACGAATGCTGAGAAGATTGCAACAATGCGTCAGGTATTGGCAGGAATAGAAGTAGGACAGAAAGGCGTTGACGAGGTAGAATATGTTGTGTCTAAACTCACAAACCTGAACTCTCAACTCGAACTCGACCTGACACTCGCCAGAGGATTGAACTACTATACGGGATGCATCTTCGAGGTTAAAGCACTCGACGTAGAGATTGGAAGCATCACAGGCGGTGGCCGCTACGACAACCTTACAGGCATCTTTGGCATGCCCGGACTGAGTGGCGTTGGAATTAGCTTCGGAGCCGACCGCATATACGATGTGTTGAATCAACTTGAACTCTATCCGGAAGCGGTTACAACTGCAACACAAATACTGTTCATTAACTTCGGAGAAAAGGAAACAGACTATTCTCTGCCCATCGTTGCACTGCTTCGCAAGCAAGGTATTCGTTGCGAAATCTATCCCGATTCTGCAAAGATGAAGAAACAAATGCAGTATGCCAACCAGAAGGCCGTTCCCTTTGTGGCAATGACAGGCGAGACAGAAATGGCAGAAGGCAAGGTGATGCTCAAGAACATGCAGACCGGCGAACAGAAACTCCTCTCGCCCGAAGAAATAGCAGAAGCAATAAACTGATGGACGCAGCACTCTACCTCATACCCGTTACACTTGGCGAGACTACCATCGAACAGGTCTTGCCATCATATAACCATGAGGTAATCATGAATATACGCCACTTCATCGTCGAGAACATACGTTCTGCCAGACGCTTCCTTCGTCAAACAGATAGAGAGTTCCCCATCGACGATTGCACATTTTTCGAGATGGGCAAACATGCCGATGAAAAGCATTTCAGCCAATATCTGCAGCCACTAAGAGATGGGGAACCAGTCGGAGTCATAAGCGAAGCAGGCTGCCCCGCTGTTGCCGACCCGGGAGCAGACATCGTACGCATTGCTCAAAGAGAAAACTTAAGAGTTGTCCCCTTGGTAGGACCTAATAGTATGATTATGGCCGTAATGAGTAGTGGGCTTGGCGGACAGAGTTTTGCCTTCAATGGCTATTTACCTGTTGATGCTCACGACCGTGCAAGATGCATTAAAAACCTTGAGACAAGAGCCTGGACAGAAGGGCAGACACAACTCTTTATTGAGACACCTTACAGAAACGAAAAGATGTTTCAGGCTCTCCTCAGTGCTCTTCGTCCGCAGACACACCTTTGTGTAGCGGCCGGCATTACAACTCCCAACGAATACATTCGTACGCTTCGTGTGTCGGAATGGAAGAAATCTTCATTGCCGGACCTTAGCAAGATACCGGCAATCTTCCTTATTGGCAAATAACCGCCCCTTATTAGTATGAGAATCATACCGCGTTAAGTTCACCAACTTAACGTGTATAGTTCACTAACTTAACGTGTATACTTTGCTCACTATAAACGTAAACCTTTACGAGTACCTTTTATGTAGTTATTTTCGCTTTATTCTCTACGCGAGAATCTATCTTAAGGCTGATGTATTTGCCCGCTAGAAACTTGAGCACTTTCTTTAACTACAAATTTCTTGAACAACACGTTGATGTTTCTAAAATAGAGGGATGTCTGTTTTCCAATCACTGTCTTCTACCAACATAATATGTTTATTGAATACCAATAGTTTTGAAACATCACCTTTTAATTCTGCATCTTTTTCAATGCATAATATAACACATAGTAAAAAAATGGCCCCCTCGTGTTTCGAGAGAGCCATCTTTTGGTATGTTATCAAATGAAGTTTAGTATCAGTTTCTCTTTGTAGCTGAGTAGTTGATACGCAATGCCCATGATTTGCGCAGTACTTCCTTGATGTCAGTAATATATCCCATCTGTGTACCTTGGTCGGCCTTGATGCTGATTACCTGTTCTGCTTGGTTTGTCATGCCTTGACGTTCTGCGGCTACGAAGTCAATGATTTCGCGTGTCTCTGCAAAACGGTCGTTAAGTTGGATACGTGTGCCGCTACCCATTTGTGCGCGCAAATTGTCTGTTGGAGGGCCAACATAGATGAACGATACAACAGACTTTTTCTCCAACTTCTCAAGTTCTGTACCAGCAGGAGTTGTGAACTTAACCTTCAAGGTTACTTCACGCATCGTAGTTACCATCATGAAGAAGAACAGGATGGTGAATATAAGGTCGGGTAGAGATGAGGTGTTCATCTCTGGTATTTCGCGACTTGCTTTTTTCTTAAATCCAGCCATTATTGTCCTCCTTGTTGATATTTTTTAGGTTCAGCCTCAGAGATGTTCTGGGGGTAGTATTTCTTAATCGCGTCAATTTCCTCCTTCTTAAGGTATTGGAGTTCGCGACCAAACTTCTGCTTTGCCAACTCGTTACGTAATTCGTTGTAGGCAGCCACCAATTCATTCTGCACTTGGAAGTATGCATCGTATGGTGTAGCTCGGTCTGTTTGAACACTGATTACATGCTTATCTGTAACGAAACACTGACCTAACAAATCGATATTCTTGACATGTTTCTCTGGCAATTTGCTTAAGTTCTGTTCGTTCTTGACGAACTCTTTAACACGATTGCGCAGTTCTTTAAAGTCACTAAAGCCGCGGTTCATTTCATCTTCAATCCATAATTCACCAAGGTGGTTGAGACGGACATAAAGGATGTTACGGCTTTTGATGTCCATTGTGGCATCTTCCTGATCTGGTTCTGGTGGTTTGGGCAGGCGACGTGCCAGACCCATATCTGTGTCCATTGAAGTTGTTACCAGGAAGAAGATGAGCAACATGAAGGAGATATCGGCTGTTGAAGTGGTGTTCAAGCTCGGCATCTTCTTTTTCTTCTTTGCCATATCTTTTCTCTTTTTAGATCAGTTTTATTTACTTACTTGCGTTTTTAGTCATGATGCCAGTCATGCTGACAACAACAGCAACTGCAGCAGCTACAAACAAAATGCCTATGCTAACGCAGAATGCATCAACGATGGTTACCCATGCAGCTGTAGTAACGGTGCCGTCTGCTGCTGTGAAGTCTGTTTCGCCAAGACCGCTTATCCAACCAATAACAAAAGATGCTACGGTTAAGCATACTGTGAACAATGTAATCTTCGCACCAGGAACACCTGTGGTGGCTGCAGGATCGCTGCCTTTACTATTCTGGATGCCGCGAACCAGTGACCACACTGTAAGACCTGCAGTTGCAACAACAAGTGCATACATGAGCCACATGATAACATCGGTAAGCAGAGGCTGGTTATAGTCGCCAACGGGGTTGTCATAGCCGATGAGCAGGAATGCTGCAAAGCATACTACTATCAAGGCTACGCAAGCCATCAGCACACGACTTGATATTTTTTCTATCTTCATAGTTCTCTACTTTAATATTAGGAATTAAGAATGGTTATGGAAGAATGTTTTTAACCAATATCTTATAATCTCTAATTATTTTTTGCACTTGTCGCTCTTTACGCACATTACGAGCAATTCCTGAGCGGCTTCTTCCATGTTACTGGTCAATGTCTCAACCTTAGAAAGGATGTAGTTGTAGAACAACTGAAGAATCAAGGCAACAATAATACCGAAAATGGTTGTGATAAGGGCAACCTTCATACCACCTGCAACAACAGTAGGGCTGATGTCGCCAGCGCGCTGGATGTCGTCGAATGCCATTACCATACCAATCACAGTTCCGAGGAAGCCGAGAGAGGGAGCCATTGCGATGAAGAGAGTGATCCAAGAGCAGTTCTCTTCGAGGTAAGAACCCTGAACTTCTGCTTCCATATTGATGGTACGCTCAATAGTTGCAATGTCGTTACGGTCTGCGCTATCGAGGCATTCCATGGCTTTGCGGCTTACCTGAGAAACAGGACCACGAGTGCCTTTGCACTTCTCAATAGCATCTGCAACCTTACCTGCAGCAACGAGGTCGGCAAGTTCCTTCATGAACTTACGTGTGTTGATTTGAGCGAGAGTCAGATAAACGACACGCTCGATGCAGAATGCAAGACCAAGAACGAGCGCAATGGCTACGAGTGACATAAAGCCAGCGTCACCTTCGATGTACTTTGTCTTAAGAGTCTTGAAGATGCCTTCGTTTTCTTCCTCTACGATGGGGGCAGCTTCTACAGTTTCTTCTGCGGCAACAGTGTCTGCGGCAACGCTATCAACAGCAGCACTATCTACTTGCTCAGTGGCAGCAGTGTCTTCCTGAGCCAATACAGATGTTGTTGCTCCAAATGAGCAAACAGCAACCATTGCAATAATTGCAAATAACTTTTTCATTGTGTTGTTTGTTTAGATGTTTATTATTTTGTTTGTTTCTTTTATGTCGCGGAGAGAGCGAGATTCGAACTCGCGAACCGCTTTTGACGGTCACACGCTTTCCAGGCGTGCCTCTTCAGCCACTCGAGCATCTCTCCAAAATGTTGCGCGTATAAATGTGACTCTTTTAACGCTTTTCGGTCACAAAGTTATCTAATTTTTCTTATTCTGCCATAAAATTTAATTAAAAAGTTTCATTTTATGTGTTTTTTGGCTGTTTTGCTTGTTTTATCGTTCGGTCATACGCCGGAAAACACGTTTTGCATTGTTGTTTGTGATGCTTTCTGTTTCTTGCTTGCTTACATTGTATATGTCTGCCACCTTTTGCAATACTTCTGTAATGTATGCACTTTCGTTTCTTTTGCCACGATAGGGGACGGGAGACAAATAGGGTGCATCGGTTTCCAGCACGATGCGTTCCAATGGTACTGTAGTTAAAACTTTCGTAAGGTTGCTGTTCTTATATGTCAGGACACCTCCGATTCCAAGCATGAAACCTTGAAATTGCAGCAGTTCGGATGCTTCTTCTTCTGTTCCGCCAAAGCAATGAAAGACGCCACATGGGAGGTTGTCACGATATGCTGTCATGATATCGACGATTCGACGATGTGCAGACCGTGCGTGTATAACAAGGGGTAATTGGTATTTGATGGCCCATTCTATTTGGTTGCAGAAGGCGTCTTCCTGCTCTTTTTCATTACTTTTGTCCCAATAATAGTCTAAACCGATTTCTCCGATGGCGATGAATGGGTGGTTAGGCTTTTCAAGCATTTCTTGCATGTTTGACAAAGTTTGCTTGTAGTTTGACGGTTCCACTTCTGTAGGATGCAAACCGAGCATGGGATAGCAGTAGCCAGGATGTTGATGGCAAAGATTAAGCATTGGCACAATGCTTTCTGCGTTGATGTTTGGTAGCAGAATTTGTTCAACGCCTGCTTCGCGAGCTCGGCGTATGACGTCTTCGCGATCTGTGTCGAATTCGGGTTCGTAGATATGACTATGTGTGTCTATCATATTTGCTTAGCTTTGGCGTCCCATAAGTTTGTGTGCAATATTGTGTAATATCTGTTTGCGTTCTTCGGGTAAATTGACTATGTTGAGATATGTTTCGGCTTCGGCGGAGTATTCGTTTATACGTTTCTGGGCCAATTTGTCAACGCCTATCTTACTAAAGATGGCTGTGACGGCTTGTATTTTTTCGTCGGGGTTGCAATTTTTGCACTCAATCCAACTTTGCAATTCATTACGTTCCTCTGCTGAAGCATGGCGGAGTGCATTGATGAGCATAAATGTCTTTTTGTTGCAGAGAATGTCTCCTCCGATTTTTTTCCCAAAGACATCTGGGTTCCCATAGACATCGAGGTAATCGTCTTGTAGCTGGAATGCAAGTCCAAGCCGTTCTCCGAAACTATAGAGTGCTTCGGCGTCTTCTTTTGATGCGCCGCCTAAGGTTGCTCCGATTTTAAGGGCACAAGCCAGCAGGACAGATGTTTTGAGGCGTATCATTTCTATGTATTCTTCTTCGCTAACATCGTTCCTGCTTTCGAAGTCGATGTCGTATTGCTGTCCTTCGTTTATTTCAATGGTTGTTTGGGTGAAGATTTGCATTATCTCTGCCATCTTTGTGCTGTCGCATTGCATCATGTATTTGAATGCAAGTACGAGCATGTTGTCTCCGCTGAGGATGGCTGTGTTGTCGTTCCACTTGAGGTGTACACAGGTCTTGCCACGTCTTACTTCTGCACGATCCATGAGGTCGTCATGCAACAGGGTGAAGTTGTGGTATGTTTCCAATCCTATGGCGGGCATGATGCAGGGCGTAATGTCTTCGCGGTAGAGATTGTAGGCCATGAGCATGAGGGCGGGGCGGATTCGTTTTCCGCCAAGCGAGAGGACATATCGTATGGGCTCATATAGTCCTTTGGGCTCGCATTCGAGTGGCAGAGCCTTGATGGCATCTTCTAATGTCAGAAGAAGTTCTGTGCTGCTATACATTATTTTATTATATATTCTGTAAAAGAAGAAGCCCCTCTCTCATCCTTCCTTTTGTGGATAGGATTGCGAGTGGGGCTATTTGTATTTGTCCTTTTGAGGGGTTTAGAAGAATTCTTAGCTCAAACGGAACATGACGGGCAGGGTGAATCGTGAGCGTACGGTCTTGTTGCCTTGACGTGCGGGTTTCCATTTTGGCATCAGTTTTACCACACGTTCTGCTTCCTTGGTGAGGTTGGGGTCTGGAGAGCGTACGGTCTTGACATCAACGATTGAACCGTCACGATTGACAACGAAGTTTACGATTACGCGTCCTTGAACGCCCTGCTCTACACAGATGCTGGGGTACTTGATGTGTTCGCTCAGCCACTTGAAGCACTCTGCGTCGCCACCGGGGAACTGTGCGTTCTCTTCCACCATTTCGTAGATGCGGTCGTCGTCGTCGGCTTCTACCACTGGGCCGACAGGTCCTGTAACAACGGCTGCGGGAGCGCCGGTACCTACTACGGTTGTAATGGCTTGGTTCATTTCTTCTGATGTCTCGATTTCTTCCTCGGGAAGTTCGGTATCGTCATCTACTTCGTTGATGAACTCCATTACGGTGGGGGCTGCTGCTGGAGGAGGTGCCACCACTACTTCTTGTTTGGTGATGGGAATCATGTCCTCTTCCATTCTGTAATCATAAATCTTTTCCTCCTCTACGACCTTCACTTCACGCTGGGTGTACTCGAAGGCAACGAACATTGCAGCGAGTGCCAAAACGTAACCAATCAGCATGTTGGTCGATTTCTGACTCCGCAGTTCCTCGTTTACTGTTTTTTTAGCTTCCATGTCTTATTTTGTTGTTATTGTTGCCTAAAAAGTTTAATAGTGGCACAAAGTTACGTTATTTTTTTATTCTAATGCGTATATTCGGAAGTTTTTTTTCTTTTTTGTGATTATTTTTCTTCTTAAGCGCTGGCTGTTTGCTTTTTTGTATATTGACACAGATGTCCTTGTGAGATATCAAAATGTTAGTGATTATTTGAATACTCTGTCATTTTGTTAATTTAAGAAATGGCTGATAAGTGAACAAAATACACCATTTCTCGTGACGTAGAGTGGCATGTCTGGCGACTAGGTGTAGGTTGTTTGCCGACAAGCAATGGCATATTCCGCAACAAGGTACGTCGGGTTTTACAACAAGGCATGCCAGGTTTGCATATTTTCCAGTAGAAAATGTTTGTATTTTGCTGTGATAAAAGGCGAAAAGGTTAAGGATTATGCCTATTCTTGCCAATTGGAATTTATTCAATCCTTTGCCTTTTCTTTTCTTGTGATACGTAATTCGTTCGGTATCAGAGGGTAATTATTGTGTGCTTATTTTTTGAAAAATTTCGTCAGGCAACAAGTTGATGGGAAATAACCGATTCTAACCGAGTGGAGGAAATACAAATAGTAAGGAAAAACGGCAAATCAGTTACATTCTGTCAAACCGAGAAAATTGTTTGCCGATGCATGGCTTTTTACTTTAAAGTCTCAGTCGTTTGTGCAAACGTCAACAAGAAAAAGATTTTTTGAATTTTAGAATTTTGATTTTTGGTTGAAACATTGTATCTTTGCAAACGATATACATACGTAATGATGAGGATACATCGTTTCACTTTTTTGTTGGCAAGTCTCTTTCTTTCGCTCGTTGCTGTGGCACAAGAGAGTGGCACTGTGTTCAATTTCCTGAACCTGCCAGTTTCGTCCCATTCGGCAGCACTTGGCGGTAAGAATATCTCTCTAATGGAGGATGACATATCGCTCCCCATGCAGAATCCGGCCTTGTTGTCTAATATTAGCGATAAGTCGGTAGGTTTCTCCTTTATGACCTATATGCAGGGCACCAATACTGGCGCAGCAGCATATTCGCAACATGTGGGAGCAAACGGCAGTTGGGGTGTGCATGCACAATTTGTAGGCTATGGCTCCACAAAGGAGACCCTTGTGACAGGCGAAATGGTAGGCGATTTTAGCCCCTTAGATCTCTGTATTGCCGGTCAGTACAGCCACATTCTCAGCAACCATTGGGTGGGTGGTGTAACTGCGAAGTTTATCTATTCGCACTATGGACCATACACTTCCTGTGCGCTTGCAGCAGACTTGGGACTGAATTATTATAGCGAGAAGTCAGACTTTTCGTTCTCCGTTGCTGCGCGTAATCTCGGTGGACAAATAAAAAGTTTTGGCAACGAGCGTGATCCCTTGCCTGTAGACCTTGAGATGGGCTTTACGAAATCACTGGGTCATGCCCCTATCCGCATTTCTGTCACAATGGTCGACCTGACGCGATGGACTTCCGACGATTACTTCACAACCGGCAACAAGGTAAAGGCTGGAAGTATTCTCATAAACCATTTCGTACTCGGAGCCGAATGGCTTATAACGAACAAGTTCTATGTTGGCCTGGGGTACAACTTCCGCAGAGCCTACGAAATGAACGCTGCCGGTTCGTCGCATGCTGCCGGTCTTTCGTTTGGTGGCGGTGTTAATCTCAAACGCCTGAAGTTTGGTGTGGCATACGCCAAGTATCATGTCAGCGCACCCACACTGGCTTTTACTTTAGCCTATAACTTTCAAAAAGAGACTAAATAAGTCCCCAATTACATAACATTAAGACGTCAATGAAAGTAATTACCATCGCAATCGACGGCCACTCTTCTTGTGGAAAGAGCACAATGGCAAAGGATTTGGCAAAAGAGATTGGCTATATATATATAGATACAGGTGCCATGTATCGTGCCGTGACACTCTTTGCCATGCAAAACGGACTGATTACCGATGCTGGTATAGACGAGGATGCTTTGCGTAACCGTATGCCCGATATTTTGATAACCTTCCAGTTGAACGAAGAGACAGGACGGCCCGATACATATCTCAATGGCGTATGTGTAGAGCGAGAGATACGCACGATGGAAGTTTCGAAGTATGTCAGTCCTATTGCTACGCTCGGTTTCGTTCGCGAAGCAATGGTGGAATTGCAACGTCTGATGGGCGAGGCAAAAGGAGTCATTATGGACGGACGCGACATAGGGACGGTCGTCTTTCCCAATGCTGAACTGAAAATTTTCGTCACAGCAAGTGCAGATGTGCGTGCCAAGCGCCGCTTTGATGAATTGACGGCAAAAGGGGAATCCTGCAACTTCGACGAGATTCTGACAAACGTCGTAGAACGCGACCGTATAGATTCCACTCGTGCCATTAGCCCTCTGCGAAAGGCAGAAGACGCCATTGTGTTGGACAATAGTAATATGACCATACCAGAACAGAAAGCCTGGTTGCTGGAACAATATTACAGAGTGGCAGCAGAATGAAAATTGAAATAGATCAAGGTTCAGGCTTTTGCTTCGGTGTAACAAGAGCCATTGGTAAAGCAGAAGAGGAACTGGCAACGGAGGAAAGGCTCTATTGCCTAGGTGACATCGTGCACAATGGAAAGGAGTGTGACCGTTTACAGCAATTGGGACTCGTAACAATCAACCATCATCAGTTGCATGACATTCATGATGCGAAGGTTTTGCTGCGAGCACATGGCGAACCGCCTTCAACATATGCTTTAGCCAAAAAACATTCAATAAACCTAATTGATGCCACCTGCCCAGTTGTTTTGCATCTCCAGGAACGTATCAAGAAAGAATATGATGCCGATATAGAACATAAAAGGCAAATCGTCATCTTTGGTAAAAACGGTCATGCTGAAGTTATTGGCTTGGTAGGGCAAACAGAAGAGACAGCCATTATTATCGAGTCATCAACCGACGTCGAGAAGTTAGACTTCAATCGTGACATCTGCCTTTATTCCCAAACGACAATGCCGTTGGATGAGTTTCGGAAAATCGTGGAATACGTACAGCAGCATATTAGCCCAGAAGCAACCTTTACATACTACGATACCATTTGCAGACAAGTAGCAAACCGAATGCCTAATATTCGTAGCTTTGCGATTAAACACGACGTTGTTCTCTTTGTTTGCGGCAGAAAGAGTAGTAATGGACGGGTTCTCTTCAATGAATGTTGTAAGGCAAACCCTCGCTCCTATATGATAGACACAGCCAGCGAGATTGATGTCTGCTGGCTGCAAGGTTGTGAATCAATAGGAATCTGCGGTGCAACAAGTACACCGAAGTGGTTAATGGAGGAGTGCAAAGTAAGAGTCGAGCAGTTGCTTGGCAGCAACGAATGAAGTTCGTTCGCCTTGCAGCACACCTCGTTCGGCTGCTTGCAACATGTCTGAGATGGTGGGGTTGTGGTAGAAGTTGCCCATCAGTTGCTCGTTAATGCTTTCGTACATCCAATACTTTGCTTGTTCAGCACGACGATAGTCGAAGTATCCACTTTCCTTGACGAAGTCAAAATACTTGTAAATCATATCCCAAACCTCTTTGACTCCGTAGCCATAAAAGCCACTATAGGTAAGAACTTGTGGACTCCAACCGCTTTCAGGGAGAGGAAAGAGGTGCAGCGCATTGCGGAAGTGGGTAGCAGCAAGTTGACATTTGTCGACATTGTTGCCATCGCATTTATTTATCGCAATGCCATCGGCCATTTCCATAATGCCTCGCTTGATACCTTGTAATTCATCGCCTGTTCCTGCAAGTTGAATGAGCAAGAAGAAATCAACCATTGAGTGACACGCAGTTTCACTTTGTCCGACTCCCACTGTTTCGACGAAAATCTTATCAAATCCAGCGGCTTCGCATAGAATGATGGTTTCTCGCGTTTTACGTGCAACACCACCAAGGCTGCCAGCAGAAGGGCTGGGTCGAATGAACGAATCAGGGTGTACACTTAATTTCTCCATTCGAGTTTTATCGCCAAGAATGCTTCCTTTGCTGCGCTCGCTACTGGGGTCGATTGCGAGAACGGCCAAACGTCCACCATATTCTTTTAATACATGGATGCCAAACTCATCAATACTAGTGCTTTTACCTGCACCGGGAACGCCACTGATGCCGATGCGTACACTGTTGCCGGAGTGGGGTAAACATTTTTCGATGACTTCCTGTGCAATGACTTGATGATCGGGGTTTGTGCTTTCAACAAGTGTTACGGCTTGTCCTAAAATAGTAATATTCCCTTTTAGGATGCCTTCGACATAGTCTCCAACGGTCAAACGATGGCGGATAAAACGTCGACGATTTAGATGAGGGTTGACGGAGGTCACAGGGGCAACACCGCTGTTTACGGTTAAGCCAGCATATTCAGGGTTATTCTCAGGATGTTCCATAAGACGGGTAAATGATAAGTTACTTTACATCTACGTTGATGTACTGTTTGGCTTGCTGTGGTGCATCAGTGATGAGCAGGACACGCATACGACCTTTGCTTTTGTGAAGGTATTTTGCTGTAACGTTGATTTTCAGCTTTGTGCTTTTGCCAGGGCGGATTGTACGATTGGCAATTCTGACGCTGAGTGCTTTATTAAAGACTTGTACTTGTTGTATGTGAAGATCGCTTTGTCCGGTATTTGTAAGGATTATGTTGCGACTTATGCCTTTCTTTCCGTTTATAGCCTCTAAATCAATGGAGGATTCGCTGATGGTCAGTTCGGGCGCTTTTGCCATTGCATCATTACTCATATCGGAAAATTTTGGCAACAGAATAGCAGATACGAGTATTTCGTTTGTTTCACTTATCTTGTCGCCCAGATAACGTGAGAGGTAGATGCTGGTTTGGTTGAGTCCTAGTTGCCCGAGTTTTTCGCTATTGAGTGTAAGGCGTATGATTCCTGTTTTGCCTGCGGGGATATCTTCTGGGATACTTTCGGCGGAAAGATAGGGAGGCAGGTGCATCAGTTCGGGGCGGAATGCTGTACGGTCGGTATTTAGGATTGGTAGTTCTATTGATGGATGGTCGCCGATGTTGACATCTTCGAATTCTACGGTATTTGTTACCATACGCACATTTCCGAGGTCGATGGGGAATTCGTCGCTGTAGTCGTGTACTTCTGTTACGACGGTTCCTTGAATTGCTATGTATGTTGGTGTGTCTGAGGCATTGGTGTAGATTTCTATTTCTTTGTAGAATGTACCTAGCAGCTTTGCATCAAATGTAAGTGAGATTTCGCCTCTTGCACCTGCGGCTATGGGTGTTTGGGGATATGTGACATTGAGGCAACCACAGGATGCTTTGATGTTTTTGATGAGCAGTGGCTTGTCGCCTTTGTTAGTAAAGCCAATCTTGAACAGACGGGGTGTTTGGAATTGTATTTCGCCTGCTTTCTTTATTTCTGTGTCGGGAACGAAACGGGGTTGTGCTAATAGTGGCGTTGATAGGCGCGGGTAGAGTAGCAATAGGGCGATGAGGGAGAGTAGTATAAGGTGTTTGTTCATTTTGCGTTTTTCATTTTCCTCGCAAATTTACCTCTTTTATACGACAAAAGCAAAGCAGGAGGTAAAAACCTCCTTTCTCATTACATTTTTTTAGTAAAGTGAAGGTATTCTCATTGTAATAGTATATCTTTGCGTGTGAATATATTTGTTATGACTATGATACAGAGAGTTTCTTTTAGTGAAAAGGTTCTATTGTTCTTTCTTGCCTTATTACTGACGACTTTGTTCAGTACTTGCTCGTTCTTTTATCCTCTCAATCCGTGGGACGATGCAAATGTTTATATGACTATTGGTAATGCGATGCTCGGTGGAAAGGAACTCTATGTTGATATCTTCGACCATAAAGGTCCCATTCTTTTCTTCTTGCACGAATGGGCGGCCATGCTTTCACGCAATAGTTTTGTGGGCATTTATTTGGTGGAGATTGTTTGCAGCTTTGTCTATTTGATTTATTCGCTGCGTACGTTGCGAATGTTTTCTTCTTCGTCAGTCACTTTGCCTTTTGTTTGCCTTTTGGGAGTGATTACTTATACGTCGGATTTCTTTGGCTATGGGGATAGTGTAGAGGAATTGTCTTTGCCTTTCTTGGCTCAGAGTCTTTATTTCATGTTGCGGTTTGTTAAGGACCGTCATGCTCCGCACTGGTGGCAGTCGCTTATTATGGGTGTTGGCATTGGACTTATCTTCTGGATGAAGTATAATCTCTTGTTCTTCTATATAGGTGGTGTGTTGGCGTTGTGGTATATTGCGAAGAAGAACGGACAGATGCAGGAACTTTTTCGTGCCATTGGATGGATCTTTGTGGGATTTGCGTTGGTTACGGCATGGGTGTTGCTGTATTTCGGTCTGCATGGCACATTGGATGCGCTGTGGGAGTCGTACTTTATGGTGAACATCTTCCATTATCACGGAACGGCTACCAATGGTGCACCAGATTATTGGTGGTTCCCCTTGTTTAAGCTCAGCATTTGGGCGATACTGATGTTGCCTGCACTTTTATTGCCTGTGCGTAAGGATGTGAAGTTGCTTCTCATGGGGACATATGGTTTGCTGATGCTTTCTTTCGCAATGTTGACGGTTCAGTTCTACTACTTCCTGACTGTTTTCACCTTCTTCCCTCTGCTCATTTGTTATGCAAGGGATTGCAAGCCGACATGGCGTACGTACTTGGTATTTACTCTTGTTACCATATGGTCTGTTGCAACTAACTGGAACCTTGTAACGCGTCTTAATGGCACATTCCCTTATTGTGTTCTTGAGATGGCGGAGATTGTCAATGCCAACCAGACCGATGATAGCAAGGTGCTTACTTTCAGTTCATATGATTCCGGCATTTATCAGCACACAGACCAATTGCCTCCCAATCCTAATTTCTTTATCTCCAGTTACCTTAATCCAGACATTAAGAAGGAACAGGCAGAGTGGGTGGCTTCCGGGAAGGTGAAGTATCTTGTGCGTGTGATAGGAGCTGTAAAGACATGTCACGATTATTACGATGCTCCCATCCCAGAGAACTACCATCTTATCTATGACAAGGAGGAATTGTTCCGTTATCGCTTTTGTGTGACGCCGCATAAATTCCTGTGGAACCTGACATGGCCCAGACCTATATTGAAGTATATTATGGACCCTGTCACGGTCAATCAGAAGATGCAGGTTTACGAACGAAGACCGTAAAGATCCTTTACATGCCTCGTCGAAATTCCATTACAAAAAAAGGAATACAAAGCGTCACGTCGCCCAACTTCTTATGGGGCGATTCCATACAGGCAAGGCCCATTTGGTGATAATGGTGAACGATGTTTGCAATTTTTCCGTGCCAAATTACCAAACTACCCACACCGAAATCGACGTGATTTTAGGCAATTTCAGGCGGAATGCTGTTGCTTGTCAGACCTAATGAAACAATGTCTTTGCGAGTAATGCTTTCTAACAGATAGATTATTAGCAACATACAAATTCTTGTTTCTTTGGCGTTTTAGGGTGGAACAGTGCCAACTAAGGAAAAAATGGCTGTCAGAAAGCGCACATAGGAGAGAAATCTTTACAAGAGACTTACATTTTTTCTCTTTTTCTCTTTGAGTATCTCACTACAGCACGTACGACATAATAATTGGTGACTGCGCTGATAGCAGCCATAGGCAGGTAGGCAACAGAATCCTTCAACCCAAGAACTTCTACCAGGAATACCATAATTCCCATGCGTACAACGAACAGGTTGAACAGATGCGCTCCGACAAAACCGATAAGATTATGTATGGAGGAACGAGTCCGGAAGGTCCAATAAATAGTGAGAAGATAGTTGACACACAGGGAAAGGATATATCCGGAGATAAGAGCTACCAAGTATGGGGCAAAAAGCCTAACAATATAAAAGATAGTCGCGTCTATCAATGCACACGTTCCGCCCACAATGCAGAAGCGGATAAATTGCTGCATCTCTTTCTTTTTGAGTAGCTCTGCTATCTTTCCTTCAAACATTATTCTACAATGACAGTGTTGCGATAGATAAATCGACGGATTAACTATTCCTCTTGAATTTAGTAAATCTCAAGCGAAGGACGCCGAAAAGTGCCTCACTGAAAATGCCACCGGACATTTTGCTCGAACCCAATTCGCGGTTCACAAAGACTACGGGAACTTCCTTAATCTTGAAGCCAAGTCTTAATGCTGTATACTTCATCTCAATTTGGAAAGCGTAACCCTTAAAACGGATGTTGTCAAGGCAAATGGTTTCAAGGACTTTTCTTGACCAACATACGAACCCTGCAGTCGTGTCACGCAAGGAAATGCCGAGAACTGTGCGGACGTAAGCCGAAGCATAGTAGGACATCAGTACGCGACCAATAGGCCAGTTTACTACGTTTACCCCAGAAACATATCTGCTACCGACAGAAACATCGTAGTCTTCATCGTGGCACGCAGCATAAAGTCGAGGCAGGTCGTTGGGCGAATGGCTGAAGTCTGCATCCATTTCAATGACATAGTCATAGCCATGCTCCAGTGCCCACTTGAAACCACAAATGTAGGCAGTACCAAGTCCCAACTTCCCCGAACGTTCTACAATATGTACACGTCCGGAAAGTCCCTCTTCTTTCATCAAACCTTTTACGATGTCCGCCGTGCCATCAGGGCTTCCGTCGTCGATGATAAGGATGTCGAATGCTTTTTCCAACGAGGTGACGGCGCGGATGATGGCCTCAATGTTCTCTTTCTCGTTATATGTCGGGATGATAACTAATGTGTCGCTTCTCATTGCTATGATTTATGCCTATTAGTTTGTGCTCTTGTGCAAAGATAGAACTTTTTCTCTCCAAAAACAAAGATGTTCAGCTTTTTTTGTCATTAACTTGTTTCTTTGTTGCTTTTCCTTCCAACAGTGAATATACAGAAAACGCAGTGGTAAATTTGGTACTCTACCGGAATTATTCTAAAAATACCCTCTCTGCTTCAACTGTTGTGTCCATAAATATGGTCGCTTTCGCTTGAAAAACATCAGCTTGTTCCGTAGTCAAGTAGCGTATGGTCCCGTCTGTTGTAATATGCTCGGACATATTCTGATGACGAGACAAGTAATCCTTTAGGCTTTGTGCCACGTAGTTGCCTTGCTCTATGATATGTATGTTATCTGGCATCCATTGGCGGATTTTGTCTCTCAACAACGGATAATGTGTGCAACCCAGTATGACACTGTCTATTTGCGGGTCTTGTTGTAGTAGGTTGTCAATGTGCTTTCTTACGAAATAGTCAGCTCCTGGAGTGTTGTATTCCTCATTCTCAACCAGCGGAACCCACATCGGGCAGGCCTCGCTCGTAACTTGGAAGTTGGGAAAGAGTTTTGCTATTTCCAACTCGTAGGTTTTACTTCGTACTGTTCCAGGTGTGGCCATAATGCCAATATGATGACTTTTTGAGATGTCGCCAGCCACTTCAACGGTGGGGCGTATCACACCAAGAACACGCCGATTGGGAGCAAGGCTTGGCAGGTCATACTGCTGAATGGTTCGCAAAGCCTTTGCCGATGCAGTGTTACAAGCCAATATTACCAGGTGACAACCTTGTTTGAATAAATATCGAACAGCTTGTATTGTGAACTCATATACGACGTCGAACGAACGTGTGCCATAGGGTGTGCGCGCATTGTCACCAAGATACAAGTAATCATACTGCGGCATTATCTTGCGAATCTCCCGCAGAATGGTCAGCCCTCCGTATCCCGAATCAAAGATTCCTATTGGTCCACACTCGCTCTTCATCGTGATTTTGTTATTCCCAGAAAACTTAGTTTGTTCAATCTTATTCTTGCGGAACTATTATTTGTTCTTCCAAGGGGGCAACAGGGGCACTCTTTTGTGCTTCAGGTACAGCAGTCAGCCCAAGTTTTTGTCGAACAAGTTCTGTTACATCAAAGCCGATAACGGGATTGATATATGGACAGTTATTGTCGTCTGTATTTAAGATATAACCATATCCATACTCTACTCCGACTTCAAGCAACGCTCTGTTTAGACGTTTGTATGCTTCTTGCATTAAATCTTTTTCAGCCGAGGCAATCAGCTCTTGTGATTTCATGCGAAAGGCCACTCCGTTATCCATTAGCGTTTGCAATTCAGCCTGACGTTTCTGCATGATGGCTTGTGGGAAGTCCTTTTGCCCTTGCAGGAAATCAACGAACTTGCGTTGAAACTCCTCTTCGCCCTTCTGCGCTTCCGCTTCATACTTAGCTTTGAGGATAGCCAAATCTTTCGTCGCTTGAGCGTACTCAGGCAACTGCTGAAGTATTTGCTTGTAGCTCATGTAGCCAAACTGAATCTGTGCAGAAGCAGCAAAGCAAAACATTAGGAAGGGGAAAATGAATATCAAACGTTTCATAGGTTTACAGATAGGGAGGGGTTACTGAATGCCTAACTCTTTCTTCAACTGGTCTGTAATGTCTGTACTGAGCGTAGAATTAATGAAGGGGATAACACCAGAGCTTGTATCAACAATATAGACATAGCCGCCAGCCTCGCCAACCTTCTTGACAACAGCCAGTACTTTTTCAGTGATAGCATTCATCTTTTCTGCTTGTGCTTTCTGAAGTGCTGCTTGATTGTCTTGGTATGACTGTTGCAGACGTGTGTAGAGGTCGTTCAACTCTTGTTCACGACGTTGACGGACATTTTCCAACAGGTTTGCTTGCTCCTTTTGGTATTCTTCGCTCTTTTTCTGCAGTTCATCTTGCATGAGTTTCATGTCGTCCTCGTACTGCTTCTGCATTGCCTGAATTTCCTCCATCGCAGTAGTGTATTCCTTCATGTTGGGGATGATGTCTGCGGTGTTAAAGTGAGCAAACTTTTGAGCGCAGAGGCTCAAGGGAGCCATCATCAGGATGGCAATCAAAATTTTTTTCATAATGCTTATTATTTGTTTTATTAGTTATATCCAAGTTTTGTTAATACTTCGTTTGAGATGTCAATCTTTGGACTCGCAAAAATGATGCCTGCATCGCTTGCTCTGTCAAGTATGAGGCCATAACCTTTTTGGTCGCTGATATCTTTGATGGCAGTGTAGATTTCTTCTTGAATAGGAGCCATAAGGCTTTCGCGTTTCTTATAAAGTTCTCCTTCCGGACCAAAGTATTTCTTTTTAAGTTCAGCAGCCTCTTTCTCTTTTGCAACAATGGCTTCTTCACGCTTGGTCTTTTGCTCTTCGCTCAAAAAAACAGCTTCAGACTGGTAGTTCTTGTATAATGTTTCAGCTTCGGTTGTCAATGCTTCAACCTCGGCTTGCCATTTTTTGCTAACTTGATTGAGTTGTTCATTGGCTCGCTCATAAGCAGGAATGTTTTTCAATATGTATTCTAAATCAACGAGAGCAAATTTCTGTGCCCAAATTCCTGAACCGCTAAGCAGCATCAGCATTGCTATTAGAATCTTTTTCATTGTATAATACTTTTTATATATTAATAATGTATATATTGTATTTAGAATTCTTGTCCAAGTATGAAGTGGAAATGACTTCCTGAATATGCCCTGCTACCATATACACTGTCAAAGCCATAAGCCCAGTCGATACCAAGTAAACCAACCATCGGTAAGTAAATGCGTACACCAGCACCTACTGAGCGTTTCATATCAAGTGGATTGAAATCCTTGATATTGCTCCACGCATTGCCTGCTTCTGCAAAAACTAATCCGAAGATGTTGGTACTCGGACTCAATATGAAGGGGTAGCGCAATTCAACAGAGAATCGGTCGTAAGCGTAGCCGGCTTCACCTCTTGGAGTAAGCGACCCATTGTCGTAGCCTCGCATTCCAATTGTTTCAGTAGCATAAGAAGTGCTATAACCACTTGTACCGTCACCTCCTACATAGAACGTTTCGAATGGGGAGCGCTTGTTTTTATTATAATGGCCAAGAATACCGAACTCGACTCGTGTGGACAGGACAAAACACTTATTGTGCCCACTCAGTGCGGTGTAGGTACGACTCTTGAATTTCCATTTGTGGTATTCTATCCAACGATATTTCTCTTGCATTTCTTTGTTATAGGTAGGACTATTAACGTTTGTGGCAAGATTTGCATAATCTTTATCGTTGAAAAGACTATATGGAGGTGTCAGTGAGATGCTTAATAAGAAGTCTGAGCCAGAACGTGGATAAATAGGATTGTCTGTGCTATTCCGACTTAAATTCAGACCGATGTTGATATTGTTACAATTACCATTTGACATTAGGAAGTACTGCCAGTTTTTGAGCATGTAACGTGTGTAACTCAATTCTGCGGAGAGTGTGAATCTGTCATCTGGCCAACGTAGGCGTTTACCCCAACCGAGAGACATTCCAAAAAGCATTACGTATTTGTTTGGGTCATAATAATTTTCATAGTAATTGTAACTATTAGTACCCATTCCATATAGATAACTATTAAAATAGTTGTTGTAGTAAGCAGAATTATAATAATTGTCGCTTACATCAGTCTGTTTTGAGAAGAAAGCACTCAAACTGAATGTATTGGGGCGTTTCCCTCCGAACCATGGGTTCATGTAGCTAACACTATATGATTGATAATATCGGCCATTTGTTTGTCCGCTGATACTGAATGTTTCTCCATTACCCATCGGCATTACACCACGTCGTAATCCCTTTTTGCTAAAGAGATTCGCCATGCAGAAATTGCTGAACTTTAGTCCTATACGGCCAATAACACCTGTCTGTCCATAACCAAGCGAGAATTCAATCTGATCGTTGCTTTTGCTGGTAAGCCCCCAATTGATGTCAACGGTGCCATTAACACGGTCTGGTTCGACTTTAGGCTCGCTACTCTCATCAAAGTGTCCAAGCGAAACAACTTCTCGGAAAGAGCGCATGAGTGCTTCCCTAGAAAATAAATCGCCTGGCTTATTGCGAAGTTCACGACGAATGACATTCTCATATACGCGATCATTACCACTGATGCGAACATGACTAATGCGCGCCTGCGGACCTTCGAAGATTCGCATCTCAAGGTCAATGGAATCACCTACGATGTTTGTCTCAACTGGGTCTATTCGGGAGAATACATAGCCGTTGTTGTAATATAGATTGCCTACAGCGTCTTCGTCAGTCATTAGGCGCTCATTCATAAGCGTTTGATTATAGACGTCACCTTTTTTCAATTGAAGGAGCTTGTTAAGAACATCTGTTGGATAGAGCGTGTTGCCTACCCATTCAATGTTTCGAATGTAGTATTTTTGTCCTTCTTCAATTGATATATAGATGTTTACATCTTGATCATTGTGTGGAACTACGCTGTCTGCTACAATGATAGCATCGCGGAATCCCAATTCGCCATACTTAGTAAGTAGGTTCTCTTTCGCTTCTTTGTACTTGGCTTCAACAAATTTCTTGCTTCTAAACCAGCTTGCCATAGAGCGTTTTTCGTGTATTGTCTTTAAAACACCTGGCTTGATAATGTTTCCTTTTATCTTTCTCGTGCTTAAATGTTTATTGCCGATGATATTGATTTTGTTGATTTTTACTTTGTCTTTTCTCTCAACATTAACATCAACAATAATTTTGTCGGGGGCGCTTGCATCGTCTTTTTGTACGATATTTATCACAGCATTTTTGTAGCCTTTTTCGGAAAAATATCTTTCTCCGAGAATCTTTGCTCGGTCAATCATGTTGGGTGTCAATTGATTGTCTTTGACAAGTCCCAACTTTTCTTTTAAATCGTCTCGTTCGTTCTTCTTTACACCATAGAAGTTGATTTGTGAGATACGAGGCCGTTGTGTGAGTTGTATATGCAAATAGGCCGAATCGCCTATTAGACTATCAACCCTGATGGCAACATTGCTGAAGAGGCCATTACGCCAGTAGCGTTTTACTGCGTTCGTTATCTCTTCACTGGGTATCTCTATTTTTTGTCCTTCTGCCAGGCCGCTAAGGCCAATAAGAAGACGTTCGTCATAGTTTTTGACGCCATCAACCGTAATGCGACCGATGTAGTATTGTCTCGGTGTTCGGCTATAGTCAATTTCAGGAGCTATTTCGCGCTGTACCACTTGTGAAAATAGTGTGGGAATCAGCCCGAAGAGAACGAATATAATGAGGTATGTTCTTTTCACGTTATTTTACCGTAGATGATTCTTGAGGATGTGTTTAGCCTTTTGTCACTTGCTCGCCTGTCTTGCCAAAACGTCGTTGCCTTTGTTGGTATGCAGCGATGGCTTTGTGCAGGTCTTTTTCTTGGAAATCCGGCCAGAATGTGTCGCAGAAGTAAAATTCGCTGTATGCGCATTGCCATAGCAGGTAGTTACTGATGCGCAGTTCGCCGCCTGTTCGTATGAGCAAGTCGGGATCCGACATGAAGTTTGTTTCCAAATGTTCACTGATGTATTGCTCGTTTATATCTTCAGGTGTGATATTTCCTGTCAATGCTTGTTTTACTGCATCACGCATGGTTTTCGTTATCTCCCAGCGACTGCTGTAATTTAAAGCAGTTACGGCTGTCATTCGTTTATTGTTTTTTGTGTTTTCCATGCATTCCAGAACACGTTTGCGTGCTGGAGCAGGAAGTCTTTCAATGTCACCAATGTAGCGGAAACGAACATCATTCTTCATGAATATTTCATCTTCGAGTTTGTCGGCTACGAGTTGCATTAGGGCTCCAACTTCAGCTTCTGGGCGGTTCCAGTTTTCTGTAGAAAAGGTGTACATAGTTAGAAATTTGACACCAAGTCGTGCGCATTCCGATGTAATGCGAGTCACGTTCTCCACTCCCTGTATATGGCCACTTGATCGTGGAAGCCCCTTTTCTTGTGCCCATCGTCCGTTTCCGTCCATAATTATGGCAATAGATTCGGGGATATTGTTTTTGTCGAGTTGAATCCCGTCGAATGTTGCTTCGATGTTATCTTTCATGAGAATTGTATTTCAATCTGTTCTTTTCGCTTTTCTATTGCTATAGTTTTGTCAGTTATTACATTTGCGAAGTTTTGGAAACATTTCGTATGTAATGAAGAACATGGCAAAACTATAATTATCTTTGTTTTTGAACATGGCGCTTTCCACGCCATATGGGTCTTTTAATTGTGTTCCTTCTGCTGTGGCATCGAGCCTGTCGGTTGTACTGAAACGCATTGTCCATTCAAAACCAAGATTGATACGAGGCTTAAGTTTGTATTTTACGCCCAGTCCAATGGGTATATTCATGCCGCCACACACACCAGCATCACCTCCCATGCCAAGTGTAACACCTGCTCCAGCCAGGACATAGGGCGTGATTCGACTATTGCCTTTATAGCCGACTCCTGTTCCGTATCCCCAGAAATTGAGTTCGAATTGTACTCCTAAATCCATGACATTGCGTGAAAACTTTACTTGTGTAGGGATACCTCCTTCTGGAGTTCCGCTATATGCGTCTGTGGGAATGAAGCCGTCGGTAGTACCATAAATATGTCCAAAAGCGAGGTTTGCTTTGACTGCCATACGTGCATTTAGGATTCGTCGTGCGGTGATTGCTCCCATAGCGCTAAGATTGGCAAAAGGAGCACTATTGGCGTCGCCAATGTAAAAACATCCGCCTAATCCTGCTCCAATGTCCATCTTGTATTCCAACTCTTCTTCAGCATTTGCAGCGAAGCAGAAGAGCAGACAACAGATGCTTATTGCTGTGCGAATCCAAGTCTGTTCAGTCTTCCTCGCCATACTTGTGCGTTAGTGATAATCCAGATAAAATTGTTTTTGTCAACAGTGCTGGTAATACAACCTTCAATGCCTTCTAATTGAATAGGCATATGTAGTTCTGTGCTAGGGCGCCATGTTATGCCGTAATCCTGACTGATATATAGTGCTTCAAGCGCTTTGCGCGAATTGTCGGACGTACTACCACCAAAGGCAATGCATTTATTGTCATATTCAAGCAGATTGAAGTGCTGGAGACGTGGACAGGGAATTGTGTTGTCGGGACTATTAGGGAAATATATCCATTCTGCTCTTGTTTCGTTTTCACTTTCGTTCCACATCTTGTTCCAGACGACAGCATCCTGTTCTCTTTGACCAACCAAGACAATGCGGTTATTGCCATTTCGTTGCTTTAGCGAGAGAGCTCTTATGTTGATGGAAGGTAAGAATGTGGGGTCGGAATCGAGTTGCTCTTCTTCCCATGTTTTTGCATCTGAGGAGCGTAGTATTTTCCCTTCAGAGAGGGCGTAGAAATAATCTTCGGTCTTTTCGATGAGTGTAAGAGGTGTGGAAGAATTTTCGTTTATGGTGTCCCATTTTTTTGCATCAGTCGAGGTGTGTATTTTGCCGTCGCTTGTGCTGACATAAAGGTTGTCGTCTTGCTGACGAAGGGTTTGCACATCGGCTTCGGTTGGCAGGTCCGTTGAGACCTCTTCCCAAGTGCCTGTCGCTTCAATGCCAGAGCGTTCAAGGAGGATGATCCCTGCAGATGTCTTTCCGAGAATCATCAGTTTGCTGTTCAAGACGAATGCTTTCATATTGGTCATTCCCTCAAGCGCGGCAACTTTGTTGTTGCTATTGCTATCGCTATTGCTATCGCTATTGCTATCGCTGACGCTGTCGCATTTTGTCCAATAAAGTGAATCGCCTTCCTGTTTGTGAACACTGATGTTGAGTGTATATGTGCGACTGCTTTGCTGGTCATAACTTGTAAGCAAAAGTTCGAGTGGTTTTGTTAGGTCGAGGCTGTCAATAGAGTTGTAGCCTACCCATGTGTCTTCTGTGCCTTTCGTGCGATATGCCAATGTTGCACCTTCGAAGGTGATTGTCGCAATTACTGCCGAGAGTTGGCTGCCATAGGGTAGAGAGTCTCGGTTTTCGATTGTGCCAGTGCGTTGGTCTATGGTTATGGCAAATGTATTACCGGAGAAAGGCGCATTAGTCGAACTGATGAAATTGCCCAGGCGATCGCGTTTTGTGATGACTCGCTTTACGGTTCCCAGTGTAACAGACTTGATATAACAATAGTCGTTGGTCGTAACAGTGGTTGTGTCCTCGGAACATGAAATTGCCAGCATCGCTAAAACAATAAGCAACAGAGGCCAGCAGAAACTCTTGTATTTCTTTTCGCGCATAGCGTGTGTGTATGATTTCTGAGGTGCAAAGATACGCAATTTATTTAGAAATATCACGCTTCATACACTTATTTTAAGGTTATTTAGTGCAAAAGGGCTTAAAAGAATACATTTTGTAGAAAAGAGAACAACTGCGATGTTGTTGGTGAGTAGTGGTAGCGCAAACACGTTATTTGCTAATAAAACTAATGCGTCAAATATTTTGACGTCTATAAATGCAAATGCTGTGTTTCCCGAAATTCTGTTGGCATTTCAACTCTTCGTGTGAAAGTTTTGGGGCAATGGTCCCTTGTTTTATAAAGACGGGAGCCGTTTCAATGCGTGCTTCATCCCAAAGCCCGGCATCAATGAAACTTTGCAGCAAGCATGCACCGCCTTCTACGATAAGGCTTTGTATGTTTCGGTTGTGGAGGTCATTAAGTATCTCTTCAATGCTTTCTTGCGTGTATACAATAGTTGGCGTGCTTCCGTCCAGGAGGCGAAGATTCTCTAGGAGGCAACCTTTTCGGTCTATGGTCAAACGGAGAGGATTGGCTCCTGTCCAGTAGCGAGTTGTGAGGCTTGGATTGTCTAGAATTGCTGTCCGTGTGCCAACTAGAATGGCACTGCTTTTTGCTCGCAAGCGATGGACGATGGTTTGAGTAAAAGCATTTGAGAATTGAACTCTGTTCGCCGTGTCGCATGCGCCAATAAAACCATCTTTACTTTGTGCCCACTTGAGTGTTATCCAGGGTCTGCGTTTTTTGTGAAAGGTAAAGAAACGGTGGTTCAATTCCAGGCACTCGCTCTCTAGTACCCCAACTTTAACTTCGCATCCTGCATCTCGCAGTTTTTTGATGCCCAGTCCGTTAACTTTGGCAAATGGGTCGGCACATCCAATGACGACACGGGGTATGCCACTTTTGATAATAAGGTCTGCGCATGGCGGTGTTTTGCCGTAATGGGCGCAAGGTTCTAAGCTGACATATATGGTGCTTCGACTCAGGAGTCGTCTGTCTTTTACACTATTGATTGCGTTTACTTCGGCATGAGGTCCACCGCAACGACGGTGATAGCCTTCGCCGATGATGCGCCCGTCGCATACTACAACTGCACCGACCATAGGGTTGGGAGGGGCTCCTGCCTCTCCGCATTTTGCCAGTTGTATGCAGCGATGCATGTATTTTAGTTCGTGAATCATGACCTGTAATTCATTTTTTCTTCGTATCTTTGTCCCTATATAAGAAGAACTGCGAATGGAAGGGTTACAGAGGTTGCGACAAAAATATGGTTTGGGTGAGGCTCGAGCACTATATGAATTAGTGATGTGCCAGCGTTTCAATCTGTCGCGCAATGATATTCTGCTCGGCAAAGATACAACTTTATCAGAAAAGGACAAAGCAGAGTTGCAAATAATCCTTGATAGAATTGTGCACGGGGAGCCCGTGCAGTATGTTTTGGGTCGTGAAGAGTTCTGTGGCCACATGTTTGTGGTCAATTCCAATGTTCTTATACCAAGACCAGAAACCCAACAGTTGGTACATTTAGTGGAAAAGAATGTTGTTAAGGGCGAGTCGGTACTGGACGTAGGGACCGGTAGTGGTTGTATTGCCATAACATTGTCTCTTATGGGATTCAAGGTGACGGCTTTTGATGTGTCGGGTGAGGCTCTTGAGGTTGCAGAACAAAATGCGAAACGTTTGGGGGCTGATGTGAGCTTTGAATGTGAAAATATTTTACAACCTAAATCCCATGCCAAGCAATGGAAGGTCATCGTGAGTAACCCACCATATATCTGCTCGAGCGAAGCGAAAGAGATGGATGATAATGTTCTTTGCCATGAGCCCCATCTTGCACTTTTTGTTCCCGATGATGACCCTTTGCGTTTCTATCGCGCCATCGCAGAGTTTGGTTCTAAGCATATTGAGAACAACGGTTGGCTCTTTTTTGAGGTGAACAGGGCATATGCCAGACAAGTTGAGACGTTGCTTTTGCAAAAGGGTTATAAGGAAACACAGATAGTGAAGGATCAATACGATAATGACAGATTTGTATGCGCAAGGAAAAAATAGGACAATTATCGAAAGACGAAGCTCTCAGTAAGGCTGCCTTTTTATGTAGTGCCAGTGAACATTGCGCATCTCAAATTTATGAGAAGTTACAAGCGTGGGGTGTCTCGGGAGAAGATGCTAATGACATCCTCAATAGGCTTATGGAGGAGGGGTTTATAGACAATACTCGTTTCAGCCGAGCCTATTGCCACGACAAATTTCTTTACACTCATTGGGGGAAGGTCAAGATTGTGCAGATGCTTCGACGTTTGCGTTTGAGTGAAGATGAAATAGCAGAGGGCGTATCGACCATTTCGGAAAAGGATTACATGGAAGCATTGAACGGTGCGCTTCGGTCGAAGGACAGAACCCTAAAAGATACAAATATGTATCAGCGTAAAGGCAAACTGGTTCGTCATCTTTTGTCTCGAGGCTTTGAGATGGAACTTGTTATTGATGCTGTTGATGAATATCTGAAATTAGATTAGTAAGAAAAAAATCTCCTGCGACTCGTGTGAGTGCAGGAGATCTTTTTATAAGGGAATTCCCGAATTACTTCTTGTTCAAATAGAGGTCAGCCTGTACTGCGCAAGCAACAGAGCAACCTACCATTGGGTTGTTGCCGATGCCGAGGAAGCCCATCATCTCTACGTGAGCGGGCACTGAGCTTGAACCTGCAAACTGAGCGTCAGAGTGCATACGGCCAAGTGTGTCGGTCATGCCGTAAGAAGCGGGACCTGCTGCCATGTTGTCGGGGTGCAAAGTGCGACCTGTGCCGCCACCACTTGCTACGCTGAAGTAGGGCTTGCCGGCACGTGTACGTTCCTTCTTGTATGTGCCTGCTGTGGGGTGCTGGAAACGTGTGGGGTTGGTAGAGTTACCTGTGATGGAAACGTCTACATCTTCCTTCCACATGATAGCAACGCCTTCGCGAACATCGTCTGCGCCATAGCAGTTCACGGCAGCACGGGGACCATCAGAGTAAGGTATGCGCTTTACTTCTTTCAGTTCGCCTGTGAAGTAGTCGAACTGTGTCTGCACATATGTAAAGCCGTTGATGCGGCTGATAATCATAGCAGCGTCCTTGCCGAGGCCGTTGAGGATGCAACGGAGGGGCTTGTCGGCTGGTCTTGACTTGTTAGCCATCTGGGCAATCTTGATAGCGCCTTCGGCAGCAGCGAAGCTCTCGTGGCCAGCGAGGAAAGCAAAGCACTTTGTCTCGGGGCTGAGCAGACGAGCAGCGAGCTCACCGTGACCGATGCCTACCTTGCGGTCGTCAGCAACTGAACCGGGAATGCAGAAGCTCTGCAAGCCTTCGCCGATGTAGTTGGCAGCCTCTACGGCGTCCTTAGCCTTCTCCTTCAGAGCGATTGCGGTGCCTACAACGTATGCCCACTTTGCGTTCTCGAAGCAGATCATCTGTGTCTCCTCACAAGTCTTGTAAGGATCGAGGCCGGCAGCCTCACAAATCTCGTTAGCCTCCTCGATAGAAGCAATACCATGTTTGTTCAAGCAAGCAAGAATCTGCTTGATACGACGGTCTTGTGACTCGAATTTTACTTCTCTTATCATAATGTATTCCTCCTATTCTTTACTCCTTGCGGGGATCAATTGACTTCACTGCACCGTCTTCGGCCTTTGTACGACCGTAAGTGCCTGTAACACTCTTCAGAGCTTCGTCGGCAGGAACGCCCTTCTTGATGGCATCCATGAACTTGCCCATGTGAACGAACTCGTAGCCGCAAACCTGGTCGTCCTTGTCGAGGAACATCTTTGTGATGTAGCCTTCGGTGAGCTGCAGGTAGCGGGTGCCCTTAACCTTTGTACCATAGAGAGTACCGGTCTGAGAGATGAGGCCCTTGCCGAGGTCTTCGAGGCCTGCACCAATCATCAAGCCGCCTTCTGAGAAAGCACTCTGTGTGCGTCCATAGACAATCTGAAGGAAGAGCTCGCGCATTGCGGTGTTGATAGCGTCGCAAACGAGGTCGGTGTTGAGGGCTTCGAGGATGGTCTTGCCGGGGAGGATTTCACTTGCCATTGCAGCAGAGTGAGTCATGCCAGAGCAGCCGATTGTCTCTACGAGAGCTTCTTCGATAACGCCGTCCTTTACGTTGAGTGTCAGCTTGCAGGCGCCCTGCTGAGGAGCGCACCAGCCGATACCATGTGTCAGACCGCTGATGTCCTTAATCTCTTTTGCCTGAACCCACTTGCCTTCTTCTGGAATGGGGGCAGGACCATGGTTGGGACCTTTGGCCACGCAACACATGTTCTGTACTTCGTGTGAATAAACCATAGTCATTTACAATTTAACAATTACTATTTATAATTTATGAACTATTTGGTAGTTTAGTTATTTGCAGCGCGGTAGTGGAATCTTAATTCTCAACTCTTTAGTATCCCAGTTCTCTTACTATTTGGCTTATCTTCTCCATCGTGGTGAGTCGGGTAGGGATGAGGGGCAGTCGTAGAACGTTCTGTATGAGTCCCATCTCGCTGAGCATGGCTTTTACGCCTGCAGGGTTGCCATCCACAAAGAGCAGTTTGAAGAGTTCTGTGAATTTGTGGTGTATGCTCAACGATGTGTTGTATTCTCCTTTGAGTGCAAGGCGCACCATGCGGCTGAACTCTGCTGGCAGGGCGTTGCCGATGACGCTTATCACGCCTACCGCACCAAGAGTGATGAGGGGGAAGGTGATGCCGTCGTCGCCGCTGATGACATCGAAGTGCTTTGGCTTGTTTTTTATGATGTCGTCCATCTGCGTGATGTTTCCGCTTGCTTCTTTGATGGCAACGATGTTCTCAAACTCTCGAGCCAGTCGGAGTGTTGTTTCGGCAGTCATGTTGACGCCTGTTCTGCCCGGCACGTTGTAGAGCACAACGGGGACAGGACTTGTCTTGGCAATGGCAGCAAAGTGCTGATAGAGCCCTTCTTGTGTGGGTTTGTTGTAGTACGGGCAGACACTCAGAATGCCATCGATGCCTTTCCAGTTTTCGGTTTGTAACTCTTCCAGGATGGCTGCTGTATTGTTGCCGCCGCATCCCATCAGCAGAGGAACTCGGCCTGCTACACGTTCTACAAAGTGTTCCTTTAACAATCTTTTTTCTTCGCGGCTCAGTGTTGGGGTCTCTGCTGTTGTGCCCATGATGCAAAGGAAATCGGCACCACCTTGAATCTGATACTCAATCAGTCGGTCGAGGGCGTCGAAGTCGATGCTGCCATCAGCCTGAAAGGGTGTGACAAGAGCGATTCCCAATCCGCGGAATTTATTTTGTGCCATAAATGGTCTTTAAGTGTCTTTTACTATTTCGGTGCAAAGATACAAAAATCGTGCGAAATACAAAACAAATTAATAAAAAAGGAAAAAGAATAATGCGAAATATTCCTCAAACTATTTTGAGGGGAAAAACTCGTCCAGCCATCCATTGCGTCTGGCTACTCTATATGCGACACTGGAATTTTTAAGGAATTCAACTTTGGTAGGGTACTTCAAAGCCTCTTTGGTAACATTCTCTTTGGTCCACGATTTTAACAGAGGCTTTAACCAAGTCATCTCATCAAGCCATTTGTTTTGCTGAGCAACAGAATATGCACTTGGACTATTCTTATGGAACTCTCCTCTCGATTTGTACTTGTGGGATTCTTCAAATACAGTTTCTCGTGTCCACTTTATTGGGGTTAACTTCATCCAAGGCATTTCGTCTAACCATTTGTTCCTACGAGCTATCCCATAAGCTGTTCCGTTACCAATAGAGAAATCTTTGCGTGAAGAATATTTCTTTGATTCCTCGAATACTTCTTCTTTACTCCATTTATCATGCACTTGTTTCACTAACCAAGGCATTTCGTCAAGCCATTTATTGATTCTTGCAATACCGTATGCTGTTCTAGAATTGATTTCAAATTCTTTTCTTGACGAATATTTGCGTGATTTTTCAAAAACCTCCTGTTGAGTCCATTTCCCATGTGGCATAACAAACCATGTCATTTCGTCAAGCCACCCATGTTTATTAGCATAGTAATAAACCTCTCTATCTCCATTATAAAAGGCAGTTTTCGACTTGTATTGTCTCGCAGTTTCAAACACCTCTTCCTTAGTCCAAACGCCTTGAAACTTCCTAACCAACCAAGACATATCGTCTAACCACTTATTCCTACAGGCTATCCTATAGGCGCTTTCGTTGCCAACAGAGAATGCCTTACGCGAAGAATATTTCTTTGATTCTTCGAAAACTTCGTCTTTTGTCCATTTACTATGCACTTGCTTCTTCAACCAAGGCATATTATCTAACCATTTTTCTCTACGAGCTATACCATATGCTCCAGGGGTTCCTTGAGAAAAAGCAACTCTGCTGTTGTACCTCTTTGATTCCTCAAAAACTTCTTCTTTTGTCCACGATTTACGTGTTACCTCCAACCACGGCATATCATCAAGCCAACCATATTGTAAGGCTTTTGAATATGCGCTTGAAACTCCATCTTTAAATTGATGTCTTGTAGAGTATTTCTTTGATTCCTCAAAAACAGCTTCTTTTGTCCACTTTGGTGTTGGATGAGACCACTTTCTCTTCATCCATGACATTTGGTCTACCCATCCCCTTTTGGTTGCGACAGTGTATGCGACAGGGCTCTTTGCTGCAAATTCAGACCTTGATTGGTATTTTTGCGCTTCTTTGAAGACTTTGGGTTTTGTCCATTTGTATGTCGCACTGCCCAAAGCACCAATACCTGCGCCAGTTTTACCTTTGTTAAGAAGGCGATACCCCTTCTCTTTGTATTGTATTACCCAATAATGTTCCTTTTCTCTGGCTTCTTCTGCTGTTAGTCTCTCTTCAAGGTAAAATGGATTGGGCACAGATTTGTTTATTGATTGAAAATGCCGATAAACAGGTGAAGACAACTTTTTACCATGCTTGTCGAGGCTTGAAGAGTGGTCGTGATGTCTCTGTTTCTTATCTACAGTCAATCCTACATAAGCTACTTTGTTTTCTTCATCGGTATAAACGTAGACACAATAATTGTGCAAGTCATATTTTGGTGCAGTAACAAACCATGTCATTTCTGCCAGCCAACCTTTTTTCTGAGCATTGTTATATGCACGTTGATCTGCCTTTCTGAAATCATTTTTCGTGGTGTATTGTCTTGCTATAGATAACACTTCTTCTTTTGTGTATGGCTTTGGAACAGAAGCTTCAAGCCAATTAATTTCCTCAAGCCAATTATTTCTCCATGCAACATTATATGCTCCCTTGTTTGCTTTACGGAACTCTGATTTTGTCTTAAATTGTCTAGCAAATTCAAATACTGCCTCCTTGGACCAAACTCGTGGTTTATTTGGATTTGGTTGTTCAAACCATGTCATTTCGTCAAGCCATCCATTCCTTTCGGCTGCGCCATAAGCACCTCTACATCCTTTTGAGAAAAGGTGCCTCATTGTGTATTTTCGTGCTTCTTCAAATACCCGTTCTTTGGTCCAATACCCATTGGGTCTATTGATTGTTTTTAACCATTCAAATTTGTCTAACCAATTATTTTTTCTTGAAACCGAATATGCGGTAGGAGAACCTTTTTCAAAATCTCCTCGATATAAGTATTTTTGTGCTTCCTCAAAGCATCTTTCATAAGTCCAAAAGGTAATTTTCTTAGCTGCTTTTATTTTTGCACATTTAGGGCATTCATTTCCACGTAAGTGATTAATGGGCGCCTGTGGAAATTCGCCGTGGAGGGGACAGACGATAAGGACTTTGGTCGTTGTACTCACATACTCCACCTTAGAATAGTCGTACTTATCCCCATGAACGGCTTTGGCTCTTGCAATGAATTCTTCTGTGGTTAGCTTTGCCATTTTAATATCTTTTCTGACACAAAGATAAGAAAAAGTATTTAGTAAGAAAAGAGTTTGTTTACTTTGTAAGTAGATACTCACAAAAATCGGATGTAGAAAGAAGACACGATGAAGCCAAGATGCCCTTTTGGTAGTTAGGAAATATAATGCAACAAATTATAACACGATAAGTTCATAACGGTCTTTTGTTCTTGGGCTGCTGATGCGCAGGCTTGGTGTAGGCGGATGTTTGTAGGGAAAAATCTTTACATCTGCCGGGTGGTATGTGTTTGCGGGAAAAACTTCACGTGTGTAATTGCCAAAGTTAACGTGTGTAGTTGCTCAACTTAACGTGTAAAAATGCCAAACTTTACACGTGTAATTGACCATCTTTACACGTGTAGTTTGAGGAATTATTTAGGGTTGTCGTAAAGCATTGAAAGTCAACTTGTTTTTAATGGGTCGTTTTGCCTGCTCTGCCATGCGGTGGTTTGACTGGACATTTGAATGTCCTTTTGCAGGGGATACGGAAAAATCTTTATAAATTTGCATTTGACGCACGGGTGCGTCTGCAAGATATTCTTTGTAAATCTTTTTGAGTTGTACGCTTTTTTTAGTAAATTTGCGCTGTAATTATATGTATCCGATGGACGAAAAAGCACGCATCATGCAACTCCGCGATGAGTTGCACCAACATAACTACCGCTACTATGTGGAGAACAGTCCGGTGATTTCCGACCAGGAGTTCGATTTCCTGATGCACGAACTGCAGGCCCTCGAAGCAAAACATCCTGAACTTTTCGATGCAAACAGCCCTACTCAAAGGGTGGGCAGCGACCTCAACAATGAGTTCGAGACGGTTGTGCATACCCGACCAATGCTTTCGTTGGGCAATACTTACAATCGACAGGAGGTGGCTGACTTCTGGAAAAGGGTGAGCGATGGCTTGATGGGGGCACCATTTCAAATCTGTTGCGAACTGAAGTTCGACGGTTTGAGCATCAGCCTTCACTATGAAGACGGATGCCTGACGCGTGCTGTGACACGAGGCGATGGCACTCAAGGCGATGATGTGACGGCTAATGTGCGTACCATTCGCAGCATTCCTCTGCAACTCCCCAAAGGTGGAGACTGGCCCGGCCAGTTTGAGATTCGTGGCGAGATACTGATGCCGTGGGCATCTTTCGAGCGTCTCAATGCAGAAAGGGAGCAGGCTGGCGAACCGCTTTTTGCCAATCCACGAAATGCTGCTTCGGGCACTCTCAAGAGCAAAAACAGTAGCACTGTGGCTCAGCGAGGCTTAGATGCCTATCTCTACTACCTCTTGGGCGATGGCATTCCCGGCGATGGGCACTATCAGAACCTCGAGGCAGCAGCAAGATGGGGATTTCAAGTCAGTAAAAGCATGACGTTGGCCGACACGCTCGACGATGTGTTTGCCTTCATTGATTATTGGGACAAGGAACGCCGCAACTTGCCCGTGGCTACCGATGGTGTTGTGCTGAAGGTCAATTCGCTGGCACAGCAGAAGAGCCTCGGCATGACGGCCAAAAGCCCACGATGGGCAATCGCCTATAAGTTTCAGGCAGAACAGGCGGAAACAACGCTCCGACAGGTGGTCTTCCAGGTGGGCAGAACAGGTGCCGTAACGCCTGTTGCAAACATGGACCCTGTGCAGTTGGCTGGCACACAAGTGCGAAGGGCTACGCTCCACAATGCAGATGTGATGGCTTCTCTCGACCTCCACTACGGAGACCATGTGCTTGTGGAGAAGGGCGGCGAAATTATTCCGAAGATAGTAGGGAAGGCAGAGGCTGACAATTCAAAATTCAAAATTCAAAAATAGAGTTTGTTGAACGCTGCCCGGTTTGTGGCTCGACACTTGTCCGTTACGAAGGCGAGGCGGCACATTATTGCCCGAACGAGACTGGCTGTCCGCCACTTATACTCGGCAGGATAGAGCATTTTATCAGCCGTAAGGCAATGAACATCAATTCGCTCGGACCGGAAACGGTTGACGACTATTATCGCATGGGACTGATTAGCAATGCGGCTGACTTGTATGAGTTGAAGTCTCTTTCTTTAGGCGGAGGCTTGGCAGAAGCAAAAATACTTTCGAGCATAGAACAAAGCAAGCAGGTGCCTTTCGAGCGTGTACTCTATGCAATAGGTATAAGATTTGTGGGTGAGATTGCCGCTAAGACATTGGCTCGCTATTATGGCAGTATGGATAAGGTGGCAGAGGCATCCATGGAAAGTCTGATGCAGATAAACGGCATAGGCGAGGTTATTGCAAACAGTGTTGTTCAATACTTTGCCAATCCGGACAATCGTGCCTTTGTGGAACGCCTTCGTGGCTATGGCCTGCAAATGGAAATAGGCGAACAGCAAAGGCAGGCGCAATCCGACAAACTCAACGGGCAGTCTGTTGTCATCAGTGGCGTGTTCCAGCATCACAGCCGCGATGAATACAAAGCTCTCATAGAACAGAACGGCGGAAAGAACGTGGGCAGTATCAGCAACAAGACAAGTTTCATTCTTGCCGGCGACAATATGGGACCTGCAAAATTAGAGAAGGCCCAGAAACTTGGCATTCGCATTATGAGCGAGAACGAGTTCCTGAGCCTTATCCAAACGTAGATAAAAAGTCTTTTTCTTTAGGAGAGGCAGTAGAAAGTCTTGAAGGCTTCGATGCAGTACAGGTGGTCGGCAACGGATGCCGTCTCTCTGCAACTGTGCATTGCCAACATCGGGTTGCCCATGTCGACCCCCTTAAGAGGGAGCGAAGAGGCAAGAATGTTGCCCAGAGTGCTGCCGCCGGCCACGTCGCTGTGGTTTACGAAACGTTGGCAAGGAACACCTGCTTTCTCGCAGATTCCTGCAAAGACAGCCGCAGAAACGGCATCGCTTGCATACTTTTGCGCTGCATTGAACTTGATGACTGGTCCGCCGCCAAGAACTGGATGGTTCGTCGGGTCGAACTTCTCGCTGTAATTGGGGTGCCAGGCATGAGCATTGTCTGCAGAAACCATGAAGGCTTGTTCGATGCTTCTGTAGAAGTCCTCTGTTGTGCCTCCTTGTGCAGCCACAATACGTTGCAGAATGCTGGCAAGGAAAGGACTGCCTGCGCCCTGTTTTGTCTGTGAGCCTGTTTCTTCGTTATCGAAGATGGCAAGAATCTGTGTTGTCTTGGGTGTCTGCTCACCGCTCAGCAAAAGAGCTTTCAGTCCGGCATGTACCATGCTGAGGTCGTCGAGTCGTCCGCTGGAGATGAATTCGTTGTGGATGCCGAAAGTGCAGGCAGGAGCAGTGTCGGCAAGGTAGAGGTCGAAGTCAAGAATGTCTTTTTGCTCAATGTTCAGTTCCTCGCAGATGAGATTGATGAGCAGATTGCCTTTCTCGAGTTCGTTGTTTATTATGCCAAGAATAGGCAGCACGTCTTTTTGCTTACTCAGCTTTACACCATCGTTCACCTGACGGTTGAAGTGGATGGCAAGGTTGCTGATTTGAAGCAAAGGACGACGAACGTGCAAGAGTTTTGTGGCGGGGCACATCACATCTTCAGAGCGTACGATGACACGACCGGCAATGGTAAGTGGACGGTCGAACCAAGTACTCAGGATAGGCCCGCCATATACCTCGGTGTTGAGGCGTACAATGCCGCCTTCGCCAGTCATTTCGGCATTTGGCTTAATGCGGAAAGTTGGCGAGTCACAGTGTGCGCATATCACATGAAAACCAGCTTCGCTAAGGGGCTCAGAGCCAATGCGGAAAGCATAAACAGACGAGTCGTTCTTCGTGAAGAATAATTGTCTGCCGGGTTTTATGTTGTCGAGTTTCTCGCAAGCATTCAGGCGCTCGAAGCCTGCATCGACAAGTCGCTGGCAAATGGTTTCTGTAGCAAGAAAGTTTACAGGCGAGTTGTCGAGAAATTGTAGGAGGTCTTTAATGTGGTCCATGTTTCTTAAATACTTAATACTGCAAGGTTATCGATAAGTTCCTTCTTGACAGACTTGTCGCTCTTGATGGCGTTTGTGAAGGGGACGTAAACAACCTCGTCATTCTTGATGCCGATCATTATGTTGCGCTGTCCTTCCAGGAACGCTTGGATGGCACCGCAGCCCAGTCTGCTTGCCAGAATACGGTCGCCGGCACTTGGGCTGCCACCTCTCTGCAGATGTCCTAAGATGGAAACTCGAACATCATATTCGGGATATTCCTTTTTGACGCGTTCGGCATAGTACATGGCACCGCATTTTGGGCTTTCGCTTACCAAAACGATACTTGATGATTTACTCTTGCGAATGCCACGACCAATGAAATGTTCCAACTGGTCGGCGCCGGTGTTGTCTTCAGGAATGATTGCGGCTTCGGCTCCGGCAGCAATAGCACTGTTCTGGGCAAGGAAACCCGCATCACGCCCCATTACTTCTACGAAGAAGATGCGTTCGTGGGATGTTGCTGTGTCGCGAATCTTGTCCACACACTCCATAATTGTATTCAATGTGGTGTCGTAGCCAATGGTGCTGTCTGTGCCATTCAGGTCGTTGTCGATAGTGCCGGGCAAACCAATGCAGGGAACGTCGAACTCCTGAGCAAAGATGCGAGCACCGGTCAGCGAACCGTTGCCGCCAATAACGACCAGTGCATCGATGCCACGCTTCTGCATGTTCTCGTAAGCCTTCTGGCGGCCTTCCGACGTTTCAAATTCTCGACTACGGGCCGTCTTTAGGATTGTTCCTCCTCTTTGGATGATATTGCTGACGTCTTCTGTAGTGAATTCTTTGATTTCGTCGTTTATGAGGCCTTCATAGCCACGATAGATGGCCATGATGCGAAATCCGTTTGCTATGCCAGCGCGTGTCACTGCACGAATGGCAGCATTCATGCCTGGGGCATCTCCACCGCTGGTGAGTATACCTATGGTACTTATCTTTCTCATAGTATTTTGTGTTTTTACTGCTTTTGATGTGCAAAAGTAAGAAAAAAACAGTAATTAATAAAGAGAAAACAAGTTTTTTCCTTGTTTGCCTCATTGTTTCCTGTGCAATAAGAGTGTGTCCGCCTGCGAAAATGGGCAATTTTTGCCTTGTGTGAGTTTTAAGGCCAATTGAGCCATTTTATGTCAAAATGAAGAAAAATACCCTTCTCTTTATATAATATATAATGTGTAGAGAAAAAAAACACACAAAAAATAAAAAAAACATCGGAAAGTTTTGGTGTTTCCAAAAAATGCCGTACCTTTGCATCGCAATTCGGAAGTGAGACGCCAAGCGAGGCTCTTGAGAAAAACGAATTGGGCGCTTAGCTCAGCTGGTTCAGAGCATCTGCCTTACAAGCAGAGGGTCGGCGGTTCGAATCCGTCAGCGCCCACCCAAGGAAAAGGGATGGCTCCTTAGCTCAACTGAATAGAGCATTTGACTACGGATCAAAAGGTTGCAGGTTTGAATCCTGCAGGAGTCACGCTTTCTGATGAAAGTCAGTGGACTGGGTAGGTAGGTAAGTGGTTAAAACGGGCAGACTGTAAATCTGTTGCCTCACGGCTTCGGCAGTTCGAATCTGTCCCTGCCCACGATAATGCGGAAATAGCTCAGTTGGTAGAGCACAACCTTGCCAAGGTTGGGGTCGCGAGTTCGAGTCTCGTTTTCCGCT
>JAGBTN010000011.1 GCA_017631315.1 Bacteroidaceae bacterium | reverse complement strand
CCGGTCATTGTGAGCTGTGCGTACAGCATGGGAGACATGTGACCGGGATCCAGGAAGAAACGGTCGCGACCTTCCCACAGAGGATTCTCGGGGTCGTAGTTCAGGTACTCGCTATAAAGTACAGAAATGAAATCTGCACCGCCCATAGCACCTCCGGGATGTCCGCTCTTGGCTTTCTCTACCATTGCTGCAGATAGTATGCGGATGTTGTCTGCAGCCTTGTTCAGAGTTTCGATGGAATGCATAGTATGTTGTATGATAAATTATTTCGGGATATGTGTTGTGCTTGTTTGTCTTTACAGGTGATAGTCTTTCAGTTCCTGGTATTTTGTGTAGTCAAAACTGTATATTGCTGCACCTCTCTTGCTTCCGCTCTTATCTATCTTGCCAGTCTTGACGAAATATGGCATATCGCTGACTCTCTTGCGGAAATTGCGCTTGTCCAGTTCCTCGTTAAGAATGGCTTCATAGAGTTTCTGGATGTGAGTCATGGTAAATTCCTCGGGCAGGAGTTTCAGAGCAATGGGGGTGTAGCTTATCTTGTCCTGAAGCCTGTTGATGGCCTTCTTCATCATCTTCATGTGGTCGAAGTGAAGCACAGGCAGACTGTTTACATTTACCCACTTGCAGTTGAATTTTTCCAACAGGTTCTTGTTGTAATGCGCTTTGTTCAGCAATGCATAGTAGGCTATGCTGATAACGCGACCACCGGGATCTCGGTTAATGTCACCAAATGCTTCCAATTGTTCCAGGAACAAATCCTTTATTCCCGTCCTTTCAGTCAGTACTCTGTATGCAGCCTCGTCTAAAGTCTCGTTCTCCTGAACAAAACCGCCCATGGGAGTAAGTTCGCCATTGAATGGTTCTATGGTACGGTGCTGGAACAAGACCTGCAGGTTGCCCTCTTCAAAACCGAAGATAATGCAATCCACAGCTACGTTGTATTTTGGTTCGTCTGCGTAGTACTTATTTGCCATCTAATGTATATGGTATACTATAATCTTGCGCAAAGATACAAATAATATTTTGTATTTAAAGGTATAAATTACACTTTTGTGCCCTAATGCGGTAATATTGTATCTGCAATTACAATAGTAGGGGTGACGTGTCTTAAAGAATTGTCTTCTTGTACCTAAATTTTAGGAATAATGAAGTTTTCAGGATGTCTGCCTTGGTATCCTTCAAAGTAGGAATAAATTTCGCGCAAATCCGCTTTGCGGTCGTCAGACGGCATGACGTATTTTTCCATTCTAACCTCCTTCTTCTTGTAGTCAACACCCATGAGGACAATAGGTAATTTAGCTTGCGAGGCAATGACGTAGAATCCCAAATGCCATTTGGGGTTTGCCTTACGGGTGCCTTCCGGAGTAAGAGCCAGACGGAAGGTGTCGCTGTTGTTGGCAATTTCAATGAGTTCTGTGATTAGTGCCGTTCCATGTCCTCTGTTTACTGGTATTCCGCCCATCCAGTTGCGGAATATGTAATCGAGAGGTCCAACGAACCACTCCTTTTTCATTACAAAACCTGCCTTTCTTCCTGCTGCAGCATAAAACAATTTACCAATAAAGAGATCAAAGTTGCTCGTGTGTGGCGCCACGCATATTATGCACTTGTCAAAATAGGGCACATTAACGTATGATTTCCATCCCAATAGGTTGTGGAAGATAAAACTGCAGATTGTCTTTATCATAATATGTGTATGTTGTTGCTTCTTCTATGTTTGCATGCAAAGTTAGTAAAAATTGCCGTGAACAGCAATATGCTATGTGAATAATGTCTCATTTTCTGTGCTTTTGTGCAAAAAAAGAGGTCCCTTGCTTGAAACAAGGGACCAATCTTATATTGACTAAGTGTTTATCTTAGCAGAGCTTGCGAGAACCGTCACCGATAACAACGTCGATAACGATGGGAGCCTTGCCATACTTGGCAGCGAACTTCTCCTTAACAACCTTCACGAAGTTGTCGTACAGTTCGTCGGCAACCAGGTTGATGGTGCAACCACCGAAACCGCCACCCATGATGCGGCTGCCGGTAACGCCTGCCTCCTTGGCAATGTCGTTCAGGAAGTCCAGCTCCTCGCAGGATACCTCGTATTCCTTGCTCAGGCCATAGTGAGTCTCGTACATCTTCTGGCCTACGGTCTCATAGTCGCCACGCTCCAGAGCGTCGCAGACTGCCAATACGCGGTCTACCTCGCCGATGACGTAGCGTGCACGCTTGTAATCCTCTTCGCTAACCTCGGCCTTAACCTCGTCAAGCAGAGCCATGTTGGCATCGCGCAGGGTCTCAACCTCGGGGTGGTGCTTGTTGATGACGGCAGCAACGCGCTCGCAAGAAAGACGACGCTCGTTGTAGGGGCTGCCTGCCAACTCGTGCTTAACGCAGCTGTTTACCAGAACCAACTTGTAACCCTCGGGATTCCAGGGGAAGTATGCATACTCGCCGCTACGGCAGTCAAGACGCATCAGGCTGCCTGCCTTGCCGTGAACGCTGGCAAACTGGTCCATGATACCGCAGTTGCAACCGATGTACTTGTGTTCGGTGCGCTGGCCAACGCGTGCCAGTTCCATCTTCTCGATCTTGTTGTCGCCCCACAGGTCGTTGCAAGCGAAAGCGAAGGTGCTCTCCAGGGCAGCAGAAGAACTCATACCTGCACCCAGGGGCACATCACCAGCGAAAGCGGTGTTGAAACCCTCAACGGGAACGCCCAGAGCCATCATCTCGCGGCAAACACCGT
>JAGBTN010000010.1 GCA_017631315.1 Bacteroidaceae bacterium | reverse complement strand
TCGACAATGGCGAGGCATACTCTTCCATGGTCTCGAAGATAGCCCAATGGGCATCATCAACGTAAGTACCGTGCGGCTTGATGTTGACAAAGCTATGATAATTCTCCGCCGTGCTGGCAAGGAACTCTTCCTTATGGAGTGCCATCACCATCTCATTGCCATCCTGTCCTTCGGGAGTGTAGTCCCATTGGAAAATCAGATTGCCGCTACCTGTGGGATCATTCCACGAAGCACGGGTAGCAGTCTCAATGCCTGCACCACCATCGAAGGTGAGACGGTAAGTCGCAGCAGGCTGCTCGGGAACGTCGGGCGTATCGGGCACGATGTCGTCGTTGTTGCAAGAGGCGAACGAGAACATGGCCAATGCGCATAGTATGGTTTTAAATATATCCTTCATAATGTTTTGCAATTTTTATGCTTATTCCCCTTTATCTTCCCAAAGATCTCCCCATTCTCCGCGTCGTTGTTCAGGAGCGCCAAATTCGGTATCATCACTATCGGGAGCAGAGCCTGTAATAGAACTTGCTAGCATTTGACAGACTGTAGCATTGACTGCTGCGCAAACGGGGACGATGTATTTTTTCTTCTTCATAACACATTATTAATAATAAAATTCAGAATCATCGCTGTCAGAACCATAACCACTGACTGCAAATCCACTTTCTACCTCTACTTCGAGAACCTCTATCATAGGAGGCTCGTAAAAAAATCTCTTCACTTTTCATATCTTTACATATTATAATTTATCTTGTTGCTAATTGTATCAAATAAAATACGACATTACGGATAAGATATGATAATTGCTAATACATTGACAGATATTTCTGTAAGATACGCGCGATGAGAATGTGTTACACAATTTTCGCAACATAAACAAATCATCCATGACAGATTTTGCAGAAATCTGAAGATTCCCACAACATCCTAAATGGCTGTATGTTATCGAATAATTGTTCATTCTTATCTGTTAAAGCATATTTTTCTACGCAAAAGTAATTAAAATTTTACACAAGACGTTATTTCTGAAAGATTTTTTAGCATTTGCGGAGCATTTTTCCTGATTGTTGTGACTCCGACTCCACCTTACTACATAAAAGATTATCCTCCTTTCATTTAGGTATATTGCTGCCCGAAAAAAAACTCGTATGAGAAGATTAATCTTCACACACGAGAAGTTTGCCAAGTTCACACGAGAAGTTTGCAAAGTTTACACGTTAAGTCGGGCAACTATACACGTAAAGTCGGCTGACTTTACACGTTAAGTTTGTCAAATGGACGCGTCTGTTTTGCTGAATGGACTGCAGGGGCTGGACGATGCGATATTTTTTACTTTTGCAGGCAAAGTTCCACGACGGCTTCCACCTCTTCTTTCAGAGTCATCTGGCTGGTGTCGAGGCTGAGGTCGGGAGCAACTGGGGCTTCGAAGGGGGCACTGATGCCGGTGAAGTCCTTCACTTCGCCACGGCGGGCACGTGCATAGAGTCCCTTCACGTCGCGGCGTTCACACTCGTCGAGAGGTGTGGCGATATAGACCTCGCGGAAGTCGTCTGCGCCAATGATGTCGCGAGCCATCTGGCGTATCTCGTTCGTGGGGGAGACGAAGCAGGCAATCGTCACTATGCCTGTCTGTACAAAGAGTTTACCAATCTCGGCTATTCGACGAATGTTTTCCCTTCTGTCTTCTTCCGAAAAACCGAGATTCGCATTGATACCCGAACGGATGTTGTCGCCATCGAGAATACGACAAAGAATGCCACGCTTATGCAATTCTCGCTCCACGCCCAAGGCTACGGTGCTTTTGCCACTGCCGCTAAGGCCTGTCATCCAAATCATTATTCCGCGCTGACCGAGGAGTGTCTCTTTGTCTTGGCGGCTCATCATTTTATCGAAAATGGGGTAGATGGTATTTGAATCGGGAGTCATAATGTTATATGTTTGTTTGTGGTTTCTTTATTTAATTGACAGGCACAATTGGCCATATCAGGGGTATGACAAAGGTGCAGATGATAAACGTGATGATGTTGAGAGGCAGACCGACTTTGACGTAGTCTGTAAAACGATAGCCTCCAATGCCTTGCACGAGCAGGTTTGTCTGATAGCCAATAGGTGTGCTGAATGCGGCAGACGCTGCAATGCAAATGCAGATGAAGAAGGGCATGGGGTCGACACCTAACTTTTCGGCTATGGCAAGTGCCAGAGGGAAGGAGAGGGCAGCCGCGGCATTGTTGGTGATAAGTTCTGTGAACAGATTCGTTATGAGGAACAATATAGCAAGCATGGCATAAGGGCCATGATGTGTCTGACCAATTACATCAGCACAGGCTATGATGAGTTCTGCAATGAGGTCGGCAAACCCTGAGTTCTGCATCCCCTTCGAGATGGCAAAGGCACAGGCAATCGTTACGAGTACATCCCAACGGATATACTTGCTGTACTTGCGCGGATTGAAAATCTTTGTCCATGCCATAACAATGGTGGTAACACAGACGAAGAAGAACATGTCGAGCCTGACATTGGGAATCAGTTCACGCATAAATGGCAGTTCGCCCACTGTGGCACCCACAATCATGAATGCAAGCAACAGAAGAGAAAAATATCGTTTCTTCTGGTTGAGAGGCTTGTTGTCTGTGTCGTAGCTTGAGATAAGGAATGCCGTCGACTCCCGATAGGTCTGCAGGAACTTGTCGTCCGTTTCGAGCAGAAGTGTGTCGTGGTTTTGCAGAGGAATGCTCGTCCAGTCGCCATTGAGTTGGCTTCCAGCTCTCTGTACGGAATGGACATGAGCTCCATAGTGACGATAGAAGTCGAACTCTCTCAAACTCTTACCAAGTCCCGGGAAACGGCTTCGCAATACAACTTCGACGGTTTGAATGCCAGCCGCCTTGTCCTCTTCGTCTGTGTGCTCGCTTTCCCGGTTGTCTGGCAAAAGATAGTGGCTGTAGTAGATGAGGTACACCAGACCTGCGATGCAAATGATGATGCCAACCTTGCCCAACTCAAACATCGACATACCTCTTCTGCCAGATTCCATAATCAGACCGTCCACAACAAGGTTGGTGCTTGTACCGATGAGCGTACAGATGCCGCCAAGGGCTGTTGCATAACTCAACGGAATAAGGAACTTCGTATGGGGTAGCCCCATCTTTCTTGCCCAGTTCTTAATGATAGGAGCAAAAATGACAACAACAGGGGTGTTGTTCAGAAAAGCAGACAAAAATGATATGGCGGGAAGAAGACGGGCGTTTGTTTTAGTAATACTTGCATTCTTCTTAGGCAAAAGATTGATAATCAACTGCTCTAATATGCCGCTTCTTCTTACGCCTTCGCTAACAAGAAAGAGCATGGCAACGGTTATCATACCCTTGTTGGAGAAACCTTCCAGACACTCTTTTGGGGTAAGTATTCCCGCACAAAGCATCATTACAACGCACGAAAACAGGATAAGTCCTGGTTTAAGTTTGTCTGCAATCAATGCCCATATCATAAATATGAGGCAGAGTGCTACAAATATCACTTCGAAGTTCATGTTCTTATTCTTTATATTATGACTATCCGAATAATTCTCTTACAGCCTCGACGACTCTTCGGACAGGTACCAGTTCTATTTTATATTGTTCCTTGTTGAGCCCGTTCATGTTGTGTGCCGGAATGAGAATACGTTTGAAACCAAGTTTCTCGGCTTCGGCGATGCGTTGCTCTATGCGGGAGACAGGTCTTATTTCTCCGCTCAAGCCTACTTCGCCAGCCATGCAGACATCGCCCTCGATGGGCATGTCTCCGTTGCTGGAAAGCACTGCTGCTATGACGCTGAGGTCGATAGCTGGGTCGGCAACTCTAAGACCTCCTGCAATGTTCAGGAACACGTCTTTCTGTGCAAGTTTGAAGCCAACTCGTTTCTCGAGTACAGCCAAGAGCATGTTCAGGCGTCTTCCGTCAAATCCTGTTGTGCTTCTTTGGGCTGTTCCATAAGCCGCAGTGCTGACCAGTGCCTGGGTTTCTATCAAGAAGGGACGTACTCCCTCCATAGAACACGAGATGGCTACGCCGGAAAGTCCTTCACGGTTGTCGGTTAGAAGCAGTTCGCTTGGGTTGCTTACTTGTCGCAATCCGTCGTGTCTCATCTCGTAAATGCCCAGCTCACTGGTGCTGCCAAAGCGATTCTTGATGCTTCGGAGTATTCGGTAGAGGTGGTGCTGGTCGCCTTCGAACTGGAGGACAACATCCACGATGTGTTCCAAAACCTTTGGGCCTGCCAATGTTCCTTCCTTGTTGATGTGCCCAATGAGTAAGATCGAAACACCTCCAGTCTTTGCATATCTTAGCAAAGCGGCAGCACATTCTCTGATTTGGGTCTGTGAACCGGCAGAAGACTCTACGGTTTCGGTTTGAATAGTCTGTATGGAGTCGATGACGACAAGGTCGGGCTTCATTTCTTCTATGTGTTGGAAAATCTGCTCGAGCGATGTTTCGCATAGGATGTAAAGTCCTTCGTTTGTGGGGCCAAGCCTGTCTGCTCTCAACTTAATCTGTCTTGCACTTTCTTCTCCGCTAATATAGAGAATGCGACGGTCTTGCAGTTGAAGAACGGTCTGCAAGGTGAGTGTGCTCTTGCCGATGCCTGGTTCGCCGCCAAGGAGAACAAGGCTTCCGGGTACAAGCCCTCCGCCAAGCACTCTGTTCAGTTCACCATCGCCCATATCTATGCGTGGCTCTGAACTTGTTTCTATATTATGTAGTTGTTGGGGAGTAGGGCGTTGCTGAGTAGTAAGCGAAAGACTTTTACCTCTGGATGACGATGGAGAAGGGCCGATTTTTATTTCCTTCATCGTGCCCCATTGGTTGCAAGCCGGGCACTTGCCCAGCCACTTTACACTCTCTTGTCCGCAATTCTCGCAGACATATGCTGTCTTGTCTTTTGCCATTCCTTATAGTCTCTTCATACTCTTCATACTTAATGAGATGCGCTCTCTTTGTGTATCTACTTCTACAACTCGAACCATTACTTGTTGTTGTACCTTAACTACAGTTGTTGGGTCTTTTACGAAATGGTCTGCAAGTTGCGAGACATGCACCAATCCTTTGGTGTGGACACCTATATCGACGAAGGCGCCAAAGTTGGTGATGTTTGTAACGATTCCTGGCAGAATCATTCCTTCGCGAAGGTCGTTGATGTCGTGAACACTTTCGTCGAATGTAAAGGCTTTGAGTGGTTGGCGAGGGTCGAGTCCGGGCTTGTCGAGTTCAGTCATTATATCACGAAGTGTTGGCAGACCGACTTTGTCGCTTACATATTGTTCGATGTTTATCTTGTCTCGAAGTTCTTTGTTGGCCATCAGTTCTGTAACAGAACATTGTTGGTCGCGAGCCATTTTCTCGACTAAATCATAGCGTTCGGGGTGTACTGCGCTGTTGTCGAGAGGTTCTTTGCCGTCTTTTATGCGAAGGAAACCGGCCGACTGCTCGAAGGCTTTGGCACCCAGACGTGGCACCTTCATCAGTTCCTTACGAGAACGGAATGGTCCATTCTCACGTCGATAGCGGACAATGTTTTGTGCGAGCGAAGGTCCAAGACCGCTTACATAGGTGAGCAGCCACTTGCTTGCCGTATTGAGGTTTACGCCAACACGGTTGACACAATTCACGACGGTTTCTTCAAGGCTTTTGCGTAGTGCCGTTTGATTGACGTCTTTTTGGTATTGGCCTACGCCGATGCTCGATGGATCTATTTTTACAAGTTCTGCCAAGGGGTCCATCAGGCGGCGTCCTATGCTGACGGCTCCACGTACGGTTACATCTTCGTTGGGGAACTCTTCACGGGCTATTTCGCTTGCACTATAGATGCTGGCTCCGTCTTCGCTTACGCTGTAGATTTCTATGCTGTCGGACAGGTCGAGATGTCGCACGAAATCTTCTGTTTCACGTCCTGCGGTTCCATTACCAATGCTGATGGCTTGTATGTTGTATTTCTCGACGAGATTTTGGACTGTCTGCATTGCTTTGATTCGTTCTGCACGAGGAGGGTGGGGGAAGATGACATCGTGATGAAGCAGGTTGCCTTCCGAATCAAGACAAACGACTTTGCATCCTGTGCGAAAACCCGGGTCGATTGCCAAAACACGTTTCTGTCCAAGGGGTGATGCCATCAGTAGTTGTTCCAGATTGCTTACGAAGATTCGGATGGCTTCTTCGTCGGCTTTCTGTTTGGAGGATGTTCCGAATTCGCCTGCGATGCTGGGTTCGAGCAGTCGTTTATAGCCGTCTTCTACGGCTTCGCGAACGAGTTGGCTACATTCGTTGTTGCCTTTGACGAATTGTCTGCTTATGCGTTCTATTGCCGGTTCGTCGTCAACGCCTATACTTACACGCAATATTCCTTCGGCTTCGCCTCTGCGCATGGCAAGAAGCCGATGGCTCGAACATCGTTTCAGGGGCTCCTGCCAGTCGAAATAGTCGCGGAAATTCTGTCCTTCCGCATCTTTGCCTTTGATGACCTTGCTATGGATGACGGCGTGGATTGAGAAGGTTGTCCTGAGCGTCTGGCGGGCACGTTCGTCCTCGCTAATGCGTTCGGCTATGATATCCTTTGCCCCCTGGAGAGCCTGTTCTCTTTCCATCTCTTTCGAGGGGGAGAGTTTGTCTGCCAGTTGTGCGAGTGGAGTGTTGGATTGTCGAAGGATAGCATCGGCAAGCGGCTCAAGGCCGGCTTCTCGAGCCACTTGGGCACGAGTGCGACGCTTTTGCTTGTAAGGCAGATAGATGTCTTCAAGTGTGGTGGCATCCCAGCACTCTTCGATTCTATTTTGCAATTCCTCAGTGAGTTTGCCTTGCGTGTCTATGGTTGTTAGGATGTACTCCTTTCTGTGTTCCAGTTCGGTTATTTTGTCCAATTCGGCAGCAACAAGAGCCACTTCCACATCGCTCATGCCTCCGGTTGCCTCTTTGCGATAACGACTAATGAAGGGCACCGTGGCGCCATCCTGCAGCAACTCGACAACTCCACGCACATGTTTTTCTCTAAGACCTGTGCGCTCTGCAATCAACTGAATTTGTCGAGTTTCTTTTTCTGTATTCATGTTTTATTGGAGCCTCTTTTTGATGTGCAAAAGTACTAATATATAATGAGATTTGCAAACAAAAGCGAATTTTTCAAATTATACACAAAACAAATAGGGTTACAACCGTCGGCTGTAACCCTATCTTTAAATACAAGTGACTCCGCTGGGATTCTAACCCAGGACCTTCAGAACCGGAATCTGACGCTCTATACAGCTAAGCTACGGAGCCAATTCGGTATTGTCGATGTATGTAGATTAAAATGGTAAGTCGTCTGTGGCAGAAGGTGCTTCAAAAGGCGTGGTGTCAATGGGAGCCGCTTGTGCCTGAACGGGAGCCTCAAATTGGGGAGCGGCCTGAGGTGCGGCCTGGGGACGATCGATGCGGAAAGCACGAATGTCGTTGAACCAACGGCCATTGTATTCGTGAGCATCAATGTCAAAATGAACGGTCAGCGTTTCGCCTACCTGAATGTTGAAGGCCTGCAAACGATCTGAGCCAAAAACATCGAATACCAACTTGCGAGGGTATTCACCAGGAACTTCCAAAACAAACGACTTTGCTTTCCATTCGTTACCCGTACGGCTACTAACTCCGCCACGCTCGTTGAACTCGGTTATAATCTTACCAGTTAATTCCATAATTTAGATTCTATTTCGTTATTTTGGCTGCAAAGGTATAAAATAAATTTATGAATAAATCACGAAGTGTGAAGAATTATTTAATTAAGGCTTTTTTTTCAGCCTTTTCTTTGTTGTAGCATCAAAATAACATATCTTTGTAGGCAAAAACAAATAATATACACATAAGAATATGAACTTCAAAGTTTCAAGCACGACCCTCTATGGCCGTCTGACTGCTGCCAGCAAAGTGATGGCAAGCAAGAATTCTATGCCAATCTTGGATTGCTTCCTGCTCGATGTAACAGGTGGCACAATCACCATTACCGCATCCGACAGCGAGAAGTATTTCATCACCACAGTGCCCACCATTGAACAGAGTGGTGATGCACGCTTCTGCATACCAGCCAAAACTCTCCTCGAATCAATGAAAGAATTGGCAGAACAGCCTCTTAACATCGGTTATAATCCCGACACACAAGAGGTAAAGGTGGTGCACAATTCCGGTTCATTTGTAGTCATGGCAATGGATGCAGCACCTTATCCAATGGCAAAGACTGTTGGTAGCGATGCAACCCGCATAGAAATGCCTGCAAGTGTATTGCTTAACGGCATCAATCGTTGTCTCTTTGCTACGGCTAACGACGAAATTCGTCTTGTGATGAATGGCGTGTATGTCGACATTAAACCAGACAGTATTGTTTTTGCCGGCACAGACGGACGCAAGCTCGTCCGCAATACAAATCGTACAGTTCAAAGCGGGTTGACAGCAGGCTTTATTCTCCAGAAGAAGGTATCAGCTATATTGAAGTCTGTTCTTACAAAAGATGACGAAAATATCAGCATTGCATTCGATAACGAAAAAGCAACCATTTCTTCATCCGATATGGTGATGCATTTCCGTCTCATTGAAGGTCGTTATCCGAACTATAACGCTGTGATACCCGAGAACAATCCATTCTCAGCATGTGTTGACCGCATGACTTTGATGAGCGCTCTCAAGCGCGTCAGCGTTTTCTGCAACCAAAGCAGTGGTTTAGTTAAGATTGAACTCGCTAATAACAATATCAAACTCACTGGTCAGGATAGCGAATATGCTACTCGTGCAGAAGAATTTATTCTCTGCGAATACACAAACACTCCTATCAGCATTGGCTTCAGTTGCACCTTCCTGCTGGAAATTGCCGGTATCATGGACTGCGAAACACTCAAGATTGAAGTTGCAGACCCCAGCCGTCCCGGTGTAATACGTCCTGCAGAAGAGAATTCCGATGACGAGGTGCTCATGCTCCTCATGCCAATGCGAGTAGAAGACTAAGTATCAAGTCATGAAGCTTAAACTCGAGAGACCACTCATTTTCTTCGACCTCGAGACCACCGGTTTGACGATTGGCAAAGACCACATTGTGGAACTCTGCTATATCCGCCTCGAACCGAATGGATGCGAGCGTGCCGAGACGATACGGTTTAATCCAGGGATTCACATCCCGAAGGAAAGTACGGCAGTTCATGGCATTACCGATGAAGATGTAAAAGATTGCCCAACCTTTGCTGATAAGGCATCGGAACTGGCTCAGGTCTTTGCCGATTCCGATTTGGCAGGATTTAACAGCAATCGTTTTGATGTCCCAATGCTTGCCGAAGAGTTTGCCCACTGCGGCATAGACATTCACATAAACGAAAAGCAGCTTGTGGATGTCCAAAATATCTTCCACAAGATGGAACAACGAACTCTTGTTGCTGCTTATAAATTCTATTGTGGAAAGAATCTCGAGAATGCACACAGTGCTTTGGCGGATACACGTGCAACATTAGAAGTGCTCGAAGCTCAACTTGATCGTTATGCCGATACGTTGAAGAATGATGTAAACTTCTTGTCGAACTTCTCGCAAGTTCAACGAGGTGTTGACCTCGCTTGTCGATTCGTCTATGATGAGAATGGTGTGGAAATAGTCAACTTCGGCAAATACAAAGGTCAGCCAGTAAAAGATGTCCTTCGTAAAGATCCAAGCTATAAAAATTGGATGCTGCAGGGCGACTTTACCTTAAACACAAAACAAACACTTGAACGTCTTGCATTGAAGTATGCTGGAAAATAAGAAGATAGTACTTGGAATAACAGGAGGTATTGCTGCCTACAAGGCATGCAACTTAGCCAGACTTCTCATTAAAAAAGGAGCAGAAGTGCAAGTTGTTATGACACCTTCTGCAAAAGAGTTCATCACGCCGCTTACGCTTTCCACTTTAACACACAAGCCAGTTGTGAGCGAATTCTTTGACAGACGTGATGGTAGCTGGTATTCTCATGTTGACATTGGACTCTGGGCTGATGCAATGATTATTGCTCCGGCGACAGCCAGTTCAATCGGTAAGATGGCTAATGGAATTGCAGACAACATGCTTATCACAACATATCTCAGCATGAAGGCACCCGTCTTTGTTGCTCCGGCAATGGACTTGGATATGTATGCTCATCCTTCAACCAAGCAGAATATTCAGAGGCTTGTTTCTTACGGTAACCATATCATTGAGCCGGGAACGGGATTCCTTGCCTCAAAACTTGAAGGCAAAGGGCGCATGGAAGAACCGGAGAAGATTGTAGAGGTGCTTGAAAAGCATTTTTCCAAACAACAAAAACTTAAAGGCAAAAGCGTTCTCATTACGGCTGGTCCAACTTATGAGAAGATTGATCCAGTTCGTTTTGTCGGCAATTACAGCAGTGGCAAAATGGGTTATGCTTTGGCAGAGGCTTGTGCCAAGCAAGGAGCAGAGGTGACACTTGTGAGTGGTCCGGTAATGTTGCAGACAAAACATCCGGCAATTCATCGTATAGATGTGGAGAGTGCACAAGAGATGTACGATGCTGCCACAACTCATTTCCCCAAAGCCGATATAGCCATTCTTTCTGCTGCGGTAGCTGACTTCACGCCTGAAACTACAGCAGACAAGAAAATAAAAAGAAAAGGTGACGAACTTGTATTGAATCTTCGTCCCACGCAAGACATTGCAGCTGCACTCGGCGCCATCAAGAATGAGAACCAGCTGTTGGTTGGTTTTGCTCTCGAAACAGACAACGAAGTCCAGAATGCACAAGACAAGATGAATCGCAAGAATTTTGACTTCATCGTCTTAAACAGCTTGCAAGATAAAGGAGCTGGTTTTCGTGTCGATACAAACAAAATAACAATTATCGATCGTCAACAAGGCACCACGGCATACGAAACAAAATCAAAACAAGAAGTTGCAGAAGATATTGTAGAGTACATCGTAAGCAAATTATAGCCTACTTTGAATTTACGAATGATGAAGGTTACACATTATAATATATTAAGAGTAGTTCTGCTTTGTATCACTATTTTTAATTTGCATCAGTCTTCTTATGCACAAGAACTTGATGCACGTGTAACTATTAATCATTCGCAGATAGAGAATACTCGCACAGAAGTTTTTGATGCGCTTCAAACAAAGTTGACAGAGTTCCTCAATAACCAAAAATGGACAGAAATTCCGTTTCGTGAAAACGAGAAAATCCAGTGCAACTTCAACATCACTGTCAATACATACAATCAAGAAGAAAATTCTTTTGAGTGTTCGTTGCTCATGAACTGCAGTCGTCCTGTTTATGGAAGTTCGTACAATACGATTTCATACGCTGTAAACGATGCAGATTTCACTTTCGTGTTCACTGAATTCGATCAACTTGAATATCAGGATAATCAGATAGATAACAATCTCATTGCCCTTCTTGCATACTATGCCTATATGATAATCGGCATGGACCTTGACACGATGGCCCCAATGGGTGGGACCGATTATTTTCACATGGCTGAAGATGTTGCCACGGCAGGAGAAAATCTTGGTTTCCCCGGCTGGAAGGCTTTTGGCGACAGCGGCAATCGTTTTGGATTGTTGAACGACTACATGGATGGCGCAATGGAGGGAATGCGTGAGTTTAATTATATCTATCACCGTATGGGGCTCGACCGAATGTCTGAGGCTCCAGATAGCGCTCGTGCAGCAATCGTAAATGCACTGGATTTGCTTCAGGAGGCCAATCGTGCAAAGAGTATGACAAAGGTTGCTCAGCTTTTTACAGAATATAAGCGCGATGAATTGGTAAACATCTTTACCAAGAAAGCCACAAAAGAAGAAAAAGAAAAAGCCTACGAAGTGCTTTTCTCCATCGATGCTTCGCAGAGCAACACTTGGGAGAAAATCAAGAATTGACAGTTACACAATTTCTTTTTTCAATACACCTTCAGTTACTTTACAATCTTAACGTGTTAAGTCGGCCGACTATACACGTTAAGTTTGCTATTTTAATGTGTATAGTTTGGCATCATTACACGTAAGGTTTTTTAGTTATTGCCGGAATGTTTATTTTTGCTCTTCGTCAACTTCGGCTTGAAGTCGTAACATCTCGTCACGAAGAATGGCTGCATCTGTAAATTCCATTCTTTTTGCAGCTTCCTGCATCTTGCTCCGAAGGCTTTCTATGCGCTTCTTTTTTTGCTCCACAGATAGTGTTTCTGCTTCTGCAACAGCCATAACTTCATAAGGTGCAGGTTCTATATATGGAATTATATTATCAGTTGAACTATTTTGTATTAAGTTGTTATTTGCCAATGTCTTTCGAATCTGTTTTGGCGAAATGTTGTTGTCTTGGTTATATTGTAATTGTTTCTCTCGTCGGCGGTTCGTTTCGTTGATTGTGGCAGCCATGCTTGGGGTGATTGTGTCGGCATACATGATGGCCTTGCCGTTAACGTTTCGGGCAGCTCTGCCTATTGTTTGCGTAAGACTTCTCTGGTTGCGTAAGAATCCTTCCTTGTCTGCATCAAATATGGCAACAAGTGAGACTTCTGGAAGATCAAGTCCCTCGCGAAGAAGGTTAACGCCAACAAGGACGTCATATACGCCTGCACGTAATTCGTTGATGATGCGAACACGCTCCAATGTATCTACATCGCCGTGTATATAAGCAGTTTGTACACCTAATCCAAGTAGATATTCAGTCAGTTCTTCTGCCATTCTTTTTGTCAGCGTTACAACAAGGACACGTTCTTTTCGCTCAATGCATTGCTGTATTTCTTCCATCAAATCGTCAACCTGGTTTGCTGTTGGACGCACTTCTATGGTTGGGTCGAGCAAGCCGGTTGGTCTGATAACCTGTTCAACGATAACACCTTCACTTTGGTTTATTTCGTATTCCGCAGGAGTGGCACTTACATAGATGACCTGATGTGTCATTTCTTCGAATTCCTCGAATTTGAGCGGTCGATTGTCTTTTGCTGCGGGCAGGCGGAATCCATAGTCAACTAATGATGTTTTGCGAGCACGATCGCCACCATACATGGCATGAAGTTGGGGGACGGAAACGTGGCTTTCGTCGATTATCATTAGAAAATCCTTCGGGAAGAAATCAAGTAAGCAATAGGGGCGAGTGCCGGGTTCTCGTCCGTCGAAATAACGGCTGTAATTCTCTATGCCGGAGCAATGACCAAGTTCGCGTATCATCTCAACATCATAAGTCACTCGCTCGTGCAGTCGTTTTGCTTCGAGTTCCTTTCCCTGACTCTCAAAGAATGCCACCTGCGCACGTAAGTCTTCTTGTATTTTTACGATTGCTTTCTCTTGAGCATCCTTTGTTGTCATAAAAAGGTTGGCAGGATATACCTTGTAGCAATCATAGAGGCTAATGCGTACAAGGAGTTCTGAATCAAGTTCTTCTATGCTTTCAATCTCGTCGTCCCAAAATGTTATTCTTAAAATTGTATCACTATAGGCTAATGCAATATCAACGGTGTCTCCTTTTACTCTAACTTCCCCTCTGCTGAGAGAAATGTCATTCCGAACATACAACATGTCGTTCAGGCGTCGAAGCAGATCATTTCGCTCCATCTTTTGTCCGACATGCAGTTCAAGCAGGTTTTCATAGAAGGAAGAAGGATTGCCCATTCCGTATATGCAAGAAACACTACTAACAACAATGACATCAGACCTGCCAGAAAGTAATGCGCTGGTGGCAGAAAGTCGTAACCTGTCTATTTCATCATTAATAGCCAAATCCTTTTCAATATATGTGTCTGTTGCCGGCATATAAGCTTCGGGTTGATAGTAGTCGTAGTAGCTTACATAGTATTCGACGGCATTGTGGGGGAAGAATTGCTTCATTTCGCCATACAGCTGTGCGGCAAGTGTCTTGTTATGCGAAAGAATAAGGGTGGGGCGACCAATGTTTTTTATTACATTGGCAATGGTGTACGTCTTTCCACTTCCGGTTACACCAAGCAAAGTTTGTGCCCGCACTCCCTCGCGTACGCCTTCGGTCAGTTGGCGTATTGCTTCTGGCTGATCACCAGTTGGCGCATATTGAGATATAAGTTCAAATGAATTCATAATTTGTGTGCAAAAATACGAAAAAACTTCGAACTATGGACGAATAAATTTGAATATATTTTGTACCTTTGCCACCAAATTACGAATTATGCAAAGTATTAGAAATATAGCAATCATCGCACATGTCGATCATGGTAAAACAACACTTGTAGATAAAATGCTGTTGGCGGGAAATCTTTTTCGCGAAAACCAACAGACGGGTGAACTTATGCTCGACAATAATGAGATAGAAAGAGAGCGTGGAATAACCATCCTTTCAAAGAATGTAAGTATAAATTATAAGGACAACAAAATCAATATCATCGACACACCGGGACACAGCGACTTTGGTGGAGAGGTGGAACGTGTTTTGAATATGGCCGACGGCTGTCTTCTCCTGGTCGACGCTTTCGAAGGTCCAATGCCTCAAACACGTTTCGTCCTTCAAAAAGCATTGCAGATTGGACTCAAACCTGTTGTTGTTATCAATAAGGTTGACAAACCAAACTGCCGCCCCGAAGAAGTTTACGAAATGGTTTTCGACCTGATGTGCGACCTCGATGCCACAGAGGAACAACTTGATTTTCCCGTAATATATGGTTCTGCCAAACAAGGATGGATGGCAGAAGATTGGCAAACACCCAGTGGAGATATAACCTATCTGCTTGATTGCATCCTTAAATATATTCCAGAACCGGAAAAACACGAAGGCACACCACAGATGCTCATTACAAGCCTCGACTATAGTGCCTACACCGGACGAATTGCTGTCGGCCGTGTTCATCGTGGCACTCTTACCGAAGGAATGAACATTACCATCGTTCATCGTAACGGACAGATGGAAAAGACACGCATCAAGGAACTGCATACCTTTACGGGCATGGGACGTATGAAAACGTCAGAGGTGGTTTCCGGTGACATCTGCGCCATAGTTGGATTGGAACGTTTTGAGATTGGTGATACCATATGCGACTTCAAGGAACCAGAAGCATTGCCCCCCATCAGCATTGATGAACCAACCATGTCAATGCTTTTTACTATCAACGATTCGCCATTCTTTGGAAAAGAAGGTAAATATTGTACCAGCCGCCACATAAACGAACGCTTGGAACGAGAACTTGAGAAAAATCTGGCTCTTCGTGTAGAACCATTTGAAGGCTATACGGATCGTTGGATTGTTTCTGGCAGAGGTGTCTTGCATTTGTCTGTTCTTATTGAGACAATGCGTCGCGAGGGATATGAATTACAAGTCGGACAACCCCAGGTAATTTACAAGGAAATAGACGGCGTTAAGTGTGAACCCATTGAGGAATTAACAATAAATGTTCCAGAGGAGTTTGCATCGAAAATGATTGATATGGTAACACGCAGAAAGGGCGAAATGACAGGAATGGAGAGCCAAGGCGAGCGTGTCAATATTGAATTCCTCATTCCAAGCCGTGGTATTATTGGTCTTCGTACAAATATGCTTACAGCAAGTCAGGGCGAAGCTATTATTGCACATCGTTTCAAGGAATACCTGCCTTACAAAGGAGATATTAATCGCCGAACAAACGGCTCTCTTATCGCTCTCGAAAGCGGTAATGCCTATGCTTATGCCATCGACCATCTTCAGGACAGAGGTAGTTTCTTTATCGAACCGCAGGATCAGGTCTATGCAGGTCAGGTTGTTGGCGAACATGTTCATGAGATTGACCTCGTTATCAATGTCTGCAAAGCAAAGCAACTTACAAACGTCCGAGCAAGCGGCACAGACGAGAAAGCACACATCATACCTGCAACCATCTTCTCACTCGAAGAAGCACTCGAGTACATCAAGGCAGACGAGTATGTGGAAGTAACACCCAAGAGCATGCGAATGAGAAAGGTGATTCTCGATCACCTGGAAAGAAAACGCGCTAACAGATAAAAAGAATGCTTGGAGGTCATTTAGGAAAGATGAGTTTATTGATTTATATTAAAAATTGAATGATATGTTGTTTGCGATTTTAGCAATTATTTGGATATTGGGTGATGTTCTTTGTTATATAACTGGACATGGTGATGACTAAATTTTATAGGTAATGACAAACAGAGAGATTAAATACATTTAAACTACATTATACTATGAGATTCGCCTCGTCAGTTATTTTGCTATTCATAACCATTTTCTCTATTTATGCTTCTGTAAATGACGATGGTAGAACATGGATTGCAACAGACGAATTGGGGCGAACACTGCCGACGGCAGAACAGTTTCCGCAAAAAAATGACGGAAAGCAACGTACTGTCGGTATTTTTTATGTTACCTGGCACACAGAGAATCTACACAATGGCCAACCATATACGAATGACGTAACAAAGATTCTCCAGGCAAACCCGATGGCAGCAAAAGGGAATCCCGATTTTCCATATGCTTCCTATCACTGGGGTGAACCCGAGTACGGGTATTTTCTTAGCCAGGACCGATACGTTATCTTTCACGATCTGTCTATGCTGGCTGATGCAGGAGTCGATGTTCTTATATTGGATGTGACAAATGCTGTCTGCTATTGGGACGAATGGGAGGTTATTTTCCAGACTATGCAGGAGATGAAAGCCCTTGGCAATCGTGTGCCTAAGTTTTGTTTTTGGGCATTCAATGGCAATGTGATTGATGTTGTAGAGAGTCTTTATCAACGTTTCTACAAGACGCCTCGCTACAAGGACTTATGGTTCTACTGGGATGGAAAACCATTGCTTTTATATAATGCTACTCCGAGTGTTGATGCCAATCCGAATGGTGGACAAAGAGGAAAAGAATATAGCAACGAAGTAAAGCAATTCTTCACACTTCGCAACATGTGGTGGGGGTACTATAATTGGGCTGGCGAACGTTATGTGGGCGGAGAAGACAAATGGAGCTTTGGCTACGAGATGAACGACAAGAATGTAGCTTCTCTTAAGCCCGAAGAACTTTGTGCCAAGCACGAAGGAAGGTTCGAGGAGATGGCTGTAACGCCGGCACAACATTCTATAAATTCCACAGGAAAGAGTTGGCGGCGCGAGACACTTGAGCCGCCTCTGGATTCTCTCGATATGCCACAGCGTGCATATGTACCTTGGCTTGGCGAAGAACGCGAGTGTCCTACAAAATATGGCATCTATTTTCAAGACAGATGGGACGAAGCGTTGCAGGTTGATCCAGAGTTTATTTACTTGAACGACTGGAACGAATGGACTGCAGGCAAGTTCAGAAACGGCAAAGACCCTTCGGGACAGGCCGAGATGCACGTGAATTTCCTGGGCAGGACGGACAATCCATTCTACTTCGTCGACCAATACAATGCAGAGTTCAATCGCACAATTGCTCCGATGAAAGGCGGGTGGACAGACAATTATTACATGCAAATGGTGCAAAACATCCGTCGATATAAAGGCGTTGCTTCAATGCCCGTACATCGTGGATACCAACACATCCTGCTCGACGGCAAACTTGATGAGTGGCAACCCGACAGTACATATCTTGACACACGTGGCGATATTATTCATCGTGACCATAACGGTTATGGTAATTTACATTATACGGATAACACTGGGCGCAACGACATTGTTCGCTGTTTGGTTTCTGTGGACAAGAAAAATATCTATTTTGCTGCCGAAACGGCCGCTCCCTTAACCTCCAGCACCGACGAGAACTGGATGCTCCTTCTCCTTGATACAGACGAAGACAGCAAATACGATTATATTGTTAAGAATTCTCAATTGATTGATTCCGAAGGAAATGTAATACACATAGACAGGGCGATAGGGGAAAACTGTATTGAGATGTCAGTTCCCCGTAAACTCTTAAAACTCTCCGGAAGCAAGATGAGTTTCTGTTTCAAGTGGGCTGACAATCCGAGCAATCCTTCGGACATTATCAGTTTAAGTACGGAAGGCGATACAGCACCCAACCGTCGTTTTGCATATCGATTTGTTTGGAAGAAATAGGTTGTCTCCTTTCCGACTTCTTTTGTCTGCTTTAAGATTACACACTTTCACTTTAATGATTTTCAACTGAAATTTTACAACTTCCAACAACCCCAGTTAAATTGCCAAAGTTAACGTGTTTAGTTGCCCGACTTAACACGTTAAGATTGCGAACTTAACACGTGTAGTTTGCCTTCTTAACTCGGCACCTTGCAACTCGCTTCTTTTATGCAAGAAATTACAATGCAACGTAAGTAGTCTGTCCACATTATTTATCGGCAGACTTTTTTGTGTTTATAAATATAATTTTGTAACTTTGCAATCGTTATGCAGCCATTGGCAGAAAGAATGCGTCCTTTGACGCTGGACAACTATATCGGGCAGCAGCATCTGGTTGGTCCTGGAGCTGTGCTTCGCAGAATGGTGGAGAGTGGACGCGTCAGCAGTTTTATTCTCTGGGGGCCGCCGGGTGTGGGTAAAACTACCCTTGCCTGCATCATTGCACGCAAACTGGAGGTTCCGTTCTTTACACTCAGTGCAGTTACTAGCGGAGTGAAGGATGTGCGTGAAGTCATCGAGAAGGCTCGCTCGTCACGATTCTTCAACCAGAACAATCCGATTCTCTTCATTGATGAAATCCATCGTTTTTCCAAATCACAACAGGATTCATTGCTCGGTGCCGTAGAACAAGGAATCATCACACTAATCGGTGCAACCACAGAGAATCCTTCGTTCGAAGTTATACGCCCATTGTTGTCACGTTGCCAGGTTTATACATTACAGCCGCTCGGGAAAGACGATTTGCTGCAATTGGCTCAACAAACGGTCGAGAACGATATTGAGTTAAGTAAACGAACATTCCGTTTTATGGAAACCGAAGCATTGTTGCGTTATAGTGGCGGCGATGCACGTAAGTTGCTAAATATATTGGAGCTTGTTTACGAGGCTGCTCCCCAAGAAGGCGACATAGAAATAATGGATGCACTTGTTTCTGAATTGCTTCAGCAAAATCCGCTTGCGTATGACAAGGACGGCGAGTTGCATTATGACATTATATCAGCTTTTATTAAAAGCATTCGCGGTAGCGACCCCGATGCCGCTATTTATTGGCTTGCACGCATGATTGAGGGTGGGGAAGACCCAGCATTCATTGCCCGACGTCTTGTCATCAGTGCAAGCGAAGACATCGGACTTGCCAACCCCAACGCCCTCTTACTGGCAAATGCGGCATTCGATGCAGTTATGAAGATAGGATGGCCCGAAGGACGTATTCCACTGGCAGAGGCAACCATATATCTTGCCACAAGTGCCAAAAGTAATTCCGCCTACAAGGCAATAGGCAACGCATTGCAATTGGTTCGAGAAACCGGCAATCTCCCTGTACCACTACACCTGCGAAACGCACCTACGGAACTGATGAAGGAAATGGGTTACAGCAAAGACTATAAGTATTCCCACGACTTCGATGGCAATTTCGTCAATCAGCAATATCTGCCAGACGAGCTAAAACAACAACGTTTATGGCATTCGCAACCTAATCCCTCGGAAGACAAACTTCGTGCACAAATGCAGAAATGTTGGGGCGACAGGTTCGACAAGTAGTGAATAACATATAAAAGAATAACAAGTAAATAATAACGATATGAAAAAAATAATGCTTTTAGGCTCAGGTGAGCTTGGTAAGGAATTTGTTATTGCCTGTCAGCGACTGGGACAATATGTTGTGGCATGCGACAAATATGCAGATGCACCGGCCATGCAAGTTGCCGACGAATATCGCGTTTTCAACATGCTCGACGGAGATGCACTTACAGCAGCCGTTAACGAAGTGAAACCGGATATTATCGTACCCGAGATAGAAGCAATCCGCACAGAGAAACTATACGATTTCGAAACTCAAGGAATCCGCATTGTACCCAGCGCACGTGCCGTCAACTACACAATGAACCGTAAGGCAATCAGAGAACTTGCTCACACAGAACTCGGTCTTCAGACTGCCGGATATCGTTATGCCAAAACCTACGAAGAACTGAAAGATGCCGCCTCTGTCATTGGCTTCCCCTGCATAGTAAAACCACTTATGAGCAGCAGCGGACACGGACAAAGCAAGGTGGACAGTGCTGACGAACTGGAAGCAGCATGGGAATGTGCTTGCGAAGGCAGTCGTGGCGATATTATAGAAGTGATTATCGAGGAGTTTATTCCCTTCGACTACGAAATAACGCTGTTGACAGTTACTCAGGATAATGGTCAAACATTAACCTGCGCACCTATTGGTCACGTACAAAAAGGTGGAGACTATCAGGAAAGTTTCCAGCCTCGTGCCATGAAACCAGAACATCTTGCCACCGCACAGGAAATGGCTAAAAAGGTAACTGCTGCTCTTACAGGTTCCGGTATTTGGGGCGTTGAATTCTTCGTAAGTGAGCAACGAGGTGTAATCTTCAGCGAGTTGAGCCCTCGTCCTCATGATACCGGTATGGTAACACTTGCAGGCACCCAAAACCTTAGTGAGTTCGAACTTCATGCAAGAGCAGTTCTGTCTCTGCCAATACCAGAAATAGAACTCTACCGTCAAGGCACATCCGCAGTCATACTTTCACCTGTAGAAACGGCAAATCCTCAGTACGAAGGTTTAGAAGCAGTTTGTGCATCATCAAAAACAGACCTTCGAATCTTCGGTAAACCTCACGCACATGTTGGACGACGTATGGGAGTTGTCGTATGCTGGGACGAACTTGAGGCATCACAAGACGCTCTTCGTGATAAATGTAAAGCATTGGCCAATATGGTAAACGTAAAATGAGCGACGGAAACTTCAATCGCGCATTACTTCCTTCGACCCCTTATCGAAGTGGAGTGAGAATGGGACAACAACAAGCAAAGGTAAAAGCCGTCAAAGCTCTTCAAAAGGCTTTGACGGAAGTTTTACCACCTTTGTCCGATGCCCAAAAAGAATCTATAAGTAAATGTTTTGAACAAGAACTAAGGTTTCTTCCTTAGTTTACGTAGAAGTTCCTTGTTTACAGTACTGATTCGGCGTTGCCCTTCGAGGAAATCGGCACGGATATTTGCCCCCAGTGTCGAAATCTCTTCGTTTACTTCATGGTAGAATTCTGAAAACATTTGGAGTAGGGGAGGCTGGTAGGGCTGTTCTTGCGTGTTGACAACCATACGAATACCCTTTGGAACCAGCCTTACATCAACTTCTTTATCTGCTTCTTTTGGATCACCGTCGAAGTGTATCACACCAGGAGAGGAGCGTTTGATGTGCAGGTGTCGGCATTGAAAAGAATGGATACGGCTATTTGACATTATCGTCTTGTTAAATAGCTGAATTGCAATCTGTGGCGCTTCAAACATGGAAAACGGTTCCATCAATGTAACATCCATAAGTCCATCGCTCATGTTGGCATGAGGTGCTATATATACATTGTTACCGTATTGATTGGCATTAGCGCAAGCAATAAGGAAAGCTTTATATACCTGTTTCTCGCCATCGATTGTTATTTCGTAGGTATCTGGTTTATATTTCAGGCCTTCTTTTAGAGTGTTTTCTATATATGTAAGCAATCCTCGCTTGCCGGCTTTTGCAAAACGATCACTTATAAAAGCATCGAAACCAATACCACAAGTGCAAAAGAAAGGTGTCTGATCAATGATTCCATAATCAAGTTCTTCAATATGACATTCTGCCAAAACGCGTAATGCACCATCAGCATTCATCGGGATACACAAATGCCTGGCAAGACCATTGCCACTTCCACAAGGAATGATGCCTAATGCCACATTTGTGTGGACCAAACTTCGTGCAACTTCATTGACAGTTCCATCGCCTCCGACTGCAACAACTACATCTGCATTTTCTTCAATCGCCTCGTCCACTAACTTTGCAGCATGACCGCGATATTCGGTCATGCGAATAGCCCATTCAAAACACTCTTTGTTCATATACTTGGGTATAAGGTCAATGATGTGTTTCTTATCCGATGTGCCGGAAATGGGATTTACGACGAATATGATTTTTGTTCGTTTGGTCATAATTTGTTCTGCAAAGTTAATATAAAATTACATTATTATATAAATTAATCATTATAATTAGACATCTAATGGAAATTTTACCAGCAAAAGTAACGATATATAAAGAAAAAGAAGTACCTTTGCATAAAATTTATTGTCCTACAAAGGATATATTGAATTAAAAATTTATGGGATTATTACAAGAAAAATGCGCTCGTTATACACTCCCACAGGAGTTCATGGCGCAAGGAATTTATCCTTACTTTCGTGAGATAGAAGGAAAGCAAGGCACTGAGGTCGTTATGGGTGGCCGTAGAGTGCTTATGTTTGGCTCTAACGCTTATACAGGTCTTACAGGCGACCAGCGTATTATCGATGCAGGTTGTGCTGCAATGCAGAAGTACGGTAGCGGTTGTGCAGGAAGTCGTTTCCTTAATGGAACTCTGGATATCCATGTACAACTCGAGAAAGAACTTGCCGAGTATGTTGGCAAGGACGAAGCACTTTGTTTCTCAACTGGCTTTACAGTCAATAGTGGTGTTATCAGCCAGCTGGTTGACCGCAACGACTATATCATTTGCGACGATCGTGACCATGCCAGTATCGTTGATGGTCGTCGATTGAGCTTTGCTACTCAACTTAAGTTCAAACACAATGATATGGAAGATTTGGAGAAGCAACTTCTGAAGTGCGAACCCGACCGTATCAAACTCATCGTAGTTGATGGTGTATTCAGCATGGAAGGTGACCTCTGCAACTTGCCAGAAATCGTTAGACTTAAGAAGAAGTACAATGCAACAATCATGGTCGACGAAGCACACGGCTTAGGTGTATTCGGTAGACAAGGCCGTGGCGTCTGCGATCATTTTGGATTGACAGATGAAGTAGATCTCATCATGGGTACATTCTCCAAGAGTATGGCTTCTATTGGCGGATTTATTGCGGCCGACAGCAGTATTATCAACTGGCTTCGCCACACTGCACGCACATATATTTTCAGTGCAAGTTGTACACCTGCCGCTACTGCAGCTGCTTTAGAAGCATTACACATTATCAAGCAAGAGCCCGAGCGCCTCGAAGCACTTTGGAGTGTTACAAACTATGCATTGAAACGTTTCCGCGAAGAAGGTTTTGAGATTGGCGATACAGAAAGCCCCATCATTCCGCTATATGTTCGCGACACCGATAAAACATTTATTGCTGTTGCAAAGGCATTTGAAGAAGGAGTGTTTATCAATCCTGTTATTCCGCCAGCATGCGCACCACAAGACACACTTGTTCGCTACGCATTGATGGCAAACCATACTCGCGAACAGGTTGACGAATCTGTAGTTAAACTCAAAAAAGTATTTACTGAACTCGGAATTCTGTAAAAACAGAAGGATATAGTTAAACATCTTTGAATGGCGATGTTTACCTAAGATAATTGGTAAATGTCGCCATTTAATATATATGGGTGTTAATGGGTGTTATGTTTATGGCGAAATTCTTTCGTTAAGATGTGAATTTGTAAAGTAGAGATTACAAAATAGGGGGATTTGACGGCAAGAAACTTGCCTACCAACTTCGGAGAAGCGACAAACACAAGTAGGGTTGTGTCGATTAGCAATTATGTACAAGTGTCCGCTACCCGGACTTTACCGGGTGTAGTATAAATATGCACTATAATATACAAAAAGGCTGCATAAAAGCAGCCAGTTAAGAGTCGATCGAGAGACATGTCTTCTTGAATTTATGCAAAAATTTGCATATTATATAAAGGACTCGCTTCGCTCGAGTGCTTAAGGGTGGTAGCAAAACCGAGTAGACATATCAACAAGCTTTGTTTCTATGTCCACTCCAAGTTGCTTTTAAGACATAAACAAGAATACTATAAAGAGAATATACATAAGTAATAAGATAGTAGATAAGAGCATCCAAAAAATGATAATAGAAAGAATGATTTTAACGAGTTTTTCCATATGAATCAATTTTTGTGCAAATATACTAAATTATTTAGCTTTATAAAACTTATTGAACTTAAAACTTAGTTTTGGAGTAACATTACCAAGAATGTTGCCAAGTATGTTAGTTCCTTTATCTATTGTTTGTACTGTTCCTTCATTAAATACTGTGTAATAATATAACATCATGTCAAAATTACCATCAGCAGCCAACTTGTGAATGTCTTGTCCTTTCTCAAGGCTCTCGACAAATTTTAATAAATTATCTTCGGACATCTGCCCTGATGACATCAAAGAAGCTACACGTTGCTGGAAATTGTCGGGATAACCATTTTCAGCCAAAATCTTTTGAATACTTTGAATACTATTATTTATTCGTTGTCCTTCTGTAACGGCTTCTATCTGTTCGCCAGTTTTATAAACATTTTCAGTTTCGGCTAATGTTTTACCAGTATTGGCATTTGTATTAGCTATCTGTGCATCTGTTAACTGACCTTGCTTGTCTTTGTTAATTCCGTCCTTTATTAAATTTCTAAGTTCTTGAACAGATTTTTGATAATTAATTTCGTTATTGCGGTCAAAGGCATTTACCTGTTTCTGTAACAAATCAATATCTTGATTAAGTTTTTGATTCATTAATTCAAGGTTTCGATTATACCGCATTTTTCCCTCATTATCAAGCCACATACCATTCATACGTAAACCAAAGGTATTTTGATTTTCAAAAAGTTGCTGCATGGTAAGTTTCCATGCTGCCTGCTCTGCACCAACTTTGGTAAGAATTACATCGGGCTGCCATTGTGCATTAGTTTCTGCAATGTTCGCTTCTGCATTTTCTTTCTTCAAGGCTGCAAGTTCTCGTGCAATGCCGATGAAGTTTTGACCTATGAAGGAATAATCGGGTGCTTGAACTGGTGGGGGTGTTACTTGATTGGCAAGATTAGCGGACTGGACTGGTTGGGAGGGAACACCTGAAACCGCTTGGGCTGCTGCTGCACCGCTTAATCCTGCTTCTCGGAATCGTCTCATCTGGGCGAGGGGAGAATTATACTGGTTATTCTCCTGCCACATTCGATAGTTAAAATTGTTTTGTTGTTGAGCAAGTTGTTTATTAGCTTCGTTCGTTTCTCGGGTTGCTTGCAAATTAGCACTATTTGCACTATTAGTTGAACCAATGCCAAAGATACCACCGAGGGCAGAGCCAAGAATGGATCCACCTGCTGCTATTATTGCTGGCCACATATCTATAAAAGTTAAAAAGTGAGGGAAGTTAATCCCTCACTAATGTTAAACATTAAATTAGAGTTGAACACTATTACCAATGGGTGCAGTTGATGCATGGGGATTCTCGGTAGTTTCAAGAGTCGGAATTGCGTAACCGTCCATAGGTCTGTTAATAATACATTCTACATCTATATCTACATGGAAGTGGTCGTCTACGTTATCCCAAACACTACCACCCTGGTAGAAGAAGAGTTTATTAAGAGCTGCTGCAGGCAACTGCATATTTTCAGCTGTAAACTCTCGGTCATCAGGATAATCTACAAATAGATTCATAGACTGCATATAGGCAATATCGGGATTATCATCTGTAAGCGAGGTTTTTGTGTGATAATACATGAAATCGCCAGCTAATACGTCACACTTGCGTTTATACTCGTAATAAGGTTGCGTAAAAGCGAAAGTCTTATCGTTATTTTCAACACTATAATACGGACGTTGTTCTGTTCCAGCAGAAGGAGTGACATCAAAACCAAAGTAATTTACACCTACTTCTTTCTTTGGAACTGCTACTTGTCCAATATGTTCAAGTTCTCGTTTGAAAAAGTCTGTAAGGGTGTTGCGATACCATTCCTTACCAAGACCTTGTACAAAATGAACTTTAGGCATAATAGAGAAAACACCAAGAAGAATAGTAGGCTCGGAAGCAGTAAAGTCAATGTCAATATCGGACAACTGGCAGTAACCTTGACCAGCCTTAGACCCGAGTGGTTTACCATCTAAACCAGCTTCTGGAAGGGCAGTATCGGCAGAAGAAGTAATATCGGTAATCAAAACATCGGATTTACCACCACCAATGTATTGTGCCATATTCAACTTTGAGAACTGGGGTTTAACACCATACTGGGTGTACAGCATATCAATTTGACGTTTACCACTCAAAGAGAGTCGCTCTGCCATGCGAGTCAAAGCCTCTGCACGTCTATGGTTTCGTGCATGTTCACCATCTTCGCTCGTGATAATAGGCTGGGCGCTCGTACCACTATTGCTCAAAGTACGGTCACCAAGATAAATATTATAAGGTGTTGTACCGTTGCTTGCAAAAAGTTGACTGAACCAAACATCTTTGATAGAGCGGACACGAGGAACATAGATATTTTCCTTTTCCATAATGACATTAGAACCACTCTCATTATAGTTTTTCTCTCTGCCACTTGTTCTACGAATGTGGAAATCTATATTATCATCGGGCACTAATTCGGGGTCTCGGTAAAAGTCCCACCATACTTGATTATAAGCACGGAAGGGAAGAAGAGAAATCTTATCATTTTCGCCAATACCATAATAACCTTGTTGACCGTTTGGAAGGTTAGAACCTCTCCAAAATGGAGGGAGACCAAAAGAAGTCCAATGTTTGTACAATCCTCGACTACCAAGCCAAATGCCAGTTTCCCACTCATCAAGGGAACCGTTATCTCCATAGTCGGATGCTACTTGGAAATCTTCGCCAGTCCAATAGGGAGGAATTGCATTCTTACCTTTGCCAGTTTGGCTGAAAAAATCATAAGCCTCATTCCAGAGTAGCCTAATGGGTACTGCAAAATAATGGACGTATATTGACATCTTACCAAACGACGGAGAAGCAATCGGCAACATTTGCATCTCAATTCGTGGTTTGAGTGTTTTTACGTGGTCGGTTGCGACAAGTTCTTGCCAGTGAAAAGGTACAATTCGTCCGTAATCGGCAGAACCTAACCAGTTAAATGAAAGGTTATGGTTACTTCGTACCTCGGTAAGGGAGTTATCTATTTTTGTCTGTTGATTAGCCATATTACATCAATTTAGTTAAGTTTTCTTCAAGTTCAGTTATATCCGTGTTCACACGATACTGGGGACTACCATTTCTATTAAGAAGCGCATTTTGCTCTATTGAAAAGTCAGCAGCCATAGAAGGAGCAACGGGAGTAGTCTCGACAAATTTACTATTACCATCTTCGTCTGTCTGCATCTGGTAATACTTCAAAGGACGAGGATTAGGAGTAGCAACAGAGGGAGAAAAGCGAGTACTAATAAAATTAGGTTTTCGAGGTGTTTTAGATGTATCTTTTGCCATATCAATTACCAATTATATGTGTTACACATGATGTTGAGCAGATACCTGCGGCAATAGCTGAAAGGATTGTACAGATCCAGTTGATGATGTTTTTAATTTGTTCCTTTTTTTCGTTTGTCATAGAATTTTAAGTTTTGGTGGGTTTGGTTTTTGAGTGAAATGTGAATAAATGTATCATATATGATTACTTGACCGAGTAACTGGGTAGTATTGTCGTTGAGGTTTGCGATTATGCAAGTGATGAGGTTATAGGTATTTTCGTCTGTAAAATTGACGTTCTTAATCTTAAAGTCTACTGCTTCAGCGAGGGTATGCTGTGAATTATCTACACCGCCAACGGCTTTGTTATGGTCAGTGTCTCGATAAGTGCTAGTAACCACAATAGGAGAGCCAATAATATCCCGTAAATGGTCGAGGAATCGAAAGAGTTTTCCAAGTTTAATAAAGTTTTCATCTTTTGTAATGATTTGAATTTTTTCCATGTCACTGCAATTAGTGAACATTTCTTCGGTTGTGAAGTACTTAAATAGTCTCATAATGTTTTGTTTAGTTAGTTATTTAATGTATCCTTTATTACGTTTTTTTCGTATATAATCTTCATGTTCTTTAGTTCGTTTTCTTCGGGCTCGGGATGCTCTAAATCTCATGTTATCATCGTTGTTGAATATACGCATGAGGGACTCTATACGGTCTTTCATGTGATAGAAGTCATTATCATAGAAGAAGGTAAATTCATTTTCGAGGTCGGAGAAGTCGCGGACGGGGGAGGGGTGGGTGTCGAATAGGTTAATATCTTTGGGTTCACGAATGACTAATTGACCACCTTCGGGGTAAAGATAAGTTTTAGCAAAGAGGCTGAGGTCGTTTGCTTCTGGGCGTGTTATTTGGTTTGAATCTACAAGGGAGGTTAATGCTTGATTGAGGGAGTTAAGCATAGTTAATTTATCCATGAACTTGCGTGCCTTATAACCGTACATGCGCTCATATCTATCCTTGATTATACGAGGGAGTTTATATACGAAGCCATCAAAATTAATAGTGGGGCAGGACTGGAGATTTCTGCCGTATCTTTCCACGCAGGCGGTTGCTCCGAGGTCATTTGATATCATATAGAACTGCATCATATGACGCAGTGGGCGAATGTTTTCTTCAAGGTCTTTTTTGTATGCTTTGGTTGAACGTAAACACTGATTGCGAAGTTCTTCAATATTCGTTAAGGGTTCATTGAATTTGGGTGTTTTTATGCCGTGTATGGCATTTACCAAGTGCATTTTGTCATCAATGAGTTGTTTAATTATTTGACGTTGATTTTCGTAAGATTGGTCTTTGAGTGTGTATTTGCTACAATAGTGGATACCACCTTTTTCGGGGCATATTGGTTCGCACTGGAGTATCCAGCCGAAATATCTTTTTTTATCTCGTATTGAATATGTGGACTCTCTAAACATTACACTAAAGAAGCGAGGGGAAATTTTATTTTTGAAGAAGAAAAGTAAATGGTAGTGGGGTAGATGTTGACCTTCTTCACTTGTGCCGTATTCGGAAGCAACAAAATACTTAAAATCAGGTGCAGGCTTTCCGTAGAACTTCTTATATGTTCTATCCATACGGATACGTAAGCGTTTCATAAACTTGATAACAGCCATCTTATCGAATACCTTGTATTTCTTTCCTTTGTAAGTAAGATAAGGGACGAGTTTAGGCGAGTAGGTGAGACAGCACATGAAGCCAATACCGCCATGTTGTATGCAATTCTCGTATTCAAGTCTGCAACGTACATATATATCATTAGCACGCTGAGTTAGACATTCGTCACACTCACCGCAAGGAACTTGTCTTTTGCGACCTAATTCGTTTTTTATGTATAAAGGAGATGTACACATTATTGTTCAACAATTATGATGTCTTGGGCTCTTGCGTGAAGTAGTTTGATATAGTTTTCTTTAAGTTCTGCAATTTGGTTCTCTTGTTTCAAGACGAGATTCATTAGTATCTTAATCTTTTCTTTATCGGAGTCGCAATGCTTTAGGCAACTTTGAAGGTCACGTTTACGAAGAATAATCCTGCGTTTATCTTCGTAAGGATTGAGAATCTGCATTTATTTACGTAATATAAATTTTGTTACAATAGAAACTTCGTCGAAAGGGTCGGAAAGGTCGGAGAACATTTTCAAAGCCTCTTGTTTATCTTCAAAAACACCATAAATTGAATGTTTAGAAAAAACAACATAAATAGTGTTTGAGTCAATTATTTTTTTATCCATTTTACTTTGTTTTTAATATTTGATACTTTGTTTTTAATATTTGACACTGCAAATGTATGTATTTTCTATAATGGGTGTTATGTTTAGTATAATATATTCAGAAAAATTTTTGTAAATTTTGACAAACTAACTATCTTTGTTGAAAATAACATCGATTTATCATTATAAACTATGAAAATATCCATAGCTGGCACAGGCAAAATCGTTGAGGAAGTTTTGCGCATGTTTTGCAACGAATTTAAGGGTAAAATTGAAGTAACTGGCATATATGCACGCGAACATAGCATTGAACATGCAATTGACCTTTGCCAGGCTTTTGCTCCTACGGGATTTGTATATACAGATTTCGACCGGATGCTTCAAGAAGCAGAAGCTGATTATGTATATATTGCCAATGCAAACCATGTACATCATGAATATGCATTGGCTGCAATGATGGCAGGTAAGAATGTAATTGTAGAGAAACCAATTGCCGTTAATCGTATTCAAACAGAACAACTGATGGATATCGCAATTCAGCGTTGTGTCTACTGTTTGCCCGCATTCTCTCTTCTCTATATGCCACTTTACCGAAAATTACAAGAGATTTTGCCACAGATAGGTACAATCAGGATGATTCATTGTAACTATGCCCAACGTAGCAGTCGGTATGATCGTTACCTCAAAGGAGAACTCACTCCTGTTTTCGATCCCCAAATGGCTGGTGGCACACTGCCCGATCTCAATATATATAATCTTTGTTTCACAATAGGCTTGTTTGGTCCTCCGCGCACGATTCGTTATGATTGTAACCGTGGATACAATGGCATTGATACCAGTGGAACTCTACTTTGTCACTACCCTACTTCTTTGGCAGTCCTTAGTGCATCAAAGGATTCCGATGGTTTAAGTTATGGCTGTATTCAGGGAGAAGATGGCTACATCGAAATACATGGCTCAGTTAGCGTACTAGATTCTTTCACATTACATTTGAATGGTCAAGAACCAGTCACTTACAAACAGGAACCTAATCGACACCGTTTAAGTTATGAGTTTGAAGAGTTTGTCGCTCTTATAGAAAACAAAAGCGAATGTCATATTGTTATTCCATATGTAATGCGAGTCATGCAAGAGATAGCTATTGCACAAGAACGTATGGAACAAGGCATTCAGATTAGAGAAGGCGAACGATAACAGATATAATGTGAGAACCTTCTTACGGCATTAAGTCTGCATAATAACCGAGTTTATAGAAGGTGAATAGTTTTTGGTTAGGGTGTTTTCCAAGCAAATTTGCACGTAATAGTTTTTTCGTCAACCGAAATACACAACGTATAAGTCCAAGTAGATAATATCGTTCCAACTTCATTGCAAACCCGGAGAGACGAACCAGTTTGCGTTGTTCTTTTTCTATTTTGGAAAGAGTTCGCAACGCTGTTTCAATTTTTGATAAATACACATCGGATGTTTCGATGCCTAAATGTGTGAGTTTGTTATCAATGTGATGTATAGCAATTCCACGTTGTTTCAGTTGAAAACCGAAACATGTATCTTCGTATCCATATTCTTTAAAACCTTCGTCAAAGCAGATAGAAAGAAAAATGTCTCGTCGAATTAGGAAGTTGAACGTTGCTAATTGTGCATAAGGAAAACGTTGACGTCTTTCAACGGTGAGTCTCTGTTCTGCTTCTACTTCATAGTCGTAGCGTAATCGGTATTCAGGGCTTGGACATTCTGGTAAATTTCCTGTGCCCCCACAAACCACAGGTGCGAATTTAGTTACTGACAAATAATCCTCGATGAATGTTTTACTGCGCACTTCTGCATCAGCATCAATAAAGAGCAGCCATTCTCCTTTAGCCTCTCTTGCGAGGGCATTGCGTATGGCCGCTCTGCCTAATGGATGTTGATTTTCACTTGGTGTATATAATCGAGAATTGCCAGAGTTTCCAATTTCGTTTAATTTTGCAACTATACTCTTATCTGTTGAACAATCATTGCCAACAATAATTTCATCGTCTTCAGAGAGTTGTGTCTCTAAATCATGCACTAATTGAGTGCAGTCGTAATTATGTGTCGGAATAAGAATTGAGAGTCGCATAATATATATCTTTAGAATGGCATGCCTACTGCAAAATGGAATGTAAAATCACGTTTGAAATTAGGATGAACGATTGGGAATTTACGATGGTCTTTGTATGAAGGATGTATAGCCTTCATGCCGCCATCAAATCTCAATATAAAATATCCCAAATTCAGGCGAATGCCCAAACCATAAGACACAGCGATTTGTCGCCAGAACTCATCTATGCGGAACTGACCTCCTGGTTGTTCCTTATAATCACGAATTGTCCAGATATTGCCTGCATCTATGAAGGCTGCACCATCGAACTTCCAAAAGAGATGTGTACGATATTCTACATTAAGATCAAGTTTGATATCGCCTGTTTGATTGATAAAGTCGATACGTCCATCATTTCCTATAAAACTTCCTGGACCAAGCTCACGAACACTCCATCCTCTCACACTGTTTGCTCCACCACTGAAATAACGTTTTTCATAAGGTAAGATGTCCGAGTTGCCATAAGGAGCAGCAATACCAAAAGCAGCACGCATGGCAAAAGAATTATTTTTGTTTATCAAGAAACTCTTGCAAAACGAGAAATCTAACTTTGCATATTGTGCATATGCGATGCCAAAAAGTGTGTACTGATTGTCTGCATTACGTTTCATGCTTGAAGCAGAAGACAGTCCGTAGAGTAAGTTGCCTGCTGTTTCAATGCCCAACCTGATTGTATAAGCATTTGTGCCGTAATTGCTGGCGGAATTACCGAGCGACCTGGAGTTATAGACAAACTGATAGCTCCAATTCATGATAAACAGGTTCTCGTAGTTGTACTTCAAGATGGCATTCCTGTTCTGCGGATCGCTGAGATACATGTCGCGAAACGTATCGCTAATCCATGGCATGAAGACATAGTCGAGGTTCAGAAGGTCGAACCTGTGCTGAAGTTGTCTGTTTCTTCGTGCCCAACGATAACGAAGTGTGCCAGCCAAAACACGACGATGAAACTCCGGACGGTCTTGAGAATCGAAAGCTAAGCTTACCTCAGTACTTGCTTGAGCGCTCCTTCTGAAGGATGGACGTAGAAAAGGTATTCTTAAATCAGGAAAAGTAAGTCCTGTTTCGATACTGTATTCGATGAAATTCTGGTCAGCATAACCACTCAATCCCTTAATGGCTTCGAATGCACCACGGAGTTTAATGTTGAACAGTTCTGAACCTTTGAAGAGATTTCGGTTTTGATATGTTATGCTTGCGGCTGCACCGAGGTCTCCGGCAGAATTAGTACCTTCGAGTTCTGTGCTGAAAGAGTTTTGTTTATTGGGAGTGAGAGAAATGTTCACATCAAGTGTGTCACTACCATCATTTCTGGGTGAAACATGAACATTTGCTGCAGCAACAGCACTCAGACGTGACATTCTAGCATATGTCTCGTTCATTTTGCTCTCTCGATAAAGGTGTCCGTTACTTATTGCAGTTGCATTTCTTAAGACTTTCGGACGAAGAAAAGCTTTGTCTGAAGCTTGTTCATAGTTTATATTTCCTATATAGAAGCGATGATGTGTGAAATCCGTCGAATCAACTTCGTTTTGTACCTGCTTTACAATCATTTCCACATCAGCAAGGTGATGCCCTAATGTCGTATCAACACGAAAATGAACATATTCCTTGTTGAATTTGTAATAACCATTCTCAATCAGTAGATCATATATCCGACTTCGTTCGGCATCAAGTTCATTTGCGCTGTAAGGTTTACTACCTACACCTGTTTCCGGGCTAATTGCAGGTCGATAACCGAGGCTGTCAAGAGTGTGTTCAAGAGCTTTATCTTGAATACTCAGCGTCAAATTGCGTATTTTATATTGTTCATGCGGAATAATATGATAGTTTATCTTCATCCGATTCTTTTTGGCAGTTTCCATGAGAAAGACTTCGGCATTTAGATAACCCATATTGTGCATCACAAGTCGCATATTCCCCAAGGCTTGCATCGTACGTTCACGATCGTAGATTACTGGCGCCTCACCCATTTGTCGCAAAAAACGATTTATGCGTTTCGTACTGTCTTTTCCGGAGAGAGAATACAAACCCAATGGAACTTTGAAGATCGAAAACCATTTATTGTTTGGGCGTTGTGGCATATATGTCTGCAACTCGTCAGTGCTTACATGCTTTTCGTCACACGAAATAGTGGTACTCGTCAGCAGGTATCCGCCTTCTGGTATGTAGCGCGACGTGTTGCATCCGCTCAGTAAAAACATTAAAGCGGACAACAATAACAAGGATATGAGTTTTTTCTCTATATACACGTGGCAAAGATACAACAAAAAATCGAAACTATGAAAAAAGGAAAATGAAATAGCAAAAACTCCACATCAGGAATCCTAAACTATGAACTTTTTCGTATCTTTGCATCGAAAAAAAACGCTGACATATGATTAGTAGGGCTCGTATCAAATGGATTAAATCGCTCGAACTGCAAAAGTATCGTCTCCGCCATAGCGCATTTGTGGCAGAAGGGCCGAAACTCGTAGGCGAACTTCTCCTCTATTCTACGCCTCTTTATGTGGCAGCAACACCAGAATGGCTGAGCCAGAACTCACATTTAATAGGAAATGATTGTGAAATCGATGAGGTAACAACAGAGGAACTGAAGAGAACCAGCCTTCTTCGTACCCCACAAAGTGTACTGGCCGTAATGCCCGTCGTACGCAACAATCTCGATGTCTCATCCCTGAAGGAGCAACTGGTTTTAGCACTCGACACTGTACAAGACCCTGGCAATCTGGGTACAATACTGAGGATTGCCGACTGGTTTGGCATACGACACATCCTTTGTTCCGAAGGAACCGTCGATGTCTTTAATCCTAAATGCGTACAATCATGCATGGGTGCATTGGCAAGAGTAAAAGTTCACTCATGCAATCTTGGCGAGGTGCTATCGCAGTTAGACATGCCAATCTATGGTACCTTCCTCGACGGAAAAGACATTTATCAGGAACCCCTTTCCTCTACTGGCATCATTGTCATGGGTAATGAAGGAAAAGGCATCAGCCCCGAGATAGCAAATCTCGTGAACCGACGCCTCTATGTTCCTAATTATCCGCAGGGAGCTTTAACCACGGAGAGTCTCAACGTTGCAGTCTGCACCGGCATTGTCTGTGCAGAGTTTTGCAGGCGTATGCGCTAAGACTACTCTTCCTCCTCTACGTCTTCTATTGAAAGACCTTCTTCCTCTAAATCATCAGTGGCTGCTTCGGGCGTAAGACTGCTGAAGTAGGTATCGTCATTTTCTGTGATATCATCATCATTGTCATCGTTGATATCCATTTCACTTTTCGACGAAATGAGATTACCGTCCTCGTCATATTCTCTGTCATTGAGAGCGGAATGAACCTTCTCTATGGGATCCTTCTTCTTAGCAAAAATTGCTTCAACCCATGTACCTTTCTGTATTTCCAGAACTTCGAAACCTTGTGCCACCTTCTTTTCAAGAGTTCCTCCTGGAGCATGAATGCGGCTCTGGGGCAACTGAGTGGTACTTATTTCAAACCCCATCTCTATAATGTCACGAATAGAGAGAGCTATCGAATCCCATCCTCCGCCGAAGTTACGACTGATGAGTTCAAGCAGCATTGCAGTTGAAATGTGTTTGATGTTCTCGTAACTGAGGTCTGTGATACGCTCTATGGCTTTTCGGCGAATAGCAACACAACCCTTCGATTCCTGGCAATGTGTCAGCTTAGCCCATCCGCCGTTTTCATACTTTGCAATATCGCGTTCGTCTTCAGGGTTATAGTGTACAACTTCAAACGCCAGTCTTATTGTGCCAAGAAGTTTTTGTTCGCTTATACTGAAGTCATCTTCTTCTCGTTCTCTTTCCCAAGCCTCGGCAATAGAAAACTCATCTAATTCCCAAATGTTGTTAGAGTTAATGTCAAGAATGCTTTCAAGTTTCATAATATTCTTCTTTGCCAACTTCTTCGTGGGCATGCTCATTACATCATTATTATTGTCTTCCATATCTGTCAAAGTATATTTTTTGCAAAGATACAAAAAAACGGAGACATTGTTCCTTTTTGTTGAATTATTTTACTAATTCGTAAAGACAAATAAATAATAATGTATAGACAGAAAAGAGAATCGGAATATGAGAAAAAGATAATATACATAAAAAAGAGAAGTCAACGTCCTTCGTCAACTTCTCTTTCATGGTGCCCAGAACAGGACTCGAACCTGCACGCCTCTCGGCACGCGCACCTGAAACGCGCGCGTCTACCATTCCGCCACCTGGGCATGGGTAAAAAAAAAGAGCAGCGAACGAGAGTCAATGTTTAAACATCTTCAACTCGTTTTGCTCTACGAGCGGAAAACGAGACTCGATGCTGTTTTAACCTTGAGCTCGTTTCATGCTCTGCGAGCGGAAAACGAGACTCGAACTCGCGACCCCAACCTTGGCAAGGTTGTGCTCTACCAACTGAGCTATTTCCGCCTGACATTGTGTGAAGAGGAGGAGACTCGAACTCCCACGCCATACTGGCACTACCCCCTCAAAGTAGCGCGTCTACCAATTCCGCCACCTCTCCAACTAATGTTGTCTTTTCAGAAAATTCTACTCCTCAATAGAGCAACCTTTTATGCTATTCCTCTGAATTGCGAGTGCAAAGGTAAGGCTTTTTTTGATATCCACAAAACATTTGGACACTTTTTTGCAAAAAATCATTATTTTTTTTGTCTTCAGCCTTCATATAAGCGTTTCTTGGGGTGTCTAATGCACTGCCAATACTCTCCACACATTGAGGTAAAGCGAGAAGAATGGTTGCCATATCGCCTCGTGTGGATAGTGTGTAAGAAAATAAATGTCACGTCGCAGATTGTATACGAACCTCGACAAAGGCGTTTTCAGCGAGCCCCATTTGCGTGTTTCGCTATGTCCCATGTTGCCGGTCAGCATCACCTCACGCATGATGAACCGTCCCTCTTTCTCGTTAGGCTCGAAAAGCAGATACTTCTCCTCCATGCCAAAAACTCTTTGGAATATCCACATCACGCCTTCTGCAAAACGTTTCATGCCAAGTTGGGAGATCCAAAAGACAGCATCAGCCTTCTCGTCCTCCGTGAAGCCTTGCTTAAGCACATAGTAGTAATCCATCAGTTGCCGTAGCCCCACCCCATGTCCACACAAATGCTGATAGGCATGCAACAGGATAAAGACTCTGTCAAAAGCCAACGATGGTTTATCTGTTTCCATCGTTGGCCGGTGCAGGCGGCAGAACTTATGCAGCCTGTGGTTTCTCAATGGACTGCTCAAACACGATGGCCAGATATGCACTTCGGTGTGCACATCTTCGTGCAAATGGAGATGTATGTGGTGATAGTTTGCCCCATGTATCTTTCTGTCTTTGTCGAAGTTTCGGGCAAAATTGTAAATCACCTTTCTTTTTGCATCAACCCAGACATCCACATCGCCCGAAGTGCGGCGAAGAGGCACAGGATAGTAACGAGCCACAGAACACCCCTTCAGGATGTGGCATGCAAAGCTATTATCTCGGAAAAACTTCACAGTATCGATGCTTGCTTTTGTCAGTTTGTCGGAATTGCCAACAATAAGTTCCCCCATTCCAATCCACTGCAACAAGATGAGCCTCGAAGGCAGTTGCTCCTTTGGCAGTTGCTCCAAGGCATTGACCAGCACACCGACAACAGTTTGTTCCTGTGCCAGCCTCAATGCCCCGTTCCACTGCTCGTCCGTGAATGATTGAGACAGAGTTTTTCTCATGCTAATGCAAACACGCAGCAGTTCCCAAAATAAAATTTCAGACTTCGTCATGCAAAAAAGGTTTGGGTCAGTCAATTGCTTCTCTTATTTTTTCTACAATATACCTCACATCATCGTCCGAGACGTATGGTCCGGCAGGCAGGCACATACCTATCTTAAAGATATCCTCCGAGATGCCGTTAATGTATGCCACGCTCGAGTCTGATGTCTGACATACGATATCTTCATCTTTCATTCTGATATTTTCCTTCTTCACCACACCTTGTCGGTAAACAGGTTGACAGTGCATCGGTTTCCATACCGGGCGTGCTTCAATGCCGGCCTGGTCCAGATAAACGCGTAAAGCTTCCACATTGTCATTCGGCTGACAATCCGTTGTGGCCGTTTCTGCCTCATGAATCACACCTGCAGCGCCACCCACAGCACCCTTTATTACAGACTTATATGCATTCTCTTGCCCTTTTATCCTCAACTCAGGAGCCAGTGTAATCGTGCAAAGCCAATAGTTGCTGTCATAAACATCCTGTTCGCCATTAGCATTCTTGAGAGGACAGGTCTGTTGGGGTTGGCAGTGGACACTGATGCCGGGAAAATCGGCCAAAAGTTCCTCGTAGAGCGACTGCACATGTTTATGGTGTTCAATATGTTTGTTCGCCACCGTCATTTGGCCGCGACCGATACCCGCGCAGATGTTCGACATACGATAGTTGTATCCAATCTTTTCATGCTGATAGTAAGGATAGCTCTCTCGAGCCTGAGTGGCATACCACATAATAGTATCGGCCCCAGCCCAGCCATCCTGCTCCGAAGTGGGGCTACAGATCAGCGCACCACCGCCGCTTGTCGTAATCATCTTGTTCCCGTTGAACGACAAAGCACCATATCTGCCGAAGGTGCCCAGCATCTGTCCGTTATAGCGAGAACCAAAGCCTTCAGCTGCATCTTCAATTACGGGAATCTCATACCTGTCGGCAATCGCCATTATCTCGTCAATTCTGTATGGCATACCATAGAGAGCCACAGGAATAATAGCCTTGGGCTTCTTTCCTGTCTTATCTATGCGGTCTTTGATGGCAAACTCCAGCAGTTCTGGGTCCATATTCCAAGTCTCCCTTTCGGAGTCCACAAATACCGGTGTAGCCCCAAGGTAAGTAATCGGATGGCTCGAAGCACAGAACGTAAAGCTCTGTACTATCACCTCATCGCCAGGCCCAACGCCACAGCCAATCAGCGCCAGATGTATTGCCGCCGTACCGCTCGACAGAGCCACCACTCTCATATTCCCCTCCCTACTGGGGAGGGTCGGGGTGGGGCTTACAAAAGCCTCTAGATCTTCCTCAAACCCATTCACATTAGGTCCCAGAGGCACCACCCAATTCGTGTCAAATGCCTCTTTGATATATTTCTGCTCGATGCCCTCTTCACTCATGTGAGCCAGGCAAAGATATATACGCTTTCTTTCAGCCATGATTATATAATTTCATTGTTATATTCAATGTGTCTACCTAGCACAGTAGCGAAAATCATTTTTATGTCCTTTATAAAGGAATAGTGCTTCAGGTAGTAAAGATTCAATCGTACTTTGTCCGGATAGATCACATTGTCGTTGTACCACACCGCCAACTCCTGATTAGTCAAACCGACGGGAATGCCATTCTTCACTCTTAACTCTTCACTCTTCATTTCGCAGATATAATCTGCGATCATCTCGTCCTCCAGTCGGTATTTCAGCGTTGCCGGTCCTGTAATGCCAGGTCGCAGTTTAAGGATTTCTCTATCTTCGCCTGTCAGTTTGTCGGCATATCCAGGCACATCAGGACGAGGTCCTACGAACGACATCTTTCCTCTCAACACATCCCATAGCCCGGGCAGTTCGTCAAGTTTGTAATGTCGTAGTTTTGCTCCAAGTAGTGTGATGCGGTTATCTCCCGCCACACTTACCGTCGTCCAATTTGAGGCTCCCTTACCTTCAGGGGAGGGTTGGGGAGAGGCTACCTTCATTGTCCTGAACTTATGGCAGTTGAATAGTTCGCCATCCTTGCCCACCCTCTTTTGTACAAAAAAGACTGGTCCGCCAGGCATCTTTATCTTTATCAGAACCGCCACAACCAGTAGCACCGGCCACAAGAAAAGCAGGCCAATGAAAGAAACGATTCTGTCGAAAATATATTTTAGCAACATATATGTTAGTAGGTGTTATTGTATGATTTGTAGAAACAACTCATTATTGGGCAGCTCCTTTACAACCTTAAAATCACCGGCACTGACTGCAGACCGATACGAGGCAACATTGTCCTTCGAAACAGTTTCAAATAACTGAAGTCCAATTCCAAAAGCTATTTCGTTTAATAACTTGTTCATTAGCGTTCCCAATCCCCTTCCTCGATGATTAATGCCAGTCATACGACCGCGAAAACCTTTTCCGTGAAAGAATGAACGGTTAAAACAATAACTGGCAATTCTATCGTTGTCGAGAAGCACATATGCGAGAAACGATTTGTTTTGTTGCAGAGATAAAATTGATTTCTCATCAAAGCCGTGTGGCTTAAAGTATTTAAACGCCTCTTTTGGTTGATTGTTAAAGAAGTCAACGAGTTGTGATGCATTTACATCTCTCATTCTGCAAACTTTATAGCCTGCTTTTGCCGTATATTTAGCCATGATCCTTGTTTCAAGCGCATTGAGTTTTCTGTCGTATCGTAATGCAAACAATGCCGAGTTAACGACATCGAGCATTGTCCAAATCCAAGGTGTCTTGTCTCTTAGAAAATGTGCTAAAGCATATAACATTGTCAGTGTATAAATTTCCATGCAAATTTACTAAAAAACGAGTTGAAATCAAAATGATTAGACACATTTATGTCATTATATGTTCCTTTCGGCTACTCTGTTGACTTATCCAGAAGTCTGAGAAATCTTTGCAGCCGCTTGGCAGGTTATGTCGAACCAGCGGAATACCGACATCTGCGGCAACTGCATGGAGTTTCTTATAGAGATTTTCGCCTGCCATATCCTGGTCCGGATATAGATGAACTGTATTTCTGTTTTCCATAAGATTCAACTTCAAGAACATAGCCTTCAGTTCTTCACGATTGAGCAGCGTAGCAGACGGAATGGCAATCGTTTTGTGCCCGGCAGAAAGCAATGCCCAACAGTCGCTGCAACCTTCGGCAATATAGAGGTCTTCCCCAGGGCACAACATTTTCAAAACTTGCATATTATAAATGTGACAACCCTTGCCGCGTGGAAAAAGGAATCGCGGTTGTAACTTATCCTTGCCCATATATCGGCTTTGGATGCCCTGCAGATTCCCATTTATGTCATAATATGGGATTTGCAGCCAATCTTTATAAGAATTCAACCGACAATATCTTACCACTGCAGGATGAAGATGCCGTTTGGCAAAAAGGAAGTCTTGTGCATTCAACGATAGTTTAGGCTGTTCGAAATAACGGGCAAAGCGTTTTGGCTCAAAGGGAGTTACTTCCGACTTTGACTTACACATATACTGTGAAGCCACAAGAACGCCAAACTCCTTCGTCAGCCATTTGCAGGCATCGGTCAAAGCACTGGCTGCCCCACCCTGTTTGTCAAACAACACGCCCATCACCAGATCTATCGTGCTTCCGTGAGCACCACAGACATAGCAACGGTATCTGTTCTTCGTCGTGCTGAACGTCATGCTCGGTGTGTGGTCGTCGTGAAACGGACAAAGGCAACGATGTTGGCGAACATCCAACCCCAAGCGAGAAGCAACGCCTTCGATGGGCAGTTCACGAAGCTTTTCCAGCTCCGCTTTCGTGAAAAGGTTTTTTGTCATAATAAAGCGATTTTAAGGTTAACAATTAAGAAATAACCTCAAGGGAAAATAAATTTATTTCTTTCTTGGGGTTTTATTATATATATACCACTGCAACCCCATTTTGTCAACCTTTTGCAGTAAAAAAAATCACCAACGTTAAAAAAACTTAAATAAACAGTGTTGGGGTTGACAAAACGGGGGTATGGCGGTATATAGTAGCAGAGAGTCACGAACGGACAGTCTGCACCGAGTGCGCAATCGGAGAACGACCACACCGAACGACTCCAGTGAAGTAGCGCAACTATACACGTTAACTTGGCCAACTACACGTGTATGATTCGACAACTTTACACGTAAACATTTCTATAAACAATTTAAAACACGTTACAACCATGATTAAGTACAGCATTGCGATTATGAGTACCAAACCCGGCACAAAGAAATCCGACATCAACGAGACAAAGGCATACGGTTCTGCACAGACCGACGAGAATGTCAGTTTCGACAAGTTCTGTCAGCACATTGCCCATCACAACTCACCATTCTCAAAGGGCACCATCAAGGGCGTTCTGACCGATGCCGTAGCCTGTCTGCGAGAACAGATGCTTGCCGGCAACAAGGTGCAGCTTGGCGAACTGGGCGACTTCCACGTAGAACTTGCCACAACAGGTGCCAAAACAACCGAGGAGTTCACAGCTTCAAGCAACATCAAGGACATCAATGTCCGCTGGTCACCCGGCAAGCAGTTCAAGAACCTTCGCAGCGAAGCCGAGTTCTGCCTCGTGCCCGGCCGTAAGGCGCAGAGCGAAGCCATCGAAACCATCAAAAACACCGATACGATTCAAGGACTCGAGTAAGCGAGCGCAGAGCCAAACTAAGTTTGAGCTATGCCGAGCGGAAGAGTTCTCGATGGTAGTTCAAGGACTCGAGTAAGCGAGAGCAAAGGTGCCCTCTAAGTTAGCGTTCACGGATGCTTTAGCACCACGGCGCAATTGTAGTCGCGGAAAGGGTTAACGTTAACGTCAAATTTTAATTATTTCAAATTTAATTAAACATCATGAACAAGAAAAACATTTGGGAAGTAATACTGAAGGTCATTGTAGCAGCAGTAACAGCAGCACTTACTGCCATAACAACTACATCCTGCATCGGACACGGTCCACTCTAAACACTTTGTGGCAGGCTCAGCTTTGAGTCTGCCACAATTTTTACATTATCGTCAAAGTTTTTTATCCTTGAAGAATTCTCCGATAAAAGTCATACAAGCAAGCCCTAACAAAGGAGGCTTCGAAGCGTTGAGCAATGAGTGGACGTGCATTAGTTGCCATTTCCTTTCGCTTCTCGGTGTTCTCCAACATCTCCGTCATTGCTTCAAACAACGCCTGTTCATCCCTTGGCGGGACAATCAAACCATTATAACCATTATTTATAATCTCTCGAGAACCATTAATGTCCGTCACGACAGAAGGCAGCCCCATGGCTCCGGCTTCCAAGACAGTATTCGGAAATCCCTCGCGATAACTTGGAAACACGAAACAATCGGCTTCAGCATAGTAGGCAAGCAACTCATCACCTCGTTTCACGCCCACAGCCTCAATGCCTTCGTTGTCAGCAATAATCTGACGCGTCTCATTACTAATGGGATCAAGCGAATCCTCGTATGCCCCAACTAGCCAAAGTCTGGTATTAAGATTGTGTGAATGCAAATGCTGAAACGCCTTCACCAACTCGTTGATGCCCTTATCCCTAACAATACGCCCAACAAACAGAAAAGTAAACACGCCATCAGTCTTTAACTCTTCACTCTTAACTTTTAACTCTTCACTTTGTACATAGTACGACAAGTCCACCCCCTTTACATTACCATATCCAAGGACTTGGAGAGGTTTCTTCGTAATACCGTTGTTCAGCAGGTCGGCCTTCACGCCCTCCCCTTCAGGGATGACATGCGTGGCACAAGCACAAGTCAGCCAATCCGTAAACATCAGGATGCGGCGTTTTAGCCCCGTTGAAGTTGGGAAGACAAGCCCCGTGAAGGTATGAACTCGCACAGGAACCCTCGTCAGCCAAGCAGCCAGCATACAAAGCATTCCAGCCTTTGGCGTCATGGAGTGCACTATATCTGGTCGTTCACGGAGAAAGACTTTAATCAACCGACATAAAGACACAAAATCCTTCAGCACGGAGATATGCCGTTCCATCGGCACCGCAATGGTCTTTACGCCGTACTGAGCCCTTGCGTCGTCCAGTTCTTCTCCAGGCGACGACAGCAGCACCACCTCATACTTCAGAATCAGGTCTGGCAGCATATCCTTCACAAACCCTACCGACTGCGATACTGTACAAGCACGTATAATTTTCTTCATTATTGTTTGAGTGACAAGTATATATTGTTATAAGCTTCAACCATTGTTTTGATATCAAATTGTAGTGCTCGCTCATAGCATTTATTAGCAACTTGTTTATAATGGTACTTGTCATCATGAAGTTTTATGATGATTTCAGCCAAGGCTTTTTCATCTTCATGTGGGAAAAGAATGCCATAATCCTTTGTCACTTCACGCAGTCCATTTACATCGCTTGCCACAAATGGTTTTCCTACAGACATCCCTTCTACATTTGAGAGAGAGAGCCCTTCCCAATGCGATGACATTACTACAACATCAGCCGACTTCAAAACATTAGGCACATCCGTTCTCAATCCTAAGAACTTCACGTAACCTTGCAGATTAAGGTCTCGTACCAGATTATGCAACTCTCCTCGTCTCACGCCATCTCCTACAAGCCACAACTCATACTGCTCTTTTGGCAATAATGACATAGCCCTGATTAACGTATCTTGGTCTTTTGCCTCACGAAACCCTGCAACCATAACGGCAACAAATTTTTCCGATTTCAGTTCAGGAAGAGGTTCTGCTTTATGGAACATCTCCACATCCACACCATTGTTAATCGTGCAAACATGTTGACCATCTGTATTGCCAAGATACTCCCTCAATTTCTTTTCTGCAATCTCCGAGATACAGATGACATTATTATGTCGACGATACATCCATTTATCTACCAGACAGAAAATGCCTCCCTTTTCCCGTTTTCTGTTATTTGTGCTATGTTCTGTTGTAACCAGTTTCTTACGGCAAAAGATATTTGCAATTGCTGCAAAAAGTTGAGGAGATGAGTTGTGTGTATGAATGATGTCGTAGTGACGCATGATGCGAATCAACTTGACGATGTACCAAGGATTGTAATAAGAATGTCCCAAGCAATATATTTCGCACTCTGGGCACTCCTTTTCTAAACGTTCCATCAGGGGAGTTCGTTCAGCATTGAAAACCACTACCCCAACCTCATAACCCAAGGCCTTGAAGCGAGGCATCAGGTTCACGATCAGGGTTTCCGCCCCACCTGTGTGCAAAGATGTTGTAATATGTAATAATCTCATTGACTATAAAAGAATTTTAGTCTATTGGATAAACAATATATGGCTTTGTCGGTGATTCTATTCGAGATATAATCTTGCCTGGATTGCCGATGACAATAGAATTATCTGGTACGTCGAAATTCACAAACGCACCAGGTGCAATCAGCACATCATTGCCTATTTTTACGCCACCAATGACAATCGAAAATTGTCCCATCTTCACATTGTCACCAATAACAGGAGAACCAGGATGCTTGCCTCCTGCATTGCCTATCAAAGTCCCTGCAGAAATACTGAAGTTTTTTCCAATGACTGCTGCTGGATTTATAACAATCAAACCATAATGACCGATGTATAGTCCTTCGCCAATCTTTGTTGTTGCAGGAATTTGTATGTGTGTTGTGTACGAAATGACACGAAGAATTGCTTTCCACAGAAATCTTGAAAGAACATTTCCTGCATTTTGAGCCCTTCGGAAAAAGAAGGTATAAGTGTATCCTGGAACAAAAAAGATGTATTTCAGCCTAATTTTCCAACTACGGCTTCTGTCGCCTTCGTATCTATATAAGTCTTTCCACATTATCCTATTTTCATTTTCTTGTTATTCTTCACTTTGTTCCTTGTCACGAGATAGAGGATACACCCAAATGGCAAAGCCGCGAGAGTTAACCACGAACAAGGATTTGAAAAGAACTCTGATTTCTTGTTGGCACGTATGCAATGCGAGACATAATGTATGCAGTTGCGGAACCTGGTTTTCAACGATTTGTTCAATCGCATGGTCTCCTTCCTCAGATACATGAATCCCTGCGGATTGTTCCAGTATTGTCGATACATGCCATGACTTGAACCGTCTAATTGGTAATCAACTATCACCAAAGGTTTGTTTATCACCAAGCTGGTATAGTCTTGATCTATCAGCGAGTATAGATATACCAGGCCGAAATATCGTTCATTCTCGAATCGGGGATATTCTGGGTATTTCTTTACAACATCCGTTCGGAGAACTAACTTCTTATCTCCTTGTCCTCCTTTTGCATAGAAGCCAGAAAGTGTTGATTCACTGATATCGTTGGGGAATTTTGTTCCTATCAGTCCACCAGTACAAGCATAATCCAATCCGATGATACCAGCATAACGTTCACTGCCTTTTTCTTTCCACAGATTAACAATTATCTCTACAGCATCATCTGGCATCCAGTCGTCACTGTCTATGCAGGTGTTCAACTCAGTTGTGATGTTTTTATACGCGGTATTATGTGCGCCATGCATACCTTGATTCTCCTGATAGATATAGCGAATGGGAATCTTCCCTTCTTCTATCCATCCTTCGATAAGTTCCTGTGTATTGTCTGAAGAACCATCATCAATCACAAGCCAGTCGAAATCCTTGCATGTTTGTCGGCACAGACTCTCGTATGTCCGTCCGATGGTATGTGCACGATTATATGCTGGTGTAAAAACAGTAAGTGTTTTTTTCATAATTTATTTTCCAAATAACCACATTACAAATGTAAATCCCAAATGTGCTAGTAGTATCATTGCAGTCTTTTGTCCCTGCTTGGGCCAAATCTCAAACTTTATTAACGGGTAAGCCAATACAATGGGATAAAGGAACCAAGACAGATATGCAAAACGATTTGAAAAAGCAGCTCGAATTACCATTACCCAAAACGCATTAGAATAGATGTATGTCCCTAACAATAAAAGATATGTTGAATTATATATCTTCCGTTTGAATACTAAATACCACCCTAACCAGATAGGCATAAAGCTATAGAGTAGAAAATCCCAACGGAAACCAGTCTTTGAGAATTGTTCCATTTCTAAAATATCATCTTGGCCCTGTATGTAATCCTTCATGCGATCGTCAAATCCTAATGAGGCAAAAAAGTTTTCTACCGCACTACCCATAACAAGGCTTATACCGATGGATGCGATCCAAAAGAAGAACATGTGTCGTGGTTTTGAAAGATAGTATGTATAGAGCATTGCAATAATAGGAAGAGCAGTAGAGCGATGAATATTTAAAGCAAGGAAACATAGCACTCCGCAAATAATCTTATTACGTATATTGCCTTGTATGAATGTTAGGGCCATGATTACTAAACTACAGGCCATACCATTACGAATACCATTTACACCATAAGTAAAAAAAGAAAATGCGCTAAAACAAAAAAGAAGCAATATTGTATAGTTATTTGCCGACAGACGCCTGCAAGCTAAACTTATAGGCACCACATAGAGAATTTCAACGAACAGAAAGAACCACATGATGTCATAGTCTCTGGCTGCAAACCAATGCATCAAATAAGTAAACACCCATTCTTCGTCTAATGTTTCCTTTAGAAGGAGTAAATCATTTGCCTGATTCCAATAATAGTGTGCATAATTCACTGTATCGCCAAAAGCACCGCTGACCGGACGCAAGCCAACAACAATGGTGAAAAGTATTGCGAATATGACAAAAAGAAAATTATTATTATCTTTTACAATCAATGACCTATTGGAAATTGAATAAATCTTATTTGATTGAAATAAGATAAATAACATTGTCAAAAATAACGACAATGGAAAATATAGTTGCGGCGCGAATAATTCCATAAATGATTATTTAAGGTGTAATTTATGCAAAATTCGGTAAATACAATTCTTTAAAACGTGTATGCGAAATCGTAAGGTATTATGATCCATCCAAGAACAATCGTAATGATGAATACTTACCGTACTGTCTGTAATTGTTGTGATTCCTGTTGTTGAATCCATGGGACAGAAAACATCTTCCGGATAGATGTATGTTTCAGCAACATATTCGACCTCTTTATTGGCTTTGAATCCAAGTTCTGAAAAGAGTTTTGTTACCATGGGTATCATCGAAAAGGGATTTATTGAAGCATCTTCCGAATAAAATTCCATTCGATGAAAACTATCTAATATCTGACGATAAATATCCATCTGTGGAGTAGCACCTAAACCTAAACCAGGATTAATCATTGGGGTAATCTTTGATGTTGGAGTTTTTTCAATCCCCATAAATGGACCTCGTTCTATGATATCATCCATAGGCTTGATAATTTCCACATCTATGTCAAAGTATAGACCACCATACTTGTATAGAATCCAGAACCGCGCATAGTCACTCACGAACGCATACTTCTTTGCCTCGTATGCCTGCTGAGTATAGGGTATGCTGTTCACATCAAACGGCAGAATCTTATCAAAAAGATCCTTTTCGTTCTCATTCTTTCCCCCTTCCCTTAAGGGGAGGGATGGGGAGAGGCTGTTATCGTCATGGTCAACGTTATCGTTAGGTTCGGAGCTTACCAGCTCCTCCTCCGACCATTGCCATATTTCGTAATCCGGAAGGAACTTCCGCCACGATGCTATGCATTTTTTCGCTGACTCAGGCAAAGGATTCCCCCCGAACCAGCAGTAATGTATTATCTTTGGGATCATTGTTTAGCTTAAAGTTTATTTTATCTTTTTAATGATACGTTGTGTAGCATTATACATCCAAAGTGGAAGATTTAGAAACACCCAACTGAGAATTCGCATGGCGAGACTACGCTTGTCGGGGCGAAGTGGTGTCCCATCCCATTCTGTTTGTTTATGGAAATAATTGAATCGCTCTACCAATGGATGCATGGAGTTTTTAACCCATGGACGGTTATAGAATCCTTGCGTGAAATGAATAATAGCCGGATACTTTTTAGCTTCCTCAACTTCATTTTCAGAATAGAATGGTGTATTCATACTGGCTAACATTTTGTATGGATGCGACAAATAGTTAGATGCCAGGTTAAAACGCGGATGGACAATCTGAATTCTGCCATGACAAGTTGCATTGATAATTCCCTGATCATGATGCGTGACATGTCCATTATGGCTCAACAAGAAATCCAGGAAACATTGTTGCATATTCTCCTCACGCCAAGACTTCAGATTAATTAGTAAAACTCCAGAATTTACATAAGGTGCGTCAGTAGGAAGACCGATATCTGTTTTTGTCCTATTAGTAGATAACGTATCAAGCACACCAGCAATAAGAAAACCTTCTATATTCATCTCCCAAAAACTTGTGATGTCATCCGACACTACCACATCACAGTCTAAATACAGCACTCGGTCTAAATCTGTAGGCAGCAATGATGCCATAAAAAGTCGTGCATATGCACTAATGGCGATGGAGTTAGGGACTTGAATTCCCAACCGCTGTTCTAAGTCTGAAATATCATAAACATGCAATTGCGCACGATCCTGCAGCAAATGATGTTGAAGCTTTTGAATTGTGGCGTCATTTACTCCATTTGCCAACAAGTGCACATGAATACTTTCAAACTGTGGATTTGTCTGCAGCAGTGAAACAATCACAACAGCCACAAATTCGGCATAATTGTTGTCTGTGGCAAGAACAACATGCAAATCTTTCTCATTCATCGTTTAGCAACCAAGTATTTGATAAATTTTATTTACCTCAGATTCAAAACCGTAATCATGAGTCTCCAGATAATTAACTATTGATTTCTGTTTATCCTTATCTTTAATCAATTCTATGATAGCTTCAGCCACAGATGCATTATCCATATCACAGATAACACCATCCACACCATCTTTTATCTGACTTTGTGCAGAAGGATAATTTGTAATAACAACCGGTTTACATAGGATTTGCGCTTCACGAACTGTAATAGATTTACCTTCGTAACGAGAAGGCTGAACATAGATGTCACAAGCTTTGATGTATGGATATGGATTGGACTTCTTACCAAGTATGATGACATGATCCTGCATACCAGCTTCTGCAATCTTTTCACGTATTAGTGCTTCTTTGCCCCCAAAACCAATCAAGTACCATCGCACATCCAAGCCTTGTTCGCGTATTCTTCGACAAATATCAGGAATACTATCAAAATTTTTAACTAATGCAAACCTGCCGATGCTGAGTAATTTAATTGCAGGTTTATCTGCACCTGTATGTAGTAATTCTGGATTTGCATCAAAGGCTACCGCTTGCTGTCTGACATAATCTGGCGAAATAATGTTTTCAATAACCTTTATCTTATTGGCAAGTGTGGGGTACGTCTTGAGAAACTGGTTAGTGATAGCATCGGATATGGATATGATATAATTGTTTTTTTCCCATCTTTTCCCACAACGATTAATATCCATATGAATAGTGGAGAAATCTGCATGTATCCATTCCAATTTGATAGCAGCATCTACTTTGTCTTGAACAATATGTGGCGGATCAAGGAAACTGATGGCCATATCATAATGACCGAGTTTTCGAAGCGATGGCAAAAGCGGAGATACGGCATCGAAGATATACTGGGTACTGCTACCATCTCTTCGTCTACTACCTGATGACAAGGATCTAAGATACAACCGATAGCGAAGTTTTCCCCATAACCTAGCCACAGCGATGAGCAAATGTCCCTCACGAATGATGTCTTTCATGGGACGCTCAATAGCCGAATACGAAGGAATCTGAGGAAGAAGATTCACTTTTGACGGAATCAAACGCATCAATGGTCCTGTGTGCTGATTGATAAACAAATCCACATCAACTCGACTGGTATCGAAAGCATTCAGGAGCCCTATAAGAGCCATCTCCGCACCACCAAGCTCCATATAATGAAATTGTATAAAGATTCGAGGCTTATTCATAATCTAGAACTCTTCAACTTATATTCATAACTATGTTCACCTTCTTTTCGAAAATCATCATAATAACGTTGCAGCACTTCTTTGAAGGTTTCATCATACTGGGGAATATATAAATCTTTTTTTGATTCTAGCTGTTGAATAATATCAATAGTTAAACCACGAAGAATTTGCAAATCATTTTCTGCGCCATAAAAAGCCGAGCCTTTAATCGTCCCCGGGGAAACATTTAAAATTATATTTTTTGAACCACTTTTCTTCAACTCTACATTTACACTTTCAATGAATATCTTTAATGCCGCCTTGGTCGCTCCATATACCGCAAAAAAAGGCGATGACATCCAACCTGCGATACTATCCATTACTCCACAATAGAAGTCGGTATTACCCTCCAACTTTCCGTAAAATCGTTTAATAAGACGCAACACGGGTATGGTATTCACGTTGAATGAATCAATGATATGTTGCTCGGTCACATCTTTAAATAAAGCCAAACGTCCAAACCCTGCCGTTATCATTAATCCATCAATATCTGCAAATTGGTCAAAAAAACAATAATCATCTGAAGTTAAATCAAATTGATATGATATAATCTTATGATGAGTATATCGCTTCTGCAACTGAGCTTTATCCACAATGTATACTTTTTCTGTAGTGTCACGTTTTGCTAATTCTTGAGCAATTGAAAGACCTATTCCATTGGCACCACCAACTATTAGTATCTTCTTAATCATATCTCTATAACATTTTCTCCATTTCGATACTTCTCTATAATCTCAGTTATTGCTACGCTTTCTCGTCGACGCAATTTATAACAACTGCGACGTTCGTTTACTATCATTGAGAGGAATTCCTGAATCTCATAGCGCAATCCTTCACCATCGTAACTATAAAAGAATTTTTTGTTTTTGGTTTGATCCTCGTATCTTATCTCAAAGTAGTCGGTAAGCCACCAAGGAGCAGGAACATACACATAGCCCTTTGTGCCAGAAATCACAAGATTACCTTCGGTCTTTACACCGATGCCAAGAGTGAAAGAGGACGTAGCATGTGGATAATTAATAATGCCTTTTGTGTACACATCAACTCCACTTTCTTTCTTAGTGTGGAAATTAACATCTTTCCAATCTACACCAAGTAATTTTATAATTGCCATGACGGTCAAAGGAGCATGTTCGGTCATAGCACCACCAGCCTGTTTGGCATCCAATTCACGAGTTGGGGGGACTACCATCTTGCTTAATGATGCTTTTATATCCACAACCTCACCAATTATTCCACTCTTTATTAATGTCACTAAATGTCCAAAAGCTGGGCAGTAGGCTGTCTTGCTCGCTTCCAAGAGAACAAGATTTCGTTCCTCTGCCAATCCATGGAGTTCCAATGCTTCAGCTTTACTAAGCATAAATGGTATCTCACAAAGAACGTGTTTATTTGCCAATAATGCTTTCTTCACATATTCATAATGAGTCAAATGAGGTGAGGCAACATACACAACATCTACTTTCTCAATAAAAGAATCAAAGTCTGAATAAGCTTCTATTCCATGTGTTTTGGCAAACAATCTTGCCTCATATATGTTTGGGTTCAGTACAGAAACGACTTTGGCACCATTTACCACTTTTGTTTCTGGAACAAAGCGATTTGCTATACGTCCGCTACCAATTATACCGAAGTGATATGTATTCTGGTTTTCTTCACGAAGCATAGTAGAGGAAATCCCTTCTGTTCGTGGAAGATACACCACTTTACAATACTCGTTCAAATAATCAAATTTACCTATCCAATCTGAGCCTATAGCAAAAATGTCAATGTCATATTTCTGAATATCATCAATTTTCTGACCGATGTAATCTTCAATAATTACCTCGTCGGCATATCCTGTTGCTTTTACAGCCTCAACTCTCTCAAGGACGTTATTTCGAACGTTCAACTTGCCCCTTTCACAATCAAAACTATCACTAGTGACACCTACAATCAAATAATCGCCTAATTCTTTTGCACGACGGAGCAAATTAATGTGACCTTGATGTAATAGGTCATATGTACCATATGTGATGACTTTTGTCATAAACAAATAAGACTTGATTTAATAACTTTTTTTACTTTTTAATGTATTAATTAAACTTTTTATTGTAATTATTTTATCGGTCTCAAAATCGTTCCCTTTTTCTTTTATGATTTCTTTAACCGTTTTATGCTCTTTAAGATTTGTATAAAATGCTGAATGATGACCAAAACGCTTTTCAGGAGGAGGTGGTGTTATATAATTAGGACCAAATTTGAAGGCCAGATAATCTTCAATGTGTTTTGGCACACGAATCTTGGTGTCTTCAAATGGTAAAACATCATAGCCCTCGTCGAAGAAACGACGCTCATGGCGATCAGGGAAACTACCATAGTGGACATATAAATCTCCTTCTTGAATAGACGATGCCTTATTGGTCAATTGTTTCAGCTTGTGTAGATAATATTTTTTCATTACAGGCATCGACACTTTTTGAACAAGTTTTATCCATGCATTCAGTCCACGAAGATGTATTATATCATAACCTATCTCGCCCCATGGTATATATTCAATAGTTTTCCTATATTTCCAACGTGTTTGGTTAAATTCATTCTGAAGTGAAGTGTGAGGATGAATACTATCATCCAAATCAATAGGAAAAACATCTACCCAAGGACCAACAATGACCGGATAACGCTTATTCTCCCAAATGCTATACTTTGTACTATAGAACTTGGCGAAAGGCTCCGGGAACTCGCCATCGAGAAAATGAGATATTTTATATGTTTCCCATTTCTTTATTGAAATTAATTTCTCGTAATCCTCTCGTTTCATAACAACATCCAAATCATCATCCCAAGGGATAAAACCTTGATGTCTATATGCCCCTAATGCTGTACCTGCAATAGCAAAATATTTTAATTTATGTTCATCGCAAAAGCGAGCAAACGCTTTGAATGTATCGAGTAAAATTGTTTGGAACTCTGTCATGTTTATCGTATTTCTATTTATCTATGTTATTTGAATGTATCTTGAAGATATAGTTTGGATGCATCAATATCTTGTTCAATCTTCGGTTGTACCTTACCATAATTAATAGAGGTTGACAATCTCTCTAAATTATCAGTAACCAGTCTGTCTTGCAATCCATATTGTTCCAGCAGACTCAACATTCGTTCATTGATGGCTTCTGAACGATTTACCACACAAAACTCACGATGAAAGATAAGAGAGAAAGCTGTGGCATGGAAAGAATTAGAAACAATAAACTCTGCATCGCGGATTAATTGTACAAAGTCTATTGGAGATGATGCCCAGAGATCTTTGTCAACATAACTTTTTGGGGAACCGCTGATATTATAAATCTTCAGTTTCCTTTCTTTTGCAATTGAAAGGGCTATGTCTCTTATCTTATTAGATTGTTCTGTATCATACACCAACAGATATTTCTCTTCGATTGAAGACGTGGGCAATATTTTATCCCATTGCTCTCTGGAAAGCAAGAATACGGGGTCACATACAGCCACGCCATCATTTCGCCCCAAAGATTCCAAAAGCGGCAGTGATATGCGTTCTCGAAGAGAAATACTATCAAACCCTTGCAACATTCTGCGGACAAAAGGCTTGTACTCCTCAACAACATCTTTGGTTGCAAAACTTGCTGCATAAGCGACTCGTTTTGTTCCTTTTGGAGCGAAATCAAGATAGAAAGCGGCATCACGTCCATTCTGAAACAGCGTGTTCCATATTTGGTCACTGCCAGCGATATATACATCAGCCTTGGGAGGATTAGTTCTCAATTCTTCGTTGCTATGATATCGCTTTGATGTCAGTCGAAGATATTTCTGGGTAAACTTGTCAAATTTATGCTTTTTGCGAAAAGCAACTAATCTTCCAGGAAGTTTCGCAAGGATATAAAGTTGTTTAATGAAAATATGATCATATACAGGATTGGCCACAACCCATAACTTATAGTGGATTAAATAGTCCGGCTTATAGTCTATGATCTCCACATCATGTCCTAAACTGCTCAAATATGTCTGTAAGGCATATGCCTGAAGCGAAGCCCCATGATTATACACATCATGGCATGTGATAGTCTTAATCTTCATTTAACAAAATAACTGTTTGAGTCTTTTTGTAATATATATAAATTTCTTTCTTGATTTATTAGGCAATTCTATTAAAGAAGCTATAAAATTAATAAATGTCAAAGGCTTGTTCTTTTTCAAAGAATTAATCACAAATTTATAGGATAATGGCCTTTGAGCATTCTTACGCATTTGTATTCCTAATACATCATTTATAGATTCATCTCGGATAGAACAATTTGATAACGATCGTACAATATTCTCTCCTTTTTCTGTAAAGGTAATTACTGCGCTTATTCCTTCTTGGTTGGTACAATATTTCTTTCCCCACATATCTCCAACTCTTATATCTGCGGAAGAATTGATTGTTTTAAATTTGCAGTCATCATAACATGGCTTATTGAGGCAACGGTTACCTAAGAAAAATTTATAAAACAAATCGCCATTTATCATTTTCGATTTCCATATTCGTAACTTGCTGATAATAATAATATACGTTGATTCCTGCCATCCGTCTTCTTTGCTACGAAATTGGACATTTTTAATGTCATATAATTGTGTGTGTTTGAGATATGATCTCCATAAATTATATGAGGGAACTCCGTGGCAAAAGAAATCAATCAACACGAAATTGTCTTCTGATTTACGTTTTTTTATTAAACGTCTTATTGAATCTATTTGACATGGTGTTCCAACTACAACATTCTTTCCATGAAAATCTAATTGAGAAAACCCATCAATCGTATAACTCTGCAAGTATTTTGATTTTTGACTGGCTTTTATTTCACTTTCCGAATGAGTTGTGTAATGTTCTGCTCTATGTTTTTCTATATTGTAACGTACGCCACAAAACTCATACCCCTTCTTTATCATGGAAAGTGCTATCTCATATACAATCCCCCCACTCGTAGAACTCTTTCGGTTCTCAGCAGACAAACTGTATGCAGAATACAATCCTTTAATCGAAGATTGGTGAGCAATTGTGCCTGACGAATAGGAACAAACGGCTACACATTGTCCGCACTCAATACAGTTTTGTCCGTCCACAACTGGCGCATAGAATCCTTCTTTATTGAGTTTAATATCAATAATCTTCTTAGGACAGACAATCGCACAGACACCACACCCAAAGCAATCTTTTATGTCAGATACATTCTTCATTTCGTTCGTTCTGGAGAAATATCATAATTATAGTTCTCTTTAAGATATATCTTGTTTTTGCTTTTTAGCTCATAATATTGTTTTTCATCTCTAAATCTAAGGATTCGGAATGGATTTCCTCCAACTATAGCTAATGGTGGAACATCTTTTGTAACAACACATCCCGCACCGATGACCGCACCTTCACCGATATTAACTCCAGGAGTGATAATAGCCCTTATTCCAATCCACACATTCTCTCCAATTGTTACTGCTTTGTTTATAAAACGCTTGTCATATGGTATCTCCTGTAAATCAGCCCCCTGAAAATAATGATTCCTAGTCAATATCTCAGTTTCACGAGCAATAATTGTTCCATCACCGATTGAAAGTCCTCCGCTTCCATCTAAATTACATCTATGTCCAATCCACACATGATTGCCAATACTGATATTTTGCATGCTACTAAATCCTACCCCATCACAAATGTAGGAATTGATGCCTAAGCATTTTAATGCAGAATACTTTTTGATGTATTTGCGACGCCATATTTTATATCGAATTTTCCGGTATTGGTTAATTATGTATTCTTTCATAGAATCGTAACAATAAGTCTTTTACATATAATCGTTCTTGAAGACTAAATATAAAAGCAGTAAATAAAATAATTAATAAACTTGAAGATAATACGAACACACATATTAGTCTATATATGCCAGAGGAAATATTAAAACATACAATATGACACAAAACGGATGTGAGAATGATTATTATGAAAATCTTTAGGAAATCAAAAAAAAGTTTCGAGATATATAACTGCGGGAATTTCTTTTTCAATATATTAACATCTAGAATGCTTTGTATAAACTGTCCCAATAACAGCAATACGTATGTGATTGTCGGAATTTGAAATCCCCAAAGGTAGAGAGCGTAAAGTACAATTGGGGTTGATACATAAATGATATTTCTATTAATACTTGTTTGTTTTAAATCGCCTGTAGCCTGAATCGCTATGTAAACGACTTGAGAATATGAAGATAAAACGTTAGCACATAATGCCATCTGACAAAATACCGCACAATACTCAGGCACATCCACTAGCCATAAAGAAAGTAAATATGGAATTTCTATAACTATGGGAATTGTTATTAATAGTATCATGAATAAGTTCAATCTTATAGAACTATATACCAGATTAAGCATTGAACTAACATTTCCCACAGAGTATCTTTTGATAATTTGTGGTTTGACCGCCATAGTGATGTTATTTGAGAACTGTAGTAGTATCCCTTGAACGGTTGAAGTAATCCCTACTGCCGCATTTACTATTGCCCCAAAAAACATATTCAAGACCATATTGCATCCCTGATATCTAAATGTATATCCAAAATGCCCTAGTAAATCCCAACCAGAAAATGTAAGCATAGACTTATATATTTGCTTATCTGTTTTCAATTGAAAATGACTTTCTTCAAAATGCCGTATACAATATATTCTATATACAAACATAATAAAGACAGAAACAAGCAGATTTAGTATTGCATATAAGATAAGTTTGTCAATCTCTCCGATAATCAACACATAAACAACTATGAGCTTTAGTAAAACATGGAAAATTTCGATATATGCATAAAGATCAATTTTTTCATGAGCTATTATACATGCGTTGTATGGTACCTGAGTAATACTGAAGAACGAGGTGATTACGGATAGTTGCAAGACCCAAAATGCAGCATTCATTCTCGCTTCAGGAATAACTAATTTATTATATAGAAACCATAGACCTATAGACTCTATTATTACAATCACCAACAATGCAATACATATGTGAATTATTAATGCAGCATTGAATGTAGAATTAAGTTTTTCTTTATCTTCTTCTCCAAGAGTAAATGTAATAAAACGGGATGTAGAACTACTCATTGTAGAGTTAAGAAAGGCAAACATTCCTACAATTCCGCCAACAACATTGTACACGCCAAAGTCTTCAACACCAAGCACCTCAAGCACCACTCGCGAAGTATAGAGCGATACAGCCATGTTGATGATCATACGAACATAGAGCATCAATGTATTCTTCGCAATTCGTTTGTTATTGGCTTGTGATATATTGTCGGACATTTTGAGTCGGTGTCTGGTGACGGTTATTTTTTGAACTTTGTCTTATTTGATACTTTTAGTAGTCATTATACAGAAGCTCTTTCTTAGAAAGAGAAAATCTTCTATATCACGCAAAGATATAATAATATAACAACAAAATAGGCTTCTACATGAAAAAACATGTAGAAACCTATTAATTTGTAACTTCCGAATGGGCAAACGGAGGGGATAAATCGAAGAAAAACCTACTTTACTTATTTATCCTATTCTATTACCTACTATTTGCTACCATGTCTACAAACATCTGGTGGATGCGGGTGTCATCTGTCAGTTCGGGGTGAAAAGCGGTGACAAGCATATTCTTCTGTCGCGCTGCAACTGCCTTGCCATCGACACTGGCGAGTATTTCCACTTCCGGACCGGCTTCCATAATGTAAGGGGCACGAATGAACGTCATGGGAACTTCCCCTATACCCTTGAAATCTGCTTTGGCATTGAAACTTCCGAGCTGTCTGCCATAGGCATTACGTTTTGCTTTGATGTCCATCACATCGAGATGAGCTTTGTCGAGCATGATGAGGCCTGCACAGGTTCCAAAGACGGGCATTCCACCGAGTATAGCTTGACGCAGAGGGGCGAAGAGACCTAAGTCCTTCATAATACGCATCATGGCTGTACTCTCACCGCCAGGAATGACTACCCTACTCCAACCTACTCCAGAGGAGGGAGACTTATTGACGTTTGAATTGAAGTCGTCCAGATTCCGGATGAGCGTAGTCTCTGTCCCAAGTTTCCTGAACATCTGTTCGTGCTCAGCGAAAGCTCCTTGAAGTGCAAGTATAGCAATTTTCATATAACTAACCTTTTACTCTCCTACTCGTAGAGGGGTTTTGATGAGGAATGTTATTTTCCTCTCTCGGCCATCAAGAGTTCTATCTCGCTCTCGTTGATGCCGACCATCGCTTCGCCGAGGTCTTCGCTGAGTTCTGCAAGAATGGTGGGATTATTATAGTTTGTTACAGCTTTCACAATGGCCTGTGCACGCTTCTCGGGATTGCCACTCTTGAAAATGCCGCTACCCACAAACACACCTTCGGCGCCAAGCTGCATCATGAGAGCTGCATCGGCTGGTGTTGCCACGCCTCCGGCAGCAAAATTTACGACAGGAAGTTTGCCGTTTTGGTGTACATAAAGAACTAATTCGTATGGCACTTGAAGTTGTTTTGCTGCTTCGTAAAGTTCATCCTCTGCCATAGATACAAGGCGGCGTATCTCACTCTGCATCATACGCATATGGCGAACTGCTTGAATTATATCTCCAGTGCCAGGTTCGCCCTTTGTGCGTATCATGGTTGCTCCCTCGTTGATGCGACGAAGTGCCTCGCCAAGGTCTTTGGCTCCACAGACAAAGGGTACCTTGAAATTGCGTTTGTTGATGTGATAGACATCGTCGGCAGGAGAGAGAACTTCGCTCTCGTCGATATAGTCGATTTCTATGGCTTCGAGAATCTGTGCCTCTGCAAAATGTCCGATGCGACATTTTGCCATCACCGGAATTGTTACGGCTTCTTGTATGCCTTTTATCATCTTGGGGTCGCTCATTCGGCTTACGCCGCCTGCTGCTCTGATGTCGGCAGGAATACGCTCGAGGGCCATTACTGCACAAGCACCGGCAGCCTCGGCTATGCGTGCCTGCTCGGGTGTTGTTACATCCATTATCACACCGCCCTTGAGCATCTGTGCAAGTTGGCGGTTAAGAATTGTACGGTCTTCCATCATGTGTTTATCATTTAATCATTTAACCATTTACGATTTGCTTTCGTGCTGCAAAGGTAGGATTCAAAAAAGGAACGAACAATCGTCCGTTCCCATTTGGTAAAACATTGTGCTGAAAATTGCAATCGTCTGTCTTTACGAATCTTTGTTCGTCATAATGTTGAGCACCATATCGTCGGTCCAAGCCATGGCATTGGCTCCTATGCTGGTGAGATTGTGTATGCTCTTATCGACGGAATCATCGACAATGCCTTCTTCAGCAGTAACACACTTGCCTTCCATGGCAAGTAAAGACGAAAGCATTGCCGTAGAGACGCCACTGGTTATCTTAAGGGAACATGCTGGCTTGGCACCGTCGCATATCATGCCTGTAAGGTTGGCAATCATGTTTTTCACTGATGCGCAGACTCGCTCGTAATTACCACCCATAAGATAGGTAATACCACAACTGCTGCCAATGGATGCTACGACACAACCACAGAGCGCTGACAATTTGCCCAATGACTGTTTGATATAGATAGCTGTAAGGTGGCTGAGCATCAGTGCGCGTATGAGTTCTTCTTCTGTATTCTCATTCTCTTTAGCAAAGACGCAAACGGGATTGGTGGCACAGATGCCTTGGTTGCCACTACCCGAGTTACTCATAACCGGTATCATGGCTCCACCCATACGTGCATCGCAGGCTGAGGCTGTGCTCGAGATGATATGAGAGAATATGGTATGGCCGAAAATGCCTTTTGCCATTGGACGGTCTATGGTTTTACCAAGATTGTGGCCATAATTACCTTTCAGGGCCTCACGTGCTGCATCCATGTTCAAACGGCGTGCTTCGTCGATGAAGCGTATTTCGTCGAGCGGAGCTGTTGTGGCAAAATCGAAAACCATGTGCATATCCAATACGATATCTCCGTCGTCTGTTTCTGCTGATGTATCGTTAAAACTTGCATCGCCGGAAACAAAATTCGTATGACTTCCTGCTATAATTGCTGTTTCACTTTGACCTTCAGCGGAACAGGTTACCTCTATGTAGAGTTTATCGCATTGGCCACGCTTCAAGTCGATAGAAATGCGACCTTCGTCGATATAGCGTTTAGCATCTTCCAGTGTCTCGGGTGTTAGGTCTTTCAAAACTTCGAGTTGATATTCGCTTTTGCCAACAAGTGAACCTGCAGCAATAGCTATGGGCAAGCCAATCATACCGGTGCCTGGGATACCTACCCCCATGGCATTCTTAAGTACATTTGCACTCAGACAGACTTCGATCTTCTCTGGACAATGACCTAACTTTTCTGTGGCCTTGGCTGTACAAAGTGCAACAGCCATCGGTTCTGTACACCCTATGGCTGGGACAACTTCTCTACGAATAAGGGTGATTATTCTTTCACGTGTTTGTTTATCTATCATTTTATGTATTGATTTTCATGGTTCTATTTCATTTGATTGCGATATGTGCTGGGGGAAGTGCTTTCTTGTATCTTGAAGAATTTGCAAAAGAGGGCTTGTGAGGAGAAACCGAGTTTGTCGGCAATTTCCTGTATTGTGAGACGGGTGGTGGCGAGGTGGTTCTTGGCTTCGTTGATAAGGTAGTCGGCAATAATTTGTTTGGGAGTCTTTCCGACTACCTTGTCTGTAACGTCAGAAAGGTAACGAGGTGTGATGCAAAGCTTCTCGGCATAGAACCGAACATCGTGGGCATCTCTGTAATATTCGGCCACGAGACTGACAAATGCATTATATAGGTCGATGGAACGCCTGTTTCTCGCATCGTTCTCCTTTGCATAGACTACCTGCGAATGGATGAAGTCGTGGGCATTACGAATGGCTGTAGGGACATCATCGCCCATTCCCAAGCGTGTGGTGATAGCTGCAGATAGTGCTCCGGCAACACCATGACGTTGCCAGCCCTCTGTATTATAGGACGTAAAGAATTGTGTGGTATCCTTTCCGAACAGAAGAGCTGTAAGGCGTCCCGGTGTATGCCGAACTCCACGAAGTAGCACCCATTCTGCTCCCATGGCTTGGAACCTCTTGGCTGCTTCGATCATGTCTTCGTCGGTCTTGATTGATAAACCAAGAAGTTTCTCTGCATCTTTTTGTCGAAGCATCAAAAGTAATGCTTCGGGAAGCAGGTATTTCAAAACGGCATCTATTACGTCGTCCGACACCATCTGCGTTCCTTCTGCATCAAAGATGCCAGGAGCAAGAACAAGACGGCTGGTTGCAACGACTTCGTCTCGCAAGAACCGAATGGTCTCACAATCCTTCAGGAGTCCTATTTTAATGGCTCTCGGATGTAAAGTGGTAAGAATGTTATTGACCTGAGACAATAAAACATCTGTAGGTAAGGCATAGCCCCCAACGCAACTGATTGCGGTGAGGGCATAACCTCCTAAAGCGGCAATGGTCTGGATATCGGCTTGAATACCCGAGCGACCACTGCTGTCTGATCCATTTATACTTAATATAGGGATGTCCCTCATTTCTTAGCAGAAGCCTTTTTCTTTGAAGAGGCCTCTTTTGCAGCAGGTTTTGCCTTTGGTTCGGTCTTTGCTACAGGAGCTTTTGCTTCTTGCTTGGTTGATTTTGCCTTGGGCTCGGCCTTAGGCTCTTTCTTCGGCGCAGCCTTTTTAGGAGCAGGCTTTGCTTTAGATTCTTCCTTTGCAACTGTTTTCTCTTCAAGAGTATCGTATTTCTTGAGACGAGCACGGAGACGACTTATTTCATTTTCCTTGACATTAAGTTCCTCATCCATGTTTGCAATCTGAGTGTAGAGGCTGTTCAACTCGTCGTTTTCAACGGTATCGGAGAACATGTCTTTAACGCGCTTAAGGAAGTCGCCCAGGATGTTCATGTAGTTCGTAAAGGCATCGTATTCACTATCATAGATGCCACGATTGCTACCCATTCCATTGTTCTTCGTTGTCATGAAACGGAAGTTGTCTGTTGCTTGCAATCGATCCCAATCCTGCTGAATACGACGATCGCGAGAAGCAAGAATTCGTCCAACGATATTCTCGTCATAAAGTTTATTGAAGGCTTCGCGTTGCATGCCATTACCAAGCATACTGCTGGTGTCGCGTTCTTCGTCATTCCATGAAACTGGGTATATGACCTCGAGCGGACCAACTGGTTTGTACTTGGCAAGTATTTCTGTAGGTGTTGCAAACTGGATGTTCATATCCTTTGCAAGAACAGGAAGAGCACGAAGGAAATCGAGGATATGGCTGCTGAGTGGCTGATAGAAACCTAAAGCAGAAAGTTCCATCATAATGCCTACAACATCCTCTCCCTCTGGAAGGCTTGAAACCCAACCAAGCCACTTGTCTGCCATAAGTGGATATTCAGCCCATGAGGCATCATTGAAGCGAAGGCTGATATCGTCGCTAAGCTTATAATCGCGAAGAATAAGTGAGAGACGAGAGTCTTGAGCACAAGAATATACATAGTGTGGGCTCTTCCACCCAAGGATATGCTTTGCACCTTCAACCATAATGCCCTTGAAACCCATATCTGCCACCATAGCACCAATTTCATCATTGTAAATGAGTGAACTATTGCGGAACACTTTGGGATTCTGACCAAAGAGTTGCTTTATCTTCTTTGCCTGACGCTTTGTCTCGGACAAGAAATTCTCCACATTACCCAAAGAGGAAAGACCATGGCTATAAGGTTCTGCCAAGAACTCAACACAACCTGTTGCTGCCAACTGCTGTAAGAGGTCGAGCACCTCGGGGGCATATTGCTCGATAAGTTCCAGAGATACGCCACTGATACTGAAAGCAACCTTGAATGTCTTTCCATTCTCGTTTATCATGTCGAGCATTGTCTGCAATGCAGGCAGATAACTCTTCTCGGCAAGTTCTGTTATAACACGTTCGTTCTCGTAGTCGTCATAGTAATAATGGTCTGTACCGATATCGAAGAAACGGTAACGTTTGAGATGGATTGGCTGATGTATCTCGAAATATAAACATATTGTTTTCATCGCTGTATGTATTTTATAATGACTTGTTACTATATATTCTTAACGGCATTGAGGTATTCCCCATTATCGAACCAGCCGCGACCTGTAAGTTGGTTGTAACATTCGCGAATGCGCAAACCTACCTTCTCCCAAGTGATTTGGTCTACTTCCTTTATGCCTTCTTCGGACAAGTAGTTGTAAAGAGCATCATTCTGGCAAATGCTATAAATGGCATCGGCCATTGCATCGATGTCCCAATAGTCAACTTTAATGACATTCTTCAGTATTTCGCCACAACCACTTTGCTTCGAAATAATAGATGGGCAACCACATTGCATGGCCTCGAGAGGTGCTATACCAAACGGTTCACTCACAGATGGCATAACAAACACATCGCTGTTCTTGTAGCATTCATACACTTGTTTACCACGCTGGAAACCAGGGAAGTGACAACGGTCTGCTATACCATAGGTTGCAGCCAGTTCTATCATTGCATTCATCATGTCACCACTACCGGCAAAACAGAAACGAATGTTGCGACTGCGCTCAAGAACTCTTTTTGCTGCCTCGAGGAAGTACTCTGGTCCTTTCTGCATTGTGATACGACCGAGATAAGTCACCACCTTCTCGCCCTTCTTCTTATTGGGTACGATGTTACGAATTTCCTCGTCGAGAGGATAGACTGCGTTGTGCATTGCCACACATTTGCGTGGGTCTTGGTGGTATTGATTGATGACCGTTTGGCGTGTCAGTTCACTCACACACATAATACAGTCAGCATGGTCCATTCCGTTCTTCTCAATACTGTAAACCGTGGGGTTCACCTTGCCACGAGAACGGTCGAAATCCGTTGCATGAACATGGATGCAAAGCGGCTTACCACTTACCATCTTAGCATGAACGCCTGCGGGATATGTAAGCCAGTCGTGAGCATGTATAAGATCGAACTGTTCGCTTCGGGCCAAAACACCCGAAATAATGGAGAAATTATTGATCTCTTCATGCAAGTTGCCAGGATAACCTCCTGCAAAACCGATGCAACCCATATCATCCAATCCCTGCAGATAGTTGAAATCTGCATAGAGATTGTCTCGGAAACGATAGTAGTCCTCTGCTGTATGGCCAACAAAACGATCTATAATATTGTCGTACCAAACATCGCGCCAAACAACCGGAACCTGACTCATATTGATTATCTTGAGGAATTTCTCCTCCTGGCCTGTAGGTTTTGGCAAGCAGAATGTTGTTTCAACATCGCCTTGCAGGCTTAGTCCCTTTGTGATGCCGTAGGAAGCAACGGCAAGACCACCGTATATTTTGGGAGGAAACTCCCATCCAAACATTAATACTTTCATTGCTGTTCCTTCCTTTGGTTATTCTTCATTGTATTTATCAAGGAGTTTTACAATACGCATAATGCCCGAAACATTCATGGCAAAGCTAATTGCGCCTCGTCCGTGGAAAGGCGGATTACCATCAAAGAGTTCGGGTATTGTGCCAATGCAGTGATAGAAGAGTTCTTCTTCGTAACCAACCAACAGACGGTCCACATAACTCAATCTACTCATTTTAAACAATTTCAGGCAGGCCTCCATATAGAATGCGGCAAGCCAAGGCCAAGCAGTACCCTGATGGTATGCATAGTCACGTTGAACCTGTGGACCTACATACATGGGATTGTATCCGTGACTCTTCGGAGAGAGAGAACGCATTCCCTTGGGTGTAATAAGTTCTTTAGTACAATAGTCGAGAACGCTCTTGCGCTGCTTGTTGTCAAGCGGGGAGTATTCCAGTGCAACCGCAAATACCATGTTGGGGCGAACATCGTAATTACGATAGCCGTCAACACAATAGTCACATAGGTAGCCAAACTCGTTGTAGAACATCGGAGCAAAGTTTTCTTTGCAAAGTGTTGCTGCCGCTTCGAGTTTTCCAATGAACTTCTTATATTTCTTTTGACAAACCTCTGCGCAGAACATCAAGGCATTATACCAAAGTGCATTGATTTCAACAATATATCCAGTGCGAGGCACTATGGGACGACCACCAACGGTACTGTTCATCCATGTAACGGCCTTGTCGCGGCCTTCACAACTGACTAAGCCATTTTCCTCGACACGGAAATTGGGATGACCTCCTGCTTGTAGCCATTCCATAACGTCGCGGAGTAAATCGCCATACTTTTCAACACATTTTTCCAAGGAAACAAATGTTGAATATTGTTGTATACACCAAACAGCCCAAAGCAATACATCGGGGTGTTCCATTTCGGTAACACTGACTGTCAACTCCTTGCCTTCGATGAATTCACGTATGGCTTTCTCTGCCGTTTTCATTACGGCTTCGTACTTATCGACTTCGTCGTTGGTTAATGTCAAGCCCGGCAAAGAAATGAACATGTCTCTTGCCCTACACTTGAACCAAGGATAACCTGCCAAAACGTAGTCCTCATGCTCACGATGTACGATGAACTGATGAGCACTATTGACCAAAGTATTGTAGAAGTTATCTCGCGGAGTACGAACACTTACCTCAAAGTCTGCCAATTCAGCAAGTGTGCTTGTATCTACCTCTTCAAGTCCGGCTGAAAAGACAACGCTCTCGCCTTTCTTGATGTTAAATTCGAAGTAGCCGGGCACATAAAGGTCTTCTGTGCTGGCATAGCCACGCTCTTGCTCTTTCGGGTATTCTAGCCCACGATACCAGTCGGGACGGAAAACGAACTCGTTCTCCTTGTTTATCTGCATGTACAAGTTGGGATAACCAGGATACATGCATGTAGAAATGCCGTTTTGAACCAGGTTGTAATTCCGATTGACACCAGCGTTTTCGTGAGTAAACTCGCGCACACTTCGGAAAGCAAGGAAGGGCTGCAAGCGAAGGGTCGTCTCGCTGTGCGCATCAACCAATGTGTATCGTATAATAATGCGATTCTCGAAGTGCTGGAACATCTGCTCCCTCTTCAATATAACACCACCCACACGATATGTGGTTGTAGGCACTTGAAGAGAATCGAACTCACGAATATACTTATGACCACGCGGACTGAAATTGTCTCCATTGTACTTATGAAGACCTAAATTGAACTCTGCACCATGTTGGATGACTGTAGCATCGAGACTTGACAAAAGTACATGATTTTCATCATCAAGTTCTGGCACAGGAACGACCAACAGACCGTGGTATTTGCGCGTATTACAATCCACTAGCGTCGTACAACTGTAGGCACCCGAACGATTGGAACGAAGTACCTCCTTTGGCAGCGACTCCCGCAGATTTGTCATCAGCGTCTTGTCAAAACGTAAATAACTCATATTTTAACTATAATTCTTAATTCAAAACACTTATATCTGCTTGTAAAATTACACAATTTAAATTAATTGTAAAAACATTAATCCCCTTTTTCTGCAGAAAGAGACAAATAAGTCTTAAAAAGATGTTATTAAACACAAAATCACTTGGCAATAAATGGCAAAATACGTATCTTTGCGAATAAAAATTCAAAAAATCATGATAACCAAAGAAGATGTGCTCAAGAAGTTACCGGATTTGGATTCTGCGCTTTCGCCGGAACAACGCGAACAGGTATTGGAAAAGATGACCGTCCGCGCTTATCGAAAGAACGAACCCATATATAGCGAAGGCGACACTCCGAAGCACATGCTATGCCTCGTCAGTGGCAAGGTAAAGATATACAAGGATGGTGTAGGCGGAAGAGCTCAAATAGTACGAGTTGTAAATTCTGTGGAGTATTTTGGCTACCGCGCTGCTTTCTCTGATGAAAACTACGTCACTGCTGCTGCCGCTTTCGAACCTTCCATCATTGCAAGTATCCCTATCGAACTGATACGCCACCTTATTCTTCACAATCCGCAACTGGGTTATTTTTTTATTCGTCGGCTGGCCATTGCGCTTGGCAAAAGCGATGCAAGAACCGTTAATCTCACACAGAAACATATTCGTGGCCGACTGGCAGAAAGTATTCTTTACCTAAAAGAGAGTTACGGAACGGAAGAAGATGGCTGCACACTATGTATACATCCAAGCCGTGAGGATATGGCAAACCTCAGCAATATGACAACGAGCAATGCCATTCGTTCTCTGAGTGCTTTCGCACAAGAGAAGCTCATCGAACTTGACGGACGTAGGATTAGAATCCTCAACGAAAACGCCTTACAGAAGATTTCCAAAATGGGATAGTTTTATTTGAGGGATTAGGAATCAAGCAACAAGTCGTATTTGGGGCTTTTACACATTATAATATAATATATAATATGAGACATCGTATTGGGTTTATTCTGCTTTTATTTCTTTCGACAACCTTATATGCACAGGACTACGAAAAGATAAAGCAACATTGGCTCGACTCTTTACGTACAGCAACGGCAGAAGTTTTACGCGACAGCATCATACGCCAGGACGGAGACAGCATGAAACTCTGGTGGACGGTTTATGGCGAAAAACCTGCAGAAGGGCGTAGTCTTTGGATAAGTCTGCATGGAGGTGGCGGAACCACGCCTGAAGTCAACGACCAACAATGGCGCAACCAGATGCGACTTTACCGCCCAACGGAAGGTGTTTATGTTGCACCACGTTCGCCGCTTGAGGCTTGGGACATGTGGTGTCAGCAACCCATTGACAGCATGTATCGGGTACTCATTCGAACAATGATTGCACACTATGATGTCAATCCCGACAAGGTCTATCTGCTTGGTTATTCGGCTGGTGGCGATGGTGTGTGGCGAATGGCACCACGAATGGCAGACCACTGGGCTGCTGCCAGCATGATGGCGGGTCATCCGGGCGACGTGAAGCAGGAGAATTTACTGAATACTCCTTATATGATATGGTGTGGAGCGAACGATACTGCCTACGACCGAAACCACCTCAACAAAGAGCGTGGCCTTGTAATGGACTCTCTGCAAGGCGCACATCCGGACGGATATATTCACGAGACACACATACTCGAAGGCAAAGGACATTGGATGGATCGTGAAGATGCTGCCGCCCTACCCTGGATGGCACAATACAAGCGTCAGACTTGGCCCAAGCACATAATCTGGCAACAGGAAGCCGTCTTTCGGCCTACGTTCTACTGGCTGGAAGCACCTCGCGAGGAGCTGAGCCGCGGAAAACGTGTGGATGTAACAGTAAAGGGCAACACAATCAACATTTCCCGAATGGACTACTCTTCGTTGACACTATATTTGAGCAACGAACTGCTCGACATCTCAAAGCATGTCATTGTAAAACTGCGTGGAAAAAAGGTCTTCAAAGGTCGCATCAAACCCAGCGCCGAAGTATATCGCAACAGCCTGTATCTGCGTGAGGATTACCGCTTTGCAACTCCATACCGCATAGAAGTACGCTAACAAGGCACGTCACATCATAAATAATGCTTAACATTTCTCAACATAATGGTTAACCATTTCGCCCGAAACGGTTAACCATTATTTTTATAGCGATACAGCGTGGTCACTGACAATCTACTAAAAATTGGAGAAGGAAAATTGGAGATATCGAAAGAATGTTGTAACTTTGCACGCAAAAGAAACCTAACAATCTAAAAGAATGATGATAACTTTCTTCAAGACTCCGCAGCAGAGCATTATCGCTACGGAAACCAATCATGCACTTACTGCAGAAGAGGTAGAAAAACTCATTTGGCTCTATGGCGGAGCAACCGTCGAGGAAGAACAAAACCTGACTGGCTACTTCGTAGGTCCTCGCCGAGAAATGATAACACCCTGGAGCACCAACGCTGTGGAAATCACACAGAATATGGCCATCGACGGCATTAGCCGTATCGAAGAATACTGGGCTGTAAGCAGCGAAGATGCCGACTACGATCCCATGCTTCAGCGCCTCTATCATGGCTTGAATCAGGACATCTTCACCATCGAGCGTAAGCCCGAACCCATCATCAACATCGAAAACCTCGAAGAATACAACGAGCAGGAAGGCCTTGCCCTCTCGCCCGAAGAAATAGAATACCTGCATGGTGTGGAAGCCCAACTTGGCAGAAAACTCACAGACAGCGAGGTGTTCGGCTTCGCACAAATCAATAGCGAACACTGCCGCCACAAGATATTCGGCGGAACATTTATCATCGACGGAGAAGAAAAAGAGTCATCACTCTTCCAGATGATTAAGAAAACAACCCAAGAAAATCCCCATCACATCATCTCCGCCTATAAAGACAATGTCGCCTTTGCAGAAGGACCAGTCGTAGAGCAGTTTGCACCGAAGGATCACAGCACAAGCGATTATTTCGAAGTACGAGACATTGAGAGCGTCATCAGCATAAAAGCCGAGACACACAACTTCCCCACTACCGTAGAACCCTTCAACGGTGCTTCAACCGGCACAGGCGGTGAGATTCGCGACCGTATGGGTGGCGGTGTAGGTTCTTGGCCCATTGCAGGCACAGCAGTATACATGACCAGCTATCCTCGCTCAGAGGAAGAACGCGAATGGGAACAGATTCTTCCCGTCCGCAAATGGCTCTATCAGACTCCCGAACAGATTCTCATCAAGGCCTCAAACGGTGCATCAGACTTCGGAAACAAGTTCGGCCAGCCACTCATCTGCGGCTCCGTACTTACATTCGAGCACCAAGAAGGCAACGAACAATACGCCTACGACAAAGTCATTATGTTGGCTGGTGGCGTAGGCTACGGCACAAAGCGCGACTGCCTGAAGAAAGAGCCCCAGAAAGGCAACAAAGTTGTAGTCGTAGGTGGCGACAACTACCGCATCGGACTTGGTGGCGGCAGCGTATCAAGCGTAGAGACCGGCCGTTATTCCAGTGGCATCGAACTCAACGCCGTACAGCGTGCCAACCCGGAAATGCAGAAGCGTGCCAGCAACCTCGTGCGCGCACTTTGCGAAGAAGAAGTAAATCCCGTTGTCAGCATCCACGACCATGGAAGTGCCGGCCACGTGAACTGTCTGTCCGAGCTCGTAGAAGAGTGCGGTGGACTTATTGATATGACAAAACTTCCCATTGGCGACCCCACCCTTTCCGCAAAGGAAATCATCGCCAACGAAAGTCAGGAACGCATGGGCCTGCTCATCGACGAAAAGCACATCGAACACGTACGCAAGATAGCAGAACGCGAGCGCGCTTCGCTTTATGTTGTTGGCGAAACAACTGGCGATGCCCACTTCGCTTTCCAGCAAGGAGACGGCAAACGTCCTTTCGACCTCGATGTGGCTCAAATGTTCGGCCATAGTCCTAAAACCATTATGCGCGACACTACCGTAGAACGCCCCTACGAAAACGTTTCCTACGACGAGAAAAACCTCAGCGAAAAGGTCGCAAAAGTACTTCAACTTGAGGCTGTTGCTTGTAAAGACTGGCTGACCAACAAGGTTGACCGTTCCGTAACGGGCAAGGTTGCTCGCCAGCAGTGTCAGGGCGAACTGCAGTTGCCGCTCAGCGACTGCGGTGTGGTTGCCCTCGACTATCGTGGCGAAAAAGGTATCGCAACAGCTCTTGGCCACGCGCCACAGGCTGCTCTTGCAAACCCCGCAGCAGGCAGTGTGCTTTCTGTTGCAGAATCACTGACAAACATCGTGTGGGCTCCACTCGAAGAGGGTCTCGACAGCGTCAGCCTCAGTGCAAACTGGATGTGGCCATGCCGTGCCCAGGAAGGTGAGGATGCACGCCTCTATCAAGCCGTCGAAGCATTGAGCAACTTCTGCTGCGCACTTCAAATCAATGTTCCCACTGGTAAGGATAGTCTTTCTATGACGCAGAAATACCCCGACGGCACAAAGATTATCTCCCCGGGAACAGTCATTGTTTCAAGTGGCGGACAAGTAAGCGACATTAAGAAAGTAGTTAGCCCTGTTCTTCAGAACTGTGCTTCTACATTATATCATATTGATTTCTCTTTCGATGAGTTACGTCTTGGCGGCTCAGCCTTTGCTCAAACACAAGGAAAGGTTGGCAGCGATGTGCCTACAGTACGTGATCCGGAGTACTTCCGCGACGCATTCAACGCTGTACAGGAATTGATAAAGAAGGGATTGGTGCTTGCCGGTCACGACATTTCTGCCGGCGGTCTCATCACCTGTCTGTTGGAGATGTGTTTCGCAAACACAGAAGGCGGCATAGAGGCAAACTTCGACAAGATGAAGTGCGACGACCTTGTGAAACTTCTCTTTGCCGAGAATCCTGGCGTTGTCATTCAGGTTGCAGACAAGAACAGAACAGAAGTCAAGAAATTCCTGGAAGATGCTGGTGTAGGTTACATCAATATCGGCCGCCCATGCGAAGAACGTCATATTCTCATCGATAAGGATGGTGCTCAATATCATTTCGGCATCGACTACTTGCGCGATGTATGGTATAAGACATCATATCTGCTCGACTGCAAGCAGAGTTTCAATGGCAAGGCAAAGGAACGCTATGAGAACTTCCGCCAGCAGCCACTCGAATGGAACTTCTTGCCGTCATTTACAGGCAAACTCAGTCAGTATGGCTTGAACCCGGACCGCAGAGAAAAGAGCGGCGTACGTGCTGCCATCATTCGTGAGAAGGGTACCAACGGCGAAAGAGAAATGGCCTACATGCTTTACCTTGCCGGCTTCGATGTGAAGGACGTAATGATGACGGACCTCATTACCGGCCGTGAGACACTCGACGAAGTGAACTTCATCGTCTTCTGTGGCGGTTTCTCCAATAGCGACGTCCTCGGTTCGGCTAAGGGTTGGGCAGGCGCGTTCCTGTATAATCCCAAGGCAAAGGAAGCCCTCGACCGCTTCTACAGCCGCCCCGACACTCTCTCACTTGGTGTCTGCAACGGTTGCCAGCTGATGGTAGAACTTGGCCTTGTAGGCAGCAACAACGAGAAGAACAGAGCCCGCATGCTCCACAACGACAGCCACAAGTTCGAGTCTGGCTTCGTAGGTCTTACTGTACAGACGAACCGCAGTGTTCTGCTTGGCAGTCTCAGCGGCAGCAGACTGGGCATTTGGGTTGCTCACGGCGAAGGTAAGTTCAGCTTGCCCGGCAAGGAAGAAGATTACAACGTGGTACTCAAATACAACTACGAAGGCTATCCCGCCAATCCCAACGGCAGCGACTTCACAACGGCAGGCATCTGCACAGCCGACGGCCGCCACTTGGCAATGATGCCTCACTTGGAAAGAGCGTTCTTCCCCTGGCAATGCGGTTACTATCCCACTGAGCGCAAGGCCGAAGATCAGGTTACACCTTGGATTGAGGCATTCGTCAACGCTAAGAACTGGATTGTAGAGAACAAGAAGTAATAACGGTAGTTTTTAGAAGGAAGTAGACACGATTTACTTCCTTCTAAACTATCAATTTATAGGACATGCTTGAACTGTTTAAGACGTTCTTCAAAATAGGTCTGTTCACCATAGGTGGTGGGTATGCCATGATACCTCTCATCGAGCAAAAGGTGGTAGACGAGAAGCAATGGATGAGCCGAGAAGAGTTGCTCGACCTGATTGCTGTTGCGCAGTCGTGTCCGGGTATCTTTGCTGTCAACATTAGCATCTTCATAGGCAATAAACTATATGGAGGCAAGGGGGCTATGGTAGGAGCCGTTAGCACCTGTTTGCCATCTTTTCTTTGCATCCTGACTATTGCTCTTGTTTTTCAGCAGTTCAGAGAAAACACCTATGTGTCGCATTTTTTCCATGGAATACGTCCTGCCGTTGTGGCTCTTATAGCCATTCCGGTGTTTCGTATGGCAAAGAGTGCAAAACTCAATCGCTACAATGCGTGGATTCCTGTCATTGCAGCATTCCTGATCTGGATAATGGGCGTGAGTCCTATTTTCATTATCCTTGTTGCCGGCGTAGCTGGCTATGTATATGGCAAATATCTGAAAGACGATTTTGCACAGAATTGAACCAACCCTATTTCAACAGTATAAAATAACCACATCTGTTCAATGATAACCCTTCTGTTTCAACTCTTCTGGACCTTCTTTCTCATTGGCCTCTTCGGCTTTGGCGGAGGTTATGCCATGATTTCCATGATACAAGGCGAAGTGGTGGAACATCATCATTGGATGACAATGGGACAGTTCACCGACATTGTGGCTGTCAGTCAGAGTACGCCAGGCCCCATCGGCATCAACAGCGCAACGTATGTAGGCTACACTGCTATGGTCAATGCCGGTTATGCTCCAGCGTGGGGTGTACTCGGAAGTTTACTTTCCACGTTTGCAGTCGTGCTTCCCAGTTTTGCTTTGATGTTGTTTATCAGCAAGTTCCTCATGAAGCATCGCTCAAACCCATCGGTGGAACATGTCTTTTCAGGGCTTCGTCCGGCTGTTGTCGGCCTGATTGCTGCAGCCACGCTACTCCTGATGAATTCCGAAAACTTCAGTTCGATGAGCGAAAATCCCTGGCGTTTCTGCTTGAGCATCATGCTTTTTGTTTTTGCCTTTGTAGCACAAAAGGTCTATCGTCTCGGCGCAATCCTCATCATTCTGCTTTGCGGAACAGCAGGCATCATTCTCGGACTATAAAAAGCAGACTGGCATTGTTTGCCAACCATACACGTTAAGTTGGCCGACTACACACGTGAAAATGCCCAATTACACACGTGAAGTTGGCCGACTTTACACGTTTAGTTTTAGAACGTCTTTAACACACTGATAATCCGATACATTATGAGTGTAGATAATGATTGTCTATTTGCACGAGAAACTTGCATGCAAATAAGAGTACATCATAACATCACTTGTCTTCAACAGTCTGATAATCGTTCACATCATTTTCTGCAGCCATTGGCTGAGGAAGATCGTTTAAGGAATAAACGGCAATTGTTTTATTTACGGCAGAAGGTACTTGGGAGTCGTAGAAGTTCTCTTCGTTGTCAGCCCATTTATTGCATTGTTCCATAACGGTCTGCAGAGCCTGTTCCTGTCCTTCTGGCGGATAGTGGTATTTCTTCAGTAAGCGTTTTATGAGGACACGCATTTTGGCTCTTGCCGATTCTTTATGATTCCAGTCGATGGTTCTGTTCCTTCGCAGTTGTTCGGTGAGTTCTTTAGTCAGATTTATGAACTCTTCGTTCGTATATGCATGTCTGACGCCCTCTGGTGTAGACAGGGCATCGTAGAAGGCCTTCTCTTCTGCTGTCAGGCCAAGTGCATCTCCCTCCTCTTCGTTACGTTTTATCTCCGCTGAAATTCTGAGCAGTTCTTCTATCACTTCTTCGTTGGTGAGGAGGCCTTTCAGATAGTTCGAAAGGGCGTTGTTCATCATTTCGCTGAACTTCAGGCTTTGCACGATGTTTGTGCGTTCGTATTTGCGAATACGATCCACCATCAGGTCTTCCAAGAGTTTCAGGGCGAGATTCTTTTCCCTCATCCTTCGAAGTTCTTCTTGGAACTTTTCGTCGAAGAGATTGAACTCTACGCCAGGAGTCAGCACTTCCACACCCTGACTTTGCAGACTCTGTTCCAGCAGACGGGCAATGCGCTGGTTGATGTCGTGTTTAGTGATTCGTGTGCCTTTCGCATCCAGCCTTAACAACAGAATTCTCAAAGCGTCCATGAAAGCCACTTCCTGCTTATCTTTTACGGAGATAAGCGATTTGCAGAGCGTCTGAGCATTATGCAGGAGCTGACTTTCTTTGATGAAGTTCTTCTTCCTGTCTTGTTCTTTCACGCCCAGCATGAAGTTCACACCTCCCTTTATCAGTTGACTGCGTTCTGCATCCGAGCCATCAAACCAACCGTCGTAGTCGAAGCCGTGAAGCAAGTCGCGACACACTTCCAGTTTCTCCTGGAACTTCACCAAAGCCGTCTTCATGATGTCAAGGTCGCCAAACTGCTGACGGTCTCTGCTGGTATAGTCGTGCATAGCTTGTTTCAGGGCTTGGGCGATGCCTACATAATCAACGATGAGTCCGCCCTCCTTGTCTGGGAAGACACGATTCACACGAGCGATGGCTTGCATCAGGTTATGGTCGCGCATTGGCTTATAGACATACATGGTGGCCAGGCTGGGCACATCGAAGCCCGTCAGCCACATATCCACCACGATGGCTATCTTCATGGGACTTTTGTCGTCCTTGAAGAGGGCTGCATATTCCTTGTTCCTTCGTGCGTCTATCACATCGTGCCACTCTTCTTTGTCCTGATTGGCAGCACTTGCCACCACATGCATCTTCTCTGTCCAGTCCGGTCGTAGTTCCAGAATCTTACGGTATATCCTGACTGCTGCTTCCTTGTTGTAGGCCACAATCATGGCTTTGCCGGTCAGTTCGTTCTGTCGGTGTAGCTCGTAATGCTCCACAATGTCCTTACAGAAACTCTCTATAGTGTCGGGGTGACAGAGTATCTCTTTCAGTCCGCTATTGTCCTGGCGAGCCTTTTGGATTTGTTCGTCTGTTGCGCCTTCGTCCTTCAGGAGGTCGAACTCCTCGTCCAGCCGTTTCAGGGCTTCACTGTTCAGATTCAGTTTGATGACGCGACTCTCGTAGTAAACTGGCCTTGTAGCCTTATCGGCCACAGCCTGCGTCATGTCGTAGATGTCGATGTATTCGCCAAAGACTTCCTTCGTGTCGCGGTCGCGTTCGGAGATGGGTGTGCCTGTGAAGCCGATAAAGGAAGCATTGGGCAGGGCCTCGCGCATGAGCATGGCAAAGCCTTTCTTCATCTTCTGGGCCTTCACATCCCAGTATTCGTCGCCATATTGCGAACGATGGGCCTCGTCTGTAATGACGATGATGTTCTCCCTTTCCGAGAGCAGACCTGTGCCTTCCTCGAACTTCTGGATGGTGGTGAAGATGATGCCGCCTGTCCTGAGGTCTTTCAGTTTCCGCTTCAGGTCTTCTCGTCCACCAGTCTTGGTGAGTTTGCCCTTCTCGTTCAGGTCGAAGCCCACACGCTGTGGTTCTTGGCGAAGGAACTTCTGGCATCCTGCAAACTGTTCGTAGAGCTGCTGGTCCAGGTCGTTGCGGTCTGTCACAACCACGATGGTGCATTCAGGGAACTTCTGTACGAGCTGATGCACATAGAAGACCATCGAGAGGCTCTTGCCTGAGCCCTGAGTGTGCCAGAATACGCCTATCTTGCCGTCTCCAGCAATGGCAGCATCCGTGTTTCTGAGGGCTTTGTTCACAGCAAAGTATTGGTGGTAGGCGCCCATTATCTTTGCGATTCGTCCGTCTTTGTGGTCGAAGCAGACGAAGTTCTGCAGGATGTCGATGAGCCGTCTCTTTTCGAAGATGCCCTGGAAGAAGGTGTCGTAGTGGATGGCTTCGTTCGTCACATTCACGCCGTCTGTGCTCTTCCAGTCCATATAGCGATTCGCCTTCGAGGTGATGGTGCCAGCCTTCGAGGTGAGCATGTCGCTTGTCACAGAGAAAGCGTTATAGACGAACAAGGTGGGACATTTCTGCTGATACTGCTTGATTTGCAGATAGGCAGCCTCTTCGTCTGTCTCCTCCCTTGTAGGCGATTTGAGTTCAATCACCACCAGGGGCAATCCGTTCACGAAGACCACCAGGTCGCAGCGAATCTTCTCGTGCTCCACCACAGTCCATTGGTTGCAGACCTTGAACTGGTTCTGCAGAGGGTCGTCGTAGTTGATGAGTCGCACCAGAGCCGTCTTTGGGCGACCGTCTTCGTTATGCTTCACCTCGATGCCGTTCTGCAGGTAGTCTGTCAGCGTTTCGTTCCTTTGCTCCAGGATGCCCTCGTTCACATGCGTGACGATACGGAAGGCTTCCTCCAGCACATCATCTGGCAGCATGGGATTCTGACGACGAAGAGCGGCTTTCAGGTCAGTCTCGTAGTACGGATTGCGGTGGTCGCGCTCCACATCGTAGCCGCACTCGTACTCGTAGCCCAGCTCTTGGAACAGTTCAATCAGCGTCCTCTCGTAGCCTTCCTCTGTGAGTTGAATGGTAGCCATAGCTTGTATTTATTTTTTTTATTAACTAGGATTTCCTAGAATCTCTTAGGATTTCCTAAAGCTTCCTAGAATTTCCTAGTTCCTCTAAAGCCTTCTTCAGTTCTTCCTCCAAGGCTTTTACCTTTGTTTTCAGTTGTTGGTTTTCTGCTTCCAGCGCCTGCACATGGGCATCTACTGTCTGGCGGTAGCCGGTGCGGGCTGCATACATGCGCTCCTTGATACCTCCTTCGGTCACAAAGTGATGTTCCAGTTTCTCTATATAGGAGCACATCATCTTGTCTGTTTGGTGACAGAGGGTAAGCAGCAGATTCGCCATTTCCTCGTCGCTCATCTTCACTACAAAGGGAGCATAGTCGCTGTAGTCGTTGTGAGAATGACAGAATTCACGAAGCCGTTGCTGCCGTTCGCTGTCTGCTGGCCACATCGGCAGATGATGCGTATTGAGATAGTCCTGATAGTCCAGGCGCAGTTCCTGCAGACTGCCACGTGCCACGTTTAGCAGTTTTATTTCCATCTCAGAGCTGGTCTGTCCATCCTCGCTTCCTTCCACGATATTCTGCTTACCACTTCGGGCAGCCTGTACCATCTGATCTACTGTTCGGTCGCCATGAGCAGGAAGGAAATGCTTGCAGAACTCTACCGTCAGTTGGTAGATGGCATCACTCTTGCGGTAGAAATAGAGTTCATTCCATACAACCGCTTTCTTCAGCACTTTTCCTTTGGTATCGTAATCCATCCTTATGTTTTTTTCTTTTAATCTTAGGTCTTCTTAGGTTCTCCTATGAAATTCTAAGAAAACCTAAATGACTTCATTGACTTTCAGTTCCCCACTCATCAAGCGAGGCAAAAGCGTATCGCGAAGAGAAGCAAGGCGAGAGTTTTCTTTTTCTAAATGCCTTTGGGTTACTTTGATATTATCAAATAGAGGATTAAAAGCATCAATCACATTCTGAGGGGCTATGACAGTCTGAATCATAGCAAAGTCAGTATAATTCAAAGATTGCCTTACGCCTCCTATTGCTCGTAATGAAACTTCAGTTTTAAATCGTTCAGTCCTTCTGTATAAATCGAAGAAGTTTTCATATCCATCCTTACATTCGAAAACTACATAAACTGGACTTACCGCTCCATCAAAATCATATTCATTTCTTCCTAGAGAACCAATGTTTACACGAGCAGGGTTATATGCGAATGCTCCTTTTGTGACCACTTTGTATTTTGCAATACTTTCACTAAAGACTTGTTTCGTAAAGTATTCTTCCGAAAGCATAAGGTTTCCTGTTGTGACAGGAGATAGCACCTTCACATCATTACGACAACCGACTTTGATTGATGACTGATTGCATATTTCTCCAAGCGTTCCCACTCTCCACCCTTCAGGAATCATTCCCAGTTCGCTTTCTACGAAGGGTTGGTCTTTGAACGGTTCGAAATCGACAAACCAAGACTTGAATAAAGCCTGAGCCTGAGCCTCTAAATTCGCATTTATCTTCCTGTTCAACTCTATCTTGTCATCAAGAGAAGAAAGAATGGAAGCAATTTGGCGCTGAATAGGAAGAGAAGGTAATAAAATAGACAAATCTTCGATGTCAGAGGCTTTGATGGAAGGATAAGTCGAAACTGCCTGCTCTCCTATAGTGTGAAGACTCTGTACTATGTTATTCTGTGTTAGGAAGTAATATATATAACGAGCATCAGCTATATTGGGGTCAACAGTTATAACTGCAAAACCCGTAGAAACAAGTAAGTTTGCTGGTGGATTGTCTATATACCCATAGTGGCATAAGTTGGGGCGTACACATGAATAAACAATGTCTCCATGTTTTACCTTTCGCCTTGCCCTGCTCGGTAAATCGATATTGCCAAAAAACTCTTCAATACCAGATATTTGATTTTTGGTTATACTTCCAGTATCAAGATATTGAATAGTTTCCCAATTCTCTGACAAAGAATATTGTGATGTATTTGTCTTGGCTATATCACCTATTTTATATTCCTTCCACTCTTCCATACTATTTACAAAAAATGCCAAGCAAGCCAATAATTAATGCCACGCCAATCGATATCCACGTTAACCATTGTTGCTTTTCAAACCGAATATCTTCCACAGTCTTGAAATTATTTTCAACTAAGTCTTTCAATTCTTGGCTAACTGTAAACCAACTGTATAAGGTCTTGCCAACAGGAAGTACATTTTCAGGACAATCAACAGGAGAATAAATTTGTGCTCTTTTTGAATCAACCCAATAGAACATATTATCTACATCGACGAATTCACTTTCATCAACAATAATCCATTCTGGTTTAAACCATCTAGAAGACCTCCTACCAATAACTAACTCTCGACCGCTCTCAAGTGGCATAGTGATGATATATCGCTTTTCAATTAACAGGTTTATGAGCGATACTAAATCTGCAACATAGCCAAGAGGTTCCTTGTCATCAATATCATATTTGTCGTTCTTCAGGAAGATAGTACCTTTACCTCCATAAGAGACATAGGCTATACCTCTCTCTTCCAGCAAGCCACTTTTGTTGATGACTTCTGCCAGAGATTTCACCTCTCCGTCGTACTTAACGATGGCTTCGATGATTTCCTTTTCTGTCTTCTTGAACTTCATAAACCTAATCTCTCCTGTTCCCTCTTAAAATAATCATTCATGAACTTTTGTGATTGCTTTATAGATTCTTGTAAACCTCGTATGTTCTCCTCTTTTTCTTTTTTCTCTGCATCTAGATGATTTTGGTAAGCGTTTTTGAAGTCGTTTATTGTTTTAGTTTGTTCTTCAAATTTCTTCTCGTTTCTTTTTGACGAGAAATAGTTATAAGCAAATAAGATAAAGCTCCACACTAAGGCAATAGTGGCAACAATATCTGCATAACTTAATTTAGATAACACACACATGTCTATCCTATTTCAAATCCTATGCTGCTGAGTTGTTTCTTGATCTCTTCTTCTAAGCGATGGCTTTCTGCGAAGAGGCCTGAGAGTTCGCTGGTCAGACGCTGCATCTTCTCTGCAAAAGGCTCTCCGTCGTCTTCCTGCTCTGCGATGCCCACATAGCGGCCTGGAGTTAGAATGAAATCTTGAGTCTGAATGTCTTGCAAGGTCTTTACGGCACAATAGCCTGCTTCGTCCTCAAGTGTGCCTTTCCTATAGGCTTCGAAGGTCTCTGCTATCTTCTGGATGTCTTCCTGCATCAGTTCGCGAACGGCTCTGGTCACCATCGTGCCCATGTTTCGTGCATCGATGAAGAGCACTTTGCCCGGCTGCTGCTTATGGCGAGAGAGGAACCAAAGCGAGACGGGAATGCCCGTTGAATAGAAGAGTTGCGAGGGCAGCGCGATGATGCCTTCCACCAGGTCGGCTTCGACTATCTTCTGGCGTATCGTTCCCTCGCCTCCAGTCTGGCTGCTGAGTGCGCCATTCGCCAACACAAGGCCGATGCGGCCAACGGGCGAGAGGTGGTGAATCATGTGCTGCATCCAAGCGAAGTTGGCGTTTCCTGCAGGGGGCAATCCGTACTTCCAGCGCGGGTCTTTCTCCAGTTTGTCTGCGCCCCAGTCGCTCAGGTTAAAGGGCGGGTTTGCCATAATGAAGTCGGCCTTGAGCGTCGGGTGCTGGTCGTTGAAGAAAGTGTCGGCATACGCCTGTCCCAGGTTGGCTTCCAGTCCGCGAATGGCGACATTCATGTGTGCCATCTTCCATGTGGAAGGGTTCGCTTCCTGACCATAGACGCTGATGTTCTGGATGTCTTTCTGATGGTTCTGTATGAACTTTGCACTCTGCACAAACATGCCACCAGAGCCGCAGCAAGGGTCGTAAACGCGGCCCTGATAGGGTTGCAGAATCTCAACTATGGTACGCACTATGCACGAAGGCGTATAGAATTCGCCAGCGTTCTTGCCCTCCATCGAGGCGAACTTCTGCAGGCAGTATTCATAGACGCGCCCAAGCAAGTCCTTCTCGTCGCCACTTGCCAGCATATGGATGTTTGTGAAGAGATCGACCACATCGCCCAGTCGGCGTTTGTCGAGTTCAGGGCGAGCATAGTTGCCAGGCAGGACGCCCTTCAACTTGGGGTTCTCGCGCTCGATGGCTTCGAGGGCATCATCTATGACTTTGCCTATTTCGGGCGTATGTGCAGCAAGGCTGATGACGCTCCAACGCGCATCCTGAGGCACGAAGAAGACACCATCTGCCTCGTATTCGTCCTTGTCCTCCACATCGGCATATTCGTCCTGCAGGAGTTCCTGGTATTTCGCCTCGAATCTGTCGCTGATGTACTTCAGGAAGATGAGGCCAAGCACCACACCTTCGTATTCCGAAGCATTCAGGTTGCCACGCAACTTATCTGCAGCCCTCCATATCGCATCCTCAAATCCAATTGAGGTAGTATTGTTTTTCTTTGCCATGCTGTTTGTCAAGATTTACTCCGCAAATTTACGAATAAGTCAGCATAGTTCAAAATAAATCATTTATTTTTTCAAAATGTTACAATACTGCATTTGGCACAAATAAAGACACGTGAAAATTTACATACAAAACAAACAAAAACACAGAGAAATCTTTGGTACTATACGTAATAATCCATATCTTTGTCATGTCTGGGAGCCGAAATAGGGTTCTCAGGCATAAAATGTAAAAGAAAATATTAGATATTTAAGGTAATGAGAAAGACCATTTTCGCAGCACTACTCTCCCTATGCGCCTTCGCAGGAAACGCACAGGAGAAAGTCATGAACATCGTGAAAACAGATGGAACTCGCATCCAAACCCGAGTGGAGGAACTCAAACAAATCAGCTTCCTCACCGTGAGCGAAGGCGGTGAAGGACTCGTAGTAAAAACCATAGGCGGAGGCACGGCTTCTATCCTATTCGAGGAAAGTCCTGTTGTGACAATCCAGAAAGGAAAACTCACCATCAAACCAAAGACAACCGACGCCGTAGAATTTGAAATAACCGATATAGAAGAAATCGTGTTCGGCAAAAAGGACGACGAAACAGCCATCAACAAGCTTGAAGGCTTCGGTTTTATACTCCAAAACGGAGGAGCACTCCTCAAAGGAATCCCCGAAGGCACAGAACCACGCATCTACACAATCGACGGACGCACAGTCCCCACACCGCCACTCCATAACGGCGAACTGCGACTGAGCCGCAACACACTTGGCACAGGCATCTTCATTGTCAAGGTAGGAACATTCTCTACCAAGATAAAGTTTTAATTCACCACCCTCATAACTCTCACATAAGATGAAAAAGACACTCCTACTGGCCTTGGCCATAACGGGAACCACACAACTCGTGGCACAACAGCCCACCACGATGATAACATCCACCACCTTCGGCGATAACCTTCGCACAGAAGTAGAACAAGTTGAAAAAATAACGTTCACAGACACCATTTACAATACCAACACCAGTGGGCAGCGCATACTGGAAGCAGGCGATCTCGTTTGGCCCGAAGACCGGCTGCTACCCCTCTTCCTACCGCCTACGACCACACCATCCATCAGGACACTCGACATGAGTGCGGCCAAACTCAGCGACACAGAACGCGTCATGTTCTGCACCATGCAAGGTATCATCAACCGCACACGCCCTCGCATCCTGCTCTACAACCACAATGAAGAACCGCAGAGCACGTGGCCCACAGCACACAGCCTGCGCACTCAAGCCGTCTCGACTTCAACACCCTACACGCTGGTAAAGCTTTACAAATCAGAAATAAAAGGTCTCGTCCTCTACAGCACAGAGAAAAGCGAACACTACGCTAACCTTGCAGTAACCATTGCCGGACTCGAGCGTCTGCTCCCCGTTACGGCAGAAATCAGAGAAAAACTCATTGCCAATGGTATGGACTTCCCTGTCGTTGAAGACCTCACTACACTTACAATGACAACAGCATACCAAATCTACACACATCTCTACAACAACTATTGGAGCCGATGCACACACCGACTCCTCATCAGCGAGAGACCACTCATTCCCTATGTACACGACATAGGTGCTGCCTGCGGTGCTGCCTGCGTTTACCTTGACCCACGCGTCTCCAACGAAAATAATTTGCTCAGCAAAATGCTCAAAGACATGAAACCCGGACGCGACATCGTGTTGGGATGGTACCCAGAGGAACGCTCTGGTATGGGCGCAGCAACAAAGTATGGTCTCACAACTGTTCCTGCCGACTTCTTTGAAAACACTACCGTATATGCTGCAGTAAACAAACCCATCAAGATCTCCCCTGTACCCAAACGTGGAAAACTGGAAAACAAAGTCTATGCCGCTGTCTATATCAGCGATGGCGACAACATACAATATTGCCAGCACGCAATGGCCAAAATCTTCGAACAAAGCGGACGTGGCAAAATACCCATGAACTGGACCATAAGCCCGGCACTGGTTGACTTTGCCCCCATGATGCTTAACTACTACTACCGCAAGGCAACAACCAACGACTGCTTCGTCAGCGGACCATCCGGACTGGGCTATGCAATGCCCTACGATGCACACAACTACCGCTATTATGCCAGCCAAAACAACAGCGCACTCATCACACCATACACACAACTCACTCAACGTTACATTGAGAAAGCAGGCCTGCGCGTCATCACTATTTGGGATGACGTCAGCAGCGTACAACGAAGAGTTTATGCAGAAAACTGCCCTTACCTTTACGGACTTACCATCAACGACTGGGAACGACAAGTTGGCCGACTCACCACAAAAGTTCAGTCCAACTGGTTGCCCATCACCGTACAATATCCCTGTTACGCAAATAGTGTAGATGTTATTACAGACTTCTTCAATCGTGACATCAAAAACTTTACCGGCAGCAAACCAATGTTTGTCACTGGACAGGCAACGGTTTGGGACGTTGGGCCTGATAAACTTGTTGCACTAAAAGACAAACTCGACGCTCTCTCACCTGGCAACGTCAAAATCGTTCGTGCAGACCACTGGTTCAGTTACTTCAACGAAGCAAACCACCTACCCTTCAACCTCACACTGTTGCAGGATATGGTCATCACATCTTCCACAGCAAAAACAAACGTTAGGCTGGCAGCCGACGGCTCACCATCAGAAGGATACATCTGGATTTCACGAACAGCCGAAGGAACAGGATGGATTCAAATGGACTTCCAGGAGACATACAAAATCAGTCGTTACGTAGTTCGCCATGCAGAAGCTTCCGGACTCGAACCACAACTTAACACACGCGATTATATCGTAGAAACCAGTCTCGATGGCGAAACATGGACCACAGTAGGCACACATATCGACAACACTGTCCCGGTCAACGACGTTTCCATTACTCCTGTCGATGCACGATACGTGCGAGTGTCCGTTACCAACGGTGGCACAGACGGATTCGTACGCATAGGAGATATCGAAGTCTACGGTGCACACTAATTCCATCAAATGATAAACTAAACTTAAGGTTTAAATTCCCTTCGAGCAAACTATCTCGAAGGATAAAACAAAAAAACAGCCTCTACAATCGGAGAGGCTGTTTTTATTGTTAGTGTATTATCTGAATATTCTTATCTTAGCGTGAAGCGGTCGATGGTCCGAGAATGTCTCTTCTCCTACCCAAGTGCGATAGAAGGAAAGCGACGATTCTGGCGTTACCGTTGGCTTGAAAATAGCCACGTGGTCTATGCAGACCTCAGGAGCATCGGCAGGAAAGGTCTTGTCATAAGAGGGGTTGAGAAAAAGAAAATGTTTCTGCATTTCACAGTAAAAGGACGATTCGGGCGTATCATTCAAATCTCCTAATAAGAAGAATGGTTTCTTCCATTTCTGTGCCTCCTCTACAATAAGAGGAATGCTCGATAGGCGGTCGTCTTCGTTCAAAGACAAATGCGTACAGCCAACAACATAATGTTCGAACTCTGCAACAAGCAATACACGTGGTTCCTCTTTTCCATAAAGAGCAACACGATGCACAGAAAGAGGAGCTTTCTTACTGAGAATACCAACTCCGTACTTTCCCCCTTGGAAATCTATTGCAGGAGCGAAAGTGCTATACATCTTTAGTTTAGAACCAATCTCGTCAAGAGCATAAACACCTCCGTTTCGTTTCGTCACACTATCCACCTCCTGTATGGCAGCAACTTCTGTACGAGCCTCATGCAGGATACTGGCCAGGCGGTTATGGTCAATCTTACCGTCGAGACCTTTGCCGTGTTGTATATTATAGGATGTAAGACGAAGTGTTCGGACCTTCTTTGCTTGCAAGTTTAATGGAGAAAACACATTAAAAGATATTGCAAACAATAAGATATAATACTTCTTCATATATAAGAATGAAAAAGGGCTATCGGATTTCCACTTCTTCCTTCATGTCTATCTCCTGTCCGTTCTTATCATAGAACTCGTATTGGAGAAAGGCAAGTTTCTGGCTGGGAATAACCTTTACACCAAAACCATATTTGAATTGCCACTTACGGCGCAGACTTAAAATGCCCTGATTGAGGTATGCCGCAACGTAAGGATGAACATGAAGTGTAAATTGCTTTACGCCAAGTCGATAATAGAGGAACTTAATCTTTCCTTCGAGAACCTTATGGAAGAGGAAACTACTCTTTATCTGACCGGTTCCCTGACAGGTAGGACAGGCTTCTTCAACTTCGACATCCATAACCGGACGAACTCTTTGACGCGTTATCTGCATCAAGCCGAACTTACTCAGAGGTAAGATATTGTGGCGAGCACGGTCGCGTTTCATGAGCTCGCACATATGTTCGTAAAGCTTCTGACGGTCTTCGGCGACTTTCATGTCTATAAAGTCGACCACAATGATACCGCCCATATCTCGCAACCTTAACTGACGAGCAAGTTCTGTAGCGGCTCCAAGGTTTACTTCTAATGCGTTGGCCTCCTGACTTTCTTTATTACGAGTACGGTTTCCGCTATTAACATCAACAACATGAAGGGCTTCTGTATGTTCTATGATGAGATAGGCTCCTTGCTTGTAGGAAACTGTTTTGCCAAAACCTGACTTTATCTGACGTGTTATGTCAAAGTTGTCAAAGATAGGCAGGTTGCCTTTGTAGAGCTTAACGACGCTTGAACGTTCGGGGGCAATAAGGCTGACATAGTCGTAAACCTCACGATAAACGCTCTCATCGTTGATATAGATGTTCTCGTAGCTAGGATTGAAGAGGTCACGCAACATGCCTACCGTACGACTTGTTTCTTCAAAAACAAGTGTGGGCAGTTCCTTTGCACGCTGTACCTTCTGCAAAACGCTCTCCCAGCGCGTGACGAGGACTTTCATTTCAGCATCAAGTTCGCTTGCACGTTTTCCTTCGGCAACGGTGCGGACAATGATGCCACAATTCTTTGGTTTTATGCTCTCGATAATCTGCTTTAGACGAGCGCGTTCGGCACTGCTCTTGATTTTCGTAGAGACGGAAACCTTGTCGCCAAAGGGAGTGAACACAAGAAAACGACCGGGAAAAGAGAGGTCGCAAGTCAGGCGCGGTCCTTTGGTGCTGATGGGTTCTTTTACAATTTGTACAAGTACTTCCTGTCCTTGCTGAAGGGTTGTCTGCACACTGCCATCCTTTGGAAGTTCCGGCTGAACAGAAGCCTTCTCGAAGGGATAGAGATTCTTACGGTCGCTCTGTACTTGTTTAAGATATTTGGCATAAGAAGCGAAATGCGTGCCTAAATCCAAGTAATGCAAAAAGGCATCGCGTTCATGACCTACATTGACAAAGCACGCGTTCAGTCCGGGCATGAGTTTCCTGACTTTTGCCAGATACACATTACCCACGGAGTAGGAAACACTCTGCTCCTCCTCCTGATACTCCGCCAGCTTCTTGTCTTCCGTCAGTGCAATGGAGATTTTCTTAGGCTGTACGTCTATGTAAAGTTCGCTCGTTATGTCCATTTTTGTTTAATAAAAAAGGTGACAGACCTGAGTTCTGCCACCTTTTTAGGTCTGAGAAGTACTTTACTTCTTGCTCTTATGTCTGTTCTTTCTCAGTCTCTTCTTACGCTTATGCGTTGACATCTTGTGCCTCTTATGCTTCTTTCCGTTTGGCATAATTTTGGTTATTTATGGTTAGTACTAATTATATTTATACATTTTCGGACTGCAAAGGTATAATTATTTTTCTAAAAGAGAAAGCTTTTCTCCTTTTTTATTCAAAAAAAACATTGCACGAAGACTTTTAAGGCAAAAAAGCGTACTTTTGCAGCATGAATTCGTCATTCTTCACAAAAATTGAAATATGGTACGAAGCCTACGGACGCGACCTTCCCTGGCGAAACACGAAAGACCCGTATCTTATATTGCTATCGGAACTGATACTGCAACAGACGCAGGTATGCCAGGGGACAGACTATTATCTGCGATTTGCAGAAAAGTTTCCCACAGCCGAGCATCTCGCAAATGCCAATGAGGAGGAGGTGATGCGCATGTGGCAAGGACTGGGTTATTATAGCCGCGCCCGTCACCTTCACGCTGCTGCAAAACGAATTGCTTCAGAAGGCTGTTTCCCGAGGGACTACACTTTTGTCAGAGACTTACCCGGAGTGGGAGAATATACTGCTGCTGCCATCATGAGTTTCGCTTTCGATGAACCTTATGCCGTAATTGACGGAAACGTTGGAAGAGTTCTTGCACGCTATGCAGGTATCAGCGAACCTATTGATACCACACAAGGCAAGAAACTGCTGCGAGTCCTTGCCGACGAAATGCTCGACAAGCAACGGCCTGCGCTTTACAACCAGGCCATCATGGACTTCGGGGCCCTTCTGTGTAAACCTGCCGCACCACTTTGCGAGTCATGTCCGCTTGCAGAAAACTGTCAAGCATTACAGCAGCACATCGTAGACAAGCTACCATACAAATCAAAGCGACCAACCGTCCGAGACCGTTACCTAACCTATATATATGCGCGTACAGCAGACGAAAAGACAGTCTTACGACGCAGAGGTCGTGGCGACATTTGGCAAGGACTTTTCGAATTCCCTTTGATTGAATCGGAGAAACCACTCACGATAGCCGAGGCAGAAGAGAAAATCAAAGACATATTCCATGTTACAGAATTTTCTTTACACTTCGTTGCCAACAACGTCCTTCATCAACTTACACACCAACGCCTTCATGCCGACTTGTATATTCTGGAACTACCTACGGTCGAAGAAAAAGAAGAAAGACATCCGATCTTCGATGAAAGCAGAAAAGAAATTTGGCTAAAAGAGTCCGACCTTGACCACTACGCACTACCCCGCCTGCTCGAAAAACTATTAGTAAAAATAAAGCACTACGACAACACACGTTAAGTCGAGCAACTATACACGTTAACTTGGCGAACTATACACGTTAAGTTAGGCAACTTAACACGTTAACTCGGACAACTTAACACGATTAATTTTTCGATTACATTATTTTGTCGTATCTTTGCATACACATACAAAACGCAATGCAATGAATTTCTTCAAGAAAAAAGATAAGAACATCATACCGGAAACAACGGTAGAACAACAAACACCCACCGATAGCGGTATAAACTTCATCATAGAAGAAAACAACAATACACACACACGACGTGACACACGCATACTGAACCCTACTCAACTACAGCGTGCAAAAGACGCAAAAAAGTTAGCAGAAACAAAACTGCATGGCCTCGAGGAAAACCTCATGCTGCTACAAGCACAGCAGCAATGGCTTCGCCGGTGGAACGAAACAAGCATGATGCTTGAACGAGAAAAGAAACGCCTGTTCGAACTCGGGAAGCAGAAAGCCATCATGGCCAAAGAGTCGAGCATGCTGGAGCGTTACGACCTCTTCGAAGGCATACATGGAGTATATCAGAAACTCGCCGTCGTTAAAGAACAAATAGGACGCGACAAACGTGGGCTCAGCATACTCGAACGTGAAGCAGAAGAAAATAGGCAACAATTGATTGAGCAAGAAAAACGCCTTCAACAGGCTGGCGAACAAAACAAGAACGCCACCACAAACATGCTCGACGCCTTCGACCATATATGCAGTGCATACCATTTAACAGGAACAAACGACGCAATCAAAAACGAAACAGACTTCCTCGTCAGCCATACAAACAGAATTAAAGAAGAAATAGACGCACTAACCTCACTCCATGCAGAAAGAGAGAGAGCCACAGAAGCACAAAAAACAGAACTGGAACGCCTTCGCACAAAACGCCAAAGCATGGAAATACACGACAATATGATTCTGCATGGCGAAGCTGTATTGCTCCAACTAAACACAATGGAGGAAATGAATAAGCTGCGAACAAACCTTCAACAAAAAAACCAACAGACCATAAAGAGACAAAACGAACAAAACGACCTGCTCGGAAAAGCCTTTGCACAATACCAAGACCTTGTACAACAAGCCGAAACAGCAGAAGCAGAACTAAGCATGCACCGCGCCCACATACAAGGACAGGACGGACTGATGCTTCAGGAAAACGCCCTCAGACTAAAAGGACGACGACAGATGTTGCACTCTGCCCTATCACTCTGGAAACGAATCTGCACCGGCTACGAAAGCATCGAAGAACGCAGTCAACAAGTCACGGCATTGCGCCTGAACATACAATACCTGGAAGACAATTTACGCGAACTCGAAGACGAAGTGGGTAAGGCACAAAGACTATGCAAAGAAAAAGAATATACCTACTTGCTCAGTAAAGGACAGGAAATCATCCAACTTAGAGCAGACTTACGCGAAGGCGTTTCCTGCTCCGTCTGTGGCGCAACACACCATCCTTATCACAGCGATACAATGCTGGATCAAAGCAAACTCATCGGACAAATGAAAACCGATTACGAGATGCTTGCATCCGAAGCAAATGCAAAACAAGCACGACTCGCAGAGATGCAAATAGAATTGGCAAATGCCACCGGCAGACTTTGTGCAGAAGAAGAAACGCTCAACACCATACGTATTCGACAGAACGAAGACGTCAACGAATGGAAACTCTATGCCCAGCTCGACCACACCTTCGCAGAATGTTCAGAAAGCACAAACCTAGATGCAAGAACAGCTCTAATCCGACAGTTCATCGAAAACGTCAGTCGAGATGCTGAAGTAGCCGAGAGAGAATTAGAAACCTTTACATTCCACCAAGGCTGCATAGCCAGATTGAGCGAAGAACTTCAGAAAATCGAGCAAAAGAAAAGTGAAATAAATGTCAGACTGAACGAGCTCAACACCGGATGTCAAGTACTCAGCCGAGAAGTAGAACAAGTCGGCACACAACTCGAAAGCGTCAACAAACAGTTCACACGCATCTACGAAAACATGCAATGTATTGTTACCATTAAAGATTGGTACACAATATGGCAAAAAACGCCCGAACAAATATATGAGCAAATACAGAAACTCATCACAGATTGGCAAAGCACAGAACAGGAGTTTGCTGCCAAGCAAACCACGCTGAATGCAGAGACTGCAAAACTTAACGAAATTAAGTCTCTATTGCAATCGCACGAACAAACCTTATCCATCATTAAAAAAAGACAAGAAGATATAGAAAATCGCAAAGAAGAGAACAACAACCAATATAAACAACTAATTTCAGAGCACGACATAAATATATTGTATCAGACACACTTACAAAATGTCGAAAAAACAAAAAGAGAACTCCAGGAGGCTCAAAACAGAATGAACGAAATACGTCACGATTGCGACATCACACAAGGGCGCCACAACTACTATTTGAGCCACATCGAAACACTCGAGAACGAAGAAAAACTATTAGGCGAGAAACTTGACCTTTGGATGCACGCCTTCAACCTACAACATCCTCCCGTTCAACGAGGAGAGCTCGACGAAGTCTTTGCAGACGGTAAAGATTGGAGCACAATACGCAATAATCTGAAACAAATTAACAAAGACCTACTCCTTTGTCAGGCAAAGGTTGAAGACTTAAATAGTCGTATCATTGCACTTGACACCGAAGACGGCAGATGCAAAAATGCCACAGCCGACATACAGGAAAGCATTGCAACCAAGCAGCAAACCCTCACGAAGCAACGAAACGAGACAATGATGCAAATTGCAAGGCTTACCGTCCAACTAGAAGACCACGAAAAAGCCCTTTCGGCAGAACGCAACTCAGCTGAAACATTAGCGAAAAATATCCCAAGCATAAATCTTACGTAAAAACACCTCTCTGTATTTCGAATCAAATAATACAATTCTTTACTCCCTAAAGGGAGAAAAATGAACAAAACGATTGATTTTTCTATATAATTTCATTTTTTATCGTACCTTTGCAGCCGAAAACTAACAGTTAAAAACAAAATTATCAAACAAATGAAACGTACATTAACCTTTATCATTGCTGCTGCACTCACTATTGGTGCACAAGCGCAAGCCATTTTCAAGGCTACAAAGTATCATGCTCCCATTAAGGTAGAAAAAAAGTGGAAAAAGTACAATCCCGGAGAAGTTGAGTTCCACGATGAAGCCCCCGAGAGCGAAGGCTCTAAGATATACCACAACATCATCCCAAATCCTGCACCATACATCCAGGAAAATGCTTTGCGCGTATTGCAAACACTTTACTGGGGTCCCAAAGATCCCAATGTGCCTAAGCTCAAACGTATTATTTACACCATCAAAGACTATGATGGCATAAGCGAAAAATATGGCCACGGCGACCACGTAGGCATCCGTTACAGCACGAATTGGATTGAGCGTTGTTTCGCAGACAACGACACACTCCGTCTCGACTATGAAACACGCGGCGTGCTCTACCATGAACTGACTCATGCATATCAGCTCTCACCTGAAGGATGCGGACAGTACGACGGCAAGAGCGAATACTGGATTTTCATCGAAGGTATGGCCGATGCAGTTCGTGTGGCATGTGGTTGCTTTGATCAGGACTTCAGCAGCAAGGACCGTCCTCGTGCCAACACATGGCGTAAAGGCTATCGCGTAACCGGTTACTTCCTCTATTGGCTTATGCTCAACAAAGACAAGGACTTCCTGCGCAAGTTCAACCGTACTGCAGTGGAAATCAAACCTTGGTCTTGGGACAAGGCCATGAAGCACATTTTGGGTGACAAGCCTGAGAACACAACAGAAGCTCTCTGGCAGGAATACCTCAAGGCCATTGGCGACTAATAAACCGGCATCAATGAGTTGTGCACTTGTAGTACTCTCCGGCGGTCAAGACAGCACCACCTGCCTCTATTGGGCCAAGAAGCACTTCGACAAGGTGCGAGCCCTTACATTCTGTTATGGACAGAGACACATCCGGGAGGTGGAGATTGCTAAAGAACTGGCAGAAGAAGCTGATGTTCCATGGGAAAGCATGGACATCAGTTTCATAAGCCAACTCAGTCCATCGTGCAGCCTTACAAACCTTGAACTTAACATAGAGGAAGAGAAACGTGAAGGAGACCCCTACCCCACAACATTCGTACCGGGTCGGAACCTCTTCTTCCTTTCGATTGCAGCCATTTATGCACGAAATCATGGAATTTATGACATTGTAACAGGTGTAGGACAAGCCGACTACAGTGGCTACCCTGATTGTCATGACAGTTTCGTCAAGAGCCTTAATGCCACACTCAATCTGGCAATGGACGAACAGTTCCGACTGCACACCCCACTGATGTGGCTTGACAAAATGCAGATATGGGCCTTGGCAGACGAACTTGGAGTAATTGACATAATCCGCAACAACACACTTACCTGCTACAATGGAATAATGGGTGACGGCTGCGGACATTGTCCTGCCTGCAAGTTACGTCGCGAAGGATATCAAAAATACGTAAACAGCAAAGACTAGACAAATGGAAAACAGAGAACAGGACGGCCTGAAAGCACTTGGCAAGAAAACAGAATACCTGACAGACTATACCCCGGAGGTGCTGGAGGCATTCGAGAACAAGCACTGCGAGAACGACTATTGGGTACGTTTCAACTGCCCCGAGTTCACTGCTCTTTGTCCCATTACAGGACAACCCGACTTTGCAGAAATACGTATCAATTATCTGCCTGACAAAAGAATGGTAGAGAGCAAGAGCCTCAAATTATACCTTTTCAGTTTCCGCAATCACGGCAGTTTCCATGAAGATTGTGTAAACGTCATCATGAAAGACCTCATTCGCCTCATGGATCCCAAATACATTGAGGTAACGGGCATCTTCCTGCCACGTGGGGGAATAAGCATATATCCCTTTGCTAATTACGGAAGACCTGGTACAAAATACGAGGAAATGGCACAACACAGATTGCTAAACCATGATTTATAAAGTATTTCCTAAACACATAAAGCCGCCAGAAAAGGCGGCTTTTTTCGTCGGAACTTGTCTGTAAGATTGACCAAGGATTTCTTTCGCAAAAAGGACACGTGTAAGGTTGGCAAACTTAACGTGTATAAAATGCAAACTTAACGTGTATAGTTGGTCGACTTTACACGTTAAGTTTTTCTGTTACTAATGATGGCCTATCAGAAGCGATGTACGAGAGTACAAAAACTCATACAGGAATCTGGTTTTAGGTCAATGAGTTTATCTCAGCATCTCCTTGAAGTGCTGTGTGATTTGACGGAAAAGATGATTGCGCGTATTACCTCCGTAGATACTGTGATTGCGGTTAGTATATACTAATTCACGGAAATCTTTGTCCGCCTGGACAAGTGCCTCTGTATATTCTGCCGCATTACGGAAGTGTACATTGTCGTCGGCAAGTCCATGAATGAGCAGCAAACTACCGCTCAACTTCGAGGCACGGCTGATGGGACTATCATCATATCCGACACCGTTTTCATTTGGGGTACGCATAAAACGCTCCGTGTAAACCGTATCGTAGTAGCGCCAACTTGTCGGGGCAGCTACAGCTACACCAGCAGCAAACACTGGACGACCTTCGCTCATACTCATCAAGGTGTTAAATCCTCCAAAACTCCATCCCCAGATGGCAATGCGAGACTTGTCGACATAGGTCTGATTGCCAAGCCAGATGGCAGCTTCTACCTGATCGCGACTCTCTAACTGTCCAAGTTTCAGATAGGTGCACTGCTCGAAATCACGACCACGTCCGCCGGTTCCTCTGCCATCAACACAAACGCAGATGAAACCTTCCTGAGCCAGATATTGCTCGTAAAGACAACCACCCATATTGCCTGCGTTCCAACTATCTACGACTTGCTGACTGCCCGGGCCACTGTATTGATGCATCACGACAGGATACTTAACCGAAGGATTGAAGTCGGCTGGCAGAACCATAAAGCCGTTGAGTTGAATACCCTCTGATGTTGTAAGAGTGAAGAACTTCCGTTCACCAAGCTTCAAGCCGGCAAGTTTCTGGCGGAGGGCAGCATTGTCTTCAAGCGTCTTAAGTGTCTTACCCGAAGCATCGCAAAGTGTTGTAATGTGTGGGGTATTGATATCGCTCCATGTGTTCATGTAGTAACGGAAGTTCCTGCTGAAGATAGCACTGTTGGTACCTGTGGCAGAGGAACTGAGACGAGTCACCTTTCCTTTGGCATCACGCTTGTAGATGCTCTTGCGGAGAGGACTTTCCTGATTGCTTGCAAAGTAAGTTATACCTGTTTTTGTGTCGTATCCATAGAAGGATGTAACATCAAAATTGCCATTTGTAAGTTGTTTGCGAAGTGTTCCGTTTAAGTCGTAGTGATACAGATGCTTATACCCACTTCTCTCACTCATCAGTACAAATCCATTGGGCGTAACTTCAAAGTTCTTCAATGCCTCTTCTGTCACATAACATTCTGCCTGTTCGCGAACGATGACCCTGCACTCTGTACTTCTCGGATTGGCAAGATAAATGTCCAATTGATTCTGATGACGATTGAGGGTTAGAACAAGTAACTTCTCTGCCTCATCGGTAAAGAAAATGCGGGGTACATAGCTGTCGGCAGGAATAGGCAGTTGTATCTGTCGGATTGCCCTGCTTTTGATATCAAATGTATGAACACTGACCACACTGTTTTTTGCTCCGGCAATCGGATACTTATAGTCGTAAGAACCTGGATAGCCTGCATATTCCGTCAACTCAGGGTTCAAACCTTTGTACCAGGGGAAGCTGAACATGGGCACTTCTGTTTCGTCATAACGAATCCATGCCAGCATCGTATTGTCTGCATTAAAGTCGAAAGCACGTGCAAAAGAGAACTCCTCTTCGTTCACCCAGTCGGGTTTGCCATTTATAATCTTATTGAACTCGCCGTCCTTCGTTATCTGACTCTCGCTATTATTGAAAAGCAGTTTCACAAGAAAGAGATTACCTTCTCGCATGAAAGCAATCATAGTGCCGTCGCGACTCCACAACGGTTGCTCCTGCGGTCCGCCTTCACTAAGAATAGACAAAGTGCGATTCTTAACATTATATATATAATATTCTGCCGTACTGCTATGACGATAAATGCCCTTTGTCTTAGTCCGAAGCAGGATATTCTTCTCGTCGGGACTCATCTGGTAGCCGTCAATACGATCCAGTCTGATGCGGTTTCTTATGTTATTCACATCAAAAAGGACTTCTGTTTCCTCGCCTGTCTTAAAGCTATGGCGAATAATTTGTTTCCCATCTCGAGAAAGCTGGCTGTAGCTTTCGCCATCAAGTAGAGGAGTAACCCCACTAATTCCTCTGGCAGAATAAAAACCGCCTGTCAGTTCCTTTAAAGTAAGACCCTCTGACTTTGCTGTAAAAATCATGCAAAGAAGCAGAACAAGAGTTATGACACGTTTCATCATAAATATATTATGGTTATATTCTATTTGCTCTGCAAAGGTACAAATAAGCAGAGAAAAAGCAAAATATATGTAAGTATTTTCAAACAATATAAAATGCCATAGAGCTAAAACAATCGTTAATTAAACAAAAAAATTAGCACATGATATAAAAAAAACTTCGTACCTTTGCATTGTCATTAAAAAAGACAAACAAATGGAACACAATTATCCGTTTATAAGCATGCTCCGTAAGTATGTGAGCAGCAGCGTACTTCTAGTCATAGCCACCATTTCGGCACTTGTTATAGCCAATAGTCCCTGGGAAGATTTCTATCGGAATCTTTGGGAGTTACCCGTAAGTATGAGCGTCGGAGGTTTCAATGTGTTCAGTCATGGTGGTCATGCAATGTCTTTAGGGACCTTCATAAACGAGTTTTTGATGGCCATCTTCTTCCTCAGCGTTGGTCTCGAAATAAAACGAGAAGTGCTCTGCGGAGAATTGTCGAGCATGAAAAAAGCACTCGCCCCCATCATCGGAGCCTGCGGAGGAATGATTATACCCATAATTCTCTTTTTCTTTGTGTGCCCAGACAATGCGACAATGGAACGCGGCATGACCATCCCTATGGCTACCGACATTGCATTCTCATTAGGCTGTTTAAGTATCTTTAGCAAACGCTGTCCCGTAGGTTTAAAAGTCTTCCTTGCTGCTCTTGCTGTTGCCGACGATTTAGGCGGCATTATTGTCATAGCAATCCGATACACCGATGACATTAACCTTTGGTATCTGTTGGCCGCCATTCTTACCACTATCGTTTTATGTGTCGGTAACTTCTTAGGTATCCGTACTAAAACCTTCTATTTTAATACCGGCGCATTACTTTGGTATTTTATGCTCAGTTGTGGCATTCACTCCACAATAGCCGGAGTTGTGCTTGCATTTTGCGTCCCTGCCAACATACCCAAAGGAACAAAATTCTATATTGAACGTATTCGTAACAAACTGAAACACTTCCCCGCAACAGTTGTCACTCGCGCCGATCGCAATAAGCCTACACTTCTTTCAGACAAAGAGATAGCAATGCTCAAAAGCGTAGAATCTGCCAGTGACCACCTCATTAGTCCTCTGCAAGATATAGAAGACCTCCTTAAAATGCCAGTCAACTACCACATCATTCCACTTTTTGCATTTGCAAATGCAGGGGTAAACTTTGCAGGAATGAGTTTAATGAATCTTTTCTCTGGTGTTGGATTGGCAGTATTCCTTGGACTATTTATCGGAAAGTTCTGTGGAGTATTAAGTTTTTCATGGTTGGGCATCCGTTTGGGTATCATACAAATGCCACAGAACGCCAACTGGAAATCGTTTGCCGGAGTTTGTATGCTTTGCGGAATAGGCTTCACTGTAAGCATGTTCATGGCTTCCTTGAGTTATCCCGCCACGCATATTGACTTACTGAACAATGCAAAATTAGGCATCCTTTGCGGTACGCTCACAAGTGCAATTGTCGGTTGCGTCATGCTAAATTTCTTCCTGCCATCGGAAGAGGAAATGAATCAGCTTCGCCTTGCCACAGAAAAGCAAAACGAAGCTGAATAAAACATTGCAAATTAAGAGAACTTCTATTCTACAACAATTCTCAGTTCCTTACCCTTTGCAAGGTCGTCGTGACGAACGAACCAACCTTTCAGTGGTTTGTTGCCAATGGTTATCTCCTTGATGCGTTCTCCCTTGCCCTCGCGAACAATCTGGAAAGTTTCACCGCCTCCGCCGAGTTTAAAGTTTACTCGGTCAAAAAGTGGAACTGTAACGATGTACTCGGGGTCTGCCGGCGAATAGGTATAGATGCCAATAGCATTCAGCACATACCATGCCGACATTTCGCCAGCATCGTCCATACCAGCATAAGCCAATTTGTCACTACCCATACCATAGTAATCACGCATGAGTCGATTCAGGATGCGCTGTGCCTTTTCCTGACGGTCGATGAAATAATAGGTGTATGGAATGCTGTGACCAGGTTGATTACCATGGCAATAAGTGCCAAGATAGCCTGTAAGGTTACGAGCTTCGTAGCCTCCACATGGAACAGTGAAAAGAGAATCCAGTTTCTGTTCTACAGCTTGCTTGGAAGGGTAAAGTTCTATCATTCCCACAGGATCATGCGGAGCAAAGAAGAGCGAATTCCATGCATCTGCCTCTCTGTACATGTATTGATAATAAGGATAATTAGGACGAAAATCTTCTATCCATACCCCCTTGCCGTCACGCCAAACCTTCCCACGCCAGAAACCAGTTGAGGCATCAAAAAGATTCTTATAGTTTTGCGAATTTTGCATAAGAAGTTTCTCGTTTTTCTTGTCTTTTAATTCGCGAGCGACAAGTGCAGTTGCATAGTCGTCGTAGGCATATTCTACGGTCTTAGTAACTGAACCTTTGTACTCATCTCCTGTCGGAACATTTACGGTATCTTTTTCTGATATCCAACCACGCTCCAGATATTCGCTCAGATATGGTCTGCCACCACGACCCGGAACTGTTGCACTCTTTAACATCAAAGCATATGCACGCTGGAGGTCGAAGTCACGAATACCTCTCAACCAAGAACCGGAAACAAATGTAGAAGCATGGTCGCCATGGAAGAAGGTTGGCATGTAACCACCATGCAGTTCACCTCTATCAATACATGAGCGAATAATGTCCGATGCCACATCTGGTGTGATCATACCCAACAATATAAGTTTATTACGATAGGTGTCCCAGAAAGAAGGATTTGTATAGTAACGGTAATCCGCTTTTACAATTTGACCTCTATCATTACGATATTCACCCGTCACGTCGCTGCGCAGATGTGGGAATTGGAATACACGAAAGAGTGTTGAATATAGCATACTACGTTCTGATTCTGTGCCACCTTCTACCTGAATGTGTCCAAGAACATCGTTCCAAATTTTATCTGCTTCGTTTCGCACATCGTCGAACGACTTGCCAGCAAGTTCTGCAATAAGATTCTTTTTAGCGTTTTCAATGCTAACAAAAGAGAAACCTATCTTCAATTCCAATGGCTTGCTATTTCTGGGATTCTTAAAACGAACAATGCCTATGGGATTGGTGAATTCACGTTCCAAGTCTATGCAGTCTATTTCTTCGGATGTTTCTGCATAGAAGTAGATTCGTCCTTCTCCGTCCTGAAAGCCCTCGAAGGCATAATTAGACACTTGTTTTATGTCCCAACGTCGAGGCATATTATTCGAGCGAGTGATATCTATAAGGACACGTCGTTCATCGCCTTCTCTGAATGAATACTTGTGATAACCGCAACGAAGTGTCGATGTAAGTTCTGCATTTACCTTATAACGTTCAAGGTACACACGGTAGTAACCTGGATGTGCCTCCTCATGCTCATGACTGAACCAAGAGCAATAGTTGTCGGGGCGATACTTTCCTTCCGGAGTGACAGGCAGAACAGGGAGATGCAGTAAGTTCCAATGCCCTTTGCTGGTATGTGCAAAGCCATAAATCTGGTGATCTTCGTACTGATAACCAGAACCGGTACGATACTTTGTAACAGGAGTGAGCTGCACTAAGGCATTTGGCAGTGTTGCTCCGGGATAAGTTTCTGCGCCCCAAGCACGCTTCTCGTCCATGGCCGTATACCCCAATTCATCGGGAGTCCACAGTGTGGCCGTACCCATAAAGGGATTTACATACTTGGTTACATTTTCCGCATAAACTTTTGTACTACCAATGCCAAGAAGGAATAGTCCAAGAAGTAGGAATTGCTTAATCATAATTAAAAATAATTACTTGAATAATTAGATATTTGTTTCTGCAAAGATACGATATTAAATTCACACAACAAAATATATTTCTCGATATGCATTTTGTAATGAATATAGAACAGAAAAACATATGACCTAAGTCAATTATTTATAAGTAAAGTGAAGTTAATCCGTAAACAATGTGTAAAATATGAATAATTGTTAGTATTTTTGCAACATAAAGAAAACTATATATCAAATCAAACATTATGAAAGCATTTGTATTTCCCGGCCAGGGAGCACAATTCACAGGTATGGGCAAAGAGCTCTACGACACAAATCCTAAGGCAAAAGAACTCTTCGAAAAAGCAAACGAGATACTCGGTTTTCGCATCACAGATATTATGTTCGAAGGTGATGCAGAAGAACTGAAACAGACAAAAGTGACACAACCTGCCGTTTTCCTGCACAGCGTTATCAGTGCAATGTGCTTGGGCGAAGCATTCAAACCCGACATGGTGGGCGGACATAGCCTTGGCGAGTTCAGTGCCCTTGTTGCTGCAGGAGCACTCTCCTTCGAGGATGGCCTGCGCCTTGTTCATGCACGTGCTCTTGCCATGCAAAAGGCATGCGAAGCTGCTCCAGGCACAATGGCTGCCGTTCTCAACCTTTCCGATGAGACAATTGAACAAATCTGCGAAGAAGTAAGTGCGGCTGGCAATGGCGTAGTCGTTGCTGCAAACTACAACTGTCCCGGCCAACTGGTCATCAGTGGCAATGTAGAAGAGGTAAACACAGCTTGCGAAAAGATGAAAGAAGCTGGTGCAAAGCGTGCACTTGTATTGCCCGTAGGCGGTGCGTTCCATAGTCCCCTCATGCAACCTGCAAAGGACGAACTGGAAGCTGCCATTGAACAAACAGAATTCCATACGCCCTCGTGTCCCATTTATCAAAATGTGGATGCTAAGGCTCATACCGATGCTGCAGAAATTAAGCAAAATCTCATCGCGCAACTGACGGCAAGTGTTCGTTGGACACAAGAGGTACAGAACATGATGGCTGCCGGTGCAACAGAATTCACAGAATGTGGTCCTGGCAAGGCTCTGCAGGGAATGATTGCAAAGATTGCAAAAGGAACCGAAGGTATCACCATTGAAGGCATACAATAAAGAAATGACCATCTATCAGGTCTTCACTCGCCTCTTTGGCGCTGACAAGGCGGGCATTCCATTTGGAACGAAAGCACAAAATGGTTGTGGAACGATGCAGGACTTCACTGCTAAGGCTTTAGAGCAAATCCGAAACCTTGGCTGTACGCACATTTGGTACACCGGAGTCATCGAACACGCCAGCAAGACAGACTACAGTTCCTATGGTATTGCTGTCGATAACCCCGATGTGATAAAGGGAGAAGCAGGCAGTCCGTACGCAATTCGCGACTATTATGACATAGATCCCGACTTGGCAAAAGATCCGGCAAAGCGCATCCGTGAATTCGAACTACTTGTGGAGCGAACACACAAGGCTGGTTTGAAAGTAATCATCGACTTCGTCCCCAACCACGTTGCCCGCCAATACCATTCCGATTCTAAGCCTGCCGGCGTTCGCGACCTTGGCGAAGACGACAATACTTCTTGTAGTTTCTCACCCCAAAACAACTTCTATTACCTACACTCGGAGCAGTTGCATTTGGATAATATCTTACAGGGAAGCACATACCAAGAAGTTCCGGCAAAGGCAACAGGCAATGACAACTTCACGTCATGGCCTAATCGCAACGACTGGTATGAGACGATTAAACTAAATTATGGCATCGACATCATTTCCGGTCGTCAAGTACATTTCTGCCCTACCCCAGACACTTGGAAAAAAATGCTTCAAATCTTGCTCTACTGGGCAAGCAAAGGGATAGACGGCTTTAGATGCGACATGGCAGAGATGGTTCCCGTAGAGTTTTGGGAGTGGGCTTTGCCACAAGTCAAAACTGCTTATCCCAACATTGTTTTCATTGCCGAAGTATATAATCCCGCCTTATATCGCGACTATATTCACCGTGGCAAGTTCGACTATCTCTACGACAAGGTTGGCTTATACGATACGCTGTTAAATGTCTGCAGAGGCCAAAGCACACAAAGCATCACTTCCTGCTGGCAGTCGGTTGACGATATTCGCGAGCACATGCTCAATTTCCTCGAAAATCACGACGAGCAAAGACTGGCAAGTGATTTCCTGCTTGGCTGCGGAGAAAAGGCTCTGCCTGCGCTCCTTGTCAGCAGTCTGATGCCCAGTCCATTTATGCTTTACTTTGGACAGGAATTAGGCGAAAGAGGAATGGACGAAGAGGGATTCAGTGGACGCGACGGCCGAACAACCATCTTTGACTACTGGAGTGTCTCAACCATACGTCGCTGGAGGAACAAGGGACGTTTCGACGGCAAACAATTAACCGAAGAGGAAATCTCATTGCAACAAACCTACCAAAGTATTTTGCAACTGCGAGAACAAGAGCTCTACACAAGCGAAGGTTTCTATGACCTGATGTATGTCAACCGACACCTGCATCGCCAATATGCTTTTGTACGCCATTCGGGGAAAAAGTTTTCTCTTATCGTAGCCAACTTCTCCAACCAAGAAGAAACTGTTACAATCAACATTCCAAAACATTTCTTCGAATTTACCGGCATAAAGGAAAAGGAAAACAAAACGTTTAGCAATGTGCTGAACGGCAAGAAGATAAAAAGTTCTTTCAATTCCACAGAACCTCTCGTTCTTACACTCCCTGCAAATTTTGGTGTCATACTGAGGTAACATCAAAAAGTTAACGTGTTTAATCGGCAAAGTTAACGTGTAAAGTTGGGCAACTTTACACGTTAACTTTGGCATTTATACACGTATAGTTTTGCAAACACAAATATACTATCCAAAAAACTTGACTTTTTGCTCATTTATCTGTACATTTGAACACGAAAGTACACAAAAACACCATAGCCATATGAAAAGAATACTCATTGCTATCATTATTCTTTTAAGCTCCACTCATTATATAAATGCTCAGGTGGAAACACCAACAATGGGCTGGAGTTCCTGGAACACTTTTTCTGTAAACATCTCGGAAGACATCATCAAAGGCCAAGCCGACGCAATGGTGTCACAGGGATTGAAGGACGTTGGCTACCAGTATATCAACATCGACGACGGTTTCCAGTATGGCCGAACAGCAGAAGGGAAGGTTCGCATCCACCCACAACGTTTTCCGAATGGACTGAGAGTGGTGAGAGACTACATCCACTCAAAAGGTCTGAAAGCCGGCATTTATAGTGACGCAGGAGACTGTACCTGTGGCAGCATCAGCAATGGCGACACAAGAAACACCAATGTGGGCTTCTATGGTTACGAGCAGATAGATGCAGATTTCTACTTCAAGGAACTTGAGTTCGACTTCATAAAGGTCGACTATTGTGGCGGAAACCATGCCGGACTAAACGAAAAAGAACAATATACTGCTATTCATGACGCAATAGTCAACACTGGCAAAAACGTACGCTACAACCTTTGCCGATGGGCATATCCCGGAACATGGTGTCATGACATATCAACATCATGGCGCACCACAGGAGACATATACAACGGATGGGCTTCCGTAAAAGGAATTTTAGATGAAAACCTATATATGTCGGCATACTGCTACGGAGGTTGCTATAACGATATGGACATGCTGGAAGTCGGCAGATCCATGTCCGAAGAAGAAGACAAAACCCACTTCGGCATGTGGTGTATCATGTCTAGTCCATTGCTTATTGGCTGCAACATGGCAAACATAAAAGAGCAAACTCTTTCCCTCTTGAAAAACAGAGAACTGATAGCCCTTAATCAAGACCCGTTAGGGCTGCAAGCATATGTAGTACAACACCATGGCGACACGTACATATTAGCAAAAGATATCCTCTCGCTACACGGAAAAACACGCGCTGTAGCATTCTATAATCCTTCAGACAGAGAAGTTGAAATGTACCTAAGTTTCAGCGAAGTAGACCTTGGTGGACAAGTGACTGCACGAGATCTTTTCGAGCACAAAGAAATCGGCACAATGGAGAAAGGCATGTCCGTATCGGTCCCACCTCACGCAACCCGCATCTACAAACTGGAAGCAGAAACACGACTTGACAGATACATCTATGAAGCAGAGACAGCCTTCATGCACGATTATCAGGAAATATATAACAATCAGTCTGCAGGAACAGCCATCTACGAAAAAACATCATCTGCAAGCGGAGGTGTCTTTGCAGGCTGGCTAGGTGGTCGTCGCAGTAACTCATTAGAATGGAAAGATGTTCACATTGCAGAAGCAGGAGAGTACACCATTCACTTCGCTGCCGCATCAAAAGAAAGTCGCTCGTTTAATGTCGTATTGAATGGAGAAGAACTTCGACGTATCGTTGTTCAAACAACAGACTGGGGAGTATTCAAAGAATATGACATCACGGTACCCATGAATGCAGGTTCTAATGCTATCCTCCTCTACAACGAAAACGGATGGATGCCCAACATTGACTACATGAGCATAGAGAAATCCGGCGAGAACACTATACTGAACAGAAGATTAGAAGAGACAATCGGACAATTGGAAATGGTGTCTCACAATAGTCTGCTGACCAACAAATTACGACAAAACGCAGAACAACTGATTAAAAAAGCCACAGCCGGCGACCTTCTAAATAGCCAAATCAAGACACTCCTGAAAGATTCTAAAAACCTGCTTAACACTATCAACCAGCTCATTCCAACATGTGTTGAATATCATTACTGGAAAAATTATTCCAACAAGAATATAGAAGCAAGTCTGGAATCAACACCACTTAACACCCTCAAAACAAAGGTAGACCGCTGCGAGACATCGTTTTCGATAGCAACAACACAAAACCAAATTAGCACAGCAATAAAGAGCCTTAAGACTGCATTGACAACATACTTCCATGAAGAAAGTGCCATGCCTAAAGAAGGAGAACAATTTGACATGACAATACTCATTTCAAACTATGATTTCTCTTCCGAAGATGGCTGGAAAGGCGAACCCACATATCGTTCCGGATGCGGAGAAGAATTCAACAAAACATTCGACCTGCACCAGATACTTACAAACATGAAACCCGGCATATATACAATTAAGTGCAATGCATTATACAGGACAAAAAACAACGACGCTGGAGCAGCATACAAAGCCGGGACAGAAAACATTCAGGCATATCTCTACGCAAATGAAAAGAAAGTAAAAATCAAGTCTCTCTATTCAGAAACATGGCCTAATGCTTCGCTGTTCAGTTCGTCAGACAACCTCAATGGTTACCCCCACAGTATGCATGCAGCCAACATACGTTTTGCCGAAGGTTGCTATCAAAACGAACTGCAGTATTCACATACAGAAAGAGGAACACTTCAATTTGGACTTAAATGCAACAACTACATAAACGACAATTGGTGTTGCTTTGACAACTTTGAACTCCACTATCAAGCAACAAAGGACTATTACAACGGAATAACATCCGTTCAACATTCAGAACAGACAGCACAAAACGACACCTACGATTTGAGCGGACGCAAATACACAGATGACAAAAACAACACTAAAGGAATAGTTATTAAAAACGGAATAAAGATTCTTCGTTAGACAACTCTTTCGCCTTCAACATAGTTCTCCAAACAGAGATTCTTGCCATCATAAACGGCATAAGTAAATTGGCTTATCCAATCACCCAGAACAATAAGGCGAGTTTGCCTGCTTAGCATAAGATCAAGTTCTATATGCCGATGTCCAAAAACAAAGAAATCCACCTCGGGATGCACTTTAAGGTATTGCTTGGCAAATATGACTAAAGGCTCGTTTTTCTCGCCTTGATATGGTGGATCCCCACCATCAAGCCCGTGCTTCAGGCGACTATGTTTTGCCCAATTCAGGCCAAAAGACATACCTAAAGCAGGATGCAACCAACGGAACATACACTGGCAGGCTTTATTATGAAAGACACCACGAATGAGTTTAAACTTCCAATCGTTATCTCCAAGCCCGTCGCCATGAGAGAGATAGAACGTCTGATCGCCTATCTCTATTGTCTGTGAGTTATGGTGCACCACAACGCCACATTCCTGCTCTAAATAATCAAAACACCAAAGATCGTGATTACCTATAAAGAAATGCACCTCAATACCCATGTCTGTTAATTCGCTTATTTTGCCAAGAAAACGTGTATAGCCTTTGGGGACAACAGTTTGATACTCGAACCAAAAGTCAAAGATATCACCAAGCAAATAAACAGCCTGAGCCTTAGTCTTTATTTCATCGAGGAAGCGCACCAGACGTCTTTCTTGCTGACGACGATGCGGTATTGCCAGACTACCTAAATGAGCATCGGATATAAAATAAACATTCTTCATAAATCACAACACATAAATAATCACAAGAAACCCAATTCCATCTTTGCCTCTTCAGTCATCATGTTCTTATCCCATTCGGGTTCAAAAACAAGATTAACCTGCACCTTCTCGATACCGGCGATGGTTTCGAGTTTTTGCCGCACATCTTCGACAATAAAATCTGCAGCAGGACAATTGGGAGCAGTAAGCGTCATATCTATAGTCAGAATGGTACACGCTTCGCTAAGTTCTATACGATAAATAAGACCTAAATCATATATATTTACAGGTATCTCAGGGTCGAAAACTGTCTTTAGCATTTCGACCACCCTTTCCTGCATTTGCAATTCGTCATTCATAATTTATGATATATTTAAATGAAGTGTCACAAAGATATATTTATATTTTTCCATTATCTTGATAACTGTAATAATCGTTACCTGCAAAAATGACGTGATCCATAAAACGGATACCAACAGCATTGCATGCTTCCCTAACACGATTTGTCAAGTTGTCGTCTTCGTGACTTGGTTGGATTCTACCGCTGGGATGGTTATGGCAAAGCACGACAGCAACAGCCTGACCAAGGATTGCATGCCGAAGCAAACAACGGACATCAACCGACGTACCTGTAATTCCACCACGACTGAGCATAACGGAACCCTTGACTGCCAAGCCCGAATCGAGCATTAACAGATGACATTCTTCTATAGGAAGATCCTGCATTTTATGCATGAAGAACTTAAACACATCAGCAGAAGTTTTTATATGCATTCGTTGTGGCAGATCCTCTTTCAGACGTTGGTTCGCAAGTTGGCATGCAGCAACAATCGTCACAGCCTTTGCTTCTCCTATACCATCATACCTCATCAATTCTTGAACAGTTGCCCTACTGAGTAACATCAAATTATCTTCGTAGTCGGAAAGAATCGTACGCATTACCTCTACAGCAGATTTACCTTGCACACCACTTCCAATAAGGATGGCCAACAATTCTGCCTTACTCAATGTTTCTGCTCCATTTGCCAGGAGTCGTTCACGTGGGCGATCTTCAGGATCCCAATCCTTGATAGACTTCATGCGTAGAAATTTTCCTTAAATGCCTGCAACTCCTCATTCCTGCCACAGACACACCTCAACCACCAAGCACGAAGAAAACCTGTTCCATAGCCTAAAAGTTGAATAAAACTAGCCCAAATGGAAAGCACGCCAACCTTGCAACTTTTATTGCGAAAAGAACTATCCACAAAGACTACAAAAGAAAAGAGCAGAAGCGGCACTAAGCCAGCAAGAGTCAATGCCATCCCCAAATTGTAATGAATCAACGCATTAGGACATAAAGTCAAAGTTGTAAGCCCACCCCCTATCAGCAGCAGAAAAAGGCAAGCAAAAACACCTAATGTAAATACAGCAGGTAACAAATGAACCAGTTTCAAACTACCAGGATGTCGCTTCATCAAATTGATGCGAGCGATTCCACTATTATGAACCTGACGGAAAAATTTTTTGAAGTCCGTGCGACGTTTGTGCCAAACCCATGCATCAGAAAAGAGACGACAATTCGCATTGCTCTTATAAATACGAAGACTTAAATCTATATCTTCCCCGAAACGCATTGATGAAAACCCATCAAGTTGTCGATAAAGACTACGCCGAATGCCCATATTAAAAGAGCGAGGATAGAACTTCTTGTCCATTTGTTTCTTACCACCACGAATACCACCAGTAGTAAGGAAAGAAGTCATACTATAATTGATTGCCTTCTGTACGGAAGAAAAACCATCATGAGCGCGGTCGGGACCTCCCCAAGCATCGCAATCCTTTCGCATCAGTTCATCCTCAATAGCCTGTAGGAATCCTGCTGGCAGCACACAGTCACTATCCAAGATAATAAGAAAGTCGCCTTGACTATGCTCCGCACCAAAATTGCGTGTCATGCCAGGACCGCTATTCTCCTTTGTATAGTAACGGAGTTGTAATTTACCCGCATAATTGCGAACAACACTTTCACAAGTTACAGTAGAACCATCTTCCACTATAATAACTTCCATGTCACGATATGTCTGTTTCGTGAGGCTTTGTAAAAGTTCGTCCACCTCTTCAGGGCGATTATATACTGGAATAATTATTGAGTATTTCATGTCTGATATATGGCGTTCATTATAGCCACAGGTTGCAAAGATATAAAAAAAAGAGAGATGCCACAAGGAAAAAGGGGCTATTTACCCGTGTAAATAACTCAAGTGTAATATCTCAGGTCATGATTAAACTCAGTTTAAGAATATGAACCGTTGAATCTGTAACACGGAAACGATTGTCACTTCTGTGTCCAATAAGCCATATAATATCATCGCCACAAGTTGCAACATACTGTTTCTTTTTTTGCCATCGGTCAACTTTACAGTCTGTAAGATAATCACTTATCAATTTACGTCCCTTCATACCAAAGGGCACAAACACATCACCTTTCCTTACAGGACGTACTTGAATGGGAGCATTCAACAAATCTGCATCAAAGTAGGCAACATCGGCTGTACGTTCCTGAATAGAAGGAACTATTTCCTGATGGAGTTGTGGAACAGGACGTGTGTTTTCAAGTGGATATAACTGTAATGCTTCACGATTGCGAACAACACAATGACTCTGCGATTGCCACAACTTGCCAACAGCCTTTTGGGCGGATTGAGATATTTCGTCTTCTTGGGCTGCATTAAATCCTTTGCCTTCTATCCATTCGTGAAGCAAAACACGGGAACTCAAGGCAGATAGCGGGAAACTGTCTTTCGTAATTCCTATTTCGTTTGCTGCCACATCAACACCCTTGAAATAATAAGGTAAACTTTGACGGACATTTTCTGCTGCAGTACAAAGGTGCTCCACGGCTGCAGGATTGAGCGATTGAAGTAGAGGAATTATATTAAGCCGAATATGATTACGTTGGGCTATAGACATCAAATTAGTGCTATCAGTAACATAATCCTGATTACACTCTTTCAAGTATGATAAAATTTCGTTGCGTGACAAACACAGGAGTGGTCTTATAATATCGTTGTTACAAGGGTGCATTCCTGCCAAACCACGCAGTCCTGTGCCACGAAGAATGTTAAGTAGTAAGGTTTCTGCCTGGTCATCCCGATGATGCGCCACAGCAATGCAGTCAGCATTCCTGTTGTTCTTTTCCTTGCGAAACCATTCGTAGCGAAGATTGCGTGCTGCCATTTCTATACTGACACCTTGATTGCGGGCCTCCGTTTCCGTTTGAAAATGACAGACAGACAGAGATATTTGATGCTTCTGGCAAAATGCTTCCACAAAAGCCTCATCACGATTCGACTCCTCTGCGCGCAAATGGAAATTGCAATGTAAGGCATGAACATTATAACCTAACTCCTTCAAGATAAGAGTTAATGCCACCGAGTCTGCTCCGCCACTTAAAGCAACAAGGATATTAGATTGAGGTTCTAAACCAATCTCACGTTCTATATATGTACGGACTTTTTCTATCATTTGTCTTGCAACAATTGGCGTGCATTCTCCATTGCAGCATCAGTAACCTTACTACCACTTAGCATATGAGCGAGTTCTGTTATCCGCTGCTCGGAATCAAGCTCACGAATTCGCGTCAATGTACGCCCGTCTACATCTTCTTTATATACAAAATAATGTACATCTGCTTTTGCAGCAATTTGTGGCAAATGGGTAATCGCAAGCACTTGCTGTTCTGCTTCTTTACACATTTCTCCCATGATTTGGGCCATCGAACTTGCCACTTTACCACTTACTCCAGTGTCTATCTCGTCAAAAACAATAGTTGGCAATTGTATCTGACGGCTGGTCAACGCTTTAAGAGCTAGCATCACTCTGGACATTTCGCCTCCGCTTGCAACTTCGGCCAAAGAACGAGGAGCTAAACTATTATTAGCCGAGAACAAGAATGTTATTTTATCCATTCCGTATGGATTCAGTTCTGTGCTGCTTTGAATATTGACTACAAACTTGGCAGCCGGCATATCCATTAAAGAGAGAGACTTCTCTACGATTTTTCTCAGCATTTCTGCTGCTTTTTGTCGTCCAGTAGACAATTTCGCAGCAAGTTTTTGGGCAATAATTGTTTCTGAAGATATTTCCTCCTCTAATGCGTGGATATTATCCGAAGCATCTGTGAGTAAAGTTAACTGTGAACGAATATTCTCTGCTAAAGCTATGAGGTCCTCCGATGAACTAACACGATGCTTCTGTTCAAGAGCATATAAAGCATCTAAACGTTCATTTATCTTTTGCAATCGCTCTGGATTATATTCTATATCTTCAGCCTTTCCACTTATATCGTCGGCAATGTCTCGAACCTCTATTGTAACAGTATCCAAGCGAGTAAGATATTCCTCGATGGCAGGATATACGTGTGTGATTTGACGCATAACCTGACAAATACGATTCATGGTGTCAACAACACCATCTGTATCATTGTTGTCACCACAAAGCATTGATTCAATGGAACCAAGAGCTACCTTTATATCTTCGGCATGCGAAAGTTCGTTTTGTTGTAACCTTAAGAACTCGTCTTCGCCCTGTTGCGGATTAAATGTTTCGAGTTGTTCCAGTTGATAGCGTAGGTAATCTTCATCGTTCTTTCTTTTTGCAAGATCTTCTGTGAGTTCTTTAAGTTTTCTACTCGCCTCAACAATACGAGAATAACTATCTTTGTACTGAGAAAGAACATCAGTATGATCAGCTAAAGTATCAACTATTCCAAGCTGAAATACAGAATTATCTAATAACAGATTACTATGTTGCGAGTGAATATCAAGTAAATGAGAAGATATTTTCTTCAGAATTGACACATTTACGGGAGTATCATTAACAAAGGCACGACTCTTGCCATTACTCGAAATCTCTCTGCGTAAAATACATTCTGCAGGCTCAAAATCTAAATCGTTCTCTTCAAAAAGGGAACACAAATCAGCGTTAGCAACATCGAAAACACCTTCAACGAAACACTTTGCAGCACCTGGCATGATACATTGAGTATCTGCACGCTGTCCCATAAGTAGGCCTAAAGCATCGAGAATAATAGACTTTCCTGCTCCTGTCTCACCTGTCATAACAGAAAAACCTGGATTCAAATCCATATCCAGCGAGTCGATGAGAATATAATTATTTATAGTCAGATGTTTAAGCATGACGTTCTATAATACAACTTTTATATTGTTTATTTGAGTGAGTAATTCAACAGCTTGACTGATATTGTTAACATCATCAACAAGAAGACTCTTCTTGCCGTTGTCAAATTTAAAATGACATCGATGGGCGTTTGTCGTTACAAAACCTACAATTTGTCCAAAAATACTACCTTCATAAAAAGGATTATCATCTTCTGGGCCAAAGAAGAGTCTTGCATGGCCAGACTTTAAAACAATACGTTCACAACCGAAGTGTTTTCCTAATCGACGAAGTGTAACGACGCGCAATAAATCTTCTGCTTCTTGCGGAAGTGCCCCAAAGCGATCTATAAGCCGTACCCGGAACTGCTCAACATCCTCATCTCTCTCCATTGCGTCGAGTTCTCGATAAAGAAGCATTCGCTCACTGCTAGTAGGTACGTAGTCCTCACTAAAGTACATGGGAAGATTGCTGTCCAATTGACAATCGTCAACAACACCTGCATTGTTCACAACAGTCCCTTCGCGCAACTCTTCCGTATACAATTCGTGGAACTCATCATTACGTAATTCTGTAACAGCTTGTGAAAGTATCTTCTGATATGTTTCATAACCAAGATCGGCAATAAAACCACTCTGCTCTGCGCCAAGCAAATTACCTGCTCCTCGTATATCAAGGTCTTGCATGGCAATATGAATACCGCTACCAAGGTCACTATAGTTTTCAATGGCTTGTAAACGACGACGAGCATCGAGGTTAAGAGCAGACAGTGGTGGTGCTAGCAGGTAGCAGAAGGCCTTCTTGTTTGAGCGTCCTACACGACCTCTCATTTGATGCAAATCAGACAAGCCAAAATTTTGTGCGCCATTGATGATAATCGTATTGGCATTGGGAATATCCAGACCACTTTCAACGATTGTGGTCGATATAAGCACGTCATAATCGAAGTTGGAAAAATCTATCATTATCTTTTCCAGTTCCTCTGGAGGCATTTGTCCATGTGCGATAGCGATTCTGGCATCAGGAACATATTTGCGAACAAGTTCGCCAAGCTCCGGTAATTGGCTGATACGGTTATTGACGAAAAAGACTTGTCCGCTACGGCTTAACTCAAAACCAATGGCTTCAGCAATAACTTCTGCACTAAACTGACAGAGTTGTGTCTGTATAGGATAACGATTAGGAGGAGGTGTTTGAATAATGCTCAAATCGCGTGCTCCCATAAGCGAGAACTGTAATGTTCTTGGTATAGGTGTTGCTGTCAGAGTCAGAGTATCTACATTTGTTTTAAGTTGGCGTAGCTTTTCTTTAGTTGAGACGCCGAACTTCTGTTCTTCGTCTATAATAAGAAGGCCTAAATCCTTAAAGGAAACACTTTTACTGATAAGTTTATGTGTGCCGATGACGATATTTACCGAACCGTCTTTCAATCCTTCAAGCACCTGCTTCGTCTGTTGTGCGGTACGAGCTCTGGTTAGATATTCTATCTTAACGGGCAAGTCCTTCAAGCGGCTTGTAAAAGTACGATAGTGTTGATAAGCCAAAACCGTTGTGGGAACAAGCACGGCTACCTGCTTATTGTCAACACAAGCCTTAAATGCCGCACGAACAGCCACTTCTGTTTTTCCAAAGCCCACATCGCCACAGACAAGACGATCCATGGGGCGCTGCCGTTCCATATCGGCCTTAACGTCTTGCGTTGCTTTTAATTGGTCGGGGGTATCCTCATAGAGGAAACTCGCCTCCAGTTCGTGCTGCATAAAGCTGTCGCGACTGAAAGCAAAGCCTTTTTCTTCTCGACGTTGACTGTAGAGCAAAATAAGATCACGAGCAATGTCTTTAATCTTTTTCTTGGTGCGTTCCTTCATCCTGTCCCACGCACCTGTTCCTAAATGGCTGATGCGTGGCGGTTTGCCTTCTTGCCCCTTGTATTTCGAGACCTTATGAAGGGAGTGGATGGATACATAGACAGTATCGTCGCCCGAATAAATGATTTTGATGACTTCTTGTGTTTGTTCGCCATTCTTCATGCGCACTAATCCACCGAAACGACCTACGCCGTAATCCATATGTACAACATAGTCGCCAATTTCGAATTGCTGCAGTTCTTTCAGTGTCAATGCAACCTTACCACCCATTGCCTTTTCGCTTCGAAGGCTGTATTTGTGGTATCTGTCGAATATCTGATGGTCGGTAAAGATTGCCACTTGCAAATCATCGTCGAAGAAACCACTATGCAATGCTTTTTCAACAGGGGTAAAACGGATTCCGGTTTCCTTATCACTGAAAATACTCTCAAGGCGGTCTGTTTGTTTCTTGCTGTCGGCTAAGACGTAGAGCTCAACATTATCGTCCTGCAACTTCTTAAAAGAAGAGATCAGCAAATCGAAATTCTTATGGAATACCGGTTGTGGATGAGTATGAAAGGAAATGTTCAATGGTGAAGAAAGAGACTTGTCGGCAGAGGGGCACAATGCCTGCGACTTACATTCGATGCGACAGAAATCGAGTATTTGTTTTTGAAAGTCTTTCGGGGCTATGAGATAAGATTCCGACGTTAACAGACTTATGCCGTGCTTCTCTTCTGTTGCCTTGTGTTCTTCTATTGCCTGCCGACTGAATCCTTCGGCGTATGTTTGTTCTATCTTCTCGCAAAGATATGTGATATCGTTGACTACCAATACTGTTTTTTCGGGCAGGAATTTGAGAAAGCTCTCTCTGCCTCCTCCATTCTCCACAGCACCGAGTTCAGGCACGATTGTAATATTCTTTTGGGTATCACAGCTGAGCTGATTATGCACTTCGAAAGTTCGAATACTATCTACTTCGTCGCCAAAGAAATCGATACGATAAGGACGTTCGCAAGAATAGGAGTATACGTCGACAATGCTACCACGGATGGCAAACTGACCTGGTTCGTAGACGTAATCTGTACGCTGAAAGCCAAAACTCAACAACGTCTCTTGCAGGAACACAATGTCCACCTGTTCTCCAACCGCAAGCGATAGTGTTTTTTCCTGTAGTTCACTCTGAGTGACAACAAGCTCGGCTATTGCTTCGGGATGCGAAACGACAAACAACGGTGACCGCCCCGAAGAAAGGCGGGAAAGAACTTCAGTGCGTAGAATTTCTTGTCCGGCATTGCGTTGGCCAAACTTAATGGCCCTCCGGAAACTGCTTGGAAAGAAGAGGACATCTTCGTCGCCGAGTATTTGTACAAGGTCGTGATAGAAATAACCGGTCTCTTCCTCGTCGTTGAGCACGAAAAGGAATGGAGCACTCATTGGTTGTGCCGCATTGTTAAAGAGCGACGAGAAAACAATCGGAGCGCAGCTACCCTGCAGACCAGATAGTTGTATGTTTTTATTCGAGCTTTTCTGTAAGGCTGCTTTCAGCGCCTTAACACTCGGATGTTTAGCATATATGCTCCGTAGTTTCTGGATTTCCATTACGAAAACGACTGACTTAATTTATATCTTTGCGCGACAAAGGTACAAAAAATCACGAGAACAACAAAATTTATTTGGCGGTTTCCGAACTATGCATCCATTATGTCGTAGAGCGAGAAATAATGGGCATGTAATTTGAATTACTTTTTAATTTTTGAGCAAAAAATGACACATAATTACTACCCTAAAGGGATGAATTTCCCCCTTAAAACACAACCGTAAAAAACCACACCAAAGAAGATGAAAAACTACACGTGTTTAGTTGCGCAACTTAACGTGTATAGTTTGCCAACTTAACGTGTATAGTTGACCGACTTTACACGGGTTGTTTTGGAACATGACACCAAAGCGAAAAACAATTGTGCCTTTACGGCTGTCATTTATGTTATCCAATCGACATAATTCGAAGTTATATTTGACAAAACCCGAAATTTGCATAGTAAAAAGAAGAAAACCTTAATTATTTTTTGTATCTTTGCACGCACTACTATAGAATCAAACAAATATACATCAAGACCTACATAACAACAAATAAAAATGAACGCAAAGAAAAGCGTAAGACAATACAAACCGGCAGCCAAAAACAAGACCAAAGCAAAGGCAAAAAAGCAATCGGCCTGGAAAATGCTCTTGGATGGTTCCGATCAAACATTGGAAACAGCGGAGAAGTTGACCCTCAAGTCCGTGGTGAGCACAAAGACAACCTCCGTTTCGTCTGGGGAGCCGTATTTGCCATTCTTTCATTGGCAATACTGATTGCCCTTGTCTCACACATCTTCACAGGAGCGGAAGACCAGAAATGTGTTTCGAGCGACTCGTACACGGCTGCCAATTGGCTTGGACGATGGGGGTACGAAATCGCTCATTGGATGATGGACAACACATTCGGCGTATCGAGCATCCTCATTCCCGTCTTGATGTTTGCAACAAGCATACGTATCATGGGGCTGCTGAAAATAAGACTCCATCTTTGGTTCCTCAATTGTATGATTATCATGGTATGGGCTTCAGCCTTTTCTGCATACATCGTACACTATGTCCCAGGTGCTCAAAACACCTACATCATCTGGGGCGGCATGATTGGACAAAACGAATTGACATTCTTACAAGACAAACTTGGCGGACTTGGAACATTACTCGTTTTCATACTTTCCGCTCTGCTCTATGTTTTTTATCTTAGCGACGAAGCCATCACCCGGGTTAGACATCTCGTAACAAGAAAGACAAAAGAAGAGTCGCTCGAAGAAGATGACACAGAAAGTCTCTCCGAAGAATACCCGGAAGAAAGCAATCAAGACATCTTTAGTCCTTTAATGCCCGATAGTGAGGCAGAAGACATAGAGCCCATCGAAATAGACGAAAAGGAATATCGCACGCCTTTCTCCGACAATGCCTCGGAAACAGCAACAACGATAAACTTCGAAGACGATCCCTTGGCTGCATTCAAGGGTATTCAGGAAAACGACGACAACCCAGACAACATTACAGTTGTCGTAGGACACGATCCGGAAAAAGCAGACCTTACAGACGGAAAAAGTCTCGAACCTTACAATCCAAAGTTGGATTTGGAAAACTACAAGTACCCCACTCTCGACTTGCTCAAGCGCTACAACACCACCACAAATGCCATCGACATGGAAGAGCAGCGCAACAACAAGAACCGCATCAAGACGGTATTGAGCAACTTCCGAGTGGAAATTCTCGACAACACAAAAGCCACCATAGGCCCAACCATCACGCTTTACGAAATCACACCTGCACCAGGCATACGCATCAACACTATTCGTAATCTTGAAGACGACATCGCCCTAAGCCTCAGTGCACTTGGAATTCGCATCATTGCACCCATCCCCGGCAAAGGTACCATAGGCATCGAAGTGCCAAACCAAAAACCGCAGATGGTGTCGATGGAAAGTATTCTGAACAGTCGCAAATTCCAAGAAACAGAATTCGAACTGCCCATGGCCCTCGGCAAAACTATCACAAACGAAGTCTATATTGCCGACCTCACCAAGATGCCTCACCTGCTTGTTGCTGGTGCAACAGGTCAAGGCAAGTCTGTAGGACTGAATGTCATCCTGACCTCTCTTCTCTATAAAAAACACCCCGCAGAGTTAAAACTGGTGATGATTGACCCTAAAAAAGTAGAATTCAGTCTTTACTCACCAATCGTCAACCACTTCCTGGCACAAGTAGAAGGCAACGAAGACACAGAAGAGCCCATTATCACCGATGTCAACAAGGTGATTCAAACACTCAAAAGCCTCTGTCTTGAAATGGACAGCCGTTACGACTTGCTGAAGAAAGCTCACGCAAGAAACGTCAAAGAATATAACGAAAAGTTCCGCGAACGTCAACTCAACCCTCAAAACGGACACCGCTTCATGCCATACATTGTGGTTGTAATTGACGAATACGGAGACCTCATCATGACTGCCGGCAAAGAAATTGAACTGCCCATCGCCCGTATTGCGCAACTTGCTCGAGCCGTCGGCATACACATGATTATTGCAACACAACGTCCAACCGCAAATATCATCACGGGTACAATCAAGGCAAACTTCCCTGCCCGTATGGCATTCAAGGTTACAACAGGTGTCGACAGCAAGACAATTCTCGACCGGACAGGTGCCAACCAACTCGTCGGAAAAGGCGACATGCTCTTAATGACTGGTTCCGAACCTGTCCGCATACAATGTGCCTATATAGACACATGCGAATTGGAAGACATAATACATTACATTGCCAAGCAACAAAGTTATGTCTCTCCCTATCTCCTGCCCGAAGTGCCTCTCGAAGGAGACGATGATAGCGGAAGCATCGATGTCGACATGACACGACTCGACCCAATGTTTGAAGACGCTGCACGCATGATAGTCAACGAACAAAACGGCAGCACCAGTATGATTCAACGCAAGTTCAGCATCGGCTATAATCGTGCCGGCCGACTGATGGACCAACTTGAAAAGGCTGGCATTGTAGGTCCAGCAAAAGGAAGCAAGCCTCGCGAGGTGCTTTGTTTCAGCGAAGAACAGCTGATGATGATAATGGATAACCTTCGATAAATCAATAATTCAACTATAACATGAAACGATACATCATTTATTCCCTTTTACTGATATCCTCTCTCCCACTGTTTGCAGACGATGCAATGAAAGTGCTTGACATTGCAGCAGACCGAATCCGAAAAGCCGGAGACATAGAAATAGAATACAAAGCAAGCATTTTTTCCGGTGCAACAGAAAAAGCATCCGCCACTGGCACAATGTGGCTACGGGAAAATCAGATGAAGCTTGATGCAGAAGGCATAACAACATGGTACGACGGAAAAACACGTTGGTGTTATGTCCCCACTAGTAACGAAGTAAACATCGACGAACCATCAAAAAAGGAAATGGCAGCCATGAATCCCTACACCTTCATGGGCATCTACAAGAAAGGATTCAAGATGACTGTGAAAGAAACAGTCCTGAGAGGCGAGGCCGTTTACGAAGTTTACCTCAAAGCCCGTTATGCCAAAATGGATGTTAAGGAAATTTATGTTGACATTCGTAAAAGCGATTATCAACCACTCTGCATTCGGGTTCGAGAAAGCAATGATTGGCAACGCGTCAGCATTACAAATTTAAAAAGTAATCTTAAGTTCGAGAATGAATTCTTTACATTTCCCACGAACGATTATCCTAATGTCTTAATCAATGATATGAGATGAAACCAGAATCTACACTCCCCAACCACACAAGAGTTCTTATCATAGGTAGTGGCCCAGCCGGCTATACAGCTGCCATCTATGCAGCACGTGCAAATCTCTCTCCCACCCTGCTCGAGGGACTTCAGCCAGGCGGTCAACTCACAACAACAACAGACATAGAAAACTTTCCCGGCTTCCCCGACGGCATTGATGCTAACGAGTTGATGGAAAACATGCGAAAGCAGGCAGAATCTTTTGGAACAAAAATGCTCCAGAATACCTGCACAAATGCCCAACTCAATGTGCGTCCTTTCCAGTTCACACTTGACAATGGAGACAACATAACTGCAGACAGCGTAATCATTGCCACAGGTGCAAGTGCAAAATATCTTGGACTTCCCGACGAGCAAAAGTACATGGGAAGAGGTGTAAGTGCTTGTGCCACATGCGACGGATTCTTTTACCGCAAGAAAATAGTTGCAGTCGTTGGTGGCGGCGACACTGCCTGCGAAGAGGCCTCCTACCTTGCAGGTCTTGCCTCAAAGGTATATCTCATTGTTCGCAAGCCGTTCCTTCGCGCAAGCAAGATTATGCAAGAACGTGTCTTGACAAACGAAAAGATTGAGGTTCTCTTTGAAACAAACACGATTGGTCTTTATGGCGAAAATGGTGTAGAAGGTGCTAAACTGGTATATCGAAAAGGAGAAAACGACGAAAAGGTATATGATTTGCCCATCGATGGCTTCTTCCTTGCCATTGGTCATCATCCCAATAGTGAACTATTCAAAGATTATCTTGAAACAGACACTAATGGTTTCATCGTTACAAAGGACGACACTCCCTGCACCGATGTACCGGGAGTGTACGTAGCCGGGGATGTTGCCGACCCGAAATACCGACAAGCTATCATTGCCGCAGGTAGTGGTGCCAAAGCTGCAATGGAAGCAGAAAAGTATTTAGCACAATGAATAAATACCAACTTTACAGATTAATTTGCAAGAATGCCACTTTAAAAGAGGAACGGCACCCTATGCTGGATAAGAATCGCTTCATGAAGTTCCTTATGGTCTTCATGTGGCTATACTATGCTGGCATATTACTTTTCATAGGTGTAGTCATGGCAATGGGCATGAAGTACAGCTATAATGGCGTTGCCGCATTTCACGTTTTCAATGGTGGCATGCTATATTTGCTGATATTAGACTTTTGGGTACGTTTCGGTCTTCAAGAGACTCCTGCACAAAACGCACAACCATACACCCTACTACCCATTCGCCGCAGTTTTCTAATGAATCTGTACCTCACTCGTTCGGGACTTGCTTTGGGAAATCTTTATTGGGGATTTTTGCTTATTCCATTCGGACTCATTGCTATCACTATTCCTTTGGGGTGGGGAGCATTTATTGGGTGGCTACTTGGTTGGTGGTTGCTGTTGGTTATGAATGGCTATGCCTACATGTTTTGCAGGGCTCTAATATTGAAACGCCTTGCTTGGTTGTTGCTTCCTATTGCCATTCACGGAGCATTGCTATCCGTCATGCTTGTCCCCGACAAGAATCCTCTTGACATGCCTTGCACAATCCTGATGTACGATTTCATACAATGGAAAATCCTGCCCTTCATACTTGTTGCAATTCTAATTGCTTTTTTCTATTGGGCAAACTACAAGTTGCAGAAAGGCATGATATACAATGAGGTTGCCAAAAAGGAAGAAAAAGAAATCAAACATACAACACAGCTAAACTTCCTGAACCGTTTCGGCAAACTTGGTGAATACTTCAAACTCGAAGTAAAACAACGGCTGAGAAATAAGACGGTAAGGATGAGTTTTCTTGTCGGGCTGGGGTTGATGATTGCATTGAGCAGTATTATGTACTTCAGCGACGTATATGATAACAGTTTCATGCGCTCTTTTATCTGTCTTTACAACTACATTATATTAGGAATGATGACGCTTGTGACGATTATGTGTTACGAAGGGAACTACATCGATGGGCTGATGAGTCGCAGAGAAAGCATCCTGCAACTGCTAACGGCAAAGTATTATTTCAATGTTCTTTTGCTTTTGATTCCGCCCATTATCCTTACTCCATTGATGATAATCGGCAAAATGTCTGTATGGATGAACCTTGGTTATTTCTTCTTCACTGCAGGGGTGCTTTATCCATTGTTGTTCCAGATGGCTGTATATAACGACAACACCTTGCCGATGAACACGAAGATGACAAGCAAGCAAGGCAATACTGCGCAGCAGATAATCAGCATGGTTATTCTGTTCTTGCCTATCGGACTGGAGAAAGGGGCTACGGCATTGCTTGGCGAACCATGGGGCTACGTATTGCTTGCCGCATTAGGTTTAGCCGGTGTGCTATCGCATCGGTACATACTCCGCAACGTATATTCACGCTTTATGGCAAGAAGATATAAGAACATGGAAGGCTTCCGTGCTTCACGTAACTCGTAACATTTTATAGGCAATACATTATGAACATTATAATAAAAGACATTAAGAAGACATTCGGCGATAAGGTTGCTGTCGATATTCCTGAACTTACTATCCATAGTGGTGAACTGATTGGACTAGTTGGCAACAATGGTGCCGGAAAAAGTACGCTTTTCCGTCTGATGCTCGACCTTATCAAGGCCGATACAGGTACAGTCAGGATGGTCAGTACGGATGTTGATGTCAATGTGGCTGAAACTGAAAGTTGGAAGGATTGGACTGGTGCATTCGTTGATGAAGGCTTCCTCATCGACTATCTGACGCCAGACGAATACTTTCAATTCATTGCCCGACTCACAGATACTTCCGACGAACAATTACAGGATTTTCTTGCCCATTATCAGCATTTCATGGCCGACGAGTTGACAGGCCAAAAGAAACTTATCCGTACACTCAGTGCCGGCAACAAGCAGAAGGTTGGCATTATGGCAGCCATGTTGCTTCGACCGAAGGTTCTTATCCTCGACGAACCATTCAATTTCCTCGACCCCAGCAGCCAGAATGCCATAAAACATTTGCTGAAGAAGTACAACGAGGAGACTGATGCAACGATTCTTGTTAGCAGCCACAACCTGCAACACACTGTCGACATCAGCGAGCGTATCGTACTTCTCGAGCATGGCAAGGTCATTCAAGACATTGATAACAAGGAAAAACAGGCACAAGATATTCTTGAGAATTACTTCGAGATTAACGACTGACACTATGAAAAGGCTTTTCTTGCTCTCGTCATTACTTGTTTTATTTGCCTTTGGAGCATCGGCACAAAAGGACCTTCGCATCCTCAATCATCTTGCAGTCGGTGCAGAAGTGGGCACCATGGGGGTGGGCATAGACGTGGCAATGCCCGTCACACCTTTTGTTGATGTGCAGGCAGGGTTTACGATGTTTCCGAATATCAAGTTCAACACTTCGATAGACCTTAGCCATAGGCATCCGGAACTCAACAAGATACCGGCAAAAGGTGAAGTATTGATGAAAGGAGGTAAAGTGCTTGTCAACGTGATGCCATTGCCGATAATAACAAGTTTCCATGTTACCGCCGGTTTGTATTTCGGTTCAACAGAGGTCATGGGGCTCTACAACACGGAACCAATCCCTGCCAATTATGCTCTGGCATTAGGCGACTATTTGCTTGAGCCCAACAGCGATGGTTTTATAGACGGCAAACTTAAAGTAAATAAGGTAAAGCCATACTTGGGTATTGGCATCGGGCGAGGTGTGCCAAAAAGACGTGTCGGTTTCAAATGCGACCTTGGTGTAGTCTTTTGGGGCAAGCCCTCTGTCTATTGCAACGACACGCAAATACATGATACCGATGCTGGTGGCGATGGAGACGAGGTCATGAAGATCATCTCAAAGTTCAAGGTCTATCCCGTTTTGAACTTTCGTATTTGCGGCAGAATATTCTGACATCAAACCAAAAGCCCAAAGAACTACGCCCGAAAAGGTTAACCATTCAGGGCAAAAAGGTTAACCATTATTGGCGGAAGGCTTAACCATTATTGGCAAAAAGGTTAACCTTTCCAACACAGAAGCAACAGCAAAACATTTTCACACTAAAGCACAAGCACTCGTCATCATCTGCGAGTGCTTTTTTGTTGCACCTAAATCTGTTACTGATAAACATTTGCAGACACCATATAAAGCATTTGCTATGCCTCTGATTACCTTGTCGCATCAATAGAAAGAAAAACTTAGTTTTTCCTTTTGTATTGTGCGCGCTTATTCGTATCTTTGCACACAATTTATACACACCTAAGGCAAATAAACATCTATGGAATTAGCAACAAAATACAGCCCCGCAGAAGTCGAGGGGAAATGGTACGAGTATTGGACAAAGCACAGACTCTTCGCAAGCAAACCCGACGGTCGTGAGCCCTATACCATCGTCATTCCTCCACCAAACGTAACCGGTGTGCTTCACATGGGACACATGCTGAACAACACCATACAGGACATCTTAATCCGCAAGGCATGCCTCGACGGCAAGAATGCATGCTGGGTACCCGGCACCGACCACGCTTCCATCGCAACAGAAGCAAAGGTGGTAAACCGACTTGCAGAGCAAGGCATAAAGAAACGCGACCTCACACGTGAAGAGTTCCTCAAGCACGCCTGGGACTGGACAGAAGAACATGGCGGCATCATCCTCAAGCAGCTTCGAAAACTCGGAGCAAGCTGCGACTGGGACCGTACCGCATTCACCATGGACGAAAAACGCAGCGAAAGCGTCTACAAAGTCTTCTGCGACCTCTACGACAAAGGCCTCATCTATCGTGGCCTACGCATGGTAAACTGGGACCCCAAGGCACAGACCGTGCTCTCAACCGAAGAGGTTATCTATCGCGACGAGAAGTCTAAGCTCTATCACCTAAAGTATTATGTGGCAGACGCCGACGTGAACCCCGTAGTTCCAACAGGAGAAGAAGGCGAAGTGCTGCACAAAGACGACAAAGGATACTACGCCGTTGTGGCAACCACCCGTCCGGAAACCATCATGGGCGATACGGCAATGTGCATCAACCCCAAAGACCCGAAGAACCAATGGCTTCGCGGACACAAGGTTGTCGTGCCTTTGGTGGGTCGCGTCATTCCCGTCATCGAAGACCGTTACGTTGACATCGAATTCGGAACAGGTTGCCTCAAAGTAACACCAGCCCACGACGTCAACGACTATCAGCTTGGCAAGACGCACGACCTCGAAACCATCGACATCTTCAACCCCGACGGCACCATCTCCGACCAAAGTCCTCTTTATGTAGGAATGGACCGTATGGATGTACGCAAACAGATAGCAAAAGACTTGCAAGAAGCAAGTTTGCTCGAAAAAGTTGAAGACTACGACAACAAGGTGGGCTATAGCGAACGCAACCAAGACACAGCCGTCGAACCACGCCTCTGCAAGCAATGGTTCCTTTCCATGAAGCATATGGCCGACATAGCACTGCCCCCAGTACTCGAAGGCAAACTGAAGTTCCACCCAACAAAGTACGTCACAACCTATCGCAACTGGCTCGAAAACATCCAAGACTGGTGCATCAGCCGCCAACTCTGGTGGGGACACCGTATTCCGGCTTACTTCATAGACGGCGAAGAGGAAGAGCGTTTTGTTGTTGCACTGACAGAAGAAGAGGCTCTCGCAAAGGCTCAGGAGAAGTACGGAAAAGAGATAACCATGGATATGCTGCATCGCGACGAGGATGCTCTCGACACATGGTTCAGCTCCTGGCTCTGGCCTGTTTCGCTCTTCGACGGTATAAACAATCCCGGCAACGAAGAAATAAAGTACTACTACCCCACCAGTGACCTCGTAACAGGTCCGGACATCATCTTCTTCTGGGTGGCACGAATGATAATGGCAGGCGAGGAATACATGGGCGACATACCTTTCAAGAATGTATACTTCACAGGTATTGTGCGCGACAAACTTGGCCGCAAGATGAGCAAATCGCTTGGCAATTCACCCGATCCGCTTGAACTCATTGCCCGCTATGGTGCCGACGGTGTCCGTATGGGCATGATGCTTGCAGCTCCTGCAGGCAATGACATTCTCTATGACGATTCGCTTTGCGCTCAAGGTATGGCTTTCTGCAACAAGATGTGGAACGCCTTCCGCCTCGTCAAAGGATGGGAAGTTACAGAAGATAACACCAACCACAACGCAAACGAAATGGCCATCGCGTGGATGCAGGCTAAACTGAACGCCACATATGCCGAAATAAACGACCTCTACAGCAAGTATCGTCTGAACGAAGCACTGATGGCTGCTTTCAAACTCTTCACCGATGAGTTCAGCGGTTGGTACCTGGAAATGATAAAACCTGCCTATGGCAGCCCCATTGACAGCAAAACCTTGGCAGCAACTCTCGACATCTTCGACCAACTTCTGCACATCATACATCCCTTCATGCCCTTCATTACAGAAGAACTTTGGCAACACATTGCTGACCGCAAAGACGGCGAATCGCTCATGGTTTCAGCCTTCAAGACAGCAGCTCCGAGCAAAGAAGATGCAGAACTCAACCAAAAGGTAGAGGAGATGAAGCAGATTGTGAGCGGTGTGCGTGCCGTTCGTCAGAGCAAGAATATCTCGCCTCGAGAACCATTGTCATTGCAAGTAATCGGTGCTGCAAAGAATGGTGTGACCGCCATCCCTGCTCTTGCCACCATCATTGAAAAGCTTGCAGGAATCGACAATATCGAGGTTGTCAGTGAGAAGAGCGAAGGCACTCAAGCATTCCTTGTGGGCACAGACGAATATGCAGTGCCTCTGGGCAATCTGATTGACGCCGACGCAGAACGCGAGAAGGCAGAAGCGGAAATCAAACGTCTGCAAGGATTCATGACTGGCATTGAGAAGAAGTTGCAGAACGAACGTTTTGTACAGAATGCTCCTGCACAAGTTGTTGAACTCGAACGCAAGAAACTTGCCGATGCTCAAAGCAAGATTGCTGCGCTCGAAGCAACAATCAAAGCACTCGGATAAACCTGTAACTACTCTTATAAACAGGAAAGGCTGACCACTCGGGTCAGCCTTCTTCGTATAACAAAAAGCATCGTAAAAAAACTATGCTGGCATAATCGAGAAAGTATACACGTTAAGTCGGGCAACTTAACGTGTAAAGTTTGGCAATTACACACAGATGGTTTATTCCACCTGCTCGGCAGTGAACTTCAGAGTGCCATTCTTTTGTTTTGTAACGACGAAGATTTGTCGGATAAGAGCATTGTTTTCATGGTCGAAGATACGCGACGAATCAAAGGCTTTGCCATTGACTCGTGTTTCGAAATGAAGATGAATGCCTGTTGCTCTTCCTGTCTGTCCTTCCAAGCCAACAGGGTCACCGGCATGTAACCATTGGCCGACTTTAACCAGATTACGCGACTGGTGGCTGTATAGTGTCTCTAATCCGTTGGCATGACGAAGGATAACACAGTAGCCGTAGGCATAGTAAGGACCGGAAAGAATGACCTCACCGGGGAAAGCGGCACGGATGGTATCGCCTCCGAAAGTCTTAAGGTCGGTTCCGCTATGATGTCGTGCGCCACCAAAAGGGCTGTTCACCTTGGCTCCAGGCAAGGGATAGCACCATTCTTCTTTTGTGTAGTTAGCAAAATTGATGGTGAACTGACTGCCATTGGCAAATGGGTCTTTGGCTGCCTCGACTTTCATAACCTGCCACTCGTCAATGTCTACATCATCGTCCTGCGAGGTAATAGTGGAACAGAACGAATTCAGGATAAACAAGAGAAAAGCAAAACGGTATATCATCGTAAAATCATTATGCCATTGTAATTCCTACCTGTGTTGATGGTCTCGCGTCTTGCACTATAGAAATCCATTGAACTTCGTGTGCAAATGCCCTGCACAAAGATGTCCGTCACACCCTGCTGCTCCATCAGCCATCTGTTTGCCTCCCATAGATCAATATGCCATGCCTCACCGCCATCTGCAGGAAAACCTTTTGCAATACGTTGCATGGGGAATCCCTCCTTATGGAATATTTCATAAACTTCATCGCCCACCTCGAAACATTCAAGCGAAATGCCCGGACCGATAATGGCGTGTATATCAGTGGCATTAAGAGGATTCATCTCCTTGATAGTCTTCCCAACAATGTCTGCTACCGTTCCGCGCCAACCGGCATGAACGGCTGCAACAATTCGTTGTCTTGCATCGTACAGGAGGATTGGAATGCAGTCTGCAGTCTTTACACAGACACAAAGACCCGGAGAATCAGTGATGACAGCATCAGTATCTTCCGGTCGTCCAGCCTTTTCCGTCCATAAGACATGGTCGGAATGAGTTTGGCGTGGAAGAACAAGCGCATCCTGTTCGATGCCAAGCTGTTCTGGTTCCACGCCTTTTCCTGTAGTAAATGCCGTCAGCCAATCGGGAGTATTGTATGTGATAAGGCTATTCCTCATCCTCGTAGATATAGTCGTCGAGTTCATCTACGTCCTCAAGGCAGTCATCATCAAGGATTTCAATATCATCGTCCTCACCTTCGTCCATCAACTCTCTGCGGAAGAAATCAATGTCCTTGTTGCGATGTACGATTTTCTCCTGCTGCGTAATTGCCGCCAACTTATTGCTCTCGCTGTTCAGAGCCGTCCAAAGGAGGTCTTTAAGTTTATTTAAACCACTACCCGTCACAGCACTAATGAAGACATGTGGAAGGTCATCGGGAAGATCTTCAGAAAGCATCTGCTGCAACTCTTCATCGAGGAGGTCGCTCTTCGTTATGGCCAGAATACGCTGCTTGTCGAGCATGTCGGGATTGAAGTTGCGTAATTCACCGAGCAACACTTCATATTCGTGCTTAATGTCATCCGTATCGCCGGGCACCATAAACAGTAGAAGGGAGTTGCGTTCAATGTGTCGCAGGAATCGAAGACCAAGGCCTCGTCCCTCCGATGCACCTTCGATTATACCGGGAATGTCTGCCATCACAAAAGACTGAGCATCGCGATAGGACACAATGCCAAGCGAAGGCTCCATCGTAGTAAAGGGATATCCGGCAATCTTGGGCCTTGCACTTGAAACAGAACTCAAGAGTGTACTCTTACCAGCATTGGGGAAACCCACAAGGCCAACATCGGCCAAAAGCTTAAGTTCAAGTATGACTGTGCGTTCCACCATTGGTTCGCCTGGCTGTGCATAACGTGGAGCACGATTGGTGGATGTGGCAAAATGCTTATTACCCATGCCGCCACGACCGCCCTTGAGCAGCATCACCACCTGTCCGTCGTCGGTAACGTCGCAGATGTATTCGCCAGTCTCGGCATCATAAACGACAGTACCACACGGCACATCAATATAACGATCCGCTCCATCTGCACCTGTGCTTCCACTCGGACCGCCATTTCCTCCATGACCGGCAAAGACGTGGCGTTCGTATCGAAGGTGCAAAAGCGTCCAGTAGTTGTGGTTGCCACGCAAATAGACATGACCACCACGACCACCATCGCCGCCATCTGGTCCGCCATTGGGAACATACTTGGCGCGATGCATATGCATAGAGCCGCGACCACCCTTACCGGAGCGGCAACATATCTTGACGTAATCAACGAAATTACTTTCTGCCATTATGCCAGAGTATCAAGGTACTCGAAGATGGACGAAAGCATACCCTCTTTGGTCGGTGTGTTTGCCCAACAGAATGTCTTGCGTATGCCTTCGTTCTCAAACCAATCAATCAATGGAGCAGTTTGGTTCTTATATACATCGAAACGCTTCTTGATTGTCTCCTCATTGTCGTCAGCACGTCCCTGTTCTATTGCTCTGTTCAGCAAACGAGCCATCAAGATATCCTCTTCCACAACAAGTTCTATCATCACACCCATTTCGTGGCCGCGTTCCGCAAGCATCTGCTTCAAAGCATTTGCCTGAGCAATCGTACGAGGGAAACCATCGAAAATAACGCCCTTACCTGCAGGCTGAGCATCATAGGTCTTAGCCAAAATCTCAATCATTAAATCATCGGGGATAAGTTGGCCATTAGAGATATATCCCTGGGCAATCTTACCTAACTCTGTGTCGTTCTTGATTTCTGCGCGAAGCACATCGCCTGTGCTGATGTGACCCATGCCGTAACGCTTTACAATCTCGTCGCTGTAGGTGCCCTTACCTGAACCAGGTGCACCAAAAATAATGATATTTTTCATTGTTTTATAATGTATATATGTCTTTTGTATATCTTCCTAAACCATCATAATCTAAATCGTAACCAACAACAAAGTCATCGGTTATCTGTAACAAAGCACTTTATTGCATGCCTGATTTCTCTCCAGTAACAGTGACAAGAAGATTTTACTATTTAACTCTATAACTTTATTTCTTTCTATAGTTACAATAACTACTTCGGATTTGAATATGTCCACCAAGGGTCGTTCGTATCACGAGGTGCGTTATTCTTGGCTGTGCCTGAAGTGACAGCCCCACGAACTCGACTGAGTGTCTCGGGAGTCATCTGCAGGAAACTGGCTATGTGCACCATTGGAGCACGCAAAATAATTTCAGGTTTCTCTCTGAGGAGTCTGTCATAACGTTCGGCAGCATTTTCGAAACGCTGGCTGTCTGCATGTTCCTGGCTGCTGATGGCTACGTGTTCAAGTATCTTACGATAAAGCATCTCCATCTCCTGGTTTCGTACCATTGCGTTATGGAGCGCATCGTATGGTATTGCATAAACCTTTGAATTCTCTAATGCTTCGACGATGAGGCGACTGGGTTCCTGCTTTATAAAACTTTCGATACAAAAAACGATGCGTCCCTCGAAAGAGAAGTGTTCGGTAACATCTTTCTTATTCTTATAATAATATTGTCGAACCATTCCTTTGTCGACGTAGAACAAAGCACTGCAAACCTTCCCGACTTCCAGTATGGTCTCACCTTTCTGGAACTTCATGGGAACAAGAATACTGCTAAGAGTATCTATCCCAAGCGGAGTCATAGGGCAATATGTGCGAGCTATCTCCTTTGCTATGTCACGACGCCTTTCCATTTGTTTTTACCTTTAAACAATTATCCATTGCCGTCCTCTGGTTCAGAGGGATATATGTAGGAGTGAGGTGGAACGCACTTAATCCAACTTGAGCACTGCAAGGAATGCTTTTTGCGGGACTTGTACGTTACCTATCTGTTTCATTCGTTTCTTACCCTTTTTCTGTTTCTCGAGAAGTTTACGTTTACGGCTCACATCACCACCATAGCACTTGGCAAGCACATCCTTTCGAACTTGCTTAACAGTCTCTCTGGCAATAATCTTGGCTCCGATTGCTGCCTGAATGGCGATATCGAACTGTTGGCGCGGAAGGAGTTCCTTTAACTTCTCACACATTCTGCGACCGAAGGTTTCTGCATTGTCGAAGTGCGTAAGTGTAGAAAGGGCATCCACAGGTTCGCCATTGAGCAGGATATCCATCTTCACGAGTTTACTGGGGCGATAACCGTCCTGGTGATAATCGAAAGATGCATAGCCCTTACTAATACTCTTAAGTTTATCGTAGAAGTCTATGACGATTTCGCCCAAGGGCATTGCGTATTGCAGTTCTACTCGGTTGCCGCTGATGTATTCCTGTTTAAGCAATTCTCCTCGTTTTCCCAAGCAAAGCGTCATGATAGGGCCGATGAAATTGGCTGTTGTGATAACGGATGCTCGGATGTATGGTTCTTCTATGTGGTCGATGAGCGATTGGTCTGGCATGCCGCTAGGATTGTGTACTTCGCTGACTTCCCCTTGCTTATTATAAATAAGGTATGAAACGTTAGGGACGGTTGTAATCACATCCATATTGAATTCGCGGTCGAGTCTTTCCTGTATGATTTCCATGTGCAAGAGGCCAAGGAAACCACATCGGAAGCCAAAGCCGAGTGCTACAGAACTTTCGGGTTGGAAGGTAAGGCTGGCATCGTTGAGTTGTAGCTTCTCAAGCGAAGCTCGCAGGTTCTCGTAGTCGTCGGTCTCGATGGGATATACACCTGCAAAGACCATTGGCTTTACTTCTTCGAAACCGGCAATTGCTTCTTTGCAAGGATTGTCGACTGTTGTTATGGTATCGCCCACCTTGACTTCTGTTGCGGTTTTAATACCCGATACAATATATCCCACATCGCCACATTGCAATACCTGCTTGGGCATCATGTTCATCTTCAGCACGCCTATTTCGTCGGCCTTGTATTCCTTTCCTGTATTGATAAACTGAACAAGGTCTCCGCTGTGCATGGTTCCGTTTACTATCTTAAAGTAAGCAATGATGCCACGGAAGGAATTGAACACAGAGTCGAAAATGAGGGCCTGAAGCGGGGCGTCCTTATCGCCTTTCGGACAGGGGATGCGTTCGACCACTGCTCTCAGTATGTCTTCCACGCCCATACCTGTCTTGCCGCTTGCACGTATAATGTCCTCATGCTTACAACCTATGAGGTCGACGATTTCGTCTCCCACCTCATCGGGCATTGCATTGGACATATCACACTTGTTGATAACGGGAATTATCTCGAGGTCGTGGTCTATGGCCATGTAAAGATTGCTAATTGTCTGTGCCTGCACGCCTTGCGTAGCATCGACTATCAGCAGGGCACCTTCACAAGCAGCAATGCTTCGGCTCACCTCGTAGCTGAAGTCAACGTGTCCCGGAGTGTCAATAAGGTTCAGGACATACTTTTGTCCGTCGAGAGTGTATTCCATTTGGATAGCATGGCTCTTGATAGTAATGCCACGCTCCTGCTCCAAATCCATATCATCGAGCATCTGCCCCTTGGTCACAGTAATTGTTTTCGTGTACTCCAACAAGCGGTCGGCAAGTGTACTCTTCCCGTGGTCAATATGGGCGATAATGCAGAAATTTCGAATGTTTTGCATGAAAAAAGTCTATATATTGCTTTGCAAAGGTACGAAATTAAGTTCAAAATTCCTATTCCATAGCTCATAATTTTCATGTTTCATTATAAAAAAGCCACTCGTCAAACAATGGAAAGACATATAATTCGAGACAAAATAAAAATATCGTACAGGAGTATCGGAAAACATATCTCGTTTAGTTGGCCGACTTAACACGTGTAATTGGCCAACTTAACGTGTATAGTTGACCGACTTAACACGTGTAGTTTTCAAACAACACAATAGAATTTACAAAATATAGAAAATAGACATTTGCCGACCACTTGCTTTACACTTTTTTTTTATAACTTTGCATCGCTTTTATATCTACAAAAAATGAACATACTGCTCGAACAAAAATTCTTGACAAAGCACGAGACAATACCATTCTCGCGCATCAAACTCGAAGACTACGAACCGGCGATTCTTGAAGCCATGAAGATAGAAGACGAAGAGATCGCAGCCATCATAGCGAACCCAGAACCGCCAACCTTCCAAAATACCATCGTGCCGCAAACAAGCGAGCTGTTGGGACGAGCCACCACAATCTTTTTCAACCTGCTGAATGCAAACACGTCCGACGAGATGGACGAACTGGCACAAAAGCTCTCCCCCATGCTGACAGAGCATTCGGCGCGCATTGTGCATAACAAAGAACTGTTCCAACGCATCAAACAAGTGTGGAAAAACCCGGGAGAACTCAACGACGAAGAGCGAAAACTCCTTGCCGACACCTACGACGGTTTTGTACGTAGCGGCGCACTTCTCAACGACGAAGACAAAAAAACATTTGCTGCCATTGAAACAGAGCTTGGACAACTTTCCCTGCAATTCAGCCGAAACGAGCTCAAGCAAACTGCTGATTTCGAATTACACATTACCGACCCCACCGAACTTGCCGGCCTGCCCGACTCACTATTAGACGCTGCCGCCCTGGCTGCTAAAGAGAAAAACAAAGAAGGATGGGTCTTCACATTGCAAGCACCAAGTTATGGTCCTTTCATCACCTTTGCAGACAATCGCGAGCTGCGCCGGAAGATGTATATGGCCAAAAACACCATCTGCTGCAAAGGAGACGCCTACGACAATCGGGAAATAATACGTCGCATCGTCGACCTCCGCCTGAAGCTGGCCAAACTGCTTGGCTTCTCCTGCTTTGCAGATTATGCATTGCGCAAAAGAATGGCCAAGACCCCCGCTCGCGTCAACGACCTCATTGAGCAACTCTACGAAGCATACATGCCCATAGCCAAAGCAGAGAAAGAAGAACTGAGCCGTATGGCGGGAGCCGATTTCACACTTATGCCATGGGACTGGAGCTACTATAGCCACAAAATGCAACTGCAAAAGTTCGGAATCGACAGCGAAATATTACGGCCATATTTCAAACTGCAATACGTCAAGGAAGGCATCTTCAGTCTGGCAACAAAACTCTATGGCATCACATTCAAACCTCAACCCGACATCGAAGTCTATCACCCCGATGTAGAAGCATACGAGGTTATCGATTCAGACGGCACCTTCCTCGCTGTCCTCTACACCGATTTCTTCCCAAGAACAAGTAAGCAAAGCGGTGCATGGATGACTGACTTCAGCGAGCAATACATCGACGACAAAGGCATAGACCACCGTCCTCATGTCAGCATCGTCATGAACTTCACCAAGCCAACCGAAAACAAGCCATCACTACTCACATTGAGCGAAGTAGAAACCTTCCTCCATGAATTCGGACACGCACTACACAGCATCTTCTCCAAAGTACAATACAGAGCACAAAGTGGCACCAGCGTTAAACGCGACTTCGTAGAACTCCCATCACAACTGATGGAGAACTTCGCCATCGAACCAGAGTTCCTACACACCTTCGCACGCCATTATGAGACAAACGAGCTGCTCCCCGACGATCTCATTGAACGTATCAGGAAAAGTCGTAACTTCAATTGTGGATATGCCTGCATACGCCAACTCAGCTTCAGCATGCTCGACATGGCATACCATACACTCACTGAACCACTCAAGGAGGAGGTCATGGACTTCGAAAAGAAAGCACAAAGTCGGACCTCGCTGTTGCCCGCCATTCCCGAAACAAACATGAGCGTACAGTTCTCACACATCATGAGCGGAGGTTATGCAGCAGGATACTACAGCTACAAATGGGCAGAAGTGCTCGATGCCGACGCCTTCGGCCTCTTCTTGGAGAAAGGAATCTTCGACCGCAACACTGCAGAAAGTTTCCGACGCGAAATCCTTTCGAAAGGTGGAACATGCGACCCTATGCGACTCTACGTAAACTTCCGAGGAAAAGAGCCAGACATCAAAGCCCTGCTTAAACGCAACGAAATAGAACTGCCACAGGAAATAGCCGAAAGAAAACAAAAAGAACTCGACACACGTTATCTGCGCATGGCTCAGATATGGAGTGAAAACAGCTATTGCCAACGACGTCAGGTGGGAGCACTTGTCGTAAAAGACAAAATGATCATCAGCGACGGATATAACGGAACACCTGCAGGATTCGAAAACATCTGCGAAGAAAACGGTGTTACAAAACCTTACGTCCTTCATGCAGAAGCGAATGCCATCACTAAGATAGCCCGAAGCGGGAACAACAGCAACGGCAGTACACTCTATGTTACCGACTCACCATGCATCGAATGTGCAAAGCTCATCATACAGGCAGGCATCAAACGTGTCATATACAGCCGAGAATATCGCCTTACAGACGGAGTGGACCTTTTGCGTAGGGCAGGCATAGAAGTGCAATACATACCAACCTCCTCCTAAACTGAGAAATAACATCTACAAATTGAACAAATGAGTCCAAATACGAAACTTCGCTTCACGCCCCTACTCATTGCTCTTGGAACAATCGTCGGCATCTTCATTGGCACCGCATACACAAGCCATTTTACCAGCGGACGCATAAGCATCATCAATACGGGTTCAAGTAAAGTGGGACACCTGCTACAACTCATCGACAACAACTATGTCGATACGGTTGATATGAATTCTCTTATTGAAGATGCAATGCCACAAATACTTAGTGAGCTCGACCCGCACAGCCGATACTTCAACCCTAAGGATGCCGAAGAAGCCAGCGAAGACTTAAGAGGTTCCTTTTCTGGCATCGGAGTACAGTTTAGAATTGAACGCGACACCGTCAATGTACTATCTGTAATACACGGAGGCCCTGCAGAGAAAGTGGGAATCCTGGCCGGGGACCGAATCGTCTCAGCCGACACAACATCTCTTGTCGGGATGGGCGACAACGAAGTAATGAAGTGCCTAAAGGGAGAAAAAGGTTCGGAAGTGAAACTTGGCATCAAACGCCACGGAACAACCGAACTACAATACTTCACCGTCGTTCGTGGAGACATTCCCGTTGTTAGCGTTGATGCATATTTCATGAAGGACGAGCACACCGGATACATACACGTAAAGAACTTTGGCGAACAGACATATGCCGAAATGCTTGTAGCACTTGCGAACCTCAACATGAAAGGCATGGAACAACTCATCATGGACCTTCGTGGCAACCAGGGAGGATATATGCATGTCGCCATTCAGATGGTCAATGAGTTCTTGCCAGCAAACAATCTCATCGTTTATACCGAAGGACGTAAAAGTCCACGCGAGGAGTTTCATAGCGACGGACGAGGCACCTTCCAAAAACTGCCTATCGTCGTGCTTGTTGATGAATTCAGCGCAAGCGCAAGCGAGATATTTGCAGGAGCCATCCAGGATAATGACAGAGGAACCATTGTCGGTCGCCGTACTTTCGGAAAAGGCCTTGTGCAGCAACCCATGAATTTCCGCGACGGAAGTGTTGTGCGTCTCACTGTTGCACGCTATTACACTCCAAGTGGGCGATGCATCCAAAAGCCATATGAGAAAGGCCACGGCGAGGAATATGAAAAAGATATTATGGCACGTTATGAACGTGGTGAATATTTCTCACAAGACAGTATTCCACAAGAAGGCGAACAATATAAAACAAGTATCGGGCGCATTGTTTACGGTGGCGGCGGCATTACGCCAGACATCTTCGTTCCTGAAGACACAACAGCCATTACCTCATATTATCGCGAAGCTGTCCTAACCGGACTTGTCCATCAGTTCGCTTTTACTTATGCAGACGAGAATCGTGCAAAACTTACTGCCTTGCGCACACCAGACCGAATGGAACAATTCCTTCGCAGAGAGAACCTGCTGGAAAAGTTTGCCCAATTCGGCGAGAAACATCAATTGCGCAGGCGAAACCTCATGCTGAAGAAGAGTCGCCGTCTTTTTGAACGCAGCATTTACGGCAACATAATAAACAATGTGGGAGAGCGAGCAGATTATCTCATGTTCCTTTGCAAAGACGACCCAGTCGTCGTTAAAGCTCAAGAGATTCTTGACAAAGGACTATCATTTCCCGCAGCCTCAACAATAGAAAAATGAAAGAACTAATAGATAGAAGCAAGAACATTGTAATCTGTACTCATGTCAATCCCGACGGCGATGCCATCGGCTCGTCGCTTGCGATGAGACACTATTTCGAGAGGAAAGGCAAAGAGGCAATTGTCATCGTACCCAACATATTTCCGGACTTCCTCAAATGGTTGCCTGGAGCCGACGACATACTCGTACATACGAAACAGGAAACGCAAGCAAAAGCCGCTATCGAGGCTGCAGACCTTGTTGTAGTCTGCGACCTAAACCAGTCGGCACGCCTGGCCAACATGGAAGAGGATATTGTTGCGAGCAAAGCTCCTCGCATTTTGATCGACCACCATCTCGACCCCGACATGGAGTTCTGCCGGCACATTGTTTCCGAGCCTACGATGTGTGCAACAGGAGAAGTCATTTGTCGGTTGTTTACTGATATGGGAGAGATGGACAACATTTCAGAGAACGAAGCTGTTTGCCTTTATACGGCCATGATGTGCGATACTGGTGCGTTCTCCTTCAATTCCAATCGTCCGGTCATCTATGAGCATGTCAGCCGTCTTCTCTCTCATGGCATTGACAAGGACTTGATTTATCGCAATGTTTTCTGGACGGCTTCCGAAGCCCGCCTCAGGCTTCAAGGCTATTTGCTTTATGTCAACATGAAGGTCCTCTACAATCGTCATGCTGCTATTATAACACTTACGAACGAAGAACGCCGTCGTTTTAAGGTTAAGAATGGCGACACAGAGGGCATTGTCAACATTCCTCTTACAATGTTGGGAACGAAGCTTAGTGTCTTCATCAACGAGGATACAGAGCATCCGGGCACAATGAAGTTGAGTCTGCGCAGCGTAGGTGATTTCCCATGCGACCAGATGGCATCGAAATTCTTCGGTGGTGGTGGACATAAGAATGCCAGTGGCGGCAGGCTGCAATGTTCGATGCAGGGAACAGTTGAAAAGGTGAAAGAAGCCATAGAATACTATGCAGACTTGTTGAAATGAAACGTTTTTTTGTCTTTCTGCTGGCACTTGTCATTGTCTTAATGGCATCCATAGCTGGCGGCAGTTGTTATTTACTCGACTATGCCCTAAAGCCGGAACCGGGACGAGCAGATACTGCCGGATATTTTCAGAGGTTTGCAGAGAATCATCCGGAAGCCGAAGTGTGGCTGGACAGCCTTCGTGCCTGCAAATCTTTCCGCGACACTTTTGTTGTCATGCCTTCGGGCGAGCGGCACCATGCCTACTATGTCCGCCATTCGGAAGGTGCGCCTGTTGCCATTGTGCTTCACGGTTGGCGAGGCTGTGCCATTGATTTTCTGCACTATGGCAGCATCTATCATCGTCAGTTGCAATGCAACATCCTATTGCCGGACCTTCATGCCCACGGATTGAGCGAGGGAGAAGCCATCGGCATGGGGTGGAAGGAGAGGAAAGATGTACTGCATTGGATGTCTGTTGCCACAGAATTGTTCCGAACAAAGGAATTCATCATCCACGGCATATCAATGGGCGCAGCCACAACAATGAATGTAAGCGGAGAAGAAATGCCTGGGGTTGTGGAAAAAATCCACTTCATAGAAGACTGCGGATACACAAGTGTGTGGGATGAGTTCCGCAACGAGTTGAAGTCGAAATTCGGCTTGCCTGCCTTTCCACTAATGCATGTTGCCTCATTGCTGTGCAACCTGCGCTACGGATGGCGTTTTGGCGAGGCATCACCTCTACTACAAGTGGCAAAATGCCGGTGGCCGATGCTCCTTATTCATGGCGACAACGACGACTTCGTCCCCTCGTGGATGGTGCATCCTCTCTACGAAGCAAAGCCTTCTCCCAAGGAGTTGTGGATAACAAAAGGTACAACACATGCCGCATCTCTGAACGACTATCCGGAAGAATACGTCAGAAGGCTGAAGGACTTCATAAAACGCTGAACACCAACACCACATAAGAACAGAAAAATAAAGGTTAACCTAATTGGCAATAATGGTTAACCTTTCTGCCCATAATGGTTAAGCATTATCGTCCGAATGGTTAAGCATTATTTGTAGAACACCACGAAGACATAAGAGAATAGAGCAAGGAATCTGCCTCGGCAAGTATGTTTCGGCCGCTGCCGGAAAAAGCCCCTGTATAATTTGGCGTTTTGCTCTGCTTTTCGTAACTTTGCACGCGAAACAGCGAAATTCTATGAGAAACAGCATACTATACACACTGCTCTGCAGCCTGATACTGATTTGTTCACTTGCCTCCTGCAGCGAAACAGAAACATACGCCGAACAGAAGGACAAGGAATTCAAGGCCATCCAGTCGTTCCTCGACCGCGACATCGTAATACGCGGCGAAGATGGCGACATCATCTGCAACGTCGGCAAAATAGAAGCTATCAGCGAAGAGCAATTCATCCAACAAGACTCAACAACAGACCTGGAACGCAACCAGTACGTAGTCTTCAATAATTCTGGTGTATACATGCAGATTGTCCGCAAAGGCACCGGCGAAAAACTCGAAAAAGGCAAAACCGCTCGAATCATCTGCCGTTTCATCGAATTCAACATCCTTGGCGATAGCCTGCAACTTCGCAACGACGTGAACTTCTGGCACCCCACCCCCGACATCATTAAAATCTCAAACAACTGGGGAACATACACCGCCAACTTCGACACCGAAATCAATGGCGGAGGCGCCATGTATGCAGCATACGGCAGCACAAGCGTGCCCAGCGGATGGCTCATCCCATTCCCCTACATACGCATCGGACGCCAAGACACCCCCGACGAAGGCATAGCCAAAGTGCGACTCATCGTGCCACACAGCGAAGGACAAACCAGCGCATCGAGCAACGTCTATCCCTGCTTCTACGAAATAACCTTCCAGAAGATGCGAGACTGACACCACATTCATAATTGCAAATTCATAATTCCCCACCCTATTCCTACACATAAATTATGAATTACAAATTATGAACTCCATCTACATACACATCCCCTTCTGCCAGTCGCGCTGCATCTACTGCGACTTCTATTCAACGACACATGCCCAAAGCATGATGGCATCATATGTCCAGGCACTCATACGGGAAATGAGTCGCAGAAAACATTACATAGAATGTTCGCGCGTGAATACATTATATATAGGAGGCGGAACCCCCAGCCTGCTGCCCGCCGAATTACTCAGCGCAATCTTCGAGGCCATACATAGCAACTTCACCCTCACACCCGACGCAGAAGTAACCATCGAAGCAAACCCCGACGACATAAACAACGACTGGCTGAAAAACATCAGCCAAACACCCATCAACCGCATCAGCATAGGCACACAAACATTCGACGACCAAATACTGAACTTCATCGGACGCCGACACAATGCCAAACAAACAATCAAAGCCGTAGATGCCTGCAAACAAGCAGGCATCACAAACATCAGCCTCGACCTCATCAGCAGCCTACCAGGACAAACAATGCAACACTGGCAAAAAGATGTCGATTTAGCCCTCAGCCTTGGCATCACACATCTCAGCGCATACACACTCTCCTACGAAGAAGGCACAAAACTCTACCAAATGCTAATAAATGGCGACATCAAAGAAACCGACGAAGAACTCTCACGGCAAATGTACTACCATTTATTAAACACAACCGAGAAAGCAGGCTTTCAACAATACGAAATCTCCAACTTCTCCCTTCCCGGACAACATTCGCGCCACAACAGCTGTTACTGGCAAGGAACACCATATCTCGGACTCGGCGCAGGCGCACACTCCTACGACGGCATACGTACACGCCGAGCCAACCTGCCCAACATCAAAGCATACATCAACGCAACAGACGACGTCCCACACGACAACGAAATACTCAACGACAACGAACTCTATAACGAGTTTGTCATGACCCGACTGAGAACCACCCTCGGCATCCCACTCGACAAACTCACAGCAAATGACCGTCAATACTGTCTCAACATAGCAAATCCCTATATTGAGAAAAAACTACTCTCCGTCAAAAACAATCACCTCCATCTCACAAAAGAAGGTATCTTCATTTCAAACGACATCATCAGCGACTTGATGAGAAGTTGACAGCTTATGTTGTCTAACATATTTCCCCATTTTGTCATTACGGGAAATAATAGTAACTTTATGCCCGAAAAACCGGTATAAACCAACTAAAAAACAATAAAGTCATGAAGACCTACAAAACTAATGAGATTAAAAACATTGCCCTTTTAGGCAATGACGGATCAGGCAAAACAACCTTGACCGAAGCCATGCTCTACGAGGCAGGCATCATCAAACGTCGCGGAAGAGTCAGTCAAAACACAACCGTCAGCGACTATTTCCCCGTAGAGCACGAATACGGATATTCAGTATTTTCTACCGTTTGCCACGTAGAATGGAATAACAAAAAGATTAACTTTATCGACTGCCCCGGCAGCGACGACTTTGTGGGCTCAACACTCACCGCGCTCAATGTCACAGATACAGCAATCATTCTACTCAAAGGAGCCGCAGGCGTTGAAGTAGGAACACAAAACCACTTCCGCTATACAGAAAAATTAGGCAAACCCGTCATCTTCCTCGCCAATCAACTTGACGACGAAAACTGCGACTTCGACCAGCTTCTGGAACAACTCACAAGCATCTATGGTTCCAAAGTAATACCCATCCAATACCCCATTGAAACAGGACCGAACTTCAACGCACTCATCGACGTCCTCCTCATGAAGAAATATTCATGGGGTCCCGAGGGCGGAGCACCTACCATCGAAGAAATTCCGGCCGACCAAATGGAAAAAGCAATGGAGATGCACAAAGCACTCGTCGAAGCAGCCGCAGAACACGACGAAACACTCATGGAAAAATTCTTCGAGAGCGAAAGCCTCACAGAAGACGAAATGCGTGAAGGTATCCGCAAAGGACTCGTCAGCCGTGGCATGTTTCCCGTATTCTGCGTTGATGCCGTTCGCGACATGGGCGTACGTCGACTTATGGAATTCCTTGGAAATGTTGTGCCATTTGTTGATGAAATGCCAAAAGTATTCAACACACGTGGCGAAGAAATCATACCCGATGCAGCAGGCCCAACAAGCCTATTCTTCTTCAAGACAGCAGTAGAGCCACATATTGGCGAAGTTCAGTACTTCAAAGTAATGAGCGGCACAGTACAAGAAGGCATGGACCTCACTAACGCAGATCGTGGCAGCAAAGAACGCATCGCACAAATGTTCGTCTGCGCAGGTTCTAATCGTATCAAAACAGACCAACTCGTTGCCGGCGACATCGGCTGCAGTGTAAAACTCAAAGACGTAAAGACAGGCAATACACTCAACGGCAAAGACTGCGAAAACCGCTTCAACTTCATCAAATATCCCAACGCAAAGTACACACGCGCCATCCGAGCAATTAACGAAAGCGAAACGGAAAAAATGATGAACGCTCTCCAAAAAATGCGCGAAGAAGACCCCACATGGCAAATTGAACAAAGCAAAGAACTTAGACAGATACTCGTACAAGGTCAAGGCGAATTCCATCTTCGTACTCTCAAATGGAGAATGGAAAACAACGAGAAGATACAAATTGCCTTCGATGAGCCAAAGATCCCATATCGCGAAACAATCACCAAAGCTGCTCGTGCAGACTATCGACACAAAAAACAATCCGGCGGTGCAGGACAATTTGGCGAAGTTCACCTCATTGTTGAACCATACTACGAAGGAATGCCAGAACCAGAAGTTTATCGCTTTGGCAATCAAGAATACCGCATCAATGCCAAAAGTAAAGAAACCGTTGATCTAGAATGGGGCGGCAAACTTGTGTTTATCAACAGCGTTGTTGGTGGTGCAATTGATGCACGATTCATGCCAGCCATTCTCAAAGGTATCATGCAACGTATGGAACAAGGACCACTCACGGGCTGCTACGCACGAGATGTACGTGTAATCGTATATGATGGAAAGATGCACCCCGTTGACTCAAACGAACTGTCCTTCATGCTTGCAGGTCGTCAAGCATTTGCACAAGCCTTTAAGGAAGCAGGTCCAAAGATTCTGGAGCCAATCTACGACGTAGAAGTTTATGTTCCAAGCGACAAGATGGGTGATGTAATGAGTGACCTGCAAGGCCGCCGAGCAATGATCATGGGCATGACAAGCGAAAACGGCTACGAAAAACTTACAGCTAAAGCACCCTTGAAAGAAATGTCAAGCTATAGCACAGCACTAAGCAGTCTTACAGGTGGACGTGCAAGCTTTAACACAAAGTTCGCAAGCTACGAACTTGTTCCAACGGATGTTCAGCAGAAGCTTGTTGCCGAATATCAAGCAACGCAAAAAGAAGATTAATTGTTTGATTGATTAACAAAAACACAACTTACAATTAGGATTTCTCTTAAATAAGTTAAACGTCAGCATAAAAGTGCTGACGTTTTTCTTTTATATTTAACACTTATCATTACATTTGCAATATGAAAAGATGTTATGTTTGGCTTATATGCCTTGTTGTCTGTATAGCATTCATTGCCTTGCTATATCTACAAAGTAGTTATGCAAAGGAAATGGTAAAGATGCGCGAAGAACAATTCAATGAAAATGTTTTACGCAGTCTTGACCAAGCATCTCGTGATTTAGAAAAAGCAGAGACATTTCGCTACCTGCAAGAAGTACTTGCACAGCATAAACCAACAAAATGGGGAAAGACTCTTTCCGACAGTATCCAATTGCATGAAGGTTCATTGCCTATTGATACATTGACACCAAATATGTCACTTGGAACAATTGGGAAGAGTAAATATAATAAGGTGGCAGAAACAATAAGCAATTTGCAGAAGCATGTGCGCGAAGCATACATATATGAGCAAAGTGTACTCGATGAGGTAATATATGCCGTTATGTACACAGCAAGCGAACAGAGGTTTCAAGACCGACTAAACCCTGCCGTTCTTGATGGCTGTCTGCGCAATGCTTTAAAAGCTAATGGCATTACCCTTCCCTTTCATTTCACCGTCTACACAAGCGATGGAAGAGAAGTTTATAGGTGTGAGGACTACGTAAAGGAAGGAGATGAGCCAAGCTTCCAGCAAACTCTTTTCCGTAGTGACCCAATGGGACAAATGGGTACTGTTGTCATACATTTCCCCGACCAAAACAGTTATATTCGTGGCGTTGCAAGATATGTGGCTCCCGCAATGGGGTTTACCGTCATTCTGCTTATTACGTCCCTCATTATCATCTACCTTGTTGTACGTCAAAAACGTATCAGCGAAATGAAGAATGACTTTGTGCATAACATGACGCATGAATTCAAGACTCCAATTTCTACAATATCTATCGCTGCGCAAATGCTTGCCGATAATTCAATAAATAAAAATGAAGCCACCTATGAGCGTTTAGGGAATGTCATCACAAGCGAAACACGACGTTTACGATATCAGGTAGAAAAAGTTTTGCAGATGAGTCTTTTTGACAATAATAATATAGCATTGAAGTTGCAAGAACTTGATGCTAACGAGATAATAGAGAATGTTGTTGACACCTTCTCGCTCAAGGTATCACAAAGCGGCGGGACTCTTGACATGCGACTCGAAGCATTTAATCCGTTCATCAATGCAGACGAAATGCATTTCACCAATGTTATCTTTAATTTACTGGACAACGCCTTCAAATACCGACGTGAAGAGGAACCACTTGCGTTGTGTGTACACACCTACAATCAGGGCGAGACGCATTTCTGCGTTAGCATTGAGGATAATGGAATTGGCATTCAGAAGGACAATCTTAAGCATATTTTTGAAAGATTTTACCGTGTTCCAACTGGCGACATGCACAATGTGAAAGGTTTCGGACTTGGATTAACTTATGTGCAAAAAATGATTGAACTACACAAGGGAACAATCAAGGTCAGCAGTAAATTCGGGAAAGGTACAAAGTTCACAATTACTATACCGTTGGCAGAAGATTAAATAGTAGAATGTCAATGCATAAAATGAAGTACAATATATAATATTTGAATAACAATAACATTATTAACTCATAAATTATCGAACTATGGAAAAGAATTTGCACATTTTGCTGTGCGAGGACGAAGAGAGCCTCGGCATGCTTGTTAGAGAATATTTGGAAGCAAAGGGATACAATGCAGAACTCTTCCTGGACGGCGAGGCTGGCTACCGTGCGTTTATGAAAAAGAAGTACGATATGTGTCTGCTCGATGTAATGATGCCCAAGATGGATGGTTTTGCATTGGCTAAAGAAATTCGTCTGGTCAATTCTGAAGTGCCCATCATTTTCCTTACTGCAAAAAACCTTAAGGAAGACATCCTGGAGGGCTTCAAACTTGGTGCCGACGATTATCTGACCAAGCCTTTCTCTATGGACGAACTTGTGTATCGCATGGAGGCTATTCTGAGACGCGTTAAGACGAAGGACCAAAAGAATGTTACACGCTTCCAACTTGGCAAGTTCATTTTCGATTCGCAGCGCCAGGTGCTTATCTATGAAGACTCGCAAACCAAGCTCACAACCAAAGAAAGCGAACTGCTCACAATGCTTTGCGTCCACATGAACGAGGTTCTGGAGCGCGACTTAGCTCTCAAGACGATATGGATGGAGGACAATTACTTTAATGCTCGCAGTATGGACGTGTACATCACGAAGTTGCGCAAGCTGCTAAAGGCTGACCCCGAGATTGAGATTAACAATGTTCACGGAAGGGGTTACCGACTGATTGTTCCCAACGTTCCGCAAGAAGAGAAATAAACATTAAGCGTTCGGAAATATAATTGGTACAATACAATACTCCCCTAAATCTTTAATCGAAGATTTAGGGGAGTATGTTTTTATGTACAGATTTGCTTAGAATATGTAACCAAAGGTTATCATAAAGTTGTTGGCTGTTGAAACCTCTTCGTCACAATTTGTACCGATATTAGGCAAATTGCCACCTTGTGGTGTTGTATTAACGGTCAACTCTGGTGAACTTTTGTGTTTTGCAAATGGTGTAAGGTCGCGCATGTAAGCAAGACCAAAGCTATAGTTCTTATAATATGCATTTACACCGATTTGAGCACCGGGCTGCAAGAGTTTACCAACGTGCAACTTCTTGTCGAAAGAACGCATGTAGGGAGTGCTTTCGCCTAAATCTGTGGGGCCTTTGTCTGTCTCCATCAAACTTGCAGTATAGGTTTTGCCTACCTCTTCTCCTGCTACGTTGTATGCTGTTGCTGTACGCTTAGCCATTACATTGAAGCGGAAATAGAGACCTGCGAAAGGTGCTAATGTGAGGTCATCTACGCCAAACACATTCTTGAACTGTTTGTTGATGCTAACGGGAACTGTGATGGTAAAGGCATCGATTTTGTAGCGATAGCTTTCGTCCTCATGTACATTCCAACGTTTGTCCTTGCTCTTGCCTGTATGATAGGTGAAGTTGGCACCGAGTTCCAGGAAAAGGTCTATTTTCTTTGCAATTCGCAGATCGCCTATCCATCCTACGCTCACTCCGCTAAGGAAGAAATTGTTATAGTCGGGAGACTCGCCGAAGTTGGTGTACTTTGCGTTTGTACCCATGTATCCAATCTGCACGCGATGGAATGTTTTTGCATCTGTAGGTGTAGTAGGAACCAAGACTTCGAGGGAGTCCTCTGCCACAGCATCCAGCAGTTCATCATCTTCTTGAGCGTACGCACCGAGGCTCAAACCCAGCAACAGTGCAGCAGGCAGCATTTTCATAAATTTCATAGTATATGATGTATTAGTTTTTGTTTATCTCATGCAAATTTATGATTTATTATTATAACTGCCAAAAATTATTGAATAAATTTAACAATACACGACGAAATGCTACCGTTTCAGGAGTGAAACATGAAGATTATGACTACGGCGAAAATGCTATTTGACTCGAATTAATTCATTAGGGTTTTATGAGTTATACGTTTCGTTTGCAGTAACGAGAGAGACACTTGCAGGGAAAGGAATCCGAAAGCAGAAAGACAGATGTGGCTTGACCGAAAACATCTACTGTTAAATTGCCTAACTTGGCAGTAGATGTCGGGCAACTTAACGTGCCTAATTGAGCAACTTGGCAGTGGATGTTTTTCCATGCCCACAAGGCTATTCGTGCGAGGGGCACATTCGTTGCACCCTCGGCTACGACAAACCGGTTAAAATAGGATAATGGCACCTGACAAACAGCCATGCAAAAAGGTGTTTGCGGGCAGTCTTGGAGATTTGTGTATAAGGAGAAAAAGAGTCAATAAGGAATAGAAGTCAGAAGAACATCAATTCTCAAGAATACGCCTCATCTCTATGACCTGCGAGCAATAATCAATGACTGCAGGGCGATGTGTTACGCAGATGACGGTTCTGCCCTCATCGGTGCTACTTAAATTCTTAAGAAGTTGTTGTTCCGTACGAGTGTCCAACGCACTGGTTGCTTCGTCCAACAGGAGCACAGAGCCCTTCCTCAGCAAGGCACGGGCTATGGCAATACGCTGCGCCTGGCCTTCACTCAGACCCGCTCCATGCTCGCCACATACCGCATCAAGGCCGTCGGGATGCTCTAAAACGAAATCAGCACATGCCGTTTCGAGTGCACTTTTCATCTCGCGTTCCGTTGCCTCGGGATTCCCCAATAAAAGGTTATCACGAATCGTCCCACTGAAAAGCGTATTGCCCTGCGGCACATAGACAAGGTTGTTACGCGTCTGAGGCGAAACAACAACCGCCCTTGTCTCGTCGTACATCTCAACATTTCCCTCTTCGGGCTTAAGCAAAGCAAGAATCAGGCGAATGAGCGTTGTCTTTCCCGCACCGGTTTCGCCCAGGATTGCCGTAGTAGAACCCTTGGGAAAATCATATGAGAAATGAGACAAAACGTGGCGACCACTCTTCTTATACTGGAAAGAAACATCGGAAAAACGTACTCCAGCTCCTCTATCGAAAGAAATCGGAGCAGAATCATCTTCGAGAGGCTCGTCCTCCAGCTCCATAAGGCGTTCGCTCGCCGTCAGGGTGCCGACAAGCGCCGGAATAAAGCGTGTAATATCACGGAAAGGGCCTTGTATCTGACCAACAAGTTGGATGAAGGAAATCATCATACCATAGGTAATAATACCGGCCTGCAAACTGTCCACTCCCCACAGGAAAGTTACAAGATAGCCTGTTGCAAATCCAATACTGAGCAACGTCGAAGAAAAGCTACTGAAGACGGCACGATGGCGAACATGCGACCGAAGATGAGCCTGTGTCTCAACAAGACGCTCTATCATTGTACCCGTTCGCTCCAGCGTCTTAAGCACTACCCGATGCTGAATGCTTTCCTGAAGAATACTCTGAACCTGGCTTTCCGTAGAACGAATATCGCGAGTAATGGCTCGCATCTTGCGCACATACAGCTTGCTCAAAGCAAGGAAACAAGGCACAATACAGACAACCAGACAAGCCAAACGAGGATCCATATAAAAAAGATACAGGAATGCACCTACAAGACGGAACAAGACCTCCAACAAAGACGGAATGGTTTCCGTAATACAAGCCGTCAAATCTCGCACATCCTGCCCCATACGGTTAAGCGTATCACCCGTATGGCGCCCCTCCTGACCGCTCCATTCACTCTTCAGCAAATGGACAAACAGACGTTTTTGCAAAATATTCTGCGAACGGACACCAAGCAAAGCACTTACCCATTTGCGTGCAAAACCTAAAAGAATCTTGCTCAACATAATGGCAGCAAGAGCATAAGCGGCCACTTGCAGACTGCCCTCCGCACGATTAGTAGCAATATCTATAGTCCACTTCGTAGCATAAATAAAAGCAAAGTCCAGAATAACAGACAAAATGCCAATAAGGGCATTCAACACCGATTGCAAACGCAAACCCTTGGAAGCACGCCACATCCATCCAAAAAGCTCACGAGATTTGGAAGAGACAAACGGAAAAGTAGGCATGTTGCTTAACTCTTGACTTTAAACCAGTACTATAAAACGTCTCTCACTCAATTGCAGATGTTTCTGGCATCACTGCCCCACAACAACTTACTGCGAAGGGTTCGCAAGAAAGTAGTGTCCGGGCGTTTCAACACAACAACCTGATAAGGAGCCTTACGCAAAGAAAGACGAACAGAATCCATGCATGACTCACTACGTCCGTCAATAGCCACAAGGAAACTATGGCTTCTGCTCTCTACCGTCAAAGTTATGTCCAAATCATCTGGCAACGTTAATGGTCTGACCGTCAAGCCATGTGGAGCAACAGGAACTATTCCGAAATTCCTACTTCCCGGTAGCATAACAGGACCACCCACACTCAAAGCGTAACCAGTACTGCCGGTTGGAGTATTAATGATTAGACCATCGGCCTGATAAGTAGTAAGATATTCGCCACCCAATTCAACACGGATACTAATCATACTACTATTGTCGTGCTTCAGCACTGCCACTTCGTTAAGCGCAAAAGGATAGCCATTCATTGCCCCTTCGGAACATTCAACTTGCAAAACATTACAACGCTCCGTTTGTAACTTTCCGGCAAGAAAATCTTTAAGCGTTTGAGAAATATCGTCAAGCGAGAAGTCTGCCAAAAAACCAAGGCGACCTGTATTAATACCAAGAATAGGTATCTGCTTATCGCCGACCCTCATAGCTGTTGTAAGGAAAGTGCCGTCTCCACCCATACTGATAGCGATATCCGCATCAAAAACATCGTCATTAATAACACGATGCTCAGGAAGAGAAATCTTCATCTCATCCTCGAGATACTCCAAGAAAGGGCTGTCGATAAGCGGCAGAATACCAAGACTCTTCAAGACATCAAAAAGCTTCTGCACAGCCTCGTAGGTCTTAGCCTGATATATGTTACCAAAGATTGCACATCTTTTTGCCTCTTCCATAAATTATTTCGCTTTTAGGTTGGCAAAGTTAATGTTTTTTTCCTAACTTTGCAAAACAGAAACAAGTTATAAACATCTACGGTATGATTTACGTCTTTTTAGCTACAGGTTTCGAAGATATAGAAGCTCTTGCACCAGTTGACATCATGCGTCGCGCTTCTCTGCAAGTAAAAACAGTATCTATCACAAACGAACAAATAGTTGCAAGCGCACATGGCGTCGGCATTGTTGCCGACATGCTATTGAGCGAAGTTGATTTTGAACAAGCAAAAATGCTTGTCCTTCCCGGCGGAATGCCAGGAGCAGCAAACCTGGATGCTTGCAAACAACTGACACAAGCCATCGCCAATCACTACAATGCTGGAGGCGCAATTGCCGCAATCTGTGCTGCACCATTGGTATTTGGACACCTTGGGCTTCTTCAAGGCCGTCGTGCCACATGCTACCCAGGCTTTGAAACAGAATTAAAAGGGGCAGACTGTACCTCTGCAATCATTGAACGTGATGGTAACATCATTACGGGCAAAGGACCTGCTGCCGCATTTGAATTGGGCTATGCCATTGTCGATTATTTCCTGGGCGAAAACGCATCGCAGCCTTTAAGGCAAGGAATGATATATAAAGAGCTGGTCGGAGAATGACTGCGTATGCCATCATCGTAGCAGGCGGAAAAGGGCTTCGTATGGGCGGAGACATACCAAAACAATTTGTACCCATAGGAGGGAAACCCGTATTGATGCATACCATTGATGCTTTTCGCAAAGCAATCGACGGCATACAAATCATTCTCGTACTACCCTTCGAACAACAAGACTATTGGCAAATACTCTGCAAGGAGTATAAGTTCACCTCTCCCGCATTAATCGCCACAGGTGGAGAGACACGGTTCCATAGTGTAAAGAACGGATTGGCTCTAGTCCCAAAAACAGACGGAGTTATAGTTGGCATCCACGATGGTGTAAGGCCCTTCGTTTCTGCCGAAACAATACAACGCTGTTACTCCACTGCTTCAGAAAGGAAAGCAGTTGTACCCGTAGTACCTGTAGTGGAAACACTACGGCAGGTACTACCAGATGGAAGTAGCACCACCAAGCCGCGAGATGCCTATCGATTGGTACAAACACCACAAACATTTCCGGTCGACATGCTCTACGAAGCCTATCAACAACCATATTCCGAAGCATTCACTGACGATGCGTCTGTTGTCGAAGCCCTCGGAGAGAAAATAACACTGATAGAAGGGAATCGTGAAAACATCAAACTCACGACACCAAGTGACCTCCGCTTTGCAGAATTCACAGTCATAAACCATGATTTGTGACCTAAACACCGATATAACATATCTACCAGGCATTGGACCACAAAGGGCAAAAGTACTGGAGAGCGAGTTAGGCATCAAAACCTGGCGCGACCTGCTTTATACATTTCCATACAAACACATTGACCGCAGCCGACTATATAAAATTAGCGAGCTGACCACCGAAATGCCCTTTGTGCAAGTCTTAGGACAATTCCTGAGTTTTGAAGAAACAGGAGAAGGACGTAAGCATCGTTTGACAGGACATTTCTGGGATGGCGAAATGTTTCTTGATGTCACGTGGTTTCAAGGAATACGCTACATTAAGCAAAGCGTCAAGTTACATAAAAAATATATTCTTTTCGGACGACCTGGAGTTTATGGCGGAAGATTAAGCATCATTCATCCCGATCTGGACAACCCTGAATCTACGTCACTCAGTACGATGAAGATGCAACCATATTATTCCACAACAGAGCGAATGAAGAAAGCAGGCATCACCTCACGTTCAATGGAACACTTCACAAACTCTCTCTTTAACAAACTTACATGGGAAATACCTGAAACATTACCCGAATATCTCATCGGACGCCTCCACCTTATGCCTCTCGATAAGGCTTTGCGTTCCGCACACTATCCTTCTACAGCAGACGAGCTTTCTGCCGCCAATATGCGTTTGAAATTTGAAGAACTATTCTTCATTCAATTAATCATCATGTCCTATGCACGCAAACGGCAGCAAGAAAGAATTGGTAGACGTTTTACACGCATTGGTGACACATTTAACACCTTCTACCATAACTACCTTCCTTTCCCTCTGACTGAAGCACAAAAACGTGTCATACGTGAAATACATGCAGACATGAGCAGTGGACATCAGATGAATCGACTATTACAAGGAGATGTCGGCAGTGGCAAAACACTTGTTGCCTTAATGATAATGCTTATAGCTATCGACAATGGTTGTCAGGCATGTATTATGGCACCAACCGAAATTTTAGCGGAGCAACACTTACAAACATTTCAAAATTTTCTTCAAGATATTCCTATCCATGTCGAGCTACTAACGGGTAATATCAAAGGGAAACGACGTTCTGCTATTGAGGAAGGCCTCCAGAATGGAAGTGTGAACATATTGATAGGTACACATGCGGTCATTGAAGATAATGTACAATTTAACAATCTAGGTCTTGTAATCATTGACGAGCAGCACCGTTTCGGTGTAGCACAACGTGCTCGCCTTTGGCAGAAAAGTAACATCTGCCCACATGTACTTGTTATGACCGCAACACCTATCCCTCGCACCTTGGCCATGACCCTATATGGAGATCTTGACGTCTCCGTAATTGACCAATTACCACCTGGCAGAAAGCCAATACGCACATTACACATTTACGACAACCAACCAGAACAACTCTACAAAGGTGTCATTCGCGAAATAGAGGCAGGGCATCAAGTATACTTCGTTTATCCTCTGGTAAAAGAAAGTGAAAAACTTGATTTAAAGAATGTCGAAGACGAATATGTTCATCTAAAGGACATCTTTCCTCAATACCGGATAAGCATGGTACATGGAAAGATGAAGCCTCATGAAAAAGATGCTGAAATGCAAAAATTCGTATCGGGCGAGACACAAATACTTGTTGCAACAACAGTTATCGAAGTAGGCGTAAATGTACCAAATGCATCTGTTATGATAATACAGAATGCCGAGCGATTTGGGCTGTCACAACTACATCAACTACGAGGCAGGGTTGGGCGAGGCGCCGAACAATCCTATTGTATTCTCGTTTCTAACTTCAAATTATCTGCCGAAACACGAAAACGACTTCAGATTATGACTGAAACTAACGATGGTTTCGAAATAGCTGAAGCGGATCTTAAACTTCGTGGACCAGGCGACCTTGAGGGTACACAACAAAGTGGCATTGCATTCAATCTCAAACTTGCTAATCTTGGCCGTGATGGACAGTTAGTACAACTAGCACGCGACACTGCAGCGTTTGTCCTTGACGCTGACCCTGATTTAATAGCAAAAGAGAACCACCTGCTACATCTACATTTACAGGAACTTAAGAAAGAACGTCAGGATTGGAGCAGGATATCATAACTCTATTCTTGAATAAGAGAGTATGTTTATAAGTCAAGATGAAGTTGCCCAGTCATTTCATCACTAACATCTTGTTGACTCTTTCCCTCATATGGATCTAATTCTGCTTCCGCATCATTATTAAGTTCCTCATCTGCGTCATCATTACTCTCTTCGTTTTCAACTACAGCAAAGCGTGTGGGCTCCAACTCTTCTACCTTTCCTATATGTAGTGTAGTGATGCGCTTGCCTATTGCCTTGAAACTTTTAACACCAACAAAGCCTTCAGCGTCTAATTCCATAGGATCACGGAAATCATCTACTCCACCCATTGTAACAAGGATTCTGGGGAAATCAGTATCTGTAATGAGTACAAGATTTTCTGATGGAATTTCACCCAAATAACTTTGCATTCGAGCGGTTGCTTCAAGACGGAATCTCTTCAAATAAAGGAAATTGCTTTGTGCAGAATTGTAATAGAGGCAAGTCCACACCTTATTGGCATTGTACTTTTCTATCCGATGAATGTTATCCTCATAATGATTGTTAAGATCAATGTTTGTAAGATAATAACGTCCATCTGCGAGCATCACAAGAACCTGATCGTTCCCTTCGAATTCTCCCAGATATTTGCCCTGTCCATCATAGTTAAGTCGCTTAATATCACTATCAAACCACACCTTACGTCCACCCAAAGTGCTGCTGCCCAAGCTTTTAAGGCTTATTTTACTAACGTCTAACTTTGTAACTATATTTCCTCTACTGCCTCGACCTCTAATGGCAACATCACTAAAATCCATATCAAAGAAAACACGTTTCAGCTTAGGATTAGGCTTTAGTATAACCTTTATTATCTCTGCCTCGCCATTAGGATTAGATGTAAAGTACAATACTCTTGAACCAGGAGTTCCGCATGTCAAATCGTATTCTCTATCACGTATAATTGCTGTGATATTGAAACGTTTTATATAACTGATGCCACTCTTCCCGTCTCGGTAAATGGTATTGTATATCGTGCGTTCATCGTTTTTACGGAACACATCGATATGAATGACCTCTGCCTTTTTCTTGTCCTTCTTGCTGCGTTCTGTTTCGCCAATAAAGATTTTGTCTGCCACTCGGACAATCTTATAAGTGCCATCGCGATAGAAGATAATAACATCATCTATGTCAGAACAATTGCAGACAAACTCGTCTTTCTTGAGAGATGTTCCTATGAAACCTTCTTCTCTGTTAATGTAAAGCTTCTCGTTGGCTTCTACAACCTTGGTAGCAGTGATGGTATCAAAATTGCGAATCTCCGTCAAGCGAGGATGTTCCTTACCATACTTTTCCTTTATGAAGCGGAACCACTCGCAGGTCATCTCCACCATATTCTTCAGTTCTCGCTCAATTTGCTTGATCTCACTCTTGATGGCAGCTATGTTCTGTTCAGCCTTTTCTTTGTTGAACTTCAAGATGCGAACCATTTTAATTTCCATCAAGCGGAGAATATCGTCCTTTGTTACCTCACGGATCATCTTCGGATAATAAGGTGTCAGTCGCTTGTCAATCCATTCGCACGCATCATCCATTGACTTTGCTCCTTCAAACTCTTTGTCCTTATAGATACGTTCTTCGATGAAAATCTGTTCAAGCGAAGCAAAATGAAGACTGTCCAACAACTCGCCTCTGCGAATAAGTCTTTCCTGGCGAAGTAAGTTCAGCGTATTATCTACACTGGCACGAAGCACATCGCTCACAGATAGGAACTGAGGCTTTCTATCTTTAATTACGCTACAATTAGGTGATATGCGAATCTCACAATCCGTAAAAGCATATAGCGCATCAATAGTTTTATCGCTCGACGTTCCAGGAGTCAGATGAATCAATATCTCCGCAGAAGCAGCAGTCAAATCCTCCACATTGCGGATCTTTATCTTACCACGCTCGTTTGCCTTTAAGATGCTATTGATAAACGTACTTGGGTTAGAAGCCGTGCCAGTAGTCTTGCCATACGGTATTTCTGTAATAGCCAACGTCTTATTGTCACGCTTCTCTATCTTTGCACGAACTCTTACAGAACCACCACGCTGGCCGTCATTGTACTTCGACACGTCAATGCTACCACCCGTCGGGAAGTCAGGATAAAGATGGAATTCCTCGCCGTGAAGATAACTGATCGCAGCATCGCAAATCTCAACAAGATTGTGTGGCAGAATCTTACAATTCATGCCAACAGCAATACCTTCTGCACCTTGAGCAAGCAGCAATGGGAACTTGACAGGCAACGCAACAGGTTCCTTATTACGTCCGTCGTAACTCCATTTCCATTCCGTTGTCTTAGGGTTAAAAACAACATCCAGAGCAAACTTAGACAAACGCGCTTCGATATATCGGCCAGCAGCAGCATCATCACCAGTAATAATATTGCCCCAGTTTCCCTGACAATCAATCAGCAAATCCTTTTGACCGAGTTGAACCAACGCATCCTTGATGCTCGCATCGCCATGAGGATGAAACTTCATCGTATCACCAACAATATTTGCAACCTTGTTATATTTGCCGTCGTCCAACCGCTTCATAGTATGCATGATACGGCGTTGAACAGGCTTAAAACCATCAGCAATGTGCGGAACAGCACGCTCAAGTATTACATACGAAGCATAGTCCAGAAACCAGTTCTGGTACATTTTACTAAGATGATGCGTAATGCCGTCCGAAGGAGTCACGTTGTCAATCATATCTATGCACAAGGTATTAAATAATTCTCACAAAGGTAGAACTTTTCACCGAGAAAAGCAAACGAAAACCGCCAAAGTTTAAAAAGGCGACGAATTTTCCTATAAAACCAAGCATTAATAATACTTCGGCCGAGGACGAAAAGCATCAACAATATGTTCCAAGCTGCTGGAAAAGTCATCATATATAATGCCTACAACATCAAATCTGCAACGAAAATCTATATGACAAGCCTTGACAAAAGAATCCGCAGCAAGAATAATACGACGCTGTTTGCGCTCATCTACAGCAGAAATCGGCGTAGAGGCAGAACCAACCTTACGAGTTTTAACCTCCACGAAAACAACCACATCATCCTTTGTAGCAATAATATCAATCTCCTTTCTACCCTTATTTGTCCAGTTACGCTCAAGAATACAATAACCATGCTCCTGCAAATAATTCGCAGCAATCTCCTCACCCCTCTGTCCAATATCATTATGCAAAGCCATACAAACAAAATTAAGCACAAAGATACACAGTTTCCCCCGAAAGACAAAACACAAAAACATAATTTCAACAAACAAAAGCACATAACATCAACATCCCCATCACAACAGCACCATAACCTCCCAATCCAAAACCCTTAACCATTATCATCAAAAAGGTTAAGCATTATCGGCAGAAAGGTTAACCTTTTCTCTCAGAAGGATAAAGCACCTATATTCAGACGGCTGAAGGAACATCAAGCAAAGCAGCACCACACAAAGCAAAAGAGCAAAACCCTCTCGACCGCCTGACGGCGCAGGCCGAGGACAACTGACGGCGACAAAACAAAAAAGCCC
>JAGBTN010000009.1 GCA_017631315.1 Bacteroidaceae bacterium | reverse complement strand
TCAAACTACAACCACTTGATTAACTGCCAATTAGCAGTATTTGCATCGTGAAATAAACATTTAGTAACTTCTACCACCAAATCAACTATTTTTAGATATGAAAACATTGACAAAAACCATAACCGCGCTTGTGTGCGCTGTCGTCTGCACGGCTTGTGGACAGCAAACGGTCGAGAAGAAACTCGACGCTTATTTCAACGCTCTTGACGGGCATTTTATGGGAAGCATTGTGGTCCAACAAGATGGGAAGACCATTTACCAGCGCTCGATGGGCTGGGCCGATCTTGAGAATCAGATTCCCGCTATAGCCGAGACGCAGTACCGCATCGGGTCGGTTTCGAAAACCTTCACGGCAGTGCTGGTGATGAAAGCCGCCGCAGAGGGGCGCCTGTCGCTCAGCGACTCCATCGCCAAGTATTTTCCCGATGCAAAAATACCTAATGCAGAGCAGATTACCATTGACCAGCTATTGCAGCATCGCAGCGGTTTGGTGGATATCACAAACGACAAGCCGTACGAGTATTATACTTACTTCACTACGCCGCAGACGCGCCAGCAGATACTTGAACGTGTGGCCGCCGCGGGTACAAACTTTCAGCCCGACAGTGAGTACCGCTACTGCAACACTGGCTACAACCTGCTGGGTTACATTCTTGAAGATGTGTGGGGAAAACCTTATGCTGAAATCATCAACGACCAGATCGTCAGCTTGTTAGATATGCGGCACACACGCTACAGCGAAGCCATAGATCCGCAACGCGGTGATGCACGCTCGTATACGCTGCTCGACTGTTGGCAGATTCAGCCCGAAACCGATGCCTCGGTAGCCATTGGCGCAGGCGCCCTTGCGTCAACACCCGCCGACCTTGCAAGATTCGGCGAGGCCTTGGTTGGCGATGTCTTCGGCGACAACATCTTTGAGCAGATGAAGCAAGTCAAAGACGCCTACGGACGTGGCCTCGTGCAGTTCACCTACGGCGACCAAATCGGCTATGGCCACGCAGGCCTGATTGACGGATTCTCATCAAAACTCGTTGTGTTCGATAACGTTACGATCGCTTATTGCTCGAACGGCACCGACTACGATACCAACCTGATCATTACGGCTGTCCTTGACGCTTTGAACGGCAAAACAATCGAGATTCCGGATTTCGACATATATGTACAGCTCACGCCTGAGCAACTTGCCTCATACGCAGGCACTTACAAGTGCGATGCACTCTCAATGGAAGTCACCGTCAGTGTCGCGGGCTCCCGTTTGAGCGTACAGGCCATCGGGCAGCAGTCATTCCCGCTCGACGCCGTTTCAGCCGACCAATTCGAGAATGCGATCGTGGGTGTTGCCATTACCTTTGCGCCGGATCGTAAAACGGTCATCCTCAAGCAAGCGGGGCAAGAGTTCGAGTTCGCGAGAGTTGGAGACGATTAAGGATGAGCCCCGGCAATCCAACTGGACTGTCGGGGCCTATGCTATATCGATAAACCGGAATTTATAGACGCGAACCGATCAGTGTGCAAAGATAAATCCGAAGTAGATTCGTGGCCCCATAGGTCTGTTAAGGCCGTCTGAGTTGATTGCAAGAAGCCAGTCTGCCTTAAGGGTGAGTCTGAGTGCTTCGCCTACTGCGTATTCTATTCCGACATAAGGGTCAATTGCGAAGAAAGGCTGTTTGTGGAGTACGGATTTCTGCTCAAGTTCCCAGTCATGCTGGTCTCCTTCGAACATATAGAAGGAGGTTTCCATTCCTCCGCCTATTGTAGTGCCAACATAGGGAACAAATTTACCTTTCTGCCAGTACCAGTCTGCTAGAACGCCTGTCCAGAATAGTTTGTTGTGGCTTCCGCTTTGAACGCCTTTACTGATGGGAGCAGTTGAGAAATATCCCTCAAATCCCGTCCTAAAATGCTTTGTAAGATGGAGTTTTGCACAGCCACCGATACCAAATGTAGGGCTGCTGATGTCTAGGTTATATGGGTTATCGCCTCCGAACTGGTATCCGGAGTGAACCATCATTCCACCAGAGAAACCTTTGATTGCTTTCTTTTCTTGGGCATTGGAGATGGTTATAACAGAGATCGATAAGATTGTGCAAAGTATAAGTCTGTAAAGTTTCATGGTGCGTTTGGTTTTATTTTTTGTGTCCTGGACCTTCTGGGAACCACCCTTTGCGAACACGCTCTCGCTGATGGATCACTTCAAGGATGCTCCAGAAAGATGAGAAGGCAACGACCCCAAGAATCGTCGACCAGATCAGATGACTGACCATTATCGAAGCTATGCCAAAGAGTACTCCTGCGATTGCGAAGATTATCCAGCTTTTGATGCCAATGTAGTATTCCGCCTTGATTACAAGTGGATGGAATAATCCTATAATAAGGAATGTGGAGAGTCCCACAAGAAGTCCGGTGAAATTCATAAAGTTTAGTTTTATCAGTTGTTGATTATTCATCGGGATGGTTAACCAGTCTTCTAAACAAGCATCGTATGGACAGGGATTTCGAACGACGAATCACCCAACCGCTACCGAGCACAATAAGCACCATGATACCTACGACAAAAATATAAAGCAAGGTACTGAAAACACCTAAAAAGGTGAAGATTCTGCCTGTGTGTATTTCCAAAGCCAAGTTCCACAAAGACATGGGAAGTTCAGCCATTGTATCCGGTTGTGGTAAAGGATTAGGACGGGAAACATCCCCCGTAATCACTCCTTCATCGTATGAACAAAGTACGGACGGGAACACATCATTACTATAACCGGACACTTTCACATTTCCGAATGGAAGAGCCTGCGCACGAGGAGGAAGTGTGATACCATTTATCACATCGTACACTTGTCCGGAAGGACGATGCCACGCATACAGTCCCGTAAACGAACCGACCATCCAGACTTGTTGCTCCCACCTTTCTTCTTCCGTATAAGTAGAGGGTGGGGACTCTCTACAAAATACATTTATGCCCATTACTCCTACAGGAGGCTGGACTTCTGTCTTTCGAGGAGAAGAATTCAATGACTCTAGAGAGTAGAAACCGTCGGATGTATACAACAACCAATCGCCCATTTGCTCATCATATTGCAAAGCGCGGAGTTTGTCGTCCCATACATTTTCATGTTTAGCAGATAACTCCATCTTCTGAGAAGCAATGGCTATCAACAATGGT
>JAGBTN010000008.1 GCA_017631315.1 Bacteroidaceae bacterium | reverse complement strand
GCAAAGGACTGAATATCCTTGTGTCCCCGGTTCGATTCCTGGTGGCACCACTCGAAAGGGAAGTTGAGAAAATCAGTTTCCCTTTTTGTTATACTTTATTTGATTTTGGCAGGGTGGACAAAAGTGTAACGTGTAAAGTCTGTCAACTTAACGTGTATACTTTGTCAACTTAACGTGTATACTTTGCCAATTTAACGTGTAAAGTTTGCCGACTTAACGTGTATACTTTTTTAGTTATTATTATTGTCTTTTCTGGTGTATCTTTTTTCGATGGTAGGAGGTGTGTAAATCCTTATCTTATTTATGGTTATTCTTTTTCATACATATAGTTTCGTACATTGCATATCGACATTTGAAATGCCATTTGTTAAAAGTTCTTAAAACGCACGTGTGTTCTTTGCTCATGCGATTTATTAATTGTACTTTTGTTACGAATTTAGCCTAAATTAACATACTTTTTTCACAAAATGATATTTGCAGGAATCATAAAATAAGTAAAATTGTGCTTTTAATCTTCTTTGCATTAAACCAATTTCTATATACATTATTTATATTATTAACTAATTTAAAATTAAAAGCAATGAGAAAAATTAACTCTCTTGTCGTCTTAGCCCTTATGTGGTTTGCTGCTACGACTGCTTTCGCCGATGAGCACAGATACGAGAACGGTATCTGTACCATGCATGACGAATGTGCCGAGCGTTTCCAGCAGCCAGAACAGGATGCAGACGGTTTCTACATGCTCTATAATGCGGGCAATGTAGAATGGATTTCTCAGCTGGTACTTTCCGGCATTCTTGATCCAAATTGTAAGTTGATGAACGACATCGACTTCCAGAACATCGAAAACCTTCACTCACCCATTGGCCCGGACAATGGTAAGAAGTACAATGGCACATTCGATGGTCGGGGTTTCCGTATCAAGAATATGATCATTAACCGTCCTGATGCAGAGATGCAGGGCTTCTTTGGTGACCTTCGTGGTAACCCAAACTCACGCGGTGAAGGTACGGTTATTAAGAACCTGATTATCGATAAAAGTTGTTCTATTACCGGCGGCATGCGTACGGCTGCTTTTGTAGGTGCAGGTCAAAACAATGCAATGGAGATTAGCATCATCAATTGCGTCAACGAAGCTACTGTTACTTCCCCTTCTAAAAACGTTGCCGGTATTGTTGGCGGTAGCCATGGTAATCATCCTATTTGGAAGATAACGAACTGTGTCAATGTTGGTACCATCATTTCAACAGCCAGCGATCACGAGGCTGCAGGTATTGCTGCATGGTTGGGCGATAATGGCAATACGCGCGTTACGAACTGTATCAATATCGGTGAGGTTCTTGATGTAGATGGTAATAGCGGTATGGACGGCAGTGGTCGTGGTGTATTCCGTCATTCAAACAGCGATGCAACAGCTGTGAATTGCTACGACTTCAGCAATATGGAACTGGCAACCCAGTTCAGAGACCATGGCTTCACTATCGACGATGTTCTCAGCGGTAAGGCTACATATTCTATAAACACTGTAGCAGGCGAAATTGTTTACTGGCAGACTATTGGTGTGGATGAATATCCCATGCCTTTCAGCACCAGCAAGCAAGTTTATATGCAAGGTGAACTGATGTGTGACGGTACTCCGCTCGAAGGTGGTACTTACACAAACGACCCTGTTGACCCCGTGCGTCCTCCTCACGAATTCGAGGAAGGCAACTACTATTGCATCAATTGCGGTACTATTAGCGATAACTACTGCGAAAAGGATGCAGAAGGCTTCTATCAGTTGAACAACGAAATTGATGTTTGTTGGTTTGCTGAGTTCGTAAAGGCTGGAAATACAGCAGTAAATGCTAAATTGAATTGCGACCTCGATTTCTCAAATGCTCCTGATTTTGCTGGTATCGGTGATCGCAACAACGGCTTCAAGGGTATCTTCGAAGGTGGTTTCCACACTATCAGCAACATGGACATGAGCTGGCGCGAAGGTGAAGAGTGGGTAGGTTTCATCAACTTCCTCAATGGTGGTGCTACCGTTCGCAATCTTCGTGGTGATGAGACCTGTTTGATTTCTGCAACAGGCAATGCCGGTTTCATCGGTGGTTCTGCATTATCGGGCGACATCTTCCTGGAAAACTTAGGTTTTGAAGGTGATGTAACTTGTACAAGATCCGGTGCCGGTGGCATTTTGGGCTGTAACACAGGTTCTCAGGCCATCATTCACATGAAGAACTGTTATTCAACCGGCTTTATTTCTGGTTCAGAAGTAATGGAGAATGGTGCTCTCAGTGCATGGCTTGGTAGCAATGGCGCAGTAATTGAGAACTGCTGGTCAAGTGCAACGGTTAGCGGTGTACAGAACGATGAGAAGTATCTTGCTCGCTTTGACAATGCAACATTCATCAACTGCTATAGTGTCAATGGTACTCCTCTTCAGTCTATGGTTATCGACTACGAAGAACTCGAAAGTGGTGCATTGTGCTATAAACTGAACGGCAACCAAGAGAACATCACATGGTATCAGACACTTGGCGATGATATGTTCCCCACCTTCATGCCTGGTCACGAACAGGTTTATGTTGTTGCAGACATGCGTTGCGACGGTACGTTCAATGCAGAAGATGCAACTTATTCAAATACTCCTGGCTCAAGTAAACCTGAGCACCAGTACACAGACGGCTTCTGCTCAATCTGTCATCATCAGGATCCTGAATTCCCCTTCCTCGAGGTATTTGCTAATGCTGACCACGATGTAGCTGGAGGTTATACTTCTAACAACTCCGGTGGTGGTAGCGGTTTGGCTATCAACAACAGTGTAGCTGAACATTGGGATATGAAGTGGTTTGAAACCTATCAGACAATCAAAAATCTCGAACCCGGTGTTTATCGTCTTCGTCTGCAAGGCCTTTCTCGTGTAGAGAGATGGGACAATGCAGAAGGTGCAGCCTATGAAACAGGTGTGCTCGGCGAAGAATTTGCTCCTCTCTATCACAGCAGTCAGTATTTCGCCGAAGTAAATGGCAAGAAGATTGCTACTCGCTTCATGGATATTACAGAAGGCCGTCAGGAAGAAAATGTTGGCGAAACAGAGAACTTCAATGACATTACCGGTATGTATGTGCCAAACTCATTGGCAGCTTGCCGCAAGTACTTTGCTCGTGGTCTTTACTGGAATACTCCTCTCTACTTTGTTATTGAGAGCGCAGAAGACAGTGTTAACATCGGTGTGGAGAACAGCATCCACCGTTCTGGCAACTGGACAGTATGGGATACATGGCGTTTGGATAAGTTGACCGATGGCGACATTGAACTCATTCGCGAACAGCAGATACAGGCTCTTCAGGAAGACCTCGAAAACCTCGAGCCTCAGGATTCTTTGAAGCAAGCATACGATGAAGCAGCAACAGCAATTCAAAACGTTTCTACTCTTGCAGAAATGTTGTCTGTTGCCGATGTACTTGCCCGTACTCCCAACCTCATCCGTAAGAGCCACCTTGCCTATGAGGCATATAAGGTTGAAGTAGAAGCCATCAGAGCAGAACGTGCTATGCGTGATGACCTGTATGGCGATGCTACAGATCTGCTCGACAAGTATCTTGACGACGTCGAGGAAGAAAGCGAAGAGCTGCCCAACGGTACATATCTCTATATCCTTGATACTCGTTCCCTCAACGAAGAACAACTGACTGCTGAGGTTGCTTTCCTCAAAGAGCTTCTCAATAAAGCAATTATGTCAAGTATCTCTCTTGATTCTGACGTAAGTAATATCATCAAGAATGCTGATTTCACAGCAGATGGTAACTTCAAGGATTGGGAAACTCAGATAATTCGTCAGAGTTCTGCCGGCAGCAACTTCAGCTCTAATACTGGTTTCACAGACATTTATCCTGTAGCCGGCACCTGGAACACTGCTTTCACTGTGTCACAGTATATTGTTGCTGACATTCCTGATGGTATCTACGAACTGGAAGCTCCTGCTTTCTATCGTCCTGGTTCCAATGGCGAAGGTGATATGGAAGGAAAAGACTATGTTCCTGCCGACCTCTTCATCAATGATTTCTATACACCTGTTATGAATATCTACGCAGGTTATGTTCCTTATACCGAAGCTGTTAATGGTGTTAACTGCCGTTACGATGCAGTTAATGATCCAGAAGCACCTCACAATAACGAATACACATCTGCTCAAGACTATGATACGGGTTATGGTTATGTTCCCGAGCAGCGTCAGGCTGTTAGCTTTGCTTTCGGTGGTGGCCGTTATATAAATAAGGTATATGGTATTGTAGAAGGTGGCGAACTTCGCATTGGTATTCGCAATACTGGTAAGCCTTGGTATGAGAGCGGTATGACAATGTGGGGTAAGTTCAAACTTACATATCGTGGCGTAACTGACGAAGTACTCTCTGCTATGATGGAAAACTTCGAAAAGCGTTTCGAAGCTCTCAAGTGGGGTATGTACGATCAGTTTATGGTGTTCTGCAGTATGAGCCATATCGAAAACATCGAAGTTCTTATTGCCGAAGCTAATGCTGCAACTTCTACCGAAGAGAAACTTGCTGCTATCAAGAAGCTCAACGACGAGTTCAACACTATCCCCAATAGTTTTGACATTTATGATGAATTGAGAGTTTTGTATGAATACTGTTCTACAAAGGCTGACGAATACTTCGAGTCTAACGAGGAATTGAGTAATGCATTTACTGATTTGGCTTTCGAAATTCAGGAGCACTATTACAATGGTGACCTCACAGACGAGGAAGCAATTCAGTATCGTGAAAGCATTCTCAATAATCCTGCAATCGGTGGTGGCTACTACGTACAAGGTGACCTGCTTGATGCAGAAGGCAACAAACTCGATTACAATGTTCGTAGCCAGGTTTATCCCATGACGCTTCAGGAAGATGGCACATATGCTGCTACTGTTAAGGTACAGAACCGTGCTAACCTTGCTAATGCAGATGCTCGTGCCGGTATCTTCATCAGCCGTATGGATGAGGTTTACAAGGCCGACCAGTCTACACGCCGATTCGTTACTCCTACTCTCAATACCTTCACTCTTACCAAGAATGCAGGTAATGACTTGCAAACTGTAGGTGGCGAATTCAAGATTACCTTCAATCCTGCTACTGGTGAGACAAAGTTCGATGCTATAGAATATAATTGGAGCGACAATGCATATGTTGTTGGTTCTATTATCGACATCAACGGACAAAAGCATCGCTGGATGAACAACGAAATGGCTCCGTTGCCTCATAAGGGTAATGGTGTTTATGAAGGTGTTGTGACACTTTATCGTGATTCTTTGGAGAATATGTATCCCAACTTCACCATCTTCACGAACCGTTCAAATACAAGCTCTATCAGCCATGCCGTTGCTACACGTGGTGGTTGGAACGAATCACGCTATGGTAGCGATGAAAACAAACTGCTTCTTGAAAATGGTGTTACTGTAGGTGACCTCATTCGTGGTGCAGACCGTAAGTGGTATGTTGAATGGCCTGAAGGTTGTGAAGAAGAAACTCTTGACTACCTCATTACATTCGACATGAACGCAGGTAGCGTGAAGGTTTCTTATATCCTTGCCGATATTAACGGTGACGGCATGACAGACATTGCAGATGCTGTTTCTGTGTTGAACATTATGGCAGAAGGTACCAACGATATGACAGCCGACGTCAATGGCGACGGTACAGTTGATATTGCTGACTTCGTGTCCGTTTTGAACTTCATGGCTCAACAGTAATAGAGTTCCCTTCTTATCTCTAATTTTGAGATAGTTCAGTGCCCTTTGCAGATAATTCTGCGAAGGGCATTTTCGTTTGTTCTTTTGTTTGGGATGATACAAATTATAATCCGTTCAAATTTTGTCGTTAAATAGTTCTGTCATTTATTCTTTGCGACAGAGTCTCTATTCTATATTTTCTTTGTACCTTTGCAACAAAAATATATAATAATGTATAGCATCATTCGACATATTCTTTATCCGGTACGCGAGCAGAAGGTGTTTTTTGTCTTCCTACTTCTGATGTCTTGTGTGGTCATTCCTATTATGTGTTATGCTACAGAAGCATTTCCTAAACCGTTTGTTTTTTCTTTTCCTATTTTTGATTGTTATCTGCTCACTTTAGTTGCTTTTTGTCTTGGACGGATTCGTCTGTCTTGGCTTCTCTGGATAGTTTGTGTTCTATTGCTCGGTGGTGAAGTGTTCAGTATGCTCTGCTATCAGTCGCCTTATTCGATGACCGTTCTCCAACTTATTCTCGAAACCAATGGGCGCGAAGCGACAGAATTTCTTGCAGGGCATGGTGTGGCAAATCAGTTGCTGATGTCGTCAGTCATTACATTGTGTGTTTTGCTGGCATCGATGCTTGCTGTAGAATTCTTTAAGAACAAGATACGCACTTGGATGAGTGCTGTTATGACAACGTTGCTATTCCTGTCTGCTTGCACACAAGGTTATTCATATTTTCGTCTTTGGCAGGCTTATACTGCAAACGTCACGACTACGATAGCGGAGAATAAGTATATGCCTTTACGGAACAGTCCTTTTGTACGCTTTCTTTATGGACATGCTTTGAATGTTGTCAGTACAAGAGAATTAGGTGAATTGGTTAAAACCGTCAAACAGACAGAAGTAGAAGGCTGTACATATCGCAGCCCAATCATTCTGTTACTTATTGGTGAATCATACAACAAATATCATTCTCCGCTATATGATTCCAAGGCACGCCAGACGACTCCCAATCTATGTCGTTTGCATGAACAGAACAACCTCATTATTTATGACGATGCCATATCGCCGTATAATGTGACGAGCAAAACATTTCGCCACATGTTTTCTACTTACTATCCCGGTTGTGGACGCCAGTGGGTTGATTGCACATTGTTTCCTGCAGTCTTTAGGAAAGCAGGATATCGTGTCTGGTTTATCACCAATCAGTTTGCAGGAGAAGATAACAATAAGGATCATCATGGACATGCTGGTGGGACAATCTTCAATCAAGCCGAACTTCGCAAACTGCAATTCTCCGATATGAATACAGAGGCAACGCGCTACGACATGGAACTTCTTGGACAGCTGCCAGATGCCGACACGCTTGCTGCACAACCTTCTTTATTGATATTCCATATGATAGGTCAGCACGAAGACTATCGCGAACGCTATCCCGCAGTGTATGATTATTTTACTGCCGACAGCATAAACAATCCCTATACTGATGCTCGTGGACGTCAGATTGTGGCAGAGTACGATAATGCAACGTTGTATAATGATGCCGTTGTAGGTGCGCTGCTCGAGAAGTACTCCAATCAAGATGTTGTTGCCATATATTTCGCCGACCATGGGGAAGAGATTTACGATTGGAGAAACTCATGTTATCGTACAAATAGCGATATGATGACCCCTGAGATAGCACAATATCAGTATGAGATACCTCTGCTTTTCTATGTTTCGGATACGTACAAGATGAATCATCCGGAACTTATCGAGGAAATTCAGAATTCTCGACACAAACCATTCATTGCAACTTTGCTGCCATTTATGTTGTTCCATTTGGCAGGCATTGACCATGCGGACTACAATCCTTCGCTTGATATTCTTTCTCCTTTGTACGATGAGAGTCGTCCACGTATCATTCGAGATGATGTTTATTACGATGAGATCAAACAGAAGAACTAAGAAGATGAAAACTTTTCGTACAATACAGTGCCTGTTATTTTTGTTGTGTATAATACCTTCTTCTCTTTATGCACAACAAGATGATGTAGTACCTGTTGCAGAAAGAAGACCTACGGCACGGGCCTTGCTTTTTGGCATTGGACGTACAAGGCAGCTCGATACCTACTTGTCGCCCATGGACTACACGGGGCTGCAGGTCAGCTTTCTTGCATCAAGCGAACGAATGACTCATTTGCTGGACTCTCGTGTGTCGTTCCAAAGTTCCTTCTTTGGCGCTTTTACATCTACAGACAATCCTGCCAATACCGCCAACTATCTAGGTGGAAGACTCGACTATCATGCGGGATGGCACTATAATTATTCTCCGCTGAAGGGCTTGAATCTGAAGGGTGGTGCCTTGCTTGGGGCAGATGTAGGTTTCCTTTATAACAGCCGAAACGGCAACAATCCGGCGCAAGGCCGTTTCTCTTTAGATGTTTCCCTGTCTGCCGGAGTGGATTACAAAATGCAAATCCGACGTTTGCCATTAAGGATTGCCTATCAGGCAGACTTGCCAATGATTGGTATGATGTTCAGTCCCGAGTTTGGCGAGAGCTATTATGAAATATCTCAAACGGGTATTGGACATGACATTATTTGTGCCCATCCGGGTAATGCCTTCTCTGTTCGTCAGCTTGTCACACTTGACTTTTGCCTACCTCGCACCACTTTACGAATGGGTTACCTTTGCGATGCCCGACAGTCGTATGCCCGCCATCTCAAATATAGCGACGTAAGCCATTCCTTTATGTTGGGCTTTGTTCGTCATTTTCAATTTATGAAACGGCTATAATCATGAAAAGAGTTTTCTATATCTTTGCCCTTTTGCTGTCTTTAGCACTTGGTGCCTGTCAGCAGAGCGACTACACTTACGACGATTCACCACAAGGTAATCTCGATGCTCTATGGACTCTTATCGACCAGCGTTATTGCTTTCTTACCTATAAAGAAGAGCAGCTTGGTTTTCGTTGGTCAGAGATACGTGCAAAATATAGCAGTAAGTTGCATCCAAAGATGTCGCGAACGCAGTTATTCGAAGTGCTTTGTCAGATGCTTTCCGAGTTGAAAGATGGCCATGTGAACATTTCGTCGAGTATTGATTTGGGCAGGAACTGGTCGTGGAAAGAAGATTACCCCGAGAATCTTGACACGGAACTACGCCAGAAATATCTTGGCACCGGCTATCACATAGGCAGTGGATTGAAATATACCATTTTGCCCGACAATGTGGCTTATGTTGTCTATGAGAGCTTTTCTGATGCCATAGGCGAGGGAAATCTCAGTGACATGTTGAACCTTTTGAGCCTTACAAATGGTATGATTCTGGATATCCGTGGCAATGGAGGCGGTGCTCTTACCAATGTGGAAATTCTTTCCAAACGATTTACCAACGAAAAGATTCTCGTGGGATATACGTCACACAAGACGGGAACCGGCCATGACGATTTCTCGGAGCCTCGTGCAGAATACATCGAGCCCAGCAATTCTATCCGATGGCAAAAGCCAGTGGTGTTACTTGCCAACCGTTCGTGTTACAGTGCGGCCAATACTTTTGTGCGAAACATGAAGGAGATGCCACACGTGACGATTCTTGGCGACTGCACGGGAGGCGGTTCCGGTCTGCCTTTTTCCAGCGAGTTGCCAATCGGGTGGAGTGTTCGTTTCAGTGCAAGTCCGTCGTTTGATGCTCGCATGCAGCAGATTGAGTTTGGCATAGAGCCTGATATCCCTTTCTCTCTCGACGAATTGCTTGCCTCACAAGGCAAGGACTCTATGATTGAAGAAGCAAGACGTTTGATTTCCGAAGGCAAATTAAATTGACCTTTTATAAAGGAATTTTTCTTTACAATCTGTTGTTTGATGTCAGGCATAAAATGTTGTAAAGATTTTTCTCAAACATCGATTTGTCATAGTAATAATGTCGAAGTTTTACATTCGACACGAAAGAGTTTACAACTTAACGTGTGTGTTTTGCCAACTATACACGTGTAGTTGGGCATCTTTACACGTTATATCATAGATATAAATGCCATGTTTTGGGTACTTTTTCCAGTAATTTTATATCTTCTTGTTCGTTAACTTGTTGATTGACAGACTTGATATATGCTGCTAGAAAATCCATTTCTTTCTTCCGGCATGCTTTTTGTCGATAAGGATGCCATTCTTCGTCGGCATAATGCTGCAAAAACATTGACAATTATGTTTGCTTAATGACTAATTCTAAAACTTCGCCATAGGTTGTTACGACAAAAATTCTCATACATGCTTTGTCGTCTTCTTAAATTTTTGTACTTTTGCACGAAAAATAAAGGATACTAAAAGGATGGCAACAAAGACAGAAAATCCCATCTATGCTCACGATACGTTAGAGTTTGTCACGGTGGCTGCTGAGTTTTGTGCTCACATGGAAAAGTGTGAGCAGCGTTCGGCAGAGGACATGATAAACACTTTGCTGAAACTTCTTCCACTCATTTATATGAAGGCACAACTGCTGCCCGACGTGGATACGGAAGGTGCCTTTGTTCCCGAAGGGCAAGTAACGGAAGAAGACTACAACTACGTACGCTTCGGTGTATACAACCATCTGAAGAAACACGACGAGTATGAACTTCTGGTCTGGGACGAAGATATGCAGACCGAAGAGAGCCGTTGGTGTTCCGTCAGCGAAGGCTTGGCAGACATCTATCAGGCATTGCGAAACTTCGTTGCTGTCTATCAGCAACGTCTCGAACCATGTATGTTAGACGCCCTTTGGCAACTACAAGACAACTTCGAACTTTACTGGGGACAGACATTGCTCGATACCCTCAGACAACTCCATCGCATACGCTATACCCTGACCGTCAACGATGATGAAGAAAATAGTTGACAATTACGACAAAAACCTCATTGGCAACTTGCCTCGAGCAGTCTTTCAAGGGCGTATAGAAGTTGTAGTCAGCGAAAACGCTGCCAAGCGAGCCGTAAAACATCTTATGAAAAGTCCTGTTTTGGGCTTCGACACAGAGACTCGTCCATCGTTCAAGCAAGGCGTACAGCACAAAGTCGCATTGTTGCAAGTGGCTTCTCGCGACATCTGTTTCCTCTTTCGCCTCAACCATATGGGCTTTCCAAAATGTCTTGTTGCATTGCTCGAAGATACCACAATCACGAAGGTTGGACTCTCATGGCACGACGACTTACGTTCGCTCTCTAAACGAAAGCAATTCCATGCCGGCACGTTCATCGAATTGCAGGACGTTGCAGCACAGATAGGCATCAATGATAAAAGTCTGCAAAAACTCTATGCCAACCTCTTTGGCGAGAAGATAAGTAAGGCACAACGTCTTTCCAACTGGGAAATAGACAACCTCAGCGAAGCACAAAAACAGTACGCCGCAACCGATGCCTGGGCTTGTGTCAGGCTTTACGAGGAGATAGAACGAATGAAAAAGGAAGGATACGAACTCATAACTACGAAACATGAAGAAAATCATACTACGCAAGGGTAAGGAAGAAAGCCTCGGACGCTTCCATCCTTGGATATTCAGCGGAGCCATACATCATACAGAAAGCGACGTCGCCTTAGAGGAAGGCGACATTGTCGAGGTGTTATCCTTCGACGGACAATTCCTTGCCATCGGACATTGGCAGATAGGAAGTATCGCAGTGCGTGTGCTTACATTCAAGCAACAACCCATTAACCAATCATTTTGGGCAAAGCGATTTTCAGCCGCACTCGATGTGCGTAAGGCTATAGGCGTTGCTGGTCGGGAGGATAACGACATCTATCGTCTTGTACATGGCGAAGGTGATAACCTGCCTGGACTGGTTGTGGATGTCTATGGCTCGACAGCTGTCATGCAAGCCCACAGTGTAGGAATGCATGTCTGCCGTAACGATTTGGCAAATGCCCTCAAGGAAGTAATGGGTGAAGACCTTAAAGCCGTCTATTACAAGAGCGAAACAACACTTCCTTTCAAAGCCCAGCTCGGACAAGAGAATGGCTTCCTGTGGGGAGAAAGCAATGACGATGTTGCACGGGAAAACGGACTCCAATTTCATATCGATTGGCTGAAGGGGCAAAAGACAGGCTTCTTCGTGGACCAACGTGATAATCGTTCGCTTGTGGAACAGTATGCACAAGGACGTAAAGTCCTCAATATGTTTTGTTACACAGGTGGTTTCAGCGTTTATGCGATGAGGGGTGGGGCAGAACTCGTTCATTCTGTGGACAGCAGTGCAAAAGCCGTAGAACTTGTAGATGCCAATATGCACCTCAACTTCCCCAACGATCATCGTCATAAGGCTTTTGCCGAAGACGCCTTCCGTTATATGGTAGAGATGCAGGAGAAGTATGATCTGATAATTCTCGACCCTCCTGCCTTTGCCAAGCACAAAGACGCATTGCGCAATGCTCTACGGGGTTATACAAAATTAAATGCAAAAGCATTTGAGAAGATAAAACCAGGTGGCATACTCTTCACTTTCAGTTGCTCGCAGGCTGTCAACAAGGACAACTTCCGTACAGCGGTGTTTACGGCAGCAGCAATGGCTCGACGTAAGGTGCGCATACTGCATCAGTTGCATCAACCAGCCGACCATCCTGTGAACATTTATCATCCCGAAGGAGAATATCTTAAAGGTCTTGTTCTGTATGTAGAATAATACAGAGATAAAACCTCTATGCATTTTGTTGTTCATGAACACCAAATTCCGACTAATACTTCAGAACTTTCTTGAGTTTGCCATTTGGGGTGCTTATTTGATTTCAATGGGCACTTATTTGTCGGGAGTTGGTTTGGGCTCGCATATTGGTTGGTTCTATTCTGTTCAAGGCATTGTATGCATCTTTATGCCTGCCTTGATGGGTATAATTGCAGACCGTTTAATGGAAGGTCAGCGGGTTTTGAGTTTGTGTCACCTGCTTGCCGGTGCCTTCATGATAGCTGCTTCCCTGTATGCTTTTCAGGCAGGAGCTGCTCCTCGTTTTCCTGTGCTCTTTTCGCTCTATGCTCTTTCCGTATCGTTTTTCATGCCAACCATAGCACTCAGTTATTCAGTGGCTTATTCTGCTTTGAAGGAAGCAGGACTCGATGTGGTGAAGAGCTTCCCGTCTATTCGGGTTTGGGGTACGGTTGGTTTCATATTGTCGATGTGGACGACTGACTTGTGTGGCTTTCAGCAAACACCGGCTCAGTGGACGGTAAGTGGTTGCCTTAGTATCTTGATGGCTGCGTATGCACTCACTTTGCCACGTATGAGAATTGTAAAAAACCATGGGCATCAGAAGTCGATCAGCGAGGCTCTCGGACTAAATGCATTCAGACTCTTCTTGAATCCAAAGATGGCCATGTTTATGGTTTTTGCCATGTTGTTAGGGTTTTGTCTGCAAATCTCCAATGGTTATGCCAATCCATACATTACCAGCTTTGGCAATATTCCGGAATTCAAATCAACCTTTGGTGTTCTGCATGCCAATATACTCATTTCCGTCAGCCAGGCGAGTGAAACCCTTTGTATTTTGCTTATACCTTTCTTCTTCTCGCGTTTTGGCATTAAGAAGATGGTGCTGATTGCTCTGTTTAGTTGGATGTTGCGATTCGGCTTCTTTGCCTTGGGCAATCCCGGTGAAGGTGTATGGTTCTTGTTGCTTTCCATGGTTGTATATGGAGTTGCTTTCGATTTCTTTAACATCTCGGGGTCACTCTTTATAAACCAAGAAACAGATGAGAGAATCCGTAGCAGTGCGCAAGGACTATTCATGATGATGACGAACGGATTCGGTGCTTTTGTGGGAACATTACTTGCTCAAGCACTCATCAACTTTTATGTCTTTACACCCCAGAAGGCAGGCATGCCTGCGGAGGGAGTCATTGCAGGCTGGCAGACCTGCTGGTATATCTTCGCTGCCTACGCATTGGTAGTTGCAATCATGTTTGCCCTTTTGTTCCATGATAAACCAGTAAAAAACAGATGAAAGAAACACGTTATTTCTATGCTCCCGATGCTTCTGCTTCAACAGAACTGCCTTCGGAAGAGGCCGGACACACCTTGAGAGTTTTACGATTAGGTTTGGGTGACGAACTTTTGCTTGTCGATGGACGGGGATGCTTCTATCGCGCCATTATTACTGCTGCCACAGGTCATCGTTGCACCTATCGCATAGAAGAGTCTTTGCCACAAGAACCGGCATGGATGGGGCATTTACATTTGGCAATGGCACCTACGAAGTTGATGGACAGAACAGAATGGTTTGCAGAAAAGGCTACAGAAATAGGTTTCGACGAGCTCACATTTCTTGATTGTCAATTCAGCGAAAGACGTGTTATAAAAGAAGAGCGTGTGGACAAGATACTTGTTTCTGCAATGAAGCAAAGCCACAAGGCATGGAAGCCAACGCTTAACAGTATGGTTCGTTTCCGTGAGTTTATTACTCAGGAACGTGAGGGAGACAAGTTCATCTGTCATTGTTATGACGAAAATGACATTGAGGACGGTGGAGCCAAACCACTCCTCTTCGATGTGATACGTGAAGGTGTTCCAACGACTGTTCTTGTCGGGCCGGAAGGAGACTTCAGTGTCGAAGAGGTGCGACTTGCATTGCAAAATGGCTATAAAAGCGTCTCTCTTGGCCGAAGCCGACTTCGTACAGAAACGGCTGCCTTGGCTGCTGTTCACATGATGCATTTGAAGAATGAAAACTACACACGTTAAGTCGGCCGACTTTACACGTTAACTTTGCCAACTACACACGTTAAGTTGAGCAATTATACACGTTATGTTGAAAAACTAATCTGAAGGGTTATATTCTTTGTCCGTTTTTTAGTATCTTTACAGCCAAATATAATATTATGAAGAAGTACATATTTGCTCTTTTCTGCCTGCTTTTTCTAATTGTTGCTACCTATATATATTTCCGTCAAGACGACGACAAAGCACGCAATGTTCTGCCCAAGGAAGTAACTGCCGTAGCGGTGCTTAAGCCTGCCGAACTTTTCCTTGACCTGGGTTTGCCTGTCGAGAAGATGAGTAAGTTACCCTTGAATTTTGAAGGAATAATGGAATCTGTTGACCTCACGAAACCCATTTATGTTTTCGCAACAGAGAAAGGTTTGACGGGCGTGGTCGTGAATGTCAAAGATGCCGATAAGCTTCTGCAGGCTGTTACCGTATTCTCCTATACAACAGAAGAGCAGCAGGGATTCCATTGGATAGTAAACAACAACAGTATCGGTTGCATAGACGAAGACAAGATGCTGCTTCTCGGTCCCGTCGCTTCTGCAGAACAAGATGCGCTTCGCCCCGAGATGCTGAAGCTTATGAATCAGGAACGACAGGATGTACTGGTGCTCGACAGGGCGGAAGAGCAAAGAGGAGTGATTCTTGTAAGTTCGTCTCTGACCAATCTTCCAACGCAATACACGAAGGCAATGCCTGCCGACACAGACCTTTCGAAGGCATTCCTGAATATGGCACTTCGCATAGATGAGAAGGCAATCAGGCTTACAACAAAGGTGGAAGGCATTGACAAACTCGATATGCCGATGTCGCCCATTGAAGGCAATCTGATTCATATGGAACCGAAAGAACCTTTTGCCTGGATAGCATTCAACACGAAAGGCGAAGATCTTCTGCCAAATCTCCGCCAGGAACCTCGTTTGCGTTCAGCTCTGCTTGCTTTGAATATGTGTGTTGATGCAGACATGATGATTAAGGCAATAGATGGCGATGTGTCGATTGCATTGCCAAAAGCCGACATGAACAATCCGGATTTCATTCTTACGGCAATGCTGTCTAATACTGAATTCCTGAAGAATGCCGAAGATTGGGATGTGAATCGTAGAAGCAACACAGATTTCTCTATCACACAAAACGGCTTCAGTGTGTATTTTGGCGTTCGTGAACAAAAACTTTATATTGCATCCTCGGAGGGATTGGCAAACAAGGCCTGCCAAGAAACAGAAGCAGAAGACTTTCAGGAGGAGTCGAAGGGTAAATACCTGACGGCATCGCTCGATACAGACGAACTCCTCGAACAAATGTTCTCAACTCCTTCGCTCATGTCCGTCATGTTTACTATGCCTCAAATCCGTGAAGTAGCAGATGCTTTCGAGCGTGTCACCATTACCGCAGATTCTCCACAAAGTTTCGAACTTAGCATTGAAACCGACGAGCCGGTTAAGGACATCATTTCGAAAATATCGTATTTGTTGACTGGAGACAAGATATGAACACCATCCATTTAGATAATACTCTCCCGAAAGTCTTTCTGTCAAAGCCAGACCTGCAAAGTGATATCTGGCGTCGGCAAGTGTGTTTTGAGAAAGGCAATACCTACTTGATAGAAGCAGGTAGCGGTACCGGAAAGAGTTCGTTATGTAGTTTCATCATAGGTTCCCGTCAGGATTTCGAAGGCAAGATACTTTTCGATGGTAAGGACACGCGCAGGCTTAGCACAAAGGAGTGGTCAAAGCTCCGTCAAAACAATATTAGTCTTCTCTTCCAGGAACTAAGACTTTTCCCGGAGCTCACAGCGATGGAGAATGTGGAAATAAAGAATAGCCTAACGCATTTCAAGTCAAATCAAGAAATCCTAAATTGGTTTGAAGCACTTGGAATAGCAGATAAAATGACCTCCCCTGTCAGACTGATGAGTTTTGGTCAGCAACAAAGAGTTGCCATGATTCGTGCACTTGTGCAGCCTTTCGATTTCTTATTAGCCGACGAACCGGTTTCTCACCTCGACGAAAAGAACTCTCAGATAATGTCTGATATTATGATGGAGGAGGTGCGTCGCCAAGGAGCTGGCGTCATCATAACCAGTATCGGTAAACACATGGCATTGCCCTATAATAAAGTGTTCAGCCTATGAAACTCATCTGGAAACTTCTTCGTAGGCATATCAGTTTGCCGCAGTTTGCCGGGTTCTCTCTTGCCAATTTGTTCGGCATGCTTGTTGTGATGCTATCATTGCAATTCTATAACGATGTAAAACCACTCTTTAGCGAAGACGATGGCCTTATTCGTCCAGATTTCCTCGTGCTCAATAAACGTGTCTCTGCACTCAATTCGATGGGTTTAGGCTCTTCCGGTACATTCACAGAGAAGGAACTGAACGACCTGAAGGCACAAACTTTCACAAAAAGGGTAGGGACTTTTACGGCCAGTCAATACAAAGTCAGCTGTAGCATGGGTATTGAAGGCTTGGCACAATTTGGGACAGAAATGTTTTTCGAAAGTGTTCCTGACGACTTCGTAGATGTCGATTTAAGCAAATGGCACTTTAACGAAGGCGAAGATTATGTGCCTATAATCATACCTAAAACTTATCTTTCCATTTACAATTTTGGCTTCGCTCAAAGCCAAAACCTGCCGAAGATATCAGAAGGTATCGTTGGGATGGTAGAGATGACCATCTCAATGCGTGGCAATGGGCTACATGAATATATCAAAGGTCGTGTTGTTGGCTTCTCGACAAGACTTAATACCATTCTTGTACCCGAGAGTTTCATTCGCTGGAGCAACGAACGCTATGCACCCGATTCTGATAATGAACCATCACGCATCATTCTCGAAGTACATAATCCTGCAGATGATTCAATCGTAGATTATATAAACGAGAAAGGATATGACATGGAGGACGACAAACTCGACTCCGGCAGGATGATGTTTTTCCTGAAACTAATTTCTGGCATTGTGATGTTGGTTGGAATGTTTATCAGTTTGCTCAGCTTCTACATCTTGATGCTCTCAATCTATTTACTTGTTGAAAAGAATACCGAAAAGATACGAACGCTACTGCTCATCGGTTATAGTCCTGCAAAGGTGGCCTTGCCTTACCAGGTTCTTACTATCGGAATGAATGCAACAGTCTTGTTGTTAGCAACTTTAGGACTTTCTCTTTTGCGTTCACTCTATATGCTAAATCTTTCTACAGTATTCCCGCAAATGAATCAAGGTAGCATCTTGTCAGCCACTATGTTTGGCGTTATGCTTTTCCTTCTCGTCAGTCTTTTGAATATCACTATTATTCGTCACCGCATCAATCAAATATGGAAGAACTAAAGAAGTTATACAAGGATACAACCGGAATAGAAGTTAATGAAGTAGAAGCCATTCCTGGTGCAGGAAGCAATCGGCAATATTATCGCCTGAAAGGTATTGGTGGCAGTGCACTTATAGGTGTTGTTGGGACGAGTCGTGACGAGAATCACACTTTCTGCTATCTTGCCAATCATTTCACAAAAGCAGGACTTCCAGTTCCTCAGATTGTTGCGGAAAGTAAAGATGGCTTACGCTATCTGCAGAGCGATCTTGGCAACCAATGTCTCTTTGATGCTCTAAAGGGCGGAAGAGAAGCCGGAGGACGATACAATGCCACAGAGCGTGAACTCCTCAAGAAATGTATTGCAGCTCTTCCTGCTATGCAAATACTTGGTGCGCATAAACTTGATTTTACCCAATGCTATCCGCAGGAATGTCTCGACGCAACCAATGTCCTGTTTGATTTGAATTATTTCAAATACTGTTTTCTTAAAGCAACAGGTCTCGAGTTTCATGAATTAAAACTTGAAGCATCGTTCCAACTATTGGCTCGTGACATCGTAAACATACCAGGAAGTGCTTTTATGTATCGCGACTTTCAGGCACGTAACGTGATGCTCGATGCAAAAGGAAATCCTTATTTCATCGACTTCCAGGGAGGACGAAGAGGTCCCGTTCAGTATGATGTTGCAAGTTTTCTATGGCAGGCTTCAGCACGTTATCCAAAGTCACTTCGTGAGGAGTTGATAAATGTTTATTTGGACAATCTGAAGCAATATCAAGAGGTAAACGAGAAGAAATTCAGGCAAGGATTGCAACTCTGTGTCTTGTTCCGACTCCTACAAGTATTAGGCGCTTACGGTTTCCGTGGATATTTCGAGCGAAAGAAACATTTCCTCGAGAGCATACCGCCAGCAATGGATAATCTTCGAGATTTGTTAAAAGAAGATGGCTGTCCGTATCCATATCTTAATGAAGTTCTTACTCAGCTTGTGTCGATGCCTCAATTCAAACCAGAACAGAAAGAAGAAGTAGGACGAACAGACGGATATAAAACGACAGAACAGAGCCCCTATCAGGCTCATCCTCTTGATGGACCTCCAACTTTTTCGCGTTATGATGCTCAAGGTCCGTTGGTGGTTCGTGTGTATAGTTTCAGTTATAAGAAAGGAATACCAGAGGATACGAGCGGCAATGGCGGTGGTTATGTCTTCGATTGTCGAAGTACTCACAATCCTGGTCGTTACGAGCCCTATAAGAAACTTACAGGATTAGACGAACCGGTTATTCGATTTCTCGAAGACGATGGTGAGATCTTAACTTTTCTTGAGAGTGTTTATAAACTTGCAGATGCTCATGTCGTACGATATTTGCAACGAGGTTTCACAAATTTAATGTTCAGTTTCGGTTGTACGGGCGGTCAACACCGTAGTGTATATTCCGCTCAACATTTGGCAGAGCATTTACATAAGAAGTTTGGCATTGAAGTGCATATCTGTCATCGTGAGCAGGCGATTGAGCAAGTCCTGACACCTGGCAGGGCAATGATTTTTGCTGCAGGACTGGGTACACGTTTGAAACCTATCACAGACACCATGCCAAAGGCATTGGTGCCGGTTAATGGAAAACCATTGCTTGAATATCAACTCGAGAAACTTAAAACAGCTGGCTTTACTGATATTGTTATCAATGTGCATCATTTTGCTGATATGATTGAGGAATGGTGTCAGCAGCATCCTATGCGTTGCCGAATCCTTTTCAGCGACGAGCGTGATAAACTTTTGGAAACAGGTGGGGGCATCAAACATGCTGCTCCGCTTTTACGGGATGCAAGCGATGGATTTCTAATTCATAATGTTGATATATTAAGTAATGTTGATCTTTCTGCATTCAAGGAAGCAAGTCAGGGCAGGGCAGCAACTTTGTTGGTCAGCGAACGAGAGACACAACGTTATTTGCTTTTCGACGACGATATGCGTTTGGTGGGTTGGACAAATGTTGCAACAGGAGAGGTGCGTAGTCCTTATACGAATCTTGACCCTTCTTTATATAAGAAGTACGCATTCGCGGGTGTACATTATATGAATCCATCTCTTTTTTCATATTTCGATTCATTCCCCGATAAGTTCAGTATTATAGATTTCTATTTGAAAGTATGCAGTGCCGAACCTATATATGGCTACGTTCAACCAAACTTGCGTCTTCTTGATGTTGGCAAACTTGATTCATTGGATGCTGCAGAGATATTTGTGAAGGAATAATGTTTTTGCACAAATTTTCTCATTTTGCGCAAAAATTATTGACAAAATACTTGCACTATACATAGAATTGCTGTATCTTTGCACAAAAATTAAAAAAGTGTGCAAATGACAACAACGCAAATTCCCTCGTACAATGAGTTGATTAAAAAGAGTATTCAAGACCATTGGTCAATGGATTCAATGTCTGATTATGGTCTGTTTACATTCCAATATAAGGATGTTGCACGCATCATCGAGAAGATGCATATACTCTTCGAGCATGCTGGCGTAAAACCCGGTGACAAGATTGCTCTTTGCAGTCGCAACCTCAGTCGTTGGGGTGCTGCATTCTTCAGTATTATAACTTATGGTGCTGTTGCAGTGCCTATCTTACATGAATTCCACCCCTCACAGGTTCATGACATTGTCAACCACTCGGAGTCGAAGATTCTTTTCGTCGGTGACAAGGTATGGCCTAATCTTGATGCCAACGAAATGCCCGGTTTGCAGGGAATCATTTCATTGGTTGACTATAGCCTATTGCATTCTCGCAGTGAGGAGTTGACCAGTGCCCGTGAGAATCTTAATAAACTTTTCGGTGAAAAGTTCCCCGATCGTTTCTTGCCGGAGTGCCTCAATTATCATAAGGACCAGCCCAACGAATTGGCTGTAATTAACTATACAAGTGGCACAACAAGCAATTCAAAGGGTGTGATGATTCCATATCGTGCTCTTTGGAGTAATTTGGATTTCGCTCAAAAAGAACTCGGACATGAAATTAAGCCCGGCGACAAGGTGTTAAGTATGTTGCCTATGGCACATATGTATGGTATGGCTTTCGAGTTTATTTTCGAATTCATGCATGGTGTTCATGTTAATTTCCTGACGAAGGTTGCTTCTCCAACTATTTTGATGAAGGCACTGGCAGACGTAAAGCCTGTTATTATCGTTGCAGTTCCTCTCATTATTGAGAAGATTGTTCGCAAGGCTATTCTGCCCAGAATACAAGATCCCAAAGTAAGACTCATGTTGAACATCCCTATTCTTGGCGATCGTATCCGCAAGCGTATTTGCGATAAAATGACACAAGTCTTTGGCGGTAACTTCTACTCTGTAATCATTGGCGGTGCGGCACTCAACAAGGAGATTGAACAGTTGCTCCACAACATTGGTTTCCGTTATACCGTAGGCTATGGTGCCACAGAATGTGCTCCCATTATCACTTATGTCGACTGGAAGGAACAGGTAGTAGGCAGTTGCGGTAAGAATGTCATCCACCAGGAACTTAAGATTGACAGTCCAGACCCTGCAAACATTCCCGGCGAAATCTTAACTCGTGGTTTGAACGTTATGCTCGGGTATTACAAGAATGAAGAAGCAACCAAGGCAACACTTGATGCTGAAGGCTGGTATCATACGGGCGACCTCGGTGTACTTGATGCTAATGGAAATCTTTTCATCAAGGGACGCAGCAAGAATATGTTGCTTGGTCCAAACGGACAGAATATCTACCCTGAGGAGATTGAAGACAAGCTCAGCAATATGACACTTGTGAGCGAATGTCTTGTTGTTCAAAGAGACAACAAACTCGTAGGTCTTGTTTATCCTGACCAGGAGCAGATAAAGAACCTTAATCTTTCTGAGGCTGACATTGAAAGCATTATGGAGCAGAACCGTAAGGAAGTTAATCCCACACTGCCTTCATATGCACAGCTGATCAGCATTAAGGTGATGGATAAGGAATTTGAGAAAACTCCCAAGAAGAGTATTAAGCGATTCCTCTATCAGAACTAAATAGTCAGATTAGACACACATAAAATACGCCAGCATCTCGGAGATTTATTCGGAGATGTTGGCGTTTATTTTATGCCTAATACTTCACTACTTGAAATTACCTGTGGATAGTTGACAAACTTCACGTGTGAAGTTGGACATTTTCACATGTGTAGTTGAGCGACTTCACGTGTGTAGTTTAATGTCATAACAAGAGTAGTTTTTAATTAGACAATTTACTATTAAACGATACAATATATAATTACAAAAGAAAGACGACAGAATTCTTATTTGCAGAACTCTGTCGTCTTTTATTGTTGGGATTTTGAACCTTCATAACAGCAGCATATTGCAATACTGCTGTTAAGAAGGGAGTATTGTTTATTTCATATTAAAAACGAACGGTTCATTACAAGGTGTCGCTCAGCGAATAGGGTTTGCCGGTTGTAATGCAACGCTTCTTGTTAGGTTTGCTGCTCATGACAAATTCGAGTGTGCCACCAGCCATGATGTCTGAATGTGTGATGTACAGTTTGTTGTATGTCTTGCCGTTCAGACGTACTTCCTTGACGTAACGGTTCTTGTCGCTGACACCAGGAGCCTTGATGAGGAAGAGTTTGCCGTTGGGCAATGTCAGTTTGCAACTGGGAACATAAGGGGCGCCAAGTACGTATTGGTCGGAACCGGGGCAAACAGGGTAGAAGCCCATTGCTGTGAATATGTACCATGCTGACATCTGTCCGCAGTCGTCATTGCCATGCAAACCGTCGATGTTGTTTACATACATTCGGTTCATTATCTCGCGGAGCCAGTACTGGCTCTTCCAGGGCTGAGAGGTCCAGGCATAGAGATAAGGTATATGGTGGCTCGGCTCGTTGCCGTGAACATAACCGCCAAGTATGCATTCTTCTTCTATGTCTTCGTGGTCGGCATAGTATTTCTTGTCAAGGGGCTCTGCAAAGAGTTTGTCGAGACGTTCGATGAATGTCTTGTCACCGCCGAAGCACTCTATCATACCCTTTACGTCGTGTGGAACATGGAACGAATAGTTTGCGCTGTTGCCTTCGATGAAGCCTTCGCCATAAGTCTGCAAGGGAGAGAAATCCTTCTTCCAACTGCCGTCCTTGTATTTGGGGCAAGCAAGTCCGATGGCAGGATTGAAGACATTTTTATAGTTCATCGCACGCTTTTTGAATGTTTCTGCCATTTCTGTTTCTCCGGCATCGAGAGCAGCCTGATAGATTGTCCAGTCATCGTATGCATACTCGAGTGTGTTGCTGGCGCTTGTGCCACAACGGTCGTAGAATACATAACCGTGTTTGATGTAGTCAGAAAGTCCTTCAACCCACTTATTGTTTGCTGTTTCTTCCATTGCCTTGAGCATTGCCTTTTTGTCTTTGATGCCAATCTTCTTTGCAACATCAGAGAGGACAGATACTGCATGGTAACCGCTCATACACCATGCTTCGTTGGCCATAAGATACCAGATTGGCAACAGTTTGAGAACACTTTGTTGCTGTATGCGAATCATACTCTCTGCCATGTCAGCGCCGTGACGTGGTTTAATGAGGTTAAGCAAGGGGTGTTCTGCACGATAAGTGTCCCAAAGTGAGAAGATTGTGTAGTTTGTAAAGCCGTCTGCTTGGTGGATTTCCATGTCATTTCCGCGGTATTTACCATCGACATCCATATATACAGAGGGATTTATCATGGTATGATAGAGAGAAGTATAGAAGAGAGCCTTCTGGTCGTCGGTGCCTTCAATCTCAAGTCCGGTCAGCTCCTTTGTCCAGTTTTCCGTGGCACGGGCTTTCACTTGTTCAAATGTAAGTCCTGCTGCCTCTGCATTCAGGTTGGCAACAGCACCGCTTTGGCTGACAGCAGAAAGTGCAACCTTGATGGTAAGCTTGTTGCTTTTCGGCAAACGGAAACGGAAATATGCAGAAATCTCTCGTCCGGCCATATCTGGGAAGTTATGATAGATATTGTTCTTGCGCCAGAATCCGGAATACTTCATCTGCTGTTGGTCCTTGTATCCAAATTCCTGAATGGGTTCGGAAAGCGAGATGGCAAAATATGTGTAGTTCTGTCTTGCCCAACCGTTAGTGATGCGATAGCCAGTTAACAAGGTATCGTTTTCAACTCGGAGATAAGACCAAAGTGTCTTACCGTCGTAGTTGTATATGCCGTGACCAAGGTCGAGAATGAACTGGCCCTCTTCTGAAGGAAAGGTATAGCAATGAACGCCTACACGCTGTGTTGCAGTAAGTTGTGCCAAGATGTTATAGTCATCGAGTTTAACCTCGTAATAACCGGGCACGCAACGCTCTGTTTCGTGTGAGAAGCGTGAGCGATAACCGTTTTCCGGTGCATCTGCTGTTCCTGGATTTGTTTGGATTTTACCAGTTGTTGGCATGATGAGGATGTCGCCAAGGTCTGAATGACCAGTTCCGCTGAGGTGTGTGTGGCTGAAGCCTACAATGGTGTTGTCGCGATGCTGATATCCGGCACAATACTCATAGACTTTTCCTTGATATTTACCATTCACATTGTGTGGAATGGTGTCTGTGTCGGGCGAGAGTTGTACGACACCGAAAGGTACGCAAGCACCAGGGAAAGTGTGGCCCATTCCGTTTGTGCCAATAATTGGATTTACATATTCGATGATGTTCTCACTGTGAATAGTCAGGCTTGAGAAGAGTAGTGAGAAACATGATAAAATAAAAGTTTTTTTCATAGTGAACACCTTTGTTTAAACAAATAAAGGTGGATAGCTGCAAGTTATTGCTTCAGCTTCCACCTTTTATGTTCTGTTATTATATTAGAAGTGATGATTAAATCTTATGCTTTTGCCACGGCTTCCATGAAGTCCTTGCAAGGCTTGAAGTATGGAATGTCGTGTTCGGGAATAATCATTGTTGTGTTCTTGGAGATGTTGCGTGCAGTCTTTTGAGCGCGATGCTTCAAAGTCCAAGTACCCCAGCCACGAATATAAACGTTTTCCTTGTTGATGAGCGACTCTTTCAGTGTGTCGATAACGCCTTCAACAGCAGCCAATGCAGTGGGCTGATCAATGCCGGTCTTCTCGGCTACCATCTTGACTAATTCAATCTTTGTCATATCAGTTTGATTATTATGTGATTATGTAGTTGTTATGTTATTTCTATGCAAAGGTACGCATTTTATCAGTTTCAAGCAAATATAGCAAGCATTTTTTTACTTATTCTTTTTTAATGAGTTATCGTTTTTCATTTCTCATTAAAGACGTTCGTACCCCCAATCGTCGAGCACCTCGCCCCAGTGTTCGTTCACCAGTTTTACGGTTCGTGGGTCATACTGGTACTTGTTTTTCTTATAGCCTTTCTTCTTATTGATGTATTTCTCGATATCTTCTTTTGCGCCATCCCAACCGGGGATTCCAAGTTTGCTATAAATGTCCTGTGTAATGGTTAATGCATCTTTCTCTATATCTTCGAAGCGTACTTCGTAGAGCGTGCCTTCCGGAAGAATTTGTTTCTGTTCTTTGTAGGCATGATATAGCTCCATATAGTTGCGCAAAATGTTTTGTTCCAATTCCTCCTCGGAAATTATATTCAATTCGAGTGGTTTGATGGTGTTAAGGAAGAAGTTTCGTGTGCTTTCGAACACGGTATATGGATTGCGCATCAGGTATATGTATCGTGCGTTGGGGAAGAGCTCAGAGAGGGCTTTGATGCGACCGGTATGTGGCGGATTCTTACTAAGATATTGTGTGCCGCCAGTATTCCAGAGGCTTATCTTGACGAGTTTGAGGAATGTTTTTTTGAATTCTTCCAGTTCTTCTTCTGTGATGTCGCGGAAGGTGAGAAAACGGTCGCAGTATTCTTGCATCCGTTCGGGGAAGATCCAGAAGTTGTAGTAATTACATTCTGTCATGTTGCACAAGGCAAATTCTTCTTCTTGTGGCAGGTCCGGTGCAAGTTCCATGTTGTCGGTAGGGCGTCGGTCGGGCATGAAGAATTTCATGCATGGTTTGAAGAAGCCTTGCATGGACATGATGTAGTGCGGGAACACTGTCTGATACGTTGTTGTGTGACCGAAATGCTTGTCTTGTGCGAAGATGTTGTGCACGAATGTGGTTCCACTTCGCCAGTGACCAAGAATGAAGAGCGGATCGTTCTTCAGTTCTTTGTTGGCAAGTTGTTTTCGGTATTTTTTTTCTTGCAGTGTGGCGAAGGGACTGAGCAGTCGGCAAACAAATTTTGTGAGGTGGTATTTTATTTTTTTGCTCGAATCGATGTGCTGGTCTTTGGTTATCGCCTTAAATGTCTTCCAGTCTGCTCCGACAAGGGTGTTGACCGGAAGTTTGCTGAATTCTAATAATCCCATGTTATTTTGGTCGGATGTATATTATAATTGTTATTTCTTAATTATAATCTCTATTCCCTGTCTGCTTAGTTCTTTTGCTGCCAGTTCGATGGCTTCGTAGTGTTCGGGTTCGATGCCAAGTTTTTTAAGGTCGAGTGTTGGCAGGTCTTCACTGAGCAGTTCTTCTTCGTTAATGGGCTTTTCTATCATGCCAACAGCACAAGTGTTGTTTGTGATGGGGTCGATGAGAATGAATGCACCGGTGGCTCTGTTTTGCTTGTAGTCGTCGAAGAAGAGTGTTTTGGCTGTTGTTATCTGTACCTGTCCTATTTCGTTTAGGCAGAAGTCTTTGCCTTCGAGTTGGTCCATCGTGTTGATGTCTATGCGATAGTCAACGGCATTGATGGTTGCTCGTGTGGTGTTTGTGCCTATTTTGAGGAAGAACTGCTTGTTGCGGTTCATGGGCTCTTCGTCCATCCAGACAAGTTTGGTTTGTATGTTTCTGCCTATGAATGGCAGGTTGTCCGGTTTTACGAGCATTTCGCCACGGCTGATGTCTATTTCGTCTTCGAGTGTGATGGTAACGCATTGCGGACAGAAGGCGTAGTCGAGTTCGCCTTCGTAGGTTACAATGCTCTTTACACGGCTCGTTTTTTTGCTGGGTAGTGCCATTACGGTGTCGCCTTTGCGTATGATGCCGCTTGCCACTTTGCCCGAGAAGCCACGGAAGTCGAGGTTGGGGCGTAGCACATACTGAACAGGAAAGCGGAAATCATTCATATTGCGGTCGCGGTCGATGGGCACGGTTTCTAGGTATTGGAGTAGGGAAGTGCCTTCAAACCATAGTGTCTTTTCGCTCTTTTCAACAACGTTGTCGCCCACTTTTGCCGAAAGGGGGAAACATGTTACATCTTCTATGCCCAGTTGTGCAGTGAGATGCAGGTATTCATTTTTAATTTTGTTGAACACTTCTTCCGAGTAATCGACAAGGTCCATTTTGTTGACGGCAAGAACGATATGTTTGATGCCGAGCAGTGAGACGAGGAAGGTGTGTCGGCGTGTTTGTGTGATGACGCCTGTTCTTGCATCCACAAGTATGATGGCGAGGTTTGCTGTTGAGCCGCCTGTTATCATGTTACGGGTGTACTGTTCGTGTCCCGGTGTGTCAGCAATGATGAATTTTCTCTGGTTGGTAGAGAAGTATCGGTATGCAACGTCAATGGTGATGCCTTCTTCGCGTTCGGCCTTCAAGCCGTCGAGCAGCAGTGCATAGTCTATTTCTCCTGCTCCGGCGTTACCGAGGCGTTTCGAGTCGCGCTCGAGGGCTTGGAGTTGGTCTTCGTAGAGTTTCTTGCTGTCGAAGAGCAGTCGGCCAATGAGCGTTGACTTGCCGTCGTCGACAGAACCGGCTGTGAGCAGTCTGAGCAGTGATTTACGTTCGTCGGCGTCGAGATATTCTTTTATGTTAAGTTTATTGTTTTCCACTTTGAAGTCAGTTCTAAATCGTCTAAATTAAAAATACCCTTCTCTCTTTTTTTGTTCCATTGAGGCTTCCTGGTCGAAGTCGATGACGCGTGTTGTGCGTTCGCTTTTTGTTGTTGTCATCATTTCTTCAACGATTTCCTCTATGTTTGTTGCCGTACTCTCTACGGCTCCTGTCAGTGGCCAGCAACCGAGGGTTCGGAAGCGTACCATGCGAGGCTTGATGAGTGGCACGAGTTCTTGCGGAAGTCGTTCGTCGTCTGCCATGATAAGGTTGCCGTCTATTTCCACGCAGGGACGTTCCTTGGCGTAGTAGAGTGGCACGATGGGTATGTTTTCGAGTCGGATGTATTGCCAGATGTCGAGTTCAGTCCAGTTGGAGAGTGGGAAGACGCGTATGCTTTCGCCTTTGTGAACGCGACTGTTGTAGATGTCCCAAAGTTCGGGTCTTTGGTTTTTGGGGTCCCATTGGTTGAACTGGTCTCGGAAACTGAATATGCGTTCTTTGGCGCGTGACTTTTCTTCGTCGCGACGTGCACCGCCAAAGGCTGCATCGAACTTATGTTTGTTCAGAGCATCGAGCAGTGCTTTTGTTTTCATCAGGTCGGTGTGTACCTTGCTGCCGTGTGTGAATGGACCCACTCCGTTTTGGAATGCTTCTTCGTTGCTTTCTACAATAAGGTCCCATCCGTGTTCTTTTGCATAGCGGTCGCGGAATTCAATCATTTCGCGGAACTTCCATCTCGAGTCGATGTGCATAAGCGGAAATGGAACTTTTCCCGGAGCGAAGGCTTTTTCGGCAAGGCGTACCATTACACTGCTGTCCTTGCCGATGCTGTAGAGCATTACTGGGTTCTCGAATTCTGCAGCCACTTCGCGAATAATGTGGATGCTTTCTGCCTCGAGTTCCTGCAAATGACTTAAACGATATTCTGACATTATTATTTTCTTTTTGTTTTATTATGCAAAGGTACGGAGAAAATTTGAAATGGCAAAAAATAGTCGAAAAAGAAAACAGGAACGGCACCGAGTGATGCTGTTCCCGTAAAAAAGTGTGCTTCCGCTGAAAAACATTAAAGTAAACTTTATGTTTTGCTCACTTAAACGTGATTTTGTCCGCTCGGCTTGGGAGGTTAAGCAGGTGGGCAATCAACTGACGCTGTGAAATAGAGCAGAGCCATGTTGATTATGCTATGTCGAGCTGCGAGGGGGGAAACTTAACCTCGTCTGCCCTCGACGATAGCTATCTGTTTTCCTTATTCTCCGTAGTTCTTTACTGTCCAGCCTTCTGGGATGCCGCTCACGCCTGTTGTCAACGATGTCATAGCTGCGGCTTTGGTAAATGTACCTGTACTTGCTACACCATCTACCCATACATTTAAGCAATTAGGTGCCGATATATCCGTTGCCAACATCGTAATATTATCCAACTTTTTACAATCATTGAACATATAGCTGTAGCAACGTTTTACCAATGTTGTTGCCGGAAGTATAGGAGCAGTAGTCAGACCGTCGCTTTCATAGAACATCTCCGCGTAGCAACCTTCTGCCAATGTTGTTACCGGAAGTTCGGGGGCAGTGGTCAGACCGTCGCAATTACGGAACATCCCATTGTAGCATTCCTTAGCTAATGTTGTTGCCGGAAGTTCGGGGGCGGTAGTCAGCCCATGGCAAAACCAGAACATCCACTGGTAGCAACCTTCTGCCATTGTAGTTGCCGGCAGTTTAGGGGCAGCTGTCAAGCCGGTGCACTCCTGGAACATTTGGCTGTAGCAATACGGAGCCAATGTTGTTGCCGGTAGTTCGGGGGCAGTAGTCAGACTTGCGCACTCTTTAAATAAAAAGCAGAATCTGGCATTGGCGGTAGATACGGTAACGTAGTTATCATAATCGACCAAGGTGCGGATATC
>JAGBTN010000002.1 GCA_017631315.1 Bacteroidaceae bacterium | reverse complement strand
TTTTGGATATTGACGGTTCGCTTGTACTTGTTTCTTGTACTACAATCTCTGTCTATGTAAATCTTTCAAAGAACGTGCTCCCGATGGAGCTTGCCTGACTCAACTTCGCTCCGCAGGGGAGCTCTTGTTTCGTTTGCGGGTGCAAAGGTACGGCTTTTCTGCAAACTACCAAAATATTCTGCATCTTTTTTCATAAAAAAGGCGTTTTTTACTCCGTACACATATTATATAATATACGCGCGCGTAAGGGATTCTCACAAAATGGCTGAAACACGATAACAATGGGGACCAGGAAAGGGGGAAACCGGAAATGCTCACGGCATGGGCTAAAGCATGGGGATGCATCGAAAAAAGGTTAACCTTTCCGACTGTAATGCTTAACCTTTCCAACAAGAATGGTTAACCTTTATGGCAAGAATGGTTAAGGTTGTTTGGAGGAGGGGTACACCTGTTTTGTTTGAGGTGTGGTGTGTGATGTTCTTGGGGGATGGGGGTGCTTACCTTCCTATCCAGGCTTCGGGATTGAGTTTGGTGGTCTCTTTTCGGAGTTGGAAATGGAGCGTGCAGTTTCCGCTGCCGTCGTTTGCGACGGTGCCGAGTATGTCGCGGGCACGTACTTTCTGTCCTTTCTGCACGATGGTGCTGGAGAGGTTGCAATAGACGGAGATATAACTGCCGTGACGAACAAGTACGTTGCGTGTGCCGGAGAACTGGAAGACACTGGTGACGACGCCGTCGAAGATGGCACGGGCACGGGCTCCCGGGCGGCCAACGTAGTCTGTTCCTTTATTGTCGAGCTGGACATTCTTCATGCCCGGCACGTTGTAGATGCCGAAACGGTTGCCCAGCATATACTGTCCGGTGATGGGGACTGGCAGACGGCCTTTGTTCTGTTCGAAGGTGCCGTTGAGCTGTCGGTCTGCTGCCGTAAGCCATGAGCCGCTCTTTTGCGTGGTGGCGGGCTTTGTTTCTGTCTTGGGTTTCGAGGTGGAGGCTGGTTGTTTGGTCTTTGTTGTTGTGGTTTTCTTTGCTGCGGCCTTCTTCTTCCGGGCCTCTTCCTCTGCTTTTTTTCTGGCCTGCTCTATTTCGTAGGCAATCACCTCCTCAATCTTCCTGTCGAGCGCAGCAATCTGTTTCTGCTGCTCTGCCACTTTGCCCTTCAGTCCGCTCTCTTTCTTCTTGAGTCCTGCCACCCTCTCTTTTTCCTGCATCTGCTGTTCGTTCAGGCTCTTGCGCTGCTCCATGATTTCGTTGAGCTTGGCGCTCTTCCGGCTTTTTGCCTCGAGCAGACGGTTCTGCGCCTTGAGCAGTTCGGCCTGTTTCTGCAAGACTTGTCCGCTGAGATTATGCTGATAGACGACATACTCGCGAGCGTAGCGGGCACGACGGTACATCTGGCTGACCGTCTTTGCCGAGAAGATGAAGACCAAAGGGTCGTGGTTCTCACGCTGAACTCTGGCGTTGCGAATGGCCGCCTTAAGGCGTTGGCGACGCAGACGCAGTTCGCTGTCAATCCTCGTGATGTCCTTCTGCATGCGAGTAATATCGTCCTCCAGTTTGTTCAGCTCCTCCTCCAGCTCGTGGATGCGCTTCAGTCGGTTGTTCACCAGCGCACCCAGATAATCCACATTCTGCTGCCCGCTCTTCACCCTCTTCTGCGTCTTGCTGAGCTGCGTCTTGGAGTTCTGCAACTCCGTCTTGAGCTTAGACTGCTGTTGCTTCAGTTCCTTCACCTTCTTGCTGTTCTGTGCGGCAAGAGGCAGAAAGAGCATCAGGCTGAGACAAAGAAAAAGAATTCTGTTCATTGTGCAGGCTTTTGTGAGAAAAGGTACGGTTTTATCGGTTCAGATTCATAAGGTACGACATGAGTTTGTCTGCCGTTATCTCCTTGTAGGAACGGCCGGAGATGTCTGTCCGCGTTTCCCAACCCGAATCGTTCCTGAGGTTGGAGAGCGAAAGCGTTGCCTTGAAAGGTCGGCTTCCGGCAGCAATGGAGATGTCGTGCCTCGTGGGAAACTTTTTCTCCCCCAGCGGAGAGAACTCCACATAGTCCCATGTCATATAGGGCGACACACCTGTTCTGTGAGAAGATACTGCCACTTGGCGCACAAGGCCGTCGATGGCGTTGACAATGAACGTCAAAACTGCCAGACGACTATCGGCATTGACCAACGTCACCTTGTCGCCGTCTGCCGATTTGGCGAACTGTTTTTCCGCAGGCATAGTGCCGGACTCGGCAAGCAGGAACAGTTCTCCCCAGAAAAGGGACTGTAGAGTGTGGAAATCTATATTGGCTCCTTCGAAGAAAGGGATGTCGCGGAAGGCTGCCTTGACATACTGTTTCCCCATTTTATCTACAATCATGAAGTATTCGGGCGTCACCTCTATGCGTGCCACCTCGAGGATTCCGAAGGTGACGAGCGATAGTTGTATGACGTCGTTGCGCTTCATGCGCAACATTCCGCCGAGCGAAGTTGTCTTGCTGCCTGTTTGGAAAGCGAAGGAGGCTTTGGCTGTGACGAAGGTTTCGCTCTGCCTGTTGGCATTGACCGTCTGCACTATGTTCTGCAAAAGGGTGGTGTTGCTGTCGGCCTTGGCATTGCTTTTTGCCACGGAGGACTTGCGTGTGCCGCAGGATGCCATCAGCACGATGCAGAGAAGCATGACGGTGATGCGTTGTATTGCTTTCATTGTTTGCCTTATTTGATGTATTTCTTTTGCCGTATCTTCTTGCGTAACTGTGGCGAACAGGTGTCGTCGTTTTTCTTTTTGGCCAGTTTCCAGAGTCGCATCGCTGTTTCTTGTTCGCCGAGGTGGGCGTAGATGTCGCCTGCATGTTCGAGGATGTTTCCGAGCATTGCCTGGTCGGCGAGGAGTTCGGCGTCGGTCTTTTGTAGGGGGACCACTTTGTCCATGTATGTTCGTGCGTGGGCATAGTCTCCTTTCTTGAAGAGTATCCAGGCGTATGTGTCGAGGTATGTGATGTTTTCCGGCTCTTGGCGTACGGTGCGATAGCTCATCTCTTCGGCGCGGTCGAGCTGTTCTTCTTTCAGACTAAGGTAGTAGGCGTAGTTGTTGAGGCAGGGGATGTTGTCGTCTTTGTAGACGAGTGCGGAGTCGTAGGCTGCATAGGCTTCTTGTTCTTTGCCTTGCTGGTAGTATATGTCGCCGAGTGTTGCGAAGACGTTTGACACGAGGTGTGGGTGTACGTCGTCTGTCCGGACGCGTAGTCCCTGCTGCATGACTTCGGTTGCCTGTGTTAGTTTTTTCTGTTCGGCGAGTGCCAATCCGAGGTAGTAGGCGTAGGATATTTCTTCGGGATGGTAGTTGAGTCCTCTCCGGCTGATGTCTTCTACGCCTTTTCCGTCGTCTCTTTCTGCGTAGTATTGGAGCAGTTCGCTCAGTGCCATCTGGTTGCCCGGTTCGACGTCGAGCACTTGTCTCATTGTCTGGCAGATGGCTTCTTGTGGTTGTTTGCTGAAGGATTGGTATGCTGCCTTCATGATGAGTATTTCGGTGTTCTGCTGTGGTTTGGCGAGAAGGGTGTCGAAGGCGGCGGTGAGTTGTGTGGTGTATGTGGAGTCTCGCTGTACGTCGGCGATGTATGACTTGAGCAGAAGGACTCGCAGTTGTGATGGTGACTCGGGGCTGAAGAGCAAGGAGTCGCGCATGCGGTCGTAGGCTTTGTGTTTTCCCTGGTCGCGAAGGTAGTCCATCGTGGCGAGGTGGAGGTTGAGGTTTGTTGGTTCCTGGCGGCGCACTTCGTTGTAGATTTCGAGTGCTTTGGCTGTGTCTCCGGCGTTCATATACTGTGTGCCTGCCACGATTCGGATGTTCATGTCGTGTGGTGATTCGTCGCAGAGTGTCTGGAGTTGCACGAAGGCGGAGTCGAGCATGCCTTTCTCTTTGTAGAGTCTGAACTTTTCGATGGTTATCTGTGGGTTGACGCCTTCGAGGAGTTCTATGCGGTTGAGTGCTCCGATGGCTTTGTCGGTGTCGCCCACGGTGTGGTAGAGTGTCACCAGTTGGGTGAGGATGTCGCTGCGGCGCGACTGCAGGGTTGCCATTTTCTCCAGTACGGGTATGGCGGATTCGGCGTCGCGTTTGTTCAGGTAGAGTGCGGCAAGTGTTTCGAGGTAGTAGGGGTTGTTGGCGTCGCGCTCGCAGGCTTGTCGGATGTATGCCGTTCCGAGGCTGTCGGAGCGCAGGTAGAGGTGGAGCACTCCCATGTTGTAGAGTGCCTCGGGGGCCTGTGGATTGATGTCGAGACAGTGGCGGTAGAGGTCCATTGCCGAAGGGTAGTCTTCCTGCTGACGGCACTTCTCGGCCTCGAGATAGAAGTAGTCGAAACGTGTCTGCGCAAAGGCTTCCGCCCCTGCAAACAAGAGGGACAGAATGACAAGGGTAAGGCTTCGGAAAAACATGGCAGTGGATGTTGCCCGGAAAGGCACACCATTATTGCCCGAAAGGTTAAGCATTATTGCCGGAAAGGCAGTAGATGTTTCCGTCGCCCTTTGGCCGTTGTTTTTTGCGTGCTGTGCAGACATTGTGGAGATGCTATGTTGACAGACGTAGGTTCCTTACTTTGTTCCGCTATGACCGAAGCCTCCGGCACCTCTCTCCGTCTCGGAAAGAACCTCCACAGCCTCCCATTCGGCCTGCTCGTGGCGGGCGATGACCATCTGGGCGATGCGCTCGCCGTCCTCGATGAGGAAAGGCTGGTCGGAGAGATTGACAAGGATGACGCAGATCTCGCCACGATAGTCGGCATCGATGGTGCCGGGAGTGTTGAGGACTGTGATGCCGTGCTTGATGGCAAGACCACTGCGGGGGCGCACCTGAGCCTCGTAGCCCGGAGGCAAAGCCATGAAGAGACCCGTGGGGACAAGGCAGCGCTTCAGGGGCTGCAACTCTATGGGCGACTCGATATTGGCACGAAGGTCCACACCAGCCGACTGCGGCGTGGCATACTGCGGCAGTGGATGATGACTGCGATTGATTATCTCTACTTTCATATCTGTATGCTTTTCAATGTTACTAATGCCTAAACATCGGGCAGACTCATGCCGTTTATCTTACGATAAAGGTCGAGAGCATAGACATCGGTCATGCCCGAAATATAGTCCAGCACAGCCATAATGCGCCCATAGAGCGTAGGGGCAAGAATGTCGTACTGCGTGCTGACACGGTTGATGAGCAGCTGCGAGAAGTCACGATCCGAGTGTGTGGCAGCCTGAACCATAAGGTCGGTCAGCGTCGTAATCACCTTATAGCCCGCAATCTCAATGTCCACCACATCCTTGCAGTGGTAAATCCTCTCGTTAGCCGTGCGCTCACACTGCTCGTAAGCACTGCGAGGCACATCGTCTATATGCTCGATGAGCCTGCCCTCGAAACAGCCCGCAAGAATCTCCTGCTCGTTCTCCAGGAAAGCCTGAACGCACTGCTGCTCCAAAGCATTGATGACACACGAACGCAAATACACTATCTGCTCGTTGACATCATCGGCAAAAGGAACCAGACGCTTCCTGATCAACGACTGCTGCTCCGGCGTAAAATAAGCCAAAAACAAATGCTTCGTCTCCTGAGTGGTCAAGAGTTTCAACTTATGAGCATCCTCAATGTCCATCACCTGGTAGCAGATATCATCCGCCGCCTCAACCAAATAAACCAACGGATGACGAGCATAACGCACCGATCCACTGGGCGACGGAAGACGAATGATGCCCAACTCGCGAGCAATATGCTCATAATCCTTCACCTCGCTGCGAAAGAACCCGAACTTACCCTTGCCGTTAGCCAAATCAGAAGAATAAGGATACTTCACAATACTTGCCAGCGTGCTGTACGTCATGCCAAACCCACCACGACGGCGACCCTTGAAATGATGCGTAAGCAAACGGAAAGCATTGGCATTACCCTCAAAGTGAGTCAAGTCATGCCACTGCGCAGAAGACAAACCATCGCCCGTTTCCGGACAAACATAGTCCTTCAGAAACAAACCATTTCCCTCGCTGAAATAAGTGCCAATCGCATTCTCGCCACTATGACCAAAAGGAGGATTACCCAAATCATGGGCAAGGCAAGCAGCACTCACAATACTGCCAAGTTCCGTAAAATGCGTGCTATAAAGTTCCGGACGACGGCGCAAAATGAGCCGGCTGATGTCGTTGCCCAAACTACGACCCACACTGCTCACCTCAAGACTGTGCGTAAGACGATTGTGAACAAAGATGCTTCCGGGCAAAGGAAACACCTGAGTCTTGTTCTGCAAGCGGCGGAAAGGCGCAGAAAAAATCAAGCGATCATAGTCACGCTGAAACTCAGTGCGGTCGTCATCGCCCTGCTGAACATTCTCCTGCCCAAGCCGTTTGCTGGAAAGCAGCGTTTCCCATTTCATCATCTCACTAGCCATTCTGCCCTAATCCTTAATCCCAAAGTACACCACCACCTCACGAAAAAAGAACTACTGACAGTCCTCCGGCTTATAGAAGATACGGTTCGCACCGCTTGTTATCTTTACAAGTTCGGGGTGCTCTGCAGCAAAAGTATCAATATGGCGCATGCGTTTCTCCTGAAGAATCTCGTCGACAGCAATGAGAATGCCCGTCTCTTCCACATCGCCGAAGCCGTCGTTGATGGCCGTGCCAAAGAGTTTCATGGTAGGACTAAGTCCCATATATGCATTGACCAGTGGCGGAATGTTATACCCAAGAGCCCTTACCTCTCGATTCAATATACGATAGTCGGCCTTGAAGTCATCCTCCGTAAAGAGTTGGCTGAACTGTTCGGGGTCATGCCACAGGTCGAGAGGCTTCATGGGGTAGATGAGATTGTCGGGATCGGGGAAGTGTTTGCCCAGGAAGTAATGTATCATGTCGCGTGCCATGCGGTCGTAACTGGGATACATGGTGAACTTTCCGAAGAGATATCGTACGGTTGGTTCGATGACAACTATGGCTCCGAGTCCGTCCCAAAGGTTGTCGAGGGCAAAGATGCCTTTACGTCCTCGCAAGGTGCTCTGGTATTCGAGGGTAACAAAACTGCGTCCGAGTTCTACGGTCCATGGTGCATAGTCTTTCATGAAGCGTTCGGAGAATCGGAACATGTGACTGGTTGCAAGGTTGGGTTGCCCGTCGGATCCGATTTCCCAGTCTTTCCCGAGGATGTAACGGTAGCCTCCTACGATTTCCTCTTCTTCGGGATCCCAGACGATGAGTTGTTTGTATGGGTTGTCGCAGGTATCGTATTCGTCGAGGTCGTAGCTTTTCCCGGTTCCTCCTCCTGCTGCTCGGAAGGCTATTTCGCGCAGTCGTCCGATTTCCATAACAACGTTTGGCGAGTCCTGCCATGTGACAACATAGACCTCGTTGTTGCTTTTGTTTGTCATTCGCAGATGCTTATCTGGTGTAAGTTCTGCTTTGAGTACTTCTCGTGGAATTGGGCTTATGATTTCTTCCATTGGGATTGGTTATTGTAGGGGTGGTGTTGTTTAGATTTCGTAGACTTTGTCTTGTACCCATTTGCCCCATTGTTGTGGGGTTTTTGTGCGGTCGAATGTTTGCCAGGGTATGGGTTTCCCGATGCGTACGGTGTAGTGGTTGCCTCGGCTACGGTACATTTCGTCGGGCAGGAGTGCCATGGCGAAGTTTGGGAGGTGGAGGCGTTTGCACCATCGTGCTACGTTGTAGAATCGGTTTGAGTTTTGCCCTATGAAGTGTATGGGCACAATGTCGCGCTGGTGTTGTATGCTTTTTGCAACGAAAGCTTTGTTCCATGTGACGTCGCGGATGGTGCCGTCGTCTTGTCGGCGGCTGCAGAGTCCGGCGGGAAACATGATTACATGGCAGTCGCTGCTGAAGGTGTTTTCCACTATGGTAGGGAAGGAGCGTGCTTGTTTGCCTATTTTATTAATGGGCACGCAGAGCGGTGCGAGTCCCTGGAGGTTCATGAGGAGGTCGTTGACAAGGTATTTTATTTTGCCTTGATAGTGTTCTCCGATGACCCATCCGAGTGTTACGCCGTCGATGGCTCCGAGGGGGTGGTTGCTGACAAAGGTGCAGAGTCGACCGTCGGTGGGGAGGTTTTCTCGCCCTTCTACGTTGACTGTGACGCCTACGTAGTCGACAACGCCTCGACAGAAGTCGACACCTACTCGTCCTTGTCGCAGATAGATGTTGATGAATTCTTGATGTATGATGCGTGCCAGGAGTGATGTGAGCCATTTGGGTACGTATTTGGCGCGTTTCCCTGCTCGGCTCCTGACGATGCTGTCTATGTTGATTTCCTTTATGCCGTTTTCCATTTGGGTTTTGTTGTGTGGTGTTGGCTGTGGCTGCCTTGGGTTTATTGTCCGATGTTGACGGGGCGGTTGTTGATGAAGTAGTGTCCTCTGGGCAGTCCGCTCAGCCAGTTTGTGCCTTTGCTGAGGCGTGCTGTGAGATAGAGTACTCCGCTGCGTGTGTAGATGGGCAGGAGTTGGTCGTGATCGCTCTGGATGCGGACGGCTCGTCCTGTTATGGTTATCTGTATGGGATAGGCGGAGGTGCTCATTTTGCCACCAGACGGCATTTCGAGCGACACAAATGGCGCCATCATGGTATCGGGCTCGTGGTGTCTGCGCACCTTACGTTTGCGCACAGCACCGTCTGCCGGCCAGCAAATGCAAGCAACCAACAAAAGCAAACAGATTCGTCGTATGGCTGTCTTCAACATAAGTTTTCACCCTTTTTACAAGCGACAAAATTACATAATTCCAAGCAAAACGACAAATAATAGCTCAAGAAAAAAGGCAATTTGTCTAACTTCCGCAAGTTCACATTACAAGGGGACATCAAACACACCTAACAGGGGCTGTTTTACACAACACATCGCATAGATCCGCCCCACCCGAAAACACACTTCACAACGCTCTCGACGCTATACCTTTCGCCGCGAATTGAATACTTCTTGAATACAGAAGGATAGATTTTTTTACACATAAAACATCCCATTTCATGGTCTAAAAGCCCCCCAAAAAAAATCGCACACTTAACATTATTTAACTATGCACATAAAATGTAATGCTTAGATAAGTCGTAACTTTGTAAAGCATACCAAATAAAATCATAAACCAATGAAAAACTATCGACTCGCATTATTTGTTTTAAACATCCTACTTGTTTTTACAGCACATGCCGACCCCATCAGCCGCGAACAGGCACTAAAATTAGCAGAACAATACATGAAGGACAAGCCTGGAAGCAACATCTTGTCCCCAATCACAAGTTCCCGCCGACTAGCAAGAAGCAAGGGGGCTGCCCAGGATAACCAGGCGCTGTACTACGTCTTCGACAGAGGCCAGAACCAAGGCTTTGTTATCGTTCCAGGCGATGACAGTTACGGAGAAGTCATCGGCTATACCGAAGAAGGCTCATTCTGCTACGACTCACTACCACCGCATATGCAGAACTGGCTCGACGGACAAGCTGAATACATCAACTTCCTCATGGAAAACCCCACCAAATCCCAGCAACAGAAAGCCAACAGAAAGCGTGTTGAGGTCCACGCCAGCATTGAGCCCATGGTGACAACGAAGTGGGGACAAGGCTGGCCCTACAACAACGAGTGCCCCATCTACTTCGGCGAAGGACGTTCCCTCACAGGCTGTGTGGCCACCGCAATGGCACAGCTCATGTATTATCAGCGCGAGAAGTCCGTCAGAGAAGTACAGGCTAACATACCAAGCTATACGCTAACAAACGACCAAAAGGGCACAATGACGGTTGAAGGCATACCTGCCGGATCGCCTATCGACTGGGACAACATGCTGGACAGCTATAGCAATAGCTCCAGCGAAAAGAGCTGCCTGGCCGTCGCACAACTGATGCACTATTGTGGCGTTTCACTAGGCATGGGCTACTCCCCCGGAGGCTCGGGAGCTTCGACGAGCAGAGTTCCTGGCCCACTGAAGGACTTCTTCGGCTATGGCGACAACCCGCGTACCGTCTGGGCACACTACTACAACGACGAAAACAACTGGGACGAAATCCTCTACCGAGAGTTAGAACAACGACGCCCCTTCCAGTTAGCCGGACACACACAAGATGGAGCCGGCCACTCCTTTCTTTGTGATGGCTATAAAGATGGTCTTTATCACATCAACTGGGGATGGAACGGTGGCAGCGACGGTTACTTTGCCCTCAAGACAATGAATGGATGGTCCGCCTCGCAGTGTGCCATCATCAACTTCGAGCCTAACGACTTCTCGGCACTTGAACTAAAGATTTCCAATCAGATGGCAAAACAAATCTGCTTGGAAAACTGGGACAGCGACGGCGACGGCAAGTTCACCTATGGCGAGGCTGCAGCCGTCATAGACCTCGGAGAAGCTTTCCGCGGAAAGATATTAACGGCCTTCGACGAGTTGTACTACTTTACATCAGTCGTTTCGATTCCCGACAATGCCTTCAACGGCTGTGTGCGCCTCTCCTCCATCCGCTTGCCCAAAAAGCTGGAAAGCATCGGCGCACGGGCCTTCAGCGGATGTAGTGCTCTGAAGACACTTGCTCTCCCTGACGGAATCAACGCCATTGGCGATGAGGCCTTCAATGGCTGCAACAGCTTGGAGGACTTAAAGTTGCCCGTCAACATTACCCGTATAGGGACACGAACCTTTGCCGATTGCCAGACGTTTACTTCGGTAACCATCCCCATCTGTGTTACCTACATCGGCGACGGTGCTTTCAGTGGCTGCACAGGTCTGCAGTCCATCACCGTCAAGACCGAACGCCCCCAGAACCTGCAACTGGGCGAAGACGTTTTTGCCGGAGTGGACAAAACCCAGACCGTATTGAACTTTCCACAGGGCCAACGTGAATACTTCACCTCGGCAGAGCAGTGGAAGGACTTTACGAACGTTAATGAGCTGCGTACGCTCTCGCAGGGAGTATTCGCACAGCTTGCCCTAGGAAAGCGTTATTATTTATATAATGTTGGTACAGGACGTTACCTGACGCACGGCGAGGCATATGGCACGCAAGGTGTCGTAGCAGAAACGAACTCTCCCATGCGCTTCGAGTTCCGCAAGAAGACTAACATGGCAGAGGATGAATACTATCTCTATTCGGCCGATTCGCCCAACAAAAACAATAAAATCTTCTTCCGCTCCACGACTGACCCCAATGTGGGCGAGGGCATCAGGACTTGCTTCGTGGACGGAGCCACTACCCGCCTGAACGAAAACGGACAGCCTGCTAACTGGCAGATAAAGCTTGTGGATGGACAAGATAAAATCTATACCATTCAATGCTCTGAAGGCACAGCCGACTACCACGATGGCTGGTACCTCGGTGTACAGCCCGGACATGAGAGCAATGCCACATATCCGACCTACGGAGTTTACTTTGACATTCCATATGACCAGTTCCCATTGAACTGCCAATGGATGCTTGTGGAGATTACAGAGAACGCCCTTCTCTACACTAAGTATGCCTCTCAGCTGGACAACCTCATTTCGATTGCCGAGAAACAGAATTTCAATGCATCGCACGAGAAGGTGATTTATAGCAACACCGGCAGTTCGCTTTCAGAATTACAGCGTGCTTGCTACCACTTGCGTGCTAAGCTTGGCTTCATCAACTTCGAGGATGAGGCGTTCCGAGACATTATTCTGGCACGATTCGACGGCGATGCCAACAAGGAGATATCAAAAGAGGAAGCTGCCGCGGTAAAGCAGTTCCCGGAGAAATTATTTACCGGCAATAAGGAAATCACCTCGCTGGCAGACCTCAAGCACTTCACCGGTTTGGTGATTATCAACAAGGAGGACTTTAACAACTGCTCGAATGTCACGGAGATTACGTTACCAGAGAACGTCGAGACGATAGGTGTCCGTGCCTTCACTGCGCAACCTCAGGTGACGAAAATTACACTTCCTTCTCACATTACATCCATAGGCAGCAGGGCTTTCTTCAACAGTATTGCCCTGAGGGAGCTCTATCTTCCCGTGGCCGACCCCTCGGAGATCAGCGTAAACGATGCTGCCTTCAATTTCGGAAACAGCGAAAACAACCCTTTGAGCGACTGCGTCCTCTATGTGCCATTCGGCAGTAAGAAGCTTTATGAGGAGGCTGATGTTTGGCGCAAATTCAACAACATACGCGAATACCGCGTACCGGAATTGCCCGAGTTCTCTACGCCTCAGGTCAACACGGACTACTACGTCTACAATCTCGGCACAAAGAAGTTCATCACGCGCGGCGAGTCGTGGGGTACGCAGGCAGTGGTCGGCACGTCACCTCTGACGTGGCAGCTCCGGCGTCCGAGCAACACGATGCCTGGAATCTACTACTTCTATTCCGAAGACCTGACGGACCGTCCTAAAAAAGCATGGGGCAGAGTCTTCACTGACCGCAACATCGGCGAAGGAAAGTCCACGTTCACAGATACTGACATCAATGTTCATTCTTACTGGGCTATCAACCCTGTCGACTCACTCGACAATGTTTATACTTTCCAGCCACCCACAAACAATGCCGACTACGTACAGGGAGAGTATGCCGGTGTTGACCTTCAGCATGCCTCAAATGTCAGCCCGACCTACGGTGTTTATTGGGATATTGATTACCAGACTAACCCCAAGAACTGCCAATGGGGCTTCATGGAAGTAACGAAGGTCAAGGCCTGCCGTGCCAAGCAAAGTCTTGGAGAAGAACTGTATAGTCTTATCATGAAGGCTCAGGGCAGCACGGTCGATGCCACGTCCGAACAGGTTGTTTACGAAAACCCTGCCAGCACATCGACTGAACTCCGTAGGGCTGTTGTTTCGATGCGTAGGAAATTGCGCCTCGTGCCCTTCGTCGACGAATATGTAGAACTGTTCTGTGTCAATACATGGGACGAGGACGACGATGGCGAGCTGAGTTTCGATGAGGTTGCATCTGTTCAGGATATCGGCATTGTCTTCAAGGGTAACACCTCTCTTACCAGTCTTGAAGACCTGCGCCACTTCACGGGTCTGACAGAAATTCCGTCCGAGGCCTTTCGTTCCAACACGACGATGGTGTCCATCATTCTGCCGGAGAATGTGACGAAGGCTGGCAAGTATGCTTTTGCGTCCTGCTCGGCGCTGAAGTATGTGGCAGCACTCAATGCCACAACCGTAGTGGACATTCGTGAAGCTGCCATGCCTTCGCGTGCCCTCATTGTCTTCGTTCCCGAGAATATGGTTGAGGCTTACAAGGCCGACACCTACTGGAAGAAATACACCATCCTGCCTTTTACCGGCATTCCGGTCATACAGACCAGCGATGCCGAGCGTGAGTATGGTCGTACAAATGCAAAGGCTACGTTTGAGGTGACCGGCGCTCCTGTCAATGTTGTCCCTGTTGTCTCTGTCAACAATGTTGCCACCCTTGCCACAGGCACCTATCCCATCGGCATCGGCAACATCGACATCATCACCAGCCTTGATTTGCAGGTGAACGAGGGCACCTTGACTGTGCAACCTGCTCCCGTCACTGTGACGGCCAAATCCTATACCCGAATGGAAGGACAGCCCAATCCGGAGTTCGAATACACCAGAACGCCGCTCCGCAACCACGAGTTACCCGAAGAGGTATTCCTGCAGATGCCTGTCGTCACATGCCTGGCCGATGAGTCCAGTCCTGCCGGCGAATACGAGATTGTCGTCAGTGGTGCCGAAGCACAGAACTATGTTTTCACCTATGTCAACGGCATTCTTACCGTAGAGGTAGACCCCGATGGCATTGCAAACATCGAGTCGGACAAGGACGATAAGGGAACGCTCTACGACCTGCAGGGCCGCAAGATAGAGACCAGCAACCTGAAGCGTGGCGTCTATATCCAGAACGGCAGGAAGTTTATAAGGAAATAGCGGTGGAGTCTGTAAGCACTCCGAGCGACTTTTGTCGTCCGTGGGGCTTCCGAACGCACCAACAGGCATATAAGTAAATAGCCCAGGGCATCGTCCCCGGGCTATTTACTTATAAATCATACAGGCTTTGTTTTTATTTTTTTAGCAGACACCTATATGAAAAAAATGGTTAACCATTATTGCCAATTAGGTTAAGGATTATTGCAATAATGGTTAACCATTCTGCGCGGAAAGGTTAACCTTTTTCCGGAGGGGGTGTGCTATGACTTCAGGGGGTTCCAGCCTTGTGCCTTGAGAGTGTGTTCGCCGCCGTCGCGAGTGATGAGGGCGCAGCCTTTGTCGGGCTCGGTGATGTAGCCGATGACGCGTATGTCTTCGAGTGCCGAGACGGTGTCGTTCTGCGCGAGTGGCACGGTGAAGAGCAGTTCGTAGTCTTCGCCGCCGTTCAGGGCACAGGTGCTGACGTTCAGGTTCAGTTCTTCGGCCATTGCGGCGGTCTGGTAGTCGAGGGGCAGACGCTCCTCGTAGATGCGGCAGCCTGTCTGGCTTTGCTTGCAGATGTGCATGAGTTCGCTGCTCAGCCCGTCGCTGATGTCCATCATGCTTGTCGGGCGGATGCCTGCCTTGCGCAGTGTGGCGACGACGTCGCCCCTTGCCTCCGGTTTGAGTTGACGCTCAAGGATGTACTCCTTGCCGCTGAAGTCGGGCTGCGCTTCCTTCAGGAGTTCCATCTGCTCCTTGCTGCCGCTCTTGCGCGCCTCCGCCACCTGCTCGTCGTAGATGAGTTTCTCTCTCTCCAGGAGTTGCAGACCCATATAGGCCGCCCCGAGGTTGCCGCTGACGCAAATCAAGTCGGTCGGCTTGGCACCACTGCGCATCACGATGTCCTCCGCCCGTGCCTCGCCAAGAGCCGTAATGCTGATGGCCAGTCCGGTCAGGCTTGCCGTCGTGTCGCCACCCACAATGTCCACGCCCCACTTCTCGCAGGCCAGACGCATGCCGGCATAGAGCTCCTCCACATCCTCCACCTTGAACTTACTGCTCAAGGCAAGGCTCACAGTCACCTGGCGCGGCTCTGCATTCATGGCAAACACATCGCTCAGATTCACCATCACCGCCTTGTAGCCAAGATGGCGCAAGGGAACATAGGTGAGGTCGAAATGGATGCCCTCCATCAACAAATCGGTAGTGACCACAGTCTGCATACCCTCTGTAGGAGCCAGCACGGCACAATCGTCGCCAATGCCCTTCACCGTAGTCGAATTCTTCACACTTATCTCTTTGGCAAGACGCTCAATGAGGCCAAACTCGCCCAATTCAGATATTTCCATCGTTACAAATAATCTTCACACTTAGTTCTTCAATCTTCACTCTTCACCAATTCCTCCATGATGATAGCCATCAGGGGCTGAACAGCCGCAGCAGCACGCTGGACCTCCTCATGCGTAACCTTGACAGGCTCGCCAAAGCCCCCCAGGTCCGTAATGATACTCATGCCAAAGCAACGCATGCCACAATGGTTGGCAACAATCACCTCGGGAACCGTACTCATGCCCACGGCATCGGCACCCCACGAAGCAAACATACGATACTCGGCCGGTGTCTCGAACGCCGGACCCTGCGTAGCCAGATAAACACCATGTTGCACCTTGATGCCATTACGGGCAGCAATCTCGTCCGCCCTGGCTATCAGTTCACGGCTATAAGCCTCACTCATATCCGGGAAACGCGGCCCCGGAGGAACATTCGGACCATGCAACGGATTCTCAGGCATAAAGTTGATGTGGTCCGTAATCACCATCAAATCACCAATCGAAAAAGCAGGATTCATACCACCCGCCGCATTGCTGACAAAAAGAGTCCTGATGCCAAGTTCACACATCACCCGTATGGGAAACGTCACCTGCTGCATCGTGTAACCCTCATAGTAGTGGAAACGACCCTCCATCGCCATAACATCCTTGCCGCCCAGACGCCCGAAAATGAGCCGCCCGGCATGCCCCTCCACCGTAGAAACCGGGAAGTTAGGAATCTCGCCGTAAGGGATGCACACAAGTTTCTCAATGCGTTCCGCCAACTGACCCAAACCCGTTCCCAGCACAATCGCCGTCTCGGGAGCATTAGGCCTTCTTTCGCGAAGCCATTCTGCCGTCTCTCTTATTCTCTCGTACATAGTCTAAAATCGTTTTATCCAGTTTCTCCTTCTCGTCACGCATGATGCCAAACTCAACAGGAAACACATAAGTATTCTCCCTCACCTCATCGCAAAAGCCCTGCAAATGCAGCAAACGAGCCGCATCCTTCTCGGTGGTAATGATCACACGAGGCTTCGGCAACGCCTGAAAAGCCTTCTGAACAACATCGATATCACGGCGGGAATAGTAATGATGGTCGGGGAAAGAAAGCGGCGTAACATGCTGAACAAAGCGACGGACGTCCTGTTCCATCTGACGGGGATTACCTATTCCGGTCAAAAGCAACACATGCGTATTGTTCTTGCGCAACATATCCGGCTCCAAATCACCTTCGCCCCAAAGCTTGCGGAGCGTGCCATAGCAGAAAGTGCTGAAGAAAAGTTGCTGATAAGGCCTGACGTGCAATGCCGAAAGGATAACCCGAAAGCCCATCGCATTGATGTGGCGCGGGCACTTCGTAACGATAATCGTCGATGCACGCCTGCTGGAAGAAGCACGTTCGCGCAACCTTCCTGCCGGCAAAAGACAGTCGTCCGAGATGATGCGGTGGTAGTCCACGAGCAAAATGTTGTGCCCAGCCTTCACATATCTATGCTGATAAGCATCGTCGAGGAGTATGACTTCCACATCTTTCGTTGCCTCATCGGCCATGAGCCGCTCTATGCCTCGCCTCCTGTTGCCGTCCACGGCAACGTAAACGTCGGGGAATTTTTGTTTGATTTGCCAAGGTTCGTCGCCAATTTCCTCCATTGGGGAATCCATTGTGGCGAGTATATATCCTTTGGTTCTGCGTTTGTATCCTCTGCTGAGCACTGCCACTCGGTATTTCTTGGCAAGGAGTCTTATCAGATATTCCACGGCTGGTGTCTTTCCTGTGCCGCCTACTGTGATGTTTCCGACGTTGATGATGGGTATATCATACGACACAGATGGCAGAATGCCTATGTCGAAAAGGGTATTACGGATGTCAATCCCCAGCCCATAGAGCCAGCTGAGCGGCATCAGCCATCTGCGTATCTGTGTCATGTCGCCTTCCATCTGTGTTTTTTGTTTTGGTGTTATGGTATTTGTTTAAGGCTGTGTTGGTGTTTTAGTTGATGTTTGGGTCGTATGGCAGGCGTGCTTGTATCTGGTCCATCTTGCCGATGCGGCGAATGAGGGCGAAGGCCGGGTAGTATTCGCCAAGTGCTGCTCGCATTTGGTTCTCGAGGTATTCGTTGCTTCCCTTGTTGAGGATTGACATGTACCATGGTTCGGGACTGGGGTAACGGCCTACAGTGTATTCGTCTGTCTCTGCCAGTTCTGCTGCTGCGGCAATGGCGTCTTCGAGGTTTCCGAGTTGGTCGACGAGTCCTATCTTGAGTGCTTGTTCGCCGGTCCATACTCGTCCTTCGGCAACGGCTTTGACGCTGTCGGGTGTCATGCCTCTTCCGCCTGCCACTCGGGCGATGAAGAGTTCGTATCCGTTGTTGATGTATTTTTGCATTTTGGCTGTTTCTGCGGCATTGAATGGTCGTCCTGTTGCGCCGAAGTCGCTCATGGCGTTTGTTTTCACGACGTCGAATGTGAGTCCGAGCTTTTGGGTGAGGAGTTCGCTGGCATCGGGTATCATGCCGAAGATGCCTATGCTTCCGGTGAGTGTGGTTGGTTCGGCGAAGATTTTGTTAGCGCCGCAGCTGATGTAGTAGCCGCCGCTTGCTGCCATTCCGCCCATGCTGATGACTACGGGTTTCTCGGCTCGGAGGAGTTGTACTTCGTGCCATATTTGTTCGCTGGCATAGGCTGAGCCGCCGGGGCTATTGACGCGGATGACTACGGCCTTGACGTCTTCGTCTTCGCGGAGTTCCTGCAGGTCGGTTATGGTTTGTTGTGTGGTGATGGAGTGTTCTTGGTTGAAGCCTGCTGCGGGTGCGTCGTTTATTTCTCCGTAGGCGTAGTAGACGGCTATTTCTTCGTCGATTTTCTTGCCGAGGTTGTCGCTGTTTGCCACGTCGGCGAGTGTTGTGAAGTTGAGTTCGTCGTCTTGTTGGAGTTCGAGGCGGTGGCGGAGTGTTTCTTTCACGTCGCTCATGTATGCGAGTTGGTCGACGAGTTTGTTTTCCACGTAGACGTCTGCCTGGCAGAGGACGGTGGTGCTGTCTGCGAGGGCATTGAGTGTTTCTACGGAGAGTTTACGGCTTTCTGCCACGTCTTTCTGGAGGTTGTTCCAGATGCTGTTCAGGTAGCTTTGCACTTGTTCGCGGTTGGCTTCGCTCATCTCGGTGTTGATGAAGGGTTCGACTGCGCTTTTGTATGTGCCTACCTTGAAGACTTGCATTTTGACGCCGAGTTTTTTCAAGAGTCCGGTGAAGAAGATGGGGTTGCTGGACATGCCGTTCCAGTCCACCATACCGCTTGGGTTGAGCAGGACTTCATCGGCGAGCGAGCAGATGTAGTAGGCTCCGCGCGAATAGGTGTCGCCATAGGCTACTATCCACTTGCCGCTTTCCTTGAATGTCTGCAGTCCCTGTCGGAGTTCCTGCAGCATGGCGGGTTCGGCTGCCAGCAGGCCGCCTTCCAGGTAGATGCCCTTCACGTTCTCGTTGTCTGCTGCTTTCTTCAGGGCTTCGAGTGCCTGGTCGAGTCCGATGCTGGTTTCTTCTCCCTGATTGAGTATGTCCATGGGGCTGCCTTCGCCTGCCCTCTCCACGAGTTCGCCCTGCAGTTTGATGCGCAGAACGCTGTTTTCGGGCACCACGCCGGAGGCGCCTTCGCTTGCTATCATGCCGGCTACGGAGATAAGGGAAATCACTGAAAAGATGACACTGGCCAGGATGATGCCTACGACCGATGCCATTGTGTACTTGAGAAAATCTTTCATATTTGTATGCTAATTGTTTGTTTTCGACACATAATCTATATACTCTCGGGGAGCAAAGTTAGTGATTATTCGCCATTCCTGCAAGGTTTTAGGCAAGAAATCATGGCAGGGAAACCATTCAAGGCACATGCCCCGGAAAGACACGGCTTGCCCTGCCAGAAAACATCTACTGCCTTTCCGGTCAATTAGGTTAACCTTTCCGGCCGTCATCTACTGCCTTTCCGGCCGACTTGGCAGTGGATGTTCCTCCACCCCCTCAACACACCTTGTTCCTGCGCAACGCCAGGCAGGCGGAAGACCACACGCCGAGCAGCGCAACCAACAGAGTCTGAATGGTATGCACAATGAGAACATACAGCACAGCATCGGTCTGCCCGACACCATAAAGCACGAGAACCGTCTTCACAGCAAAGTGCCACGAACCCGCCCCGTTGGGCGTAGGAACCAGCACGGCAAACGTGCCCACCACAAAAGCCACCAGAGCAGCCAGCGAACCCAAGCCCGCCGTGAAGTCGAAACAAAAGAAAGTCAAGTAGAAATGCAAGTAATAACTCGCCCAGATACCTACCGAATAAACAAGAAAAAGCAACGGACTCTCCACCTCACGAACAGAAAGCAAACCACTCTTCAAGTCCGAAACAAAAGACTTCGTCTTCGAAAAAAACTGAAAACGCCTCGAAACCAGCCACACACAAAGCACAGCAAGCAGCCCGCAAGCAACCGTCACAATCCAACCCGTAGCAGTGAAACGGCCAAACAGACTGCCCGTAGAAACACCCGTGTGACGGAAAAAATCCAAAAAGACAGGCACCTGCGTCAAAAACGTCAGCAAAGAAAGCAACAAAACAAGCACCGTGTCGATAATCCTCTCCGTAACAACCGTACCCACACAACAACTGAAATTCGTCCCCTCATAACGCTTCAGCACACCACAACGCAACACCTCGCCCACACGAGGCACAACCAGGCTGCTGGCATAACTCAGGAAGACAGCATGCGTACAAGTAGAAAGACGAGGCCGCTCGCCGGCAGGAACAAGCACCTGGCGCCACCTCACAGCACGCAACACCTGCGCCAAAACGCCAAAAGGCAAAGACAAAAGCATCCAAGACCACGACATCTTATGCGAAACAGCATCCGTCAGCTCCTCCCAACGAATACCACGATACATCCACCACAATATGCCTGCCGCCAAAGCCAAAGGCACACCAATTTTGATAAACTTTCTTATCCTTTGCACGTCCCGAATGAACTTTTTTTCATATCTTTGCCGTGCAAAAGTACAAAGAATTAGGGAGAATGAGAGCAGTAAAGCCAAAAAAGTTCCTCGGACAACACTTTTTGACCGATTTGAGCATCGCATCCCGCATTGCCGACACAGTAGACGCATGCCCCCAACTACCCGTTCTGGAAGTCGGACCAGGCATGGGCGTCATGACACAATACCTCGTCCAAAAACAAAGACCAGTCAAAGTCGTGGAAATCGACTACGAAAGCGTAGAATACCTGCGACGAACATACCCCGACCTCGAAGACAACATCATCGAAGACGACTTCCTCAAGATGCACCTCGAACGCACCTTCCTGGGCTCACCCTTCGTCCTGACAGGCAACTACCCCTACAACATTTCCTCGCAAATCTTCTTTAAAATGCTCGACTACAAGGAGCTTATCCCCTGCTGCACAGGCATGATACAAAAAGAAGTAGCAGAGAGAATGGCAGCAGGGCCAGGCTCGAAGACCTACGGCATACTCAGCGTACTCATACAAGCATGGTACGACGTGGAATACCTCTTCACCGTAGAACCCGGCGTCTTCAACCCACCACCCAAAGTACGCAGTGCCGTCGTGCGGCTGACACGCAACGAAACCACCGACCTCGGCTGCGACGAAAAACTCTTCAAAAGGCTTGTCAAGACAACATTCAACCAGAGACGCAAAACATTGCGCAACAACATCAAGCCACTCCTATCGGCTCTCGAAGCAGAAAGCACAGAGAAACCCGACTTCACCGAACTGCTTGCCGACCCAATCATGCAGAAGAGACCGGAACAACTCAGCGTGGAAGACTTCATAAACCTCACCCTTCGCATACAAAACACCACTCCATGACAAACGACACGAACATGCGTTTGCTGCAACTTCTCTCGCAGAAATTCCCAAACAGCGAGAGGGCGAGCGCAGAAATCATCAACCTCGAGGCAATTCTCAGCCTGCCGAAAGGGACAGAACACTTCGTGGCCGACATCCACGGCGAACACGAAGCCTTCCTGCACATACTGCGCAATGCCAGCGGAAACATCAAGCGCAAGGTTCACGACCTCTTCGACGGAACACTCTCCGAAGAGGTGATGCACAACCTTTGCACGCTCATCTACTATCCCGAGAAACGCCTCGAGATGATAGAAGACGGTGCCGACGAGGATCTTTCGGACTTCTATGCACGCACTTTGCTGCAGCTCATCCAGGTTTGTCGCTCGGTGAGCAGCAAATATACGCGAAGCAAAGTCCGCAAAGCCTTGCCCAAGCAGTTTGCATACATCATAGAAGAACTCCTTCACGAAAGCCCTAACGACGACGACAAGAACGTCTATGTGCGCCGCATCGTGGAGACTATCATACAGACAGGGCAGGCAAGGAACTTTATTGTGACGGTCTGCAACGTCATTCAGCGGTTGAGCATCGACCAACTTCACATTCTGGGCGACATCTTCGACCGTGGCCCGGGGGCGCACATCATTATGGATTATCTGCTCACACGCGAGAACTTCGACGTGCAATGGGGCAACCATGATGCGCTTTGGATGGGGGCTGCTGCCGGATGCGATGCTTGCATTGCCATTGTCTTGAGGCTTTCTCTGCGCTTTGCGAACATGGCTACGCTGGAGGATGGTTATGGCATCAATCTTCTTCCGCTGGCGACGTTTGCCATGGAGACGTATGCCGACGACCCTTGTCTGCGGTTCCTGCCGCACACCAGGACCGGGGAGGGCGAGACGGACGAGAAGCACATCCGCCTCATTGCCCAGATGCACAAGGCGATTTCCGTCATCCAGTTCAAACTGGAGGGGCAACTCATAAGGCAACATCCCGAGTGGAACATCGACCGAAGGGGTACGCTGGAGAACATCGACCTGCAGGGTGGCACTTACCGCTTCGAGGGAAAGGACTATCCGCTGCTGGACAGTTTTCTGCCTACGCTCGACGTGAACGACCCATATCGTCTGTCGCCCGAGGAGGAAGAACTCGTGGAGCGGCTGCATCACTCATTCGTTATTTCGGAAAAACTGCAGAAGCACATCCGTTGCCTGCTGAGCCATGGCTCGATGTTCACGGTCTGCAACAGCAATCTGCTGTTCCATGCCTCCGTTCCCCTCAATGCCGACGGCAGTCTGCGCGAGGTGGAGATTGACGGAAACACGTACTGCGGCTGCGAACTGATGCAGCAAATCGAGTTGAAGATGCGCACGGCATTCCCGTCTCCCTATGGCGAGAGTGTGAAGAGTACAGCACGGGATTTCTTCTGGTACCTGTGGTGTGGCCCAGACAGCCCACTCTTCGACAAGAGCCGCATGACGACTTTCGAGCGGTATTTCCTTGCCGATTCCATAACGCACCACGAGGAGAAAGGCGCATACTATCAACTTCGTGAGAATCCCCAAGTGTGTGCCGACCTACTGGACCACTTCGGTGTGGAGGGCGAGACGCGCCACATCATCAACGGCCACGTTCCTGTCCATGCCGGCCAGGGCGAGAATCCCATCAAGGCAGACGGCATGCTGATGGTCATCGACGGTGGTTTTGCCAAAGCCTACCACCACACGACGGGCATTGCAGGCTACACATTGGTCTATCACAGCCGTGGCTTCGAACTCATCCAGCACGAGCCGTTCAACAGCACGCAGGAGGCTGTGGCCAAAGGCACCGACATCAAGAGCAGCAAACAAATCGTGGAGATGATGGGACGCCGCATCCGAGTGCGCGACACCGACAAGGGCATGCACCTGCAGCAGCACATCGGCGACCTCCACCAACTGCTCCACGCCTACCGCCACGGCCTCATCAAAGAAAAAGCCAAGCGATAGACATAAGCCATTATCACACAACACATTACACAACAAGAAACAGTACCTTGCCGCAAACGCTTAAGGGTTCTCAAAATAATGGTTAAGGGTTTTGGCAATAAAGGTTAAGCATTATAGCAAAAAAGGTTAACCATTCTCGACGGAAAGGTTAACCTTTATTTTTATCGTGCCCATAGGGCTGTTTGCCCTCAGCCTTTCACGATTCTCGGAAAGAAGATAGACACCGCCACATACCACACGATGATGGCGGCAAGAGACGAGGCTCCGAGCAGCAACAGGGGCAGGCAGCCGACAAGGAAGACATACCTCTGCTTGTTGTCCGCCCAGCCAAAATTCTTGAACTTCAACGCCAGCATAGGCACCTCGCAAACCAGCAGGAAGCAGAACAGCAGCATGAAAAGGAACAGGAACACTGCGTTGAACTTCTGCGACACAAGGAAAGCATGCTCGCCCAGCACAAGGCTGCTCCAGAACAGGGCATTGGCAGGCGTAGGCAAGCCGATGAAACCGAAGTGCTGACGCTCGTCGAGATTGAACTTTGCCAGCCTCAAAGCAGAAAACGCCGCCATCAAAAATGCCGTAAAAGGCAAAATATCTTTAACCGGAACCGGCAGCTCAGGATAGTGCACCTCGTGGAAGAGATGGAAAAGAATGGCACTTGGCGCTACACCGAAGGTGACCACATCGGCCAGAGAATCGAGCTCCTTACCGATAGGAGAAGAGACACCAAGTGCTCTTGCCACCATGCCATCGAAGAAATCGAACACGGCTCCCAGCACAATCATTGCTACAGCATAATGATACTGCCCATAGAAAGCACAGCCCACCGCCATGCAACCACAAATAAGATTGCAGCAGGTAATGGAATTAGGTATGTGACGCTTAATCATTGGATGCTACGTTTTTCAACATTGCAATAATCGTTTCGTTGCCCACGGTCTTCTGGTCCAACTTCACCAGCACATCGGTGCCGAGGGGCAAGTACAGGTCAACACGAGAACCGAACTTGATGAAACCCATGTGCTCATCGATATAACACTCCTCGCCCACAGGCGGATAAGTAACAATGCGACGCGCCATGGCTCCGGCCACCTGACGAACCAGAATCTCGGTGCCGTCCGGTGTCTCGATGACCACCGTGCTGCGCTCGTTCTCCTCGCTGGCCTTCGGCAACCAAGCCTTGTGGAAATTGCCGTCGTGGTGCTTCACATACTTCACCGTTCCATCAACAGGAATCCAGTTGGCATGCACGTTGAACAGGCTCATGAAGATGCTCACCATCACTCGACGGTCGTGGAAATACTCGTTCTCCATCGTCTCCTCCACCACAACCACACGGCCGTCCGCCGGAGCCACAACAACACCCTCCGTCTCACCCTCAAAGGTTCGGATGGGGCACTGGAAGAAGTTCAGCAGAATAGCATAGAGAACAGCACTCACCGTAATGCAAATGTCAAACGGCAGGCGAGATTCAAAGCAGTGCAATATGGTAAAATTAAGTGCCAAAAGCACGACACCACTCCACAAAAGCGTGGACTTTCCCTCATGATGGAGGCGGATTTTCTTTAGTTTTCTTAGTCTTTTGCCCATAGAATTCAATATAGTGCGCCTCAAAGTTAACGCTTTTTTCCAAACCACCAAAGGCAAAAGGCACGATTTTATCCGACCCCATATAAAAAACATCAATTCCTTTGCTCATTATAAAAAAAAGCATTAACTTCGCCTTCTCATCCCAACTTGCGAAAACAACTATGGAGGACTTCGTACACCTACACGTTCATTCACAATACTCCCTGCTCGACGGACAGTCGTCCATCAAAGGCATGGTCAACAAAGCCGTCGCCGACGGAATGCGAGGCATGGCACTTACCGACCACGGAAACATGTTCGGTGCCAAAGAATTGTACGACTACTGCAACAACATCAACAAGGAAAGAAAGAAAAACGGACAAGAACCCTTCAAGCCAATCTTCGGCTGTGAAATGTACGTGGCACGCAGCGGAGACAAAACCATTCGCGAAAGCAAAGAAGACCAATCGGGATGGCACCTCATCGTGCTGGCAAAAAACCTCACAGGCTATCACAACCTCATCAAACTCGTATCGCGAGCATGGGTGGACGGCTTCTACATGAGACCACGAACCGACCACAAAGACCTGGAGAAATACCACGAAGGACTCATCATCTGCTCCGCCTGCATCGGCGGCGAAGTACCCAAGAAAATACTGAACGGCGACATTAACGGCGCAGAAGAAACCATAAAGTGGTTCCACAACATATGGGGCGACGACTACTACATCGAACTGCAACGACACGAAGTAACCGACCCCAATCAAATAGCAAACCGCGACTTCTACGAAGTTCAAAAGCAAGTCAACCCCATCCTCATCGACCTTGCACGCAAACACGGCGTAAAACTCGTCTGCACAAACGACTCACACTTCCTCGACCAGGAAGACGCCGAAGCACACGACCTGCTCCTCTGCCTCTCCACAGGCAGAGACCTCGACGACCCCAACCGTATGCGCTACAGCAAACAGGAGTGGTTCAAGACACAGGCCGAAATGAACAGCGTCTTCCACGACCTGCCCGAAGCATTGGCCAACACCAGCGAAATCCTGGACAAAGTAGAACTCTACAACCTGGAGTCAAACCCCATCATGCCCTTCTTCCCCATCCCCGAAGACTTCGGCACAGAAGAACTCTGGCGCCAACGCTTCACTGAAGAAGACCTCATCCGCGAATTCACAAGCGACGAAAACGGGCAGAACACCATGCCACGAGAAGAGGGCATGAAGAAAATAGACAAGTTGGGCGGCACAGACAAACTCTATAGAATAAAGTTCGAAGCAGACTATCTGGGCAAACTCGCCTACGAAGGTGCCGAACGACTCTACCCCACTCCACTTGCACAAGAACTGAAAGACCGCATCCGCTTCGAACTGCACATCATGAAGACCATGGGCTTCCCAGGGTACTTCCTCATCGTGCAGGACTTCATCAACAGCGCCAGAAACGAACTCGGCGTATGGGTAGGCCCCGGTCGAGGCTCGGCAGCCGGTTCCGTCGTTGCATACTGTCTCGGCATCACACGACTCGACCCCATAAAATACGACCTTCTGTTCGAACGCTTCCTCAACCCCGACCGAATCTCTTTGCCCGATATCGACACCGACTTCGACGACGACGGCAGAGGAAAAGTACTGCAGTGGGTAATGGACAAATACGGAGCAGAGAACTGCGCCCACATCATCACCTATGGCGCAATGGCAGCCAAAAGCAGCCTCAAAGACGTCGGGCGAGTAGAAAAAGTTCCCCTGTCTGTAGTAAACGGCTGGTGCAAAGCAATGCCCGACCGTCTGCCGGAAGGCAAGAAACCAACACTCGCAAACTATATCGATGCCACACCCGAACTGAAAGAAGCACGATTCTCAAAAGACAAAAAAGAAGCCGACACCATCAAGTATGCCCTTCGACTCGAAGGCACAGTGCGCAACACCGGCATACATGCCTGCGGCTTCATCATCTGTCGCGACCCAATCAGCGACCACGTCCCTGTCTCCACAGCCGACGACCCCGACTTCCCCGGACGCAAAACAGCCGTCACACAATACGATGGCCATGTCATCGAAAGCACAGGCCTCATCAAGATGGACTTCCTCGGACTTAAAACTCTGTCACAACTCAAGGAAGCATGTCGCATCGTAAAGGAAGCACACGGCATAGACATAGACATAGACAACATCCCCATCGATGACGAACTGACATACAAACTCTACCAGGAAGGCAGAACCGTCGGCACATTCCAGTTCGAATCTGCCGGCATGAGGAAATATCTGAAGGAACTCCATCCAACAGTTTTCGAAGATCTCATCGCCATGAATGCCCTCTATCGTCCGGGACCGATGGACTACATTCCGCAGTTCATCAAACGCAAGAACGGACTGGAACCCATCACATACGACCTCGACGCCTGCGAAGAATACCTTAAAGACACCTATGGCATTACGGTTTATCAAGAGCAGGTCATGCTGCTCTCCCGTAAACTTGCCGGCTTCACCCGAGGCGAGAGTGACACTTTGAGAAAGGCAATGGGCAAGAAGATGAAGAATGTCATCGACCAACTAAAGCCCAAATTCATCGAAGGCGGCACCAAGAACGGCCACGACCCAAAGATTCTCGAAAAGATATGGGGCGACTGGGAGAAGTTTGCATCGTATGCCTTCAACAAGTCGCATGCAGCTTGCTATTCATGGGTGTCGTACCAGACGGCATACATGAAGGCACACTATCCTGCCGAATTCATGGCTGCCCTGCTGACACGAGGCAAGGACGACGTAAAGGAAGTGACAAAACTCCTGGAAGAGTGTCACGCCATGAAACTCGAGGTTCTTGGTCCGGATGTCAACGAATCGCATCGTGACTTTGGTGTCAACGACCGTCAGCAAATACGTTACGGCCTTACAGCCATCAAAGGACTGAGCGAAGCCTCCGTACAATCAATCGTCGACGAGAGAGAAAAGAATGGTCCGTATCGCAACATCTTCGATTTTGCCGAACGTGTCAACCTCTCCTCTGTAAAGCGCAACGGACTGGAGTTCCTTGCTCTGAGCGGTGCCTTCGATGGCATTGCACAAGGCATCCGCCGCGAGCAGTTTGTTGCCGAGGATGCAAAAGGCAATGTCTTTCTCGATATGCTTATGCGTTACAGCATTCAATTCCAGCAGACACAAATGGAGGCACAGTTCTCTCTTTTCGGAATGGAAGCCATAGAGCTTTGTAAGCCTGCCATACCGGAGGCCGAAGAGTGGTCTGCACTGGAAAGGCTTAACAAGGAGCGTTCGTTGGTAGGCATTTACCTCTCTGCGCATCCGCTCGACGAACATTATGTCATCCTGCAACATGTCTGCAACCTGAAGATGGCTCAGATGGAGAACCTTACCGCCTTTGCCAAGCAGAGCGTTCGCCTGGGAGGCATTGTCACGGCTGTTCGTTCTGGAACAACAAAAAACGGCAAACCATTTGGCATTGCCAGCATCGAAGACTTCAGCGGCACTGGCGAGATAGCCCTCTTCGGCGAGAGTTGGGTGAAATGGGGCAGTTATTTGAGCATCGACCGTTCTGTACTCATCACGGCAACCGTTGAGGAGCAACGTTTCCGCCCTGGCGAATACGAACTGCGCATTGGGCAAATCGAGTGGCTGGCCGACGTAAGCGAGAATCTCATTGAGAGCATTACAATCAATGTCAACACAAATTCTTTGAGCAAAGACGATGTTGAGATGCTTGCTTCCTATGCAGACGAGAATCCTGGAACGACAACCCTGCGAATTGTGTTTGTCGATGCCACCAATCCTCACAATCTGCTCCGCATGACGTCGCGCTCCCGTAGCATCAAGGTTGTGCGTCAACTGCTTGAAGACATCGAAGCAAGTCCGGCACTCTCATATAACATTAATTAGGATTACACACATATATATAATATAGATTTTATTTAACGATTAAAGACATTATAATATTATGGCACAGACAATCAACACCAACAACTTCGAGGCTCTGGTGGCTACCGGCAAGCCTATTGTTCTGGACTTTTGGGCAACATGGTGTGGCCCTTGCAAACGTCTTGCACCCATTATCGAGGAAGTAGCAAAAGACTATGATGGCCGCGCCATCGTTGGCAAGTGCGATGTAGAGGAGGACGAGGATCTGGCTATGCGCTTTGGTGTACGCAACATCCCCACCGTTGTCTTCCTGAAGGACGGTCAGGAAGTGGACCGCAGCGTCGGGCTTGTGCCACGTGCTGTTCTCGAAGAGAAAATCAATGCCATGCTCTAAACTGCTAATACCTTATTAATATATGGCTACATTTGAAGAAGACCTCATCCTCGATGCTGAGGACGATCGCCTTACGGTCGAATACATACAGAGTTACCTGCCGCAGGACCTTAAAGATAAGTTTACAGAAGAAGAACTCTACTATTTCATCGATATCATCGGTGAGTACTATGTCGATTTGCTCGAGAAACATTCGGGCGAAGAGGACATCGACATCGACGTAGAGGAGGTGGCAGAGTATGTTGCACGCCAAGCCAAGAAGGACAAGATAGGCGACTTCTCACCAGAAGACCTCCGCTGGGTTGTCGATGGTGAACTGGAGTATGGAGAAAGTTTGGCTTAACCTTAACGCTAACCCTAACGCTAACCTTAACTCCTTCCCCCTCTGGGGAGGTCGGGAGGGGGCTGCTAACCTTAACGCTAACCTTAACTCCTCCCCCTGTGGGAGGTCGGGAGGGGGCTGCTAACCTTAACCTAGGAGGACGCTGTGGCGTTATAGCATTTTTTGAACATTAACAATATGGAACAACCACTTCTTATTTATAATACACTGAGCAGGCAGAAGGAACTCTTCAAGCCGCTCACTCCGGGTCGTGTCGGCATGTATGTCTGCGGCCCTACTGTCTATGGTGATGCCCACCTGGGCCATGCACGCCCTGCCATCACCTTCGACCTCCTTTTCCGCTATCTGCAACATCTGGACTATAAGGTTCGCTATGTTCGCAACATCACGGACGTGGGCCATCTGGAACATGATGCCGACGAGGGTGAGGACAAGATTGCGAAGAAAGCTCGGCTGGAGCAACTCGAACCGATGGAAGTTGCCCAATACTACACGAACCGTTTCCACGAGGCGATGGACGCACTGGGCTGTCTGCCACCGAGCATTGAGCCTCATGCCACAGGACACATCATCGAGCAGCAGACTTTGGTGCAGAAGATTCTCGACAACGGCTATGCCTACGAGAGCAATGGCAGCATTTATTTCGACATAGAGAAGTACAACAAGGACCACCGATGGGGCATCCTCTCGGGCCGTGACCTCGAGAATGTGAAGGATGCGAGCCGTGAACTTGCCGGTGTTGGCGAGAAGCGCAACCAGGCGGACTTTGCTCTGTGGAAGGCGGCGCAGCCCGAGCATATCATGCGCTGGCCAAGCCCCTGGAGCGAAGGTTTCCCTGGATGGCACTGCGAGTGTACTGCCATGGGCAAGAAGTACCTCGGCGAGCAGTTCGACATCCACGGCGGCGGCATGGACCTCATCTTCCCACACCACGAATGTGAGATTGCCCAATCCGTGGCAAGCCAGGGCTGCCAGATGGTGCGCTACTGGATGCACAACAACATGATTACCATCGACGGCAAGAAGATGGGCAAGTCGTACAACAACTTCATCACGCTGCCGCAGTTCTTCGACGGCAGCCATCCGCTGCTCAGCCAGGCCTATACGCCCATGACCATCCGTTTCTTCATTCTGCAAGCCCACTACCGCAGCACTGTCGACTTCGGCAACGAGGCGCTTCAGGCTGCAGAGAAGGGACTGGCACGCCTGATGGACGGACTGAAGAACCTGCGCCGTCTGCAGGAAGGACAGAAGGTGAAGGGGCAGCAGCCCGTGGAGATGAAGTACGTGGACGAACTGCGCACGAAACTCTACGATGCGATGAACGACGACCTGAACTCGCCCATCGTCATCAGCCACCTGTTCGATGCCTGCCGCACCATCAACAGCCTCATCGACAAGAAGGCAAGCATCACCGCCGAAGTGGCACAGGCACTGCTCCAACTCATGGAGACATTCACCACCGAGATACTCGGCCTTCGCCAGGACACCGGTGTCAGCAACAAGGCTCGCGAAGAAGCCTTCGGAGCAGTTGTCAACATGCTTCTGGAGCAACGCCAGGCAGCCAAGGCAGAGAAGAACTGGGCTTTGAGCGACAAGATACGCGACGAACTTGCCGCACTGGGTTTCGAAGTCAAGGACACCAAAGACGGTTTCTCCTGGACGCTGAACAAGTAAGAAACACAAACGCCGCTTGCTGACAATCGCATCTACAGCAGGCGGCGTTTATCTTGTCTGTCCTCTAAGAAAAAACAGGTTAACCATTATGGGCAGAAAGGTTAACCATTACGGGCGGAAAGGTTAAGCATTATTGTCAGAAAGGTTAACCTATTTTACAACTGCCCCGTTTCCACCTGCCGGACTACACGCTCGATGAGTTTGTCTTCCTCTTCCGGACGGTACTCTTTCTTCAGGCTGGCACGGAAGGTCCAGGCAAAGACTTGGTAGAAAGCGGCTTTTGCCGGACCGAGGAATGCCTGCACAATCTCGTATGACGACTGGTTACACTCCCTGTCCACGAGTTTGATGAGGAGTTTGCCCTGCGAGTAGGTGAGTTGCTTCATCTGTGGCGTGTACATCTCCTTGATGTCCTTTTCCACCGCGCTTACATGGGCACTCTTCTGTTTCTTTGTGGGCAACATCTCCAACGTCTCGGCCGTCTCGGCAATGAGTCCGTTCACCTGCTGGGCTATAGGCAACACCTTCTTCACGTTATATACCAACCTGTTGTAGGCACGGCGCTGACGTTCGCTCTTGAACTTCAAGGGCGGATATACCCACAACTCAGGCAGAAGGTAGCACCACATCGTGTCGCCCCTCTCGATGAGCGGCTTCACGTAGCGATACGTCTCCAGCTTGAGCTTGTAGTTCACAGGCTCATGTGGCAGCAGTTCGTCTGCCTCCTCCTGGGCAAAGACAAGAGCGCCCAAGAGCAGAGCAATGGTTGTTATGATTGCCCTATGCACCATTTCTGTTGCAAAAATACAATAAATAAATCAAAAAGCCTTGTCTTGAGAATGAAGAATTATGTTTTTTTAATTCTTTGTGTCTCAGCATTTAATTTTGAAAATCAAATTATTACTCGTACCTTTGCACGCAATATGAGTACAGTCATCTATGATTCGCCCATCTTCGGCCCCATCCACAGCCGCCGACTGGGCATCTCTCTGGGCATAAATCTGCTGCCCAAGGGAGGAAAATTCTGCAGTTTCGACTGCATCTATTGCGAGTGCGGACTCAACAGCGAACGTCGCACCAAGAACCCTCTGCCTACGGCCGACGAGGTGGTGGAAACCCTCGAAAGCAAACTGCAGGAACTGAGTGCCGAAGGCATCACACCCGACGTGCTGACCTTTGCCGGCAATGGCGAGCCGACACTGCATCCCGCCTTCCCCGAAATCGTCGAAAGAGTAAAGCAGGTGCGCGACATCTACTGCCCGTCTGCCAAGATGAGCATCCTCTCGAACGCAACACAGATACGTCGCCCCGAGATACGCGAAGCACTGATGCACTTCGACAACAACATCCTCAAACTCGACACCGTCTGCCCCGAATACATCAACCTGGTGGACCAACCGCAGGGACACTACGACGTGGAGGAGCAAATCCGTTGCCTCGAGCAGTTCCGCGGCAACTGCATCATACAGACCATGCTCATGAAAGGGCAATACAACGGCCACAACCTCGACAACACTGGCGAGGCATACATCGCCCCATACCTCCAGGCACTGCAACGCATCAAGCCCCGCGCCGTCATGCTCTACACGCTGGACCGCGAGACACCCGTTGCCGGACTGCAGAAGGCAGATGCCGACATCATGAACGCCATAGCAGAGCGCATCCGCGAACTCGGCATCGAGGTCTCGGTGAGTTACTGACGAGAACAAACAAATTCTATTAACCATATAAAAACTACAGACACAGACATCACGTCGAACACACGTAAAGAAAATGAGTACAACAGCAAAGGAAAAAGTAAAATTCAGCAAAGCCTTTTGGGTTGCTAACACTGTAGAGTTATTCGAACGCGCCGCATACTATGGCGTCTTCATCGTCATCACCCTCTATTTGAGCCGTATTCTCGGCTTCGACGACATCGAGTCGGCTGCCATTGCAGGCATCTTCTCCGCCTGCCTCTATCTGTTGCCCACGTTTGCCGGGGCATTGGCCGACAAGATAGGTTTCCGCAACTCCATGCTGCTGGCATTCGCTCTGCTCACCGTGGGCTATCTCGGACTGGCTGTCTATCCCACCTGGCTCGAGGCAGCAGGCCTGGCACAATACAACGAGACAACAACCTTCACCGGTCTGCTCGAGAGCAAGCTGCGCTACGGCATCATCCCCATCATGGCACTCATCGTCTGTGGCGGTTCGTTCATCAAGAGCGTCATCTCGGGCACAGTGGCAAAGGAGACGACACCCGAGACACGTGCCAAAGGCTTCTCCATCTTCTATGCCATGGTCAACATCGGTGCCTTCTCGGGCAAGACCATCGTGAAGCCTCTGCGCGAAGCACTGGGCAACGAAGGTCTCATCACACTCAACTACTTCTCCGCCACCATGACTTTTCTGGCACTCCTCGCCATCTGGTTCTTCTACAAGAGCGCACAGCACACGGGCGAAGGCAAGACCTTCGGTCAGATATGGAACGCACTGATTAAGGTATGCACCAACGGCCGCCTTGTCATGCTCACGCTCATCATCACAGGTTTCTGGCTCGTGCAGCAGCAACTCTACGCCACCATGCCCAAATACGTGCTCCGTCTGGCAGGCGAAGGCGCATCGCCCTCGTGGTATGCCAACGTCAACCCACTGGTGGTGGTGCTGACAGTGAGCCTTGTCACCCAGATGATGCGCAGTCGCAGCGCCCTCACCTCCATGACCATCGGCATGTTCATCATGCCCATCTCGGCAATCTGCATGGCCTATGGCAACATGCTCGACGGCAGCACCACCATCCTCACCATGCACCCCGTAGCGTTCATGATGGTTGTAGGCATCGTCTTCCAGGGCTTGGCAGAGACATTCATCTCCCCCCGTTTCCTCGAGTATTTCTCGTTGCAGGCACCCAAAGGCGAAGAGGGACTCTATCTGGGCTTCAGCCACCTCCACTCGTTTCTCTCGTCCATCTGCGGTTTCGGACTCTCGGGCTTCCTGCTCAGCAAGTATTGCCCCGACCCAGCCCTCTTCTCCACCCACGAGGAATGGGCAGCAGCCAGCACCAACGCACACTACATCTGGTACTGCTTCGGAGCCATCGCCCTGGTGTCCGCCATTGCCCTCATCGTCTATGGCCAGGTGGTGAAGCGCCTCGACGCAAAGAAACAATAGCCTGCCACAGCAGAAAAAAACACAAAATACCCCGCCAAGATTCAACAATCATGGCGGGGTATTTTGTATGTCTGCCAAAGTGCCAGTTTACAGCACTCCCAGACAGCCCGAAAAACTTCTGCAGTGAACTTTACCAACTTCTGCAGAGAAGTTGGGCAACTACACACGTGAAGTTTGCCGGAAGGACGCGTGGTGTTTTCCGTCGCCACAAATAGGGCTGTAACATCAGCCGCGTGAAGGAGCATAAATACAATTGGGGAGTGCCATTTCGGCACTCCCCAATGCGTTATAGATTCAAATGTTTATCTGCAGCAGATTACCATTCGTTGTCCCAGATAGAGCCGCCACCAACGGTGGTGTTTGTACTACCATTTTCTTCCTTTACATCAGGAATAACATCACCTTCGCCACCCGGCATTTCTGATGCTGCAAGTATATTACTATTTATAGTAAACTTTACAACTTGCATTTCGGGGCTTAAATATTCTTTTTTCATGATTCTTAGCTTTTTTTGATTCCCACGGACGACATCACTGTCGCACGTGGGAGGAATTAAAGTGTTAACCAATTAATAAAGAATTTTCTTACCGTTCTTGATGTAGATGCCACCCTTCTTAGGCTCGCTTACACGACGACCCTGCAGGTCGTAAATGAAGTCATTGCCATTCAGGCTGTCTTCTACAACGTCGTAGATGATGGTTGCACCATTCTCGTCTTCTTCACCGCAAACACGAATCTTCATTGACTTCATCGGAGCCAAAGAAGAAGTCGGCTCGCCTTCGAAGCGAGAGCTTCTTGTCATGTAGAAGCGGAACGGATTCAAGGAATAACCTGTTGCGAGATGGCCCCATTCACCACCACCAACAACATAATCGAATTGCTTGTCTAAGTCAGACTTCTGCTTGTAATTACCCTTGATTTCGAACTTCTCTGTCATTGTTGTGCAGTCAAAGGTATTCTCCTTAGCTGCATAGAGTATTGTTTCTTCAAGAGTAATATTCATTTCTGTAGTACCAGCCGTTGAACGGATGAAGTAGGGATAGTTGGGCTTGAGAATCTTGTTAGAGCCGTCACAGCTACTATTTTCACCAGCTTTGTGGATGTAGATAATCTCCATGCTGAAATCATCGAGTTCACCATTGTTATCACTGTCTGTTCTACGAACGTCGTTGATGTATGCAATATCGAACTTGTCAGCTATAGCGCTTACAGGAACTTCGAATGGAACATAGAACGGAGTCCAGGTTGACTTGATGTTGCTACGCTTGTAGGTCAGAACCTTAACATCAATGTTGTTTGCATTGATGAACTCTGTTACCTCACCATCAACAAGTTCAATGGTGATTGCCTCCACAAAGTACTTATCATCATCGTACTTCACCTCGTAATAACGATCGGTAGTCATGGTAATATCGTTGGGAGCAGTCAAAGTTGCATCAACAGCGAGATAGAAGTTATCAATTGCAGAATCGATAACAAACGTACCAACAGTATTCTCACCTTCGAATACATAATTTGTCTTTATGGTGTTGTTTCTTGTCCATGTGCCAAGGATGCTGAGTTTACTATCCTTGATTGTGATGGTCTTCTCGCCATAGTTAGAGTTAAGAACAGCAGCAACAGCAGCTGTAATGTCTACGTTTTCAAGAACAACAGCGCTGCTGTAGTCAACCTTAACACCATAGTTCATGTTAGTTGCTGTAACATTCTTAACAGTTGTCAATGCTGTACCAGAAGCCAACTGAACGAAGCCATAGCCATAGTTCTTAGCGGTACAGTCTTCGATGGTCAGATACTGTGCACCACGAGTCTCAACAGCATAACCGTTGTAGCCCTTACCGTCGAAGTTGACGTTCTTGAGTGTTGCATCAGCCTTGAGGGTCATCTTACCGGTGTAGGTTTTGCCTGCACCATCGATGGTTACCGCCTTGGAAACTGTCACATCTTCGGTAATATCCTGCAACATGGTGATAACATCACCTGCCTTTGCTGCAGCAATAGCTTCTGCAAGACTTCCATAGATTGTGTCACCAATCTTAGCAATATTGGGCTTAACGAAGTACTTACCATTCTTGTAATCAACAGAGTAACCAGCTTCTGTAGCAGTAGCAGTAATAGTATTGGGAGCTGTAACAGTTGCACCTACAGCGAGCTTGAAGTTATCAAGTGCGGCTTCTGTCTTGAACTCACCAATAGTGTTGTCACCTTCGAATACATATGTTGTCTTCGTAGTGTCATTTCTCTTCCATGTACCAAGGATGTTGAATTTACTGTTTTTAACAGTGATGGTCTTCTCACCGTAGTTGGAGTTCAGAACTGCTGCTACATTTGCAGTGATGTCTACGTTCTCAAGAACGACTGCGTTGGAGTAGTCGATCTTCACACCGTAGTTCATATCGCTAACAGTTATGTTCTTAACGGTTGTAAGAACAGTACCGGAAGCTGTCTGAACAAAACCATAACCATAGTTCTTCGCTGTACAATCCTCGATAGTTACGTAATATGCCCCACGAGTTTCAACAGCATAGCCGTTATAACCCTTACCATCGAAGTTTACATTCTTGATAGTGATGTCAGCCTTGTTAGTAAGAGTCATCTTACCGGTGTAGGTTTTGCCTGCACCATCGATGGTTACCGCCTTGGAAACTGTTACTTCTTCGGTAATATCCTGCAACATGGTGATAACATCACCTGCCTTTGCAGCAGCAATAGCATTAGCAAATGTGAAGTACTTAGTATTTCCAATGCTTGCTACACCATAGTTACCGTACACGCCATTGAAATCGAGACCCTTGCCGTTGAGAACAACACTAACATTAGCAGTTGCAGCTTCGGGCAATTTGCCATTTTCCTCGTATTCTTCTGTGCCGATAACACACCAGAAACCATCAGTGTTGGTTTGATTCATTGTGTTTGTACCCTCGAATGTGATGTTGCTGTCAACAGAAGCATTGCGCACTACAACGGGAATGAATGCCTCAATTGCGCTACTTGTTACAGTAACATTGCTACCGCCATCGGCACGAACACCGTAACCATCAACATTGATAGTACATTCAGAAATGGTTACACCTGTAGATGAGCCAAGGCTGATTGCATTCTTACACTCGGTAACAGTGTTGTTTGACAAGGTAACAGTGGTAGATGTCTTAAGC
>JAGBTN010000001.1 GCA_017631315.1 Bacteroidaceae bacterium | reverse complement strand
TGTCTTATACTGGTATAGGTAGACACATTTAATAACCATTAAAATGTGTAGACAGTATGAGAAAAAAACATCAACGTTACAGTGAAGAAGAACGTTTGTCAATTCTTCGTGACTACTTTACTTCAGGTATGGGTAAGCGTGCTTGTTGCCGCAAATATGATTTGAGTTGCTTGGCAGTTCTTTGTAAATGGATTAAGAAGTACGAATCTCATCCGGAATTAGTATCTTTGCTCCCTAAACCAGAAGTTGAAGATATGGCTAACCGTGACAAAGAGAGCTACAAGGAAGAGAATGCGGAACTCAAGAAGCGCATCAAGGAACTGGAGAAGGCTTTGGCCTTTTCCAGATTAGAGACTGAGGCTCGTGACCTTCTCATAGACAAGGCCGAGTCTTACTTCAACATCCCCATAAGAAAAAAATCTGGGGCCAAACAGTGACGGAACTGGTGGAGGGGCGTGGTCTTAAGGTCGCCCTCTCGTGCCGTCTGTTTGGCCATACCCGTCAGGCCTGGTACCAGTCCAAGGCTGACATTGCAGCAGAAGTTGAGCGTGAGAGGCTTCTGCTGGAGAATGTACGCGAAATCCGTCAGGAGGATCCGCGTATCGGATGCTATAAGCTATGGCTTATGCTGTGTAATATCTATGGAAAGGATAGAATGATGGGACGTGACAGCTTCTTCACTCTCTTGCGCCGTCATGGACTGATGCTACCACCACCCAAGCCTCGCCATACGACAAATTCAAACCATCGCTACCACAAGTGGAAGAACCTCATACACGGATTTGAACCTATGGCAGCCAATCAGTTGTGGGTGGCTGACATCACCTACATCATGCTCAACAACGGAGACGTATGCTATCTCCATCTCATTACAGATGCCTATTCCCGTATGATTGTCGGATGGGAACTGGCAGACACACTACGTGCAACCATCACCATCAAAGCTCTCGAACAAGCGATTTCACAAACTGGAGGTGTATCTTTGGAAGGACTTATACATCACTCAGACCGTGGTGTACAGTACTGTTGTGACGACTATGTGAGGACGCTCAAGACACATGAAATCAAGATAAGCATGACTGAAGATTACAACCCGACAGACAATGCCATCGCAGAGCGTGCCAATGGTGTAATCAAGACGGAAACCGTCTACTCTCGAAAGACTTTCAACAGCCTGGAGCATGCAAGGAATGTAATCGGAAGATTCATTCATTTCTACAACTACCGCAGACCTCACATGAGCATCGGTTACAAGATACCTGCAGTAGTGCATACGGAGACAGGACCACAGAAAAAGATGTGGAAGAAGAAAAATTATACTAAAAACATGTACAACAATGGAAATAATGGAATATCTTTGTCGTGCCGAACAACGGGGGCGGATGATGGCTGCAACCATCACACCGTGTATCCCATTTAGGAATGAATGTCCCATCGAGGGACATCCATTCTTGCCGAACAACAAGGGCGGACTCCTGCTGTCCCATCAGACCAAAGTGTCAAGCCAAACAGCAGGGAATCGGAGAATACGTAAACCTCTCCAGTATGGCAAAGAAAAAGGTGTAAACCTATTCAGCTAATGAAGCAAAAAAACGTCTACTGAAATCAGGAAAAGACAGTCACCGCGGTGGCGCCAATCTTCCACCGCGGTGGCGTGTTTCTTTCACCGCGGTGACACTTTGACGCCACCGCGGTGACGGGATTTTTTTCTACTTGTCAAATGTACACAATGGTAGGATAGAACGCTTACTTAAGAGCGTTATAAGACATTTCACCTTCAGCGAGAAGGCATTTCTGCTGTGAGTATTAGCTTCGCAGATCCTTGCCAGGGCAAAAATAAAACTTTTTTACTCAGCAAAACAAACAACTTCTTACTCAAAATCGATATCAATCTTCAAGTCGTCGCTCAAAGTACTGGTTTCGCTTTGCGGCATGACATCTTCGATGGAGGGCACCTCTTCATCCGAAGCGGCAAAGCGCTCTGACAAAGTTTGGTGCTCGTGGATATACCCGATTACTTGGCTTAGTCCGCTGATAAACTTACTGAAATCCTCTTGATATAGGAATATCTTGTGTTTTTCAAATGAGAACGCTCCTTCGGCACCATCACTCTGCGATATGCGTTTACTTTCTGTAATTGAGAGAAAGAGTTCGCCCTTCTTGTTGCGCTTTACGTCCAGATAATAGATTCTCTTTCCAGCCTTTATGGCTTGTGAATAAACTATATCCTTTTCAAAATCCATGCTATACTTAATTTTACCGGTTATTAGATTTCAGCGTCAAATTTGACACTTTTATTTGAGAAATGCAAGACATTTTATTAAAAACGGTTCATTTTTTATAATATTTTATCATTTTCCCTAATAAACAGCACAACAACGCAATTACACAGGTATTCACTATCGGACGAAGGCATAGATGAAAAGTTGCCTCTGGCCCGCCAAACAAAAATCTTGGGGCCTAGAATAGAAATATATGTATAGAATCTTCGCTTAATCGAAATTTTACACTAATTTTGCAGAAAATTTCATATAGAGTTATGATCAATAGAGTACTTATCAGACTGAAGGTTCTTCAGATTATTTATGCCTACTATCAGAACGGAGGCAAGAATGTAGAGGCAACAGAGAAAGAACTATTCTACAGTTTATCCAAAGCATACGATTTGTATAACTACCTGCTTCTGCTGATGGTGGAGGTAATACGCTTTGCAGACCGCCGTATCGACAACCGTCGCAACAAGCTGCGCCCCACATACGAAGACCTCAATCCCAATACTCGCTTCATCGACAATGCTTTCATCGCCCAGTTGGCTGCAAACAAGCAGTTGGAAGACTTCTGCAACAACCAGAAACGCAGTTGGGAGGACCATAGTGAATTTGTAAAGCGCCTGTTCGAAAAGATCGAGGCATCAGAAGCATATCAGGAGTACATGGCCAAGGAGAGCCTCACCTATGAGGATGACCGCGAGTTGTGGCGCAAGCTGTACCGCTCATTCATCGCCACGAACGAAGAGCTGGACGAGATCCTCGAGGAACAGAGCCTATACTGGAACGATGATAAGACAATCATTGACACATTCGTATTGAAAACCATCAAGCGATTCGAGCCCGACAATGGTGCCGAGCAGGAACTGTTGCCCGAATACCGCGACGACGAGGACAAGGAGTTTGCCCGCAAGCTCTTCCGCCAGGCAATCACCAATGCTGAGGCTTACCGCAACCTCATGTCGGGCAACACCAAAAACTGGGATTTGGAGCGCCTCGCCTTCATGGACATCCTCATCATGCAAGTAGCCTTGGCCGAGATTCTGTCGTTCCCCACCATCCCCGTTTCAGTATCGCTCAACGAATACGTTGAGATTGCCAAGGTGTATAGCACTCCCAAAAGCGGAAGTTTCATCAACGGTATGCTCGACACAATCGTTAATCAATTGAAAAAAGAGAACAAACTGAGCAAAGCATAACCTAATATTGTTTATCTTTGCACGGAGAGAACTGAATACATATTTATTAAAAAACCATAAACAGAAAACAAAATGTTATTATTGCAAGCACAAGCAGGAGGCGCAACCGGTATCCTCGGTAGCCCTCTCACCATGATTGTATTGATGTTCGTTATCATGTGGTTCTTCATGATCCGTCCGCAGCGCAAGCAGCAGAAGGCAATTGAAGCATTCCGCAACAGCCTCAGCGCAGGCCAGCAGGTAGTGACCAGCGGTGGCATCTATGGCACTGTAAAGGATATCGTTACTGAGAACGGACGCCAGGTAGTGATCCTCGAGATTGCCCCCAGCGTAAGGATTAAGATCGACAAGTCGTCTATCTATGCCGACATGTCAGCTAATGCACAACAGTAAAAAACGTATTTGATGGCCTCTAAAGCGCCTCAACAGCTGCAAAGCACAAAACGATTTATAAGAAACTTCCTGCGTATAAACAACAGCAGGGAGTTTCTCGTATTTTTATTTTTTCTTTTAGTCGCGTTCATCTTCTGGTATCTGACAACCATGAGCAACGAGTATGACATGACATACTCCCCAAAAATTACGCTGAAGAATGTACCCAACAAGATGATAGTGACATCTCCTCTGCCAAAAAACATAGAGGTTACGCTCAAGGACAAAGGCGACAAACTAATCGAGTTCAAGGTGCGCGGCAAACTCAAGGAGATAGAAATCGACTACCGGCAATACACTCCCAACAAAATGGGACATGCGGCAATCTATGGTGCAGAGTTGCACCGACTGATCAGCGCCCAGCTTCCGCCATCGACTCAGATTATCGCCATATCACACGACACCCTACAATATCATGTCGCTTCAGCACATGGGAAAAAGGTTCCCGTGCGCATCAATGGCCGTATCGAAGCCGACAACCAACACGAGATAGAGCGTATCAATCTATTTCCCGACAGTATTACCGTATATGCTCCGTCGGTATATTTGGACACGCTCACTGCGGTATACACTCCCAGGATCCAGCACATAGGCATCAGCGACTCTATCAACGAGACAAAGGCTCTAACCCCGAAGAATAAGAGCATCCTTTACGACCCCTCTGAAACAATCCTTCATGTGGCCGTAAGCCCGTATGTCACAAAGAGTCTGGACGTACCCATCACAGGATACCTATTCCCTTACGAGATTTCACTAAAGACATTCCCCTCGAAAGCGCGAGTATCCTTCCGCGTCAGTTTGGAGGACTTCGACAAAATTTCAGAGAAGGACCTTACACTGCAGGTTCACTACACACAAATACAGGACAATCGCTCAGGAAAGGTAGCACTGCACGTTGCCAACCCGCCTGCGAACATCTCAAACATCAAGATCGAACCGTCAGAAGTCGATTATCTTTTGGAAGTGAACGCATTACGCTCTGAGCTATAAAAAACCTCGTCCTCACCAACCAGCATCAAGCCATGCAACCCCACAAGATAGCAATCATTGGCGGTATTGGGAGCGGCAAATCTGTCGTTTCCAGACTGTTCCGTCTAATGAATATCCCCGTATACGACTGCGACAGCGAAGCTAAGCACCTCATGAACACAAGCGCCGCCCTACGTTCTGAACTTACAAAAGCCATTGACGAGCGAGTATACAAAGCCGACGGAGTCATCGACCGCGCCTATCTCGCCTCATTCATGTTTGGCAATGCCCAGCATGTAGCGCTGGTCAACAGCATCGTACATCCGGCTGTGCGGGCCGACTTCAAACAATGGGCGGCAAACACCCAAGCACCCATAGTGGCAGTTGAGACCGCCATCCTGTTTGAGTCAGGTTTGGATGCCGACATCGACAGCATCGTATTGGTATCGGCCCCCATAGAGACACGCATCTCACGAGCTATACTGCGCGACCACAGCAGTGAGCAGGCTATACGCCAACGCATGAAGAGCCAAATGTCTGACACCGAGCTCGTGACGCGAGCAAACCACATCATACTGAACGACGACACCACATCGCTCATCGTTCAAGTCGAACAGGTGATACAGAAGATTGCCTCAAAATAGACTTTCACAAGCATTTTTTTGCGGTTACATTTTCGCAATTCAGCCTTTATGCCTATTTTTGTATTTTGAATGTAACACTCGAATATTTATTAACCTACAAAAATAAAAAAAAACATTATGCTTAGAACAATTCTGACAGTAGCCGGCAAGCCCGGTTTATACAAACTCGTATCAAGCGGACGTAACATGCTTATTGTAGAGGCTATCGACGCAACCAAGAAGCGCCAGCCTATCCATGCAACAGACAAGGTGGTATCATTGGGCGACATCGCCATGTATACCGACGACGAAGAGGTTCCCTTGTGGCAGGTATTGGAGAACGTGAAAACCAAGTGCGAAGGCGCCGCTTGCAGCATCGATTACAAGAAGGCTTCAAACGAGGAGTTAGCAGACTTCTTCGCAGAGGTTCTCCCCAACTACGACCGCGACCGCGTATACATGTCGCATGTCCGCAAACTCATCCAATGGTACAACATCCTCATCAACAACAACCTCAACGAATTCATACCTGAGGAGGGTGAAGAGGACGCAGAGGCTTAAGACTACCCTTTCAGCCAACCAGTTAGTCTACACAAACAAAAAAAAACAGAATAAACGATGAAAAAGATTTTTATTGTTTGCGCTTTCTTAAGCGCCATTTCACTCAACGCCAACGCACAGGTTCTTTCAGGTCTGCTCAAGTCTTTGGCTGGCGGCAATAAGACTGAGGCGCAAACAGAAGCAACGACTGAGACCACAGAGACTACGGAAACAGCGGAGCAAAGCGCTACTTCTGCAGGCGCAAACATCCTGGGTAACGTAATCGGAGCATTGTCAAACACCAACAACACCTCTGACGCTACAACCACCACAAACGACAACACCGCCACTTCAAGCATCCTCAGCGGCTTGCTCGGTTCACTGGCTGGCAATGGCAGCACTAGCGCAAACGAAGACGGCACAGCTTTGAGTACCGACGGTGTAGTATCAGGACTCCTGGGTTCGATTCTCAACTCTTTCACAACAGTCAACCAACAGACACTCATCGGCACATGGAACTTCAAGGGATCTGCTTTCGTTTTTGAGAGTGAAAATGCATTGGCGACTCTTGGTAGCGACGCTATCGCTTCTCAGGTAGAGGCCAAGGTCGACAAATATCTGGCTAAACTCAACATCAAGGAGGGCACTTGTAACATGACCTTCAATGAGGACAATACCTGTATCTTTACAGCAGGCAAACGTTCGCTGAATGGCACCTACGAGTACAACACGGAGACCAAAGAGCTCACTCTAAACTTCGGAGCACTCATAAAGACCACCGCTTATCTTGTTTATGATGCCGGCACCATCAACATCGTATACCAGAGCGACGGTCTGCTCCGCATCCTCAAGGCCATCGGTTCTATGAGCACCAACAGTACATTGGCATTGCTCAACACCTTGCTCGACCAGTACAACGGCTTGCGCATCGGCATGGCGTTCACAATGCAATAAAAGTCAAACAATCCTAATGCAGTACGCATACGATAAGCCATGAGTAATCAAGCGAATCAACAGCACCCTACCATAATAAACTACGCCATGAATACAGGCGTAGTGGTAGGCGCGTACTACATAGGTAAGTTTTGTCTGTTTCCCCTAAGTTTCAATTCCGCCTTCTCCGGACTGCTCTTCATCGGGCTCACCCTATTGGTTCCCTATCTTATTTATAGATTGGTAAGGACCTATCGCGACCGATGTCTCGATGGACACATTGAATTCGTCCAAGCACTTGTGTATGCAATGCTTATCATGACCTTCGGGTCCATATTGGCAGCAGCAGCCCATTACATCTACTTTGCATTCATCGATGGAGGACGCATGGTTGGAGCCTTAGAGCAGAGCATCGAACAGTTTTCAGCCATCGACCTGAGCACTCTTGGAACCGCAGGAAACGATAGCAG
>JAGBTN010000007.1 GCA_017631315.1 Bacteroidaceae bacterium | reverse complement strand
TATCAATCAAAGCCTTGATTGCTGCGAGTTCCGTCTGCATCTGCGCATATTGTTCCAAAGTTGCAAATGTTCCTTCTGCCCAATTATGCAGTCCTGATATTTCGTTGTTCACGTAATTTTGTAGCTCTTCAATCTGTTGTGTGAGTTCTTCATCCTTGCTTTGCAGTGACGCGATGAGCGCCTTCAGGTCTTTCAGTTCCTTTTCCAATTTTGCTTTTTCAGCTGCATCAGCCGCCGCATTGTTGTCAATCTGGTTTTGCAGTTCTTCCTGTTTGTTTGAGAGTTCGCTGATGAGTTGTCTCAGTGCTTCGTGCACGGCATTAAGTTCAGTCAATGATGCATTGATGCCACCAATCTGTTGTTCAAGCATGGGGATTTTTGAACCTTCCAATTGTTCTAAATGGTCATAAATGTCATTGATCTCATCTTCATAGCAGCATGAAGAGAATAGCATCATAAACGATGCACACAAAATATAAATCAGTTTCTTCATAGTGTAAAATGTATAATATAGATTTTTGCAAAAATACGGCAATTATTCCACGAATTCTTGGTACACTTTGGTACATTTTGTTGTGCAGAATGTTTTTAACGAGAATAAATGAGAGGGATGTTAAAAAAGTTGCATATTTTTGCAGAAAGGAAATAAACAAATAGAATGGTATCCGTTCAGGAAATATACATAAGATTGCAGAAATCGGTGGAGAAGGCAGTTGGGCGGCCAATGCTTACGCCATGCGATTTCGACTATTTGTCCAGTTGTGTATTTACTACAACAAAGGAGAACATCAGTGCCATGACCTTGAAACGATTCTGGGGTTACCTTGGCAAGAAGAATGAATGACAACCGCGCCTGGGCACGCTGAATCTTTTGGCCCGGATGGTGGGCTACACGGATTGGATGACGTATTACAAGGAGTCGAGCGCTACGGGAAAAGTGGAGAGCGACTTCCTGAAAAACAAGTCTTTGATAACAAATTCATTGGCAAGGGGTGCCATTGTTCGCCTGATGTGGCACCCCGACCGTGTGGTTACCATAAGGCACGAGGGCTATGAGGTGTTTTCCGTTTTAGAGTCGGTGAACAGCAAACTGAACGCGGGCGATACTTTCCGTTGTGGGCTTGTGGTAGAGGGCGAACCTATGTATTTGGCTCAGCTGAAACATGAGGGAGGAGAACCTGTAAGCTATGTATGTGGACGTGAAGGGGGAGTGAAGTTCATTGTACTATAGGTGTATTATAAACAATCAAAAGAGGAATTTAAATGAGGGTGGATTCTTGTACTCTCGGTAACAAGGATGCTGAGGAAATAAAACGCTTGGGCGTAAGGGGAGCTACCTCAAACTCATATCTTGTACGCATAGAGGGCAGGGAGTTCTTTATGAAACAGTTACGTTCCAAACTGAAGGACGATTGGCGATACCGTTCTGCCTACCAAAAGGAATATGAAGTAGGGCGTAGCATCAATGACAAGTATATAGTCAAGTATGAGTCGATTGACGAGAATGCCGATGGACTGTATATTCTCATGGAGCATGTGAATGGGCATACGCTGGACGAGAAACTGGTCCAAGAGCCAGAATACTTCAGTCGTGGTGACAACTTCGAGAAACTTTTCGTGCAAATCCTAAAGGGCCTGAAGGCTCTGCACGAGGCTAATGTGGCATACATGGACCTGAAACCCGACAATGTGATGCTCACACAAGTGAACAACGATGTTAAGATTATTGATCTGGGTTTTTGTTTTGCCGATGCCTACAGCCATACGGCGGGTTGCTCCTACGAATATGCTGCTCCTGAACTGAAGGATGGTGCTTTGGAACGGGTGGATGCCCGCACAGACATCTATGCCGTGGGACGGTTGATGCTGTATGTAAAGGAGGCGGCATGTGTGAATGTCCCCAAACGCCTTCAACGGATTATAGACAGATGCATCCAGCCCGACATGCAGAATCGTTATGCCAATGTGGATGAGGTGTTAATGGACGTGACGCACAGACGCAAATGGCTGATGCGCTTAACCATAGCATCTGTATTGACACTGTCCTTCGCATTGGGAATTTTTACTTTTTCAAAGACGGATACCTATAGGTTTGCACAGTTGGAACTGAAATGGTGGTTCAGACAGCCTGCATACGATATCAGTTACGACGAGATATATTACCGCATACTGAGTGAAGACAGTTTGACCTGCATGGCAGTGGGCGGAAGAGAATTGAGAGACCTATACATTCACGAGGAGGTACCTCACAACGGAAAGACCTACAAGACTGTGGCCATAGATAGTGAAGCCTATGCCGGATGGACCGTACAATCGGTATATATTCCAGATGGTGTGCGCGAGATTGGCGACATGGCTTTCAATAGATGTCACGAGGTATTGTCGCTGGATATTCCCGAAAGCGTGGAAAGAATAGGGATAAAGTGTTTCGATGACATGAAGGCTATGAGAAGTTTGTCTTTTTCAGGAAACATAAAAAAGATAAGTCACAATGCTTTTACCAGTTGCCGTGGGCTGAAGAGGCTGACCATTCCCGAAGGAGTGGAAGTGCTTGGCCTGGACTGCTTTGCTCACTGTTCGTCGTTGGAGAGGCTGTCATTGCCTTCTACACTTTCCACTATCAGTCGTGGGGTGTTTTGGTGTTGCACAAATTTGAGGGAGGTAACCATTCCTGCCTCTGTGAATACGATTGGTGAGTATGTGTTTTTCTATTGCGACAGCCTGACAGATGTTTATAATCATGCTCAGGTGCCACAGGTAGTGCCACCCATCTTCAATAAGACAGGAATAACTTTGCATGTGCCGGAGGGTACAGAAGAGGCGTATCGGCAAAGCGGAAACTGGAATGTTGCAAAGATAGTTGGTGATTTGTAAATGAGGGTATTTACTGTTGGATAGTTCTTGTTGCGTTCAATACAATTATCATTTATGTGAGATAAGTGTCGGGTTTTGTACGGCTTGTTGTCAATCCTGCACCGGGTTATTAATGTGAATAATTCATAATTTACATTAGATAGTCATTATGTCTTATTTCTTGATTCGTGTTTTTTCCTTATCTTTGCGATATACATTAACTAATATAATATAGAAAAGAAATATGGCTACATTGATTAAAGACCTCGATCCTCAGATTATTTGGAAGAATTTTTATCTGCTTACGCAGGTGCCTCGTCCGAGTGGGCATCTCGGAAAGATACAGCAGTTTCTGCTTGATTGGGCTAAGGAACACGGCATTGAAGCCTTCAAGGACAATGCTGAGAATATTGTAATGCGTAAGCCTGCCACTCCGGGCAAGGAGAATCGTCCGTGTGCAGTGTTGCAGGCTCACATGGATATGGTGCCGCAGAAGACTGACGAGAGCACTCATAACTTCGAAACGGACCCCATCGAGACTTACATTGACGGTGATTGGGTGAAGGCGAAGGGCACGACGTTGGGTAGCGACGACGGTATGGGCGTGGCTGCTATTATGGCTGTGATGGAGAGCTGCGACATCGAGCATGGTCCGTTGGAGGCTCTTATTACGGCAGACGAAGAGACTTGTATGTATGGTGTGAATAACCTTTCTGCCGATACGCTGAAGGGCGACATTTTGCTCAACATTGACAATGAGACGATGGGTGAGTTTGTTATTGGTTCGGCAGGCGGTGTGAACATCAGTGCCACGATGCAATATAAGGATGTTGCCCCTGAGGAGGGTGACATTGCGGTGAAGGTTTCGCTCAAGGGTCTCCGTGGTGGCCATAGCGGATTGGAGATTAACGAGGGCCGAGGCAATGCCAACAAGTTGATGGCTCGCTTTGTGCGTCAGGCTATTGCCGACGATGAGGCGCGTCTTTGCTCTTGGCAGGGTGGCAACATGCGCAATGCTATTCCCCGTACGGCTACGGTTGTGTTGTCTATTCCAGAGGAGAACTATGAGGACCTTTGTGAGTTGGCTCAGTATTGCCAGCAGGTTTTTGCCGACGAGTTCCGTGGTGTGGAAGAGGGCATTACGCTGACGGTGGAGCAGACAAGGATGCCTGCGGGCCAGGTGCCGGTAGAGATTCAGGACAATCTTGTCGATGCCATTATGGCTTGTCACGATGGCGTGTTGCGCAACATTCCCAGCATTCCGTCTGTTGTTGAAACGAGTAGCAACATAGGCATCATCAACATCGGTGCCGGCGAGGCGAGTGTTCTTATTCTGGCTCGCTCGAGCAACGAGACGATGATGGAGTACATTCAGGAGATGCAGGAGTGCTGTTTCTCTATGGCAGGCATGAAGGTTGAGTTCGGAGGGCATTATGGTGCCTGGCAGCCGAACTTCGACAGCCCCATCACGGCTAAGATGGTGGAGGTTTACGGCAAACTCTTCAACGAAGAGGCTAAGGTGCAGGTGTGCCATGCAGGCTTGGAGTGCAGCATCATAGGCGGTGTCTATCCGAAGATGGACCTTGTGAGTTTCGGTCCCACACTGCGCAGTCCTCATACGCCCGACGAGCGTTGCAACATCCCCAGCGTAGCCAAGTTCTGGGTGTTCCTGAAGGCTCTGCTCGAAGAGATTTAAGGCTGTCCGAAAACATGGCGTGCCTTTCTGCCCAACAAGGCACGTTAAGTTGGCCGGAAAGGTTAACCTATTTTGCCAACAAGGCACGCCATGTTTTCCAACAACCTATGCCATGTTTCCCAGCGAGGCTGAAGGTGTTGATTTTTAAGCACAAATATATGAAACACTTTTTTGCTTTTCTCGTTGCCCTTGTCTGCACTCTTGTTGTTTTTGCAGGCAAAGGGTCGGAGCCGGTAGTGGTGGCTTACGTCACGTCGTGGACGCGGACAATGCCCGACCCGACGGTGATGACGCACATCAACTATGCTTTCGGCCATGTCAACGAGCAGTTCAATGGTGTGCGCATCGACAACGAAAAGCGTCTGCGCGACATTGTCTCCCTAAAGAAAAAAAACAGCAACCTCCGCATCATGCTGAGCATAGGCGGGTGGGGCAGTGGCCGTTTCAGCGAGATGGCTGCCGACGAGGCAAACCGAAAGGCCTTTGCCAGAGATTGCCGTCGCCTGTGCGATGAACTGGGCATCGACGGCATCGACATCGACTGGGAATACCCCACGCAGAACAGTGCCGGCATCAGTTCGTCGCCCAAAGACACCGAAAACTTCACCCTCCTGATGCGCGACCTCAGGCAGGCTCTGGGAAAGAAACTCTGGCTCACTTTGGCAAGCGTGGGCAGCGCACAGTTCATCGACTTCCGCACCTGTGTGCAGTATCTCGATGTGGTCAACGTGATGGCCTACGACATGGGCAACGCGCCCAAACACCACTCGGCACTCTACCGCTCGCCAAACGTCGGTTGGCTCTGTGCCTCCGAAGTCGTCGAGGCACATCGCAAGGCAGGAGTCCCCTATGGCAAAATGGTTCTCGGCATGCCCTTCTACGGCAGAGGAGAAAAAGGGAAGTACATGGACTACAAGGACCGTTTCGCGCAGACAGACATCGAACGATGGGATGCTGTGGCAAAAGCATCCTACCTGGCCGACAGGAACGGCAAACTGACAATGGGCTTTGACTCTCCGCGCTCCATAGCCGAGAAGTGTGCATACATACACCGGCAAGGATTGCGCGGAGCAATGTACTGGGAGTATTCAGACGACAATCAGCAGGGCGACCTGCAAAGAGCCGTTTGGCAAGGCATCATGCAGAGCGACAAAGACCGCAGCAAAGCCTGTCGGAAAGCAACCCTGCGCTTGGCCGCCGTCTTGAAAGACAATCAGAAACGAGAAGACATTACGCCCGACAGTTTCTTCCACGACTGGCGACAACTCAAAGGCGAAATGTTGCAGGAGAAAGACCCTACGGCACAGGCAATCTATCGTGCAGCAATGGCTCGACTGCTATGCCAAAACCAATGGCGTTCGCAACGCTACGACAGCCAGACCACCAGCCATCCCGACAGCATACAAGAGTGGAGCCGGCAGGAATATCTGTCCCATGCAGCCAACCTCTATGCACAAGCATTGCAGAACACCGAAGCCCTCCATCGCTGCAAACTGACAGATGCAAAGCCATTGGTACAGCAAGGCAAAGACAATGCCATATTCAACGACGACCTTCTATACATCATCTGGCAGAGCGCCAAACAGGATATTCCCCTTCAACTAAGGGAAAAACACCTCGTCCCCAATGTGGGCGACATCATCGAAGTCTACCGCAGACACAACCTTCGCGAAGCAACATTGCTGCTTCGGCTCGATTCCATACTGGAAAACTACAGCGAAAAACAGGAAGAAGCCTTACAAAGCCTGCGCAACGAATATGCCGACTTGCCTGCCTGCGCACAAGTCTATCTGCAACTTGCATCTTTGCCAGACAAAACAGACCAAGAGCAGCAGGAACTGTTGCAAGACGCCTTGAGGCGTTATCCCCAGAGCCGTCAGGCAAACGAGTTGCGCAATCGGCTCATCTCACTGCATCGTCCGCTGCTTGCCGGAAGGTTCCTCGAGATGTATTATCCCAAGAGAGATTACGACATCCCCCTCCAAATTAAGAATATGCAAACAGGCAGCATCGCTGTCTACCGCATGCCGAATGACTTCGAGTTCGGTAACGAAGAAACATCTGGAACAAGATTCGAGCAGGTACAGCACAAAGGTACACTCATTGAAACCTTACCAATCAACATTGACAACGCGTCTCCTCTCGAAACAAAGCACGACACATTGCGTTGGCACACACCAGATTTCGGACAATATGCACTTGTCTTGACTGGCACTACAAAGGAGAAAACAGACAAATACGAACCCAAAACAATCCTGACACGTGTGTCGGCTCTTACATTTATGTCTGTTGCTATGCCCGACGGGAAAGAGCGCATAATGGTTACAGACGCAATGTCCGGCAAACCTCAGCAGGGAGTAAAGGCCGCCTTCTACAGAAAAGACAAGCAGGATTACATACTAATCGCGGAAAGAACTACGGACAGCAGAGGAATTGCCGAACTCCGTGTCGGACAGAATGAAACAGTATATGTAGAACTGTCGCGAGCCAAAGATACAGCCCACAAGAAGGAATCTTTAGGTTGGCGCAATACTCAAAGAATAGAAAACAACGCCACTCTCCATTTTAATCTATACACAGATCGCAGCATCTATCGTCCTGGACAGATGGTTTATGTAGGCGTCATTGCCCATACCCAAAGTCACGACCGCCCACCACGAGTAGAAGCAGGAGCAGAATGTAAGCTCATATTCATCGATGCCAACAATCAGAAAATTGCAGAACATACATTGAAAACCGACTCATTCGGCACCCTGAAGGACAGCCTCCAACTGCCCGAATCGGGTTTGCCTGGTCGTTATGGCATTCGCATCAATAATCATTATCATGAATTCCTCGTCGAAGAGTACCGCCGTCCAACATTCTTGGTGGAGATGGACGAGGCTCCTGCCATCACTTTGCCCGTCGACAGCATCACTCTTACAGGTAGAGCCATGACATATAGCCAGTGGCCGGTAGGCAATGCCCGCGTAACCGGAACTTATCAATGGCAGCAAAGTTGGTGGTATAGGCGAGTCGCTCCAAGAGAATTACATAAGATAGATACCCTTTTTACTGACGAAGAAGGTCGTTTCAGCATCACTGTTCCAGTTTCAAAGGCATTGACAAAAGAACAATTACAATGGGGGCAGACACTGTCTCTCAATGTGGATGTGTTCAGTCTCGAAGGCGAAACGCAGCAGGGAAGCACTCGTCTGACGCTTTGCAGCACGCCCTTAAGGATGCAAGGGAATGTGCCTGAACAGGAGAATCGAGAGTCGCTCAAACCATGGCGCTTCAATCTTTTTGCAAGCAACGACAAGGCCGTTGAGGGTAATGTACTTTGTATCTTGTCAAAAAACGGCAAGGAGGTTGAGCGTTTCTGCGTTCCTTCGGGAAAAGATACCATTCCAGAATCACTTCGAACCCTGCCCTCTGGCAAATACGACCTCTACGCAAAAGCAGAAATCAAAGACGATACGGCATCATACAAAGCAGAGTTCACGATCTTTTCCATTACCGACACGCAACTCCAGGGCAATCACGATTTGTGGCTCTACACGCCTTGTGATACCATATCCCATGAGAAACCTGCACGTTTCCAAGTAGGCACGACCTTGTCGGATGCTTGGATTTATTGTATTATGACAGGCGAATGTGGTGTTGTTCGTGATACTGTGTTGCATCTTTCCAATAGTGCAATGCTTGTTGAAGTGCCTTACGAAGAACGATTCCGCCATCATTTGTCTGTGACATTGATGCTGATGTATGAGGGAAACTTCAGGCAAGAGACAATAGACTTCAAACTGGAGCAACCGGATACACGGCTTCGAATGCATTGGGACACCTTCCGTAACTATTCGCAACCCGGACAAAAAGAGCAATGGCGGCTTACCTTGAGGCATCCTGACGGCAGTCCTGCTTTGGCAAATGTTATGCTTGGAATGTACGATGCCTCGCTCGATGTGCTTTCTCCGTATGACATGAATTTGTTGGTTGACCGTACTTGCAGGCGCAATGTGTTGCCTCGGGTCAATGCTTTCGAGTTGTTTGCTCGCAAACTTTATTGGGAGGTGAACCTGCCGTTGCGTTTCCTTCCTTATGATGCTTATGACTTTGGAGGGTGGAGCGATGAGTTCTTCCGAAGTGCAATTATGTCGAGAGGAGGCAAAACCATGCGTTTGCGTGGTGCAAGAACCGAGGGCGTTGCTATGAATTCGTTCGCTGCACCGATGGCAAAGACAATGGTTGCAACAGGGGCTACTCTTTTTGATAGGAGTGCAGGGCAGGTTGAGGAGGAGAGTGCGAACAGCGGAGTGGTGGAGGATGATGCTTTGTCTGAAACTCCTACTGCAGCCGGACTCCGTTCCGACCTTTCGGAAATGGCTTTCTTCTATCCGCAACTTCGCACTGACAGCAAGGGGCAGACATCCATTGAGTTTACCTTGCCCGAAGGACTCACTTCGTGGCATTTGCATGGTTTGGCGCACACGAAGGATATGATGACTGCAGAATGGCAGGAGACTGTTGTGGCGAAGAAAGAACTGATGGCAGAGTTGTCGTTGCCTCGCTTCTTGCGAAACGGTGATGAGGCTACGCTGACGGCTTCCATTCGCAATGCTTCGGAGAAACGCCAGAAGGGCGAAGCCATATTGGAAGTCGTTGATGTTTCGAACGACAAGCGTATAAAGACGATGAAGGTGAGGTTTGAACTTGAGCCGGGCAAAGAGGCTGTTTATAGCATGACGTTCGATGCGAGCACCGCCCATCCGTTGCTTGCCGTTCGATGGAAGGCAATGGGTAAGGACGCTAGCGATGGTGAGATGCGTTATTTGCCTGTCCTTTCCGATATGCAAAGCGTTACAGAGACGAAGACTTATGTGCTCGAAGGGGATACAACGCTGTCGGTGGACTTGTCTGCACTCTTTGCAAATGGTAACCCGAAGGCTGCCAATAAGACTTTGACGGTTGAGCATATTACCGAACCTCTCAGTCTTGCCTTGCAGACATTGCCATCCCTGACCGCTCCGACCCGCAGCGATGTTCTCTCTGTTGCCTCTGCCTATTATGGCGGAGCCCTTGCCTATCACATTGCACACACCTATCCAGAGGTTCGCACTTATGTTGAGGAGCAGGGTGCTAAGGGTAAGGAAATGGAGTGGGAGAGCCCGCTTATGAGGAATCAGCAACTGGCGGATATTCTTCTCGACGAGACGCCTTGGATGCTTGATGCTCAGCGCCAGAAGACAAGCTGGCAGCGTCTGTCGTCGCTTTTCGTCGAGGTGGAGCAGGAGCGCCACCGCATTGTGTTGCTTTCGGCCCTTTCCGTTCGTCAGCACGAGGACGGCTCTTTCGGCTGGTTCCCTGGCATGAAGGGCAGTCTGGGTATGACGTTGGAGGTTGCAACGCTGTTGGCAAGGCTTGGCAAGATAAAAGGAGAATTGTCGACTTTGGAAGCCGAGATACTCGATGGCGCGATGGCTTTCCTCGAGAAGGAAATGCACAAGGAGGTGGAGCAGTTGCGCAAGGCGAAGAATCCCGTGTTGTCTCTTGCTGAACTTCGCTACCTATATATATATATAATGTATAGGAAGACCTTGGATGACGATGCCCGTTATATGGTTTCGCTCTTGAGGCGACAGGCGGACAACCTGGACAGAGAACCGCGTGCGCTGGCGGCAATCGTGTTGCAGAGTGTGGGTGAGTCGAAGAAGGCTCAGGCTCTGATGCCTCGCATCCATGAGTTGCTTCGTCATCAGGACGGTCTGTATCTGGCCTATCCGGGTGGCAATTTTGTGAGCATCGACCGTAAGGTGGAGACACACGTCAATCTGATGGAGGCTGTCCGCACAGTTGAACCGAAGGAGACGGCGTTGCTTGCCGGCATGACAGAGTGGCTCATCCGGCAGAAGAGGACGCTGGCATGGGAGCACCCGGTGCAGTCGGCAGACGCTGTATATGCATTGATGCAAAGTCCTTTCAGCAGTTCGGAGGGCCGATGGGAAGGTCGGGTCGCTTACGACAAACAGGTTCGCAGCCTGCAACTGCCCGAGTCTTCGGTCGACTATGTCCGCGAGGTGGTGGAACCAGTAACGGATGCAAAGGAACTCTATATTGTTCAGCAAAGCACATCTCCCTTGAAGGGAGAGGAAGAGGGACTTCTTTCCTGGGGAGCCGTCTATGCCCAATATCAGTTGCCGGCAGCGGAAGCGGAAAGCCATCGTGAGGGGATGACCGTCCGTCGCGAGGTCGGTGGGAGGGACGAACTTCGTGCGGGCGACCGTGTTCGTGTACGTTATACCATTACAACCGACCGCGACTATGAGTACGTCAGCCTGCGAGCACCCCGTCCGGCAGTGGCAGAACCGGCGCAGCAGTTGTCGGGATACCGTTGGCAGAACGGCCTCGGCTATTACCAGGCCATGCACGATGCCAGCACCGAGTACTTCATAGACCGATTGCCGCAAGGCACATACGTCATAGAAGAAGAATGGCTCATGAACGGAAACGGCACATATCTCCTGCCGTCGGCTCGTCTTTCCAGTCTCTATGCACCCGAGTTCCAGTCGCAGACCGCAGGTGAAAGAATCGAGGTGAAGTAGGGGAGTGGAGACCTCCACGAGGCTGTCGTCGGAACAAGGCGTGCCTGTCTGCCAAAAACCCTTAACCATTATCCAAATAATGGTTAAGCATTATTGCCCGAAAGGTTAACCATTCTGCCCGACATCTACTGCCATGTTTGCAGACGTGGCATACCTCCTGCACAAACGAGGGGGAACTCTCGTACGCAAGCACCGGCCTATTTTATCCGGAAATGCTTGCAAATTACGGAGAATAGTATGATATTTGCAGCAAAATAATAACAAAACTTACACATACACCCACTATGAAGAAAAGTCGTATCTTGCTGGCACTTGCCATTTTCGCAGGTTGTCTGAATGCCACTGCGCAGACGGTGGAACGCACCTTCTATGTCGATTTCGGACAGAACAATGTGGCAAACCAAGGCTACAAGACCATTGGAGCCGACGCCAACGGACACTATTGGAACAACATCTTCGGCAAAGGAACCGGAGCACCCGACAAGGCCTATCCGCAGACCATCGGCCTCGTGACATCCGATAACACTGCCACCGACTGCAAATTGCAACTCTCAACACGTTTCTCAACCAACGGCTATACGAACGGAGGACTGCAGAGCCCGTCCAAATCATTGCTCGGAGACCTCGCAATCGAAAGCGCAACACAAGACTATATCTTCCTGGAAGGAGGACAAGACTATGGCGTCATTCACCTCAAAGGACTCGATCTCACCAAAGGCTACCGCTTCTATCTCTTCGGCTCGCGCACGGCAACAGACACCCGCGCAGCATGGTTCGACCTCACAGGCGAGAACTGCTGGCGAGAAGAAATGGCCATGTCGGGCACAGACATAGGCAACGGCGGCTACGACGGCAATAACAACAACGTACTGACCTCAGACGTCATCTTCCCCGACAAGAACGGAAACATCGACCTCACCATCATCAAAAAGAGCTCAGGCATCATGGTCTATCTCAACTGCATGAAGGTTGAAGAAGTCTCCGGCATGGAACGACCCAACCAGGAACTCACCCTGGCACAGAAAATGTACTTCGACTTCGGCGAGACAAGCAATGCCACCCGAGGACATCAGACAACCACAGATGCCAACGGCAACAAGTGGAACAACGTCACCTCCGGGTCAAGCAGCAGCAATGCCATCTCCGCCAACAAGACCATCACCATTAAAAATAGCGCAGGAACCACAACCACGGCAAGATTCACCGTAGTGGAGAAAACCTATACCAACGGCGTAGATGCCGGCGGCAACAATAACCCTTCGGCCGACGACCTGGGCGATCTCGCCGTCAAGACAGCGACAGAAGACTATGTCTTCATCGACAATGCCGAAGTTCGCTCCTTCAAATTCTCCCGACTCAAAACAGACCGTTGCTACCGCTTCTATATCTATGGCTCACGCAACCACACAGACAACCGCTGCACACTCTATAACTTCAAAGGACAACGCATCTGGACAGGCGGACAGACCACATCGGGCTCCGAAGTAGGCGGCGAAGGCTATAACGGCAACCTGAGCAGCATCCTCCAGACCGACTACATCTATCCCGACAAGGATGGCAATATCGTCATCACCTATCAGCGCGTGTTCGGCATGGCACACATCAGCGCAATGAGAGTGGAAGAGTACACCGGTGGCACACGCCCCGAAGACCCAATCGAATTCACTGGCCTTACATTAAGCGGGAATGCCGAAGACGTAACATTTAAAGCCATCGGCAACGACACCTACGAAGCCTTTGCTCGCCTCAATGCAGGCACTTTCACCCTGACCGGAATTACCGATGGCGAGGCCATCACACTCTCTGATAACGGCGACGGAACATTCGCCACAGAAGGCAACACACCTTTCTCTGTAAGTAAAAACTGTGTGGCCCGCATCACCGTCAGCACCGCATACAATACAGTAACCGTTCTCCCTGTCACCATGAACATCCGTGGCAATATGGGCGCAGGCAGTCCTGCAGTTCCCTATAAGGGCGATGGTGTCTTCGAAGGAGAAGTAACATTGCAGGAGACATCCTCGCAACAGTGGGTGGACAAGACGATGTATTTCGCACTCAACAACGACGATGCCTATGCCATCAAACGCCTGCAAGGCGCATCCACAAGATATGCTCTTGGCGAAACAGAAAAGGGGCAAAGCACAGAAAACATCTATCAGAACGCCGGAACATACACCGTTACAGTCGACATGAAGCAGATGGTTTACAACATCTCTGCACCCATCGACGAGAATCGCATCTCTGTCTTCGGCTCTTCTGTGGCAAACGGACAAGGTGCAACAGACTATAAAGGCTATCGTTATCTCTATGGTCAGCAACTCATCGCCCGTCATAAACAAGGCAAGAGCAGCACGCCTTTCTACACAAGCAACGTATCTATCGGTGGCAACACAACAGTCAATCTCCTCAATCGTTACGACGATCTCATCCGCGACTTCGGCCGTTATGTTGTCTTTGGCCTTTCGCTTGGCAATGAAGGTATTCATGGTGCCAGCAATCCCGACGCCGTCTTCAGCCAATGGCGCGACAATATGCTCAAACTGATAAAGCAAGTTCGTGCAGATGGCAAGATACCTATGGTGATGAACAACTATACCCGTAGCGATTACAACGAGACAGACTATAACTATGTAAAGAAACTGAATCTCCTCATCCACGAGTGGGATGTCGCTTCCACCAATGTACTTGGTTCTATCGATAAGGGTAACGGCCAATGGGCAGACGGCTATGTGGCCGACACCTATCACCAGAACACTGCAGGCCATGTGGAGTTCATGTACGCAATGGTGCCTTCACTCTTCGATGCCATCAAGGCAGGCAAGCCACAACCGGTACGCAATCGGACAAAGAGCATGACCATCGAAGCTGGCAACGAAATATACTTCGAGCCGGAAGAGACAGTTCATCCGTTCACAATTACACTTCGTATTAAAGGAACAGAAGGCCAGGTTGTATGCCTGACCCAGGCCTCCGGCACAGAAAAAGCAATCGTTCGGGTGAATGCCGACGGCACAGTTACCTATACTGCTCCTACGGGTTCTTCTGTTACCTCAACCACAAAGATTAACGATGGCAACTGGCATCATGTCACTCTGACGAGTTATTATGCACAGCGTCGCACCATTCTCTATGTCAACAAGACAAAAGCCGGTGAAATAGGAGAACGTCTGGCAAAAATAGAGACAGTGAGCCTGGGTGATGCAAACAACAGTCGTGAGGTCAGCGAACTGTTCTTCTGGCGTTCAGGTATGACACCGGAAGAAATAGCGGCAGTATGTAATGGCAAGATGCTTAAGTCCAGCCTCGAAATATATGCGCCTCTTGGTGGCGTAACGGATATCGACAATCTGGCACAAAGCACAAATGAGGTGTATTATGGTCCTATGAAGGAGAAGGAGTATGAGAGAGGTACGGCAGATGTCTTCTTCATCTCCGACGATGGCACAGGAGGTTTTGGATCGGGCGAGAACTACGATAAACTGTTCGACGGAAGCACATCAACCAAATGGTGCCTCAATGGTGGCGAAGGCAACCCTGTCTACGTTATCTTCCATGCAACACACCCCATCTATGTGACGGGCTATAAGATTACGACAGCCAACGACAATGCCTCTTATTCAGGTCGCAATCCTAAGACATGGACCTTCTATGGCTCTACTGCCGACAGCAACCCCGGCAAGGACGATGCTTCGTGGGAGGTGATTGCTTCTGTCGCCAACGACACAAAACTTCAGGACGTGAACTTCACGACATATACATATAAGTTGCCAGCAGAGACCACAAAAGCATATCAGAGTTTCAAGTGGGAGATAACAGCCCGTAAGGGAGGTGGCAATAATGTGATACAGGTTTCGGAGTTCATGCCCACTTATACAGATGCATTGGTTGGCGTAGGTCGTCCCGACAGTGATTGGACAAACGTCAATGCCGTTTCGCTCCCTTTTCCGAATAGAGGCGGGGTATATAATCTTGCAGGCCAGCGTCTCAGCCGTCCAATGAAAGGCATAAACATCGTTCAAGGCAAGAAGTTCATCAATGTTCAATGATAAGATGTTCACTGTGGCTGGCGAGCCTTCAGTGGTAACAGAGATACGCAGAAAGGTACTCCTTGAGTTTGAGGACCTTGAGTTTTATGAGGACGAGCATCGTTATGTGCTTTCGGGCAAGACATTGCCTTCTGTTACGAATGTCGTTCACCGTTTTATTCGTGAGCCATTCGACGAACAGCTCCAGGCAGAACGCTATGCTTCGAAGAAGGGAATGACGCCCGAATACTGGATACAGCAGTGGCGCCAGAATTCTTTCCGTGCCATGAAACTTGGCACGAAGACCCATTCCTATGGTGAGAGCCTTGGCTATTTGCGTGCAGGCTTGTCGGAACGCATTTGCCCGGCGATGCAGAATCAGTACATGAAGGAGTATGGATTCCTTGCTCCGCTTCATCCGAAGGAAGAGGCTGCATTGAAGTTCATGAACGAGATGCCTCGCAGCATGCACCTCGTGCTTAACGAGGCCCAGGTGTATAGCGGTAAGAATCCATGTTTGGAGCGGAATCTCAAGCAGCAACTTGCCGGCACATTCGATATGTTGTATTATAACGATGGCAGCGACGGCCAACCGGAAGGGTTCGTTATTCTCGATTATAAGACGAACTCCAAACTTCAGAACGAATACAACCGTCGTTACGGGCGAATGCTTCGTCCGCCTTTCGACTGTATGCCGGAAGAAGACTATACGCTTTACTCCATACAACTGAGTTTCTATGCACTGATGCTCGAGGATATTGGTGTTCCCATTGTCTCCCGTCGCATTGTCTGGCTCAAGGACGGAGAGTATCAGATTGTGCCTGTTGAGGATCTTTCCGAGAAACTCAGACAAACCGTATAACCACAAACAGAGATTAATCTATGTCATGTCTGCTTAGCTTCAAACTCATCTTTGCCATTATAGGCTGGAATATAGGTGGAGGTCGTGGACTCATCTTCGGTTTCCTGTTGGGTTGGCTCATCGACTCCATGTATCGGCGTCCGGTTATCCATTTCACCTTTCGCAACAATTCGGCAGACGACTTTTCCGGCTACCAAAGGCAGAAGAGCGAGTGGCAACCGTATGTGGATGTCACTTTGCAGGAAGCCTATCGAACCCTTGGGATTCGCGAGACAGCAACCGACGACGAGGTGCGGCAAGCCTATCGTCAAATGGCTTTGCGCTACCATCCCGACCGTGTAGAATCGAAGGGAGAGGCTGCCCGCGAAGCTGCAGAAGAGAAGTTCCGAAAGATAACCGAGGCACGCGACACCATCTTCCGGGCTCGTGGCATATAGACTCCTCCGTGCCTTGCAGCAAAACAACGATTTGTAAAGTAATTATAGGAATAACTCTCTAAACTGACAACCTAAATCAGGAAAGCACAACAGACACGTCCACTTGCTCAAACGGACGCGTCCATTCAGCCAAGTTCACGCGTGAAATTTCCCCGCATGACAAATGCAATGCAAAAAACTCCGCAGCAACCGTCGCTAAGGCTTGAAAATAAAGGAGGAAAATACTATTCGAAACGAAATCGGTTTCTTGCCATTTTCAAAAAATAATAAAAGAAGAAAAAAAAAGTAGAAAAGTTTTGGTGATTATTAAAAAAGCACTAAATTTGCAGCAGAAAAGGTATAAAAGAAACATAACTAATAATAAAACCTAAAATCTTATGAAAAAGAGAATTTTACTTTCCTTGGTGTCATTCTTCATGATGACAGCTATGTGGGCATCTCTTATTGATGCTTATCAGGTTTATCTGACAGCTGGCGCGAATGGCAAAACAAATGGTACTTCAGAGCTTACTCTGAACCTGAAGAACAAGAATGCAATCAACTCTTGGGTTTGCACACTCGTTCTTCCCGAAGGCTTTACTTATGTTGCTGAGAGCATGACTGCTACCGGTGGTCGCTATGCAGAAGGCGTAGCTCCCGTATTTGCAGAAACAGTAAATGCAGACGGCACAGTAACTTTGTCTTGCGAGCTCCCCGAGGGAACTACTTATACTGGCACAGACGGTGCAATCGCTACCATCCAGGTACAGATCGCTGCTACCGTTGAACCCGCTGACTACACTGTAGGTCTCAAGAACATCAAGACCATTGAGGCTGATGGCACAATCCACTCTAAGGATGCCAACGAATATGTTTGGACTGTTGAGAAGGGCGAGGATCCTTCTATTAAGGGCGACGTGAACAACGACGGCAGCGTTGATATTGCTGACGGTGTATCTGTTTTGAATGCAATGGCAGGTAGTGAGGCTACAGGTAATCCTGATGTTAACGGTGACGGCACTGTTGATATTGCCGACTTCGTGTCTGTCTTGAATATCATGGCAGGTGCTGAATAATCCTAATAAGAAACAAAAAAGTAATAACAAATTAATAAATTAAATTGCAATGAAAAAGTTTTACATGACATTGGTTGCTATGCTGTGCGGTGTTGCAGCATTTGCACAGAACACTCTTACTGCTGAATCTATTAAGGTTGAGACTGGTGTAACTACCGCAGACCTCAAAATCGGTTTGACAAACGCTGATCCTATTGCCGCTTTCTCTTTCCGTCTCGCTCTTCCTGCAGGTGTAAAGACTAAGGCTGCTAAGTACATGTCTGTTAACGAGGATCGTATTGACATGGACTGGGTAAGAGAATATTCAGAGGATGAAGAAGCTGCTGCTCTTGATATCGCATACGTTCTTGCAATTCAGAATGCATCTGACGGAAACAAGCAGTATTCACTCTATCCTAATGAGACTGTTGCTTTCTTGGGTAACGAAGGTAACATTTTGACTTTGCCCTTGACTTTTACAGACCTCGCTGACGGTGTATATGAGATTAAGTTGTATGAGATCTCAATCTCTACTACTGGTGGTGTATCTGTAGCTGACACAAAGGAAATTGTTGCTACTTTGACAGTTGGTGATGTTGGCATCAACAGCATCAATGCTGACGACGTTAACGCTCCTATCTACAACGTAGCTGGCCAGCGCGTAAGCAAGGCTCAGAAGGGTATCTTCATCCAGAACGGTAAGAAGATTGCTGTTAAGTAAGCATCTCCCCATCTGATTAAGAAATAACATTAACCCCCGATGGAATTTCCGTCGGGGGTTATTATTTTCCCTGCTTTAGTTTTTTTGCTTTTCGAGAGGATTTCTCTACTTTGTGTTCTTGTCGAATGGCGCAGGTATATGGGCAGGTTCCTGTTGCAGTCTTTTGTGTCGAGGCATAAAATAAGCCCCAAAGTTTAAAATGAACTTTGGGGCTTATTTTGTATGGTTTGCCTTGTCTTCTCAAATGGGTTAACCTATTTGGCAAGAATGGTTAGGCTTTCTGCTTATAATGGTTGACCTTTTTCATTATAATGGTTAACCCTTATTTTCGATGTCCTACGGGGTTAGTGTTGGAATGGCTGTTATGCTTCTTCCCACTGCTTGCGGAGCAGTTCTACTGCGGCAGGGAGTACTGTGGCGGGATCGCCTTCGCATCCGCACTCGAAGCTTACGAAACCTTCGTATCCTAACTCCTTGAGGGCGCGGAATCCGTCGATGTAGTTGTCCTTTTCGCCATCCTCGCCGGGTGTCTTACGACGGCCACGGCTGGCGATGTGTACGTGCTGCAGATAGTCCTTACCTGCGGCGAGGAATGCTGCATAGTCGGATGTCTCTTCCTGCATATGCCAGAAGTCACCCATACACTTCACACCTTTGCTGTCAGCATCGCGTGCAATGGCTGCTGCATCTCCTACGAGTCGCAGATAGAAGCATTCGGCACGGTTCAGTGGCTCGAGGATGACGGTTGTTCCGCACTGCAGTGCAAATTCGCCAAGGTTGTGGAGTTGCTCGCAGAGGTAGTTGCGGGTGTCCATTGTGTGTGGGCGGCAGGGCTGCTGTCCGTTGAAGGCAGGCACCATGATGACGCCACAGGAACCTATCTTGCCTGCGGCCTCGATGATTTCGCGCATAGTGCGGTCGAAGTCATCTTTTTGTCCGTCTTCGGCGAGGATGAATCCATCGAAGCCGGCACAAATGGCAGACATGCGGATGTTGCGTCCCTTGAGGGCATTGTTTATCTCATCCACACGGCCAGCCAAACCGCGGCCACCTACTTCGAGGCCTGTCACTCCGAGGCTCTCCATGTAGTCGAGTTTTTCCTGAAGTGTATTGCCCAGGGCAATGCCTTCCTGAAAGCAGAGGTTGAGTGGAGTGGTGTTTTTTGCTGGCTGCTGCTTAGGTGTGCAGGATGTCAGCAGAGTGGCAGGAGCCAGCGCTGCAGTTGCGGCGCCGGCTACTGAACTTAATAAGAATTTACGTCGTTGCATAATATGTTATTGTTCATTGAACATTGCTCTCTCCCTTGTGCGGGAGAGAGGCTGATGGTGTTTTACTTTCCGGGTACGGGAACGGTCATCGATGCCAGGTCGAGGGGACCGAGCTCGAGTTTCTCGGGCATGAAATCCTGTGGAGACTGTGTCATCTCGTCCCATGTGACAGTGTTGCCGGTGTAGGCAGCCTCACGTCCCATGATGCCTGCCATGCAGGAGATAGCGCACTCTGTGGCCTCTTCGTGAGCAGTACCCTTGCGGATGTGATTCACCCAGTCAACATGTTCCAGTGTGTAGGGGTCGTGCAACTGGAATTCTTGCTTTGCCTTCTCTTCGTCGTACTTCCAGATGACGTTGCCCTGGAGGTCCTTTATCTCGTTGGTTTCGCTGTCCCAGCTGCCCTTGCTACCCTGGATGTATTCGCTCACCTTGCTGCTGCAGCCGTCAATCTGGCGACACATTGAGTGCATGTGTATGCCGTTCTCCATCACGAAGTCGGTGCTGAAGAAATCGTACTGGTCGCCTGTCACGCGGCGTTGGCGAGAGCCGAATGCTGTTGCAGATACGGGCTTCAAGCCGCTCATCCAGAGGAATACGTCGATGTTGTGTACGTGCTGCTCGATGATGTGGTCGCCGCTCAGCCACTTCCAGTTCACCCAGTCGCGGATGTTCCATTCCATGTCGGTCCAGCCTTCTTCGCGCTGACGGTACCACAGCATGCCCTGGTTCCAGTAAACATTGCCGCCGGTGATTTCGCCGATAAGGCCTGCCTGAATCTGCTTGTTAGCCTCTACGTAGCGACGCTCGTGGTGGCGCTGTGTGCCTACTACAACACTCAAGCCCTTGGCCTGTGCCTGCTTGGCTGTTGCCATGATGGAGCGATAGCCCTTGGGGTCGATGGCGATGGGCTTCTCGAGGAAAGAGTGAACGCCCTTTTCGGTTGCATACTTGAAGTGGTCGGGGCGGAATACTGGAGGAGCAGTGCTGATAATCATATCAACACCAGAGTCGATAACCTTCTTGTATGAGTCGAAACCGATGAAGCAGTTCTCCTGTGGAACTTCCTGGCCGCGCTCGTTGATAAGACGGTTGCGTACATCGTTCAAGCGATCCTCGAAAACATCGCCAAGAGCAACAACCTTGATGTTGTTGGCAGCGTCGAGCAAGTTGATGATGGCACCGCTACCGCGTCCGCCACAACCAATGAGACCAACCTTCAGCTCGCGTCCGTCGATAGCCTTGTCGGGCAGTTCGGGTACATAGTATTCACCTTCTTTCTTGAGAGGGGTGAACTTTTCTTTGCCAGAACAGCTGGCAAGAAGTGCAGGAGCTGCTACTGCAGCGGCTCCGACGGTTGCAGCGCCGGCCAAAAAATGGCGTCTGCTGATTCCTTCTTGTTTCATAGATTTTGTTGTTTTATGGGTTTAATGTGTATTAATGTCTTGTGTCTTATTTTGTGGGGGCGTCGCATACGACGCGGAAGCCAATGCCTTTTATGTCGCTCAGCCACCAGATGCTCTTGGGGTTCTGCGGGTCTGTCTTGAGCCAAGCCTCATAATCGCTGTGGCGACGGGCTGCACAACGCAGTTCGCTGGCGTCGTCCTGATAACTGCCGCCACGCACCACATAATCTGTGCCTGTTGCCGGTCCTTTCGGGTCGACAGCGTTGGCTCCTGCCTGCTCATAGGCATCCTCGGCATACCAGTCTTGACAATACTCCATCACATTGCCAAGCATATTGCGCAAGCCGAAGGGGTTGGCTGCTACTCGTGAAGGCTCTTGTGTGCGGCTCTTGCTGTTAAGAGCGTAGATGGCATAGCGATTGATGGTTGTCGTGTCTGTGCCAAAGATGCTGTTCCATAGTCCTTGGCTCGAATATGTCGATGGCTTTCCTTCGAAGAAGTAGGGCGAGTCGGTGCCGCCTCTGGCAGCATATTCCCATTCGGCTTCTGTCGGCAGACGATAATGACGGCCGGTCTTCAGGCTGAGCCACTGGCAGAACGTCTCGGCAGCATAGTGCGTCATAGTGATGGCAGGTCGGTTACCCATGCCCCAGCCTTGGTCGGGCATGCCGAATGGTGGGGTAGGGCCTGATACGGCATCAACGTCAGGACGGCTATTGTTTGCATAGATAGTCTCGGGCTTTGTGCGTCCTTCCGACATGGTTTCAATGTAGAAGGCCCAATACTGGTCCCATGTGATTTCTACCTCTGCCATAAAGAAAGGCGATACGGTTACTTCGTGGGCAGGATATTCGTCGGGACGGCTGAATTTGTCTCCCTCTTGGCTGCCCATTGTGAATGTGCCACCGGGAACAGCAATCATGCTGATGGATGCGCGAGTGCCGGGAATAGTTTCCACGAAGTTTTGGAAAGATGTGACACTTGCCGGTTCTGTGAAGACAGGGCCAGTGGTGTCAATCGGCGCAGCAACCATCTTTTCGTGTTTGTAACCGGGCAGGAAGTGTCCGGCATCGAGGTGGCAACTTACGCATTGCAGGTTCAACTTTTCCTCGTTGTCTTCGTAGTATAGGTGGGCAGCAACGCCATCGTCCGTGATGCCTTGTGGGAAAAGATTGGCATGGCACTCCTTGCAGGAACTGTTGTAGACGATGTTCGGCGCATATTCGGCTGTCCGTTTGCTTTCGAAGTCAAGCTCTTCTTTGTCGTGTGTCAGGTACATCCAAATGTCGCGGAGTCCTGTTTTTACCTTTGCAAAATAGTAATAAGGTGTGCCTTTGGGGGGCAAATGGCAGGCTACGCAGTCTGTCTGCACGCCGCTTCCGTTTGCATAGTGAACGCTTTGCTTCCAGCTTGTTTCGGCTTCGGGGTGAACATGGCAGGACATACACGACTCGTTGGTCGAGGTGGCCTCGTTTGTGTAGAGTGCAGCCAATACAAGTACAACGCCGAATCCAAAGCCGCCTAAGGCTGCAAGCAGGTATCGGTTCTTTTTCTTTGCTCCCGACTGGGATGATTTCTTATTACGATTCATTATCTGGTTTTAAATTTTGTTAGTTGGGTTAGTTCCCGGCTTTGGCATGGAGTCAGAGAGGCTTTACTCTCATTTCCATTTCCGATGGAATCTTCACGAGTTTCTTTCCTTGGACGCGTTTTACGAAGTTATGTCCAAGGAACTTCAGCATATAGGTGCTGTCGGAGGTTTGCGTCAGTGTCAATTTCTGGTCTTCGCTGCCAAGGTCGTTGGCAATGGTAATGTTTGCAGAGCGTTCGTTTTTAATATCGAATCCAGCCACATACCACACACCATAAATGTTGCCGCCGAGGAATCCGTTCATCGGGCCGAAATCTTCCAGTCCCGGCACACTGATGGTTTCCTCGTAGAGGTCAAGTTTTAAGTTGATGTTTTCCTCCTGGCAATGCAGATTGAGCTTCCAGGGGCCTTGTCCAAGGCATGCAGTGAAGTAGCCCAACATGACAGCAGTAATTGCCTGTTTTCTCATGTGAAGTTTTATATTTTCTCGTGTGAATATAAAAAACTCCTACAAAGTTACTAAAAAAAGGTATACAATCCAACGCTACTCTATATAATTATATATAAAATGTATGAATCGTTTCTTTTTTAACATAAATTGTTGTACCTTTGCGCGCGAATTTTGGTATTATAGACTGTTAATGAGAGAAAAAAGATTGAATCCCGACTTTATTTTTGAGAGTAGTTGGGAGGTTTGTAACAAGATGGGAGGTATCTATACCGTACTGTCAACCCGTGCCAAAACATTGCAGGAACAGTATCCTGACAAACTTGTTTTCATTGGTCCTGATGTATGGAAAGGAAAGGAGAATCCTCTCTTTATTGAAGATACAAAACTTTGGCCTGCATGGGTGAAGAAGGCTGCCGAACAAGGACTGAATGTTCGCGTTGGCCGTTGGAATATCCCCGGCAATCCGTGTGTTATACTGGTTGATTTCCAACCTTATTTTGAGAAGAAGAACGAGTTGTACGGCGATGTCTGGAACGATTTCCAGGTAGATAGCCTTCATGCTTACGGCGATTACGACGAGGCCAGCATGTTCAGTTATGCTGCAGCCCTTGTGGTGGAAAGTTTCTATCGCACGAAACTCAGCAGTAAGAAAAAAGTAGTCTATCAGGCTCATGAATGGATGACTTGTCTCGGAGCACTCTACATTAAGAAAAACGTTCCGGAGATAGCAACCATCTTCACAACTCATGCCACAAGTATCGGCCGCAGTATCGCAGGCAACAACAAACCTCTGTACGAGTATTTGTGGGCTTATAACGGCACACAGATGGCTGCCGAACTCAACATGGAAGCTAAACATAGTGTGGAACGCCAGGCGGCTCATCATGTTGACTGCTTCACGACTGTCAGCGATGTCACTGGCCGCGAATGTTCTGAGTTGCTCGATAAAACTCCAGATGTTATTCTGCCTAACGGTTTCGAAGCAGACTTCGTGCCAGCAGGAGCAGCATTTACAAAACGCCGCAACGAGGCTCGCGCCAAGATTTTGCAGGTGGCTAATGCTCTGACTGGTGTTGAGTATCCTGCCGATACCCTTATTGTAGCAACAAGTGGTCGCTATGAATATCGTAACAAGGGTATCGATGTCTTCCTCGAAGCCGCTTATCGCAGTCTCTACGACACCGAGCTCCAACGTCAGGTGCTGATGCTCATACAGGTACCTGCTTGGGTGAAGAGCCCTCGTGCCGACTTGCAGGAGCGTCTTCGTCAAGGAGGAACCTATAACGAGCCTCTGCCAGAGCCTGTAATTACTCACGACCTTCACGAGGCTTGGAATGACCCTGTGCTGAACTTCTTGCGTTCACATGGCATGAAGAACGACAAGGAGAGCCGTGTTAAAGTTATCTTCGTTCCCTGTTATCTCGACGGCAACGACGGCATCTTCCAGAAGCCTTATTACGACCTGCTTATCGGAGACGACCTTGCCGCTTATCCCTCCTATTATGAGCCTTGGGGCTATACGCCACTCGAGGCAGTTGCTTTCCATGTTCCTTGTATCACCACTTCCCTCAGTGGATTTGGCGTTTGGGCATGCACAAGCATAGGACGCGACAGCAAACTGGAGGACGGTGTGGAAGTTATTGCTCGCAACGACTACAATTTCCAGGAAGTGGCAGAGCAACTGAGTGCAACCATTGCCCGTTATGCAGCATTCGACAAGAAGACAGCCGACAAGGCACGCACCAATGCGTCAAAGCTGGCGAAGAAAGCCCTTTGGGGTAACTTCATTCAGTATTATTATGATGCCTACGACGTAGCTTTGCGCAAATCAACAGAGAGAAACAAATAATCATCAGAAATACAATAATTATAAGAATAAAGAAAAATGAAAATTAAAGCAAGTAATGCCAATCAGCCCTGCTGGAAACCTATTGCAGTAAAAAGTAATGTTCCTGCAGAACTCGGCAAGCTCGAGGAACTCGCACGCAACATGTGGTGGGCGTGGAACCATGATGCCCGCAGCCTTTTCCGTAGTCTCGACGAAACACTCTTCGAGGAGTGTGGTCAGAACCCAGTACTCTTGCTCGAGCGTCTTGGCTTCGAGAAGATGGAGAAACTCTCTCAGGACAAGGCAGTCCTGAAGAAGATGGACAATGTTTACAAGCAGTTCCGTGCATATATGGACGTAGAGCCCGACAAGAATCGTGCCAGCGTAGCATACCTCTGCATGGAGTATGGCTTGAACCAGGTATTGAAGATTTATAGTGGTGGTCTCGGCATCTTGGCTGGCGACTATCTTAAGGAAGCCAGCGACTCTAATGTCGATATGTGTGCTGTAGGTTTCCTCTATCGTTATGGCTACTTCACTCAGACTCTGAGCATGGACGGCCAGCAGATTGCCAACTACGAGGCACAGAACTTCGGTTCGCTGCCCATCGAACAGCAGATGAACGAAGACGGCACCCCGATGGTTGTCGACGTTCCTTATATGAACTACTATGTTCACGCTTATGTATGGCGTGTCAATGTAGGTCGCATCAAGCTCTATCTGCTCGACACCGACAATGATATGAACTCACAGTTCGACCGCAGCATTACTCATGCACTTTATGGTGGCGACTGGGAAAACCGTCTGAAGCAGGAGATCTTGCTTGGTATTGGTGGTGTGCTGACCTTGCAGAAGCTCGGCATCAAGAAGGACGTATATCACTGCAACGAAGGCCATGCAGCCCTTTGCAATGTTCAGCGTCTTGTTGACTATGTACGTGGTGGCATGGGCTTCACACAGGCTCTCGAACTCGTACGTGCTTCTTCTCTTTACACTGTACACACTCCCGTACCTGCAGGTCACGACTATTTCGACGAGCAGCTCTTTGGTAAGTACATGAGCGGCTATCCTCAGATGCTTGGCATCAGCTGGGACGAGTTCATGGGCATGGGTCGCATGAATCCCGAAGATAAGTCAGAACGCTTCTGCATGTCAACCTTTGCTTGCAACACCTCACAGGAGGTTAATGGCGTGAGCTGGTTGCACGGCGAGGTCAGCAAGAAGATGTTTGCTGGCATCTGGAAGGGTTACTATCCCGAAGAGAGCCACGTTGGTTATGTTACCAATGGTGTTCACTTCCCCACATGGTGTGCCAACGAGTGGCGTACACTCTATGCAAAGCACTTCGATGCCAACCATCTTGCAGACCAGAGCAACCAGAGCATCTGGGAGGCAATCTACAATGTCAGCGACGAAGAGGTTTGGAAGACACGCATGGCGTTGAAGACAAAACTCATCGACTACATCCGTGAGCAGTTCCGCGACAGCTGGCTCAAGAATCAGGGCGATCCCAGCCGTGTGGTTTCTCTCATGGACAAGATCAACCCCAATGCGTTGCTTATCGGTTTCGGCCGTCGCTTTGCAACATACAAGCGTGCTCATCTCCTCTTCACCGACCTGGAGCGTCTGTCACGCATTGTAAACAATCCCAACTATCCTGTTCAGTTCCTTTACACTGGTAAGGCACACCCCGCCGATGGCGCCGGTCAGGGTCTCATCAAGAAGATTTATGAAATCAGCCAGCGTCCTGAGTTCCTGGGTAAGATCATCTTCCTTGAGAACTACGACATGCAGCTCGCACGCCGTCTCGTAAGCGGTGTTGACATCTGGATGAACACTCCGACTCGTCCTCTCGAGGCAAGCGGTACCAGCGGTGAGAAGGCACTGATGAACGGTGTAGTAAACCTCTCTGTCCTCGACGGCTGGTGGCTCGAAGGCTATCGTGAAGGCGCAGGCTGGGCACTGACCGAGAAGCGTACTTACCAGAACCAGGAGTATCAGGATCAGCTCGATGCTGCCACCATCTACTCTCTGCTTGAGAACGAGGTGATGCCTCTCTACTATGCTCGCAACGCCAAGGGCTTCAGCACCGGTTGGGTGAAGGTTGTGAAGAACAGCATCGCACAGATTGCTCCTCATTACACAATGAAGCGTCAGCTCGACGACTACTATAGCAAGTTCTACAACAAGTTGCGCGACCGTTCTCTGCAGTTGCAGGCAAACGACAACCAGCTTGCAGGCGAGATTGCCCTCTGGAAGGAGAGCGTTGCCGAGCGCTGGGATGCCATCAACGTGGTAAGCGTGAAGAAGAGCGAGGAACTCGTGAATGGTTCTATCGAGGCAGGCAAGAAGTACAACGTCGAAGTTGTTGTTGACGAGGCAGGCTTGCACGATGCTGTTGGCATGGAGTTGGTGACACTCGTTACCGACAAGAACGGCGAGGAGCACATCTACTGTGTTGAGGCTTTCGAGATGGTAGGTTGCGAGGGTAACAACTACACCTTCAAGGCTTCTCACTGCATCGACAATGCTGGCAGCTTCAAGGTTTGCTACCGCATGTTCCCGAAGAACGAGAACCTGCCCCATCGTCAGGACTTCTGCTACGTGAAGTGGTTCGCATAAAGACATCACATTATTCCGACCTTTTGCGCATCGGCGTACCAATCATGATGGGCCAGTTGAGCACCATCATGATGGGGTTCGCCGATACGCTTATGGTTGGACGTTACGGAACAAACGAACTGGCTGCTGCCGGTTTCGTGAATAATATCCTGGGCTTGCTCATCATAGGAGGCCTGGGTTTTTCGTATGGGTTGACGCCGATAGTTGGTGCGTTGTTTGGAGAGGGCAGGTTGCACGATGTTGCCGGCAAGTTGAAGAACGGACTCTTTTCTTGTGCGGCAGTGGGAGTGCTGCTGATGTGCCTTGCCGGACTGCTAATGGTGGCAATGCCATGGTTCGGATTGCCCTCCGACCTTTTGCCCTTGATGCGTCCCTATATGTTTGTTTTGCTGCTGAGCCTGCTGCCGCAAATGTTGTTCAATGCCTACAAGCAGTTCAGCGACGGCATACAGGATACGTCTATGCCGATGTGGGTGATGCTCGTCAGCAACGTTTTCAACATCTTCGGCAACTGGCTTCTTATCTTCGGCCATTGCGGTTTCCCCGAGTTGGGTTTGCTCGGAGCAGGACTCTCCACTCTGTTGAGCAGAATCCTGCAACTGGCTCTCATGGCAGGCTTGTTCCATTATACGAAGCGATATGCCCTGTATCGTAAGGACTTTTCTCGTTCCTCTGTTACGAAGGCAGAGCAGTTCGAACTGCATCGCATGGGGTGGCCCGTTGCCTTGCAACTGGCAATGGAGGCGGCTTCGTTCAGTCTGAGCGCACTCTATGTCGGGTGGCTTGGAGCCAATGCTTTGGCAGCCCATCAGGTTGCCATAACCATCAGTCAGTTCTTCTTCATGCTTTACTATGGCCTCTCGGCTGCTGTGGCTGTGCGGGTGAGTTATTACCGTGGCATGGGAGACGTGCAACAGACGTACAAGGTGGCAGCGTCGGGCCTTCATCTGTGCTGGCTCATTGCCCTGCTCGAAGGCGTTCCCTTGTTCCTGCTGCGCAGGGAGGTCGGCATGCTCTTCACAGACAATACCGAGGTTGTTGCCCTTGTGGCACTTTTAATCATACCTTTTTTGATATTCCAGTTTGGCGATGCCTTGCAGACCACCTATGCCAATGCTCTGCGCGGCATGGCTCGCGTCAAGGCGATGGTGTGGATAGCCTTCGTGGCATACATTGTCATCTCGTTGCCTTTGGGCTATCTCTTCGGCTTTGTCTTTGGCTGGGGGCTTGTAGGCATTTGGCTGGCATTCCCTTTCGGCCTTACCACGGCTGGTGCTTTATACTACAGAGAGTTTAAGAAATGAGAGAACTGTTGACCATAGCACACATCGAGACGGATTTCCCCACAAAGTTCGGCGTGCCTCGCCAGAGCGGTCTCGTCAGCGGACTGAAGGGCAGAATCGTCTTCGAACCCGAGTACCGCAACCCGGAGGCCTTGCGAGGTCTCGACGGCTTCAGCCACATCTGGCTGCTATGGGACTTCAGCGAGGCTCGACGCAAAGGCGAGAAGTGGCAGCCCACGGTGCGTCCGCCCCGTCTTGGCGGCAATCGTCGTATGGGTGTTTTTGCCACCCGAAGTCCTTTTCGTCCCAACAACATCGGGCTCTCCTCTGTTCGTATTCTGAGCATCGACCTGCATACCCCCGACGGACCTGTAATAGAGGTGGAGGGTGCCGACCTGATGGACGGCACACCCATCTTCGACATCAAGCCCTATCTGCCTTTTACCGACAGCCACCCCGATGCGCTTGGAGGCTTTGCGCAGGAGCAGAATACAACCATCGAGCCTCTTGCAGTGCATTTCTCAGATACGCTTGTCTCGGCCTTTTCTGCCGAGCGTCTGCAGGCTTTGCGTGGCATACTCAGTGCCGACCCTCGTCCGCACTACCATGCCGACGAGCAGCGTGTCTATGCCTTCGAGTTCGCAGGCCGGGAGGTGAAGTTTCGTGTGACGGACGGAGAGGTGAAAGCCTGGGTGGAGTAGGGCAGTTGTAGCCAAAAGTTCTGCCCGACTGCCGTTTTTCTTTAGTAAGGGAATGGCTTTTTCTCAGGGCTTTGCCGTAATCATTTCTACAAAATAATCCCGTATGCGGTCGGCTTGTTCCGGCGTTACGCTGAGGTAGTGGTGCGTGCCGTCTGCCTTTGGGGCGAAACGTGTGCAGCCGTCGTCTGTGATGCTGATTTGTCCGGGAACGGATGTGCTGAAGAAATCCTGCGGGTCTATGGCATAGAGTACGGCCGTGAGGTCCCATGTGGGACGGTCTTCAATCTTTGGCAGATAGACTTTATACGAGTCCACGATGGGGTGGTGCGCCGTCCAGCCGAAGTCGTTCTCTATGCTGTGTGCAGGATATTTGATTTGCAGCCCCACCTCGAAGGGAGAAGTGTAGATGGGCGTGGGCCACTGGCGGAACACCTTCTGGCAGGAGGCAACGTCGTTCACCACATTGTATTCCCTGTAGTTGGCGTCCTCCATGTGTCCTGCCATCACCACCAGCCTGTCCACCTTTCTTGCCACCAGTTCGCTGCCCGAGAGCGGAGAATATTTGTCGGGCTTGCTGTCGAGCAGCAGAGCCAGATTGGTGCTGAAGCCAACCGAAACGATGGTCACAGACCGGTCCTTCGCCTTTGCCAGCAGTTTGCGGTAGAGTTCCGGTGCAGGCAGCAGTTTGTCGTAGTCTCGCAGCGAACGTTTGTAGAGAGGCTGTCCCTTGTCGTTCTTCTTTTCCACCACCACCTGAGTGAAGTTGTTGCCCGCCACGATGCTCTGTTCCCGACGTCCCGTCACCCCGATGGGCGTGCGCTTACAGCCGTACCAAGTGTTCAGCAGGTCGATATACATAGCAGGGAAACGCCCTTCCTTGTTCGGCATTACAGCCATTAGATTGATGCGTTTCTGCCGGTCGTACTTGTAGAGCATGTCGATGGCGAGAGCATCGTCCACATCGTTGCCCATGTCTGTCTCGAAGATAATGTTTTGTCGCTGTGCCGACATGGCAGTCATCAGGCAGAGAGCAAGGAGAAGAAAGAGGAATCTTGTTTTCATAGTGTTTGGGTTTTAAGGTTCGGAATGTATGTTCGGGGAGAGACCACACCAATCGCAAAAGTACAAAGAAAAAAGAATACCCCCAAACGGTGGCGCAAAATAATCAGTTTTTGTCCAGCCGGAAAGCATCAAGGCAGAGAGAATAACAGCTGGGAAAACAGGATTTCCCAACAGACTCAGAATGAATACAAAACACCACAGCCAAAACTTCTGCAGAGAAGTTTGCCATTTACTGCAGAGAAGTTTCCCAACTTCACATGTGAAGTTGTCTCGAAGGACGCGTCCATTTTGCCAAGTGGACTGCAGCGTCTGTACTTTCCTGATTTAGGTTGTCAGTTTAGAGACTTATTCCGACAAGCGGTTTACAGGGTTTAGTCTTATTCCTATACTCGGTTGAGTGATTAAATACTTAATACTATAATTACTTTACAGCAGTTAGATATTCTTAATGTTGTTTTTTACTTGATTTCATTTTACAGTTCAGGAGCAGGTTAAATTTTATCAATGTAAATAGGAAGAATTTTTCGTTTTCATTTTCTATTCCCATTTTTCTTTGTATCTTTGTCGTCGAAAGGGTGATTACAACCTCGGTGGAGGTACCTTTCTCAACATACAAACAATAATAGCATCAGCTATTTATTCAGAGTATCGTGAAACCTAGGAAATTTCTCGATTGTACTACTTGAATAAGTCAGCCGATGCCCGTGCAATAGTGCGGGCATGACTTATATCTTAGTAGTACAGGTAATTCCTAGGACCTCACGATACAAGAGAAGAGCCATGTTTCGCACTTTTCTTGTATTCTGAGGTCTTTTTCTGGAAGCACCTGTAATATGCCTGAAGATATAGTCTGTTGCTGCAGGATGTTATTATGAGCAGTATTCAGGACATACATGCTTTAGAACTACGTATAACAGATATAGTCGAGGACTATATAAACGAACTGTATGACGAGGATGATGTCCTTGCCATCGGACTTCGTTGTGGCAAGATTATATTGAATGTAGATGCAAGAGATGCTATCAAAATCGGCAAAACGACGGAGATATATTCTCTGCAAGAACTTGTCCGCATGGGTGATGACGGAAAGCCAGAACCTGATTGTGACAGGATACGTGACATAGCAAACAGTTGGTTGTTTTTAGATTAAAACGAGAATGAAAGTAAAATAGAAACATAGTTTGGACATCCTTGATTTGACTGGTTAACCAGAATTAGCACTCTACGAACACATCAGTCGGACAAGCAATTGGATGTTTACGCTCACGAGGGCGTGGACAGAAGAATTGTTGTCTGATGTGGGCTGTGCTAAGCCTTGGTTAAACACATCTCTTCCACGCCCTCTTTTCAAAAACGAAAAGGGGGCTTTTATGTCAAAGGAAAAATTTAAGGTTATTGATTTATTCGCAGGAGTAGGTGGGCTATCTTATGGATTTGCTCATGATGAAGATTTTGAAATTGTAGCAGCCAATGAGATTCTCACACCTATGGCAACAGCGTATTCCCTTAATCATCCTTCAGTAAAGATATACAATAAGGACATTAAGGATTTCTCACAATCCGATTTGTCAAAAGATTTAGGTTTGAATAAGGGAGATATCGACATAGTTGTAGGCGGGCCTCCTTGCCAGGCATATTCAACAGTTGGGAAACGCTTGATAGACGACCCAAGAGGTAAATTATTCCAAGAATATTACCGCATTCTAACAGAACTTCGCCCCAAACTATTTGTCTTTGAGAATGTGAAGGGCCTTCTTTCAATGTGTAAGGGAGAGTTAATAAAAACAATTATTTCTCTCTTTGAGTCGATAGGTTATGATGTGAATATTCGGCTATTGAATTCTGCTGACTATGGAGCTCCGCAGATTAGGGAAAGAGTGATATTAGTTGGTACATTGTTGGGAGGAAAATACAACTATCCGCAGCCTACTCATTATAATCCAGAAACAGGCGTCATACCTGGTCTTAAACCATATGTGACACTGGGAGAGGCACTAGGAGACTTGCCGCCTATAGAAAATGGCGGCTCTGCAACTTCATACGAATCTAGTCCTTATAACGAATACCAGGAACTGATGAGACAGAATGCTCCGGAAGTATTGATGGATCATAATGTATCACGAAATGGTGAACATTTAGTGAGATTGATGGAGGCACTTCCAGACGGAGGCTCTCCTGCCGATGTGCCAAAAGAATTGAGACCTACTAGCGGCTTTGCAAATTGTTATTGTAGACTCTGGTGGAATAAGCCGAGCACAACAATAACCCGAAACTTAGGTTGCGTATCGTCTTCAAGATGTGTCCATCCCAAACAGCCGAGACCCCTCTCCACTAGAGAAGGCGCTAGATTGCAAGGCTTTCCAGATGACTATCAATTCTTTGGTACAAGGTCGGAAAGGAATCTGCAGATAGGGAATGCAGTCCCAACTTTTTTGTCAAGGGCAATTAAAGACTCTGTAAAGACTTATTTAAAAGAAAACAATAGGGATTTAACTCCCGACGAACTCAATAATCATATAACAACAAAAAGAGATAAGTATATACAACAAGAATTATTTTAGATAATTACATTTAGCGAAGGCATATATTTTTAGCAGTAAGGTCGGCAAAACCATAAGATAACAAGAAACTATATGCTCCTGCTATCCGTGTCATGAACATGGGTGGGTAGGGTATTGTTATCAAGTTTGCCGACTTTGCTGCTTACTCTGCCGCCTGTGTTCCTTTCAATGACCGGATAGAGCTATCTGGTCATTTTTTATTCGAATAAAATGGAAGAAAGGGACAGGCAGAAAGGATGGGTACATGCCAAATTAAGTGGACACAAAAATGAAGACCTTGTTACATCTTATGTTTGTGAACGAGCAAAAGTGCAAGAAGACTTGGTGAAAATAGCCAAGAAGTCAGGTAGATTCGTTAGTATTTCGGAAGGAGGATTGCATGAAAAAGGCATCCAATCAGTATTAGGAGGTTCTACAAAGGCCAAACCCGATCTTTATCTTTTAACTGACAAGGGAGAATATATTAATGTTTCTTTAAAGAAAAGTTCTGGGGGGCAAGTGTATTTGATAACTGTTGAGAGATTTATTGCGGGGTTTGAAAAACAATACAAAAAAACTATTTCTGACGATGTGAGAAGAGCAATTTCTCTATATTGGGGCTCTGCGTTAGACACTCAAACAATCATACATGAGTATGCTGTAGTTGAAAAAGCGTATCAAGTGAAAAAGCATCGTCTTGTTTTCAATACTCTTCAACGATATAATGCAAATCTTTCTTCTGTTCTTCTTGATTGGTTTAAAGAGAATATTGCAGAATTATTTGATTTTTGTTTTATAAGAGGACTGGCAAGCAATCCGAAATGCTGGGCAAATGTTATTTGGTATAAAAACCTATTGCCTGGTGAGGAGGAGGAAGTACAAGATACTATGCTCAATTTAGAAGACTTGCGTGAGAAAATAAAAAACCATACTAATCTTGTAGAATATGGAACGAGAACAGGTGGTAGCACGATTCAACTACCATTTGGATTTGTGCAGTGGCATCAGGGGCAAATGCAATTTCATCATAATGAAGAAAAAATATTAAAACTAATCAAAAACAGAACAATAAAAGAGTATAAATTCTCAGAAGAGAATTATGCATTAGCATCAGAGCCTTATTTCTTCTGATACTTTAACGAATATGTCCTAATAAAAATCCGTACAACCCATTTGGGCTGCACGGATTTTTGTTTATTCCTTCTGGCGTTTTAATCTTTTTATGCCTTTTGTAGAAGGAAGGGATTTGTTTTTCGTTCTTTAGTGTATGAACAGCATCTCGCGGTACTTGGGCAGCGGCCAGAGTTCGTCGTCGACGATGAGTTCCAGTTGGTCGACGTGGTAGCGTATCTCTTCGATGAGAGGTGCTACGGTGTCGTGGTAGGCAATGGCACGCTCTCTGTCGTTCTTGATGCGGTTGGCAACGCGACGGGCTTCGATGAGACGTTCCACATTTTCGATGACGAAGGTATTGTGCTCGCCAATTTGCTTGATGAGGCTCATGTTGGTGCCATTGAGGCGTTCGGCCGTCTCGGTAGGGAAGATGTCCGCCATCTTGTGCACATTGTCGATGAGTTGTGTCTGGTAGCGTGTTGCCACAGGTATGATGTGGTTCATGCAGATGTCGCCCAGTATGCGTGCCTCAATCTGTATCTTCTTGATGTAGGTGTCGAGTTTTATCTCGTTGCGAGCCAGGAGTTCTGCCTTCGTGAGGACGTTCATCTTCGAGAACATCTCGACGGTTGCGGGTGCAAGGTATTGGTCGAGAATGATGGGTGCACAGGTCTCTACGTCGAGGCCACGGCGTGCTGCCTCCTGCTTCCATGCGTCGCTATAGCCGTTGCCGTCGAAATGGATGGGCTTGCAGGTCTTGATGTCTTCGCGAACAATGCGGAGAATAGCCTTCATGGGTTCTACGCCTTCGGCGATAAGAGCATCGACGCGCACCTTGAAGTTTGTCAGGGCTTCTGCCATTGCAGTGTTGATGACAATCATGGCTGCTGCACAGTTCTGCTGACTGCCTACGGCGCGGAACTCGAAACGATTGCCCGTGAAGGCAAAAGGCGAGGTGCGGTTGCGGTCGGTGTCGTCCTGCATCAACTCGGGTATCTGCGGAATGTCCAGGCAGAGTGCCTGCTTGCCGGTGAGGCTGATGAGCTCGTCGTCGGTACATGTCTCCAGATGTTCGAGCAGGTCGCTGAGCTGTTTGCCAAGGAAGCTCGACACGATGGCTGGCGGTGCTTCGGCTGCTCCCAGACGATGCACGTTGGTGGCACTGATGATGGAAGCCTTGAGCAAACCATTGTGGCGATGGACTGCCATAAGCGACTCGACAATGAAGGTGACAAAACGCAGGTTGTCGAGCGGTGTCTTGCCGGGGCCGTGTAGCAGAATGCCGGTGTCGGTGGCAAGGCTCCAGTTGTTGTGCTTGCCGCTGCCATTGATGCCTGCAAACGGCTTTTCGTGCAGCAGGCAACGGAATCCGTGCTTGCGGGCAGTGCGTTTCATCAGGCTCATGATGAGCATATTGTGGTCTATGGCAAGATTGGTCTCTTCGAAGATGGGTGCCAGCTCGTACTGGTTGGGGGCCACCTCGTTGTGGCGTGTCTTGCAGGGAATGCCAAGTTCCAGGGCTTTTATCTCAAGGTCCTTCATGAAGGCTGCAACACGCATTGGGATGGAGCCGAAGTAGTGGTCGTCCATCTGCTGGTTCTTTGCACTGTCGTGGCCGAGCAGGGTGCGTCCGGTCATGAGCAGGTCGGGGCGTGCTGCATAGAGTCCTTCGTCGACGAGGAAGTACTCTTGTTCCCAGCCAAGGTTGCTGATGACCTTCTTCACGTCGGGGTAGAAATATTGTGCAACGGCTGTGGCTGCCTTGTCGACTGCCTTGAGCGACTTCTTGAGGGGAGCCTTGTAGTCGAGGGCTTCGCCGGTATAGGAAATGAAGATGGTGGGAATCATCAGTGTGTCGCCCAGAATGAAGACTGGACTTGTGGGGTCCCATGCGCTGTAGCCTCTGGCTTCGAATGTGCTGCGGATGCCGCCACTGGGGAACGAACTGGCGTCGGGCTCTTGCTGTACGAGTTGCTTGCCCGTGAATTCTTCTATCATGCCACCCTTGCCGTCGTGCTCTACGAAGCCGTCGTGCTTCTCTGCCGTGCCTTCGGTCAGAGGCTGGAACCAGTGTGTGCAGTGTGTGGCACCAAGTTCCATAGCCCACTTCTTTATGCCTGCTGCCACTGCATCGGCCGTTGCCATGTCGAGTACGGCATCGCCTTCGATGACGTCGCACATCTTCTGGTAGACTTGTGCAGGCAGGTATTGCTGCATCTTCTGTTTGGTGAAAACATATTTGGCAAAGAACTCGCTGGGACGTTCCTCGCGATGGGGCACTTCGACGGGTCTTTTTTTGAATGCCTCGCCTACGATTTGAAATCTGAGTGTACTTGACATCTTTTTTCTTATACCTTATTATATATATAGGGTGAAGTTCAATCAATGAAACGACGTGTGAGGTCGCCGTAAGCTTCTATGCGACGGTCGCGCAAGAAAGGCCACCACTGACGCACGGTTTCTGTGCGTTGCAGGTCGACATCGACGATGGCTGTCTCTTCCTTTGTGTCGCTTGCTTGGTAGAGCAGTTCGCCTTGCTGTCCTGCTACGAAACTGCTTCCCCAGAACTGAATGCCATTCGTCGCACCGCTGGGGTCTTGCTCGAGGCCGACACGATTGACTGCAACGACGGGAATGCCGTTGGCAATGGCATGGCTGCGCTGGATGGTCATCCATGCATCGCGTTGCCGTGCTTGTTCTTCCTTGGTGTCGGTGCTTTCGTAACCAATGGCGGTGGGATAGACGAGGAGGTCTGCTCCTTGCAGAGCCATAAGACGTGCTCCTTCGGGATACCATTGGTCCCAGCAGACTTGCAGGCCAATCTTGCCTACACTTGTTTGTATGGGATGGAAGCCGAGGTCGCCAGGCGTGAAATAGAACTTTTCGTAGTATGCAGGGTCGTCGGGGATGTGCATCTTGCGATGTATGCCGGCAATGCTGCCGTCGGCCTCGAAGACAACTGCAGTGTTGTGGTAGAGCCCTGCTGCACGGCGCTCGAAGAGACTCGTGACGAGTACGATGCCGTTTTCCTTGGCTACCTTTGCATAGAAATCTGTTGCTTCTCCAGGGATAGGCAAGGCGTACTGGAAGTTAGCGGTACTCTCTGTCTGGCAGAAGTAGGGGCTGTCGTGCAACTCTTGAAGAACAACAAGCTGTGCGCCTTTCTTCGCTAAATCGGCAATGCTTGAGGCAAGCTTTTCTCTGTTCTCTGCTATGCTGTTGGTGCAGCTTTGCTGTATGATACCTATTTTCATAATGTTTCGATGGGGAATTGCATGGTGCAGCAATGCAGGCTGCCATGCTGTATGATGAGTGGTTGGCAATCGATGCCGATGATGTCATGGTTTGGGAAAGCCAAACGCAACTGCTGTTCGGCTTTGAGGTCTGTGGCAGGTTCGCCGTAGGTAGGCATCAACACTGCTCCATTGATGACGAGGAAGTTGGCGTATGTGGCCGGTAGGCGAGTGCCGTCCTCGTCGTATGCCGGTTTTGCCATTGGGAGCGGAATAAGGCGATAAGGTTTGCCTTCGGTTGTTCGGAACTCCTGCAGTTGTGCCTCCATTAAAGATAATTCTGTGTAATGTTCATCGTCTTTGTCGAGGCATTGCACATAGGCAATCGTGTCGTCGGGACAGAGGCGTGCCAATGTGTCGATATGGCTGTCGGTGTCGTCGCCGGCAAGATAGCCATGGTCGAGCCATAGGATGCGTTTTGCATGGAGCGCATCGAGCAGTCGGGCTTCGATTTGTGCTTGCGACAAAGGTTGGTTGCGATGTGGCGCAAGCAGGCAATGGCTTGTTGTAAGGATGGTGCCCTTGCCGTCGCTTTCTATGCTGCCTCCTTCGAGTACGAAGTCGAGATGGTCTTCGTAGTCTCCTTTGAAGATGTTCTGCTCTGCCATTCTTCTGCAAATGCAGTTGTCGAGATCGGCGGCAAACTTCTCGCCCCAGCCGTTGAACTTGAAGTCGAGCAGACGAGGGCCGTTGGGTGAAAGGAGTGTGATGAAGCCATGGTCGCGAGCCCAGGTGTCGTTAGTGGGAGCCATGCAGAACGAAATGCGCTGCATGCTTTCGTCGGAAAGGTTGTTTGCGAGGAGATGCTCTACTTCTTCGGGATTGGGTGTGACGATGATGAGGCGTTCGCGTGAGGCGATGGCTTTTGTCATATCGATGTAACAGCGTGTTACATCTTCCAGAATTGGCTGCCAATCGGTGTTGCTGTGCGGCCATGTGAGTTGCACTGCACTCTGTTCGTGCCATTCTGCGGGCAGATATGTAGAGCTTTCGGGCATTGTTTTTCTTTTCCGAATATGATACTTATTGACTGCAAAGGTACGAAGAAAAAACGAAAAAAAACGTAGTTATTCCTTCTTTCTTAATTATTTTTTGTACCTTTGCGCCCGAATAGATGTTTTTAACATGAGCGTAAGAGTTCAAGACGTTATCGACGCCCTTGAAGATTTCGCGCCTCTGCCTCTGCAGGAAAGCTACGATAATGCTGGCTTGCAGGTTGGATTGACAGGGGCGGAAGTGTCAGGGGCTTTATTGTGCCTTGATGTGACCGAGGAGGTGATAGCGGAGGCATTGGAGTTGGGATGTAATATGATTGTGTCGCACCATCCTCTTATCTTCCGAGGGTTGAAGCATCTGACGGACGAAGATACTGTGCAGCGATGTGTTCGCATAGCTTTGCGGAATGACATTGCCATTTATTCTGCCCATACAAATCTTGATTCTGCCATAGATGGTGTTAACTATATGATGGCTGAACGTCTGGGCTTGGTGGATGTGGTGCTGTTGCAACCTAGGCAGGTGTCTGTGGGGGCGGGGGCGCATGCTCGCTCGGTGCAGGCAGGTTCGGGTGTGATTGGTTATCTGCCGGACGGCGAGGACTCGCTGGTTTTCTTGCAGAGAGTGAAACAGGCCTTTGGCGTGGAGTGTTTGATGCACAACGAATTGTTGTCGCGTCCTGTGCATAGCGTGGCTATTTGCGGTGGTGCTGGCGACTTTTTGTTGCAGGAGGCATTGAATTTGCAAGCCGATGCGTTCCTTACGGGCGAAATGCATTACCATCAGTACTTCGGCCATGATGGGCAGATACAGATTGGTGTGCTCGGGCATTATCAGAGCGAACAGTACACGATGGACATCTTTAATTCTGTGATAAGTGAGAGGTGCCCTCGGTTGCCGCTCTTCAAGACGACGGTTTGTACGAACCCTATTAAGTATCTCTGACTTTCCGGAAAACGGTCTCCGCGTTGGCGGACGTGAATATGAATTGATGAATCTTTAAATAATAAATGCAATTATGGCAAGAGAAAAGACTAAGAAAGACCCCGCAGGCTACAGCGTGGAAGAGAAGCTGAAGAATCTGTATGCATTGCAGAGCTTGCTTTCGGAGATTGACAACATCAAGACTCTCCGTGGCGAGTTGCCTCTCGAGGTTCAGGACCTTGAGGACGAAATCGAAGGTATGACTACTCGTATCGAGAAGATAAATGCAGACATCGCAGACCTGAAGCGTGATATCAACGAACGCAATGCTAAGATTGTGGAGAACAAGGCGAGCATCGAGCGTTTCAATACTCAGATGGACAGCGTGCGCAACAACCGTGAGTACGACAGCTTGACCAAGCAGGTGGAGTATGCAGAGCTGGACAACCAGCTCCACGAGAAGAAGATTCGCGAAGCCAAGGAGTTGGTGGAGACGAAGACTGCAGAGATGACTCGTTGCAACCTTGAGGTCAACGAGCGCCGTGTGCTTTTGGAAACCAAGAAGGAGGAGCTGGAGGAAATCGTTAGCGAAACAAAGGCTGAGGAAGAGAAGCTTCGTGAGCGTGCAAAGAATCTGGAGCTTACCATCGAGCCTCGCTTGCTCAATGCCTTCAAGCGTATTCGTCGCAACAGCCGCAACGGCCTGGGTATTGTTTCATTGCAGCGCGATGCTTGCTTGGGTTGCTTCAACAAGATTCCGCCACAGCGTCAGCTCGACATCCGTAGCCGCAAGAAGATTATCGTGTGCGAGTACTGCGGCCGTATCATGATTGACCGCGAATTGGCAGGTCTGCCCTCCGAGAATCAGGAGGCTCCAAAGAAGGCTGCCCGCAAGTCAAGAGCAAAGGCAAAGACCGAAGAGTAAACAATACAGAAGGGGGGGCTGCAGGCATCCGTCGGACAAGGCGTGCCTTGTTGGCCAAAACCCTTAACCTAATTGAACGGAAAGGTTCATCATTATTCGAATAATGGTGAACCTTTCTTTTTGAGCATCTGCAAGGGGATGTGTACGTTCATCTGTGGCGTCGAGAAGAACAGTGCTTGCGTCTTATACATATTATATATATAATGTACAGGAATGTGCATGAACCATAGCCGGAACGCCAATCGGGCAGGGTTGTTCGGTTGGGCATCAGAAGGCGATGGAAGGAAAGGCGGGGATATCTTCCACGAACTGATAGGTGCCGTTTTCGTAATCTATACGAGTGCAGTAGTGTTGCAGCCCATTGCTCACTACGAGCCATTCTACCTTCATTTTAATATTGTATCGGCAAATTTGCTCGAACACCTTCTGCGTAATCTCTACGTTTGGCGACTTGTACTCGATGACCATCAGCGGCTCTGCGTGGCTACCATATATTACAGTATCGCAACGCTTCTTGGTTGCGCCCAATGTGATGGAAACTTCGTTTCCGATGCACTCTGCCGGATAGCCTTTGTGTCTAATAAGGAAATGGACGAACTGCTGGCGCACCCATTCTTCGGGCGTGAGCACCACAAACCTGCGCCTCAGGACATCGAAAACCTGCTGCTTGCCATCCTTTGAGATGACTTTTAATTCTGTTTTCGGTAGGTTCAGTGCCAGCATATTGAAAAAAATCGTAACTTTGCTGCAAAATTACAAAAAAATGAAGACAAAACAAGAGATAGTGAAGAATTGGTTGCCAAGATATACGCAGATGCCGCTCGAAAGCTTCGGCACTTACATCCTGCTGACCAACTTCAACAACTATGTTGACATCTTCTGCGAAAACTTCGGAATCGAGAAGCCAGACTACAGTTCCAATATGCGTTGCGCCACAGCCGACGGCATCACCATCATCAATTTTGGAATGGGAAGCCCAAACGCAGCCATCATCATGGACCTGCTCAGCGCCATCATGCCACGAGCCTGTCTCTTTCTCGGAAAGTGCGGAGGCATATCCCCGAAGACAAAGTTGGGCGACCTCGTTCTGCCCATTGCTGGCATTCGTGGCGAAGGAACCAGCAACGACTACTTCCCCCCAGAAGTGCCCGCGCTGCCAGCCTTCATGTTGCAACGAGCCGTCAGCAGTACCATCCGCGATCTCGGCTACGACTATTGGACCGGAACAGTCTTTACTACCAACCGCCGAGTCTGGGAACATGACGACGAATTCAAACAACATCTCAAGGCAACAAGGGCAATGGCTGTCGATATGGAGACAGCAACACTCTTCACCTGTGGCTTTGCCAACAATATCCCGACTGGAGCCCTTCTGCTCGTCAGCGACAACCCCATGACCCCGGAAGGCGTCAAAACCACCGAAAGCGACCGGCAAGTGACAGCAGAATTCGTAAAGAACCATGTGCAGATAGGCATTCAAGCCCTCGAAATGATCAAGCAAGAAAAGAAAACCGTACGTCACCTCAAATTCGACTATTGACAATGGCGGCAAAAGGCATTACCTACGAAGAAATCCTGCGAGACATAAAAGCCCGCAAGTTCGCCCCCGTCTATTACCTGATGGGAGACGAAGACTATTATATCGACAAACTCAGCAATGCCATCGTAGATGCCGCATTGAGCGAAGAAGAACGAGACTTCAATCTCGACATCCTGTACGGATCGGAAGCAGACACAGATAAAGTCATAGAACTGGCACACGCATATCCCATGATGGCGGAACGACGTGTTGTCCTGATACGCGAAGCACAAGCCATACGCTCCCTTGAAGGTCTTGAGGCATACCTGGCGCATCTAACCCCCACAACAGTACTTGTCTTCTGCCACAAGCATGGCAGATTGGATATGCGAAAGGCAGCAGGAAAAGCCATCCAGCAAGTCGGTATTGTCTTCGACAGCAAACGACTCTACGATAACCAGCTTGCACCTTTCGTCGCACAGTACTTCCGTAAGCACAACACAGACATAGAGCCACAAGCCGTTCAAATGCTTGTGGGGCATATCGGAGCAGACCTTTGTCGCCTGACAACAGAAATGGACAAGTTGCTTTTGGCATTGCCGGAGAACGGAAATAGGGTGGTAGGAGCAGCACTAGTAGAGGCACAGACAGGTATGAGTAAAGACTTCAACGACTTCGAACTGCAGGCTGCATTAGCGCAACGAGATGTTTTCCGTGCAAACCAGATCGTCAAATACTATCAAGGCAATCCCCGAAGTTTTTTCATAGGACGTACACTGACCAATTTATTTACATTTTTTTCCGACGTAATGTTAGCATATTATGCTCCGGAAAGAACAGATGCCAGCATTGCGTCCTGGCTCGGAAAAACAGAATGGAAGGTCAGAACAGATATCGGTCCTGCCCGCAGAAACTACTCTGGAGTAAAAGTAATGCAAATTTTGAGTGAAATACGCAAAACTGATGCTCAAAGTAAGGGAGTAGGGGGGGTAAAAACACCTCATGAAGAGCTTTTGCAGGACCTTATCTTCTATATTTTGCACTAATTTAATTCTATTTTACGAAAAGCTGAAAGGCTTGTTTTTGCTCGTTATATGCTGAACATAAATTACTTATGCATTGTTCATCTTGCCTGAAAATCGCTTAATTTTCTTCACGATTACCAACAGTGCGAAAAACGGCTAAATTCGAGAAAATACTCGAATTTGGCCGTTTTTCGTGGGATTTAAGCTGTATGCCTCTTCTTTTGATTTGCAAATGTGAATATGAAGTAGTGAACCAAAAGAAAAGTAGGGATAACAGCGCATCGAGAAAATCCACAGATGTTCCAATACAGTTTTGTTAAATTTCGATTTGCAAATATAAATATTTAAAGCAAAATGCCATGATGCGCATACAAAAACGAAAACTTATGCACCACAAAATTATGTGCGTAGTTTCCTGCAAACCAGTGCATAACGGCAGCATGTTAAATTGTTTTAGGCATTAAATTGCACACCGGGAGTCGTATTCTGCAATGTTTGGGATGATTGCTTGAAAAAGGGACTTTTAGCGAGCGCATAGTGCTTTTAAAGCCAAAACTTTGTGGAATTTTGTGAAACCTTAAGGCTTTAAGCCAAATTTGAGCGGGAGAACCAGGTAAAGAGGGGCGCTATGCAACGAATGTGCATGCGGATTTAGGTTTGCAATCTTTAAGTTTTGAATTCTAAATAAAGATGCGTATGCTTGGTTTTTAAATGAAAAGTTTGGATATTTAAATTGGTTTTTGTACCTTTGTGACCGATTTAGAAAGTTAAATATGCCTTTGGGGCGAACAGATACGCTATAGATTATGAAGGATCGCATTATTGCTTTGATGAAAAACATGGGTATGTCTCAAAAAGTTTTTGCTGCAGAAATATGCATATCGGAGGGTGCTCTCTCGAGTATTTTCAGTGGCAGAACAAAACCGACACTTAACACAGTGAACAATATCCATGAACGTTTCCCGGAAGTGAATATGGGTTGGTTGATTGATGGCAAGGGTGAAATGTACAATGTCGCGTCTTCGGATGCGAATGTGCAGAATGTTAATGTGGCTGATTTTTCTGGCGCTGTGCCTTCGGGTGGTGTTCCTGTTCAGCCGGGCTTCCTAGTGCAGCCTAATGTAGTTCCTCAGGCTGCCCCTGCGATGCCTTTTTCTGTAGAGGATGGAAAAAAACTTGACAAACCGACGCGTCGTATTGCAGAGATTCGAGTGTTCTATGATGATGGTACGTTCGAGACTTTCCCTGGAAATTCGTAGGGTGTATTGCTGTTGTAACAGTCTGGTATTTGTTTTGTTTCGCGGGCTTGTTTAGGTGGTTGATGACTGCTTTTGTGTAGTGGCCTTTCTGTTGCTGTTTTCTTTCTTTTCATATTCTTGTTGGGTCGTCTTCTAAGGTTGCTTCCCTTGTTTTCTTTTGTGGTTGGGTTGTTTTTGCTGTGGCACGAATTGTGTTTAGGCGGATTGCTGTTTTTCTTCTGCTTTGTGGTTGTCTGACGAATGTTGGGTTGTTTTATGGTGCTTTTCCTTGTTTGAAAGGTGATTTTCTTTGCTGTTGGGGTGTGTATTTCGTGAATTTTGTATATTTTTGTAGCGGAATATATATAATAATGTATATGAAGAAATACGTTTTAGACTTGCGGGTGACGTCTGTGGAGTGTTTGGGTGACCGTTTTCTGTTGCTCGTTACTACCAATCCGGACGGTCCGCTCCCGGAGATGGCTCCTGGGCAGTTTGCTCAACTCCGTATTGACGATAGTAAGGATACGTTTCTGCGTCGCCCCATAAGCCTGCATAGTTTTGATCGCGACAAGAATGAGGTTAGTTTTCTTGTGCAGAAGGCGGGCAAGGGTACTGCTTCGCTTTGGGAGAAGCGTCCCGGTTCTACGCTGAATGTGATATTGCCTTTGGGCAATGGTTTTACGATGCCCGAATCGCCCAGCCAGCGGATTTTGCTCGTAGGCGGTGGCGTAGGCATTGCTCCACTCCTTTTTATGGGAGCCGAGATGCAGAGGATGGGGGCTCGTCCTGCTTTCTTGCTCGGAGCTCGCAGTAAGTCTGATTTGTTGCGACTCGATGCCTATCGTGCTTGTGGCGATGTCTATCTGACTACGGAAGATGGCTCGGAAGGCGAGAAGGGCTTTGTTACTCAACATAGTGTGTTGCAGAACGAGAAATTCGATCGTATTGCAGTTTGTGGACCTAAGCCTATGATGTTGGCAATGGCTTCCTATGCAAAGTCGCAGAATATCCCGTGCGAAGTCAGTTTGGAGAACATGATGGCTTGTGGCTTGGGCGCCTGTCTGTGTTGTGTGGAAGATACAACCGAGGGCAATGTGTGCGTCTGCAAGGAAGGCCCCGTGTTCGACATCGAGCGACTCAAATGGTAGCATTCCTCATTGGGCTTAGGCGATAGAAATACCACACTGTGGAGTGTTGAAAATAATGGTTAACGTGTTTGGCAATAATGCTTAACATATATGGCCGGAATGGTTAACCTATTTGGCAAGAAAGGTTAACCTATTTCGGGAAGACGAAAAAGAAAGGAAAATTAAGATGGCAGATTTGCGAGTAAACATAGCAGGCCTGGACCTTGTCAACCCCGTGCTGACAGCCAGCGGAACGTTTGGCTATGGTATAGAATACCAGGACTTCATAGACCTGAGTCAACTGGGAGGTGTTATCGTCAAGGGCACCACCTTGCAGCCCCGCGAGGGCAATCCCTATCCCAGAATGGCGGAGACGGCACAGGGAATGCTCAACTGTGTGGGCCTGCAGAACAAGGGTGTCGATTACTTCTGCGAGCATATCTATCCGCAGATAAAGGACATCAAGACCAATATGATTGTCAACGTATCGGGCAATAGCCCCGAGGATTATGCCGAATGTGCAAGGCGTATTGATGAACTCGATTGCATTCCAGCAATAGAACTCAATATCTCGTGCCCCAATGTGAAACACGGAGGAATGGCCTTCGGCACAACACCCGAGGGCGCAGCCAGCGTGGTGAAGGCTGTTCGCGAAGCATACAAGAAGACGCTCATCGTGAAACTCTCGCCAAACGTGTCCAGCATTACAGACATCGCACTTGCCGTGCAAGATGCCGGAGCCGATGCGGTCAGCCTTATCAATACGCTGATGGGCATGGCAATCGACATCGAAAAGCGCAAGCGAGTGCTAAGTATCGGAACAGGCGGATTGAGCGGTCCGGCCGTCAAGCCGGTGGCATTGAGAATGGTTTACCAGGTGGCACGTGCCGTCCAGATACCCGTCATAGGCCTTGGCGGCATCAGCAATGCCAAAGATGCCATAGAGTTCCTCCTGGCAGGCGCCAGCGCCATAGAAATCGGCACAGCCAATTTCCTCGACCCTGCCATCAGCGTCAAGGTGGCACAAGGCATCAACGAATACCTCGACAAGCACGGCTTCGCAAGCGTTAAAGACATAGTAGGCATATGCGAATAGACATCATAACCGTATTGCCCGAACTCATACAGGGCTTCATGCAGGAGTCCATCGTCGGAAGAGCACAGAAGAAAGGTCTGGCAGAAATACACATTCACAACCTGCGCGACTACACAACGGACAAATGGCGCCGTGTGGACGACTACCCCTTTGGCGGATTTGCAGGCATGGTCATGCAGTGCGAACCCATAGACCGCTGCATCTCCGCACTCACAGCAGAACGCCACTACGACCAAATCATCTTCACCTCCCCCGACGGCGAACAGTTCAATCAGCCAATGGCAAATAGCCTCTCTCTCTGCGAGAACATCATCATACTATGTGGCCACTACAAAGGCATAGACTACCGCATAAGAGAGCACCTCATTACCAAAGAAGTCAGCATCGGCGACTACGTGCTCACAGGCGGCGAACTCGCAGCAGCAGTGATGGCGGATGCCATCGTTCGCATCCTGCCTGGCGCAATAGGCGACGAACAAAGCGCACTCTCAGATTCCTTCCAGGACAACCTCCTGGCAGCACCCGTCTATACCCGTCCGGCCGAATACAAAGGCTGGAAAGTGCCCGAAGTACTCCTTTCCGGCAACGAACGGCTGATAAAGGAATGGGAATTGCAGCAAAGTCTTGAACGCACACAACGCCTCCGCCCCGACCTGCTCCAAGGGAACACACTCCCAGGGCATGCAAAAAAACAAGGCCCGGCAAAAGGCCCATCAAAATAAAAACAGGTAGAGCATATGGAAAAGAAGAAAATGAACCTATACATCATTGCCGGTTGCAACGGTGCAGGCAAGACAACAGCCTCCTTCACCGTCTTGCCCGAAATGTTAGGTTGCCGTGAGTTTGTCAATGCAGACGAGATTGCAGCCGGACTTTCCCCCTTCAATCCCGAAGGAGTCGCCATTCAGGCAGGACGTCTCATGATAGACCGTATCATCTATCTCCTGAAGGAAGGCGAAACCTTCGCCTTCGAAACAACCTTGGCAACCCGTTCCTATGTCAAGCTGATCCGCCAAGCTCAAAAGCGCGGCTACTTCGTCACACTGCTATTCTTCTCTCTCAGCACACCCGAACAAGCAGTGGCGCGTGTCGCAAAACGCGTAGCAATGGGCGGACACAATATACCGACCGATGTCGTCCTGCGTCGCTATGAAGCTGGATTGAGCAATCTGTTCCAACTATATATGCCTGTCGTTGACAGCTGGTCGCTCTATGACAACAGCGATTGCCCCGCAGTTCATATCGCTTCAGGAATAGGCGGAGACAAAGTCGTGGTACATAATGCAGAGGCATATCGCCTGCTTCAAGAAAAATACAACAAGCCGGAGGAGGGCGAGAACGCATGAAGGAAAAAGAAATTCTCGAAATGCAACGCCTGATAGACGAAGGCGTAAGAAAAGCACAATACCGTCTCTGGCAGCGTGCAGGCGCCGCCCGTCAGAGTCTAATCGTCTGTCGAGGCGGAAAGATAATGGAGATGGTGCCCGATGTAGACCAGTGGGCAGAAGACAACTTCTGTGGCGATCCTTTGGCACGCCGCAAACAAAGATAGGCATACAACTCAATCTCTATCCGTATCTAAGGCATAAAAGCCAGCACTATTTGCAGCGGGTTGTCCACGCACCCAGGTGAAGACAAATATATATAATGTATATGTATAATATAACAGGAAGGGCTCCCAAAGGAGCCTTTCCTGTTATATTTCAATAGGGGTTAGCAGAATTGAATAACCTCCTGCTTAAAAACAGCAACCTACATGCACGCCACATTCGCGAACGCCAGGATATTTGCTCGTATCATGAAAGTCGCGCGAATAGCTTACGCCCAGGAAATAACGATTCAGATAGAATCGGATGCCTGCTTGCCAAGAAACCTGGAATGCATCCCAGCCTTCATCGCCCATAATATTTACACTCTTCTCGCCCGAGTATTCGCGTGCCATAGCAATGGCTCGAACGGATGCTCCTGCAAAAGGAGCAATAGCATAGTCCTTCTCTTTCCAGGGGTATATTTTGTATATGACGTTGATAGGAATACGGAAGGTTAGTACACGGGCGTTGAATTCGCTCTGCGACCACGAGAACTTCATGCTCGCTCCTGCTTCAACAAATAAAGGCTTCTCTTCCAAGACCTGAATGTTACGACTATAACCCAACGCAAATTCGTTGAATTTGACACGATTATTGTCGCTCACTTGGTAGCGAGATGGCGAATACTGGAGGTATAAAGTGTTTTTATACTCTTTATGTTGTGGCTTTGGAGCCTCTTCTTCTTCGAAGTCAAGGGTCCATTCTTCTACATCATAATTATCGTCATACTGTGCCTTTACGGAGAGGCAAAGGCAGAACATGACGAACATAGCCATTGCTTTTCGGGTGGTAATCATGGCTCGCATCTGTTGAATAAAAGTTGGTAAGGAATGGGCTATGACCGTTTAGTCAAAACGATGTGTGCAACAATGCCACCGATGATGACAAGCAATGCACCAATGTTGTAGAAGTTGTAGTCTTCCAGACTGCATACATAGCTAAGGATAAGCATGAGTGCGCCAAGCACGATGAGGGCGAGGCCCAGATATTGTTTCTTCATAATTGTATAAGGTTTGTGCCTATGTTTCTTATTTTGTTCTGCAAAGTTACGAAATAAAATTTAGATTGAAGGCTTTGAAGCAAGGAATTATACAAAAACTTGTGGATTTCTATCTCCTTTGGTATTTTGTACAAGGCTGTTATCTGTTGTTTCGTGGCCTTCTGCCCGTTGTTTACACGAATGTTAGAACTGCCACCACTTCTTTTTAGGTTTCGGTTCGTCCAACGACATCCGTTCGGTGAGAATTTGTTCGTAGGTTTTTCTTTCGGTTATCATTTGGTAGATGGTTCCCCAGTCGGGTAACCCGCCTATGTTGCGATCGTCAATCCAAATGTCTGCCTTGAGTTTGCGACTGAAGTGTTGATTCTTTTCGAGATCTTCTTCCGGGAAGTCTTTATTGACGGCATAAAACTCAATACCTCTTTCTCTGCACCACTCAACGGCCTCTTCCAAAAGCTTTCCTTCTCGCACACTCCAGAGGATGAGTTTATGGCGATCTTCGATGAGCATCCTCAGGGTTTGAGTGGCGAAGGGTAATTCTTTGCCTATCTTCGGGTAACGATGTTCGACGATTGTTCCGTCGAAATCAACGGCTATAGTCATGTGAATTGGTTTTTTATTGATGTTTATTGTGCAAAGATATGAAGAAAAATGCAAAACAGTGCAATACACATAGATTATTTTCCCAATAAGTTTTTCGTAACCGTTACGCGATGATATTGTCGGTGGGCTGGAACATAATTGTTGTATCGTAAGTGGTTATATTTTTCAGAAAAAGCAGAATACATATATAAAAATAGAGGATAATGGCGGAAGTGTTGTTAAAAAGCACTACCTTTGCATCTGTAAAATGTTATAGGTATATGAGAAAGTCATTATCATCAATGATGCTCGCTTTGGTTGCTCTGCTTCTAATGTCGGGTTGTGTTTCAACTAAAAAGATTGTTTATTTCCAGGAGTCGGACGAAGTCGTCAGGCAGGGTCAGCAAATTATGCAACAGTATGAGATGCGCTTTAAGCCTGCAGACCAGTTGCTCATTAAGGTTACTTGCAGTGAACCCGAGTTGCTCGCGGTTTTTTCCCAGGATGTTGTTATGGGAACTGCGGGTCAGGGCAGTTCTACTAGCATTTCAAGTTCAGGCAGTATGACCAATGTATATGGTTATACGGTCAGCAACGATGGTTATGTCACACTGCCTGCTGTTGGTCGTGTCTCTGTGGCGGGCCTTACTTCCGATGAGGCTGCAGACCGAATAGAAAAGACCATTATTGATGCAAACCTAATCAAGGACCCAGATGTAACGGTGCGTTTGCTCAATGCCCGTGTTGCTGTGCTGGGTGCTGTAAATGCGCCTCAGGTGGTAAACCTCACCAGCGAGCGCAACACTATTCTCGATGTATTGTCTCGTTGCGGTGATGTGGCTGATACTGGCTTGCGCCAAAAGGTGACACTTTATCGTGAGGAGAATGGCGAGCGCAAGAAGTATTCTCTTGATTTGACTAGCGCCGACATTTTCCAGAGCCCGGCATATTATGTGCAGCAGAACGATTTGATTTATGTTGAGCCTAATAAGAGTCAGAAAGTCAAGAGTAGTGCTTTTTACACTTTCCTTGGTGCAGGTTCAGCCATTCTTGGCGTGATTTCTGCTATTGTGACGATTGTGATGGTTACAACAAGATAGATCCCCAATCCTGTGGCTCGATAGAGCTCAGGTCGAAATCAACGAGCCAAAGGCCTGCGGAGCACTTTCGCAGGCCTTTTCTTTGCAGATATGTGGAGGGTATGCCTTTGACGAGGACGCATTTCCTGAAGCGTGCAGTGTTTGTTGGCAGTGAAAGGGTTGCCTTTATGTTCGGGGTAGTAAGTTCTACGGGAATGCAATGGGCGGTGTCTGTGCAGAGGGAATCGTTTGAGAGCAAGATGTTACTTTGGTTAGTGGCATCGCTGCTGAAGACGGCATTGCCCATCGATCGGGGGGCTGTCCCAACCATGTAGCCAATTACCCACACGCTGTCTTTTCCGGCATGCACAGCCGAGCGGATATCAGTCACTGTGTAGGGGCGCTCCATTGTGCCTTCGCCAGTGCCGACGATGTTTGCGGTTTGCACAGTATTGCTTGAGGTGGTGTTGCCTTCTTCCGGTGTGACTGTCAAATCTATCTTTTGGCAACAGGCCAGCATCAGGCAGAGCAGCACCAGGCTATTCCTCTTCGGTAAAAGCATCGAACACTTTTTTGCAGACTTTGGGCAAGTCGTACTTATAATATATGGTGTCGAAGAGGAGTAAAAGGAAAACGAGGCAGACGAAACAGCCCCATATGAGCAGTGTCAACATTGCAGTATTCATACGATATTGAAAAGAAAGGGGTTCTTTTTCGCAAAATTAGAAAAAATAAATTGAATTATGCGGAATTATTGGTTAATTTTGTGGCAGATAACAGTAAAACAGAAATAAAAGGGATAAAATGATTAGCCGCTATTGTTTCCGTATCATGCTTTCGGTTGTTGTTGCTTGTTTTGTAGTGCTGTTTGCCTCTTGCCAGTCGGGGCCGCAGGACGATTCTTTTCCGGTGGAGCAGTGTACTGTTTCGTTTCGTGTCACCAATTACAGGCAAATCTGTTTCGATGATTTTTCGTCTTCTGGGACAACCAGAGCGATGTCTCCCTACGAGATTGCTACGCTGGCACATCTGATTGTTGCGGTGTATGATGCAGAGACTGGAGTGCAAGTGGTTGCACCTATTCAGCATAATCATACTGACTATGAGGAGAATCCTTACGACTATCCGAAGTTCTCGGTCAGCCTGCCATACGGCCGTTACCGTGTGCTTGCACTTGGTTTCAATGGCACTCGTGCCTGCAACATTGCTTCGCCCAATCATATTTCCTGGGAGGAGGATTACGTTCCCAATACATTTCTTTATTGCGACGAGTTCACGCTCGACGAGGGTGCCGCTCTTGACCAATCCATTACGCTCAAGCATGCGGTGGCGGCCTTCTGTGTGACGGCGGAAGATGCCATTCCTGCCGACATGAAGAAGATGCGTTTTGTGAGTACTGCGGGCGGTACTGTGCTGGATGCAACAACGGGTTTTGCGCAGCAGGCCAAGGGCAGAACGTCGGAGATAGCAGTCCCTGCAAGCAGCATCGGCAAACAGAATATGATGTTTACGGCATATCTCTTCTTGCCCGAGGAGGGCATATCGAGTGACTATACCGTACAGGCTCTTGGCGAAGGGGGCAGAGTGCTCAATGAGAGGTGTTTCGACGACGTGCCGCTACGCATCAATCATCTGACTATGTGGAAGGGCAATTTCTTCGAAGAAGGTGGCGACGACAGTCCGATTCTGCAGGAGGATTTCGGCATTGAATGGGACATCAACTGGGCCGACACGCTTTACTACGAACCATAATACTTGCCTTTTCTGCTGGATACATTTTGATAAATTGTCAGCAAATTTCGGCAATTAACATCATTATGTCAATTTTTGCACACTTCTGAAAGTGGCTTAAAATGTGACCGAAAATGGCTTTACGGCAGAAAAGGTGTGGGGTGTTGGCAGACATCCCATGCCTTGTTGCTCGACTTGGCACGTTAAATTCGGAAATTACCCATGCCTTTTCTGTTACTTTCACAAGTGAAAAAGTGTGCAAAAACGGGTTAAAACTACCGTTTCGACATGCCCAATAGGCAGATTATGCCGTAGGAGTCAAACTGAAAGCCCCAAACATCTTTTTGCAACACGCTGGTAACCATGCCATTATAAAAAGCCTTCGTTCTGAGCGCGTTTCACCTTTCGGGTGGGGAAAACTAAGGTCGAGAGGATTTTAAGCGATTCTGGAGCGACGACAAAAATGGGGTGTGTAAGCAAAAACGGCACATTGCTTACATTTTGTCATTAAGGAAAAAAGAAGCCCTCCCGTAGAGGGAGGGCGTAGGAGAGTGCTTGTTTAGAACTTCATGCGGCACTCGATGCCGACCTGAAGCGGCGTGCCGAGTTGGGAGAACGCTTGTCCGCGTGTGGCAAAGCAGAAGGCATCATAGTGCGTGGCAGTCAAGTTGCTGCCCCAAAGCGCAAGTTCGAGATTGTCGTGACGAACGGAAAGACGTGCATCCAGCAAGGCATAAAAAGGTTGCGAAAGGTCATTCTCGCGAGTCCAGTAGATGCGTCCGTTGCCCTTGCCGGTGGCTCCGAGGGTAATGTCCTGCATCCAACCACGAGTGTGCCACGTATATTGTGCGCCAAGCGCCATCGTATGCTGCGGAGCAAAAGGAACAAAGTAGTCGGAGGGGTGCGCCTCGTTGCCGGAATGGCGAAGCGTAGCATGCGTATAGCCGTAGGTGGCATTCACAGAAAGAGCGTCCGTCACCGAAGCCTGCAATGAGGCCTCCATGCCGATGCTGCGGCTCTTGTCGGCATTGACAGTGACACGTCCCAGACCACTCTCTGCCATCTGGCTGATTTGCAAGTCGCTTGTCTCAATCCAGAAAGCAGCAAGGTCTGCCTTCAACCTGCCATCGAAGAAATTCAGGTGAGTGCCAATCTCATAGTTCCAAGCCGTTTCGGGCTTGTAATAAGTGGCCGCTGTCACATCTGGCTGCCCGATGGATGGCATCTTGCTGCGTATGCTCTGCATAATCATATTGACGAGTTCGGCAGGCATGTTGGGGATATGTCCAAAGAGTTTGGTCAAGTAGGCTTCCGTGCCAGCATCGATGGCAGCCATCATCTGGCGGCTCATCTCCGTTTGTAGCAGGTCACTGAACACCTGAACATTGTATCCGCCCGAACGATAACCTCTGCTTACCGAAACATAGGCATTGCCTCGCTGCCCGAAGTCGTACTTCAAAGCCGCTTTAGGCAGGAAGTGCCAATGGCCGGTGCTTGTCCTGCCGACGAAAGCAGGCTTTGCGTTAAGATTAGACAGGTCAACGTCGTTGCGTGGATTGCTGCCCTTCATGGCGAAATCAAAGTCAACATTCCCCGGCGCATTGTATTCCATTTCATAATGTTCGTAGTCAACGCGTGCACCGACGGTCAGCGAGAGATTCTCTACAAGTTTGATGGTCGACTGATGGAAGAAGCCGGTTGTCAGGGTAGGCGTCTGGAACACTCCGCCCATAGGCAATACAGAGTTGTTGAATTTGATGGACATTTTTCCCAAACCGACTTTCGAGAGGTCGGGTAAAGTACGGTTGACGATGCCCGACAGCCAGTCGACTCCTTCCTGATAGAACGTGACGGGTGCCTCGCTGTCAAGCCATTGATACTGGAAGTTCACACCGTTTGACCATTGCCAGCGTTCGTTATCCTTCGACTTGATGGCAATCTCTTCGCTCAACACCTTGCTTTTCTGCTTCTGCTGGAGTGAATAAAGGTCTTGACGAGAGAAGTCCTGATCCATGAACATGTCGTCCTTCAGGAACTGGAAACCTGTTGTGCTGGTCATAACGGCACGGTCGAACTGGTGTTCTGCATTGAGGCCTATGGTCAATAGGTGTCGCAGATAACTGCTTTCGCGGTTGTATGCAACCTTGCCGGCATCGCTTCCTTCCTTTGCGGCATAGGGGTATCCGCCTTGTTTTGTCCATTGGTATCGGGCAGAAAGGTCGAGGCGAACGCGATCGGAGGGAAGGAAAATGCCTCGCCAGCGAGCAGACAAGTCGTCTCCACGGTCGGCATGGTGACCGCCAAGGGCATGGTTTCTGAAGAATCCGCCTTGGTGTTCGTAACTGACACCTGCACTGAAGGCAAAGTTTTCTACAGGTCGGTGGTAGTGCGTCACGCGTGCGCGATAATTATTATATGTGGCAGCACCGAGCATGAGGTCGGTGCCTTGATAGTTCATGGGGTTCTTTGTGTAGATGCGAATAAGGCCGCCTATGGTGTTACGCCCAAAGAGTGTGCCCTGAGGGCCACGCAAAACGTCGATGCGGTCTGCATCGCTCAGGTCTTGATCCATGCTGCTCATGTTGGCCAAGGGTATGTCGTCGACATACATTCCTACGGCTGGTGTGCCGATGCGGCTGCCTACGCCTCGCAGATAGATGCTGCTTGTCAGGCGACTTCCGTAGCGGGGAATGAATAAGCCTGGTATGTGTGCAGTTAGATCCTTGATGTTGTTGATGTTTTTCTGCTTGATTTGTGAATTGCCAAGCGTGGTGGACGAGAGTGGTTGCTTGTTGAGAGCGATGTGTTCCTTTGGCGTGCTGACAATGACGAGTTCGTCCATATTGTGTGTGAGGAGTGTGTCGGCGTCGTTGGCAGAAAGGGTGATGGTGGTGAATAGTAGGATAGGGAGAAGTTTGTACTTCATAATGTGTCTTTAATTGGTTTTGCCTGCAAAGGTACGACAAGTTTCTTGTTTTAATCTTAAGATTGCCTTAAGATTCGTTGACCTCCATGGGTATGCTGAGTTCTACGCCCATGACAGGCCCTTCCGGTGTGTGTTTGTTGCCCATTCGAATGGGGATGCCGAGGAATGCGGCTTGTTGTCTGGCGGTGATTATTTCTGCAAAGTCGGGGCATGAGCCTGTCGATGTTGCTGTCAGGGTGTATTCGCGGACGGTGAGTTGTGAGGTGATTTCCCATCTTGCTTTGTCGGGTGCGTGTTGCAGGAACAACGAGAAGATGGAGGAGAAGATTTCTTGCAGGATGTTTTCGTCGGCTTGTATTTCGTAGACGAAGGGTGTTAGGCTGAGGTAGCAGCGTATGTTTTTGTGGCGCAGTGCTTCTTCGTGGCTCATAAGCAGTTCGCGCAGGAAGGAATCTATCTTTATGATGCCTGTTTCTGATGCTTTGTGTGGCAGGATGAAGCCTACGCCGCGAATGGTTCGCATGGGGCCTTCTTTTGTCCATCCGAGTTTGTGTCGGAGCGAGGAGAGGTGGACGTCGAGTGTGCCGGTGTCGTAGTGGAAGCGTTCTCCCCAGATGTTTTCGATGATTTCGTTGCGTCGGCACACTACGCCCTGGTGTCTGAGCAGGTAGAGGAGCAGGCGGTATTCGGTATCGGTGAGTGTTACTTCTTTTCCCGAATGCAGTGCTTGTCGTGTTGTTGTATCGACTTGCAGGTCGGCGTAGTGTATGATGTTTGGCATGGAGGCGCTCAGTTGTTGTATTGCTCGGCAGTGAATGTGAGTTCCAGGAGTGTTTGGCCTGTGGTGTTGCTGCGATAGATGTAGCGGAACGTGATGCCTTCGTCCTTGTAGGGTTTTAGTTGTATACTGGTTTTCAGGCTCTTCAGTATGTTTTCGTGGAAGAGGTCTTTTGTCTTTTCGTCGTAGATGGTGTCGTGGTCGAGCTCTTCTTCCAGGGTGTAATGGTAGTTGAGTGTTCGGCTTTTTATGTCGTAATTTGCGCTGTCCAGCTGTATGAAGAGGTCTATTTCTTTAGGGCATTCTTTCAGTGTGAACTGTTCGAAGTCTTTTTTGAACTTCTCGTCTTTTGTTTCTTGCTTGCAGGCTCCGCATACGATGAGTGCGCAGAGTGCGACGGAGGCGGTCAGTTTTTTGTGGTATATTTGCATATAAAACGGCCTTTTTGTGGTGGTTTTTTGCTGTTAAGAAGTGGCAAAGATATACTTTTTTTCGAAATAATGGCTATCTCCCTCTTGATAAATGTCAAAAATATGCCACATAGCATAAAAGAATATATTATAATATGGTGTTGATTACACGAATTGTTGTATCTTTGCACGCGAAAATCAGAGAAGAATAGAACTGATTAAGTAAATAATAATCAATAGAATCAATTAAAATTATGACAACAGTAGTTGGAACATTGGCTGGTGCCGTATGGACAGCCCTTAACGAGAATGGCGCACTGAACACAAAGGACCTGAAGAAGGCTGCTAAGGTTAAGACCGACAAGGATCTTTATCTGGCTCTTGGCTGGTTGCTTCGCGAGGACAAGGTTGAAGTAACTGAGGCTGACAAGGTAGTTACTGTTACTTTGAAGTAAGCAATACATCGGGCAATACGCCTGTTTTGAAGTGCCCCTGATGAGTCGTTTTTTCGGCTTTTCAGGGGCACTTCGTTTGCAGGGAACTGCAGCCTTGTGTGAGGAAAAATCCTGACAACTTTTTTGTTTGCCATGCTGAAATCTGCGATTTGTAACAGGGTGTTGGGTCATTCGGTGTTGGGCGATTCGCAACTCCACTCGTCGAGTTGGCAAACTTCACACGTCATGTTTTGGAATTCGACTGCCCTTTCCGGGCGACAAAACACGTCAAATTCTATGATTTAGCATACCTTTTTGTCCATTTCTATGTGCTGACTTTATTTGGGAACACTCTTAAGTACTGGTATTTCAGCAAGATACAGAAATTGCTAAAAATGCCCTGCTGATGACCCTTTCGTGGGTTTGACGCAAAATTTTGCTGCGGAAGGGGTGAAAATCAAGAAAAAACTTGACAAATTGACTGCCTCGTCCAGGTGTTCTACGCCTTCTCCTCATAAATTTTCACTTCACACTTTCCACTTTTCATTTAATTGTTGTATCTTTGCAGCGTGAAAAAAGTACTCTACATACACGGCTTTGCCTCTGCCGGCAGCACAGGTTCTGCTACGCAGATGCGCAATCACCTCTATCCGAAAGGCGTGCAGGTAATCAGTCCGGACGTGCCTGTGGAGCCAATCACGGCAATCGGGTTCCTCAAAACACTCGTAGCGGAGGAACACCCCGACCTCATTGTCGCCACCAGCATGGGCGCCCTCTATGCCGAACAACTCAGAGGAATACCACGAATACTGGTCAACCCCTCGTTCCACATGGCACGCCTTCTCACCTTCCGAGGCCTGGGACGACGCGAATTCCGCAATAAGCGACAGGACGGCGCAACGGAGTTTAAGGTCGACAAACAAATGATTCAGGCGTTCCAACAGGTAGAGAAGGACAGTTTCAAAGCCATCGATGCCAACGAAAAAGCCTTGGTCTGGGGACTCTTCGGCACACAGGACAAACTCGTCAACTGCCAGGGCGATTTCCAGAAACACTACGGAAAAGACCGTATGCAACTCTTCGAAGGCGAACACTTCCTCAACGACAAAGTGCTCAGCAAAGTGGTAATGCCACTCGCAGAGCAAATCCTGAACGTCTGAAACCATATAAATTGCAAATACTAAATCGTTAAATAGAAAATTACTTCAATGTTTGAAAACTTAAGCGAACGCCTCGAACGGTCGTTCAAGATACTGAAAGGCGAAGGAAAGATTACAGAAATCAATGTCGCCGAAACACTGAAAGACGTACGTCGCGCCCTGCTCGATGCCGACGTAAACTACAAGGTTGCAAAGTCCTTTACCGATACCGTCAAGCAGAAAGCACTCGGACAAAACGTACTGACCGCCATCAAACCACAGCAACTGATGGTAAAAATCGTGCACGACGAACTGGCAGAACTCATGGGCGGCGAGACAACCGACATGAACCTCAAAGGCCATCCAGCCATCATCCTTATGGCCGGTTTGAACGGTGCAGGTAAAACAACCATGAGTGGCAAACTGGCAAAACTGCTCAAGGAAAAGCGTGCCAAGAATCCTCTGCTTGCAGCCTGCGACACCTTCCGTCCCGCAGCCATGGAACAACTGCGTGTCCTCGGCGAACAAGTAGGCGTACCCGTCTATATGGAAGAAGGCGCAACAGACCCCGTTGCCGTTGCCCTGAATGCCATACAACACGCCAAAGCCAAAGCACACGACGTGCTTATCGTCGATACAGCAGGTCGTCAGGCCATCGACGAGGAACTCATGCAGCAGATACAAGACATTCGCGATGCCGTACAGCCCGACGAAATACTCTTCGTTGTCGATGCAATGACAGGTCAGGATGCCGTAAACACAGCAAAAGAATTCAACGACCGTCTCGACTACACGGGCGTAGTCCTCACCAAACTCGACGGCGATACTCGAGGCGGTGCAGCATTGAGCATCCGTAGCGTTGTCAACAAACCCATCAAGTTCGTCGGTACAGGCGAGAAGATGGAGGCACTCGATCCGTTCCATCCCAGCCGTATGGCAGACCGCATCCTCGGCATGGGCGACATCGTTTCGCTCGTGGAAAGAGCACAAGAGCAATACGACGAGGAAGAGGCACGCCGTCTGGAGAAGCGCATACAGAAGAATCAGTTCGACTTCAACGACTTCTACAAGCAGATACAACAAATAAAGAAGATGGGCAACCTTAAAGACCTGGCCGGCATGATACCAGGTGTAGGCAAAGCCATCAAAGATATAGACATCGACGACAATGCCTTCAAGAACATCGAAGCCATTATCTTGAGCATGACACCCAAGGAACGCACTCACCCCGAATGCCTCAATACAAGTCGCAGAATGCGTATTGCCAAAGGTTCGGGCACCAATGTTCAGGAAGTGAACCGTCTCATCAAACAGTTCGACCAGACACGCAAAATGATGAAGATGGTAACAGACAAGAGCAAAATGCAGCAACTGGCCAGCATGATGAAAGGCCGTATGCCGGGAATGTAAACCAGCAGATATCAATATAAACGGTTATGCAACTGATAGACGGAAAACAGACTGCTGCCACCATCAAGGCAGAAATAAAAGCAGAAGTAGAGGACATCGTTTCTAAAGGAGGCAAGCGTCCACACCTTGCAGCCATACTCGTCGGCCACGACGGCGGCAGTGAGACTTATGTGCGCAACAAAGTGCTTGCATGCGAGGCCTGTGGCTTTCAAAGCACATTGCTTCGTTTTGAAGACGACATCACAGAAGAGCAACTGCTTGCAGAAGTCGACAAATTGAACAATGATGAATCAGTAGATGGCTTCATCGTACAACTTCCTCTGCCCAAACACATCAGCGAGCAGAAAGTCATAGAAGCCATCGATTACAAGAAGGATGTTGACGGTTTCCATCCCATCAATGTCGGACGCATGGCAATCGGTTTGCCTTGTTATATCAGTGCAACTCCCAAAGGCATACTTGAACTGCTTCGCCGTTACAATATCGAGACAAGTGGAAAGAAGTGTGTCATTCTCGGTCGCAGCAACATTGTAGGCAAGCCGATGGCACAGTTAATGATGCAGAAACAATATGGCGACAGCACAGTGACTGTTTGCCATAGTCGTAGCAACACCCTCAAGGAAGAATGTCTTCAGGCAGACATCATTATAGCAGCCATAGGTCAGCCGGGTTTCCTAAAGGCAGACATGGTGAAGAAAGGTGTCGTTGTCATAGATGTAGGCACAACCCGTGTGCCCGATGCAACAAAGAAGAGTGGCTTCCGCCTGTCGGGTGATGTCGACTTCGACAACGTAGCGCCACTATGCTCGTACATAACTCCTGTCCCCGGTGGCGTAGGTCCTATGACGATTTGTATGCTCATGCTCAACACCCTTGCAGCAGGTAAGCATCTTTACTATTGAGCAGTATCGAGCAAGGAATATACTATTAAGGCGTGCTTCAATCGGAGGAGCACGCCTTAATAGTATAATATTGTATTGCTGTCCGGTAAAACTCAAAATAGCATAACAAACCGGCATGTGCGAATAGTGTATCGCTTTAGCCCGCATAGTGAGGTTCTGTAAAAGCGGGTGTGGATTTTTACGAGTTCACGCGTATGGCTTTTCAACTTTTCTGCAGAACTTGGCGAACTTCTCTGCAGAACTTTTTCAACTACTTGTGAGTGATTTGCAGACATCTCTGTACTCGAATATTACCGACACTTGCTTTGGTGACGGCCCAATTAAGGATATCCGACGTTATTATAGGATGTTTACTTGATGAGAACCTTTCTTGTTGTTCCGTCTGAGTGGCGGATGATGCTGATGCCTTTCGCGAGTTTATCAATGCGACGACCTTGCAAGTCGAATTGTCCCACCTCGTTTGCAGAAGATGGTTCTGCTTCAATACTCTTTATTCTGTCGGGGTCGAATGCTTCCATGAAGAAGAATTCGTTCCATTGTGCGGCATCTTGATATGTGGCAACATGTCCTTCTGGAACTTTAAGCATACAAACCCACTTATCAATATCGTTCAGCGCATCGGTGCCACAAACTGGTGGAGTCTCGGCGCAGCTGATGAGTTCTGTTATTGCCGCACAGCCGGAGAAAGCTTCCTTCCCAATCGTTGCTACACTTTTGCCAAATTGGAAATAGTCCAGACTGCTGCATCCGGAGAAAGCATAATCACCGATACCCGTTACGTTATCGCCTATTGTAACAATCTTAAGGTCTGTACAGCCACCAAAAGCAGAGTTGTTGATATTGCCCTTAAAATCAAGTTTTACATTCTCCATAAATGTGTTCCCATAACATAAGTACGGAGCTGCTTGCCTGATTGTCAGGTTGACGCCTCTGTTTGTAACGGATTCTCCAACAGAGATGTTCTTCGCCGATTCGTTGTATGTACAATCAATAGCATCGCAAGTGCGTTGGGAAGGATTGACAGGAACGTATTTTACGCCATCTACCTCAAACATAGAGTTCAAATACGGATAAATCACTACATTATCAAGACCAGAATATGATTCGTTGGGCACATAGTTGACGATTCCTTTTAATTTTGAATTAGAATAACCACTTGGTTGTGTTTTTGGTAGCCAAATGACTTTCTTGGGAGATACACCGGTGAAGGCATAGCTATCTATTGATTGAACTCCAGTACCTATGGTAACAGTGACGATATCTGTGCAATCCGCAAAGGCATTACTACCAATGCTTGTTACACTATTCGGGATGACAATAGAAGTAATGCTCATACAACCCTTGAATGCATTTGATTCAATACTTTTAACACTATTTCCAATAGTGACAGTTTTCAAATTAGAGCAACCACTAAAAGTTGAAGACTCGAGAACTATAATACTATTTGGAATAATTATAGTACTCAAGCCTGAACATTTGCTAAAGGCAGCTTCGCCGATGCTTGTTACACTGCTGGGAATCGTGATAGCGGTCAAGTTTGTACAACCATAAAAGGCATCTTCGCCAATGCTTGTTACACTGTTGGGAATACTGATAGCGTTTAACTCAGAGCAACCAGAAAAAGCACCCCATTTAATACTCGTTATGCTATTGGGGACAGTTGTATTTTTACAACCGGAAAGCAGCGTATTTGTAGCAGTCTCAATGATGGCATTGCAGTTATTGCGAGAGTCATAATTTGTATTGCCGGCTTCAACTTTAATGGATGTCAGAGCAATGCAATCGCAAAAGACATAGTCTCCAATGTTTATTACTGTCTTGGGAATGGTAATGGAGATTAAACTTTCGCACTCCTGGAAAGCACCATCTTCAATACTCGTTACACCCTCTGGGATATTGAGTGAAGTTAAATAGTAGCACCCGCAAAAGGCACCTTCACCTATGCTTAACACATCATTGGGGATGACGGTATTTTTGCATCCGACAATCAATGTGTTTGTCGCACTTTCGATAATCGCATTGCAGTTATTGCGTGAGTCGAAGAAGGGATTAGTGTCTTCTACCACAATTGTTTTTAGTTCTATGCAACCTTCGAATGCACCGTTTCCTATGTTTGTCACGGAGTCGGGGATAGTTATTGAAGTAAGTCTTGTGCAATCTCTGAATGCATAGTCCACTATGCTCGTTACTGAGTTAGGGATGGTGACAGAGGTAAGGCCTGAGCATTTGTAGAATGCATGGTTTCCGATGCTAGTCACAGAGTTGGGAATGGTGACAGAAGTTAGCTCTACGCAATTACGGAATGCAGAGCTTCCTATATTTGTTACGCTATATTTTTTTCCTTCATAGGTAACAGAAGAAGGAATAACGATAGTGCCACGATAATAACTACCAGATGTCACCTCTGCGTTGTCTCCAGAAAACGTGTAACAAATGCCGTCAATCAGTGCATCATAGGCAAAAGCATTGAGGCTTGCAAGCAAGCAAAGACACAAAAGGATGCGTCTAATGTAATTTTGTTTCATTTGAATAATAAGAAAAGGGCGAAAACTGCTTTGCTGCTTTTCCGTCCCCAAGGTACCGCCAAGCACCCTACATATAGAAAAGCGAAAACAGTTCACGCCCATAGGACATGAACCTTTGTCGCTTGCTCTCATATGTTTTGAAATTGGCGGTTTCTTGGGACGAGAACAAGGACGTAAAGTCCAGGTTATAATTAAATTTTAAAAGAAGTCAAGAGCTAGCATCGCCGAGTGAATAATTGGATGTTAATTTCTCGTCGGTGTGCTTTGATGTTTTACTTCATAGGCTTGTCGGTTATGGGATTAATATCTTAATAGTGCTATAATATCGTTTGTTGCGTTTACAATATGTTTATGAGTTCATGCTGAGGAGGAACTCCTCGTTGTTGTCGGTGTTCTCGAGACGGGACTTCACTTCGTTCATTGCTTCGATGGGTGTCATGTCGGCAAGGAACTTGCGCAGAATCCACATACGGTCGAGTGTCATCTTGTCCTGAAGCAGGTCGTCGCGACGAGTGCTGCTGGCTACAATGTTGACGGCAGGGAAGATACGCTTGTTGGAGAGCATGCGGTCGAGTTGCAGTTCCATGTTGCCTGTTCCCTTGAACTCTTCGAAGATGACTTCGTCCATCTTGCTGCCGGTGTCGATAAGTGCAGTTGCGATGATGGTCAGGCTACCGCCGTTTTCAATGTTACGGGCAGCACCGAAGAAACGCTTTGGCTTGTGCAATGCGTTGGCATCAACACCACCACTGAGCACTTTGCCACTGGCAGGTGATACCGTGTTATAGGCACGTGCAAGACGTGTGATGGAGTCGAGGAAGATGACTACATCGTGTCCGCATTCTACCATGCGCTTTGCTTTTTCCAGAACGATGCCTGCTATCTTGACGTGACGTTCGGCAGGCTCGTCGAAGGTGCTGGCAATGACTTCTGCTTTGACGGTTCGAGCCATATCGGTAACCTCCTCGGGACGTTCGTCGATGAGGAGCATCATGAGATATGCTTCGGGGTGATTAGCAGCGATGGCATTGGCGATGTCTTTCATCAGGAGGGTTTTACCAGTCTTAGGCTGTGCCACAATCAGAGCGCGCTGACCTTTGCCGATAGGAGCGAAGAGATCGACAACTCGAGCAGAGAGAGAGTCGTTCTTGCCAGAGCAGAGTTTGAACTTTTCGTCGGGGAAGAGGGGTGTTAGGTTCTCGAAGGGGCTGCGGTCGCGTACTGTTTCGGGATTGCATCCGTTTATCTTTTCTACGCGAATCAGCGGGAAGAACTTCTCGCCGTGCATTGGTGGACGAACAGGACCTTCCACAACGTCGCCAGTCTTCAGACCAAAGTGTTTCACCATTTGTTGAGTGACATAGATGTCGTCGGGGCTGCTCAAGTAATTGTAGTCGCTGCTTCGCAGGAAACCAAATCCTTCGGGCATAACTTCGAGCACGCCTTCTCCACGGATGTTCTCGCCAAAGTTGAACTTTATCTCCTCTGTTTGACGTTTTGTTTTTGGAGATTTTGTTTCGATATCTTCGGCAACATCGTTTGAATGAATAGTCTTGTCGTCACTTTCGTCTTTTGTGGCAGACTGAAGTGATGCTTTGAGTTGTTCTATTTGTGCTTCTACGGAAGGGATGTCCTGTGTGATGATGAAGTCTTGCTCTTCTGTTGCAGGAGTATTTTGACTATTATCACCAAGTGTTTGGCTCTCGTTTACTGCTTCTTCTTGAGTAGTCTGCTTGGCTGTTGCTTCGGCTGTTTCTGTTTTTGCCTCACCGATGCGTTTGCGACGCTTTTTCTCGGGCGCTGCTTCTGCCTTTGGTTCGGCATTGTCGGTTTGTTCTGCTTGAGCCTCTGCGTCCTTTTCTGTTTTCGATTTGCGTCCGCGCTTTTTGGGCGCAGGAGTTTCTTCTACTGGTGTCTCGCTGGTTGCAATGTTCGGTTCTTTGCTGATATTCTCGCTTTGAGCCTTTTCTTCTGTTTGGGGAAGTTTGTTTGAGGCTTCTGCTTCGTCTTTTGCCTTTGGCTTGCGTCCGCGTTTCTTTGCAGCCGGCTCAATTGAGGCTTGCAGAGATTGTGCATCCAGTATGTTGTAGATGAGGGTAGTCTGGTCCTCGCTCAGCTCCGCTCCAAGCTTTTTTGCAAGCGCAGTAAGCTCAGGGAGTGTCATTCCTTCTAATTCGCTTTTGTGCATAATCTATGTATGCTTAATAATAAGTAATGTGTAAGGGAAAAATGTAGGACTGTTCGGAAATATTGCTTGCGCTCTCTTGGGAGCGTAAGCCCCGTCAGTCAAATCTTTGATAATTGTTTCTGCAAAGATACTGCAAATAATTGAATGTGCAAAATTATTAAAATCAAAATGACGTTTTTTCGTTGCTTTTATGTACATTTGCAGGAAAAAATGTCATGGTGTCATATTTGCAGGTACAGAATTTAACGCGAAGTGTTGGTGACAAGACGCTTTTCAGCAACCTCAGTTTCGGCGTGTGCGAGGGGCAGAAGGTAGGACTCATTGCGCAAAACGGAACGGGCAAGAGTACGCTCTTGAACATTCTTGGCGGCAAGGATCAGGCTGACGAAGGGCAGGTTGTCTTTCGCAACGACCTTCGCATCGGTTATCTGGAGCAGACCCCCGACTATCCTCTTGATTTGACAGTCATCGAGGCATGTTTCTGGCATGGTAACGAAACAACGAATCTTATTCGTGAGTACGAGACATGTATGGCATCGGAGAGCCAGGAGGGCTTGCAGGACATTCTCGACCGCATGGAGCAGCAGAAAGCATGGGACTATGAACGCCGTGCCCAAACCATTCTTTCGCAACTCTACATAACGGAGTTCAACAAACTACTTTCGCAACTTTCCGGCGGACAGTTGAAGCGCGTGGCACTTGCCAATACACTCATCATGGAGCCGGACTTGCTCATTCTCGACGAGCCGACCAACCATCTCGACTTGCAGATGATAGAGTGGCTCGAGAATTATCTTTCCCGATCAAACATCACGCTGCTCATGGTGACGCACGACCGTTACTTCCTCGACCGTGTTTGTTCCGTTATCATAGAGTTGGCCGATGAAACAGTCTATACTTATCATGGCAACTATGCTTACTATCTGGAGCAACGTGCCCTCAGGCAGGAAGTGGCACGCGCAGAGATTGCAAGAGCCTCGAACCTCTACAGGACCGAACTCGAATGGATGCGACGCATGCCACAGGCCCGCGGCCATAAGGCAAGGTATCGCGAAGAGGCCTTCTACGAACTGGAGAAGCAGGCACACCGTCGCATAGAGGAACAGCAGGTAAGGCTCGAAATGAAATCGACTTACATTGGCAGTAAGATATTCGAGGCCGAGTATGTCAGCAAGGCATACGGCGACCTCGTTCTGTTGAAGGATTTCTATTATAACTTCTCACGTTACGAGAAGTTGGGCATCGTCGGGAACAACGGGACAGGCAAGAGCACTTTCGTCAAGATGTTGCTCGGTTTGGTGAAACCCGACAGCGGTCGTTTTGTCGTTGGCGAAACGGTACGCTTTGGCTATTATGGTCAGGACGGAATGCAGTTCGACGAGCAGATGAAGGTTATCGATGCTGTCCGCAAGACGGCAGAGTATGTCGATTTAGGCGGTGGCAGAAAACTGTCGGCCATGCAGTTCCTGCAACATTTCATGTTCTCGCCGCAGCAACAGCAGAACTACATCTATAAACTTTCGGGAGGAGAGAAGCGACGTCTTTATCTCTGTACCATTCTTATGCAAAGCCCAAACTTCCTTGTCCTCGACGAGCCGACCAACGACCTCGACATCACTTCTCTCCAGATATTGGAACAGTACTTGCAGGACTTCCATGGGTGTGTCATTATCATCAGCCACGACCGCTACTTCATGGACAAGGTGGTGGACCATCTTTTCGTCTTCAAGGGCAATGGCATCGTTAAGGACTTCCCAGGGAATTACACGCAATACAGAAGCCTCACCCCCGACCCCTCTCCGAAGAGAGGGGAGAAGAATGAGAGTACTTCTCCAAAACGTCCAGCCGAAGTGGTCAATGGTCAATCTTCAACGGTCAATGGCAGAAAGCGCAAAATGTCTTTCCGCGAGAAGCAGGAATTCGAGGCTTTAGGGAAAGAGATAGACGACCTGGAGAACGAAAAGGCAGACATCGAGGCTGCACTCAGCAGCGGAGCCCTCTGCACACAGGAAATCATCGACCTCAGCAAACGTCTGCCCATTGTGAACGACCTTCTCGACGAGAAGTCCATGCGCTGGCTCGAACTCAGCGAAATAGGGTAGAGGGGAATGCTGGAACTCTAAAATTGATACACTACTTTACCGGCAGATAAACGTAGTTCACGCCCTGCTTTATAGTGAAAGTGTATACTTGCAATAAGACATGCAAGAGGTATGGTGCTGGCTATAATAGAACCAGTAACGATTAATCCCGTTTGAGCATTTGTGTTGTCTGATGTTGCACCAATTGCACATAATGCTCCTCCAACACAAGAAGCACCCAACCCCCAGGCCAAACACGATGCACTTTTTTTCATTGCTTGGCCAGCAGAATAAAGATGCCATTGTGGTTCTGCCTTCATTTCGGCAATCTCCCAGTATTTAGGTGATGCTTGACTTCTATTTGTATTTCTAGAGTTTGAGCTGTAGTTAAATTGTTGCAAACTACCATTTCCTTGATATCTTATATAAAATATGTTAGAACAAGGTTCTGTAAAAATAGAGTCGCTACCATTTTTAGTATACTTTACTTCATAGTCTGTTACTTCGAGGACTTTGACATTTTCAGAACCTCCTCCTTGTCGGACAAGAATGTCTTGAGCATTTGCGTTTAATGCTACAAAAGAGAATAATAATAAAAATAATTTTTTCATAGGTGTATATTTTGTGTTTATTATTTTTACCACATGCGTATGCTTATCTTCGGCGGTAGGCTGTAGGACACAAACAAAGCATGGACATTCATCATCCATGCTTCAACGGCCCTAGGAAGCCTAAATACACCAGATAAGTCACGTCCATGCATAGCATAGACGTTTGCGACTTATTCTTTCGGCATATTAGTTCTTGAATTTCCTAGGTTCTTGAAGCAATTCCGAATAACAGCAAACGCTTGTTAATATTTCCATAAGATATGAAAGGACTCCTCCGCTGAGGCTATAGTTACCCTTCCGACGACAAAGTTACGAAAAAGTTTAGAATTAGGCGTAAAAAGCAGGTAAAAAATAGCCCCTCTAAAGAAGTTGTCCGACTTCTGCAGAGAAGTTTGCAATTTACTCTGCAGGACTTCGTCAACTTCACACGTGTAGTTGCCCAAACGGACGCGTCCGTTGGGGCAAGTGGACTGCAGTGCTGTATTTTCCTGATTTTTGCGTTTGCAATCTCAACTTTTTCTCTTATCTTTGCACAGAGATACATAACATTACCAACTCCATAAACGACGAAAATATGGCAGAGAAAGAAGTACGGACTTATCACTGCAACGACTGCGGAAACACCATTTACAGGCACGAGGTCTTCTGCTCAAAATGTGGCAAATTGTTAGACCGATTCGACTTCGAGGACTAATAATGTAACTTTTCTTGCTATTTTTGTTTGCAAATAGAAATAAACATACTAATTTTGCGGGCAAAATGTAGAAAACAATATGAGCAAACTCTTGAAACCAGACGGTTATACTGCATTGTTGGACTTGAACCAGACGGAGCAGGCAATCAAGAAGATAAAGGATTTCTTCCTGAGCAGTCTCTCGACGGAACTCAGGCTGAGGCGCGTTACGGCCCCTCTTTTTGTGCTTCGCGGACTTGGCATCAACGACGACCTCAGCGGCACTGAGCGTCCGGTTTGTTTTCCTATAAAAGACATGGGCGATTCTGTTGCCGAAGTGGTTCATTCGCTGGCAAAGTGGAAACGCCTTACACTGGCAGAATACAAGACAGAACCGGGCTTCGGCATCGTTACGGACATGAACGCCATTCGTGCCGACGAGGAACTGGACAATCTGCACAGTCTCTACGTCGACCAGTGGGACTGGGAGCGTGTACTGCTTGCCGAGAATCGCAACGAGGCTTACCTCCGTCGCATCGTACAGAAGATATACAGCGCCATCCTGCGCACCGAGTTCTACGTCTGCGAAACCTATCCGCAACTGAAACCCTTCTTGCCCGAAGACGTTCACTTCATCCATAGCGAGCAGTTGCTGCAAATGTATCCCGACAAGACCGCCAAGGAGCGCGAGGACCTCATTTGCCAAAAGTACGGAGCCGTATTCATCATCGGCATAGGCGGCAAACTCAGCAACGGAGAACAGCACGACCAGCGTGCCCCGGACTATGACGACTGGAGCACACAGAACGAGAGTGGCTTCGTCGGACTCAACGGCGACCTGCTCGTGTGGTATCCACTGCTCGGACGCAGCATCGAACTCAGTTCAATGGGTATTCGTGTGGACAAGGAGGCTCTCTTGCGACAACTTGCCCTGCAAGGCAAGGAAGAGCGTAAGGAACTCTATTTCCACCAGCGTCTGCTTGGCGACACTTTGCCCCTGACCATAGGCGGTGGCATTGGCCAGAGCCGTCTGTGCATGGTGCTTTTGCAAAAAGCACATATCGGCGAAACGCAAGCCAGCATCTGGCCCGACAGCATGAGGCAAGAGTGCAAAGCGGCAGGCATGCAACTCATCTGACCCCACCATTTCCCGCAACAATCAAGTTTCTGCGCTTGTGCAATGCACAGGTGCAGTATGCCTATTCTACATACATACTGATACAAAGCACCCAAAAAAAACTGTTTTCAACAACAGTTTTTATTTTTTTTCGTATCTTTGTGGGCAAAATAAGACTTCCGAGTATAATGAAACGCTACATACTATTCCTTCTGCTCTGTTGTTTCCAACTCGTGGCATTGCCATATAAACTGGTTATCGATGCCGGACATGGCGGTCGCGACCCAGGGGCGCAGAACAGAGCAGGCAAGGAGAAGAACATCAACCTGGCAGTTGCCCTGGCTTTTGGCAAACTCGTGGAACGCAACTGCCCCGACGTGAAGGTCATCTACACACGCAAGACAGACGTTTTTGTCCCGCTGGACGAGCGTGCCAACATTGCCAATCGTGCCAAGGCAGACCTTTTCATCAGCATCCACACCAACAGCACCGCCAAACGCATAGGTCCTCAGGGAACAGAGACTTACACGCTCGGTATGCACCGTGCAAGCGACAACCTCGACGTCGCCAAACGCGAGAACTCCGTCATCACCCTCGAGAACGGCTTCGAACAGAAGTACGAAGGTTTCGACCCAAACTCCAGCGAGAGTTACATCATCTTCGAACTCATGCAAGACCATAACATGGAGAGCAGCGTCAAACTGGCAGGTCTCATCCAGAAACAGTTCCGCACAACAGCCAAACGCATCGACAAAGGTGTGCATCAGGCCGGTTTCCTTGTGCTGCGTGCCACCAGCATGCCCAGCGTCTTGGTGGAATTAGGCTATCTCAACAATCCGAACGATGCAGCATTCCTCACCACCACATCCGGTGTGAATGCGCTCGCCAAGAGTATATACAATGCATTTGTGGCTTACTATAAGAAATAAACAAGATGAAAACAGAAGTAAAGATAGGAATAACAGGAGTGGTTGCCATTGCAGCACTCTTTCTTGGCATCAATTTCCTGAAGGGAGTGGATCTCTTCAGCCCCACCGAAACGTACTACATCACCTTCAGCAATGCAAAAGGACTGACCAAAAGCAGTCCCGTATATGCCGACGGCTATCAGGTGGGAATCGTCAGTGCCATAAACTATGACTACAATCGTCCGGGCGAAGTAGTTGTAACCATCAGCACAGACGAAGGCGTGCGCATCCCCAAAGGCAGTTCGGCACAACTCGACGAGGCAATGCTGGGAGGCTGTACCCTCAACATGCTGCTTGCCACAAACCTGCGCGAAGCCTATCAGCCGGGCGATACCATCAAGGGTACCGATGTCAGTGGCCTCATGAAAGGCGTGGAAGGCATGGTGCCACAACTGGAACAGGTCGTTTCAAAGGTCGATTCTCTTGTTACTGCACTCAATCTCCTTGTCTCCAATCCCAATCTTCCCATCATCATGGAGAATGCAAGGCTGCTCACCGAAAGTCTGAACCAAAGCGGCGAACAACTCAACACCTTGCTGGGCAAAGACCTTCCCAAACTTACAAATACCTATACCCAGGCAGGCGAAAACATCACCGAACTGACTGGCAAACTGAACCAGCTTGACCTGCAGGCTACTCTGGACAGCGTCAATCAGACCATCAGCAGCATCCACACCATGATGGCACAGATACAAAACCCCAACGGAACACTTGGCAAACTGATGGGCGACCCTTCGCTCTACAACAATCTGAACCACGTCGTACAGAGTGCCGACAGCCTTGTAACCGACCTCAAGGCACATCCTAAACGTTATGTTCACTTCTCTGTCTTCGGCAAGAAGTAGGGAAAGGGAAAGTATCAGATCATCACCTCTCACCAATAATAGCAGACAAATAAAACGGGGCAGAACTTAATTGTTCTGCCCCGCATTGTTATATTGAGGAGTGGTCCTTCTTACTTCAGAGTCTTGTCCATGAGGACCTTCATCCAGTAGCCACCGATTACGCTGCGTGCCTTGAAGCCAGTCATGTGGCCTGTCTTAGTGTCGTGCCAGTCGCTGATGGGTACGCGGCTCTCAGTCTCGTTGATGTACTTGTAGAGTGGGTCAACGAAAGCCTGGAAGTCCTTATCGGTAGAAGTCATCGCTGCTGTCCACATAATCCAGTCGCTCTTTGTGTAGTCCTTACGAGAGTCGAGGGGCAGACCATACTTGTTCTGCTTCTTGAGGTAGTACTTCACTTCTGTCTGCATGGCGTTGTTGGGGATGATGTTTGTCTGCCAAAGTTTGTCCCAAACCATGTTGTACTTCTGGCTCCATGTCTTGCCACCTGCGCCGTATGCCAGTTCGTAGTGGTCCTTAACCTTTGTCTCGCTTTCCCATGCTGCAGCCATTTCCTTTGCCTTTGCATTGTACTTCTCATAGACGTCGTCCAGACCTTTCATCTTTGCCAATTCTGCATAACCTGCAACGCCCATGATGGCCTTGATGGCGAGGTTACAGTTGCCTGCCCAGTGGCCGGCAAAGTCGTCGGTGCAAAGTTGGTTGGCGGGATGCAGGCCGTTCTCTACGAGGTAGTCGGCCCAAGTGGTGATGATTCTCCAATACTTGTCAACATAGAGGGTGTTGCCTTCTTGTTTGCAGATTTGTGCTGCGAGGGTAATCATGTTGCCTGCTTCTTCCAGAGGCATGTCGCCACCGTAAACCTGGCCGTTTGCTTTGGGATATTGGCCGAGGTCGTGTGCTGCGAAGGGCTTTGTCCAGCGGCCTGTGTAGCTGTATTCGAAGATAGAGGTCATCATGCCCTTTTGCAGTTCGGGGTTGTAGCAAAGGTAGAGTGGTGCTTCGGGATAGGTGAGGTCGACGGTATTGATGCAGCCGTTTGAGTTGTTTTCCTTTGAGAAGAAGAGTACGTTGCCCTGGTCGTCGCGGAAGAGTTTGTGGGCTGCATTGACGTGACGGTATGAACCGGAGAGGATTTCTGCATACTTCACACCACCTGCGGCGAGTGCATCGTCGTAGATGGTCTTGTCCATCTGGCGGCAACGCTGCATGATGTTTGTGTAGTTGTTCTTCATGCGGTCGAACATATCGAAGATGCTTACGGTGCCTTCGTGTGCCCAGTAGCCTTTATAGCGCTTGAAGAAGTATTCGATGTCCCAAATCTCGTCGTAACCTATCATGGCAAAGCTGCTGCCTTGGTCTGTTGTGCCGAAGTCGTGAACGTAGGCCAAGGTGGGCAGAGAGACTTGTTTCTGGCATACTACCTGGCGTTCGCCGCGTGGCAGACGGCCGTCGGCAAGGAATTGTGTCTTAATGTCGGCATCGGTGGCAAGGCAGAGGCGTCCGTTGGTGCCGGCAAGGTATACGTAACCCCAGTCGATGCAGATGCCGTCGCCTGTCTTGGCGAGGATGGGCTGCTGGATGGTGCCTGCCTTGAGGTATTGTGTGCCGTTCTGGCGTTCTACGGTGGAGATGGTGGGCTGTTGTATCTTGTTGACTGCCATCTGTGGTGTTGTAGAGAGGTAGAACTTCACGCTGTGACGGTTGCCGTCGGTAGAGCGAACCTGATAGGAGACGTAGTTGATGGGGGCGGACAGGAGGTCGTAGTCGTCGATGATGTGTGGGGCTGTGAAGACTACATCGAGTTCAACTGGACCGCAGGTGAAGGTGTAGTAGGTGTTGCATGCCAACACGTCTACGCTTTTCTGCTCGGCTGTAACGATTTTGTCGTTGCCTTTGGCAATGTTGCGGAAGATGCCGAAGTCGACCAGGGCGCCGCCTGTTTTGTTGTAGCAGTGTACGGCGAAGACGTTTTTGCCTTCCTTGAGGAGTTTTGCCTTTTCGCCATCGAGACGAACTACTACGCCATCGACGTAGTCCATGATGCCGGTGGCTGCTTTTTTGCCGTTGATGTAGATTTCGCAGGCATCGTCGTGCGAGAAGATGAGGTAGAGGTCGCCTTGGAGTTGGCTGGCTGTCAGTTCGACTGTACGGCGCACCCAGATGCTGTTATCCTCTTTTGTCCAGGGTGTGCGGATGTTGTCGTAGTTGTCGGAGCCGAAGGCGCCTTTACCGTTTTTCCATGCTGATGCGTCGAATTCGGGTTTCATCCAGTCGTCGGCAGGCTTTTGGTCGGTGTATTGTGCTTCCCATTCGGCTTCGTTTGCCATGGGGACTACACTTTCCATGAGTGTGCGTTGTGCCGAACCCATCCAGCGATAGGTTGTGCCGTCTACGTAAAGCAGACCTTCCAGGGGCTTCTCGTCGTTGGTCCAATGGCGTGTGCTGCCGTCGGTGAGTTTGTCGTAGGGACTCCATACGGAGAAGTAGGGGTCGCTCACCACGAGTGGAACACTGGGCAGACGAAGGTCAGTCTGCTTGTAGGGCTTGAAGAACTCTGCGTTCTGTGCCCAGCCCGTCAGGCTGATTGCTGCAAGGGCAATCGATAAAACAATCTTTTTCATCCTTGTTTTTTTAAATGGTTAATAATAAGTGTAATATATCCTTTAATTTTACGTGCTTTGCTGTGTCTGAAAACATCTACTGCCTGATTGCTCGGAAGGGTTAACCTTTCTGGCCGACTTGACGTGGCTTGTTGGCCAATTAGGCAGTAGATGTTTTTTCTTTAACTGTACCCATTCCGTTTGCGCCATATGAATTGTGAGATTCTGTACCATGGGTTCCAGATGACTTCGCGGGGATAGTGCGTGAGGAACCGCAGGTTGCGGATGGTTTGCTGCCAGAAGTTTCCCCATTTTCCGGACTTGATTTTGTTGCGCTTGTCGTGCTGTCCGAAATTGCCTGCCAGCATAATCTCGCGCAAAAGGAAGCGGCCTTCTTGTTCGTCGGGGGGGAGAATGAGCAGTTCTTCCTGCAGATGGAACACTTCCTGCATAATCCACATCAGCGCACCGACAAAGCGTTCCATGTGCAGACTCTTTACCGTCTTTGCCGTTTCGGCAAGCAAATCGGTCCGCCCCTTTGCCTGGCAATCCTGAAGAAGGTAGTCGTAATCGATGAGTTGGCGTAGCCCGATGCCTTCGTTGAAGATGTGTCGGTAGATATGAATCAGCTGGAATGTCAGATTTACGCGAAGGGTAGGTATGCGCACCTTGCCCTGTTCGCCTGGAAGTTCTGTCTCATTGGCGAATATCTCCTCGCGGTGGATGTCGAAGAAGGCTTCCATCCGACGGCGGTCGGCGGGGTGGAACATCAGGGCAGGAGTGGTGTGCACCTCGATGCAGGTACCCTTCCTGACCGGGAATTCCACTTCTTGCCACTGCACCTTTATCTTCGGGAAGAAGTGCGTCACGTAGCCTATGATGTCGTCACGCTTGCCGTCCAGCCAGATGTCAATGTCGCCACAGGTCCGCATGAACGGGTCCGGATAGAGTAGGGCATTGCCCTGCCCTTTAAGCACCGCATTGCGGAACCCCGCTTTGCGGAAGCGTTCGCTCACCCAGACAGAGTCATGATTGAGACGCTTGTTGTCGCAGATAATCTTCTGCACAGAGGCTTGCCAGTCAATCATCACTTCCCTTGGCGGCCTTTGGTCGGCAGGAAGCCGGTTGAGCGCACAATAAGTGACGCCAACCACCGCCTGACGGGCAGACTCTTGCAACAGCCCCCTCCATTCTTCGCCAGAAGGAGCATGGCTCAAACATGCCTGGCGGCCAAGTGCAACGCGTATGAGTTCGAGAAACAACACAACAGATGATTTAGAATTTCTTACCAAAGATAATACTGAGGAACGTCAGACCGAGAATCTTACAATCGAGCCACCAGGAACGATGGCCAAGATAGTAGAGGTCCAACTCCAGGCGTCGGAGCATCTTTTCCATCGTATCTGTATAGCCATTGTACAACGTGGCATAGGACGTCACGCCGGGATGTATCTGATAGAGGAAAGAGTAACGTGGGTCCTCCTCCATAATCTGGTCGATGAAAAACTGACGCTCAGGTCTGTAACCCACAAACGCCATGTCGCCCACAAACACGTTCCACAACTGTGGCAACTCGTCCAAATGGTGAGCACGAAGGAATTTACCCACCTTCGTCAGGCGCGGGTCGTCGTCCCCACCAGCATGGCTGAGGGCAGGACCACACTTTTCTGCATCCAAACGCATGGAACGGAACTTGTAGATGTAAAAGGGACGTCCGAATCTGCCTATGCGCTCCTGCTTGAAAATAGCCGGACCGCCATCGTCAATCTTAATGAGAATATAACTCAGCAGCATCAGCGGAGAGAAAACAATCAGGCAGATGCTGGAGATAATCATATCGGTGCTTCGTTTTATACGGCGCTCAAAACGGTTCATACCGTCAGAGATGAACGCAATGTTATTCTCCAGAACCATATCCGACGGCAAGTTCATCGTGCCATAAGTCTCATACTTGCGCAAGAGCTTTTCGCGAGGAAGATTCGCATACCAGGAGTCCTCCCCGTAGGCCTTGTCCCACTTCTCGTGGAATATCTTGCTTTCATATCGATGAATGTAGAAGTCAATGACATGATGGATGCCAATCCACAAAACGAAATCAAGAACGAACAGAACATTGCTGTTCCACTGCTGGAGTACACCATAGGTGTTCATCAAAACAAACATACCCATGAGACAAATAATCGTAAAGGGAATAAGCTCATGAGGCATGCCAGTACGTATCAGTCTGTGGTGAAACAGATTTCGGTCCGGCCTGTCCAGCGTGCGATTCTCTCTGACACGGCTGCCAATCACGCGAAGGATATCACTCATCGGGACAAACAGTGCACCTACGCAAATCATCATCATCCCATCCGGCGTACGTTCGCTTTGGCTGAGACCAATTGCGTGATAGCTGACAATGTAACCAAGAATATATGCCCCGGAATTACCCATCAAGGTGTTTCGCCATTTCTTGGAGAATATACTCAACAGGCAGAAAGGAACCGTAATACCAAGTGTAGCTGCCGAAACAAAACTCATAAGCGTAGAATTGTAGCAGACGCTAAACACCATAAACGTAAAAAGCAGAATACTCCCAAGACCACTGCTCAAACCATCAATATTATCCAACAAGCTGAACGCCTCTGTAATATAAACAACCAGCAATACCGTGAGCGGCATACCAACATATGCAGGCAATTCCCAGATACCAAAAAGCCCGTGCAGATTGTTTATCCAAAGTCTCGTGGCAGGAAACATCATGGCGGCAATAAGTAATACGCCCATCTTGACGAAACCACGCGTGCCGTTCATGTCATCTTTCAGACCGGTGATATACAAAAGAGAACACCCTACAATAATTTGCATGATACGCATTCCCGAAGGCTCAACCTTAGTGCGCAGCTCCAACATGCCCAGCAAATTGGGCAAGGATACACTGATACATAGCGCAATTATGATAATAGGCAGGAAAGTAATACCACCTATCATAATGCGGCTATTGTCCGTTTCCGACAAAAGGGAGAACGTCTTTCCCGTTCCAACCAAACGCATGTTGGGGATAATGATCAGTCCAAGCAACAAGGAAATGAATAATGGAGCAATTCTAATAATAAATTCTGGATTCATGGATTAGATATAAGTGATTTATTAGACAAGGTAACTTTTCTTTTGACTACATCCAAAAACTTGGGCAGCAAACGGCGGACAAGAAACAATGGCGACGGATTGAATCCATTGTCGCGTAAAGCCTCGAGAATACTGCGATTCCCACGAATAATATTTCGAAGGCTTTTTGTACTCTCACCCCCCATACGCATTTTTACAAAATAACGGTTAATATATCGGTTTCGCAAGCCTGCCACTTCGATAAAACGCAACATCAGTTCAAAATCAGCCGATACAGCATATTTGGTGTTAAAGGAACCTAACATCTCATAACATTTGCGACGAGCATAGAACGTAGGATGCGCCGGATGCCAACCACGCAGGAAGGCTCCCTTCTCATGCTGTGAACCCTTCCAGAGACGAACGGTTCTGTCCGTGTAGTCTGCATCAACAAACATAAGATTGCCATATACACAATCAATAGGTTGATTTTCCATGGCATTGTTAATCTCCGAAAGTACATTCTCATCATAGTAAAAATCGTCGGAATTGAGGATGCCAATGACATCTCCGGTAGCGCGAGCAATGCCTCGATTCATGGCATCGTAGAGCCCATTGTCTTTTTCCGAGAAGATACGCATCCGTCCTTGATACTTCGGTTCGTATTCTTTCACAATAGACAATGTTTCGTCCTTTGACAGACCATCTTCAATAATGAGTTCCCAGTCTTGATGCGTCTGCCGGAGAATACTCTCCAACGTATCGCGTACAGTCGCTGCACTATTGAACGTGGCAGTTATTATGGATATTTTCATAGGCAGTTGTTTCTTGGAAAGAATCTATCCAAATCTTCCATTGTTGGGTTGGGAATATGGAACAAGTCTTTGATGCGAGTTATTTCTTCGTCGGGCAGATTCCACCACTTAATTTCCAACAGACGTTCAATAATATCCGGGGAAAAACGATATTTCAACACTTTGGCAGGTATGCCACCTGCTATGGCATAGGGAGGTATGTCCTTTGTCACGATGGCCCCAGCTGCTATGATGGCTCCGTCGCCGATGGTAATGCCGTTCATGACGGTGACGTGCCTACCCACCCATACGTCGTTCCCGATGCTAATGCGAGCGTTCTCCTCGAAGTCTATCTCCTTACACCACTCGTCACGGAAGCCCCAGTTGCCTTTTTTGTAGAAGATGGAGTTGGTGGTGAGGTAATAGGTGGGGTGCTGCCCGGGCCCAAGCACGCTGTCGCGACCGATGGCAGAGAAGTTTCCAACGTCGGTATATGCCACTTTCGTGTTTATCTGTACGCGACAGTACTTGCCAAGATGTGACGAGTCAAGAACAGCTCCGCGTCGGATGATGCTGGTCTTGGTGAAGGATGAGTCCTTGCTCCAAAAGGCAAAGAGCGATACTTTCTTGTGTGTGAGTTTCTTTAAAGAAAGAATAGAGGGAAGATACTGTAGCATTATGTATATACAGTTTATTCAAATATTATTTTGCGAATCATTTCCACTTATAGATATCGCGGAGATGTATTATAGCAAAACTTAGTTCATATGCTGTTTGATGAATTGCTTGATGGAAAATGGGATATGGCGTTTAATGATGGCGAAAATGCTGTTCCCCTTGTGGTAGAGCTTACGGTCGAAAGCATTGTCAGGCATGACATATAGAGGATGATTTAATGGAAAATCAAGATTACAACAAGGAATGAAAATGTTAGAGTATGCCGTATGTGTTGACATGGCATCATTGCCAATGTTAGATATGAGATTCACCTTCGGAAAGATACAAAGCTGATTTTGAGAGGCCAGGGAGAAACACCATTGCCAGTCCCAGGCAGACACTCTGTTTTTATTGATCATGTTTAATTGCCACTTCCATTGTCTTACCTCTTTGCCTTGATAACCCCGATTTTTTAATACATCGTTTTGATGGTGAGTTAAGAAATCGAGGTTGAGAGACATATGCTGCCATGCCCGACGCCATGTTGCCCATCCCCATATGGAAGCGTATTTAGAGAAGCAATAGGAATACGACATGGGATATGTGGGAATTTTGTTGGTACCTGCAATCATTCCGATTCGATTGTCATTTTTATATCGCTCTAAAAGTTCTGCGACATAGGGAAAGAAACTGTTGTTGGCAATACAATCTTCTTCAAGAATAATACCTTTCTCCTCATTCTCAAATAGCCAACAGATAGCAGTATACACTCCCATGCTACATCCCAAGTTCTTATCTTGAAATAATGTATGTATGTCGCAAGGCCAGTCAATAGATTCTAAAATCACTTTCCGCGTTTCTTCTACTATCTCACGTTCACCTGGAATATTGCTTCTGGCTCCATCGCAGGCTAAATATAGTGTAGATGGCCGGATGTCACGGATTCGTTCAAAACTCTTTAAGGCAGTTTCTTTCCTTCGAAAGAAAATGAATAGTATAGGTATGTTATACATAATTATTTTTCATTAATGGGTGAAGATTGAAACAAATTAGCAAATGTGAATGAGCATAAGTTACGCTGTGTTTCTACACATGCACAAATTTCCTTTTTGATGATATCTATATTGTTAAAAATAGGAGGAAGTGTGTGTTCATTAAAATCTTCTATATAGGAGACTAGTTGCCTTTCAAAAATGCTATCGAAGATATCCTTGATTTTATTTTCCATTCTATTGTGGCTGATTAACCCCAAAGGTATTGCCCCATTCATTGTAGCCATAAGTAGGACATGTAATCGATTACTAATAACAACATCATATTTTTGATATGTGCAAAGGGAATAAAAATCAATCGGTTTTTCTATAAAATGTATATGGTATTGTTCTAAGTCTTGGTATAATTTCTTGCCAACATATTCGTCTTCATCAACTTGAAATAAAATATCTATTTCAAGTTGATGATTCTCAGCAAATTCCCCCAGGACTTGTATTGCTTTGATCAAATTGTCATAGTTCTTCACAAATTTGAATGACAATGCTATTCTATTCCTTTTTGATTCAAAAAAACATGATTTGTATTTAGGATATAGGAATGCCATATCAGGCGTATAGCAAACATTACGAAATACGTTCTGTAGTATTGCTAAATTAGGTTTGGAGCGTATTCCTAATACATCATTTTGATTGAAGTTCCATTTGTTAAGTCTTGAAAAAATATTGTGATGATTGAAATATAAGTCTACACCTAAGGAAATTCGTATAATTTTCTTGCTTAAAAAGAAGTTAGGAATGGACAGACGCGCTAGTTTGATGAGCATTCTGTGCAATGGCCATCGCAAAGGTACTCTTGGACCTGGGCTGTCGCAGAAATGGGTGAATCCTTGGCGATTTAGAATTTGGATGATCTTAAATATATTTATGCTTCTAAAGTATATACCATATTCATGTTCAAAATTCTTTATATTAGGTGAAGTCGTGTCAAATATGACATGACAAAAGTCGGGAGGCATACCATGACAATCAACATAGACGTCACAGTATTTTGCATACTCTTCAATTTGGTATTTTGTTATTAGTAAATCACCAAGATTACCTTTGTTTGTATATGCATAATAATAGATCTTCATTTTTTCTTTCTCTGCTGTATTTTTTCATGCATGAAGGTAATAATGTCGTAAGCTCTTCTTTCTATTGCTAATTTCCCTCCCATTTCTAGTGATTTCTGAGCTTTCATTTCTCTTAACACATGATCGCTATATAATTTATTAATTGCATCAGCTATTTCATTAATTTTGTCGGGGTTAATAAGAATTGAGTTCTCCACATTTAATACATCGTGATTAAAGGGTAAATCAGATGAAATAATGGGTAAGCCACATGCAAGGGCCTCAACTATTGCGTTGCAGCATCCTTCACTTCTTGTGGGCAATACAAATATGTCTGCAGCATTCAAATAGTAAGGTAATTTGTTATTCTTTACGGTTCCTTTGAAAACAATACTTTCGTGTTCAAACGAGTCATCGCCTTTTCCAATAAAAATAGTTTTGATGTTGTTGTTGCTTATTTGATCAATGGCTTCGAGAATTCTCTTTTGCCCTTTACGTTCTATGAATTGTCCGACACAGATGATAATGAATTTGTTTAGGGGTAAATTAAGCTCTTTGCGACATTGAATTTTATCCATCTTGTGAAATAATTCAAGATTAGTTCCATTGGGGAATACTTTCGTGTTGCTTTCGTAGGCATATCCCATCCTGATGGCTTCTTCTTTATTTTTGCTTGATACAGCCACGACTCCATAAAGAGCATTTCTCATTTTTTCGTAAGAGTATGAGAAACAGGGCTTTTTTAAGCGGTGGATTGTGCTTTCTCCAGAGGCGACAAAAAGCGGAATATTATTATGGTGAGCATAATGCCATCCGACAGCTGCCATATCGTAAAAATGACAATATATTACATCAAAATCAATGTGTGTATTTTTTATAGTCTTTTCAATGCATCGTTGTACACAATTTCTATTAAGATTCACTCCGAAAAGATTCAGTTTAGGTATTGTGTAATAATGTGGGCGATATACATCTACAGTGATCCCTTCTGCCACTATTTGATGTTCCACTTCTGGCGCAGCCTTCTCTTTCCCTGCTAGTGTGTGTACAATTGAGAGTGGTGATATTACGACGCATTGGTGTCCCATTAGAGCCCATTGATCAACCAGCTTCTTAACAAAGACGTGAACCATGTTATCTTTGTGTGTATAACGATGGCAGATTATACAAATTTTCATGAATTAGTTTTTAATGAAAGCGGTGTATTATAGTACTTAAATATAACTGATGCTAATATGGTAATTATTCCTTACCCGTTAATAGGGAATATTGGTGTTGTTGTTTGGTCAATATGTTCTTTTACAATCCTAGCAGGATTGCCGGCAGCGATAGTATTGGCGGGTACATCTTTGGTCACAACAGAGTTGGCTGCGATGATGGCGTTGTCGCCAATAGTGACACCTTTTTGGATGCGTGCATTGGAACCAATCCATACATTTTCACCAATAATGATAGGCGCGTTAGCCGCATACATTGGTGATCTCTCCATTGAGTGGTGAGGGGTATGACGCATGTATCTTCGGTCTTTGGGGTTGATGGGATGAGTGTTGTGGTCTATAATGGTCACACCTGTAGCGATGGCCGTATCACGTCCTATCTCAATATGATTTGCACAGCTAATTTCGCTGCCATGTCCTAATTTTGACCATGGGTACATAATTACCTTCCCATGGTTATAACTGCTAATTGTGCCAAACACTTCACTATGTTCTTGCAATATTACATCCTTTGGCACAGATCCATGTAGGAGCCTTATCTTGGAGGTTACACGAAATCCATGAGATGTTCCAACTAAAGTACATTGTTTTATAATATCCTTTCGGACATAATACACTTTTATGTTCTTTATCGATTTTCGAATTGTAGCGTATATTTTTCTAAGCATGTCTTTTGTATTTATAAATCAAGTTCCTTAACGATTTTTTTTCTCTTTTGTTCAATCCGACGAAATATGCTAAAGCAATCGATACGATTACTATTATAGGGGTGAGTGAAAGTCTTATCAAATCATTATTAGTCATATTCGCCACCGGCAGAGATACTGCAATGGTGAGTATTGCAGCACAGAACACGGGGAGTAGCACCTGGCGGGAGTAGCTTACGAGCGAGAACTGTGGTTGCGTGGTATGGGTATAGTAAAGTCTTACAAAGACAACGACAAAATTGAGCACTGCCTTCATGCTCACGCCCACCACAAGCGGATAGCCCATACGGAAAAGAACATACACCGCGATGAGTTCGGCTACATAGGCTGCCGAGAGCCCCAGCTGATAGTTACGGACTCGCCCAGTGGCGAAGATGTTCATCCAAAGTGGAGCCGATACTGCATTGCAAAGACTGGCTATGATAAACACGATGCATAGTTCACCGGCATGGGCTGGTACACGCTCCAACCACAACTGCAGCACCCACTCAATGTTCAGTATGATAGGTAGCGATACGAGGAAGAGCAGGAAGAAGGAAATCTTCGATGCGTAGTTGGTCAGTGATGTGAGGTATTCGTAGTCGCCAGAGGCGTAGGACTTGGTTATTTGCGGCTTAAAGGCGGTTTGGAAGTTCGACACCAATCCCGTTAGGGCTGAGTTCACCTGATGCCCAACGCCCATAGCGGCATTGGCGGCAACGCTGTGGAAGATGTTTACTAGGATATTTGTTCCCTGGTTGGACCCCACGACTGCCAACTGCCCATAGATGGTCCAGCCGGAGAAACTGAAGATGCGCAGGAACATTGCTTTGTTCCAAAAGAAACTAAACCGGGTCTCTGCGAACTTCATGCGGCAGTAAATCCAATTGAGAAAGAGGTTCAGGGCAGAGATCCCCATCATCAAGGCTCCGTAGAGAATGAGGTTGTCGCCCTTGGTGTATAATACGATATAGGCAATGGCCAGCTTCAGTACAGCATCCAAAATGCTGAGGAAGGCAAAGTACCCCATGCGCTCGTTCGACACGATGTCGGCATCGTAGGGCAGCGAAACCATGTTCATGCACAGGGAAAGTACGGCAAACTGGTAAATCCAATTGGCAGCCTCTTCGCGGTCTACGGGTATGTTGATGTGTGTATTCAAGAACCAGAGTCCAATTGTTTCGGCCAGGGCGAACAGTACCAATGCCAGCAGGATGTGGGTGGTGAGGCAGACGCAAAATACGTGCCGGAGGTTGTCGGCAGTGCTGCTGCCCATCTCGTAGGCCAGGAAACGCTGGGTGGACGAGGACATTGAGGAACGTAGAAAAGCGAACAGCGTCACTACGCCGCCGATGACGTTGTAGAGGCCGAAGTCGTCGAAGCCTAAGGACTTCAGCACGATGCGCGAAGTGAATAGGGTGATGATGAGTGTCACCACCATGCGTATGTAGAGCAGTACGGCGTTCTTGGCAATGCGTTTTGTTTTCTCTGTCTGGTTCATGTATTCTGTTATTCTATCGTTTCTTTAAGGGGCTTTCCTTCAGTCCCTTTTGCTTCGATAGCCTCGTACTTTATCCTATGGCTTTGCAAAGTCAGCATGTATATCACCCAAAACATAATGCTGCCCGACTGCACACCTGCGGAGTGGGTTTGCGAATAGAGCAGATAGCAAAGGCATCCTACAGCCAAGCCCATCGTGCGATAATCCTCTTCTCGGCGCGAGAAGAGAACAATCTCAACCAGCGTTCTGCACAGATAGTAGAACAGCACAATAAAGGTCGGCAGCAGGAAGATTCCGCCAAGACGCAATGCAGCCGTGAAGGCGTTGTGCCCAAGGATAAGGAACATAGTCTTGTCTTCCTCGTTGGTGATTTGGTTGTATCCCAACAGAACCTTTTGGGGATCGCTCAGAAAATCCCATAGGGCAGTAAATGTGCTGGAACGCAGTTCGTCCTCTATGTTTGCCAGTCGTCCCATCTTGGAAAGGTCGTAATTCTGTATGTAGTCTATAGCGAAGGCAAGGACGATGATGGTTATCCATGAGGCGAAAATCTTTGTCGTTGGGGATGTCTTTTTCAGCAGGATGATGGAAAAGAGATACGCTACAGCCACAGCCAGTGCCATGCGTTGCTGTATGTAGTAGATGCAGAGACCTGCAATGGCAAACATGGTATATGCCCAAAGTGTTTTGAACTTAAACTTATCCCATATGAAGTAGGTTACGATGGGAAGTATTGTAGCAATAAAATACCCATTGCTTGTGGCTCTACCCATGATGCCTGCCAGGATGGATTTGCGGAACTCATTTGCATCACTATAATAGGTGCGTACCTCGGCTATGTTTTCGATATCGAAGGGGTTGAGGTACATACCTATTGCCCAACCCAGCGAAATGTTGTTATATTGCATGATAGTAACAACCGCATCAAGGAGGTATCCAAAGACAATGACAATCCATGCACCTTGGATGGAGGCTTCACTCTTGAATAATCGCGGGAAGGCAAATGTGATGATACAGCAAATGAGGTGTATGGCAACAAAGTCTTTGATGAATCTTGTGTCGAATGCTGTAAGGTTAAGTAGGTTTGCCAAAAGATACACAACGAGATATACGAAGTAGAATTGTATGCCGCGAGTCGGCAAGTAGTCTGTGCTTCCGCGCCAAAGTGTGTATACTAATAGTCCGTATGCAACAATTATGCGAGCAGACACTGGTCCGACGGTATGAAAACTTCCGAGGAACAGGAGTGGGAATACTACAAGCAGGGCTATTCCTATCCATTTCAGGCGGTAGATGATTGTATGGTTTTCCATCGAATGTTTGCAGAATTGTTATTTTCTCGTATGCCGTTACTTCTTCACATAAGACCCGGCATACCATTTGGCGAAGGCTTGGAGGCCTTGGCGGAGGGGGGTGGAGGGGCGGAAGCCGAAGTCTTGTTCGAGGGGTGTGGTGTCGGCGTAGGTGACGGGGACGTCGCCGGGTTGCATGGGTACGAGTTCTTTGTGCGACTCGAAGTCGTAGTCGGCTGGAAGTACGCCTGCTGCGACGAGTTCTTCCTGCAGGATGGTGACGAAGTCGAGCAGGTTTTCGGGTGAGTTGTTGCCGATGTTGTAGACGATATATGGCGGGACAGGCAAACCGTCTTCGCCGGTTTGCTTTTCCGGTGCGTGTTGCATGACGCGGACGATGCCTTCTACGATGTCGTCTATGTAGGTGAAGTCGCGTTTGCAGTTGCCGTAGTTGAAGATTTGGATGGTTTTGCCTTCGCGGAGTTTATTGGTGAAGCCGAAGTATGCCATGTCGGGTCGTCCGGCTGGGCCATAGACGGTGAAGAATCTGAGGCCGGTCGATGGGATGTTGTAGAGTTTGCTGTAGGCGTGGGCCATCAGTTCGTTGCTTTTCTTTGTTGCGGCATAGAGGCTGACGGGGTTGTCTACTTTGTCGTCGGTGGAGTAGGGTACTTTCTTGTTTGAGCCGTAAACGCTGCTGCTGCTGGCATAGACGAGGTGTTCTACGGCGTTGTGCCGGCAGGCTTCCAGTATGTTGTAGAAGCCGATGAGGTTGCTTTCGATGTAGGCATCGGGGTTGGTGATGCTGTAGCGTACGCCGGCTTGAGCAGCCAAATTGACTACCACGGTGGGTTTGTACTCTGCGAAAAGTTGGTCCACACAAGCTTTGTTGGCGATGGACTCTTTGATGAACACCCAGTCGCGGCCGAGTGCTTCTATCTTTGCGAGTCGTTCCTTTTTGAGATTCACGTCGTAGTAGTCGGTCATAGAGTCTATACCGACGACTTTGATGTCGTTATAGTCTTTAAGGAGTCGCATGACGAGGTTGCTGCCGATGAATCCGGCTGCTCCGGTCACGAGGACGGTTTTTCCGTCGAGTGATACGTTGTATTTTACCATGGTGCTTGTTTGCGTTCCTGAAGTGGAAATGAGCGTTTTTGAATAGTGGGCATGATGTGTAAGCATGCTTCTGTGGCTTTGTGTACACTGCAAATACGCCGCTATTTCAGTACAAATGTACGTCTTTTTTTAATAATGTACAAGGATTAGGGACATATAAATCGCCTATGGTGTCATATCCGTAGGGCATGGCAAAAAAATAGGTTAACCTTTCTGCTCGATTAGGTTAACCTATTTGATGATAATGCTTAACCATTATGCGTGGAATGGTTAAGCATTATTTTTGACTCGAAATGTGGCGTTTCCAGCCTTCGTTTTGGAGGGGCGGAATTAGTCCTTTTGCCATACGCGGACGTAGTCTACCTCCATGGTGAGTGGGAGTGCCGATTCGTCGACGCCTTTATAGCCGCCCCAGTCGCCGCCCCATGCCACATTGAGAATGAGGTAGAAGGCTTTGTCGAAGGGCCATGTGTCGTTGTTGCCCTGGTGGTCGTTCTCGAAGTAGAGTTGCTCCTTGCCGTCTACGTAGGTGCGGATGTAGTCTTCGGTCCACTCCAAGGCATAGGTGTGGAAACTCTCTTCGGCTCCTTCGCAGATGAGGCGGTGCGTCTTCTGCGTCTTGGCGGGGTGGTTGTAGGCTGCACAATGAATGCTGCTGGAGACTTCGTTGGCATCGACGCCCACCTCCTCCATGATGTCTATCTCGCCACAGGCAGGCCATCGGCCTCCGCTCACCGGCATCATCCACCATGCAGGCCATGTGCCTTTGCCTTTCGGCAGTTTTATTCGTGCTTCGATGTAGCCGTATTTGAAGCCTTCCGAACGGTTTCCGTAGAGACGGCCGCTATATATTTTGTCGCCTTCGCGGAAGGTGTATATCCTCAATTTGCCCTTCTTGCACTCCGCCACCTTCCTGCCTTTTGGGCTGGCCCCTTTCACGTAGGTCTGCAACTCGTGGTTTACCCATCCGGCTCGCGCTTCTTGGAAAACCCAACGACTGGGGTCGATGGCAGACTCGGAGAATTCGTCGTGCCAAACAAGCTTATAACCCGGCAGAGGACAGGACTTGATTCTCTTCCCTTCGGTTATGGTGGAAAGAGAAAAAAGCATTGCCAAAAGAAGAAATTTCACTATTCTCATGTGGCTGGAAACATTAAGGTTATGCGTGGTCTACTGTTTCTTTACTCCAACTATGCTCGTGGGCGGCAACTGAATCCTTCGCCTGTCGGTTTCGGTAACAACTCGAGCCGCCAACTGCATGAAGGCTTGCCCCGTGATGCTGGCTGGATTCGTGGCTGCAGGAGTGCCGTTGTCTCCGCTCTCGCAGATGTCCTGAACAACAGGAATCTGTGCCAAAAGCGGCAGGCCCATCTGCTCTGCCAACTCCTTGACGCCCTCCTTGCCAAAGAGGAAGTAACGTTCGTCGGGATGCTGTGCAGGCGTAAACCATGCCATGTTCTCCACCAAACCGAGAATAGGTACATTGATTTTCTCGTTCTGATACATGTCAATGCCCTTCCGAGCATCAGCCAATGCCACTTGTTGAGGCGTGCTGACGATGACGGCACCCGTGATGGGAATTGTCTGGACAAGCGTCAAATGGATGTCAGAAGTGCCGGGAGGCGTATCGAGAATAAAGTAGTCAAGGTCGCCCCAGTTGGCGTCTCCAATGAGTTGCTTCAGCGCATTGCATGCCATTCCGCCACGCCACATAATGCCTTGCTCCGGGTTGACAAAGAATCCGATGCTCAAAACCTTCACGCCATACTGCTCAACCGGAACGATGAGGTCGCGCCCATCGATGTTTTCGCTGTAAGGACGTGCATCTTCCAACTGGAACATTTTGGGCGCAGACGGGCCGAAAATGTCACAGTCGAGCAAGCCAACCCGCATTCCCATACGTGCAAGAGCAACAGCCAGATTGGCGGCGACCGTACTCTTGCCTACGCCACCCTTGCCGCTCGAAACAGCAATAATGTTCTTGACGCCAGGCAGAAGGTCGGGCAGGTCGGGGCGTGGAGCCTGCAAAGCCTTGGTTTTAATCTCCACTTCCGCCTCCTTGCAAGCATAAGCATGGATGGCCGCTTCCGCAGCCTTCACTACACTTCGCATGAAGGGGTCTGTGGGCTTGTCGAAAATGAGAGTAAAAGAGACGCTGAGTCCGGCAATGCGAATATCGTCATCAACCATCTGCATCTCCACAATGTTCTTGCCGGTTCCTGGATAACGCACAGTGGCAAGAGCATCAAGTATGAGTTGTGGATAAAGATTCACGAGGGAATAGAGAATTAAAAATTAAGAATTATAAGTACAAAAGCATAGGGCAGATTCCCGAATCATAACGGCTCTTCCCTTTGCCATAGCACGATGCAACCCTCTTTCATAGAACGCGGAACATCAATGAGCCGCTGATTGCTACTGCCTCTGAAGAGCAAATCCTCGTCTCGCAAAGCCTGAACGAAAGGCCCGTCCACGAGAACATCAACATACTTCAGCAGGCGTTGCGCCGCATCGTTGTGCAACAAGTCCTCAAAAAGAAAACCTGTGTAGCACCAAATGGTCTTCTTCGATTTCTCCTTGATGCACTTTGCCAGTTCAGCAAAACCTTCTGCCTGGAAGAAAGGGTCGCCGCCGGTAAAAGTGACATCAGCAAAAGGGTCGTCAAGTATCTCTTGTAGCAACTCGTCGGTGCCCATGTTTTTACCGGCACCAAATGCCCATGACTGCGGATTATGGCAGCCTGGGCATTTGTGTCGACAGCCAGCACAGTAGATGCTCGTGCGGAAGCCCGGTCCATCTACTGTGGTGTCGTGCAAGATTTGGAGAACGTTAATCATGTACTATGCGGTCATTGAGCTCTGCGAGCTTCGCCTTGTTCCATCGGTCGGTAGTGCCAACGAGATAACCGGTAATGCGTTGCAGGCGGTCAATGTTGGTGCTGCCGCACTTGGGGCAAGTGTCCATCGTCTTTTCTGCGTTTTCATAGCCGCAATCCATGCAGCGGTTGCGGGTGTGGTTGACACTGCCGTATCCGATGTTGTATTTGTCCATCATGTCCACGATGCTCATCACAGCTTCGGGGTTGTGAGTGGCATCTCCGTCAATCTCCACATAGAAGATGTGTCCGCCGCGTGTGAGTTCGTGATAAGGGGCCTCCACTTGTGCCTTGTGCAATGCAGAGCAGTGGAAATAAACCGGTACATGATTGGAGTTTGTGTAGTAGTCGCGGTCTGTAATGCCGGGCAGAATGCCGAACTTCTCACGGTCGCGCTTGGTGAAACGACCTGCAAGACCTTCTGCAGGAGTACCCAAAATACTGTAATTATGTTGGTAGCGCTCGCTGAACTCATTGGCCCTGTCGCGCATATAGGTCACAATCTTCAGGCCGAGTTCCTGTGCTTCTTCGCTTTCGCCGTGGTGCTTGCCAACCAAGGCAATCAGGCATTCGGCCAGACCAATGAAGCCAATGCCGAGTGTGCCCTGATTGATGACGGGGGCAATAGTTTCATTGGCACCGAGATTCTCACTGCCAAGCCACAGGCCTTTCATGAGGAGTGGGAACTGCTTAGCAAAGGCAGTCTTCTGGAACTCAAAGCGGTCGTGCAACTGCTGTGCAGTAACTTCAAGCAGGTGATCGAGCTTGGCGAAGAATGCATCGATACGTTCCTGCTTGTTCTCTATTCCCATGCATTCGGTGGCGAGGCGTACAATGTTCATTGTAGAGAAGCTGAGGTTGCCGCGTCCGATACTTGTTTTGGGGCCGAAACGGTTCTCGAATACGCGGGTACGACAGCCCATTGTGGCAACTTCCCACTTGTAGCGTTCGGGGTCTTCTGCCTTCCAATTCTCGTTGAAGTTGAAGGGTGTGTCAAGATTAACAAAGTTGGGGAAGAAACGACGTGCAGTTACTTTGCATGCATACTTGTACAGGTCGTAGTTGCGGTCTTCTGGCAAATAGCTTACGCCACGTTTCTTTTTCCATATTTGTATGGGGAAGATGGCTGTTTCGCCATTGCCTACGCCTTCGTAGGTGCTGCGGAGTATCTCGCGAATGATGCAGCGGCCTTCTGCACTGGTGTCGGTTCCGTAGTTGATGCTTGAGAATACAACTTGGTTGCCACCGCGGCTGTGGATTGTATTCATGTTGTGTATGAATGCTTCCATGGCTTGGTGTACGCGTCCAACGGTTTTATTGATGGCGTGTTGCTTGATGCGTTCGCGTCCCTGTAGACCATCGAGAGGAATGTTCAGGTAGTCGTCGATGGGTGCGTTGTAAAGTTCGCTATAGTCTTCGGCATTGAGGTCTTCGAGAACTTTTACTTCTTCGATGTATGAAGAGCGTACGAAGGGTGCCAAATAGAAGTCGAAAGCGGGGATAGCCTGACCGCCGTGCATCTCGTTTTGGACGGTCTCCATGCTGATGCAACCCAAGATGCTGGCTGTTTCGATGCGCTTGGCGGGGCGGCTTTCGCCGTGTCCTGCCTGGAAGCCATATTTGAGAATGTGGTCGAGGGGATGCTGCACGCAGGTGAGCGATTTGGTGGGATAGTAATCCTTATCGTGGATGTGAAGGTAGTTGCCTTGTACGGCTTCGCGAGCACTTTCGCTGAGCAGGAAATCGTCCACGAAGGGCTTTGTTGTTTCGCTTGCGAATTTCATCATCATGCCTGCAGGTGTGTCGGCATTCATGTTGGCGTTTTCGCGTGTGACATCATTATTTTTTATATTAATGATTTCAAGGAAAATGTCGCGTGTTTTTGCTTTGCGAGCTACGCTTCGCTGGTTACGATACTTGATATAGGCTTTTGCTACGTCTTTTCTGGAGCTCTTCATGAGCTCGTTTTCCACCATGTCCTGGATTTCTTCCACGGTCATTTGGCTTTTGCCTTTCATGGAGATGCGGTCGGCGATCTGCTGTATGAGCACGTTGTCTTCGCCCTCCTCGGTGGTGAGCATTGCTTTACGGATGGCTGCGCATATCTTCTGGTCGTTGAAGCCTACGGTGCGTCCGTCTCTTTTTTTGACTGTTTGTATCATGTCTGTAGTGTTTTAGTTTGTTTTCTTGTTTGCTGTGCAAAGATAGGTAAAAGCGTATAACCCTGCAAGCAAAAACGGAAAAACTTTCCAATTTTAGGTTTCTTTTTCATTTGGTTTAAATAAATGTTTTCCATTTCGGTGTGTTAATGTGCTGTATATCAGCGTAAAGCGATATTTTGTTAGGCAAAAAGTTTTCCAAAAGTGAAAATTGTTTGATTGTTTCGATTAGATTTTCAGCGCATTAGGTGTGATGTGAATGCTTTTTATGTGTTGGATTTTTCAGATGTTATTTATGTTTGTGGAGGATTTGTATGGGAAGATGTGTTCCGATGTGACTGGTGTTGCTTTGTGAGGGTGTTGTCTGTGTGTTCGTGTGTGCAGAGGCGAAATAATTATGGGTTCTTTATTCTTCATGTTTCTTTTTTTTCGTACCTTTGCCTTCGAAAACATAAATAGGATAATAAAGCTGAATAAAATGGATAAGAAAACGAAGTTTATACTTGGTGCGGTGGTGGCCGTTGTTGTTCTCGTTATTGGTTTTCTTCTTTACTCGATGCGCGAGCAGATGCTGGAGAGCAAGCAAATGCTGGAACTTGTAGAGATGGACAAGCGTGAGATGGAGAATGAGTATGAGCAGTTTGCCATGCAGTACAATGAGATGAAGATGCAAATCAACAACGATTCGCTTGTGGCTCAGCTTGAGATGGAGCAGAAGCGCACCGAGGAGTTGCTGGAGGAGTTGAAACGTGTAAAGAGCAGTGATGCTGCTGAAATTATGCGTTTGAAGCGGGAACTTGCTACTTTGCGCGAGGTTTTGCGCAGTTACGTTTTGCAGATTGACTCGCTCAACCGCATGAACGAGGCGTTGGCTCAGGAGAATTCCAATTTGAAGACGCAGAACCAGCAGGCGCGTCAGCACATCTCCAACCTTTCGAGCGAGAATGAGACGCTTTCCGACAAGGTGGCTATTGCCAGTCAGCTCGATGCGACGGGCATTTATGCCGAGGGTCGTAACAAGCGGGGCAAGGCGGCCAAGAAGATAAAGGATGTGAAGAAGTTTGTCATTGGCTTTACCATTGCCCGCAATGTTACCACTGCCACCGGCATCCGCAGCCTTTATGTCCGCATCATAACGCCTACGGGCGATGTGCTTTCCAAGGGTGGAACCTTTGCTTATGAGAACCGTCAGCTTGAGTATAGTATCCGTAAGGATATTGAGTACACGGGCGAGGAGCAGAGTGTTGTTGTTTATTGGGATGTGGCCGAGGCATTGAGTGCCGGTGATTATCGTGTGGATATCTTTGCCGATGGCCAGAATATAGGTACTACTCACTTTGTTTACGAAAAGTAATGGGAAAGGGAAAGCTTGCCAAGTTTGCCGAAATGGCTGAGAATCCGCTTGTGGTTGAGTGTCCTATGGCGGCTGTTATGCAGGAGGAGTTTCCTTTGCGTGGCCGTTGGCACGAGGACTTTTTCCACAACGATAATCCTATTGTGCTTGAGCTGGGCTGTGGCCGCGGCGAGTATACTGTGGGTCTTGGAAGGCAGATGCCCGACAAGAACTTCATTGGTGTCGACATTAAGGGTGCGCGTATGTGGACGGGAGCCAAGGAGGCTTTGCAGAGCGGCATGAGGAATGTTGGCTTCCTGCGCACGAATATTGAGTTCATACAGCGTTTCTTTGCTCCGGGCGAGGTGAGCGAGATTTGGCTGACATTCTCTGATCCTCAGATGAAGAAGGTCACCAAGCGGCTCACCAGCACTTACTTTCTGGAACGCTATCGTCAGTTCCTTTGCGACGGCGGGCTTGTCCATCTTAAGACGGACTCCAACTTCCTTTTCACTTACACCGAGGAGTTGCTTCTTGCAAACAGCATAGAGCCGGTGGTAAAGACGCGCGACTTGTACGGCATGTCTGTGGAAGGCGAGGAGATAGCCTGTGCTTCTTCCATTCAGACGTACTACGAGAGTATGTGGCGTGCGCGTGGCATCGATATCAAATATCTGTGCTTCCGCCTGTATAAGGATGTGCTTCTGGAGGAACCGAATGTGGAGATTCCGCTCGACGAGTACCGTTCGTACAGCCGCGAGAAGCGCAGCGGCAGCCAGACGCACGTGTAGTGCAACTGCACGTGCTGTGCAGCATCGGAAAACATCTACTGCCTAATTGGCCAAATAGGTTAACCTTTTCGGGCAACATCTACTGCCTTGTCGGCCAATTAGGCAGTAGATGTTTTTCTCCCTTGCAGGGGGTGTTTGTTCGACTCCTTTTACACATTATAATATATAGCATTCATTGTCTTCCGAAGCAACCTGCAAGAGGGTGGGGCATTGTTGGGCATGAGACAAAAAGAAAAAGGTGAGCTCGCGAACTCACCTTTTTCTATGTATCACTACGCTATTGGGCAACGGCTCCTGGCGTCCAGTTCTTGAGGAAGCGCAGTACTTTCTCCTGGTTGTAGCTTTTGCCTTCTTCCAGGAAACTGGAGTCCTGAATGTGCAGGACTTTCCCTTCGCTGTTGAGCACTACGAAGACGGGAAAACCGAAGCGCCCAGGGTTGTTCAAGCGTTGCAGCACCTTCTTAGCCTGCTGCATCTTCTCTTCTCCCTCCTGCTTTCTGGGGTTGTAGTTCACGTGGATATAGACGAAATTCTCTTCCACGACTTGGCTGATGGTCGTGTCGTTGGTGATGAAATCTGCGAAACGCAGGCACCAGGGACACCAGTTGCCGCCCAGTTGGCAGATGACGAACTTGCCTTCGGACTTTGCTTTGCCAACAGCCTGGTCAATCTGCTTGAGGGGATTTATGTTTTCGTCGTAGACTTTCTTCAGTGGTGCCTGTGCGCTCACCGTCATGGCAACGAGCGCAATCAGAAACGAGGCAATAACAGTTCTTCTCATATGCTATCCGAGTTTTGAAATAAACTTCTCTTTGTCAACAACAAACCGCAGGTGTGTGCCCTCGCCAAGCAGTGTCTCGCCCGAGTATGCAGCCACCTTGAACTCAATCTTCTTACCGTCGACCTTCGTGACTTCGGCAACGGCAGAAACCTTCTCGCCAACCTTCGACGGTCGCAGATGTGAGGATTCTATATGCCCGCCCACAGTCGTACAGCCTTCCGGCAACTCGTTAGCGACAGCCATCATGGCAGCATTCTCCATCAGTGCCATCATGGCAGGAGTGGCAAAGACAGGCAAGTCGCCCGAACCCATCTGCATGGCAGTCAAAGCCTCGCTTACCGTCTGCTCACTCGTGTGCTTCAGCCCTATTCCCAACATACTATTCAATAACCAACATTTTCATTTCAATATCATCCACAGGCCTGTCGCCACGTCCTGTCGCCGAACTCTGTATCATCTCTACCACCTCAAGGCCTTCCTCAACTTCGCCGAACACAGTGTATTGCCCATCGAGGTGAGGCGTGCCGCCCACCGTAGAGTATATCGCCATCTGCTCGTCCGTCATACCGTCTTTCCCGACCTTTTTCTCCGCCTCAGCAACCAGTTTGTCTTGCAGTTCCTGCAGCCCGGCACGATTTCTGTCCCTGCGCATCTGCATGATTTCCGCATGATGCCTGCCGGCAAGGGCATTAAACTCAGCCTGAACCTTCTGCATCCTCATCTGTTTTGCAAACTGACGCATCTGGCCCTCGTTATACACCTGTCCCCAAACAATGTAGAATTGCGAACCGCTACTGCGGCGCTCCGGATTCACCTCGTCGCCCTGACGCGCAGCAGCCAAAGCACCTCGTTTGTGGAACAGCTCGTCCTTAATCTCCGCTTCGAGCGTATAGTCCGGTCCGCCCACACCAAGCATCTTTCCGGCAGGAGCACCCTTAGAGTCCGGGTCGCCGCCCTGAATCATGAAATCCTTTATCACACGGTGGAAGAGTGTGCCATCATAATAACCCTCTTGGACCAACTTCAAGAAATTATCACGGTGGATAGGTGTCTCGTCGTATAGGCGAACAACAATGTCGCCAAACATAGTCTGAATCTTTACCTTCATAGTCGTTATTTGTTTTTTGCGAAGTCTCTACGGAACATCACGCTCCGAAAAACTTCTTTTTATCCTTCATTTAAGCCTGCATCATGCAGCATCTAACATAATTTTTGCACAAAATTATAAAAAAATGTCCAATAATTATCATTTCGAAAGTATTGAAGAGTTTTTTAGTACAAGCATTACAAAAAATGACTAAATTTGTGTGGAAAAAAATAAATACATGCCATGATAGACCATATAATTGCCTATAACAAGACATTCGTACAGAAAAAAAAGTATGAGAAGTTCATCACAGACAAATACCCCGACAAGAAACTGGCAGTATTGTCGTGCATGGACACCAGACTGACCGAACTCTTGCCCGCTGCTCTCGGGTTGAAAAATGGCGACGCCAAGATTATTAAGAATGCCGGCGGATTGGTCATTTCCGCTTTCGACTCAGCCATGCGCAGCCTTGTCGTTGCCATCTATGAGTTGGGGGTAAAGGAAATCATGGTCGTAGGACATTCTCATTGCGGAGCCTGCCACATGAGTTACGAACACTTCCACCACGAAATGATAGCCCGTGGCATAACAGACAAGACACTCGACACAATCCGTAAGTGTGGAATAGACCTCAATACATGGCTCGAAGGCTTCAAGGATTTGCCAACTTCTGTACGGAATACCATTCACACCATCAGCACCCATCCGTTGGTGCCGAAGGACATAATAGTAAGAGGCTTCATTATCGATTCCGAAACCGGTGCGCTGGAGGAAATAGAATAAATCAGTCTTCCCACTTCACCCAAGAAGCATTCTGCTTAGAAGATTCAACCACCTTCTGCACAAACAGCATACCGGCCACCCCGTCGCAAACATTCGGGAAGTCCAGGCACAACTCGTCTGGCGCTTCATTGGCAATGTCTGCCATCAAAGTCAGTGCAAAGTTACGATAGAGATTGGCAAAGGCATCAATATAACCTTCTGGATGCCCACCAGGAACCCGTGAATTGTGGGCGGCAGCCGGCGATACGACACTCGGAGTGCTTGTGCGAATCATCTCTGCAACACCTTCAATGGGTCTGAATATCATTGTATTAGGAGAATCCTGTCTCCATTCTAGTCCGCCCTTTTCGCCATACACCCTGATGTAAAGGCCGTTTTCCACACCGGCACAAACCTGCGAAGCACTAAGTAGGCAACGGGCGCCACCTTTGTAACGAATCATCACTGTTCCGTCATCGTCCAGCAAACGGTTGTCCACAAAAGTATTCAGTTCGGCACAAAGCTCTTTCACTTCAAGCCCGGTAATGTAGGATGCCAGATGAAAAGCATGTGTCCCAATGTCGCCCATGCATCCGGCCAGACCAGAACGTTTCGGATCAACTCTCCACGAAGCCTGCTTATTCTCTGCTGCGCAATCCGTCGAAAGCCAACCTTGCGGATATTCCACATAAACTCTTCTGATGCGTCCAAGGTCGCCTCGTTGCACCCTGTATCGCGCTTCTTTTACAAGAGGATAACCGCTATAGGTATGAGTAAGAAGAAAACGTTTTCCTGTCTGGCGTACAATTTCCTCCAGGCTGCGAGCCTCTTCCAGAGAAAATGTGACAGGTTTATCCAAAGCCACGTGGAAGCCAGCCCTCAATGCCATCGCTGCCGGTGCATAATGAAGATGATTGGGAGTTACAATAGCCAAGAAATCCATACGAACCTCTTCTGGCAGATTGCGTTCTTTCTCTATCATTTCTTCATAACTTGCATAGACACGTTCTTCCGACAAACAAAGTTCAAGACCGGTTTGCTTCGACTTGGAAGGATCAGAACTGAAACATCCGCAAACAAGTTCAATCAGTCCGTCAAGATTAGCCGCAATGCGATGAACTGGACCAATAAAGGAAGCCGGGCCACCGCCCAACATACCCATTCTGATTTTTCTTCTGTTCTTACTCATAATATTATATTTATTCCTTGTCCTATTCCCTAATGAATAACTTTCACATTGTTACAAAACTTTCTCAAATGCCAGACGTTCTATGCGTTCTCCAGCCCTGTCATAATAGACTTTTCCACACAAAAGAAAATCTAAGCGCAGCAGCAATGCAAGCATTTCCACATTGTCATAGTTTGTATCCACCTTTATGGAAGATACATTTCTTTCTTTACACATCTCAACTACCTTCTCAAAGAAACACGTTCCTAAGCCGCTTCGCCTTTCATCGATATCCACAGCCATCCGGTGCACCACCGCATAGCTGCCGTGAGTTAGCCATTTTCCGTCGCAAAGTGCGCCGTAGGCTGGTTCTCCATCAAATGAGACTACACCATAGGCCACGACCTTTTCATCCGACTCCAACACATAGGCCTGTGCCAACAAGATATCGTTTTGCACATCTTCTTTCTGCGGATAACTATCATCCCACTGGTGACGGCCCTGCTGAACCATCCTTCTTGCTGCACTGCGCAAAATGGTATAGGCTGCATCAAAATCATCACTTCTGGCCTGCCTCCATAGGACATTCGGAGTTTTAGTAACATTCATAGCGCAAATTTATGTAATCTTTATGAAGAAGACAACATTATTGAAGAAAAATAGACACTTCAATCCATCAGTAATTAATTCTCTATCTTCTTTTATTTTTCACTTCATCAAGAATGGACGTATTAGAGTGAATATTTTTATATTGGTGTCCGATAAAACTTTTAAAGGGCATAAAAGTGTGTCTCAATCACAGTATTTATGCGGTTTAGACTTTTTTTGAAATACAAACCCCTTTTGAAAGGAAATTAACGGCTGTCCGATAAAAATCTCTTTGATATAGGGTAGTGAAAACAGAAAACGATGGGTAATATTTTTACTTCAATGGGCGGTCTAGTCTGGGTGCTCATTTTCTTGCAAAATAGTGATTTGAGCGGCATCTGGGCAGTGTTTGGGCAGTCTCTCACCTCTCACTTACTACTCCTTTTTTTAGGAGGATTTGGTAATAGTTTCAGGGTTGTATTTGGGTAGTCTCGTCTCATTTTTGGCTATTTTCGGCTAGTTTTTGACATAAAAATGACCGACTGGACTACCCAGTCGGTCATTTTTATGTTGCTGATATTCTGCTAATTATTCTTTATCAACCTCTTAATATTCGTCTTCGTTAAAGAGGAAGTCGTCCTTTGTTGGATAGTCTGGCCAGATGTCTTCTATTGTTTCATAGACGTCGCCTTCGTCTTCCATTTCGGTGAGGTTTTCGATGACTTCAAGTGGTGCGCCACTGCGGGTGGCATAGTCAATCAGTTCTTCCCTGGTTGCAGGCCAGGGTGCATCTTCCAGTTTTGAAGCTAATTCCAATGTCCAATACATAATTATATATGTTTTTTGTGTTTATAATTTTAGGTTGCAAAGATAGTGTTTTTTTCTTTATGGCAATTATTTCTGCCATAAAATTTCTTCCTTTCCTTCTAAAAAGTTTAGTCGCAGTGCGAGTACATAGAAGTAATCGCTCAGGCGGTTGACGTAGCAGATGATTTGTTCTTCAACTGGTTCTGTTTCATTTAGTACAAGGATTTGTCGTTCTGCACGACGGCAAATGGTGCGACAGATGTGTGCAATAGCTGCAGCCCGACTGCCGCCTGGCAGGGTGAAACCTTTCCATTTTGGAAGGTCTTCTGAGGCGTGGTCTATGTTTTTCTCCAGGGTTGCAATGTCGTCTGTTGTGATGGAGGTTGAAGGGGATTTTGGGGAGTCGCTGTCGGTTGCGAGCAGTGCGCCAATGACGAAAAGACAGTTCTGTATTGAGATAAGGTTGTTTCTGTCTGTGTTGTCGGTGGTGTAGGTTAACAGCAGTCCTACTTGTGAATTGAGTTCGTCGATGGTTCCATAGCTTTCAATGCGTTGGCATGTTTTACTGACGCGTTTCCCGCCTATGAGTGATGTGTTTCCGGTATCACCGGTTCTTGTGTAAACTTTCATATTTTTGACACTCAGAAGTTGACGATGTAGTATTGTTTGTTGTATTGTTTATCGAAGAATGCTATGCCCAGGTCGTAGAGGTCGAAGCTGACGACGGAGGGTATGTTCCTGAACCATTCGCGATGGCGGTGCAGATTGTCGAGCACCAGGACGGAATTGTTGCCAATGTGTTTGAGGACACTGTCGGCAGGTTCTGTGAGCAGACACAGGTCAATTTCTCCTTCCGGGTTATGTGTAAGGATTCTTGCTTTGTTGCATCCGTTATGCAGATATTGCTTTTCCCAATGTGCGTTGTGCGGAATCACGATTGTTTCTGGCTGAAGATGGTTGGCAAGACGTAGAAGCAGATGCAGCCCTTTGCGTTTCCTGAAGCGCATGGAGAGGGGCAATGCTTTGTCTTGTTCGGCATAGGCATAGTATGGTGTGCGTTCGTAGATGACATCTGTTATGAAGCGGAATGCGAACGGACTATGCACGCCATATCCTTTGCGGTGGCGGAATCGTGCGAACCAGATGATGGGATTTGTTAATTTATGCATAACTTGGGTACAAAAATAACGATATTTTCTGTAACTTCCAAGTGATGTATGTTTTTTCCCTTTGTGTTTCTCCTGTCGGTGTGGGCAGTTAGTAGGTGGGATTCTCGGGCTGGTCGGGGAAGACGCCATAGATGTCTTTGTAGGCGTAGGCATAGTAGTCTTCCGGGGCGGTGTTTTCGGGGAAGCGATCGTGGAAGAGGATGCGTGTTGCTTCTCGGTCGCAGGAGGGGGCCAGCCTGAGGTATTTGAGGTAGTTCTGCATGTCGTTTTTGTGCAGATAGCAGTTGGCGAGATATGGGACTACGAACTTGCCTTCTTGTGTGCCGAAGAGTGTCCATACGTCGTCGAGCAGGTCGATGGCGCAGTCGTTGTAGCCTGCGTTGCTGTATGTGAGTGCTATGCTGAAGAGTGTTTCGCCTTGTTCGGGTGTCTTCTTCAGGGCATTGGCGAAGTATGTTTCTGCTTGCTTGAGGTTGCCTGCTTGCAGATGGATGTCTCCCTCGGACATGTCGAACCTCCACGACTGGCTTTCGTCGCCGGTTTGGCGTGCTTTGTTGAGGATGGCAAGTGCTTCTGTGGTTCTGTTGAGCCGGCTTAGGGCATAGGCTTTCATTTGGAGCACCTGCGTCAGTTCGTTTTCTCTGTCGGGTTGTTTCAGTGCTTGTTGTTCTGCTTTTTCGAGCAGGGGGAGGGCTTCTTTATAGCGTTCTTCGTTGCTGTAGCAGATGGCGAGCGAGATTTGAACGCTGAGGTCGTCGCTTTGTGCTTCGAGGTATTGTTTGTAGTGTTCGATGGCTTCGCCCATTTGTTCGTTTCGCATATAGGCATTTGCTTTCATGAGCAATGCGTTGCTGTCCTGCGGATTGATGGCGAGCGAGAAGTCTGCGGCTTCTTGTGCCTCGTTGTACATTTCGAGGGCGACGTGTGTTTCGGCAAGGAGGTTCCAGGCATCGGAGTTGTAGGGTTCTTCATCTACGATTTTCTGGAGCATCGGGAGTGCGTCTTCGTAGTTGTCGAGTCCCATCTGTATTTCTGCTTCCATGATGGGAATGCGTGGGTGGGTGGGGTAGGCTCCTCTGAGGTGTTCGAGCCATTCCTTGGCCAGTTCCCAATGGTCGTAGTCCATGAAGATGGCGGCACAGTCGTAGAGATAGGTGTCGAGGCTGTCCTGCATGAGTTTCATTTGCTGTGTCAGGAAGTCTGATGCTTTGTCTGCCTGTCCTTCTTTTATGCGGAGTTCGGCTTGGACGTAGATGACTTCGCAGTCTTCTTGTTCGGTGACGGCATCGATGATGGCGTGTGCTTCGTCGAGTTGCCCGTAGAACATTTTCTGCCGTGCCAGGAAGATTTGCGGATCTACGCTGTCGGGGTGCATGCTGATGGCTGCCTTAATTGCCTGATTTGCTTTTGCATCCTGTTTGCCTGTCATGTAGTATTCGGCAATATCAGTCAGTTCGTCTGCCTCCATGTAGGGCACATGTCCCTCGGAGATTGCCTTTTCGTAGCGATGGAGCAACCTCAGGAAGTGGCGCGAATGGTAGTATTTATTGCTGTCTTCCATTGTCGTTTCTTGTCAACTTAACGTGGGTGATTCATTGAATGGTCATGATGCAACAATTGAATGGTCATGATGCAACGATTGAATGGTCATGACCATTCAATCGGCATCCTTAGTCAAGTTGAGTGAATCATTCAGTCGAGCAGACTTATTTCTTAGCCCATGTGTCCTTGAGACCTACGGTCTTGTTGAAGACGAGGTGCTCGGGAGTGCTTGTGGTGTCAACGTTGAAATAACCGATTCGCTGGAACTGGAGGTAGGAGAGTGGCTGCATTGTGGCTGCATATTCCTCGATGTAGCAGTCTTTGAGGACTGTGAGGCTGTCGGGGTTGATGATTTGCTTCATGGCAGTCACTGCGTCGCAATCCTGTGCTTCGCGAATGGCAGCGAGTTCGTCGCGTGGGTTTTCTACCTTCCAGAGGCGGTCGTAGAGGCGTACTTCGGCTTTGACGGCATGCTGGCAGCTTACCCAGTGCAAGGTTTTACCCTTGATTTTACGGTCGGCTCCGGGCATTCCGCTACGGCTGTCGGGGTCGTAGGTGCATTGGATTTCCGTAACGTTTCCGTCGGCATCCTTTGTGCAACCGGTGCACATTATGATGTATGCGTTCTTCAGACGTACTTCCTTTCCGGGTGCCAGGCGCATGAATTTCTTTTCTGCCTCTTCCTGGAAGTCGTCGCGTTCAATCCAGAGTTCGCGGCTGAAGCTTACCATGTGTGTGCCGTCGGCCTCGTTTTCGGGATTGTTTACTGCGGTGAGTTCTTCTGTCTGGCCTTCGGGATAGTTCGTGATGACTACCTTGACGGGGTTGAGCACTGCGCTTACTCGGGTGGCGCGGCTGTTGAGGTCTTCGCGAACGGCACTCTCCAGGAGCGCCATCTCATTGAGGGCGTCGAAGGTGGTGTAGCCTATCTTCTTGATGAAGCCACGAATACTTTCGGGACTATAACCGCGACGGCGGAAACCGCAGATGGTGGGCATGCGGGGATCGTCCCAGCCGCTGACAAGGTTTTCCTTGACGAGTGCCAGCAGATTGCGTTTGCTCATGAGCGTGTAACTGAGGTTCAGTTTGTTGAACTCTGTCTGGCGGGGGCGGTTGTCCTCTATGTTGTCAGTCTCGCCCTTGTACTCTTTCATCCATGTTACAAAGAGATCGTAGAGGGGACGGTGTTCGACGAATTCGAGTGTGCAGAGGCTGTGTGTGACGCCTTCCAGGTAGTCGCTCTGTCCGTGGGTGAAGTCGTACATCGGATAGGCATTCCACTTGTTGCCGGTTCTGATGTGGGGGATGTTCATCACGCGATAGAGCAGGGGGTCGCGGAAGAGCATATTGGGGTGGGCCATATCAATCTTTGCACGCAGAACGAGTGTGCCCGGAGTTGCTTCGCCGCTGTTCATGAAGCGGAAGAGGCGGAGACTCTCTTCGGCAGGACGGTCGCGGAAGGGGCTGTTGGTGCCGGGCTTCGTGGTTGTTCCCTTTTGTTGTGCAATGACTTCTGCGCTCTGCTCGTCGATATAGGCACGGCCTTGCATGATGAGCCATTCGGCAAAGTCCCAGAGTTCCTGGAAGTAGTCGCTGGCATAATAGACGTTGTCCCACTGGAAGCCCAGCCATTTGATGTCGTTCTCTATGCTTTCGATGTATTCGGTGTCTTCCTTTGTGGGGTTTGTATCATCGAAGCGCAGGTTGCATGTGCCGCCATATTGTTTGGCCATGCCGAAGTCGAGGGCAATGGCTTTAGCGTGACCGATGTGGAGATAGCCGTTGGGCTCGGGCGGGAAGCGTGTCTGCATACGTCCGCCGTTAAGACCTGCTGCCAGATCTTTCTCAATTTTTTGTTCTATGAAGTTGAGGCTTTTCTTTTCCTCTACATTATTATTTGTCGTTTCTACCATAGTGTGTTTGGTTATTTCCTGTATATTACGCGCAAATTTACGCTAAAATTCCCATATAGATAGCAAATGGATGAAAAAATCTTACTTAATGTTGTTTTTATTATTAAAAGGTGAGTATTGTTTCTCGGTATTTGGCGAATACTCATGCCATGCGCTATTATAGCAGACAGTAATAATATAAACAAAGCCTATATCATACTTTATGAGCAGATATAGGCTTGTGGAATACGCTATTAAACAGTTTAAAGCGGTACTTGTTGCCTTAGGTTTTTCTATTCAATAACCTGGTAGATATGTGGCAGGTTGCGGCCTTCGTGGTCATAATCAAGTCCGTAACCCACGATGAAGTCGTCCTCTATGTCGAAGCAACGGTAATCAATCTTCAAGTCCACCTTTAGGCAGCCGGGCTTCACAAAAAGCGAGGTGATGTATACCTCCTTAGGCTTCTTCTCACCCAGGATGTGAAGCATCTCTTTCATGGTGTATCCGGACTCGATAATGTCTTCCACAATAACGACCGTACGCCCTTCCACATTCTCCTTCAATCCTATCAGTTGCTTTACCTCACCAGTGGTGCAAGTCCCTACATAGGAAGACATGCGCACGAATGTGATTTCGCAGGGGAAATTGATATCACGAAGAAGATCTGCAGCGAAGATGAACGAGCCGTTAAGGATTACAAGGAATAAAGGATTCTTCTTGCGAAGATCTTCATCAATCTTATTGGCGACCTCCTTTACTCTTGCCTTGATTTTGTCTTCAGATATATAGAGGGCAAACTTCTTGTCTTTAACTTGTACAACGCTATGCATATTATTCAATTATTATATAAAGATATATTTCAAAATAAACATTACGGCAAGGATATACATCGTGGGAGTAATCTTCTTGAAGTTACCACAAACCATATTGATTACCACATAGAGAATCATACCAGTAAGGATACCGTCAGAGATAGAGTAGGCCAAAGGCATCATGATGATGCAAGCAAAGGCCGGTATCGATTCGGAGAAATCAGCCAAATCAATTTTTGTAATGGGCTCTATCATCAGCAGTCCCACAAGGATGAGCACTGGCGCTGTGGCTGCTGCAGGAATAGAAAGGAACAGCGGCGAGAAGAACAAAGTGACGATGAAGCAGCAGCCAATAACAAAGGCTGTGAGGCCCGAACGTCCGCCTTGAGCGACTCCCGATGCACTTTCCACATAGGTGGTAGTAGTGGATGTGCCAAACATGGCACCAACAGTTGTGGCAATAGCATCGGCCATGAAAGCCTCTTTCAGGCGAGGGATGCGGCCTGTTTCCTTGTCTACCATATCGGCCTTGGTACATACGCCGATGAGAGTGCCCATGGTATCGAACATGTCGATGAAGAGAAAGGTGAATACCACAACAAGCATATCGAGTGTGAAGATGTTTTTCCATTCAAATTGACAGAAGATGGGGGCAACGGACTCTGGAGTTGACACCACTCCCTTAAATTCGGTGATGCCCATGGGAATGCCGATAAGTGTGGTGGCGAGAATACCGATAAGCATGGCTCCGCGCACGTTCTTGGCATAGAGTACTCCTGTAATCACCAATCCGATGATGGCAAGCAGTGCCGGTCCTTCGCAAATCTCGCCTAACGACACAAGGGTGGCATCGTTGTCAACAATGATGCCGGCATTCTGCAAACCGATGAAGGCAATGAACAAGCCAATGCCTGCTCCAATGGCATAGCGCAGGTTTTGCGGGATGGCGTTCACTATGGCTTCACGAATGTTGGTAATGGTCATTAGAATAAATAGCAGTCCTTCGATAAATACTGCCGTGAGGGCAAACTGCCACGAATATCCCATGCCCATGCATACCGAAAACACAAAGAAGGCATTGAGCCCCATGCCTGGAGCCAGGCCGAAGGGCAACTTGCCCCAGAAGGCCATTACAAGACATCCGACAATGGAAGCCAAGGCAGTGGCGGTAAAGACTGCTCCGGCAGGCATGCCGTCGAGCAGACTGAACATCCCCGGATTTACAGCCAGGATGTACGACATGGTAAGGAAGGTGGTGATACCCGCCAGAATCTCTGTGCGCAGGTTGGTTGTCTTCGAATCATAACCGAAGAGTTTCTTTAATGTGCTCATAATTATTCTTATACCTTATATAATATAATTTATATCTGTCTTTTAGAAGGTCCATTTGGCACCCAGTGCAGGCATTGCTTTGAAACCTTTTTCTACAAAGTTGTTCGACAGTTCCAGTTCGCCGCCAATACTCAGCTTTACATTTTCCCATTTCTTGATTTTGTTGAGGTTAACCCAGAACTGGGGCTCGGCAAGGAAGATGAACTTTGTTCCTTGCCAGACACGGGCTTCACGCCAGAAGTCGGCAAAACCGCTGAATGAGCACCAGCCTTTGGCAAAGTTTATGCCCCATACACCTGTGAGTTGGAAGTTGTGGGGCTGCTTTCCTCCGCTGAGGCCTTCGGTTCCAGGTATGGCTTTATACATGGCGGACACTGACCAGGTCTTCGAATAGTCTTTGGAATGTCCGGAATAGGTGAGGCCCAACAACCATGAATTATTGAATGAACTTGCTGCCGTACTGAGGCCGCCGTCGAACTCAACGTGTACTGAGAGCCAGTTCCATTTTGATTCTTTCCAGAAGCAGAACTCACGGGCAATTTCGGTGTAGGCACCGATGGCCTTCGGGTCGAAGTCCATATCGACGAAGAAGAAGGTGCTACCATATGCATCTGGGCGGAACATTTCGATGGTGGAGGTTACGCAGCCGCGTCCGGTGTCGTAGTATACTTGCAGGTTTTGAGCCTTTGTGGCTGCCGAGCATATCGCCAATGCGATGAGTGCTATGATACGTGTTGCCTTTTTCATGATATTTGTTTTATAAATGAATAATTCCAGTTTTACACATTCTTTGTTAGTGACATCGTGTCGGTTTCGTCATGCCGAGACGTGCTTGCTGAATATGGACCCTCATCTTCATTGTAGGTGTTCCTTTGTTGTGCATGAAGCTCAACTTGTGTTGCCCCAATGGATGGTTGTTGATGTGCAATGCCGGGGTTGTTATATTTTATGGTTATCATCTACAAAGATAGTGCTTTTTTATATATCTTCCATCTTCTTCCCCTGTTTTTCTCGCGTATAGGACGAGAATGTCTTTACATGTATTCCAAGAGGCGAGTCGGCGCATCCTTGAAACGGCAGGTGTTTGATGTGCTGCCTTTGAACTTGCAAGCCATTGTCGCAGTTAGGGGCGGTTTAGGGGATTCTGTCCGGGTGGTGGTTGTCGTTCTCGAAAAAAGGTTAACCTTTCTGCCAATAATGCTTAACCTTTCCGGCCATAATGCTTAACCTTTCTGCCGATAATGGTTAACCTATTTTAGCGGAATCCTTAACGTGGCTCTTTCCCGACGTGTGTCTGGCCATTACATAAGAAGGCGACCTGTCATTGAGACAAGCCGCCTTTCTTGATTATGCGGAAGGGTCTGCTACTTCAGAATCTTCTTTCCGTTGACGATATTGATGCCCTTTTGCATCTTGCTTATGCGCTGGCCGGCAAGGTTATAGAGCAGGCCTTTTTTCGCATTGCCACTGGTTATTCCGCTAATGCCTGTTGCGTCTCCCTCAGCCTCGGGCACCTTGGGCAGAACAATGCTTTCCGGACGCTGCTCGGCAGACATGGTTGTAGTGAAATAAGGAGCCATGGCTGACAGAGTAGTATTGATGGTAACGTACTCGAAAGCAGTGCCTTCAGCATTGAGAACATAGCAGTCCTTCATCTTCGGCGACAGCGTGTTGCCATGGAAATGATAGTCGGACGAGGTGACAATCATCTTGTCGCTGCCGGTCTTGAAGAACGGAACCTTGAAGGAACGGAAGGCAATCGTCTTACCGGCCATCTCGGCATCGCCGGCAATGATGTATGGCGTGTTGCCACGAAGTACAGCGGCAGGAGCAAAGATGACCTCGCCATTGTCTCCCTGAGCAGCAAATTCGTAAATCCAGAAATGCAGAGCAGAATCGTTAACGGCATAGGCAACGTCGTCTACATAAATGGAGTCGGCAGCAAATGGCATTGTGAACGCATGCCAGCCGGCACCATTCTCGGTCTCCGGGAAAGTATAAGAGAAGGACGCACTGTCGGCAGTGAAGCTGACAGGGATGTAGTACGGCTTGTCATTGACAATCTTAATGCGGTCTGCATGACTGCCGCTTACAACATTCGTCGTGTCGAGACTGGCCGGCAAGGTCATGTTCGCACCAAAAGCATAAATGGCATTGGGGTTATTCCTGTTAGGCGTCATTCGCGTAATGTTCTTGCTGCAATTAGCATAAACACCGCAGGCAGTGCTGGCCATCATAGAGGCACTATAAGCCTTACCGCTGATAGTGCCGTCGGGCTTCCACATGGCAATACCGCTCTTCATCTCCCAACTATGATCCCAAATGCCACCCTTAGACAGTGAACCATCCTGGTTAACATAATTGACAGCAATGCGATAATAATAACCCTCGTTGAGATTATCGAAGCTGAACTCTACACTTCCAACCTTGCCCGCCATGATATTGACCTCGTGTGTCTGGCTGGAACCACTCCATGCAGTTCCTTCGCCAACCTTCTGGCTCCATATCTGCAGACGAATAGCACCATTGTAGTCCTCCTTAGCATTGTTCTTAATAGCAACTCTGCCCACAAGGCAATTGCCATATGCAACACCATTAACGAGATTGCTAATGCTAAAGGAATTGACAGCCAGCGTCGCTTTCACAGCTTCGGCCTCCGTTATAACCTCCATCGTGCCGGTTCCTACCTCGCCACTACCATTGTTGCTCGTGCAGAACCAAAGGTTATAAGTGCCAGTCTCCTCAGGAGTAAAGAAATAAGACACATCAACAGTCTCACCCTTGCGAACAGCAACCATCGAACGGTTCTCCATATAAACCTTGTCCGAAGTCTTGCTGGCAAAAAGATGAATCTCCCTAAAGTACTCATTACCATTGTTGCGGAAAGTAACCTTTACCTCCTGCTCCTTGCCGGCAATACGAGTGCCAGGGAACACAATGGTGTCAATGCTGATTTCATCTCCATTGGAAATGTCAACAGGAGTCAAAGTAACATTGCCCTCGCTGTCAACAACAGCTTCGATATAATGGTTGCGCAGATTATATCTCGGACGCCATTCGTCGCTTCTTGTTGACTTGCTTGCCGGAGACAACTTATAAGTACCCTCAGGAAGTTTATCTTTAATGTTAAAGGTCTTAGTCTCGGTTGCCTTATTGGCAAAACCAGTTTTTATAAGCGGATTGCCAACAGTAACCAGTTCTCCATTCTCATCATATCGTACAACAGCCATGTGGTAACTGCCAGATGCACCGGTTCTGTTCTCGAAGGTAGCCTTAATGGCAGTCTTGTTGGTTACAGAAACATCCTTAATGAAGAGATAAGTGTCAGCAGTATTGGTGTCAGGCAAACGGAGATTGAGGAGAGCATATTGTCCCATGCTGTAACCGTCGCTGCTGCTGCTGGCTCCAATGCCACTAGTGTCGCCCGGATTGAGAATGCTAACGAGGAACCAACCATTGCTTCCGCCTCCCCATCCCCAGTTGAGGTGAAAGAGGTTTTCGCCATCGAAGCCGTCGATTACAAAGGCATGACCGCCACCGGATGAGAAGCCTGCGAAGCATACAGGATAGCCTTCTGCGATATCTTTGTAGAGCATGTCAAACCAATCGTCGATGCTGTAGTCGCTTCGGTTTGCTCTGTATGCGCTGTTGTCGAAGCCGAAATACTTGATGAACACTTCTGCATCGAAGTTTGCGCCTGATGATGGTCCGTAGCCCATCTTGACTGCTTGGCCGCAATAACGCATCAGGTTTGCAACGGCGGTGTCTTGTTTGTCGTGAACATGGCTGTCGTTGCAGTTGTAGGTGTCGCGCATGTTTTCCCAGTCGATGATGCTGTTGCGTGCGATGGCTGGTCGTGTTATGGACTTTTGTTGTTTGCCGTCTTTTGATCTGTATGTTTGGGTGTATGCGGGAATCTGTGTTTTTAGTTTTTCGGGGAACTTGTAGAAGGCGATTACCTGTGCCATGGCTGTTGCTGTGCAGCCGGTGGCGGGGTATTTTGTCTGTGTCAGTGTGGTTTCTCCTTCATTGTAGTAGTCCGGACATGTGAGGTTGTATGGGTGTCCTTGGTTCCATCGGGTGGTGAGAAGTTCGCCTACGCTGTGTTTTGTGCCTTGCACTTTGTTGCGCTTTTTGATGATGGGGTCGTTGGGCTGTATGTTGTTGTCGACGATGTATTTGATTTGGTCGGCATATCCTTGCAGCCATGAGCGCATGTTTTCGGGTATGTTGTTGGGGTCGAAGGTGCCTTTGTCGACGTATCCGAGGATGGGTTCTACGCGGTCGTCGCCTGAGACGATGACGTATCCGTTGTCGCCTCCTGCGTTGAAGACGTAGTAGTAGGCTTCTTCTTCTGTTGGGGCTGCGCCTTTGCGGGCGGCCTTGAAGGGTTTTTGTACTTCGTTGATGTTTTTTCCTTTAGCGAGCATGTAGGCTTTTGCGGTGTAGAGTGCTGCTTGTTTGCCTATGGGGCCTGCCATTGCAAGGATGGTTCCTGCTGCTGCTAATGTGATGGTTAATACTATTTTTTTCATATTGTATGGTATTTAGATTGACTTCTTTATTTGTCGTATCCGTTGGGATTGTTTTTTTGGAATCTCCATGAGTCGCGACACATGTCTTCGATGCCGTACTTTGCTTCCCATGCGAGTTCTGCTTTTGCTTTTGCTGGGTCGCAGTAGCAGGTTGCGATGTCGCCTGGTCGGCGTGGTTTGATGGCATAGGGTACTTTTAGTCCGTTGGCTTTTTCGAAGGCTTTTACGACGTCGAGTACGGAGTATCCGTGTCCGGTTCCGAGGTTGTAGATGGCGAGTCCTTTGTTTTCCTGGATGGCTTTGAGCGAGCATACGTGTCCGCAGGCGAGGTCGACGACGTGGATGTAGTCGCGGACGCCTGTGCCGTCGGGTGTGTCATAGTCGTTGCCGAACACGCCGAGTTCTTGTCGGAGGCCGATGGCTGTTTGTGTGATGTAGGGCATCAGGTTGTTGGGTATGCCGTTGGGGTTTTCGCCGATGAGTCCTGATTCGTGTGCTCCGATGGGGTTGAAGTAGCGCAGAATGACGACGTTCCATTCGGGGTCGGCTTTTTGGATGTCCATCAGGACTTGTTCTATCATGGATTTTGTCCAGCCGTAGGGGTTGGTGCACTGGCCTTTGGGGCATTCTTCGGTGATGGGTATGATGGCGGGGTCGCCGTAGACGGTTGCGCTGGAGGAGAAGATGATGTTTTTGCAGCCGTGTTTTTGCATGACGTCGACGAGTACGAAGACGCCGTTCATGTTTGTTTCGTAGTATGTCAGTGGTTTGGCTACGGATTCGCCTACTGCTTTGAGTCCGGCAAAGTTGATGACGGCGTCTATCTTGTGTTCTGTGAAGACTTTGTCCATTGCTTCGCGGTCGCGGATGTCGGCTTCGATGAGTGTTACTTCGTGGCCGATGATTTTTTCGACGCGGCGTATTGCTTCGGGTTGTGAATTGTAGAAGTTGTCTACTACTACTACGCTGTGTCCTGCTTTGTCTAACTCGATGAGTGTGTGGCTGCCAATGTAGCCGGCGCCACCTGTCAATAGGATGTTCATGTTATGATGTTTTGTGTTTGATTTTATTGCTTGTGGCATCCTGCGGAAATACCTACAGCATTATTGCCAAATACCTGTGGCTTTCCGGCCAATTAGGTACAGCATTATTGGCATAAAGGCAGTAGATGTTTTTGGGGATGCTTTTTTGTGTTATAGTCCGAATAATGTCTTGAGTCCGTTGTCCACTCCGCTGAAGCCCATGAAGGCCATTGCCAGCAGGCCGGCTGTGACCAGGGCGATGCTCATGCCTTGCATGCCTTTGGGGATGTCCATCATGGAGAGTTGCTCTCTGATGCCTGCAAAAACCACGAGTGCCAAGGCGAAGCCGATGGCTGTGCTTATGGCAAAGACTACGCCGGTGAGAAGGTTCGGTTCGAGTCCCTGTGTGGCATATGTGCCGTTGGCCACAAGGATGGCTACGCCGAGGATGCAGCAGTTGGTTGTGATGAGCGGCAGGAACACGCCAAGAGCCTGGTAAAGGGCGGGGGCAGTCTTCTTCAGAATAATCTCCACCATCTGCACAAGGGCGGCAATCACCAGGATGAAGGCAATCGTCTGAAGGTACTCCAGCCCGAATGCGTTCAGCACATATATCTGGATAAGATAGGTGACAATGGTGGCAAGCGTGAGCACGAAAGCCACGGCTGCACCCATGCCAAGCGCAGAATCTACTTTCTTGCTGACACCCAGGAAGGGGCAAATGCCAAGAAATTGCGACAGAACAATGTTGTTAACAAAGACTGCAGTGATGAATATGAGTATGTATGCCATATCAATTTACTATTTGACGATTACTATTTACGATTTGACTTTGTTGATAATTGCAATGAGATAACCCAGCGCAATGAAGGCTCCGGGAGCCAGAACAAAGACGAGTGCACCATATTCTTCGGGGAAGAGCGTTGTGTTGAACACCTTGCCCGTGCCGAGCAATTCGCGAACAGCACCCAGAAGGGTGAGCGCAATGGTGAAACCAATGCCCATTCCTATGCCGTCCATAACGCTGCCCACAACACCATTCTTGGCCGCAAACGCCTCAGCACGGCCCAGAATAATGCAGTTCACCACAATCAGCGGAATAAACAGGCCAAGGCTGGCGTCCACCTCGGGAGCATAGGCCTTGATGAGCATTTGCAGAATAGTAACCAAAGACGCAATCACAACGATGAACGAAGGAATACGCACCATGTCGGGAATCAAGTTCTTGATAAGCGAAATGATAAGGTTCGAGAAGATAAGGACAGCCATCGTGGCAAGGCCCATCGACATGCCGTTCAGCGCACTGCTGGTCGTTCCGAGCGTCGGACACATGCCAAGCAGAAGTACAAAAGTGGGGTTCTCCTTTATAATGCCGTTTAGCAGGACTTTTATATTCTTCATTTCTGTAGCCTCCTATACATTATATATTATTATTAGATTCCTTAGCTTGCGGCGTAGCACCGCTCTGGGCGTCCGAATTCCCTGAAAGCGACTCGCGGGCAGCATTGATGCAACGCAAGAAGGCACGGCTCGTGATAGTCGAAGCCGTGATGGCATCCACCTCACCACCATCTTTGCTCACAGACAGATTGCCAGCCTGCTTGCCAATGATATCACCCTTCTGCCCCTTCTGGAACCAGTCCTGCGCCTTAGCGCCCAGTCCCGGCGTCTCGCTCGACTCAAGCACCTTGTAACCAAGAATCGTGCCATCGTTGGCAAGACCCACCATAACAGTCAAAGCACCACCAAAGCCTTTAGGGTCGGTTATCTTGATGGCAGTACCCTCCTGCCCATTCAAAACCTCCAGCTCGGCAGCCTTCTCCTGCTCAATCTTAAGAGCCTCGATGGTAGGAGCAGTCATGCTGTTGACATAACCAAGTGCTGCACCGGCAACAACTGCAATGCCCGTCAGCACAAGAGCCATATTATACCAAGTAGATTCAAGCTTCTTCATTTCTTTTCCTCCTTTCCGATAACTTCACCAAAACGCTTCGGCTTACAGTAAGTATTGATGAGAGGCGTGAAAGCATTCATAATAAGAATAGCAAACGACATGCCTTCGGGATAAGCACCCCAGTTGCGGATAATAACAGTCAGCAAGCCAATGCACACGCCATAAACAAGCTGCCCCTTTGCCGTCATAGGCGAAGTAACATAGTCCGTTGCCATAAAACAAGCACCAAGCACCAAGCCGCCACTCATCAGCACAACATGAGGCATCGCATAAACAGGATCGATAATGTGCATCAAACCCGAGAAGACAGCAACCGTACCAAGAATACTTACCGGAATATGCCAAGTGATAATCTTACGCCAAAGCATAAAAGCACAACCAAGCAACAGCAGCAAAGCACTGACCTCACCCAATGAGCCTCCAGTCTGGCCGATAAGCATCTCTGCAGCATCAGGCAACTTGTCAAGCTCCGAAGGGTCAGCATTCGCAATCGCATTCTGCATAATAAAGAGCGGCGTAGCTGCCGTTTCAGCATCCGTATAAGCAGTGAGCTGACCGCTAACAGGCCACGACGTCATCTGCACAGGAAAACTGATAAGCAGGAACACACGGCCGACAAGAGCAGGGTTGAATGGGTTCTGGCCAAGCCCGCCAAATGTCATCTTGCCGATGCCAATGGCAACAAGAGCACCAATAACAATAATCCATATCGGAAGATTGCTCGGCAAGTTAAAGCCCAACAACAAACCCGTCAGTACAGCACTGCCATCACAAATAGTACAAGCAGGCCGTTTCAGCAAGAACTTCGTGATTGCCCACTCGAACAAGACACAGGAAAGCACCGAAACGGAAAGCACAATGGCAGCACCAAGCCCGAAAAACCAAAGGCTGGCAAGCAGTGCGGGGACCAGTGCAATGCACACACCATACATATTCTTTTGTATAGAATCGCCCCCGTGAATATGCGGTGATAACGATATGATTGGTTTCATTATTATAAGTCTTTTATCATTTACATTTAATTACTTCGCAACTCTACTCCTAATGATGCCCATAACAGTAGATTTTCCTACACGGACCATGTCAAGCAGAGGACGATTGCTTGGACAAGTGTACTGGCAGCTGCCACATTCAATGCAACTAACGATGCCATTCTTCTCTGCGCCTTCCCAATCTTCCATAGCACACATCTTGCTGAGCAGATAAGGCTCCAGGCCCATCGCACAGACATTGACGCACTTTGCACAACGGATGCAGGGCTGCGGCATAGAGCGACGAGTTTCCTTCTCGTTCATGATGAGCAGACCGCTTGAACCCTTTGTCATGGGAATGTCAAGACTCAGCAAGGCCTTGCCCATCATTGGACCACCACCAATAATCTTGCCTGTGTCTTCAGGCAGACCACCACATTCGTCAATCAGTTGTTGGAATGGGGTGCCGAGGCGTGCCAGGAGATTGCTTGGCTGCTGTAGGCTTTTTCCCGTAACAGTTATGATGCGGTCTATGAGTGGCTTATTCTTCATTACAGCCTGATAGATGGCGAAGGCTGTGCCAACGTTTTGCACAACGGCTCCTACATTGATAGGAATGGCAGGCGGTGCCGGAACTTGACGTCCGATTACGGCATCGATGAGCTGCTTCTCGCCTCCCTGAGGGTATTTTACTTTTAGAGGTACAATCTCAATGCCTTCATAGTCTTTTGCTTTCTCAGTCATCAGAGCAATAGCGTCGGGCTTGTTGTTTTCTATGCCGATATAACCTTTCTTGACGTCAACGGCTTTCATGATGAGTTGCAAGCCAACAAGGATTTCTTCGGGATGCTCAAGCATAAGCCTATGGTCGGCTGTGAGGTAGGGCTCGCATTCTACGGCATTGATGATGACGCACTCTGCTTTGCTGCCAGGAGGTGGAGATAATTTGACGTGGCATGGGAATGTTGCACCGCCCATGCCGACGATGCCTGCATTCTTTACTTTTTCTATGATTGTTTTGCTGTCGAGTTCGGGACGATTGCTAAGTTTAACGAGGGTGGAGGAGCGGTCGATGTTTTCTTCCCACTCATCGCCTTCGACGTCTACATATACAGCCATTCGACGAGTTCCGCTTGCATCGAGAGCGACATCTACTTTCGAAACTTTGCCGCTTACGCTGCTATAGATGGGGGCACTGACGAATCCTCCTGCTTCTGCCAACAGGGTTCCGACTTTTACTTCGTCGCCTTTCTTGACAATTGGTTTAGCGGGAGCACCGATGTGCTGGAACATGCTGAAGACTGCCTGCTTAGGCAAGGCTGCTTCGCGTATGGGGCTTGCAGCAGACAGTTTGTTTTCTGCGGGATGAATTCCGCCTATTTTAAATGTCTTCATATCTGCTTACACATTTTGTTCTACTTGTTGTTCTGCCGTTGCAGGCTTTTCTTTTTTGGGAGGGAAGTTGAAGCCGTGGATGGCTCCCTTTGGGCATGCTTCTTCGCACTTACGGCACATCTTGCACTTTTCTGCATCGATGTAGGCGAGGTTGTTCTCGAGTGTGATGGCTTCAAACTTTTCGCATACCTTTACACACTTACCGCAGCCGATGCACGATGCTTTGCAGGCTTTGTTGGCGATAGCACCTTTGTCTTTGTTGTTGCAGAGGACGATGACACGACGGCCCTTAGGACCTCTGAGTCGAATCTCGATGATGCCTCTCGGGCAGGCTTTTGCGCATGCTCCGCAGGCTGTGCATTTTTCTTCGTCTACTTCGGGAAGACCGGTTTCGGGGTTCATGTGGATGGCATCGAACTGACACTTGCTCACGCAGTCTCCGCAACCGAGGCAGCCATAGCCGCAGCCTGTTTCGCCCATGCCAGTCATTTGTTGTACGCGACAACTCTTGGCTCCGTCGTACTGTGCCTGTCGCGGACGGTTCTCGCATGTGCCGTTACAGCGTACGACTGCTACTTTTGGGGCTGTTGCTTCTACGGTTAATCCGAGAATTCCTGCCACTTGTTCCATGACGGGCTGCCCGCCTACGGGGCAAAATTTCCCTTCAAGGCTGCCTTCGTCGGCTGCTTTGACGCATGCGGAAGCAAAGCCCGAACAGCCAGGGTAGCCGCATCCGCCGCAGTTTGCCTGAGGTAGAACGTCGCCGACTTGAGCGATGCGGGGATCTTCGTGTACTGCAAACTTGTGTGAGACAACAAAGAGGACAATGGCTGATGCCAGTCCGATGAGTCCCAATACGCATACTGCAATCAGAATGATGTTCATAGTATTTATTTTGTTTGGTTTGTTTCTATTTTGAAGTAGAAGTGTTTGCCTATCTTGTTGCGAAGCAGATAGAGTAGGGCATAATAGGCTGCGAGGACCACCAGTGCGCTCAATGCTCCGATGGCTTCTCCGCCGAGGTGTGCGCCGGCAAAGAGCGATGCGAGCATCAGGATGAGTGGAACGACGTAGGCAAGCAGGCTTGCTCGGAGTCCTTGGCGAACGGAACCGACCAGTGTGACGGTGTCTCCGACGTTCAGGGTGGTGTAGTTCCCTTTGACGTCGATGAGCTTTTCTTTACTTTCGCTGCTGCGGCATAGTTGGCGGGCACTGCAACTGCTGCAGGCAGATGCTTGCAGGATGCGCACGGTGCAATGGTTTGCTCCGATTTTTTCAACGATGCCTTCGTGTTTTATGGTCTTTTTGTGGTTCATTATGCTGATAAATGTTCACAAAGTTATGTTTTTTTGTAATCAATACCTAATTATATTTAGGGGATTTTGCCTTTTTGCATAAAAAACCTCTTCTCGCGCTTGTTTTTGCATTTAAAGTGCTAATTTTGCATAGCAATGAGTCTGCCGTGTTCGGATAACAGGATGTATCGTATATGTCGGCAGGGCAATGTGATTAAAACAGACAGACAATGGCTATACCTTACAGCGTGAAGACAGGTTGCAAGATCAATCTTGGTCTGAACATTACGGAGCGTCGTCCAGACGGATACCACAATCTTGAAACGATTTTCTATCCCGTTCCGCTTTTCGATGAACTGACAATTTGCGAGAATGGGAAAGAGGACGAACTGACGTTGGGTGGTCATCCGCTCGATGGCGATGTGCAGGACAATCTGGTGCTGCGTGCTGTTCGGCTCTTACGGCAGGAGGGTTGTCAGTTTCCTCCGCTTAGCATCGACTTGAAGAAGGTCATCCCGAGCGGTGCCGGCTTGGGTGGCGGCAGCAGTGATGCTGCTTGTACGGTGAGGACAATCTCCGAGATGTACGGTCTTGCGCTTACGGAAGAGCGGATGAAGGGCCTTGTAGGCAGACTGGGTGCGGACTGCCCGTTTTTTGTCAATCCGAAGCCTTTGTATGCAGAGGGAATAGGAGATGTGTTTACGCCCATATCGTTGAATCTTGCGGGGTGGTACCTGATGCTTGTCAAGCCGGAGGTGCATGTTTCTACTCGCGAAGCATATGCCGGAGTTCGGCCGCATCGTCCGGTTTTCTCGCTGCTCGAGACGGCTCAGTTGCCTGTGGGGCAATGGGCGGACAGAATGGTGAACGATTTTGAGGAGAGCATCTTTGTCGGCCATCCTTTGCTGGCAGAAATAAAGGCGGAACTGTATAGGCAGGGGGCGGTCTATGCTTCTATGAGTGGCAGCGGCAGCACCCTCTTTGGCCTTTTCCGTTCTCGTCCGTGTTGCGAGCAGGTGTTTGCCGAGCATTTTACGTTTGTTTGCTTGCTATAACCCTGTTCCGACAGGTATTTTACCCCGTGATTTATGATTGACAAATTGTAAGCAAAAAGTCTGTTTTGCTTGCAATCTGTATTTTCATGACTTTGCTTCTAAACGCATAAAATCACTCCTGCCATACTTTTCTGCCTTTTTGATGCGTTTTTCGCTTAAAACGAATGTATGCTGAGGCTCAGTGAGTTATTCTTGTGATATTATGAGATTTGTTCGTGTTTTGACAATCAAACATGGCAAAACGGCATGGTTTTGTGGCATTTTTGACGTTTTTTGATAGTAAAACTCTACTACCACGAAAGCCAACAAGGCATGCCTATTTTGTCAACTTAACGTGGGATGTTTGTCGGAATGCTGTAGGGCGTTGCCAGAAATGCCTTTAGAAAGTAATAAAAAAGGCGAATAATTCCGGTTTTTTACTCCTTATGGTATTGACAATATGATAGGTAAAGTAACAAAAATGCTTACAAAAAGATACTTTGAAGAACTGGCGTTTTCGTAAACGTTTTGCTTGTTTAGAGGTCGATGAGGAGCGCATCCTTGTCCTCGTTGCGCAGTGTACGCAGCGAATCCCATTCGGGCGTGCCGGCTTGCCATACAAGCGAAGGCGTTTCGATGCCATTAGAATCTATACGACGCGTAACCATTCCAACCGTAATGCGGTGTATGTCGATGGCCGGCAGGTAGCGTGCTTCTTCATTTGGCTCGCCGGTCATTTCAACCAGTAACTGCACCTCGGTCAGTTCTCCCAGCAGGATGTCCACCAGACTGTCCGGCAGACGCGTATCAACAGCCAGGCGGTGTGCCGTAAACGGCTTCAGCCCCAAAGCAAAATGTTTACAGATGCGCGTCATGAGCAGCAGCATGAGAGCATCGCGATAGCGTCGGCTCAACTTGTCGCTGATGCGCTCGAAAGCATACGTCTGCAGGCTCTGGTTGGCATAACACAGCTGCGCACCAAACAGACAGATACACCACGAAATCTGTGTCCAAAGCATGAACAACGGAATCGCAGCAAACGAACCATAAATGGCATTATAGGCACTCAGCTTAATCTGATAGTGGACGTAGAGCCACTGGACAAACATGAAAACCGTTCCCGTCAGTATGCTCGGCCAAATAGTGTGTCGCCACTTGACTCTCGTGTTAGGCATCAGCGTAAAGAGCGCCATAAATGTGAGTATGGCAAAGACAATGGGCGAGATGTGCAAGGTAAAGGTAACCGTCTTGCTGAACAACTGCGTGTCGGGCAACAACGCCCTGAAAGTCTGCAGGAAAACACCAAGGCCGCTGATGATGACCACAACAAAAGGCACAAGCAGAAAAATGCTGATGTAGTCGAGAAGCTGACGATATATGGAACGCGAACGCTTCACGAACCATATCCTGTTGAAAGCATTCTCAATGTTCGACGTCAGCGAAATCAATGTGTAGAGCAGGAAAACCAAGCCAATACCAATGACGACTCCGCCTTTCGTATGCTGAAGATATGAGTCCACGAAATAGAGAATCGTGTCGGCAATATCAGGATTACCCTCAAGAACCTCCCTCAACTTCGACTCGATGATAGTGTCAAAACCAAAACCCCGAGCAATGGCAAAGACAATAGCCATCACCGGAACGGCAGCCAGCATACTGCTATAGGTGAGAGCCGAAGCATAGTTCATAATGTTATTCTTGGTGATGCACTCCCAAGAGATAACAAAGCGCTTCAGCACCTTCAGGCCCAACCGCTGCAGTGGGCTGAGACCTTTCTCATTGACACTCCATATATGTTCCAGACTAACCATAGCAAAAAAAGAGCAGTGAACCTGTAAGCCGGGTTCTGTATAGCCCGTTTCGGACCATGCTTGCCATTTATCTATGAACAGCGTCACCGCTGCCCTCTATCGTTCTACCCTCCGGCTTGGACGGGCCGCCCTCTCTTTGTATTCGCCGGTTTACATGAACTTTCAACTCCCGGTGTGCACAGCATCGACATCACTGCCGACCTGGTGGGCTCTTACCCCACCTTCTCACCCTTACCTCACATAAAGCAAGGCGGTTCTTTTCTTCTGCACCAACTGACCCTCGCGGACCTCTTCCCGTTAGGAAGCGGGATGCCCTGCGTTGCCCGGACTTTCCTCTCCTCCAGTCCGCCTTCCTGAAAAGACAGACAAAAGCAGCGACAAGCCGGTTCACTGCGTTGTTTCTGCGGGCAAAGGTACAAAGAAAATAAGAATATAGAGTCAATAGGCTATGTTTTTATTCGTTTATTCTCAATAAAGGCAACAAGAGTGAACCAAATTACAGGCTTCCCAATACCTAAATAATGAAATCACAAACGCACAGACGGACACGCAAGTCTAATGTCAGCACCATGCATTTGGCATCCTTTTTGTGCAAATGTCAGAAGAAGCAGATAAATAAATGTAAAAAACAATTCGGTCCGATTTAACAACAGTTAATAAGAACTCTGAAAATTGAAAAGTTGAAAATGTAAAAACAATAGTTGGCATATTCTTCATAATTTTGCAGTGTTGAATAACGTTCGACAAGGAAAACGAAACAAGGAAAACATAAAATATAAAGAAAGATGAAACAGACAAGCAAAAATTGGATTGGTGCTGTCCTTCTTGTACTGGGCAGCAGTGCCGTTACGGGTGCAGTGGTAAAAAGCAAAGCTGCAGCATCACCCGTTGCTTCGGAAGCAGAAACTCCCGCATCACACGCTTTTCAAACCTCTCAATCCGTGGCAGTTCCGTCAGGATTGGTTGATTTGACAGGAGCGGCAGAAAGAGCCGTAGAGTCGGTGGTGAGCATCAAAGTGACGCAGACAGGCAAGACACAACGCGTACAAGTACAAGACCCCTTCAACGATATTTTCGGCGATATTTTCGGATTTGGCGGTCGGGGCGGACATCCTCAAATGCGCGAATACAAACAACCGGACCGCCATGCGTCGGGTAGTGGCGTCATTATTTCGGACGATGGCTACATCGTTACGAACAATCATGTTGTAGGAGAAGCCGATGAAATAGAGGTAAAACTCAACGACAATCGTGAGTTTAAGGGACGCATCATAGGGTGTGATCCCACTACTGATTTGGCACTTATCAAGATAGACGAGAAGGGTTTGCCGGAAATAAAAATAGGAAACAGCGATGAGCTTAGACTTGGTCAGTGGGTATTGGCTGTTGGCAATCCCTTCAATCTCACGAGTACTGTTACAGCAGGCATTGTAAGTGCCAAGGCACGTTCGCTCGGAGCAAATGGCATCGAGAGTTTCATACAAACCGATGCCGCTATCAATAGTGGTAATTCCGGTGGCGCACTTGTCAACGAAAGAGGCGAACTGGTAGGCATCAATGCAATGCTTTATAGTCAGACGGGAAGTTATAGCGGCTATGGCTTTGCCATCCCCACAACTATTATGAATAAAGTCGTAGCAGACCTTAAGGTTTATGGCACTGTGCAAAGAGCCGTGCTTGGCGTTTCGGGCATTGATGTCTCGAATTGGATTGACAGTGAAAAGGCAAGAGGCAACGAGCCGAATCTGGATGTAGTAGATGGTGTCTATATTGATAACGTTGCCGATGCCAGTGCTGCAGAAGAGGCAGGTTTGCAGAAAGGAGATGTGGTGACTGAATTCGACAAGAAGAAGGTTACAAAAATGTCTGAACTGCAAGAGGCCATTGCACAGCACCGCCCAGGTGACAAGGTAAGTCTTACCTACAAACGCGGTAAGCAAGAGCACAAGATAAATGTTACTCTGCGCAATACTCAAGGAACAACTAAAGTGATGGAGGAGGTTGACCTCGACCAGATGGGTGTGTCCTTGAAGCCTATTAGTGAGGAGCAGAAGAAAGCATTTGGCCTTAATTATGGCTTGGTTGTCAATGCCATCCGAAACGGAAAGATGAAGCAGGCAGGAGCAAGTAAGGGTACAATCATTCTGCAAGTCAACGACCAGAAGATGCAGACGGTTGAGGATTGGGAAGAGGCCGTAAAGAATGCCAACCAGAGTACCGACCGTGTCCTTTGGATTAAGGCTATTACTCCCAGCGGTCGCAGATTCAGTCCGGTAATTGAATTGAACGAATAGACGCCTACGCTCTCGGACCTTTTAAGGTCGAATAGATTAACCTAAAAATTCCCCGAATCCTTTGTGTGGTTTGGGGATTTTTAGTATCTTTGCACGCAAAAATATATCCCGATGAAGTTATCCATTAAGTTAGTGTTGTTTCTGTGTCTGTTCGGTATGATTGGTGTGCAGGCATTTGGCGCGAAGAAGCACAAAGTGTATCAGAAGCCTGTCTATATGATTGGTGTTGCCATATCTTTAACAGATTCTGTGGTCTTCATTTCTGACATGCACCTCGTGGATAGCGTGACAGTTGAAAAGAAGACAAAGTTTCTGAAAGACCGTCAACTCTATTCATTCCAACTTCAGCGTTATCTGGAAGCAACATATAAGGGTGGTCCTTATGTTCCTGCCATTTTTTTCGGTACTAAACGAAAGACTATGGAGCGCCGCTATCTCTCGTTGCACAAACGTTATGTTCAGAGCAAGGATTTTAGAATGGTTTTAGTTGACCAAAGCCAGTTCCGATTCAAGTCGGAGAAGTACATTGAGGAAGTTACAGAATGAAGACTTGTTACTACGAGATAGGCGGCCATTCTCTTGCTGTCTGCTTTGTCAACGAAGAAAACAGTGACGACCTCATACCTTCGTTCGCTCCTTTTAGATTGCAGGAAGAGCCGGCGGAGTTGCTTTTCACAATGCTTGTCGATGACAATCTTGACTGGCCAGAGCAGAACGATGAGATAGGGCAGTTTGATTGTGGAGGTTGCAACCATGGTGTCTATAGGAGGGACGATGGCGGTTATCTGTATTCAATTCATGATATTCATGATGTGCTATGCAGCCGAATGCAAAGCAATGCAGACTTTTCGGAGTGTTGTGTGTCGCTTTATGGCAAGACATGGGTGCAACGTAACTATGGGCTGAACAATGCATTGATGATGGCATACGCCTTTGCTTCTGCCTGTTCTGCAACAATGCTTATGCATGCATCTGTTATTCGTCAAGGTGGTAAAGGTTATCTTATGACTGCTCCAAGCGGAACGGGTAAGAGTACTCACACACGTCTTTGGTATGATAATATTCCCGGCTGTGACCTCATGAACGATGATAATCCGGTAGTCCGTATTGTTGATGGACAAGCTGTCGTATATGGCAGCCCCTGGAGTGGAAAGACACGCTGCTATCGCAACATACAGGCTCCAGTTGGTGGCATAGTTCGTATTCAACAACGACCGGAGAACTCTATTCGTAAACTCAATCCTGTTGAGGCTTTCTGCAATCTTCTTCCTGCAATGAGCAATATGAAGTGGGACAAACGAGTATATAACGGTATTTGTGATGGCATCGGTCAACTCATACAACTTGTAGGGATGCACGAACTTGGCTGTCTTCCAAATGCCGAAGCAGCAATTCTTTGTCATGATACGATAGCCAAATGAAGGAGAGATTTAGAAGACTTTTAACTGCTTTGCTGACTCCTTTACGGAAGAGATATCGCAAACGCAACGGCATGGTTTCCAATCAGCCTCGTCACGAACTGCCGAACGATGCTTGGTTGGGTGAAGTGTCGCAGATGTTGCGTGAAGGGAAACCCTATGCAATATACGTCAAGGGCTATAGCATGCGTCCTTTTATAGAGCATACGCGAGATAGAGTCTTTTTGGAGAAGCGTGACAATTATAATGTTGGCGATGCCGTCCTTGCGCAAATATCTCCGGGACATTATGTTCTGCACCGCATCATTCAGAAGCGAAGTGATGGCTTTGTTCTGCAAGGTGATGGCAATGTGAAGGGAGTGGAGTTTTGCAGGGAGGAAGATGTGAGCGGAGTTGTTACCCAATACATTCGTCCCAATCGCATCATATCGGCCGACGACCCTCAGCTTGTGCGCCGCATTAAGTTGTGGCGTAAGTTAAGACCAATAAGGAGATACCTGTTGTTCATTTATAAGACAATTATATGAGAATTAAGAAAGGATTTGAACTTCGCGAAGTATGTGGCGAACACATCATCGTGGCTTACGGCAGAGAAAACATCAACTTCAATAAGGTTATCAGCCTCAACGAGTCGGCGGCTTTTCTCTGGGAGAACATTGTCGATAAGGATTTCGATGCCGAGACCTTGACTTCTTTGCTACAGCAAGAGTATGAGGTGGATGCAGATACGGCAAGACGTGATGCAACAGCATTGCTTGACGAATGGACTAAAGTTGGCTTGACAGAATAAACAAATGTTCGACTGGTTTATCCAAATACTGCAAGATTTGGGCAACACGTTCCGGTTGCCTATCACATTCGTTGTCATCGAGTTCATCGGAACCTTTGCTTTCGCCATTTCCGGTGTTCGCTTGTCCAGCAGTAAGCATTTCGATATTTTTGGTGCGTGGATTGTAGGCATGGCCACAGCCATTGGTGGTGGAACGATTCGCGACATTATGCTTGGCGTCAATCCCTTCTGGATGACAGACGGCAGTTACTTCATTTGTTGTGCTTTGGCAGTTCTTGCCGTCGGTATGTTTGGCAAGTACATCATCCACCATAATTATACTTGGTTCATTTTCGATACCATCGGTCTTGCTCTTTTCAATGTTGTAGGTTTGGAGAAGACGCTTGCTCTGGAGCATCCCTATTGGGTGGCCATAACAATGGGTGCAGTGACTGGTGCGGGTGGTGGTATCATTCGAGATGTCCTTATGAACGATGTCCCACTTATTTTCCGAAGTGAAATCTATGCTCTTGCCTGTGTGGCAGGCGGCTTGGCTTATGTTGTTTGTCTGGAACTTGGCCTTACTTTGGAAATCAGTGCTTTGTTGAGTGCATTCAGTGTCATCATTATTCGCTTCCTTGCTGTCAGGTATCATTGGCAGTTGCCTATACTGAAGGGCGAGGACAATGCTTCTGCTGACGAAACGAATATCCTTAAGAGCATTCTTTTGCTTCTCTTTTTCCTTCCGTTTACTTGTTTCACATCTCATGCCCAGACGCAACAAATCTTCGACAAGAATGTGAGGACATTGATGTTGACAGTGAACGACGACCCCACGTTGCCGCCATATATGCCCTTTGATGGTCGTCAGCACATTGACATCGAATGGGACGAAATGAGCCACGACTACAAGCGTTATTACTATCACATTGACCATTGCGACTGGGATTGGCAACCTACAGAAGGCCTCTTCGAAAGCGATTTCCTGGAGGGACTTAACGACCAACTCATAGAAGACTTCGAAAAGAGTTTCAATACAACACAAATCTATACACACTATCGGCTTCGTATTCCTAATAAAGAACTCCGTTTGCGCTTGAGTGGCAACTATCGTGTCCGCATTTACGAGGAGGATATGGAAGACGAGCCTGTACTCGAAGCCCGCTTTTGTCTCTACGAGAAAGAGGCAGGCATCATAGCCCAGTTGAGCAGCAATACCGATGTCGACTTCAACGACAGCCATCAGCAGATGACCTTGTCGGTTGGGTTCGGAGGTTTGTCTGTTTTTGACCCGAACAGAGAACTGAAGGTTGTTGTGATGCAGAATCGCCGTTGGGACAGTCGTGTGGAGGGGCTTGTGCCAAACATCCGTCGCCCCAATTCGGTGGAGTTCACGCATAACAGACAACTCATCTTCCCCGCAGGCAACGAGTATCATCGTTTCGAGATACTCGATGTGCACCGTACAGCCACAGGAGTGGACCGCATCGATTGGTTCGAACCATATTATCATGCAACGCTTTTCCCTGCAACGGTCGACCATGCGTACAGTTACACCGAAGACCAGAATGGTGTCTTTGTACTGCGAAGTGCCGACGATTATGACGATGCCACGACGGCAGAGTACGTTGTGGTGCATTTCTTCTTGCAGACGCCTCGCTTGCAAGGGGGCGATGTCTATGTAAGTGGCAACTGGACGGGGCAGACCTTCAATCCCGACTGCCGAATGGAATACGACGAACTGAAAGAAGAATACCATGCCGCCATCCTGTTGAAGCAAGGATATTACAGTTACGAGTTTATCCAGAAGGACGGCTTGATGCAACGTGCGATGGGTAGTTTCTTCGAGACAGAGAACGAGTATCAGGTTTTGGTTTACTATCGTGCCCAAGGTGCTCGCCACGATCGCCTGGCCGGTTACAGCATCATGCACAATGTAAAGTAGAGTAGTGAGATTATACATTATATAATATTATATGTTATGAAAGTTAGAAGTGTTTTGGCAGTCTTGTTGTTTTTGATTGGATTGCAGTCTGCTTTGGCACAGACGTTAAAACTTTATCTGTCCGACAAAAAGGTGGTAGAGTATAGCGTAGAAAAAGTTGATAGTCTGGTATTCACTGAGGACACAGACAATACATCTGAATCCCACGAGTATGTCGACCTTGGCTTGCCGTCTGGTACATTGTGGGCGACTTGCAATGTAGGTGCCAATAGCCCTGAGGAATATGGTGATTACTTTGCTTGGGGCGAGACAGAACCTAAGAATGATTACAGTTGGAGTACATACAAGTATTGTAGAGACGCATATGATAGAATAACAAAGTACTGCACAAGTAGTTACGATGGTTATAATGCAATAGTAGATAACAAGACAGAACTTGAAGCAATGGACGATGCTGCCACAGCAAACTGGGGCAGCGACTGGCAAATGCCAAGTAAGGAACAATTCGATGAACTCCTCAATAGTAGTTATACCACAACAACCTGGACTGCCTTGAATGGTGTCTATGGCTATGAGATAACAAGCAATAGCAATGGCAACAGTATTTTCTTACCTGCTGGAGGTCGTTGTGAAGGTGAGAGCCTTCACAATACAGGTAGCGATGGCTACTATTGGTCACGTACTCTCAGTACGGGTATTAGTAGTGACGCGAATTATCTAGACTTCTATTTTAGTGGTATTGACATTAGCATTAACTATCGTTATCGTGGTTTAAGCATTCGCCCCGTCCGTGTGAAGAAGTAAGTCCCTTCCCAAAAGAACAAAACAGAACAATCAAGAACAGCCCTCGCCCCGTGTGAAATGCACAAGGCGAGGGCAATTTTTACGTACACAGAAAAGTGGTCCGTTCCAAGTCCTGCAGTCTACTTGCCAAAATGGACGCGTCCTTCCGGCAAACTTCACACGTGTAGTTGCCCGACTTCTCTGCAGAACTTGCCCGACTTCTCTGCAGAAGTTTTTTCTTATCTTTACAAGGCAGTGCAAGCAGTTGTTTTGTTGCGACTACTTTTCGCGTCTGCTTGTTGCTTGTCTCGTATTTATTTCGTATCTTTGCCTTGGATAATAAATTATTACGTACCTGATTGATACACAAATAGCAAAAGCTATGTGGGAAGTTGTCGGTAACGATTTGGCGACTTCGGGATTGCACCAATTTTCCGCATTATGCTTTGTCAAACAACTCTGATGCAAAAATAGCCAAATTCCTTGATTGAGCAAAGAGTTTGGCTACTTTATGTTAGATATTGCGTACGATCCATTTCCCAGAGTTTCCGCCTTCACGAATCAATATGCCTTTTTCTCGCAATTGGTCTGTTATCTTTCTAACTTGACGTTCACTGATTTTTAATCGTCTAGAAAGTTCTGCTCTTGAAATTGAGGGAGTTCCCTTTATGACCTCCAATAGTCTATCTTCGTCCGTTGGAACGCTTTGGAACGCTGTTGGATCATCGTTGGAACACCTTGGATCACCTTCTTCATTTACACGCCAAATGACAACTCTAAAATCCTCTTCTTGATAAAACTCCGGAGTTTTAAGGCCATATTCGCGGCATTTGTTAATGATGTCTTCTGTTCCTGTACCCACCTTTTCAATATAACCATTCCAATACATAGGGTCGGCAAGCAGCGGATTGGCAGGTAAAGATTTATGAGGACCAAGCAACTTCTGTACTGTCAATCCATATGGCAATGTGCCGGGATTCCAAACCTCCAATCTATCACGAAACAACATTACCTGAACGCTTGCATTACTTGTATAATCTCTATGGCATATAGCATTTACTATGGCTTCTTTGACAGCATCAATAGGTAATTCTGGACGTGTCGGTATATCTGCTTTCTCTCCTTCAGCACGTGTTCCAACCCAATTGTTGATACGGCTCATTACAAAACTCGTAGCTTGGTCAACAAGTTCAAATACATCACCTCTGTATATCTGATATGCAGGCATCGGCTTTTCCACAACATTCCCATAGAACTGCACACATTTCACTTCGGATGTAATGAAATACTTCTGTGGTTTCTTGCCGAACAGCAATACTGCTGCATTTGCCAATCTACCTTTGTCATCAATCAAATCAAGATGTGTAAGCAATGATACTGGCGATGTTTCAACAGGAAGAGGAAAGTTGCGTTTTGTTCGTGCCATGTGGATAAAGTTTTTCATTTTGTCTTCATCCAGATCTTCCAATGTGGCACCATTGTCGTTAGACGCATCGAACGGTCGCCAGCGGATATATTCCTTTTCCTCCAAATAGCGGATTAACGAAGCATAGACAGAAGTTCGCAACCCATCAATATCCACAAAGGTTTTACGTACAATATCACGTTCTACTTTTCGGATTAAAGCAGCTTCTTTGGGATGTCTTTTCTCCTCTCCAATACTCTTAATGTATATTAAACGACTTTTATGAAGCTTTGCAGCCAAATCATACTCGCGTTCTGTCGGAGAAAAACCCTCCTCGTCCTCATAGCCATAAAGATTGCCATACAGTCCCAAATAAATATCACAAAGTTCCACCTCCTTCAAATAGACATGGTTTGTCGGATATTCATTAGCCGGAACTTCTTCAAATATAAATGGCTCAAAGAATTTACCCAACAGAACATCTGTTCGGATATAATTACAAAGCATAGCTCGTTCTTCGGCGAACTCACTTTGAACACTACTTATGAATATTTTTATGCGTTTCATACAATAGTTGTCGTTTATTTTAAATACTCCTGGTATTCAGTTCTTAATTTCTGCCCAATCTCCGCTATTATGAGCACCTGGTTATCTATGGCATCGGTCAACATATGAGAGGCTTTTACTCTTTGCTCATGCAATATTTCCTAATTGTTCTGCCAACCATTTGCCTGTACGTTTCTTTTCTACAAGCACTATTTTAAGACGATTTATATCCTCCATTATAATCAATCTGTTGAATTTAACGCAAATATATTTATTTTATCGGGGATAAAAAAATAATAGCGAAGAAAAAAATCCAACTTATTAATTCTTCCAACTTCGCAGGGATAAACTTGCCGCATACTAGGATTCACCTAATATAGAAATGAAATTGACAACTGATTGCTCTTTAAACTATTCTATCAATTTCCCCCAAAAGAAACGGATACTTTGAATTGAAAGCGCTTCTGCTCATAACTCTACTCTTTGATTACAAAATTATTTATGGCAGAATTGAGTGACTGTAAGCAGAACGCAGCGTATCGGTGCAAAAGAATCTGCCGAAGCGAAACCGGAACGAAGATATGAGAAACATTCCTATATTTGCACCCTAAATCGACAAACAGATATTGTTTTTCAATCTGTTAAGGCAATCGAATAAACATATTGAAATAAAGAATTTAAGTAACGGTAAAGTAACGAAACTTTGTCATTTTTTGGCTTTTCATAGGCATTTGATTGCACTGCAACATATTGGCAAGCACCGTTAAATCGCTAACAGACAACATTCTTTCCCCGTTTCGCACTCACTTTCGTTTCTTTGTTGTATCTTTGCCAAAGAAAATGAATAAGCCGATGAAGTCTTCCAAACCGTTGCTCTGGATACCGAGCCTCTACCTGGGCGAGTCGTTGCCCTATGCTGCCGTGATGTTGATGTCTGTGGTCCTCTATCAGGAGATGGGGCTGACCGATACGCAAATCACACTCTATACGGGTTGGCTGGGCTTGCCTTGGGTGATAAAGCCATTGTGGAGTCCCATTGTGGACGGCATCAAGACGAAGCGTTGGTGGATTCTTGCCATGCAGTTGCTCATGGGTGCTGCGCTGGCTCTGCTGGCTTTCACGTTGCCCACGGAGTTCTGGCTGCAATGCTCGCTGGCACTCTTCATGCTGGTGGCCTTCAGCAGCGCCACACACGACATCTCTGCCGACGGCTTCTACATTCTTGCCCTCGATACGAAAGACCAGGAACTCTATGTGGGTCTGCGCAACACATTCTACCGCATCGGCATGGTGTTGGGGCAGGGCGGGCTCGTCATGCTGGCAGGTTTGTTGCAGGAGAGCCACTTGAGCATCCCCCTTTCGTGGAGCGTCACTTTCCTGGCTGTGGCAGGCCTGATGCTCATGCTTGCTGCCTGCCATTGGAAGATGTTGCCAGCCCCCTCCTCCGACGCACCTTCTGATAACGAAAGACTTTCTGTTTTGCAGGACTTTTACCTTACGCTTAAGGCCTTCTTTTCCAAGCCACATCTTCTCACTGCACTGCTTTTCATTCTGCTCTTCCGTCTGCCCGAAGGTTTGCTGACGAAGATTGTGCCACTCTTCCTGAAACGTTCTCTTGCAGAAGGCGGACTGGCCCTGACAGATGTGCAGTACGGCTTTGTCTATGGCACGCTGGGCGTCATCGGACTGTTGGGTGGTGGCATTCTTGGCGGTTGGCTCGTCTCGAAGTATGGACTGAAGAAGATGCTTTGGCCCCTTGTGCTGTGCATCACCCTGCCCGACATCGTTTACGTCTGGCTCAGCATCGAACAGACACAAAGTCTGCCTCTCATTGCCTCCTGCGTCTTTATCGAACAAGTAGGCTACGGACTGGGCTTTACAGCCTATACACTCTACCTCGTACACTTTGCCCACGGTCCGCGCAGTACCTCTGTTTTCTCCTTGTGTACTGCCTTCCAATACCTGGGCGGTGTGATGCTGCCGGGCATGGTCAGCGGCTGGCTGTCCGACCAACTGGGCTACCAACAGTTCTTTTGGGCAGTGATGGGCTTCTGCCTCGTCACCTTCGCCGTGACGGCATTGGTTAAACTTCCGAAGGAGAACAGCAAGTCATGAAGAAAGCACTTCTCTTTATCTGTTGCTCCCTCTGCTTGCAGGTCTTTGGCCAGAATGCTCCGGTCAGTTACAGCAGAGAAGACAGCCTGCGGGTTGTAGAGCTTCTGGAACTTGGAGCAAAGGAATACAAGTCCTTTCCTTTAGGAGAGGATTTAGGAGAGGCTGTTCTCTTCTATGCCCATCAGTTCATGAACCGCCCCTATGTGGCTCACACACTCGAAATAAAAGACCGTGCAGAACATCTTGCCGTCAATCTGCAAAGCCTCGATTGTCTGACACTCGTGGAGAACGTCTGTGCATTGACACTCACCACCGTCCACGGAGGCAAGAAGTGGGAGGATTATCTCCACTGGCTGCAGACCTTGCGCTACGAGGGAGGAAAGATAGACGGATACAGCAGCCGAAACCATTACTTCAGCCAATGGATACAGTCCGGCGAGAGGCTTGGGCTGATGGCAGAAGTGGCATTTCCCCACAACATCTCCCTGCCGATGAAACTCAACCTGACCTACATGAGCACCCATACCAACGCCTATCCGCTCCTGAAGGAAAACATGGAGGAGCGTCGCCTCATTGCCGAAATGGAGAAACGTGCATCGGGAGCCACCATACGCTATATACCAAAAGAAAGGGTGGGGGACAGCAAGAAGGTGCTTGGCTGCATCAAGGACGGCGACATCGTGGCCATCACCACCAGAAAGAAAGGTCTCGACGTCAGTCATGTAGGCTTTGCCGTATGGCAGCAGGATGGCAAACTGCATCTGCTCAATGCCAGCAGCCTTCACAAGAAAGTAGTGCTCGAACCATTGACACTCTACCAATACATGCAGAAACAACCCAACCAGACGGGCATCAGAATTATCAGATTAAAGCCATGAAGATTTCCATCGTAGGAGCAGGCGCGGCAGGCTGCTTTTGTTCTATCCTGCTGAAGCGTAGAATGCCCGAAGCCGAAGTTGAGGTCTTCGAGGCAGGCAGACGACCTCTGGCAAAGGTGGCGGTGACAGGTGGCGGCCGTTGCAATCTGACCAATTCCTTCAAACAAATCCAACAACTCAAACAAGCCTATCCGCGAGGAGAACAACTCATGAAGCGTGCTTTGCGCCGATGGAGTGTAAAGGACACGATGGACTGGTTCGAGAAAGAAGGCGTCCGACTCCTGACACAAGACGACGAATGTGTATTCCCCGTCTCGCAGGATGCTATGCAGATAGTGAACACGCTCCTGCTGCGGATGAGAGAGGAAGGCGTTGTTCTGCACACCTCTCACAAAATAAGCAGCATCATTCCAGAACAGGAAGGCTATCTCCTCTCCTTTGCCGACGAAAGGCAACAGCCTCGTCGCTTCGACAAAGTCGTGTGCACAATGGGCGGGTGTCCTACATTGGAACGTCTTTCTCCCTTTCGTCTTTTAGAAGGTATTGCCATGGCAAGCCCCGTCCCCTCGCTCTTTACCTTTTGCATCAAGGACCGCAGCCTGACAAGCCTTATGGGCTGCGTGGTAGACGCCGTAAGCGTCAGCATTGCAGGTACCAAGATACGTGCAGCCGGTGCGTTGCTCGTCACCCATTGGGGCGTAAGCGGACCTGCCATTCTTCGCCTCTCCAGTTATGCAGCCAGACATCTTGCCGACAATAATTACCGGGCACAACTCTGCGTGAACTGGCTCAATACAAACGGAGAGCAAGAAGCCATGGATCAACTCCAGGACATTCAGCAGGCATGTTCACGACGACAGGTCGGTAACGAATATCCCCGACAGTTCACGGCAAAACTCTGGCAACACCTGCTCGGACGCGCTCATATCGATATGCAAAAACGATGGAACGAACTCTCCAACCGCGACTTGAATCGTCTCTGTGCAACCCTTACAGCCGACGTCTATCAGATTGAAGGAAAAGGCCAATACAAAGAAGAATTCGTCACCTGTGGCGGCATAGACCTCGCCAGCATAAACATCAATACACTCGAGGCACGTCAACATCCCGGACTTTACTTTGCAGGCGAACTGCTCGACGTCGATGGCATTACAGGCGGATTTAATCTGCAAGCGGCTTGGAGCATGGCTGCTGTCATAGCAGAGGAAGTGACACAAAATAATGCATGATTGTTTGCTTCTTATGTCTTTTCTTTGTAATTTTGCCTTGAAATAATGTTGTATTACAACTAAAACGTAACGATTATGAAAATCCCACAGAAACGCAGTGAAGTTACCGAGGCCTTTGCCGACGAATGGTATGTTGGGCTCCCCATCCGTCCTCTTCGTAATATGGATGTGAAGAACACACGTCAGCACCTTGCTGAAAAGTTGTTGGGCAACAAGGATGCCGAACCGACAGATATTACCAGAGCATGGCTTGCATTGACTCCAGAGGAGAAATGCCGTATCTGTTGGCACATGACAGGACATCACGATGCAACCTTCGTGGAAGATACGGACAAATTGGCTTACACCTAAGCATTTGTCGTCTCCTCTTTCATTCATTGGCAAAGGTAATAGGATACAAACTTGGCTGGCAGGACAATACTTTGCATTAACGATCACGTGGCGGAACTGGACGAGTTGCAAACGGAGCAGATTGTTGCCTCGTTGCCGGAATGGCGACGAGAGGCAGCAGGGAGGTTCCGTTTCCTGCAAGGACAGCGCGAATGTGCTGTCGGCTATGTCGAACTCCTGAGAGGACTTCGCCTCTGCTTTGGCATCAGCGAAATGCCAACCTTTGCATACAACGAGCACGGAAAACCTTTCCTGAAGGAATATCCCAATGTTCACTTCAGTATCAGCCATTGCAAGGAGGCAGTCGGATGTCTCGTGGCAGACCATCCTTGTGGCCTTGACATTGAATATATTCGTAAGGCAAAACCAGACCTCGTCCGACATACAATGGATGAAGAGGAAACAGAGATCATCTTCTCTTCTTCGTGTCCCGATATTGCCTTTACCCGTTTTTGGACACAAAAGGAGGCTGTGTTAAAGTTGAAGGGGACTGGCATTGTCGATGATTTACACTCGGTTCTTCATCCCGACAGGCTGCAGAACGTCAGTCTCAAAACCATAGAAAATCCCTATCGTGGCTATATTTTTACGATAGCAACCCAAAGCAGTTAATCTTAAGACCATAATAATATGAATCGCTTATTACTTCTAATATCTATTCTCTTGTCTCTTAACATTCAGGCGCAGAAAGTTTCAAATGCGGAAAAGAAGTGGGCCTGGCTTGGTTTCGAACGTCCCGAAGGCGTGAATCCCATTGTTCGTCCGGATACGACAAGTCGCTTCTATTGCCCTATGCACAAGAGAGTTGCGCAATGGGAAAATAGCGAAACCTTTAATCCGGCAGCAACTGTCATCAATGGTGGCATTGCCCTCCTTTATCGTGCTGAAGACAATATCGCCAAAGGTATCGGTTCCAGAACATCGCGCATTGGTTATGCTTTCAGCGAAGACGGCATACACTTTCAGCATCATGGTGCTCCTGTCCTTTATCCCGGAGGTGACGAGTGGACGGACTTTGATGCTCCCGGCGGTTGCGAAGACCCTCGTGTCTGTATGACAGAAGATGGCCTTTACGTCATGACTTATACAAGCTGGAACCATAAACTGGCTCGCCTCAGCGTCGCAACTTCGCGCGATCTCGTTCATTGGACAAAACACGGCCCCATCTTCTCCGACGAACATAAAAGCCAACTCAGTAAAGGATACTCAAAGTCGGGCTCTATCGTAACGGAAATTAAGAATGGCAGACAAGTTATTGCACGCATCAATGGCAAATATATGATGTATTGGGGCGAGAACTTTGTGAATATCGCCACGAGTGACGACCTTATCCACTGGACGCCTATGCTTGCTCCCGACGGCAAACTCTTGCATGTAATGGACACCCGCAAAGGATACTTCGACAGCCAACTTGTAGAGTGCGGACCTCCGGCAATAAAGACGAAGAAGGGCATTATGCTTTTCTACAATGGCAAGAATCGTGGAGGCGACAATGGCGACCGTCGTTTTGCTTCGGGTGCATATTGTGCCGGACAGGCTCTCTTCTCTCTGAAGGACCCGACAAAACTCATCGATCGTCTTGACGAACCTTTCTTCTATCCTCAAGACTCTTTCGAGAAGAGCGGACAATATCCCTCCGGAACGGTCTTCATAGAAGGCCTTGTACCATTCAAGGACAAGTGGTTCCTCTACTATGGATGTGCCGATTCGTTCGTCGGCGTGGCTGTTTACGACCCGTCAAAAGCCGATAAACGATAAAAAAGAACGACTTAAGCGCTTTTTCTTCAATGCATTTTTGGCTAAAAGCGTAAAATGTAATACATTTGCGCCTTGTTATGGGAAATAGTCGACTTTTCTTTCTTCCTTTGCTCCTTGTGCTGACGATGCTTACTGCTTGCAGTGAGTTTTCTGCTGTACTCAAAAGTGACGACTACGAGTACAAGTACGAGGCAGCCAAAGCACTTTATGCTGACGGCCAGTATCGTCAGGCTGCAGAGTTGTTCAGCATGCTGCTGGCACCTCTGAAGGGTACTTCCTATGGAGAGGAAAGCCTCTATATGCTCGCAGAAAGTAATCTGAAGGCTAAGGACTACGAGTCGGCGGCAATGTTCTTCAAGAAGTATTATCAGGTCTATCCCAAAGGTCATTATATGGAGATGGCACGCTTCAATAGTGGCTATTCGCTTTACAAGCAGGTTGCAGATATTCGTCTCGACCAAACAAGTACAATGGAAGCCATCCGAGAGTATCAGGATTTCTTGGATTATTGTCCTAATACAGGCCTTAAGGAACAGACACATGCGGTCATCTACGAACTGCAAGACAGACTTGTCGAAAAGGAATATCTTTCGGCTAAGCTCTATTACGACCTCGGAACATACACGCTGAATTCCATTTATGGCGGTAATAACTACGAGGCTTGTGTCGTAACGGCTCAGAATGCATTGAAGGACTATCCTTATGCTTCGGCTGGCTTGCGCGAAAACCTCTCTATCCTTATTCTTCGTGCAAAGTATCATTTGGCCAGGCAAAGCGTTGAGGCTAAACGTGTAGAACGTTTCCGTGACGCTATCGATGAGTATTATGCCTTCGAGAACGACTTTCCTGAGAGTAAGTATCTGCAGGAGGCAAATTCCATTTTCCGTTATTCGCAGCGCATGGTAGAACGGAAAGGTGGCTTGCTGACGGATGACGATGCACTTGTAGAGAAGGACGGAATCCTTGAAGAAGCGAAGGAGGTTAAGACTAAGAAGCAAAAGAAAAAAGAGCAGAAAGGCTCTTGAACAGTAAGCAACATAACGAAAGTAAAGAATATATAACAAAAAGAATCAAATAAAGATGAATTACAAGAAGACAACAGCACCCAACGACACTGTGAACAGAGACCCGATGAGCCTCTGCGAAGAGACTGGCAATATCTACGAGAGCGTGGTAATCGTCTCCAAGCGTGCCAATCAGATTTCTGCCGACATCAAGCAGGAGTTGGGCAAGAAGCTTTCTGAGTTTGCAAGCACTCAGGACAATCTGGACGAAGTATTCGAGAACCGTGAGCAGATTGAAATCAGCCGTTATTACGAGAAGCTCCCCAAGCCAACTCTCATTGCTACTCAGGAGTTCATCGAAGGCAAGATTTATTATCGCAATCCCAGTAAGGAGGCTACTATACTCGACTAAGGATTCGAGCGAATAGGTTTCTCATTTTTCTGATTGGAGATATGTTACAACGTGTACAGACCATCTATTTGCTTCTTGCTTTCGCTTTGTGCGTCGGCTGCTTGTGTATGCCGATTGCTCACTTTCTTGTGTCTGAAAGTGTAGAGCAGGTGGATATGTATAACTTGTGGCTTGTGTCGGAAGGCAGCCATTTGTTCTCGTTCTGTCCTGTAATGATGACCATTCTTGTCATTGCGAGCGGGGTGGTTTTTATGGACATTTGGCTTTACAAGCGTCGTGCCCTGCAGATGCGTTTGGCAACATTCGGCATGATATTGCTTGTGGGCTGGTACATTGCTTATGGTGTCATCAGTTATGTGCTTTCCGCCGAAATGCAGGCTATATGGCGTCCTCACTGGACGGCTGCTTTGCCGGCAGTGGCTTTCATTTTGCTTTACCTTGCATTCCGTGGTATTTTGAAGGACGAGATGCTTGTGCGCTCTCTCGATCGTTTGCGCTAATATACATTATATAATTATATATAGTTAGGGCATTGCCATTGTGGCAATGCCCTAATTGTTTTGTGTCGTGGCGTTGAAATCCTTGCTTGTTTCGGGGCGAAGGGATACGGCCTCAGCCATATGGAAAAACATCTACTGCCAAGTTTGCCAATTAGGCGTGCCTAATCGGGCAATTAGGTGTGCCTTGTTGCCCAATTCGGCAGTAGATGTTTTCGGACGTGCTGTGGTCTGTGTGTTGCTTTACTTGTCGGCCAGTGTTCGAAGGACTGTTATCCAGGGTTGTACAGCCATAGTGTAGCCCAGATTGTTGAGGTGCAAACCGTCGGCAGTGACGGCGGGCAGGTTCTCGTCTGTAATGCCCGACAAGCGGTTTTGGTCGACGAAATACCAATTGCTATTTGCGGCTGCGCAGGTCAAGAGTGCAAGTTCGTAGTCGGCAAGCGAGCAGTTGACGGTGTTTTTGCTGGTGCTTGTGTAGCCTGAATTGTTTCGTTTCAATGCATTGGCGAAGACGATGATGACGTCGTTGCCCGAGAGTTTCTTAATCTTTTCGTAGAGTTGGCGTACTGCTCCGTAGAAGGTGGCAGGCCCTGTGGCATTCTTGTAGTCGTTGAAAGTGCCAAGTGGAATGTTGCGCTTGAAGTCGTTTGTGATGAAGTCAATCGTCCAGATGGCATTCTGTACGCTTGGCCATCCGTTTCCTACCTGTTCTGCTACTACGGCAATGCTCTTGCTGTCCGTTGCACTCGTTCCACCCAGGGAGTAACCGCTGTAGCCGCCATCGGGGCCGGGCGAATAGGTGGAGGGGAAGTCAAACACTTCTCCGAGTAGAGTTTGGTAGCCTTTTCCACGAAAAACGCCGGTAAAGGGCGTTACGAATGTGCCGGAACTTTTGTATGTAATAAGGTAATCGTCGTTACGCCAGATGCTGTGTCCCAGATAAACGATATTGCGTTTCATCTGAATCTTCTCCGATGATGTTGTCGGTTCGATGGTCTCTTCGCTGAATGTTACTGATTCGATTTGCTGTGTGGCGTACACAGTGCTGTTGCCCTCGGTGGTGTTCACCACCATGCTTTGCGAGTATGCTGGCAGGCAAAAGAGGAGTGCGAGTAATTTATTCATCGTTTAAGAAACTTTTTTCCGTTTTGAATAACGATGCCATTCTGCATCTTTTGCAGACGCTGGCCAGAAAGGTTGTAGGCAGGCTCTTGTTGTCTGTCAGACTCTTCGGGAGCCTTAATGCCCGTGGCATCAGTCACAATGACTGTGCGAACCAGGTTGGCGGCACGGTTCTGGACGTAGCTGCCTGCGGCAGTACCCACATGGAAGAGGCGTGAGTCCTTTGCCTCAGTGTAGTTCGCATACTTGTCAATGCCTGCATCGTCCTCTTCGTCGCCACCCATGAAGTCTATCTGATATTCCCCGGGAGCCGCATCTTCCGGCACTTTCACGAGAAAGGTTATGCGGATACTGTCGCACCCATTGCGCCAGCAGGCCGATATGTTTTTCGGTATCTTCGACACGCTTTTGAAGCCGCTCCAGGTATATCCTGTCTTTGGGCATGCAGCATTGTAAAATTGTGTAAGCTTTGTGCATGGTTCCATGTTGTGCGAACTATTAACCTTTGAACCGTCCTGGTAGTAAACCCAGTCTTCGGCAAACTGACGATGGGCACCTTCGGGCACTGTGGCTTCCCAACCTTTGGGCAGACGTACACCAGCATAACTCCAGTCCGTCACGAAGTTCTGTGTCTCAGAACCATCATCGATAACCGTGAAACTAACCTCGAACGTCTCGCCGGGAGCAACTTCGCTCGGAGCATATGAGGATATGAGTTTATAGCAAGAGGACAGAAGAAGCACTCCAGCCAAACCTCCTATAAAGAAAATCTTTCGTATTTTGTGTATGTTCATTTCTGTATCCAATTAAAGAAATTATTCTTCGAAGATAGCTTTCCAATTATATATGCGGAAGAAGTAAGGACGATAGAAGTCTGCCGACCCCTTGCTGTTGAAATTATCGTTCCAGTCCTTGCAGTCGGTATTCGTTGAGAAGACAAGCTCTCCTTCTCTTGATAGCGATTGGTGGAGATGTGGCATATAGAAGTTCTGATAAGTGCGAGTCCCAAGTTTGTCCAGCACCCAAGGCATTGTCCAAAGTTGATGACACTCCTCAAAAGGTCCCCAGGGATAACGGCTTCGCATGATGTAAATCTGTTTGGAGAAGACATATCCCTGTGCCGTCATATAGTACCAGTCCTCATCTTTGAAGACCCATGCCGTAGAAACACTCCTCGAACTGATGGCAGACCGACGTACTTCCTCTTCTGTTGGATATGTGCTTTGCCAACGGAATGTGCCGGAAGCATCGGCAACATAGTATTCCCACGGCGAACGAAGGTCGTGCGTCTGAGACCGGGCAACAACAGGCGAAGATGTGTTGAGAAGGTCGCCTTCGTTCTTCTTGAACTGATAACAGGAGTATAGATAAGTATGTCCGTCTTCGTCTTCCCAAAGCGTATTGCCGTAACCAATTGGGTCTTTTTCAAAAAAGTTGTGGTCCACGCTCAAGAGTTTCAGATAAGTAGAACTGCCGGGCTTCCCTTCGAGAGAGTATATGGCAAGAGCCCGGTTGTCGCTCTGCATAAGGTTTTCCGTACCATTATACACTCCAGCCCAAAGCATTTGCAGTTGCCCGTCGACCACAGTAGCATCACCAGCCCAATAAAGATATGTCTGGTCAATCTCACCGTTCTTTATTTGGCTATCGCTCTTCTCACCTTTCGGATGGCGAAGATGCGTTCTGCAATGGTAGTAGCCATTCCCTGAAGCATTGGAGCGTTGTACCCAGTCTGCCAGCCATTTCTGGTTGGTGTTTTTTGTGCCGGGGAGCCCATCTTCGCCAAGTGTTTGAACCATAATACTATTACGTGGAAAATTGCATGATTGACGGGCACGCGTTGCCGAACCGGTCACTTTCCCATAGAAACTATCGTTGAAACTCCAAAATACATTGCCGTCCGGTAATGTCGTCGTCTGCACACCATCGCCACCATTCCAGCCAAGTGTTCGGGTGAAGAGGTCGTCGTAAAGTTTGTCTTTATAGACATAAACATTATGGTTAGCATTGTTGTGTGGCATAAACTCCAGTTTCCAACTGGCATCAGGCTTTGGGGCAGGCCATCGCAAGGTGTCGGCTTCTACTTCGTGAGTCAAGTCTCCTTGAGCCACTGCTTCAAAGAAATGTAGGAAGCATAAAAGGGTAAGAAGATAGTATCGCATGGTTTTTGATTTATTTCGTACAAAGTTAAGTTATTTCTTACAATTAATGTAAAAAAAGTCAGACATTTATACTTTAATTGCAAAAAGCATTTAAAATGTAACTGTTATCTTGCAAATGTGTTTTAATTGCAGTATTTTTGTACACTAAATACGATTCGAAATGAAAAAAGGTTTATTCATTTTTCTTTTATTTATAGTTGCGTCATGTAGTATTGCTTATGCTCAGGACGTGCCAGCATCGGTAAAACTTACAGGCTCCCCCATCGGTTCGCCCAATGTTGACTATGGTACCAATCAGTCGAGCGCAACGGTTAATACTCCCTCCTGTGCTTTTGACGGAAACTTCTCTACTTTCTATGCATCAATGGACCGCTCCCGTACTTGGGTCGGGCTTGATTTGGGCAAGGCACATGTTATAACAAAAGTGGGATGGAGCCCTCGTGAGAGACATGCTCAGCGTGTTCTGCTTGGTGTTTTTGAAGGTAGTAACAGCCCCGACTTCTTGGATGCAGTTCCACTTTACCTTATTCCGGAGCAGGGAATTGTGAAGGAGATGTCTTATGCAGATGTTCCTGTCTCAAGAGGTTTCCGCTATGTGCGTTATGTTGGCCCAAACGATGCCAGATGTAACATTGCAGAACTTGAGTTTTATGGTTACGAGGGTGCAGGTGATGACTCTCGTTGGTATCAGGTAACCAATTTGCCTACTGTCAGCATTCATACTTATGCTGGTACGGATCCGCAGGACAAAGTGACCGAGATGCCTTCCAATATTACGATTACTTATGATGGCGGAACTCGCATACAAGAGTATCCCATTACGGCTCGTGGCAGAGGAAATGCGTCGTGGAATTTCCCAAAGAAGCCTTTGCGCATTAAGTTTGCCGACGGAAAGAGCCACCATATGCTTAAGGGGTCGCAGCAGGAAAGCCCGGCTAAGGCAAAGAAGTGGACGCTCATCAACAACTATGGCGATAAGACCTTGATGCGAAATTGTCTGGCTTTTGAGGTTAACAAACGATTGGGAGCAGTCTATACGCCATGGTGTCAGCCGGTAGATGTTATTCTGAACGGTGAGTATAAGGGCTGTTATCAGTTGTGTGACCAAATTACGATTGACAAGGCGCGTGTTCCCATAGTGGAGATGACTGAATTTGACAACGAGGACCCTATGGTTACGGGTGGCTATCTTGTTGAGATTGATGCATATGCCAACGAGGAATCCAGTTGGTTCCAAAGTAATCGTGGTATTCCTGTAACTATCAAATTCCCTGGTGATGATGAAATAACCACACAGCAGCAGAACTACATAAGGAATTATTTCAACCTTATGGAGTCGTCTGTTTACTCCACCAACTATACGGATCCGGTGAATGGTTACCGCAAATATCTTGATGTGGAGTCATTCCTCAAGCACTTTATTACAGGTGAGTTTTCGGGTAACATGGATACATATTGGAGCACTTATATGTATAAGGACCGTGAAGAGAATCAGTTCCATGTGGCTCCTTGTTGGGATTTCGACTTGGCTTTCGACAACGATAATCGTATCTATCCTGTCAATTCTCGTCGGGATTGGGCATATCGTGATGGAAGCAGTGCCGGCAATATGAAAAATTTTGTCAATCGACTTATTGGCGACAATGCTACTTATCAGCAACTCAAGCAAATGTGGCTGGACAATCGCAAGATGGGTTTGCTCGACGAGAAGACGCTTTTGGCCTATGTGGACAGTATGGCTCGGGAGTTGGATGCTTCGCAGCGACTTAATTTCATCCGTTGGCCGATTTTGAATCAAACGGTACATCAGAACGTATCGGCTTTGGGGTCTTACAAAGCGGAGGTGGATGTAATTAGGAATTACATTCCGTCGCGTTTGGCATGGATAGACGATATTCTTGATGTTCAGCCGGACGTCATTTATTCCGACTCAACATATTACATCTCTACGCCCGACCAGCTTATTGCTTTCAGCAGGGATGTCAATGCCGGAGCGCAACATGTTAAGGCTTTCCTTGAGGCTGACATCGACATGGAGGGCTACAGTTCTAAATTCAAGCCAATTGGTACGAGTTCATGTTCCTTCAAAGGTCGTTTCGACGGACAGGGTCATCGCATCAAGAATCTACATATTTCCGGTGGTGATTATACGGGCTTGTTTGGTGTAGTCAGTGGCGGAGCGAACATCAGTAACCTTATTTTGGACAGTTCTTGCTCTATCAGCGGAGCCAATTATGTGGCTCTTGCGGGTGGTTCTACCGGTGCCGGCAGAGTGACTTTCTCTTGTGTGGGCAACGAAGCCCCGGTGAATGCTTCCGGTGTCAATGCTGCAGGCATCATTGGTTATAACAGGGGTTCTACCTGTTCCTTTGTCATTTCCGATTGTTATAATGCAGCCGACATCGTTGGTGGCAGTGAGAGTGCTGCCATCAGTGGCTGGGTTGGCACTAATTCCGAATTGCAGAACTGCTACAATATCGGTACCGTTCAGGGCTATAGTTACCGCAACGATTTCTATCGTGGCAGTGCAACGGTGCTGAACTGTTACAGTTCTTCTACTACACAGGTAAACCGCATTACGGCAGACGATGCAGCCAGCGGTAAACTCTGCTACTTGCTCAACAATGGCAAGGTTATGGAGCCCATTTGGTATCAAACGATAGGTGAGGACACGCACCCGATTTTCGATGCCACCCATTCAGTAGTTCTCAAGGCCGACGATGGTACATATTACAACATCAGCCATTTGGCGGGCGACGTCAACGGCAACAATGTCTTGGACGAGGGCGATGCTGTTTTGCTGACGTCTTATTTGATAGGGGAGATGCCGGAGGACTTCTACGAGATAAATGCCGATGCCAACCTGGACGGTAATATCGACGTGGCGGATGTTGTCACCATTCGTCGCATGGTTTCCGGCACACCTCTTGGCAACGAGCCGTTCACGGCGGAACTTTATTCGAGCAATGCTTCTGTTAAGGCCGGCGGCACTCGCAAGGTGACTGTATGGGTCAATATGAGTCGTCGGGCTACTGCCTACGAGACCGACATCGTCCTCTCCGAAGGACTTTCTGTGAAGGAAGGCAGTGTGGCTTTCGGCACGAAGGTCAATTCGTCTGCCCATGTAGCCTATGTTCTTCCTCGTGAGAATGGCGTCCGTTTGATGGTTTTGGCGACAAACAACGAGAATCTTGTGTCGACTACCGGCACAGCTCTCACCTTTACGCTTGTCGGCGGGAATGACTTCGCAGGCGGAACGTACGAGATAAAGAACCAATTCTTTGTTGCAGCCGATGGCGTAATGGCTCGAGGCGAAGATGCCGGCTACGATGTCACTTTGGCAAAAACCTATGTGACGTCCATCCTGCTCGAGCCGAACAACATAGAAATGGTTGCAGGCAACGATACAACACTCTCTGTTACCATCTTGCCGGAGACGGCTACCGTGAAGGAACTGAACTGGTTGAGCTCGGATGTAAGCGTTGCCACCGTCGCCGATGGCATTGTTTCGGCAGTGGCTGCCGGCACAGCCACCATTACGGCCAAATCGACAGACAGCAGCAACAAGCAGGCCACCGTTACCGTCACCGTATATACCGACGAGGATGGCATAACCATGCTACCCGAGGAGATAAACGGAACGATGACCATCTACACACTCAGCGGCACTCGTCTGGACACCATCACCCAGACCGGCATCTACATCGTCAACGGCAAGAAGCGACTCGTAAGAGTGAGTAAATAGCCTCTGCCGAAGGCTGACGGAGGTCTCCTCATGCACCGTGTCAGACAACTCCATGCAGTCCTCAGAAAAGAAGGCTGTACCTTATCGAAAAAACAGGTTAACCATTATTGCAAGAATGGTTAACCTTTCCATCCAAATAGGTTAACCTTTTCGTGCAGAAGGGTTAACCTTTCCAAATGACGCCCATTAAGCCCCTGTTTATCAACATGAATAACCCCCAAATCATCATCCGTCCAGCCTGCATAGAAGACGCTGCCGCCATAGCCCGAACCGTTGCCGAAGCCATAGGCGACGAAGTGGCACTGAACAACTATTGCGGCAAGGATTACCTCAGCGTCCTGACCGAGATTTCCCAAGCAGAAGGCACACAATACAGTTGGCGGCATGCCATCGTGGCCGAGTACGAGGGTAGAGTGGTGGGGAGTGTCGTAGGCTACGACGGAGCCAGACTGGCAGAATTGCGCGAAGGGACCTTCGCCGTGTTGCGGAACAGAGTAGGGCGTGTGCCGGACATAGCCGACGAAACCGAAGCCGGAGAGCACTATCTCGACTCATTGTCCGTCGCGCCCCAATACCAACGGCTTGGCATAGGACGCAAACTCATCGATGCCTTTTGCCAACGCGCCTTTTCCGAAGGAGCAGAACGCGTAGGCCTGATAGTCGATGCCGAAAACCCCAATGCAGAAAGACTATACCTCTCGCAAGGCTTCACCCACGTCGGCGAACGCATCTTCTTCAACCATCAGATGCACCATCTACAAAGAATAAAGCCCCGCTGACTCCCTTTTTTCGGCGAACATTCCATAATGCATCTCACATCTGGCAAGCCCCCTCATCGGCTTTGCCACAAAAAATGCCCCCAACCACTATCGGCCAGGGGCATTTCTATAGTAATCAATAGATTATTCCCATTCGATTGTTGCGCTTGGCTTCGGCGACATGTCGTAGCAAACACGGTTCACACCGGGCACCTCCTTGAGGATACGGTCTGTAATCTTCAGCAGGATGGGCCATTCAATCTGCTCGATGGTGGCAGTCATGGCGTCGATGGTGTTCACGGCACGAATGATAACCGGCCAGTCGTAACTGCGGGCATTGTCCTTCACACCTACGCTCTTGAAGTCGGGCACCACGGTGAAGTACTGCCATACCTTCTTGTCCAGTTCGGCAAGGGCAAACTCTTCGCGCAAAATGGCATCGCTCTCGCGCAGTGCTTCCAGACGGTCGCGTGTGATTGCACCCAAGCAACGTACACCCAAACCAGGACCTGGGAACGGCTGACGGTAAACCATCTCGTAGGGCAAGCCAAGCTCAACACCACAAGCACGAACCTCATCCTTGAAGAGTTGCTTCAAAGGCTCAACGAGTTCGAACTGCAGATCCTCGGGCAGACCACCTACATTGTGGTGGCTCTTTACGCACTTGGCAGTCTTTGTGCCACTCTCCACGATGTCGGGATAAATGGTGCCCTGGCCCAGGAAGTCGATGCCGCCGGCCAACTTGCGTGCTTCTTCCTCAAACACACGGATAAATTCTCCGCCGATAATCTTGCGCTTCTGTTCGGGGTCGGCAACGCCTTCGAGCAAACCAAGGAAACGGTCTGTGGCATCTACATACACCAAGTTCGCGCAAAGCTGGTTGCGGAACACCTCGACCACATTCTCCGATTCGCCTTTACGCATCAGGCCGTGATTCACATGCACGCAGACCAGGTTGTCGCCAATAGCCTTGAGCAGCAATGCAGCCACAACAGAGCTGTCCACACCGCCAGACAATGCCAGCAACACCTTCTTGTCGCCTACCTGACGACGCACAAGCTCAATCTGGTCTGCCACAAAGTTCTTCATGTTCCAGTTTGCTTCTGCCTTACATGTGTCGAACACGAAACCCTTCACTGCAGCCTTGATGGCCTCCTCATCATTAGTGAACTGAGGCAATTTCACCTCGCAGAGTGCCTTGTCGTGTCCGGCAGACATCACAGGAACACCAGCTTCGTAAATCTCGGGCAATACGTCAATAGCCACACCATCGATGATGTTGTTTTCACCACCATTGATGATTATGCCCTTCACATTTGGCAGTGCTTTCAGTTCCTCGGCAGTAATGTCGTGCGGATATATTTCGCTGTATACACCCAATGCACGGATGGCTCGAGCAACCACGGTGTTTTCATGGCTTCCCAAGTCCAAAATAACAATCATGTCTTGTTTCATATTATCTTCAAATTTATTTGTTTATCTTCTTGTCATCTGTTGAGCAGAAACCTCGTCCGTTTTAGGAACGGCCAGTCAATGTTGCATCCTCATTAAAACACAAAGACACAGAGTTTCCTTTCGAACCCCATGTCTCTGCTTATATGCCTTTTGACAATCTGTTTCTAGCCCGTATCATCTATGTAATTATTTGTCGATGCAAAATTATATAAACTTTTGCAATTATAGCGTTGCACTGTTATTTTTTTTTCATTTATGGCGTAATTTTTTTGAACCATGTAAATGTATTTTATCTTGATTGGGCATCTTGATAGCATATGTGAGCAAGGGGGAACGACGAGCTTTGCCATATGTATTCTGCAATAATACCTAAATAGACACTCACTATTATTTATAATGTAAACTATTATTTGTACTTTTGCAAACCAATAGTTATACAAACATCAGCACGCATTCGTGTCAAAGAAAATAATATAACGTGAAAGAACCAGTTAGCATATTTCAACGCCCTGCGTGGGTGGTCATCTTCGCTCTTACGGCAGCCATAGCATGGGGATGGGCTTACCCACTCATTAAGTTGGGCTTTGCCGCGTTTGGCATTTCGCCCGAAATGACGGGTAGCAAAATGTTGTTTGCCGGCATCCGTTTTGCTATCTCTGGCTTGATTGTCCTTTGTGTAGCGCATGGTACGCATCGCAGATTTACTGTACAACACTCGCGCAACTGGCTCTACATCCTTGCTTTTGCTCTGCTTAATACCACTTTGCACTATGCTTTTTTCTACATAGGCCTTTCGCATAGCCAAGGCTCTCGTGCAGCCATATTCAACTCCCTCGGAGTGTTTATGCTGGTGCTGTTTGCGTGCATTTTCTTTAAGACAGACAAACTCACTTTACGAAAGATGGTTGGCTGTGTTGTTGGCTTTGCAGGAATTCTGTCGCTGAACATCGGAAAAGGAGAAAGTGGTTCCTTTACATTTCTTGGCGATGGCATGATCATATTGAACGCCCTTTGCTCGGCAATAGCAGGACTGATGACACGCGGGTTAAGCAAGCGTGTAGATGTCTTTGTCGGAACAGGCTACAGCCTTGCTTTCGGCGGCCTAATGCTCATGGCTTTAGGTGTTTGTATGCATGGCACTCTTCCTACTTTTACGTTAACAGGTGCCATCATTCTTTTTCTTCTCATTTGTATTTCCACTCTTGGCTTTACCCTCTATAACAAACTCCTTAGTTGCAATCCTGTGGGGAGAGTTGCCATCTTCAATTCACTCATTCCGGTGGTGGGAGCGCTTTCCTCATGTCTTTGTCTGCACGAACCTTTCTATTGGAGATACTTTCTGGCAGCGCTTCTTGCAACAATAGGAATCTATGTGATAAATAAAAGGTAGGTTCCACAGGCATTACAAATGATAAACCGCCAGAGGATACACATCCGCAAGCATGGGCAACCAGTAACGCCCAATCAGGTGTATGCTGTGATTTGTTGCTTTGCGGACACATTCGTTAAGACCAAGAGGGGAATTATGTTGACGATAAAAAGAATAAGATGCTTATGTTCAAGGATAAAATAGTTATTGTAACTGGTGGCGCCAATGGTATTGGCCGATGCATTACCGAAGAGTTTCGTAAGCAGGGAGCCACAGTCTATGTGATTGACAAGCAGCATGGCGAGCATTTCGTCGGGGACATCTCCAGGAAAGAAGTGCTCGAGGATTTTGCCTCGAATGTACTCAGTAAGCATGTCAAAGTGGATGTTATTGTCAATAATGCCCTGCCCTTGATGAAAGGGATTGACGAATGTTCCTACGGGGAGTTCCAGTATGCGTTGAGTGTAGGAGTAACCGCCCCTTTCTATTTAGTCAAACTTTTCATGCCTCATTTATCAGAAGGTGCATCTATCATTAATATATCCTCGTCGCGCGACCGTATGAGTCAGCCACAAACCGAGAGCTACACTGCTGCCAAAGGAGGCATAGCAGCACTTACTCACGCATTGGCTGTAAGCCTGTCGGGTAGGGCAAGAGTGAACTCCATTTCTCCAGGTTGGATTGATACGGCATACAATGTTTACGAAGGTCCCGATGCCACTCAGCAACCTGTTGGTAGAGTTGGGAATCCGATGGACATAGCGCATATGGTATTGTTCCTTTGTAGCGACAAGGCTGGCTTTATTACGGGTGAGAACATCTGTATTGATGGCGGCATGACCAAGCAGATGATTTATCACGGAGATCATGGTTGGAAGTTGGAGAATGTTTAAAATGAATGAGAATATGATAGACATAAATGGCTGGATGCATATCTTCCTCCAGAAATTGAATGAAGTTTTCGGGAGTCGTACTTGGTTTGTTGGCTTGCAAGGCAGTTATGGTCGTGGCGAGGCCACTGAAGCCAGTGATATAGATGTTGTGGTGATTATGGACGAACTCAGTGCTTCGGACATTCAATCCTATAATGATATGTTGGATACCTTGCCACATAGAGAACTGATTTGTGGCTTTCTGTCGGGCAAGGATGAGATTCTGAATTGGGAACCTTCCGATCTTTTTCAGTTCTATCACGATACAACTCCCGTTAAGGGAAGTTTGGATGATTTGCTTCCGTTAATAGATCAAGTAGCAATCGATAGAGCCATCAAAATGGGTGCCGGCAATATCTATCACGGATGTGTCCACAATATGTTACACGAAAAGAGCGAGGAGATTCTCAAAGGATTATACAAAGCGTCCTCTTTTGTAGTGCAAGCCATCGTTTTCAAACAGACAGGAAACTACATCAAGCATCAAACCCAATTGCTTCAAGTGGCTTCTGCCGAGGAACAATCGATAATAGCAACCTTCTTGAAGTACAAAAATGGAGAGTCTGTTGATTTTAATGAGGCATCCCGAATTTTGTTCGAATGGTCGAAAAAAAGGATTAAGACATTATGTTAGCATACACATTTATCGAAAAGGGGAAGTTCGCTTTGGTTGAGAAACCGAAACCAGTACTTATTGCACCTACGGATGCAATTGTTCGTGTTACAATGAGCAGCATCTGCACCAGTGACCTGCATATCAAGCATGGCAGCGTGCCTCGTGCTGTTTTGGGCATTACCGTAGGTCACGAAATGGTAGGTGTTGTTGAAGATGTTGGAGCAGAAGTTGCCAAAGTAAAGCCAGGCGATAGAGTAACCGTAAACGTAGAGACCTTCTGCGGAGAATGCTTCTTCTGTAAGAATGGCTTTGTGAACAATTGTACCGAACCGAATGGCGGTTGGGCTTTGGGATGCCGCATAGATGGTGGACAGACGGAATATGTGCGTATTCCCTTGGCTAATCAAGGATTGAATCGTATTCCCGATAGCGTGACGGATGAACAGGCTTTGTTGGTGGGCGATGTCTTGGCAACAGGATTCTGGGCAGCTCGTATTTCCGAGATAACCGAAGACGATACTGTTTTGATCATCGGAGCAGGACCTACGGGAATCTGCACGCTCCTTTGCGTGATGCTTCGTCAGCCTAAACGCATCATTGTATGTGAAAAGTCTGAAGAAAGATGTCGGTTCGTGCAGGAGCATTACCCCGATGTACTGCTTACTAACCCCGAAGAGTGCAAGGACTTTGTCTTGGAGCATAGCGACCACGGTGGAGCCGACCGTGTGCTTGAAGTGGCCGGAGCTGACGATACCTTCCGACTTGCGTGGGAGTGTGCCCGCCCCAATACCATCGTAACGGCGGTGGCCCTCTACGACCAGCCTCAAGTCCTTCCTTTGCCCCAGATGTACGGAAAGAACCTCACCTTTAAGACTGGTGGCGTGGATGGTTGCGATTGCGAGGAAATTCTTCGACTTATTGAAGCAGGAAAGATTGACACCACCCCGCTCATCACGCATCGTTTCTCTTTGAGTGATATTGAGGAAGCCTACCACATCTTTGAGAATAAATTGGATGGAGTGATTAAGGTGGCAATCATCTGATTGCGAAGTTAAACATATAATTTTAGGATAATGAAAGAAGAATGTTTGATATGTAGTGCTCCATTGAAGTATCTGGAAAAGGAAATTCTTATGGAGTGTGCTATTTGCCACAAGAATGAAGATAGTAAAACCTGCTGCGAACAAGGACATTACGTCTGCAATGAGTGCCACACAAAGGGTATAGATGCCATTTACAAGTTTTGCCTTGACGAAACCTCCAAGAACCCGATAGAGATTATGGAGAAATTGATGGCGATGCCCTTCTGCCACATGCACGGGCCCGAACATCATGTGATGGTAGGAGCAGCCTTGCTGACCGCCTATCATAATGCCGGAGGCGACATCGTGCTCCCCGATGCATTGGTGGAACTGATGAAACGAGGCAAGCAAGTTCCTGGTGGGGCTTGTGGCTTTTGGGGAGCTTGTGGCGCAGGATTGAGTTCCGGCATGTTCGTTTCCGTTATCTCACACTCTACACCATTAACTATCGAACCATTTGCTTTGTCGCACAAGATGTCGGCTGCATCGTTAGGTAAGATTGCCGAGGTGGGTGGTCCACGATGTTGCAAGCGCGATTCCTATCTGTCCATCTTGGCAGCCATCGATTTTGTGGAAGCGAATTTTGGTATACACATGGACACATCTTTCGTTGTGTGCAGACATTTCGGCAAGAATAACCAATGCATCCGAATGCGTTGTCCTTTCTTTCCTAAGCATCAGTAAGACAAATATATAATTATCAGATACAAACAGGTTTGAACACATTGTCTACAAGTATATTATATGTGTTTGGTATAATATATAATAGTATGAAGGCGTAGCAATTGTGATACCTTCTTTCTTTTGTGCTTCATAGCCTTATTTTTACAATAGTATCGATATTTTATATTTTTCTATACAACAAAAATGATACAAAATAAAGGGAAACACCCCTATTGGAATGTTTCCCTTGTTTTATCCGTGCAAAATCGGAAGGGGGAAGGAGTGGATTAATCCTCCTTTTTAACTGCAACGCGCTTTTCTGCGATGCGAGCCTTCTTGCCGGTGAGGTTGCGCAGGTAGTAGAGCTTAGCACGACGTACCTTACCAACTTTGTTCACCACGATGCTGTCGATGTTGGGACTGCTGATGGGGAAAATACGTTCAACACCAACTGTGCCAGACATCTTGCGGACTGTGAAGCGCTTGTTATCGCCGTGACCGCTGATTTTGATGCAGACACCACGATAGAGCTGAACACGCTCCTTGTTACCTTCGACAATTTTGTAAGCAACAGTTATAGTGTCACCAGCTTTGAATGAAGGGTGGCTCTTGCCTGTTGCAAATGCTTCTTCAGCAATTTTGATTAAATCAGCCATAATGCTTATTTGTTAAAAAATTGTTTTGTCGATCACACACAGGCATAACAGGTCTCTCTTCTCCTGCCAGCGACCTATGGGAAAGCGGCTGCAAAGGTACAACAAATTTCTGATACACGAAAGATAAACATCGAAACTTTGTTGATTTAACTTAAAAATATGTACTTTTGCAATGAAATATCTGTAATAAAGATGAGAAAAAGGAGTTTGTTTGTCATTCTTTTCATATTGTGCGCAGCATGTTTGCAAGCGCAGAAATATAAAATTCAGTCCTCTCGTTGGCGGAGAATAGATGTTACCTCTCGATATGATTCCTTATTGTCGTCCGAGTCTGTGGCAATTCTTGCTCATTACAAATCAAAGGTGGACAGCATCGTAAAACCAGCACTTGGCTTAAGTCGTAGGGCGATGAGTCCGGGGAAGCCCGAGAGTTTGCTTGGCAATTGGATTGCGGATGTAATTGTAGAAGGTGGTACTGCTACGGGGTTAGAGCCTGCTGATATGGGACTTGTCAACATTGGTAGTTTACGTAGTGATATGCCTGACGGGATTATCACTCAGGGCAATATTATACAAATATCACCCTTCGACAACTATATTGTTGTGCTTGAAATGAGAGGAAAGGACATGGTTGAACTGATGCGTGAGATAGCTGCCGTAGGGGGAGAAGCTGTAAGCAGTAGCATAAGAATGGAGATTTCGTCGGATGGGGAATTGCTTTCCTCTACTATCGATGGCAAAGAGATAGACCCCAAACGCATCTATAAGGTTGCAACGATTGACTATCTTGCCGAAGGCAATGACGGCATGACCGCACTTACGAAGGCCGTCAAACGTCACGATATTGGCATATTGATACAAGATATCATGTCGGAATATGTGATAAAGCATAGAGTGATGGACAGCAGCATAGAGGGAAGAATTAAGATAAAAGATTAAACATCAGAATTACATTGTTATGAAGCGGCTAACATTCCTCATCATATTCCATTTTCTCGTTGTCATCTTTTACGTTGCTTTAGCAAAAGATGACTCTATTTACATTGTTCATACAAGCGACACACACTCTCTGGTTGAGCCATTTCCTGTCAATCATAGTGATACGACTCAAGCCGGGAAGGGTGGATATTTGCGAAGACTGGCACTTGTGGAAGAACTTCGTTGCGAGCATACCAACAATATGCTTCTGTTCGATTGTGGTGATTTCAGTCAAGGTTCTTTATATTATAATGTATATAGAGGTGAGTTAGAAGTCAAGTTGATGAACCTTATGCGTTATGATGCATGTGCCATAGGCAATCACGAACTTGACTATGGCCTTGAGAATCTTGCACATCTTGCCCGTACGGCTGAGTTTCCTTTTGTTTGTTGTAATTACGATTTCAAAGGAACGCCATGCGATGGACTGATAAAGCCTTATGTCGTTATTGAACGTTCCGGTGTCCGTATTGGAGTCTTTGGTGTCTCTCCTCAGCCAAAGGGACTTATATTGAAGCGCAACATGAAGGGCATGCGTTACACTTCTCCTGCCAAAGCTGCTAAATCAGTCATTAAACACCTGCGGAAGAAGGAAGGCTGCGATGTCATTGTCTGCCTGAGTCATCTAGGTCTTGGCGAGAAGAAGGATATGGACATCGATTTCATACGACACACTTCGGGCATAGATGTCTTGCTGGGAGGACATACTCATGTCCTGTTGTCACAGCCCTTGTACCTCCGTGACAGCAAGGGCGACGAGGTAATCGTTATGCACGAAGGGAAGTACGGTTGTTCTGTGGGTACATTAGAGATTCGTCTCTCGCAGACGGAATAACTTGCGTCTGTGCCGGGAAAGTAGGAGTAAGGACATAAAAAAGATTGCCCCTTCGCCATAAGGCGTTGGGGCAATCTTGTGTTTCCTTTAGGAAGGCTCTCTTTTATTAGAGAGTGATTGCACCGCTGGGGCAAGCGTCTGCGCAAGTGCCACATTCTGTGCACTGCTCGGGATCGATAGAATACTTTTCGCCCTCAGAGATAGCACCTACAGGACATTCGTCGATACATGTGCCGCAAGCAACACAATCATCATTGATTACGTAAGCCATAGTTGTAAAAATCTTTTATTGTTATTAATCTTGTTTTGTTCGTTTAACGCATGCAAAGATAACCATTAAAAATGACAACGGCACATAAAAGCAGAACTTTTTTCAACTTAGTCGTCAAAAACAGTGTGATGTGCAATAAAAAAGCATGCCTTTACGTTATAATAACGATGCGAACAATTCATTTCAGGAGTCTGGTCTCATTCTTTTTCCTGTTTCTCGCTCTTGGTATATTTGCCCAAGAGCGCAAGGTACAGAACCGCCCGTACATTGACGAGCGCAGGTTGCACTATGGCTTTCTGTTTGGCGTTCACATGCAGGACATCGAACTGCAGAACAATGGTTTCATAGACCCGGCATCGGGCGAGCAGTGGTACGCAGAGATAGACAACTACAGTCCCGGCTTCACGGTAGGCGTTCTGGGCTCGCTTCGCCTGAATAAATACTTGTCTCTTCGCCTTTCTCCCACCATCCATTTTGGCCAGAAGCATGCCGTCTATCACGAGCAGAAGAGTGGGGCAGACAGCACACAGGTCTTCAAAAGCACCTACATATCCATGCCGCTCGACCTGAAGTTTGCTGCACCACGATACAATAACTTCCGTCCTTATCTCATTGGTGGTATTAACCCCATGGTGGATCTCACCGCACGCAAACACGATGCTCTGCGCTTGAAACCTTTCGACCTCTATCTTGAAGTGGGCATGGGTTGTGACATCTATTTGCCTTTCTTCAAACTGAACCCCGAGTTGAAGTTCTGTTTTGGCTTGCTCGATATCATCCGTAAAGACCGCAGCGACCTCATCGATAATACGCTGATGAAGTACACACAGTCTGTCAATGGCGGACGAAGTCGCATGATTGTCCTTACGCTTAACTTCGAATAAGACATCTACCAACAGCCCAAGGCTAACCCAACAGCTGTCTTCCTTCTGCTTTCGAGAGAACGGCAAACAAATCGCACCTTATATATAAAGAAGCGAAAAAGCCGAATGGCTCTTTCGCTGTGTAAATATGTTTCTGCTGGTGCAGACAGATGTTTACTTCACAAGCACCTTCTTTGTCGTTCCGTCGGACTGGCGGATGATGTTGATGCCCTCTTGAACCTTACCGATGCGGCGGCCTTGCAGGTCGAAGAAAAGAACCGGAGTATTCTTCGAGTTGTTTCCTTGAGGTATGCGGATGCTTGTCGTCATCTGCAGATTACGGATGTACGACATTGTCTTTTCGTGGAAAGGATTGGTTTTGTATGATCTTGCGTAGATATATGCGTCGTCGAGTGATGTCTTGATTGTGTCGTTCAGGCATAGACCTTCGGGAGCATCCGGTGCCTTGTAGAGCATCGTGTTGTTTTGATAATACGCATTGAGTTGCTTGGTATAAGCATGTCCATTGGTGGCAATAGGTATCTCGCAGAAAGGGTCCATTATGCCAAACTCCGGGTCACTCGATAATATACCTAATTTTTCATATAACGAGGGTCCATTTGTTTTCAAGACACGCCATTCCGTACCGTCCATCAGGCAATATGTTGCATAGGATTTCACCTTGACATTTTCGTACAAGTCCTCGTCTGTCTCTGCTCCGAAGTTGTAAAGCACACATTCATCCCCCTGTTGCAGGTAGGGAACAGGCAGGTCGTCATAATAGTAATATTCGACAATACCAGGCAAAGAGTCGGTGATGGTATATACGATGCCATTATCCTCTCGGACAGGAAGCCAACGGTTGAGGTTGATTTCACCTTCTCTGTCGCACTGAACCTCCCCAATCATTACATATATCTTATTGTTTATCTCCTTTTGCCCTGCGAGGAAATAATAGAAATAACAACGGTCGCCGACATCGACCCAACACTTCATGAACTGGTCGCTGGGCGTGGGAATGTGTTCATATTTATAAACCCATATAGGATTGCCTTCAAGGAAAGACATCTGGTTAACCGCTTGAGCCATCGAATTTAAGCCGAGGAGCAGGCTTGCAACAAAAAGTAATAGGAATTGTTTCATGGCAAGGTAAGGCTTGTTTGTTAGTTCATCGCCCCAAATGTACCACTTTTTTTTCACACACACAAGATTTCATGGGAATATTTTTTAATTTGTTGAAAACGAAATCATTCTTTTCTGTTTTGCAGACAAGATACAAGGCAAAAATAACCCCTTCAGTCCACTTGCCCAAACGGACGCATCCTTCTGGCAAAGTTCACGTGTGAACTTGTCGAACTTCTCTGCAGAACTTGCCCAACTTCTGCAGAGAAGTTGGGCAAGTTCTCTTGAGCGTAAATTTTCGCAGTGTTGTTTGACGGCTAATTTTGAAATTATAGACTACATTTTCTCTTGTAAGAATGATTTTTTGTTAAATATGCTTAAAAGCCACGGATACATTTAATATATATAATGTATATCTAGATAAATGTTGTATCTTTGCCGCGCCTTTGTATATGAAAATATCGGAGGCATGTGATTATTAACTTTATTAACTTTTTAATTAATCTGTATGGCAGATTTGAAAAACGTTGCTCCTTTGGCTGACTTCGATTGGGAAGCATACGAACAGGGCGACAACAATGCAAACGAGAGCCGCGAGGCTCAGACAGAGGCCTATGAGGGTTCTCTGAACAAGGTAAGTGACCACGACGTAGTTGACGGCACAATCATTTCAATCAACAAGCGCGAAGTGGTTGTTAACATCGGCTTCAAGAGCGATGGTATCATACCTACAAGCGAATTCCGCTACAATCCTGAACTTAAGGTGGGCGACACCGTTGAGGTTTACATCGAAAATCAGGAAGACAAGAAGGGTCAGCTCATCCTTTCTCACAAGAAGGCTCGTGCAAGCCGCTCATGGGATCGTGTGAACGAGGCTCTCAACAACGATGAAATCATCAAGGGTTACGTTAAGTGCCGCACTAAGGGCGGTATGATTGTTGACGTATTCGGCATCGAGGCATTCTTGCCCGGCAGCCAAATTGACGTTAAGCCCATCCGCGACTACGATATCTTCGTTGGCAAGACAATGGAGTTCAAGGTTGTTAAGATCAACCAGGACTACCGCAATGTCGTTGTTAGCCACAAGGCTCTCATCGAAGCTGAGCTGGAAGCACAGAAGAAGGAAATCATCGGCAAGCTCGAAAAGGGTCAGGTTCTCGAAGGAACTGTTAAGAACATCACCAACTACGGTGTGTTCATTGACCTCGGTGGCGTAGACGGTCTTATTCACATCACAGACCTCAGCTGGGGTCGTGTTAGCGATCCGAAGGAAATCGTTGAGCTCGACCAGAAGATCAATGTTGTTATTCTCGACTTCGACGACGAGAAGAAGCGCATTGCTCTCGGCTTGAAGCAGCTCACTGCTCATCCTTGGGAAGCTCTCGACGCTGACCTGAAGGTGGGCGACCACGTTAAGGGTAAGGTTGTTGTTATGGCTGACTATGGTGCATTCATCGAAATCGCTGCTGGCGTAGAAGGTCTTATCCACGTTAGCGAAATGTCTTGGAGCCAGCACCTCCGCAGCGCTCAGGACTTCATGAAGGTGGGCGACGAAGTGGAAGCAGTCATCCTCACACTCGACCGCGAGGAGCGCAAGATGTCTCTCGGCATCAAGCAGCTCAAGGACGATCCATGGGAAAACATCGAAGAGAAGTATCCCGTTGGCAGCAAGCACACTGCTAAGGTTCGCAACTTCACAAACTTCGGTATCTTCGTTGAGATTGAGGAAGGTGTAGACGGTCTTATCCACATCAGCGACCTCAGCTGGACCAAGAAGATTAAGCACCCCAGCGAGTTCACACAGATCGGTTCTGAAATTGAGGTTTGTGTCCTCGAGATCGACAAGACAAACCGTCGCCTCTCTCTCGGCCACAAGCAGCTCGAAGAGAATCCCTGGGACGTGTTCGAAACTGTCTTCACTCAGGACAGCGTTCACGAAGGCACAATCGTTGAGATGCTCGACAAGGGCGCAGTTATTCAGCTCGCTTACGGCGTTGAAGGCTTCGCTACTCCCAAGCACCTCGTTAAGGAAGACGGCACACAGGCTCAGAAGGGCGAGAAGCTTGAGTTCAAGGTGATTGAGTTCAACAAGGAGAGCAAGCGCATCATCCTTTCACACAGCCGCATCTTCGAAGATGTGCAGCGTGCTGAAGCTCGCGAGGCTCGTGAGACAAAGAAGGCTACACGCAAGTCTACTCCGAAGGAAGAAACACCTTCAATCCAGAACCAGGCTGCAAGCACAACTCTCGGCGACCTCGATGCTCTTGCAGAGTTGAAGGCTAAGCTGAAAGCTGGCGACGAATAAGCCCACACCTCCTGATTTGGAGAAATAACAATGCCCCGTCCCAACCTTTGGGGCGGGGCATTCATAATATATAAAACATGAATTTCGAACTGAATATACTGGGATGTGGCTCAGCCAAGCCAACCACCCGTCATCAACCAACCTCGCAAATACTGAACGTCCGAGGAAAATTCTTCATGATTGATTGTGGTGAGGGTGTGCAGACACAGATGCAAAAGATGGGGCTCTCCATGATGAACATCGGTCATATCTTCATCAGTCATAACCATGGTGATCATGTTTTTGGACTTCCCGGTCTCGTCGGGACGATGGATTTACTTGGACGAACAGCCGAACTTCATGTTCATGGTCCTCTGCAGGTTGGCGATTTTATCAACTTTTTGTTGAAGACTTTTTATACCGATATCGGTTACAAACTGATTTTTCATCCAGTCGATGTACATCAGCACACACTTGTCTATGAAGACCGTAGTATTACAGTCTATAGTATTCCTTTGCAGCATCGACTCCCCACGTGCGGCTATCTTTTCAAAGAGAAACCAGGTCTGCCACACATTCGCAGGGAGATGATAGATGCCTTTAACATTCCCATCAGTCAGATTAACAATATAAAAGCCGGAGCATCCTGGACCACAGAGGACGGAACAATAATTCCGCACGAACGTCTCACAACACCAGCCAAGCCACCACGCTCATACGCATATTGCTCCGATACGGTTTATCTGCCACATCTTAAGGATATCCTGCATGGCGTTACTCTGCTCTATCACGAAGCAACATACATGCACGAACGTGCGCTCAGAGCAGAGCAGACAAGACATACCACCGCCCTACAGGCAGCAATGCTGGCTCGAGATGCCAAAGTAGAAAAACTTTGTGTTGGACATTTTAGTGCTTCGCTTAAAGACGAGAATGCTCTCTTGCACGAAGCACAATCAGTGTTCCCTAACACAATACTTGCCAACGAAGGTCTTGTCGTCAGTATTTAATGTTTACAAGCCCTACACTGTTTTCAAAAAAAGAAGATATAAAATTTGGCTGTTTAAAGGCTTATACGTAATTTTGTACCACATTATATATATATAATAAGATGAAGACTGCCATTAAATCTATACTCATTTGTTTGTTTATTCAAACGTCCGCAATCCTTTCAAACAATTCTCAGGCTAGTGCTCAGGCATTATATACAAATCCTGATACCATTCAGCAATACTTAAAAGATCGCATTAAAGACGTAAAAGAACAACTGAAGGCAACAAAGTCAAAACTGAAAGAAGAAGAAAAGACACTTCGAACACTTAACCGTGACCTTACTAAATCGCGTACTCAAGCTCAGCGAGACAAGATAAAACTAAAGGAAGCAAAACGCAATGGTAAGTTCTATCAAGCTAAACCTTATATACCGGAAGAACTCCAAGGAGACGTTGAAGCAAAGATTAAAGCAGTAAAAGAGGCAAAAGCAGCTAAGGAACGCGAAATCAAACAGAAAGAAGAAGAAAGAAAAGATGCAGAGAAGGCAGCAAAAGAAGAAAAGAAACGTCAGGAGAAAGAAGCTAAGGCCTTAGAAAAGGAACAACTTAAAGCTTCAGCAAAGAAGCAATCAAAACGTGCCAAAGAGAAAAAAGCACAACAAAAAGAGGAAGCTAAAAAGGCTGAAGAATCTGCTAAATTGAATCCTGAAGAGCAAAATAACGAACCTTCAGAGCAAGCAAAAACAGACAAGGTAAAAGAGGTAAGTACTTCGACAGGGAAAACCACAAATGCCAAGAAGCCTGTATCTCCAACAAAACCCAAAGCATCTTCTGCTACAAGCAAGAAGCCTGCAAATGCTAACAAAAAAGCAGATGTGCCAGAAGAAAAAACAGAAGAAGAATTAGAAAAAGAGGCTGAAAAGTTAGAAAAGGAAGCCGAAGCAAAGGAAAAAGAAAAGCAGGCCGCAGTAAAGGCTGCAGTAAAAAGTGCTGAAACGAAAGCAAAAGAGGCTGAAGAGCGTGCAAAAGAGTCTGAAGCAAAGGCCAAGGCAAAACTTAAAGAGACTGAGAATACAGAACAAACAGAAACAGAAGAAGTAAAAACAGACGAGAACGAAACAACAACTCCCAAACGCAGATATTCTGTTCGCACTCAACGCCAAAGGCCAGAAAAGAATACTCAAAAACAAAACAAATAGAGAGTATATTACATTCATCGTTTCTCAAGAATAACCGAAAACACATGAATCTCAAGCAGCGTGTTCTGTCGACAATGAAATCGCGCGAGGTGGAGAGCGACTTCGAGCTCTATGTCACTCGTACTCCTGGTTATCTGTGGGCACTGTTTTTCCGTTGGCTGCATGTTCATCCCATTGCTGTAACCTTGATGAGTATTGTTATTGGTTCGGCATCTGCCTACTTCTTTTTATTCGACGACATCTGTTACAACCTCATTGGCATGCTGTTGCTTATCTGGGCGAACTGGTATGATTGTGCCGATGGGCAATTGGCTCGTATGACTGGCAAAAAGACATTGGTAGGTCGTGTGCTGGACGGATTTGCAGGAAATGTATGGGCTTTCTTCATTTATATAGCACTCCTTTTGCGTATGTGGCCGGAGTGGGGTATAACAATCTTTATCCTCGAATCTTGGGCAGGTTTTTATTGTCATAGTCGTCAATGTGCTTTGGCCGACTATTACCGCAACATTCATCTATGGCTGGCGCTTGGTAAAGGGGATAGTGAGTTGGATACGAGCACCGAACAGCAGCGACGTATGGAGAGTCTTCGTTGGAATAAGAAGGAATGGTTTGAGAAGTTTTACCTATTCTTCTATGTCCGATATACGCGTTCTCAGGAACGCCAGACACCGGAATTCCAGTTGATAAAGCCACTTCTTGACAAGCTTCCAGTTGACAATCCTATACGACAACAATTCCGTAAGGAGAGTTTGCCACTTATGCCCCTTTGCAACATATTGACTTTCGACACACGTGTTGGTGTTTTATTCTTCTCCTTGTTGATTGGACATCCATGGATATATATCATCTTCGAGATTACTGTTTTGGAGATATTGCGCTTCTATACCAGACATCGCCACGAGGCTTTATGCCATAAATTGCATCAGAAACTATCCACGGTATGAAGCAGAGTTACAACGTTGCCTTGATACTTGCCGGCGGTATAGGTGAAAGGATGCATGCCGTTGTGCCCAAGCAGTTTATGGAGATAGACGGCGAGATGGTGTTGTTGCATACGCTGAAAGCCTTTCAGAAACATCCTCTTATTCACGAAATCTATCTTGTTTGTATGCCCGAATGGGAGTCTTTCGTACGAACTGAGGCAAAGAAGGGTGGCATTGAAAAGCTTTGCGGAGTTATTCCTGCTGGCGAAAGCAGTTTTATTTCGGCTTCCAATGGTATCGATTATTTAGGTAAGACAATAAAGGAATCTGATGCAATAGTTCTTGTTCACGACGCTGTACGTCCGCTTATTACTCAGGACATTATCAGTCGAAACATTGCTGTTTGCCTGACACACGGCAATGCAATTACGGCTTTGTATAGCCATGAGGCATATCTTGTAACGTCTGACGGCTATGCTGCCGATGGCTTCAGGCCTCGCGAGGGGTTGATGCGTGCACAAACGCCTCATACATTTCCTTTGACTACACTCACCAAGATGATAAAAATTGCCAGGGAGAAAGACATAAAAGAATCGCAAAGCGTCTTCACTCTGGCTGGCGAATTGGGTATTATGCCGTTGCATATCGCTCAGGGCGACCTGCGTAATTTCAAGATTACCGAGCAGTCGGACATTCTTGTCTATCGTGCATTGAAGGCGCTGGAAGAATAGAATACGGGGGAACAATACGACAGAGTGGCAACATTTCACAGGTTTTTAATCTCCATTTACAATGATATATTATTTCTCAGGCACGGGTAATAGCCTATATGTGGCAGAGCATATTGCCGAAGCACTTGGTGAAAAACTGTGCCCCATGACGTCGCCTGTGCCGACAGACGACAGCGTTATCGGTTTGGTTTTTCCTGTCTATGCCTGGGGCATACCGAATGTTGTTGAAAGATTTGTCCGCAAACATCGTGATTCTTGCCTTGCCGCAGGTGCAAAAAAAGGAGGCTATCTTTATGCGGTTATGACGTGTGGCGACGATATGGGCTATGCCGACAGAGTCTTGGAGAAGGAGCTTGGCAGAGAACTCGATGCAGCCTTTTCCGTGCTTATGCCCGATGTGTATATATGTTTGCCGGGCTTTGATGTAGATGGCGAAGAGGAGTGCAGAGAGAAATTCACCATGGAGAAAAAGACGGTGAAAGACATTGTTGCCTGCGTATCCGAACGAAAGTCTCTGCGTTGCCTGAAGAGAGGTCCATTCCCATGGTTGAAGTCTTACGCAATTCGTCCTTTGTTCAATCGTTACTTGGTGACAGACAAGTACTTCAATGTGGATGGCTCAAGATGTATTTCATGTGGAAAATGCATCAAAACCTGTCCCGTAGGCAACATCGTCATGAAGGATGAGTTGCCTCAATGGCAATCGGATTGCTCGGGTTGCCTGGCGTGCTACCATGCTTGTCCGCACCATGCCATCAACTTCGGCAAGATGACCCAAAAGAAAGGGCAGTACACTTTGCCAAAAGATTTATAGCATGACATTTTATGTGCCTTGCCTTGCCGCTCAGAATGGTTAACCATTATTGGCAAAACCCTTAACCATTATCGAAGGAAAGGTTAACCATTATTGCCGATTAGGTTAACCTTATAGAAATGCCTCCAGTATGGAGTGTAGTGCATCGGGTTTGTTCACATCGAGCCAGGCACCTTGCAGACCCTCTTGAATGGCTGCCTCTACGTTGATTTCCGCATCGTCTATGAAGAAACATTCTCCTGCCTGAGCACCAGTTTCCAGCACTGCTTGGCGGTATATCTCGGGCGAGGGCTTGGCAAGTTGCATTTCATGAGAAACAAATACCTTGTCGAACAGGTCGTTGCACGTGTAGCCGTCTGCCATGAAGAAACGGCGTTTTATCTCCTCCCAATGCAAGTCGTTGGTGTTGGAAAGCAGGTGCGTGCGATAGCCTTTCCTGCGTAAAGCCTTTATCATGTCGAGCCTTTCGGTGGGTAAGGGCCCGATGCATGCATTCCAAGCCTCGATTACATCCTCTCGCCCTATGCCTTCGGCGCACTGACTTACGACGAGTGTCAGGAACTCCTCCGAGGTCATCTTGCCAACTTGATAGTCCGTTATCGCCTTACTCGCAGAGACACCCTGGCAGACCGTAGAGGTATTGTCGGCATCTGCCTTAACAAAAAACAACTCCGGGTCTATACCCAGTCGTTTACATGCAATGCCTACACCTGGCATATTCAAGTCGAGCAGAACGCCACCGAGGTCGAAGATAATATCAGTTACCATATTATATGTCTGTTTGTTTGCAATTCATTATTCCAGAATGTTCCAAGGATTGCAGCACCGTAGAAGCCTAAATTCTGTATTTCATTTAATTTGTCGAAGGTGATTCCGCCTAAGGCATACACATTCTTCGAGAGGATACCGTTCCTTTTCGCCTCGAGTAATTCCTCCTTCGAGAAGGCCGAATGATATCCTTCCTTAGAGATGCTGTCGAAGATGGGACTGAGAAAGACGTAGTCGAAGCCATCCTGATGTGCCGTTATCTCACTGATTGTGTGGCAGGAACGCGACAGAGAGAATAAATCTCCGCTAAACCAATCGGGCACTTCGGCGTTTCGACTATTGAGATGTATGCCACCAAGTCCGTAATCTTGGGCAAGGTCGTGGTGGTCATGTAGCACGATGCGTTTGCGGTATGGGTGGCGGATGTCTTCTATCCACGCCTTCAATTCTTCCTTTGTTGCCATGGGCTTGCGCAGATGAAGGCGTTGCAAGCCGTCGGAAAACTGCTTGTTGACGATGTCGGTTTCGCCTTCGAAGAAGTCGGCTTTGGTCAGTAGAATAATGTTCATCCTTGCCCTTTCTGTTACTTCTTGCTGCAAAAGAGGTCGAACGAGGCATCCCAATCCTTCCATACAGGTTCGCGTCCGAGTTCCTTCAGGCGCAGTTCTATTTCTTTTGCCGTACGGTTGTCCGACACGGTAAACTGTTCGAGTGCTTGCGGATAGGTGTGGTATCCGCCAGGATTGACCTTCGATTCTGCCGACATGGTAGTGACTCCCAGTGTGCACATGTTGTCGCGGATGTATGCCGGCTCACGGGTGGAGTAGGAGATATCCACGTCGTGATCGAAGATGCGCATGGCAAATGTGGCTTGAGCCAGTTCCTTGTCTGTCATGATGCAGTTGGGTTGGAAGCCTTCGTTCTGTGCTGGTCTCATTCTTGGGAAGTTCACGCTGTACTTCGTCCGCCAGTAGTGTTTCTGTAGGTAACGCAGATGATAGGCCATCATGGTGACGTCTGTTCGCCATTCCTTTTCCAGTCCGATGAGTACTCCCATTCCTATGGAGTGGACGCCTGCTTGCCCCATGCGGTCGAAGCCGTCGCATCTCCATTCGAAACGCGACTTCATTCCTCGGGGGTGGTAGAGGTTATAGTTTTCTTTGTGATAGGTTTCCTGGAAGCATATCACGCCGTTCAGTCCGTGTTGGGTGAGTTCTTTGTATTCTTCTGCCTTGAGTGGCATGACTTCTATCTTGATGTTCGAGAAGTAACGTTTGGCAATGTCGATGGCTTTGGCCAGGTATGGCACTCCGGCCTTTGCGGGGTGTTCGCCGGCGACGAGCAGAATGCTCTCAAACGGTGCGAGTTGTTTGATGGCACGATATTCGTTCTCTATCTGCTCGGGGGTAAGGATTGTTCTTTCCATCGGGTTTTCTCTGTGGAAACCACAATAGACACACGAGTTGGAACAGGCGTTTGTGATGTAGAGTGGAATGAACATCGACATTGTCCGGCCAAAGCGTTCTTCCGTATATCGGCGTGCCAGCCGTGCCATCGTCTCGAGGTATGGCTCTGCCGCAGGCGATAGCAATGCCATGAAGTCGTTGACGTCGCATCGGCTTTTGCCCAAGGCTCTTCGCACGTCGGCATCGGTCATACGTGCTATTCGCTCGGTTGTTTCTTCCCAGGATATATTCTTTAGTTCTTCTGAAAACATTGGTATTATTCAAAGGTTGTACAAAGGTACGAAAAAATCAGAGTATAAGGTTTGAAAAGTTGTTATTGTCTTTCTTTGGTATAATTGTTCAGTCTGAAACTGTCTCAAACGGGATGTCGGAAAACATCTACTGCCTAATTGGTCAACATCTACTGCCAAGTTGCCCGGAATGGTTAACCTTTTTGCCCGACTTGGCAGTAGATGTTTTTTATATGTCTATCGTAAAACATTGCAAGGTGCGAAGGTCGATGCTCCAAAGGCGGTCGATGAGCGGTTCGCCATAGTCGCAGATGAGTTGCAGGACTTGCGATGCCGCCACACTTCCCACAACGGCTGGCGTTACTCCCACTACCTCTTTACCCGTTTGGGTGTCAGAAGGAGAGGGAAGTTCCGGAAAGAGTGTACGATAGGTTGCAGAGCCTTTGCACAGCACAGCCACCTGTCCTTCGAGTCCACCTATGGCTGCATAGACATAAGGCTTGTTGAGTTCCTGGCATACGTCGCTGATGAGAAGGCGTGTTTCAAAGTTATCCGTGCCGTCCACCACAATGTCGTACTCCGAAATGAGCCTCATGGCGTTCGTCTCGTCCAGGCGTTCATTGTATGCAAGGACGGTAATTTCACCATTGAGGGCCTGCAGTCGCTGCCTGGCACAAAGGGCTTTCGGTTTGCCAACCTGTCCTTCATCATAGAGCACCTGCCGCTGAAGGTTCGACACACTTACTACATCATCGTCAATCAGACCAATCATTCCCACGCCTGCGCCGGCAAGATACAGAGCAAGAGGTGAACCAAGTCCTCCGACACCAACTATCAAGACACGAGACTTGGCAAGGCGTTTCTGACCTTCTTCGCCAATTTCCGGCAAGATGATCTGCCGTTCGTAACGCGATGAATCAGCCTTCATTTCTTAATCTTCCTCAAATCGTGAGTAAGTTTTGCAGCACAGAAGTTCGGGCCGCACATTGTGCAGTACTCGCCTTCCACATGCCCGGCTTCCTCATAGTACTGCAACGCAAGTTCGGGGTCAAGCGAAAGATGGAACTGATCGCGCCACCTGAAATCAAACCGAGCCTTAGAAAGAGCATTGTCACGTACCATGGCACCCGGATGGCCCTTTGCCAAGTCGGCTGCATGCGCCGCAATCTTGTACGTCACAACACCAGTTCGAACATCTTCTTTGTTGGGCAATGCAAGGTGCTCCTTTGGCGTAACATAGCAAAGCATTGCAGTGCCGAGCCATGCAATCTGTGCTCCGCCGATGGCACTCGTTATGTGGTCGTAGCCCGGAGCAATGTCCGTCACCACAGGACCAAGTGTATAGAAAGGCGCTTCGTGGCACTTCTCCAACTGACGCTCCATGTTCTCACGAATCTTATGCATAGGCACATGGCCGGGACCTTCAATGAAAGCCTGTACATTCTTCTCCCATGCACGCGTCACAAGTTCGCCCATTGTATCTAATTCTGCAAACTGGGCAGCATCATTAGCATCGGCAATACAACCGGGACGCAAGCCGTCGCCAAGCGAAAGAGCAGTGTCATATTGAGCGACAATATCGCAGATGTCATCGAAATGCTCATAAAGGAAAGATTCCTTGTCGTGTATGAGACACCACTTACTCATAATAGAACCACCCCTCGACACAATGCCACAAAGGCGAGAGTCTGCCAAATGAACATTATGACGACGTATGCCGGCATGGATGGTAAAGTAGTCAACACCCTGTTCGCACTGCTCGATGAGTGTCTCCCTATAAACCTCCCACGTCAGATCCTCAACCCTGCCATTCACTTTCTCCAAAGCCTGGTAAATGGGAACCGTACCTACTGGCACAGGACAGTTGCGGATAATCCATTCTCTCGTCTCGTGGATGTTGTTGCCCGTCGATAGGTCCATCAAAGTGTCGCCACCCCATTTACACGACCATACAGCCTTCTCCACCTCTTCGTCAATACTGGAACTGGTTGCAGAATTGCCAATGTTGGTGTTGATCTTCACCAAAAAGTTACGACCTATAATCATAGGTTCGCTCTCGGGGTGATTGATATTGGCAGGTAAGACAGCACGTCCTCTCGCAATTTCATCACGAACAAACTCCGGAGTGATGTGGCTCTTGATGCCCAACTCCTCGCAGTTCATGTTCTCACGAATGGCAACATACTCCATTTCGGGCGTAATGATGCCAGCCTTCGCGTATGCCATCTGAGTGACAAGATTACCATTCTTACGCTCTTCTATCCACGATTCGCGCATCTTTGGCAAACCCTTTCTCGGATCAGCAACAAAGTTCGGATCGGAATAAGGGCCGCTTGTGTCATATATGTAAACCGGTTCGTTAGGTTCCGTGTGAGGTATTCCATGCTCATCCTTTGTGACAGTCGGAGTAAGGTTCACCTTTGTCATGCCAACCCTAATGTTCGGGAAAAGTTTTCCATGCATGTAAGCCTTCTCACGCTTCGCATATGCTTTATTATCGCCTTTCATAAAAGTAGATTTAGTTAAGGAATGAAGTTAATGGAGAACTTGCTTCCGCAGAATCACATATAGCACCCAAGCCGGCTTCGTATGCCTCTCGTCCGGCAATAACAGCCTGGCGGAATGCATCAGCCATTCTAACAGGATCACCTGCGACTGCAATTGCCGTATTAACAAGACAGCAGTCTGCTCCCATTTCCATTGCCTCTGCCGCATGACTGGGTGCGCCTATTCCTGCATCAACAACAACGGGAACGGTGGCTTGCTCAATGATGATTTGCAAGAAGTCTTTCATGCGAAGGCCTTTATTTGTTCCAATTGGAGCGGCAAGGGGCATGACTGTTGCGGCACCGGCTTCTTCAAGATGTTTACAGAGTGTGGGGTCCGCTTGGCAGTAGGGAAGTACTACGAAGCCAAGTTTAACGAGTTCTTCTGTTGCTTTGAGTGTTTCGACTGAATCGGGGAGAAGATAACGAGGGTCGGGGTGAATCTCGAGTTTCAGCCAGTTTGTGCCGAAGGCTTCGCGTGCCATTTGTGCAGCAAAGATTGCTTCTTCTGCATTACGAACGCCACTTGTATTGGGAAGAAGTTGTATGTTTTTGTTCTGTGTGATGTGTGTGAGCAGGTCGTCATCTGCATCGTTTAGTTCGATGCGCTTCATGGCAACTGTTACCATTTCTGTACCGGATGCTTCGATGGCTCGTGCCATGAGGTCGTTGTTGTTGAATTTCCCTGTGCCGAGAAACAGTCGGGAATTGAATTCTCGTCCTGCTATTATTAGTTTATTCTTATTCATATTTCAGTATTCTGTTTATTTCTTCTATGGGATTTTCTGCTCGAAGTATTGCTCCTGAGAGTGCGATGCCGGAGATGCCAGTTTGCATTATGTCTGGTATATCTTCGGCTGTGATGCCGCCAATGGCTACGACGGGGATGTTGATGCCTGCTTCTTTGACTTTCGTCATTATGTTGCGATAGCCTTCAAGGCCAAGGGTGGGGGAGAGTCCTTTCTTGGTGGTTGTAAAACGGAAAGGACCACATCCGATGTAATTGGCTGTTGCTTGGTAGTGCGCTGCTATGTCTTCGAAGGTGTTTGCTGTGCCTCCGATGATAATGTCTTTGCCGAGAATGTTGCGTGCCTCTGCGATTGGCATATCGTTTTTACCGAGATGTACGCCGTCGGCTTTGAGTTTATGAACCAGTTCGACGTGGTCGTCTATGATGAATGTTGCACTATGTTGGTCGCAAAGCCTTCTTACTTCTGTTCCAACGCTGATGATTTCGTCTTCGGTTGCATCTTTCATACGCAACTGCACCCATTTGATGCCGCCTTCCAGGGCGAGGCGAATGCTGTCGAGATAGGTGTGTTGTTCGGTAAAATGTGATATGAATTGTATCATCCTCCGCAGGCTGCTTTTATGATGACTACTGATGTGCCTTCTTCCAAGGGTGTTTGTTCCCAGAGTGTTCTTGGCACCATTTTGTTTTCTATTGCTACTGCTACGCCTTTTTCGGGCAGGGAGAGTTCTTGGGCAAGTGCAGATAGATTTGCCGAGTCCGTGGTTATTGTTTTGTTGTTGACGTTTATATTCATAACTTGTAGAAGTGGTTTACGGGTCCGTGTCCATGTCCTATTTCGTAGTCTGCTCCGGAGAGTATGGCATTTGCCACATAGTCTTTTGCCGATATGGCAGCCTGCTGCAATGTTTTGCCTTGGGCTAGTTGTGCTGCGAAGGCTGATGACATGGTACATCCGGTTCCGTGTGTGTTCAGTGTTCTTATTCTTGCCGAGGGCAGCTCGAGCATTGTTTTCGTTTCTATGTCGTAGAAATAATCGACGAGTCGGTCTTCTATGAGGTGTCCGGCTTTGAGCAAAACGGAAGTGTTGTATTGTTCTGCCAGTTGTCTTGCCGCAGCGGGGAGGGTGTTTTGGCAGTCCAGTGTTACATCTCCGAGCAGTATTTCTGCCTCGGGTATATTGGGTGTGATGACTCTGGCAAGCGGTATGAGTTCTTCCTTGAGTGTTTGTATGGCACATTCTTCTATGAGGCGATGGCCGCTTGTTGAGACCATGACGGGGTCGAGGACGATATTTCTTGCCTTGTGTTTACGGAGTGTTTGACTGACGGCCTGCACTATTTCTGCAGACTGAAGCATGCCTATCTTTACGGCATCTGCTCCGATGTCGGTCAGTACGGCTTCTATCTGTCCTACTATGATGTTGATGGGCACAGGGTGTACCGCTTCCACTCCTATGGTGTTCTGCACTGTGATGGCGGTAATGGCCGTAGAAGCATAGCAACCAAGTGCCGATATTGCCTTGATGTCGGCCTGTATTCCGGCCCCGCCTCCGCTGTCGCTGCCGGCTATTGAGAGTACTGTTCTGTAGTGTTTCATACGATAAAAGGCCATGATGCGATACATCACGACCTTCCTTATTGCTTGTTAAGTTTATGCGACTCAATCCCTACGGCAGTATTGGCTGCATCAGGTTCGAAGGTATAATCTCAGCCCCAATGGGGCACCCTTTTGATGTTCGACATTGCAAAGTTACGAGAAATTATTGAAAAATCAAAATATATGATTCCAAAATCCCTTGCTGCTGTCGAGACTTTAGTCTTTATTTCTTTTAGGGTTCTTGGGGAACCAGCCTTTGCGGACGCGTTCGCGCTGTTCGAAGAGTTCCAGTATCGACCAGAAACTAGAGAAACTGAAAACGCCGAGCAGCACGGAAATGTAGATGTTTTCCACGAAGAGCGAGCCCACACAGCCGGCAATTCCTAAGATAAGGAATACGGGCCAGCACTTGACGCCAAAGTAGTATTCCCCTTTTATGACAATGGGGTGGAACAGACCGATGCAAAGAAATGTCCCCAATCCGAGTATGATGCCGTGAAAATTCATAATGTTATTCAACTGTTGGTTAATACCTTGTAAAAGTACAACATTATCACGAATATACAAAATAAAACACGAAGATTAAACAACAACTTGCATGCCCCGTACAACAACCACAACCTTTCTGCCCAAAAACCTTAACCATTATGCCAAGAAAGGTTAACCATTATGGCAAGAAAGGCAGTGCTTCTTTTTTATGTAGCCCAACAACATTCCCGAACCGGCAGAACAAAGCATCCTGCCGCCGCCTGTTTCGGACATCGTTTTTATGTTTTTTTAGACAACAGAATTTGTGTAATAAAAAATAAACACCTAACTTTGTACACAGAAAAACAGAGTCACACCTCTGCACAAACAACATTTTAAAAACCTATTAAAACAAAGAAACCATGACAAAGTATGTATGCGAAGTGTGCGGCTGGGAATATGATCCCGAAGTAGGAGTACCCGAAAAGAACATCGCCCCCGGCACACCCTGGGAAGAAGTACCCGAAGATTTCGAATGTCCGCTTTGCGGCGTAGGCAAAGACCAATTCGCTGCCGAATAAACAACACAGCCCTCCCTCACAAACTCCACAACTAACGGACGCAAGAGGGAGGGCTTAAACTAACATGAGCAACAAGGACAATCGCATATACATCGCCATCGACCTCAAATCGTTCTATGCCAGCGTAGAGTGCGTAGAACGTGGGCTCGACCCCCTGACCACAAACCTCGTCGTGGCAGACGAAAGCCGAACAGACAAAACCATCTGCCTGGCCGTCACGCCATCACTGAAAAAACACGGCATCGGGGGCAGGGCACGATTGTTCGAAGTCTACCAAAAAGCACAAGGGGTAGATTTCATCATAGCCATGCCACGCATGGCCCTCTACATAGACTACAGCTCACGCATCTACAGCATCTACCTCAAATACATCGCACCCGAAGACATGCACGTCTACAGCATAGACGAAGTCTTCATGGACGTCACAGACTATCTGGACTCCTACAAGATGACAGCCCACCAATTGGCCATGACCATCATACGCGATGTACTGAAAAACACCGGCATCACAGCAACAGCAGGCATCGGCACAAACATGTACCTCTGCAAAGTGGCAATGGACATCGTAGCCAAACGAATGCCCGCCGACAGCGACGGAGTACGCATTGCCGAACTCGACGAAATGGCATACAGAAAACAACTCTGGAACCATTTCCCCATCACAGACTTCTGGCGCGTAGGGCACGGCATTGCCGACAAACTCGCACGCTACGGCATTGACACAATGGGCAAAGTGGCCCGCTGCTCCATCGACAACGAAGAACTCCTCTACAGGCTGTTTGGCATCAATGCCGAACTCCTCATAGACCACGCATGGGGCTGGGAACCATGCACCATCAACTACATCAAAAACTATCGGCCCGAAGCAAAATCCATGAGCAGCGGACAAGTACTCTCCGAACCATACACCTTCAGCAAAGCCCGAAACGTCATCATGGAAATGGCAGACGACATCAGTCTAAGCCTCGTAGAAAAGCGCATGACCACAAACCAACTTGTACTCACCATCGGCTACGACAGAGGAAGTCTCACCCATCCGAACATATCATCACACTATCAAGGCGAAATAGTTACCGACCATTACGGACGTCCCGTGCCAAAACCCACACGCGGAACAGCCAACCTCAACTGCCATTCCTCCTCGAGTAAAGAAATAACCAATGCCGTTATCTCTCTCTACGACAGAATAGTTAACAAAGAACTTCTCATCCGACGCTTGAACATCTGCACAAACCACATAAAAGCAGAAGCCTACACCACCAACCCCTCTACGCCCAAAGCAATACAACTCGACCTCTTCACCGACATCAATAATATCAACCAATCACAAAAGGCCAAGGAAAAAGACTTAGAAAAAGAACGGCGCATGCAAGAAGCTCTGCTCAAAATCAAACACCGCTTCGGCAACAATGCCATCCTGAAAGGCACAAGTTTCTCCGAAGGAGCAACAGGAAGAGAACGCCACAAACAAATAGGAGGCCATAAAGCATAACCCAACCCCAACAGCAAAACAAATGGGAAATTATGACGATATAATCAACCTGCCACACCACGTTTCCAAGAAACACCCGCAAATGTCCATGTACCAACGTGCCGCCCAGTTTGCCCCATTTGCCTGCCTCACCGGACACGACAGCACACTGGAACAAACAGCAAAGCAGTTTCAGCAAAACATAATCGACCAGGAAAACAACGACGATACCTATTGACCCCAATCCAATACCATTATATATATTAAAATGTATCAAACTATGACAATAGACACACAAATACTCGACGAACTGACAGATAAAGCAAAGGCATCACCACGCCTCCGCACGAACTACGACCTTCGCAATAGCAGCGAAGACAATTCACAACGAATGCTCAATGCAATCGAACCAGGAACAATCGTTCCCATACATCGACATAAAAACACCTCAGAAACAGTCGTTTGCATACGTGGCCACTTCGAAGAATATCTGTATGACGAAGAAGGTAGATTAACAGAAACAATCGACATGCACCCCGGAAGCTTAGTGCTGAACATACCTCCTGGACAATGGCACAGCCTTAAATCATTGGAATCAGGAACAGTTCTTATAGAAATGAAAGACGGAGCATACGAACCACTAACAGAAGATAATATCCTAAATCCTTAATGTTCGATGTAAAATCCTTGCGGGAGGTATAGAGAAAACACACGAGAGAACTTCGCCGACTTCTGCTATGAAGTCGGGCAACTTCTCTGCAGAAGTTTTGCATTTACTCACGAGATGTTTTAGAAGGCGTCGAGTGGCTGATTTTTGCGCCTGCAATCCACTTGGCAAAATGGACGCGTGGTGTTTGGAATCTGCTTTGGCGGGTTTTCCGGACAGTAATAAAAAAATGGATAAGCACCTGAGTAAACAAGTGCTTATCCATTATTGATAGATTATTTCTAATGAGCGATTATTCCTCTACTGCAGCCTGTGCGGCGGCAAGACGTGCGATGGGCACACGGAAGGGAGAACATGAAACATAGTTCAAACCAACCTTGTGACAGAACTTCACAGAACTGGGCTCGCCACCATGTTCGCCACAGATACCGCACTTGAGTTCAGGACGTACGGAACGACCCTTCTCAACTGCCATCTCAACAAGCTGGCCTACACCGTTCTGGTCGAGTACCTGGAAGGGGTCAACCTTCAGGATCTTCTTCTCGAGATATACGGGCAAGAAGCTGGCGATGTCGTCGCGGCTGTAGCCGAAGGTCATCTGTGTGAGGTCGTTTGTACCGAATGAGAAGTACTCGGCACGTGATGCGATACGGTTTGCAGTAAGGGCAGCACGTGGAATCTCAATCATTGTACCAACCTTGAATTCTACTTCTACGCCTTCTTCTGCGAAGAGTGCAGCAGCGGTCTCACGGATTACCTTTTCCTGAGCCTCGAATTCATAGAGAATACCTGTGAGGGGAACCATGATTTCGGGCATGGGGTTGCCACCTTCCTTCTTGATTTGAATGGCTGCGCCAAGGATGGCACGAGTCTGCATCTCTGTGATTTCGGGGTATGTGTTGCCCAAACGGCAGCCACGATGTCCAAGCATGGGGTTAGCCTCGCAAAGGCTTTCTACACGCTGCTGGATGTACTGTACGGTTACGCCCATAGCCTTTGCCATTTCTTCCTGACCCTTGAGATCGTGGGGAACGAACTCGTGCAAAGGAGGATCGAGCAGACGTACGTTCACGGGGCATCCGTCCATAGCCTTGAAGATGCCATAGAAGTCGGCCTTTTGGTAGGGGAGGAGTTTGGCGAGAGCAGCCTTGCGGCCTTCTGCATCCTGAGAGAGAATCATCTCGCGCATGGCAACAATCTTCTCTGCCTCGAAGAACATGTGCTCAGTACGGCAAAGACCGATACCTACTGCACCGAAGTTGCGTGCCACGTTGGCATCGTGTGGTGTGTCTGCATTGGTGCGAACAACCAGTTTAGAATATTTCTGGCAGAGGTCCATGAGTTCAGCAAAGTCGCCAGATACCTCGGCAGCCTTCGTCTCAACCTGACCCTGATAGATTTCGCCTGTTGTGCCGTTGATGGAGATGTAATCGCCTTCCTTGAGGAGAACTCCGTCGATTTCTACGGTACGAGCCTTGTAGTCAATATTGAGGGCACCTGCACCAGATACGCAGCACTTACCCATACCACGAGCCACAACAGCTGCGTGTGATGTCATGCCACCACGTGCGGTAAGGATGCCTTCTGCAACAGCCATACCTGCGAGGTCTTCGGGTGAAGTCTCAATACGTACCATTACCACCTTCTTGCCATCTTCTGCCCAAGCGGCTGCATCGTCGGCAAAGAATACAATCTGTCCGCAAGCAGCACCGGGAGAAGCAGGAAGACCGCGTGTGAGCACTTTGGCTGCAGACAAAGCCTTCTTGTCGAATACGGGGTGCAGGAGCTCGTCGAGCTTCTGGGGTTCGCAACGCAAGAGAGCAGTCTTCTCGTCGATAAGTCCTTCGTGGAGGAGGTCCATGGCAATCTTAACCATGGCAGAACCTGTACGCTTGCCGTTACGTGTCTGCAAGAACCAGAGTTTGCCTTCCTGGACAGTGAACTCCATGTCCTGCATGTCGCGGTAGTGGTTCTCAAGCTTGTTCTGGAGCATGTCGAGTTCCTTATAGATTTCGGGCATTGCCTCTTCCATTGAAGGATACTTTGCTACGCGCTCTTCTTCAGAAATGCCTGCGCGTTCAGCCCAACGCTGTGAACCAATCTTTGTGATCTGCTGAGGTGTGCGAATACCTGCAACCACGTCTTCACCCTGTGCATTGATGAGATACTCACCATTGAAGAGGTTCTCACCATTACCGGCATCGCGGCTGAAGCATACACCTGTTGCAGAGGTGTCGCCCATGTTACCAAACACCATGGCCTGAACGTTAACGGCTGTACCCCATTCTGCAGGAATGCCTTCCATCTTACGGTAGAGGATGGCACGTTCGTTCATCCAGCTGTCGAATACAGCACAGATGGCACCCCAAAGCTGTTCGTATGCGTCGGTGGGGAAGTCCTTGCCGGTTTGTTCCTTCACGGCAGCCTTGAATTTCTTCACGAGTTCTTTGAGGTCTTCTACTTCAAGTTCGTTATCGAGTTTAACGCCTTTGGCTTCCTTAACTTCTTCGATGATGGCTTCGAATGGATCGATGTCTTCCTTATTGACGGGCTTCATGCCGAGCACAACGTCGCCATACATCTGTACGAAACGACGATAAGAGTCCCATGCGAAGCGGGGACGACCTGTCTTGCGGATCATGCCTTCAACAACCTCGTCGTTCAAGCCCAAGTTCAAGATGGTATCCATCATGCCAGGCATTGATGCACGAGCACCTGAACGTACAGATACGAGCAAGGGGTTCTCTACGTCGCCGAACTTTGAGTTCATCAGGTTTTCGATGTTGGCAACAGCCTTAAGCACATCTTCCTTCAGCAACTCCACTACCTTTTCCTTGCCTACTTCGTAGTATTCGTTACAAACATCAGTAGTGATGGTGAAACCGGGAGGCACAGGTACACCGATGAGGTTCATCTCTGCCAGGTTTGCGCCTTTACCGCCAAGCAGATTTCTCATATCTGCCTTTCCTTCGGCTTGTCCGTTGCCGAAGGTGTAAACACGTTTTTGACTCATAATATTAAAAATACCTTTTGGTTGTATATAATTTACTATTTTGCAAAATTATTCTAATTTCTTTATTAAAGCAAAGAATTTGTTGAAAATTATGATAAAATACTTAATTTTGCATTCAAATAGACAATAAACACTGTAAAGATGTCAAGAAAAAAGAAAGAACTTCCCGTATATAAGGAAGTAGAAATACAGGATGTAGCAGCGGAAGGCAAGGCTCTTGTCCGCATGAATGACCTGGTTATTTTTGTGCCTTATGTTGTTCCGGGCGATGTTGTTGACCTCCGTCTTACTCGCAAGAAGCACAACTATGCTGAAGCGCTTTGCGCTCATATTCACAAGAAGAGCGACCGCAGGGTTGAACAGTTTTGCCCACATTATGGTGTTTGTGGTGGCTGCAAATGGCAGATTTTGCCTTACGAGGACCAGTTGTATTACAAACAGAAGCAGGTGATGGACAACTTGCAGCGCATTGGTAAGATTCCTTTGCCGGAATGTGACCCTATACTTGGTTCGGAAAAGACGCAATGCTACCGCAACAAACTTGAGTTTGGCTTCTCGGATAAGATTTGGCTTACTGAAGATGAAATCCGTTCGGGCAAGAAGTTTGAGCAGCCAGGGGCTGTAGGTTTTCATACGTCGGGTGCTTTCGATAAGATATTGCCCATTCGTGAGTGCCATCTTATGGAGGACATCAACAATCGTCTTCGCAATGGTACGCAGCAGTATGCCTACGAGCATGACCTTACTTTCTTCAACGCACGTGAGCATCGTGGTCTGCTGCGCAACATGATGGTACGCCTCTCTAACACTGGCGAACTGATGGTTGTCATGCAATTCTGCTTTGCTCCTTTCGGCACATTGTCTGCAGAACAACTTCGCAACCAGGCACTGGAGATGTTGCAATGGATGCATGAGACTTTCCCGGAGGTGTCGAGTTTGCTTTGGGTGAACAACGAAAAGTTCAACGACACCATTGGAGACCTTGACATTCAGCTCTACAGCGGCACCGACCACATATTCCTCGAGATGGAGAATCTGCGATTTAAGGTTGGCCCAAAGAGTTTCTACCAGACGAATACGGAACAGGCCTATATATTATATAAGGTTGCCCGTGACTTTGCTGGCTTGACGGGGAATGAGTTGGTCTATGACCTATACACTGGTACTGGCACTATTGCCAATTTCGTTGCCGGTGCTGCCCGTAAGGTTATCGGTATAGAATACGTGCCGGAAGCCATTGAGGATGCAAAAATAAACTCTCAGATTAATGGCATTGCGAACACGGAATTCTTTGCTGGCGACATGAAGGACATTCTCAACAGGGATTTCATAGAGGTGCACGGCAAGCCGGATGTCATCATCACCGACCCGCCAAGAGCCGGAATGCATCAGGATGTTATCGACACCATTCTCTTTGCCGACCCACAACGCATTGTATATGTAAGTTGCAATCCTGCCACACAGGCACGCGACCTCCAGTTGCTCAACGACAGATACGAAGTGAAACGCATACAGCCGGTTGATATGTTCCCCCACACACAGCACGTCGAAAATGTTGTTTTGCTCGAGAAAAGATAACCACAAAAGAGCCTCTGCCAGACGCAGGGGCTCTGCTTTTACAAGGAAGTCAATGTCTTAGCTTAGAGGAAGAAAAGCGGACGACCAAAAACATCCGCAGACAAGTCGGAAAAATAGGTGTGGCTTGTTGGCAATAATGCTTAACCATTACGGGCATAATGGTTAACCTTTTCGGGCAATTAGGCAGTAGATGTTTTCGGGCTGCCTGCTTTGGATGTAAACAGATGATTTGAAGAAGGATATAACTTTCGGTGCGAAGGCTACTTCTTCAGCGTGAAATCGAAGCGCAAACCTCCGCCCGGACGATTGCTTGCGGTTATTGTTCCGCCATGGAACAACACAGCATGTTTCACGATGGCAAGGCCCAAACCGGTACCTCCCTTTTGTCGGGAACGCCCTTTATCCACTCGGTAGAACCTCTCAAACAAACGCCCCAGTTGCTTGTCTTCCACACCGCATCCGTCGTCCTCGAAGCGGATGTGGCATTCCGTGTCGTTGTTTTCAACCAGTGAAATATAGATGTTCTTGCCCTCGGAGTAGGCGATGGCGTTTTGCGTAAGGTTGCGGAAAATGGAACCAATCAGTGAGAGATTGCCGTCTATGACAACCTGTTCATGGAAATCCGTATGCAGTTCCATGCGTTCTTCGTCGGGTAAAATGTCGAGTTCGTCGGCAATCTCCGACAAAATGTCGTTGACAACGATTTTCTCTTTACCGATAATTGCATTGCCATCCTCCATGCGAGTAATGAGCGAGACATCGCCAAGCAGACGCCTCAGTCGTTCGTTGTTCACATAGCAACGCTCAATGAGTTCCTGTTTCTTCTCCTCGCTGAGGTTAATGCCCGAGAGAAGCGTCTCCAGGCATACCTGTATGGAGGCAACAGGCGTCTTGAGTTCGTGGTTGATGTTATTGGTAAGTTGTCTCTTGATGCGTATCTTTTCCTGCTCTTCGCGCAAAGCCGTTTCGTGAGCACTATCGCGGTCCTTAATCGTTTGCTGCCATTGTGCATAGAGTTGCACAATATGGTTGGAGATAGAGCCCAGTTCATCGTTTGGGAAAGGCACGTCTTCGTCGAACGCCTCGCCCTTCTGCGCCTTGTCGGCAAAGCGGTTCAGTTGTTCGATTGTCTTGCCCAAACGGCGGGTTGCAAAATAGGCCAACACACTCATGGCAAGACTAATTGCGGTCATCAGAACAAGGAAAGTCATGTCCGCCTTCAACAACTCGCGCAACGAAGAAGAGTAGGGGATTGCTGTGCGGATAATCACTTTGTCTCCTCTCGTTGCCGAGTAAAAGTATTCTCGTCCGTCGCTCTCCGAGAGTCGGCCGATGTTATTGCCCTGACCATCACTCAAGGCTTTGATAATTTCAGGTCGGTTGTGATGATTGTCAAGTGAATCCAGGGCAATCATGTTGTCGTAAATAACAGTTCCGGAGTGTGTTATCACCGATATGCGCAGGTCTTCGAAGGGTTTGTCGTGTGTCGTGATGTATTCGTCGTACAACAAACCGTCGTTCAGCAACTCGAGTATGTGATGATTGTATATCTGGAGTTGGGCATTCAAGTAGTCCGATTTGTACTGCTTCTCTCGTAGATACTGGAATCCCATGAAGCAGAGAATAATCGTCCACGAGAAGGCAAGCAGCATCAGGAACAGCCGTCTGTGGTAGGGAAGCTTAATCACGGAAGCCATAGCCAAAGCCTGAACGGGTTACGATGTATGAGCCATAGGCACCAATCTTTGAACGTAAACGGGTGATGTTTACGTCTATTGTGCGGTCGAGTACAAGCACCTCGTCGCTCCAGACTCGGCTTAATATCTGTTCGCGAGAACATATTTTGCCACGATGCTTTATCAAGTATGCCAGAAGTTCGAACTCTTTGCGGGTTAGTTTCACTTCTTCTCCATCTATAAGGCAGCGTCTGAATTCCAAATCGAGTTGTAGTCCGCCTTCTTTCAGCACGTTGGGCTTTTCTTCCTTGACGGTTGCTTTATGTCCGGAAGTACGTCTTAGTACGCTTTTCACACGAGCCAGGACATTGCGAATCGTGTAGGGTTTCATGATGTAGTCGTCGGCTCCAAGGTTCAATCCCATCACCATGTCGTCTTCCGAATCGCGTGCCGTGCAGAAGATGATTGGTATTTCGGCTGTGGTGACGTCTTCCTTCAGCATTTTAGCCATCTTGATGCCGCTGATTTCTCCCATCATAATGTCGAGCAATATCAAGGAGTATTTCTTCAGGTCTAACTGCAAGGCTTCCTCAGCACTTAAAGCCGTATCGACATCGTAGCCCTCGTTCTCGAGATTGAGCTTCAGGACTTCGCACAATGTTTCCTCGTCATCGACAATCAATATACGTTCTGTTGCCATATACATCAATGTTTTACTAACCACAATCGAGGCAGTTACCGAAGACAAAATTAGTGAATTATTTCGTATAACAGCCGTTTTCGGGAAGTTTTTTGGTTTGCGTCATGAAATATGTGCCTATTACAATATTATATATACACAACAATCTTCCACGAAACTGCCTGCCCCTACAATACTGCTTAGATAACCTTCTTTTTATGGTTTTGCTTATCAAATCATTACACTTCTTAAGTCTTACCCAAAAACATCTACTGCCAAGTTGGGCAACATCTACTGCCAAGTTGCCCGGAAAGGCACGCCTAATTGACCAATTTGGTAGTAGATGTTTTGGGCTAAGGCACAGGGTATAGATTTTCGTCCCATACAAGTTTCAGCAAAATTTAATTAAAGACTAATTTTTTTGAAACAATTATGAAACAATAAAGTCGTACTTTTGCAACCGAAAAACAAAACAAACTATCTAAAAACACAACTGAAACAGCGAATATGAAACGTTTTTGCCTATCTATCTTCAACTTCCGTTTGTCGCAACAGACAAAGATGAAACTCATGCTCTTTATGACTTGCCTCATGGCTTGTACCTGCATGACACTCCATGCCGAAGAAGATGACGATGAAGAAAAAGCAGAGGGGCAGGTCATCATAAAACTGATGGGCGACTTCCACACCGGCTTCGGAAGCAAGAACAAAGAGCGTGGATTCGACATCGAGGCAAACCAACTCGGTTATGAATACGAGTTCAAAAACGGATTCTCCGCTAAGGCAGTGCTGTATGTCGGCAAAGCAGCAGACAATAGCGGCAGCCAAAGAGTTGTCTACATCAAGCAGGCATTCGCCACATGGGAGAAGAATGATTTCACCTTGAAAGTAGGTATCATTCCAACCCGCCAGTTCAGATACCAGGAGAAATTCTGGGGACACCGCTACATCATGAAGTCTTTTCAGGACGAATACAAGTTTGGCAGCAGCGCAGACCTTGGCCTCTCGGTCGATTACGAATTCGCCGATTGGATATCTGCCGATGCAACCATCGTGAATGGCGAAGGCTACAAGAAACTGCAGATTAACGCCGGATTGAACTACGGCGTAGGCGTCACACTCACTCCCGTAAAGGGACTTAAGTTCCGCCTGTACGGAGGCATCAACGAAAGCGGAGAAGAAGGCAAGAAGAACATCACCAACTTAGCAGCCTTCGCCGGTTACAATCACAAGAAATTCGATGTCGGAGCAGAATATAGCTACATGACAAATGCATCAAACAAAGACAATGCCGACCGATATGGCTACTCCGTATACGGCTCCGTAAAGCTCTCAAAGATCGTATCACTCTATGCCCGATTCGACGATTTGTACTCCAAAAGCGATTGGAACATTGCCAACGACGAATCAACAGCAATGCTGGGCACACAGATTAAGATAGGCAAATACGTAAAAGTGGCACCCAACGTCAGAATGAATATGCCTAAAGAACCAGGAGGCAAAACAACCTATTCTGCATTCCTCAACTACTATCTCAACATAGACTAAACACCTGAATAATTCTCCCAGCAGAACAACCTCCTGCCAATCTTCTGCCTAATTATTATAAAAGAAATTCCTCGGCTGTAATAATTATGAAACAAATATATTGTATTTTTGCAGTTGATAGAACAATTTAACGTACATATTAAACTATGGGCTTATTACAATTATTTACTCTTCTCGGAGCATTAGGCATGTTCCTCTACGGAATGAACATGATGAGTGCAGGCTTGCAAAAGGCTGCAGGCGATAGATTGAGGAGCTTTTTGTCTGCAATGACATCGAATCCCTTCAAGGGAGTGATGACAGGATTAGGCATAACTTCCGTCATTCAGTCTTCGTCGGCAACAACTGTAATGGTAGTCAGTTTCGTTAATGCCGGTCTTCTCACGCTGACACAGGCTATCGGAGTCATTATGGGTGCCAATATAGGTACGACCGTAACTGCTTGGATGGTGTCGTGGTTAGGCTTCAAGGCCGACATCTCCATACTGGCTGTTCCTTTGATGATGTTTGGCTTTCTTTTCTCAAACTCGAAGAAGAATCAACGCCGGAACATTGGTGAGTTGATAGTTGGATTCTCGTTGTTGTTCTTAGGCCTGTCCTTTATGAAGGAATCTGTGCCAGACCTTCGCGAGACACCTGAGGTTTTAGAGTTTGTAAGGACTTGGTCTTCCTATGGTTTTGGCTCTGTATTGCTTTTCCTTGCCTTTGGCACTATTCTCACGCTCGTGTTGCAGTCATCTTCTGCCACAATGGCAATTACGCTTATCATGCTTAGCATGGGCTGGATTCCCTTCAACATGGCTTGCGCAATGGTGTTGGGTGAGAACATAGGCACTACTATAACTGCCAACATTGCGGCTTCCATTGGTAACACTCAGGCAAAGCGTGCAGCCTTGTCTCATACGATCTTTAATGTTTTTGGTGTTGCCTGGGCATTGGCTCTTTACAATCCTTTCCTGAATTTTGTTGGTGTGATTACAGAAAACATGTTCGGTTTGCCTAATCCTGCTGCCGAAGGTTTTGCTGTGACAGATACAGGGGCTGAAGAGGGGACTGCTGCTTTGTATGGTTTGTCGATGCTCCACACTTTGTTCAACACTATAAATACGTTGCTCCTCATCTGGTTTACGGGATGGATTTCTAAGGCAGTCAGTTACATTATCCGTACACCGGAGAACCAGGAGAAGGAGGTCTTTAGGCTCAAATACATTTCTGCCGGTTCGCTTGCAACACCGGAGTTGTCTGTAGAGCAGGCTTTCGAGGAGATTATACATTTTGCCCAAGTGTCGAAGAATGGTGCGCTCTATGCGAAGAATGCCATCAACGAAGCCGACACAGACCGCTTCGAAGAGTACAGGGAGAAACTTGTCAAGTACGAAGAGATATCCGACCGTATCGAATATGAGATAGCATCGTTTTTGAACGGAGTCTCTTCCGAAGAGATTAGCGAGAGCACCTCTGCGAAGATAAAGGCTATGTATAAAATCATTGGCGAACTGGAGTCGTTGGGCGATTCGGGCGAGACAATCAGTCGTATTCTATCGAGAAAGAACATACACAAGAAGAGTTTCGATGCCGAGACGATGAAGAATCTCAACTCCATGGCCGATGCTGTTTGCGAGGCATACGATGTGATGATTGCAAATCTGCAGGCAGCACACAAGGGTGAACTCACAGACATAACGAACGCATACAATGCCGAGGAGCACCTGAACACGCTCCGAAACAACTACAGGGATTCGGTTATTGAGAACATCGACAACGACGGTAAGAACTATCAGACGAATGTTTATTTCATGGACATCGTTAATACCTTCGAACACATGGGCGACTATATGATAAATGTGTCGCAGGACCTCAAGAGGGCATTTGTGAAGAAATAGATTTCGTCCTCATAGAACACCATACAACAATGGGAGCTTATGATGCAACGTCATATGGCTCCCATTTGTTTTTCTCAATGATTAGGGTAGGCTTTAGGCACCCATACCTTCTTGTCACCAGCAGAGAAATCAATACTGCTGCCTATCAGGCTGTTACGTCTCCAGTGGCGTGTCGGGAAACATCTACTGCCAAATCGGTCGGAATGGTTAAGCATTATTGGCAGAATGGTTAACCATTATTGCCAACAAGGCACACCTATTTTTCTGCCCTCACCGAGGATGTGTTACGACGTCATGCCGAAGAGCATCCATACCGCCTCTTGTCACGGCGGAATGTCCGCAAATAATCCTACAAAAACAAAACAGCACAGATACTTTCGCCCAACGCGAAAACATCTGTGCCGATAGTCCTTCGGACCAACATCAGGCTATGGAAAACTTATGCCTTTCTGTCGTCGATGTTGTCACCCTCAGTTTCCTGGAGAGTTTCGTCAAAGTTGTCCAAACCGTTTTCCACAAGCAAGTTATACCACTGAACAAGCTTCTTTGCATCAGCAGGATAAACACGGTCGCGGTCGAAGTTGGGGAGAACCTCACCCAGGTATGCAAACAGTTCCTCCTTCGATGCCTTACGATAATCGATAGAGGCAACCTTGCCGCCCTCCTTCGTCTTGATGCTGTTCAGAACTTCACGAAGAGGAACCTCCTTCTCGTCGGTGTACATCGCGATGTCCGCCAGTGAAATAACTTTGTCTGCCGCAAAAGCGGGGAAACGTTTCTTCTGTGCATCGATGGTTTCTACGATGAGATTGTTGTTACCACGCGATACAAGTTTGTAGAGTCCGGGCTTTCCGGAAATGGCTAAAATAGTTTCAAGCATATTATTACCTGTTTAATTAATTACTGCATTACGCTTTATTTCGTTTAAAATCCTATTCAAAACTTCAAGGAGAGACTTGTCGTCACTCCTGCTATTGTCAACGATGAAATCCGACAACTGCCGGTATTCCACGGGATGTTGCATGCTCATTCGCGCCCTAATCTGCTCCTCCGAAGCCGAATCGCGCTGCATGGCTCTATGCAAACGCATATCTTCCGGAGCATCCACGAAGAGTACATAATCCATTCTGGCATTGAATCCACACTCGAAAAGAATAGCACTCTCCAACGCAACCAACGGACATCTCTGATCCTTCGCCCAACGCAAGAAGTCGCTCCATACAGCAGGATGCACAATGGCATTGACGCATTGGGCATTATCCGCATTGGAAAAAAGAAAATCGGCCAGAAACTTCCTGTTCAACACCTCACCGCTATAAACCTCTTCGCCTACAAGACCAATGAGTTTCCCGCGTATCCCCTCGTCGGAAGACATAAGACGTTTGGCTTCTCTGTCGCAATCATAAACCGGAATAGAGTAGCATTCCTTCAAAATAGACGATACGAAACTCTTTCCGCAACCAATCCCTCCAGTTATTCCCAAGATACAAAGCCCTTCCATCTGTCAGAGTTCAATATCCTCGTTAATAACCTGTTCAATAAGATAATCCACCTCTTGTGGAGAAATCTTAACGTCCGACACACCCTCTGGGGTCGCCTTCATATGCAACAAAAGCTTACCATCCCCCGTGTTCTGAAGCAGTTCCTCGTATGTAGTTGCAAGCAAGAAATCCTCCGACGTTATACTGTGAAAACGACCAGACTCAATGCGAAAAGTAACAGACACTTCAGAAGGAAAAGTCCTGAGCCGCTTCTCTGCCGGGAAATTAAGGCCGATTACAGGAACACGAACCGTCTTTTCCGTGTAATAGCCTATCCCAACATTGATGCGAACCTGCTGTGGGTCATACTTTATGAACTTGTGTTTGCACAATTCGACATCGTAATTCACAGACTCCTGCAAGCCATCCAACGTGAAAGCCTGAGTGTAGGCAGCCCGCATCGTGTCGAGTACGGCAACAGGAGCAAAGACTTTCACCGAGTCAGGTTCAATGCTGATGTTCTGAACGTAGTTCTGTTGCGATGTCTTGATTGTGCCCGCTATTCTGACAGGCAAAGTGCGAGAAAGACCATGGTTGTATGTGTAGCGCAAAGTGTCAGGGCGAACAGACAAAATCTCTGTTGATGCAGAGAACTCGCGAGACACTATTCGCTGAATATCAAGTGCAGAAATGTACACTTCTGCATCGCTTTGTCCTCTGTCATATTTAGAGAAGTCAATACTAACGCACTTGTTACGGAAGAAAGACAAAAAGCCTTGTCGTGCCAATGCCAAACCCCTGTCTTGTATGGTGACAGCAAGCGTGGAGGGCAATGAATCGATGATTACCACATCGGCGGGAACACTGTCGAGCTGAAGGCTGACAGAAATCTCACGCTTTTGTATTTCGCCCGACACCTGCAACAACCAGAAACAGAATGAAACGAAGAGAAAAAAGCAAAAGACAAGCAGCTCGTGGCTTCTTTCCCCGAACAGCTTATCTTTTATCTGCTTGATGATTTCTGTCTTCGACATATTGTCGGGTAGGGCAGAGGGACGTTACATCCTTGTTGTTTTACTTAACGGTAGGCTGTGGAAATGCAAAGACACTGCCGCGATCTACTGTGATGCAAACGCCATTGGCTATTTCCACCTTGAGTGTGTTTGCGGTCTCGTCGATATCTTTGACTGTGCCATAGATGCCACCGGCTGTGACGATTTGCTGTCCGCGGGCAATGTTGTTGCGGAAGTTCTGTATTTCCTTTTGCTTTTTCTGCTGTGGACGTATCATGAAGAACCACATGATACCGAAGATGATGACCATCATAAGGAGGAATGACATATTGCCTCCACCTTGAGCTTGAAGTAATGTAAGCATAATATAGATCCTTTCCCTTACCCTGTCTTGTTATAGACGTGGGAACTGCAATATAGGATTGTGGGCAGTTTTAATGATTGAATATGTTACTTAATTATTGGAGTTTTGTTCGCTTTTTACGAGCTTTCCTTCTTCCATCAGTTGTTTTGCGATGGTATCGAGTGTTGCGTTGACGTATTTTCCGCTCTTCGGGGTGCTATACATCTTGGCTATTTCGACGTATTCATTGATGCTAACGCTGATGGGTATGTTGGGGAATGTGGTTATTTCTGCCAGTCCGAGTTGAAGTATGATGCGGTCCATCAGGGCGATTCGGTTGGGGTCCCATCCGCGTGTGTTTGAGCCGATGAGGCTGCTGAAGTATTCGTGCCCGGTGATTGCTCTGCGCAGAAGTTTGGTTGCGAAGTCGCGATCTGTGTCGCTTTTATATTCGGGCATGAGGGGGAAGGCAGAGTTGCTTTCGGAGGTGAAGCGGTTGATGGTTTTGAGTACGAAGGTGTCGACGATTGTTTTGTCGTCGTTCCAATAGACGTTTATGTCTTCGAGCAGGTCGGAGAGTTCTTCGTTATCGACGATGAGACGTCGGTAGATGAGTCGCCACACTTCGCGATCTTCTTCGTAGGTGGATGTTTCGGACGCCATGTATTCTTTGTAGAAGTCGCTTTCTTCTACCTTATAATAGAGATTTCGTACGAAATCTTCATGGTCGGCCCAGCTTAGGGCTTGTTCGTCGCAGTAGGCTCGGAGTTGTTTGTTCGATTCGAGTTGTAGGATGAAGCGGTTGTCTACGAATTTACGGCTCCACTGTATGCCGTCGTTGAGTTTCTTGCTTCGGTTTTGATATACTTCGAACATGCGGACAGACATGCGTCCCACTTCTACCATCAACAGTAGCATATAGTTATAGAGGTCGTATGCTTTGTCCAGACTCAGGAGCAATTCCTTCTCGCTGGCATCGGGATTATGACTGCCTTTTTGAAGGTGTGAGTAGAGCACTTGCACGAGCTTTAATCGAATCAATTCACGGTTTATCATAGAGCACCTTTATATATTAGAGTTTGCAAAATTAGTCATTTTCGCACAAAATACGATAATTTCCCGCATCTTTTTTTGGCAGTTCGCGCAAATATGATGAAATTTGGGGGACAATAGCAGCCTAATTGCACATGGACACAGAAAAGAAAAACCAAGAAGGACGTGATGCCGACATCCTTTTTTCAAGAACTATTAAGGCCGGACAGCGTATTTATTACATTGATGTAAAGCAGAACCGTCGTGGCGAGATGTATCTTTGTATCACAGAGAGCAAGAAGATGCAGAGTGGAAGCCAGGACATGCCGACTGTCAACTACGAGAAGCACAAGATATTTCTCTTTCGCGAAGATTTCAGCAAGTTCGACGATGCGCTGCGCGACGCTTTCAGTTTCGTAACCAATGAACAGGGCGATGCTCAAGAGCGTCAGCAGGAAGACCTTCCGAAGCAAGAGGAGGAGGGTGCAATCAAGTTGGACCTGGATTTCTAAGAACGACGGAGAAGGTCCTTTTCCGACAGCTATTTGATAACAACCTTAGTGCTTTGATAATCCTTCCCTTGTGGATGTCTGCAAAATAGGTTAAGGATTATTGCCAAATAGGTGTACCATTATGGCCATAATGCTTAACCATTATTGTCGTAATGCTACACCTTTATTTTTCGAGGCACAAGGGCATTTTTGTGGGCCCGACTGAGAAAGGATTCGAATAAGCACCCATCGAGGGCGCTCAGAGAGGCACAGAAACACCAGTAATGCAAAAAAACTGCCCTCTATAGGCCTTGGTTTCGGTATTTTTATGTATCTTTGCGCCCAAAATATAATATAGAATTACAGCATGAAAGTAGCCGTTGTGAAATACAATGCCGGAAACGTGTTTTCCGTAATCCACGCCTTGAGGCGCCTGGGCGTTGAACCACTCCTGACCGATTCCGCCGAGGAGTTGCAAAGCGCAGACAAAGTTGTGTTCCCCGGACAAGGTGAAGCCTCGGGAGCGATGCGCTACCTTCAGGAGCATGGCTTGGACCGCATCATCCCTTCACTCCGGCAGCCCGTACTCGGCATCTGCATCGGACAGCAACTCATGTGCCGCCACTCGGAAGAAGGCAATGTGGACTGCCTCAATATCTTCGACGTCGATGTGAAACGATTCATACCCGCCCGACACGAAGACAAAATACCTCACATGGGCTGGAACAGCCTGCAAATCTCACAGCCGGAAGGCATCTTCCGCAACTTCAAAGGAGGCGAGTTTGTCTATTTCGTGCACAGTTTCTACGTACCAGTGTCGGAACACACCGCCGCAGCAACAGACTACATACACCCGTTTAGTGCCGCAATGCACAAAGACAACTTCTACGCCACACAGTTCCACCCCGAAAAAAGTGGCGAAGTGGGACAACAAATTCTCCGAAACTTCCTTGAACTATGATAGAACTCATTCCCGCTATTGATATCATCGAAGGCAAATGTGTCCGCCTGACAAAAGGCGACTACGACACAAAGAAAGTCTATGGCAACCCACTCGACATGGCCCTCCAGTTCGAAGACATGGGAATGAAACGCCTGCATGTAGTGGATTTAGACGGAGCAAAAAGCAAACACGTCGTAAACATCGATGCCCTGAAAGCAATCACCACACACACAAAGCTCACCGTCGACTTTGGAGGAGGTGTGAAAACAGACGACGACCTGGAACGAGCCTTCGACGCCGGAGCAACACTCGTCACAGCAGGCAGCATCGCCATTACCGACCCAGAGCGCTATCTCTCCTGGCTCGAAAAGTACGGAGCACAGCACATCATACTCGGAGCCGACGTAAGAAACGGACTCGTCTCAATCAATGGCTGGAAAGAAGACTCAGATGTCAAACTCGAAGACTTCCTTGAACGCTACATGAAGGCAGGCACAAAAAACGTACTCTGCACCGAAATAAGCAAAGACGGCACACTCGAAGGACCCGCCTTCAAACTCTACCAAAACATCATGGAACGCTACCCCGACTGCCACCTCATAGCAAGCGGCGGCGTCGGCAGCACAGAAGACATCCTCGCCCTCGACAACATAGGCATCCCAGCCGTCGTATTCGGCAAAGCCTTCTACGAAGGGCGCATCGACATAGCCAAACTATTAGAAACAAACAACCATAAATCCTCCACAGAAGGAGAAACAAAGGGTACCGTATGTTAGCAAAACGCATCATCCCCTGCCTCGACGTCAAAGACGGACAAACAGTCAAAGGCACCAACTTCCTGCAGCTCAGACAAGCCGGCGACCCCATAGAACTGGGCAAAACCTACAGCCAGCAAGGCGCCGACGAACTCGTGTTCCTCGACATCACCGCCAGCCACGAAGGAAGAAAGACATTCACCGACATGGTGCAGAAAGTAGCAGCCGAAATAGATATCCCGTTCACAGTCGGAGGCGGCATAAGCGAACTTGCCGACGTGGAACGCATGCTTTCCGCGGGAGCCGACAAGATAAGCATCAACAGCGCAGCACTGCGTCGGCCACAACTTATTGACGAAATAGCTAAACGCTTCGGCAGCCAAGTTTGCGTTGTAGCCATCGACGCAAAACAAGACGAAAACGGATGGACCTGCTACCTCAACGGAGGACGCATTCCAACAGAACGAAACCTCTTCGAGTGGGCAAAGGAAGTCAACGAACGAGGAGCAGGAGAAATACTGTTCACCAGCATGAATCACGATGGTGTAAAGCAAGGATTTGCCTGCGAAGCACTCAATCAACTCTCCTCAACACTCACAATACCTGTCATTGCCAGCGGCGGAGCAGGCAAGATGCAGGACTTCCGCGATGTCTTTGCACAAGGACACGCCGACGCAGCACTCGCAGCCAGCGTCTTCCACTTTGGACAAATAAGCATACCACAACTAAAAGAATATCTCAAAGAAGAAAACATAAACGTAAGAATATGACAAAAGTAGACTTCCAGAAATGCGGTGGTCTTGTGCCTGCAATCATTCAAGATGCAAAAACAAAAACCGTACTAATGCTCGGCTATATGAACGAAGAGGCGCTGCGCAAAACAGAAGAGACAGGCCTGGTCACCTTTTATAGCCGCTCACGCCTATGCCTTTGGACAAAAGGAGAAACAAGTGGAAACCACCTTCGCATGGTCAGCATCAAAAGCGACTGCGACAACGACACACTACTAATCCAAGCAAATCCGGACGGTCCAACCTGTCATACCGGCACCGACACATGCTGGGGCGAAGAGAACACCCCCAATCCATTACTCTTCCTCTCCGAACTCAATGACTTCATAGAACAACGCTACAAGGAAATGCCAGAAGGCAGCTACACAACCTCTCTCTTCAAAGATGGATTGAACCGCATGGCACAAAAAGTCGGAGAAGAAGCCCTTGAACTTGTCATAGAAGCCACAAACGGCACCAACGAGCGTCTCATCTACGAAGGTTCCGACATGCTCTACCATCTCATCGTATTACTGACAAGTAAAGGAATGCGTATCGAAGATATGGCAGCAGAACTGATGGAACGTCACAATCCAGGATGGAAAAAGCATTAAACCAACAAAAATGATACTTGACTACAAAGACATCGACATCTACCAAGACGAACACCTAGTTCTCAAAGGAGTAAACCTTCATGTAGATGAAGGAGAAATGGTATATCTGACTGGTCAAGTCGGAAGTGGAAAGTCATCACTGCTAAAAAGCATCTACGGAGAAATACCCGTTGAAGGCAAAAGCGCTAAAGTCCTTGGCTTTAACATGAATCTTTTAAAGACCAGACAACAACCAGCACTCCGTCGACAGATGGGTATTGTCTTTCAGGATTTTCAACTCTTACGAGACCGTACAGTCCACCGCAACCTCGATTTTGTACTCCGTTCCACAGGATGGAAACAGAAAACAGATAGAGAGAAACGCATCGAGGAAGTTCTGGAAATGGTAAAGCTAAGCAACAAAAAAGATAAATTCATCTACGAACTATCAGGTGGCGAACAACAACGAATCTGCATAGCGCGTTCCATTTTGAATGAGCCAAAAGTCATAGTTGCCGATGAACCAACAGGAAATCTTGATGCAGAAAACGGAGAACTTATTCTTGCCCTCCTCGATGAAATTCGCCGCCAAAAGCATACCGCCATTATTCTAAGCACACATAATATGCAATGGCCCGAATACTTCCCCGGCACCGTCTATCGTTGTGTCGATGGCAAATTGATAAAGGAAGCAGGACAATAATTCAAAACTAAATAAAAACACAACAATATGAAAGTACTCAAGTTTGGTGGCACTTCAGTTGGGTCACCGCAGAGAATGCAGGACGTCTCTAAACTTATTACAGATGATGGAGAAACAAAAGTAGTTGTCCTGTCCGCAATGTCTGGTACAACCAACTCGCTTGTTGAGATATCAGGATATCTTTATAAGAAGAATCCAGAAGGAGCTAACACTATTATCAATCAACTTGAGCAGAAATATGTTGAACATATAAATGCTCTTTACCGCACAGAAGAAGTTAAGCAAAAGACTTTGGAATTCCTTCATGAAGAATTCGACTATCTCCGTTCATTCACTAAGGTTCATTTCACATCTTTTGAGGAAAAGGTCATTTTAGCTCAAGGCGAGATAATTAGCACCAACATGGTGACAAATTATCTTCAAGAATGTGGCATTAAGGCTTTCCTCGTCAACGCTCTTGACATCATACGTACAGACAAGAATGCAGAGCCGGACATGAACTACATAAAGGACAAGATAACCAAGATGCTGGAGAATAATCCAGGTTATCAGATTTATGTAACACAGGGCTTCATTTGTCGAAATGCTTACGGTGAAATTGACAACTTGTTACGTGGCGGAAGCGACTATTCTGCTTGTTTGATTGGTGCGGCAATTCAGGCCGAAGAAATTCAAATATGGACAGATATTGACGGTATGCATAACAATGATCCCCGTTATGTAGACCATACAGAGCCTGTTCGTCAACTTTATTTTGAAGAAGCTGCAGAACTTGCATATTTTGGTGCAAAGATATTGCACCCGACATGCATACAGCCAGCCAAGTTTGCTCGTGTTCCTGTTCGCCTGCTTAACACAATGGATCCTACTGCACCTGGAACTATTATCAATAACGATTTCCAGCGTGGAACCATTAAGGCTGTTGCTGCAAGAGATGGCAATATCTGCATACAGATAAACAGCAGTCGTATGCTTCTGGCATATGGTTTCTTGCGTAAGGTTTTTGAAATCTTCGAGACATACAAGACAAGTATTGATATGGTATGCACGAGTGAAGTTGGTGTCAGTGTAACTATCGACAACCGAAACCATTTGGCAGACATCATCAACGAACTTAAGAAATACGGTACGGTCAATGTTGAGGAAGACATGTGCATTATTTGTGTTGTTGGCGATCTTGCAAGTGACAATATCGGTTTCGAAACCAAGGTTTGTATGGCACTTAAGGATGTGCCTGTTCGTATGATTAGTTATGGTGGTTCGCCGCACAACATATCATTCGTCGTAAAAGACGCAGATAAGAAACAGACACTTCAGGCACTCAGTGATACGCTGTTCAAATAAGTCATTATGGTAAAAAGATTGTTTCAGGAGCTAAGGAATGACTTTGAGAAAATCCATACTCCTTTTTATTATTACGACACTGTTTTGCTTGCCGAGACGCTCGAATCTATAAAAAAGGAAGCGGATAAGATTGCTGATTGCCACATACATTATGCTGTCAAGGCATGTGCCAACCCCAGGATTCTCAAACAAATTCAGCAGGCAGGCTTTGGTGCCGACTGTGTAAGCGGAGGGGAGATCAAGGCTTGTATAGAGAGTGGATTTCCGGCAAACGAGATTGTTTTTGCGGGTGTGGGCAAGGCTGACTGGGAGATTGAGTTGGCTCTCAATGCCGGCATACAGTATTTCAATGTGGAAAGCATTCCCGAGCTGGAGGTTATTGCTGAGATTGCCGAGAGGATGGGCAAGTTTGCTGATGTCAGTTTCCGTATCAATCCTAATGTAGGGGCACATACTCATGCCAACATTACGACCGGACTTGCAGAAAACAAGTTTGGTATTGCAATGAAGGATATGGTAGGTACAATCCGTACTTGCAGTCAATTTAAGAGCATACGCTTTGTGGGATTGCATTTCCACATCGGTAGTCAGATACTGAAGATGGACGACTTCAAGGCTCTATGCTTACGTGTTAATGAACTTCAGGATATGCTCGAAGCGGAAGGCATTACTGAGGTTAAGAACATCAACGTAGGCGGTGGTCTGGGAATTGACTATCAAAATCCAGACGAGAATGCTGTCCCTGACTTCAAGGCCTACTTCCAGACGTATGCCAAGCATTTGAAGTTACGTCTGGGGCAGCGTCTTCACTTCGAACTCGGCAGAGCGGTTGTGGGGCAATGTGGTTCACTTGTTACTCGATGTCTCTATGTCAAAAAGACTGATTCCAAGCAGTTTGTTATTGCCGATGCAGGTATGACGGAGTTGCTCCGCCCTGCTCTTTACGACGCATATCACTGCATCCAGAATATCTGCAGCACAGCCCCCGAGCAAACTTATGATGTGGTGGGTCCGATTTGTGAAAGCAGCGACACCTTTGCCAAAGGTCGTCTGTTGCCCGAGACAAAGCGTGGCGACCTCCTTGTTATTCGTTCTGCCGGTGCATATGGTGAGACAATGTCCAGCCAATACAATTGCCGCGAACTGCCCAAGTCATACACAACGGAAGATTTCGCTTGATAAATGCAAAGTGTCAGCATCATAATTACTTGCGGAAAGCAACAGATGCAACTCCGCAGACTACTGCCTCAGGTACTTTCGTTACACTACGGAGGCGAATATGAGGTGGTGGTTGTTGACACTATGCACGATAAGGATTTCCTGGAATGGCTTGAAGATATGGAAGCAAACTATCGGCACCTGAGCCACACTTTCTGTCCTTCTACTTCGAGAGGCATCAACCTTCAGAGGCTTGCCTTTACTTTAGGAGCAAAGGCTGCCAGTTTCGATTGGCTTGTATTCCTTACGCCCGATGCGCTTTTGCCATCCGATGATTGGCTCGGCCATCTTGCAAACGGACTGAATGACCAGGCTGACATCGTGGTTGGCTCTGTCAATTACGAGCGTAGCGAAGGGGGGGCTGACAAAAGGAAGCGCATAAAGCAGTACTGGAGGCAACTTGCATGGCCTGTGCTTGCACGTAAGTGTGCACTTTACAGGCTGTTCCATGAGTTTATTGTTTATCGCCGTGAGTTTTTTCTCAAACACGAAAAATTCAATTCTCCAAAGGTGAAGAGACGCGTATGGATTGACAAGTCGGCAGCGACACGCATTACTGTTAAATTGTAACGGGAGTTTTCTTCCAAAAATATATTGATGAATCTATAAATTTTTTACATGACAATATGGAATCAATCCCTTTTATAGCCTGGTGCCTCGAGCATCTTAATTATTGGGTCATCACTTTGCTGATGGCCATTGAGAGCAGTTTTATTCCCTTTCCCAGCGAGGTTGTTGTGCCTCCGGCTGCCTATAAGGCAGCAACTACGGGCGAACTGAACATCTTTCTCGTTGTTCTGTTCTCAACCATAGGTGCGTGCATTGGTGCAGCCGTCAACTACTATCTTGCGCTTTATCTTGGGCGTCCGCTCATATATCGCTTTGCCGAGAGCCGTTTCGGCCACATGTGTCTGCTCGATGGTGCCAAGGTGGAGAATGCAGAACGCTACTTCGACAAGCATGGAGCCGTAGGCACTTTCTTTGGCCGACTGGTGCCTGCAGTGCGCCAGCTCATCAGTATTCCTGCCGGTTTGGCACGCATGAACATTGCACGTTTCTTTTTATACACGACACTCGGTGCCGGCATTTGGAACTGCATCCTTGCGGCTATGGGATGGTACATAGGTCGTAACTATAGCGGACAACTCGAGGAAAAGGTTGCCGAGTACAGTGGCGAACTGAAGATTGTCATGCTCATACTTGGTGCAGCCGTTGTGCTATACCTTGCATACAAAGGCCTGAAGAAATAAACATCCGGATGTTGCCGTTCTAAAGGCAACAGACAAGGGTCAGATATCTAATACCGACGGACTGCGTTCTGCCGGTATTTTTTTGTGCCAAAATGCTGTAATGCGTAATGGCCGAATAGGGTGTGCCCGGAATGGTTAACCTTTCTGCCGATAATGGTTAACCTTTTCGTCAATAATGGTTAAGCATTATTCGAATAATGCTTAACCTATTTTTCAGACATCCCACACCTTGTTCCGGAAAAGAACAAATATATTTATAATAATTTGGGCGTCAGGTATTTACAAAGAATCAGTGTTTTCTCGCTTTGTGATGTTTCTTGGCGGAACGGTTCCCTTTGCCGGCAACAACAAAGACGGTATAACTATATGCTTTTAATGGCAGATTTTCACCTGGTTCTACAGTCGATTCTACGGGAACAAAGCGTGTAGGTCTGTCGGATGTATTCCTACCTTTTTCCGTTCCGCTGAGAGAGTAGGAGCGTATGCTGCCTATCTTTCCAAAGCCAGACAAGTCGAGTGTGAGGCTTCTTTCTGTGGTAGAGTAATTAACGATGTGGAGCACCAGCGTGTCGCCCATTTCGTTGCGAGTGGCAGTATAGTCCAAATCGGTAATCGGCGAACACGTGCTCTCTACGAGGAGTGGCTGATGGTTCGTTGCAGCCATTTGCTGTGCGTAGAAAGGCGGCTGCATCCATACCTGTGAAGGAGAGAAGAAAATCTGTCCCTGGTCCCATCCGTTGTCGTTCTGCCCCATAGGCTGCAAGGCATTGGCCGGGCTGTCGAAGGGAACAAAGCCTGCCGACCGTCTCACCACGTTGAGCATAACGGCATGAGCCAAAGCACGAGCCATGTCGTGTGTGTTGCCGTTTTCTTCAAGAATGGCACACCGCATCTTCGTATTCGGATTCCATTCCATAAACAAAGCCCTCATGCGTGCTATCTCTGCCTCAATCTTTATAGCCTGTTGCGGTGTCTCTGTCCAAGGATGATAGTCCCAATAGTCGCACTTCCCATCGAGTTGCATAAAGACATACTTCATGGTTCCCACCTCGTCGGGACGCCACCAGGCGGCATTGATAAACTGAAGTTCTGGCCAAATCTCGTGGATGGCATTATATAAAATAAGGTAACGCTCCACATAATGCTCGTAGTCGCGACGTGCTTTGCTGAAAAGATTCTCTTCGTTACCTATCTCTATGTACTTCAATCCGTAGGGCTCTATTTCACGAAGCATGGCGATAACATCTTCTGGATTGTCTTCTATGTTAATAGCAAAGGTTGGTTCTGTACCGATAAGCCTTGCAAATTCCATAAACTCAGGAATAGCAAATCCATTAGTAGCATAGCGGTACCAATGACCATAGTAGGGCTGTCGCTCCAGTCGATTACCAATCATATTTCGCGTCATGTACTCCTTTGCATTAACCATCGTTCCACCATATCGCAGGAAAGTAAGATGCTCTTGGCGGAAAGCATCGGTAATGTCAGAACGAAAAGGATAGGAGTCGGTGCAAAGCAATACCTGATCTGCCCATATGCAACCCTCGGCAAGTTCAATGCAGAAACGGCCGGCTGGGTCAGTATCGTTAGGAATTAAGTCCGCATCAAAGCGTTTCCATTCTGTCCCAATGCCTTTGAATTCTGCTCGGGCATACTCCTTGCTACCATTTGCCGACTGCAAAACGACTTGAACCTTCTCTGCATTTCCTTTCATGTAAAGAGACACATGCAGAGTCTTGCCTTGCTGTATGCCGATACCCCAACGGTTGAGTCCCATGTTGAAGATGCCCGTCTTGTCTCCTCCATACGGTTGTGAGGCTGCTATCTTCTGCGAATGTTTACCCGTAAACGCTCGAGATGCGTCGAGTTCGAATGTTCCGTTCCCATATGGCGTCCACATGCCAGATACATCAGGAGCATCGTTTTCAAATGGGATGAGTGTTCCATCCAGCGTCAGGTTTCTGAATGTTGCAGAACCTCCAAAGGAACGTATGCCTATGAAACCCGACATGAGCGGGCTGTCAGCGTCTTGATATGACTTCATAAGTTTGTCGTTGAGATAGACAGACTGCTTTGCGCCATCAATAACAACACGCAACTTGTTCCATTCTCCCAAAGGATTGAATGCTGTCTTGGCTTCCGAAATGGGTTGCCAATTCTGTTGATGCTTGCCAAGTACAAGCGTACCCTTCCGAGCATTTAGAGCCACCTCATAGCCATCGAAAGCATCTGCACCGTTGCCTGCATTGCCAACGTTGAAAACGAGTCCGGCTATAGCATCTATGTTGTCCATCCTCACGTCAACCTCAACTGTCCCTTTTGAAATCTGACGGTCTTCATAAATTAGTTTTCCGTGATTTGTGGTCTCTATGACGGCCAAACCTGATGCAACGCCCCATTGACCGTCGTATGCCTTAAAGCCTTTGATTCTGACCATTGCAGGTTCTTCAAACCCTTCACCGAATATCTTCTGGTCATACAGACCGCCATAGATTTCATGGTTCACATCCTCTACGCCTGCACCATATATCAACGGTTCTACATCGCATACGACCTTTCCTGCATCTACGCTCAGCGTCTGTGCATTGAGAGAAAGAAATGGGAAAAGTGTGAGAACGAAAGGATAAAGTAGAATGTTTGGACGGTACATATTTGAATGTATTAAGGTTTTATATTAAACACGGCCTTCTAACTGTTCATTTATGAAAAGGCTGGCAAGCCATGCCACAAAGATACTTACAACGATGCCAATGCCGCCAAAGAGAAAGAAATTAACATCGGTATAAAGAAACAGCAGAAAAACGACTGCTTCGCCTGCAACAAAACCCGTCAAGGCCGCTTTTCCCTTTATGCGAGGCACAAATACTGCCATTGCAAAGAGTCCGCCCAGGCCACTTGTCAGCAAGCCAAGAACCGTATTAAAGTAGTCTAAGGACGAAGCGATGTTCCACGTTGTCATCAGCAGGGCGATGCATAATCCCATCGTGCCACTCATAAAACTTGCCCATCGTGCCACACGAAGCAATGCCCTGTCCGTAATCTTCGGACAAAGTCGTTGCACAAAATCAATACTAATAACCGTACTGACAGAGTTGATATTGCCCGAAACTGTACTCATCGTCGCAGCAAAAACAGCAGCAATAAGCAACCCTGCCACGCCCGCAGGCATTTGGTTCGACATGAAGTACGGAAAGATGGCATCGGTGTGAAGCAAACCAACATCAAGACTTTCCGGGTGCGACTTGTAGAAAGTATAGAGTCCCGTCCCGATGAAATAAAAAACAACCGAGACAAAGACATTCATAAAGCCATTAAGGAACAAACTGCGCCCGGAACTTCTCTCATCTCTTGTAGCCATGTATCGCTGGATAACAGACTGGTCGCTGGTGTAAGAGATAAGGTTGTTGGCTATGCCTCCGCCTAAAATAGCCACCCAAAAGGTGACCCGACGATAGTCGAGACTCCAGACAAAAAGACGCATCTTGTCACCGTCGACGGCAATCTTCCATGCTCCAGCAAAACCACCTTCCGTATTAGCCCACAGATACAAGGCTGCAAAAACTGCACCTCCCACAAGGATAACTCCCTGCAGAACATCGCCCCAAACAACAGCTTCGACGCCACCCATCGTAGAATAAGCAATCGTAACCAATCCCATAAGCACAATACAAAGACAAATATCGACCCCGGTCACAGCACTCAACGCAAGCGAAGGCAGATACATCACAAGTGCCATGCGTGCCACCATGAAAGCACAAAAAAGCGCAGATGCCATCAGTCGGGTTGCCACATTGAAGCGCTCCTCCAGTATCGCATATGCCGATGCAGCCCCGGAACGCCTGAAGTAGGGCAGATAGTAGCGCACCACAAGAACACAAACCAACAAGGCCATCCATAACATCGGGTAATATGTCCAATCTGCGGCATACGCCTGAGCAGGAATCGCCAAATAAGTGATGGCACTTATCATCGTGGCATAAATGCTCATACCCGCAGCCCACCAGGGAATACGTCCGCCGCCCTTGAAGAAATCATCTACCCCCTTTTCCCTGCGCACGAAATAGATGCCCATACCCATCAATACAGCAAAATAGAGAATCAGCACAGCCCAATTCGCCATACCAAAAGCCGAATCGGAACTGCCAGGCCCGTCAATGGGATTTTTTCCCATGCCAAACCCCATGGAAAGCATCGAAAAAACACACCACATCAAAGCCCTTTTCTTCAGGCAAAAACAACAATTCTTGATATATTCAAACAGCATTGCAGGCGCAAAGGTACGAATAAGCAAGCACATCACAAATGAATTCACCCGTTTTTTCAACCCTCAAACCGATAAACCACACTTAAGACACCCCAACAAGAAACACCCTTTCAAAACATATAAAGCAAAAAATCATCGCAAAAAAACTGCCGTTTCGTTTTTTTTGTATATATTTGCAAACATTTTAATTATGAATTCATAATAATAAAAACTAATATAACATGGCACTTGATAAACTCACAGCCGTTTCACCCATCGACGGACGATACAGAGACAAGACAGAATCCCTGGCAGCATACTTTTCAGAATATGCACTCATTCGCTATCGTGTACGTGTAGAGATTGAGTATTTCATAGCCCTCAAGCACCTGCCGCTGTCACAATTGCAAGACATCCCCGTCGACGACGAACAGTTGCGCGACATCTATCGCAACTTCACAGAAGAAGACGCACAGCGCGTCAAGGACATCGAAGCAGTTACCAACCACGACGTGAAGGCTGTGGAGTACTACATCAAGGAGAAGTTCGACGAAATAGGCAACCTCGAATCCTACAAGGAATTCATACACTTCGGTCTTACAAGCCAAGACATCAACAACACCAGCGTACCTTTGAGCATCAAAGAAGCACTGGAGCAGGTGTACTATCCCCTCATTGAAGAACTCATTGCCCAGTTGCAACAATTCGCAGAAGAGTGGAAAGACATCCCAATGCTTGCTAAGACTCACGGACAACCTGCAAGCCCCACACGCCTGGGAAAGGAAGTAATGGTGTTTGTCTACCGTCTGCAACGCCAGCTCGAAATGCTTCGTGCATGCCCCCATACCGCAAAGTTCGGCGGTGCAACAGGCAACTTCAATGCCCATCATGTAGCATTCCCACAGTATGATTGGCGCGAGTTCGGTCGCAACTTCACACGCGAAAGTTTAGGACTCGAGCGTGAAGAATACACAACACAGATAAGCAACTACGATTGTCTCGGTGCAATATTCGATGCAATGAAACGTATCAATACCATTATCATCGACCTCGACCGCGACTTCTGGCAATACGTATCAATGGAGTACTTCCGTCAAAAGATTAAGGCAGGCGAAGTTGGTTCAAGCGCAATGCCCCACAAGGTCAACCCCATCGACTTCGAGAACTCGGAAGGCAACCTTGGCATCGCCAATGCCATCCTTTCACATCTCAGCCAGAAACTTCCCATCAGCCGTTTGCAACGCGACTTGACCGACAGCACTGTCCTTCGCAATGTCGGTGTGCCAGTAGGGCATATGCTTATCAGCATTCAAAGCACTCTTAAGGGTTTGCGCAAACTTGTCCTGAACGAAGAAGCAGTACGTCGTGACCTTGAAGGCTGTTGGGCAGTTTGTGCAGAAGCCATTCAAACGATTCTTCGCCGCGAAGCATATCCACATCCATATGAGGCACTGAAGGCACTCACACGCACCGGCAAAGGTATCGACGAAGCAACAATCAAGAACTTCATTGAAGAATTGGACGTCAACGAATCCGTGAAGGAAGAATTGCGTGCCATTACACCATATACCTATACAGGCATATAATATATACCCATAACAAAGACCAGAGAGAAGAAAAACACTATTTCGCCCCATAAAAAGGGGAGATGGTAAAATGAAATGATTAAATTGTAAATGTAACAATGATTAACGAAAAAGAAAACTGGAGAAACAAATTCTCCGATGATGAGAACGGCGGTCACCGTGATGGCTATCGCCCTCAGGGTAACAACTATGAAAGACAAGGAAGCTACGGACGTCCAATGCGTCCACGTACCAATCGCCCTAACAGCAGCTATAACGGACAAGATGGCTACCAATCTCGTGAAGGTGGTTATCAGTCTCGTCCTCGCTACAATCGTGAGGGCGGTTACCAGTCACGCGATGGTTATCAACAAAGAGAAGGCGGCTATCAGCCACGTCCCCGTTATAATCGCGAAGGCGGGTACCAGTCACGCGAAGGCTATCAGCAAAGAGAAGGCGGCTATCAGTCACGTCCCCGTTATAATCGTGAAGGTGGTTATCAGTCTCGTGAAGGAGGCTATCAGCAAAGAGAAGGCGGCTACAATCGTCGTCCCCGTACTGCCGGCTACAATCCTCATGCAAAGTACAGCATGAAGAAACAGATTGAGTATAAGGAGAAACATTACGATCCAGACGAACCAATCCGTCTGAACAAATACCTCGCCAATGCTGGTGTTTGCTCTCGTCGTGAAGCAGACGACTTCATCCAGGCTGGTGTAGTAAAGGTAAACGGAGAGATTGTAATAGAACTCGGCACAAAGGTAAAACGTACCGACATCGTTCTCTTCCACGACCAACAAGTCAATATTGAGAAGAAAGTCTATGTCTTGCTCAACAAACCAAAAGACTATGTAACAACCAGCGACGACCCACAGAACCGCAAGACCGTTATGGACCTTGTGAAGGGTGCTTGTCGCGAACGCATTTATCCTGTTGGTCGTCTCGACCGCAACACAACCGGTGTTCTTCTGCTTACAAACGATGGTGAGTTGGCTACTAAACTTACACATCCCCAATACCTCAAGAAGAAAATCTATCATGTCCATCTCGACAAGAATGTCACTGCTGCCGACATAAAGCAGATTGCAGATGGCATCATGCTCGAGGACGGAGAAATACATGCAGACGCCATTGAATATGCAAGCGAGACAGACCGCAAGCAGGTTGGCATTGAGATACACAGTGGTCGCAACCGTATTGTGCGTCGCATCTTTGAACACCTTGGTTACAAGGTTATCCGTCTCGACCGTGTTTACTTCGCTGGTTTAACAAAGAAGAATGTACGTCGTGGCGACTGGCGTTTCCTTACCGAGCAAGAGGTAAGTATGCTCTGGATGGGAGCATTTGAATAAGGAAACCTCCATCTGCTCTTTTAAAGAGTGATATGGTAAATGATTAAATGTTAAATACAGATATGAAACGTACAAAAGTTATTGATGCTCTGAAGAGCACAGCATACGGGTCGGACATCAACGTTAAAGGTTGGGTTCGCTCAAAGCGTGGCAGTAAGGGAATCTTCTTTATTGCCTTGAACGATGGCAGTACCATCAAGAACGTTCAGATTGTAGGCGACGAAGCCAACTTCGACGAAGAGACACTGAAGCGTATCACGACCGGTGCCTGCTTGAGCATCGACGGAAAGTTGGTTGAGAGTCCTGCTGCCGGACAGGCAAGTGAGATACAGGCAACTACCATTGAGATCCTTGGCGACTGCGACAACACCTATCCTTTGCAGAAGAAAGGTGCTTCTTGGGAATACCTCCGCACTGTGGCACACCTTCGTCCACGCACGAACACCTTTGGAGCCATCCTTCGCATACGTCACAACATGGCAATGGCCATCCATACTTATTTCCACGAGCATGGCTACTTCTACTTCCACACACCTCTCATTACGGCAAGTGACTGCGAGGGTGCCGGCAACATGTTCCAGGTAACAACCAAGAACCTTTACGACCTGAAGAAGGACGAACAAGGTAAGATTATCTTCGACGACGACTTCTTTGCTGAACAAACATCTCTGACCGTTTCCGGTCAGCTTGAAGGCGAACTTGGTGCAACCGCTCTTGGTGCCATCTACACCTTCGGTCCGACATTCCGTGCCGAGAACAGCAACACACCTCGCCACCTTGCAGAGTTCTGGATGATTGAGCCAGAGGTTGCTTTCCTCGATCAGGAAGAACTTATGGATCTTGAAGAGGACTTCATCAAGTATTGTGTTAAGTGGGCACTCGACAACTGCAAGGACGACCTCGAATTCCTCAACAAAATGATAGACAAGACACTCATCGAGCGTCTTGAAGGTGTCTTGAAGGAAGACTTCGTTCGTCTGCCTTACACCGAAGGCATTAAGATTCTGCAGGAAGCAAAGGCAAACGGCAAGAAGTTTGAGTTCCCATGCGAGTGGGGCGATGACTTAGCAAGCGAGCACGAGCGTTACCTTGTAGAGGAATACTTCAAGAAGCCAGTCATCATGACCGACTACCCACGTTCGTTCAAGTCCTTCTACATGAAGCAGAACCAGGAGACAGCCGACGGTGGCAGCATTGGCTATAAGGGAGCTGTTGCTCCTGGTCCCACAATGCAAGGCACCGACGTTCTTTTCCCCTCCATTGGTGAGATTATCGGTGGCAGCGTTCGCGAAGAGAGTTACGACAAGTTGATGGCAGAGGTCAATCGTCGCGACATGGATATGACGCACCTTTGGTGGTATCTCGACACCCGCAAGTACGGTTCATGTCCACATGCCGGCTTCGGTCTCGGTTTCGAAAGACTCATCCTCTTCGTTACCGGCATGCAGAACATCCGCGACGTCATTCCCTTCCCCAGAACACCCAGAAACGCAGAGTTCTAAAGATCTACACATTATATAATATATATAAGTAAAAGTCTCTCCCTGTGCAAAAAGGGAGAGGCTTTTTTGATATCTAAATTTTAACCATCTCTTGTGGTTATATTCGGATGCAGAATAATATTTTTATTGGTGTCCGATAAAACTTTGTGTAATTATATATTACGATGCAGCAAAGTTAACATTTTGATAATCAATAATTTGTAAAAAATAGGAATAAAATTTGAGCCAAGCTCATAACTCCCATATTTTCAACGTGTTACAAAGATAATTTTTAATTTCAGAAAGGAGAAAGAATTTTTCTTTAAAAAGTTGATATTTAACATATTTAACTTTTATTAAGTGCTATCACTCAGTATTTTATCCGATTTTATGCTGTTTTGCTCTATTTAGATTAACAATTACAATGACGGCATTAAAGACCAGAAAAAATTTGGGCCAAAATCTGCCAAAATTTGCTTGAAAAATCATTTGGAAGCGTTCTGGAACATTTGAAAGATATTGTACAGAATCTCATCGGTGGCTACTTCGTATTCCCTTGATAGTTAGTAGATAATCTCTGTTTTTGGATTGTCTTTGAGTTTAAGTTTAGGTTTAAATTGACATATACATATATATGATAAAACTTAAACTCATTTGCTTTTCACGGAAGTGGATTTGAGTTTAATTTTCGGGTTTAGATTACATGTATATATACATGATTTTAACATAAACTTGGTGCTTGATAATGCTTTTCTCCTTATTGAAATGGCAGGTTTGTGGGTAAAATACGTTAAATGTGTGTTTTAAATCGAATATAATTCAATCAACCTATCATAAAATAAAGAAATAGTTGTAACTTTGCATACGGAAATAAATGTTGAGATGATATGACAAAGAATACAATGAGCACTAAGCTTCCCAGAAAGCTTACGGAGAAGATGCAAATCGTAGGTGAGCAAATAAAGCTTGCCCGACTTCGTAGAAACCTGAGTATGGCCCAGGTGGCAGAACGTGCTACATGCTCCGAACTCACCTTGTCTCGTGTAGAGAAGGGTTTGCCAACTGTCAGCATCGGCATCTATTTGCGTGTACTCTATGCACTCCAGCTTGATGATGATATTCTACTGATAGCAATGGAAGATCCAATAGGTAGAGGATTGCAGGATTTGCAGTTGAAGAGAAGGGAAAGAGCAACTAAAAAGGTGTAACGTATGAAACGATTGTTTGTCTTTGCCGATTTCGATTGGCTTGAAAATATAGAACTGGTTGGTGAACTCACTATGGACAGTATTCGTGGTGGAGAGACGTATGGTTTCAAGTTTGAACCTTCCTGGTTGAAGAAGCATGGTAGTGTGTCGTTGAGTGATGACCTCAACAACTATGTGGGTATGCAATATGGCCAACCTGGTAAGGATATATTCGGTTGTTTTTCCGATTCCTTGCCCGACCGTTGGGGACGTACGTTGGTTCTCCGTCGTGAACAGATACTTGCAGCAGAAGAGAAGCGTCCAGTACGAAGACTCTCGTCAATGGATTATCTTCTTGGTATTGATGATGCAACCCGAATGGGAGGTTTCCGTTTTAAGGAGTCTCTGGATGGAGAATTCATCAATTGCGCCCATGAACTTCAGATTCCGCCAATAGCCAGTATTCGTGAACTGATTGCGGCCAGTCAAGAGGTCGAACTGAGCGAAGAAAAGAATTCTTTGCCCGAGAAAAGATGGATTATGCAGCTTGTTCAACCTGGTACTTCTTTGGGTGGTGCCCGTCCTAAAGCTTCTGTAATCGATGAAAACAAACATTTGTATGTGGCAAAGTTTCCTTCACGTAAGGATTTGTATGATGTGGGTCTTTGGGAGCACTTTGCTCATCTGATGGCCAAATCAGCAGGTATTAATTGTGCGGAAACAAGGGTAATTACGGCCGGAAGCAAGTATCATACGCTGCTATCCAAACGTTTTGATCGTAATGAGGCAGGAAAGCGAATCCATTTTGCTTCTGCAATGACTATGTTGGGATTGACGGACGGACAGAATGCTTCAACAGGCAACGGGTATCTCGATATCGTGGATTTTATCTTGCAAGGATGTTGCGATGTAGAGAAGAATCTTCAGGAACTCTATCGAAGAGTAGCCTTCAATATAGCCATAGGAAATACCGATGACCACTTCCGCAATCATGGATTCCTATTGACTCCTAAGGGCTGGACACTTTCACCTGCCTATGATTTGAACCCGACATTGGCTCGTGACCAAAGTCTTCTTATCAATGCCTATACAACAGAGTCCAATTTGGATATTCTATTGGATTCGTGTGATGATTATATGATTTCCTCTAAAGTTGCAAGTTCTATCATCAGTGAAGTGAAGGAATCCATGTCCTCTTGGTCGAAATTAGCCACTTCAATCGGTCTTTCCCTTACTGAACAGAATATGTTCAAGGAGAGATTTGATATTATAGATTGATTATAATCCGCCAAATCTCGGTGTTTTTTATAGATTTGGCGGATTATGTTGTATGGTAGTTTCAGATTAGTAAATATATGGTTAAGATTTCATTTATGATTTAAAAGATAATGCCATTAAGTTCGTTAATCAAATGAATGTTTGCTGCATAATAAGCACCTTGTTCCGTAGCCATTCTCTTTGGATTCGGAACTATCCCGACTCTACCCAAATCCAATCTGTCAGCATCAAAGCAAACATCAATGGTTGGATTTCCTGTACGAAGTTCTGTTGTATGGTATCTGCAAGCTCTATCCAATAAAGAAACTTCTTCATCTGTAAAATCTTTCAATATTGTGTCTCTAATGATAGGTAACATATCTGCTGCTCTTACTCCATGTTCCAAGTCTGCCCAATCATTTAATCGACATTTGTCATGCAGGTAAGCAAAGAATCGAACGATCTTCATATTTATACCTTCACGGATTTTACCATTGTACGTGCTTAATATGATTCCGTTTCGCTCCACTCTTTGCCAATGAGATAAACCATGTGTTTCTCCAAGTTCCCAACCTTTTAAAGCAAAATTCCTTATTTCGATAATATCAGCTTCTGAAACATTAGGAATAAGTATGTTATTTTCAGATTTTCTTTTCTTACCGCAAATACTTTTAATCCAGTTTGTCATATTATCTCATTCTATAGGATTAATCCAATGCTTCTACAACTTCACCTAGTTTCTTTAAAAAACGATCTATAAACCTGATTTTCTGATGACATGGTTGACTTGAAGATTCTGTTGTAACTTCTTTACATTCAGTTGTTGATTTATTTATTTCAACTTCTTCAAGTTCTTTTTCAACCTTTGGGTTACGTTCACCATAATACATTTCCAGAAGGTTTTTCTGTGGCTCATTCATGTTTGTAGCGCTGTTCTTTGATGATTGATTAATGTTTTGTTCAACAAAATCGGTAGCAATTAAAGTTACTTTTACTTGTTCACCTAAAGAATTATCTCGGTAAACGCCCCACAATACTTCAATATCTTCGGCCAAATCATTCATGAAAAATCGAATTTCATTGAGCTCTGAAATAGCAACTTGATGCTCGTCACTGGAATAAATAATATATAACATTCTACGAGCTTTCTCTATTTCTGTATTATTAAGCAAAGGAGATTTTAAAGCTTCTATAAAAGCCTTTCCAATTCTATTCTCACCACTAGCATAACCTACAGACATGATTGCATCACCTCCGTCTTTCATTACCGTTTGTACATCGCAGAAGTCTCGATTGATAATACCTCTCATTGTGATTATTTCGGAAATACTCTTAGCGGCGATAGTGACAACTTCATCGGCTTTTGCCAATCCGTCTTCCAAACGTAATATTTCATTTGAATATATCTCGCATAGCCGTTCGTTATTAATCACTAAAAGAGAATCGACTTTTTTCCTCATTTCTTCAACACCTTGCAAGGCTTTTTTAATCTTTACTTTACCTTCAAATGCGAATGGTATCGTTACGACTCCTACGGTAAGGATTCCTTTTTCTTTGGCCAAACCTGCTATAACTGGTGCTGCACCAGTTCCAGTTCCGCCACCCATTCCGCAAGTTATAAAGACCATTTCTGTGTCATCTTCAAATAGGGTTTGAATAGCATCTATACTCGATTCTGCTGCTTCTCTTCCTTTTTCAGGTTTACCGCCCACACCCAAACCCGCACTTCCTAACTGAATTTTAATAGGTATATCTGCTTGTGCCAGTGCTTGGCTGTCGGTGTTGCATATAGCGAATAGCACATTATGGACACCTTGTTTATACATATTTATAACAGCATTACTGCCTCCACCACCAACTCCTATAACTTTGATGATATTCTGTGATTTATCCTTTGTTGCTTCTTCGAATGCGAAAGGCATGATTGTATCTCTTTTTTCCATAAGTCTTTAATTATTAATAACGTTGCCATTTTCATCGATTATTACTATAGATGCAGCATCTTTTAAAGTCGCTGAAAAGAGTTTCTCATCTAAAGCAGATATTTCGTGATATATGGGTTGGGTAATGATTTTACCATTCATATCCATTAAGCCAACATTATAATTAACCTTATATTTATAATAGGAGGTAGGGTATTCTATATACTCTTCATTTGACACATCCTTAATGTTTTTAGTATATGTAAGTCTTTCCACTTCGTCTATTACATGTGGATTAAGAATGTTCCCATTATAATCAACCTGTATCTTAAAACCATTTTTTACATTTACGATTGCGTAATTCGCACTTGCTACATTTGCTAACTCATATATGGGTTTGATAACCCATTTACCGTTTTTATCAATGATACCACATAGACCTTTTTCATTTGGCACGGCACAATGCCCCCAACGAAATACAAATTCATATAAGTGACTTTCATGATAACCATAGTTGAAACCGATAACGGTTTCGTCTTTGATATTTATAAATCCTAATTTGCCATTCATAATAACGCCAGCTAATCCTTCTGAAAATCTCCATGCATTTTCATATTTAGCTGGTATCACAATTGACTTCTTTTTTGTATTATAATATCCATATTTTTCATTTTTCTTGAAAATTCCAATAGTATCATTGCCAAATGTATCATAGTCGTCGGCTACTACACCTGAGACAACTAATCTTTTTTGATATGTACCTCCATAGTTGTTACTGTTGACTATTCTAGCACTTCCGTTTCTTGTCCTATTATCACTGCATGTTGCAAAACAGTAGAAACAAATTGTTGTAATTAATAGTCCTACAGCAATTCCGAAGGCCAGTTTTATGGCGTCCTTCCAAGTAATTAATGATTTCTTTTCCATATAGTTTAAATATAATTGTTTTAAAAGTTACTGCTGTAATCCAACACTCTAATAATAGTCATTCTGATGATATACTTCGGCATTTAATACATTGATTTGCTGTTACCGAAATGCATCATCATTTTAAAGAACATATTCAAATAATAGTGGACACTAATGATTTTACACAATAGTGTTATGCTAACCTTTAGATTCCTCTATAAGTAAAAATAAGTTCATAGTTATAAATTATCAGATACTATTTTAGAAATGTTTCTTAATCCTTCTATAATAGAATCAAATGGTTTGCTGGTTAACCATAAAAGATAACGGTATCGTTTAAAGTCTTCAGACTTTACTATTTGGCTCTCATAAATACTTTTGACTTGTTCATTGGCTGTAACTTTACGCCAATTAACGGATCCGTCTTTATTTAGGGAAATTCCTAATGAGATAAGCATCTTCTGATATTCTTCTATTTGTACAGAGAAACCTTCGGGGGAACGATGGCTTAAGTCGTTCCTCACCTCTCGAACATTATTCCATAATTCTATAAACTTATGGTCTTTGTATTCGTTTTGAAAAGCCCAAAGTTTTACATTGTATGGTATTGAAGCTAATGATTTGGCAGAATCAAGACCTAATGCTGTTGGATTAAATGTTTTTATATGGCTTCTAATATCAGATAATACAGAATTATTTTTTTTGTCATAATAATAATTTAGAAGCATTTCTGTCTGAAGCTGCGCATACCGGCAAAACTCAAGAAAATCTATTTCATGATAGCGAGTGCCATATCTAAACCTCATCATTTCACGGTTGTCTGATATAAGTTGTGCTCTTACATCAGCCATATCTACAAAATTGTAATCAACAGATGAGTTCTGGGAATCAACATAATAGTCAAGCCCCAAATACTTTTCTATGTGTTTAAGTCTGCTATCATCAACCTTAGTCTGGTTGGATGAAGCGGTAATCCCCAAGGCTTTTCTTAATTCGGAATCAAATTCCGGATTTTGCCTAGCTAATCTTATGACTTTGTCCAGTGTGGACTTCATTTTATCTTCCATATTATGAGTTCAGAAGTGAGTCTAAATCATTATTCAATTCATCCAAATCTAATTCAACTTGAGTAGAGACTGTTACTTTGTCTAGCTTGTGTAACAACCAAAATTCCTTGTTCTTTGAATCTCGACAAACAGAAATTGCAAGTAGTTCTTTGTTATGCTCTTCCTCAGGCTTTACACTTTTGTTAATTGAAACATAAACCTTTTTGTTGTGAAGCTTGAAATAGGCGTAACGTCGTGACGGAACAAACCTCGTAGATTTTATTTCTTCTTTTGGCGTTTTGTCTTTTAGTATCTCATAATGTTCTTCAGACATCTGTACAACAATACCATTATCGAAAGTTAATTCGTACTTTTCTTCAGAAAAACATACTAAAACTTCTGTATTATTTCTCTTTTCAAATTCTAGTAATGGCAATGTATCTACATAGGTGATATTCTGTTCTGTCTTTTTTGCTGGATCATTTAGATTGCTTAATAACTTTATGAATTTCCCATGAAGTCTTTTGTAAACAGAATCTTCGTCACCTTTCACCATCTTCAGGTACATTAATTTTCCATCAATAACATTGACCAAATCCGGGTTTCCCTTCTTGACATGTCCTTTTTCTTGCTTGTACTTAGGAAAGAATTTGCTGTATGCAACACTATATCCATATCTATCCCATATATAAATAATATTACGTAGGTCATTAACATATTTCTGAGTAACATTAAGCTTTTCGCTAACCGTAATACCTGTTACTTCTTGTCTAGAACCATTTTTTTGTAAACGAGTCTTCTTCTCATTAACGGTAAAACCCTGGCCTTCAATGATTCTATAGAGTTCCGCAAAGAACTCTCCGTGCTTTTGATATACGTTGTGCATTGAACTGAACGTAATATCATCGGCATATCTGGTGTAATTGAGACCGAATCTTTTAGCTAGACCTGCAAGCCTGTGGTCTAGCTTGTCACATATCATATTGGTTATGATAGGTGAAGTTGGTGCTCCTTGTGGTAATACAAAGTGTTCGGTCTTCTTGCCATCTGTATCTTCACGAATCTCTTTCATGCAACACAATCCAGCAATAGCACTTGCTACTGGTACAGGAAAATTGAAAGGTTTCAATTGTAAACGCTTCCATACTCGTGGTTGTACTATACTTGGGAAGAAATCTTTTAAGTCCAAGTTAAGTACATAATTCATCCCAAGATGCTTTTGGGCATTATCTACAACAGAACGTCCTTCTGTAAACCCCATTGTATACTTAGAAGGAGTATAAAGAGCCTTCAAAATGACGTTTACATACGAAAGCATTAACATGAAACTACGATTCCTTGGTGCTGTAATCTGTCTGAATCCACCAGATTTCTTCTTAATTTTAAATTGCTTGTAGCGGTGAAATGAATTCTTCGGATTACAATAATAGTTCATGAGCTTCTGTGAGAACGGATAATATTTGTCCGCAAAGCCCATTTCTGCCATCTCCTCTTTCTTTATACGGTTAAGAAGAGTCACGAGATCATCTTTGGTCTCCATCTGATGTGCAAGTTTTGCTATTTGTTCTTTATCCATTCTCATTATTATATAATAGGCGGTCTCTGACAGACTTGAAATTTGGAATGTCTTTTCTTTATGTAAATACACTAAATATGATAAATAATATATAACATAAAAACAATAAAAACATACATAGTATGTCAAGTATCAACGTTAACGTGATAACATTGTTTATCTTCAGGTTCCTTAGAACAAGAAGACATCCTGCGAATCTACCTGATAAGGCAGGGCTTATGCCACGCTGGACGAAGGTTCAAAATGTAATTCCAGTTTTCAAGAAATGTCAAAGACCGCTTTGTTTCTTAATTCTGATTCAAAGTTACGTCATATGTACGAACTGATTGTTCGTGATTTTTAAAAAACGTATTTTTTTAATGTAATATTGTTGTTCTTATATCTAATCGATGTTCCAGTAAGCTTCAGGATCACCTTCAAAAACATCATCTATAATATCATCACTGAAGCCTGCAATGTCTTGGGCATATGTTCCGGAATACTTACTAAAAGTAGTACCATAATTTTCCTCTTCATTATCAAGGTCCGGTGTATCTGACGGTTCGTGATCTTCTCTATTTATGGCTACTTTAGGCAACTCTGGGTTTAGGTCATGAAAATTGATGTGTTTAACTTCACCGTCTTTCTCAACGCGTGTAGAAAACATCTTCTTTCCAAGAAAATTCCATATGTTGTCATAAACTACAGGAAGTACTTCCTCGCCGTTCATATTGATTATACCCCATTTGTTGCTATTATTTGCAATGGCATTTGATTCATGACCTAGTTTTACTCTTGCTAACCCTTTCTCAAACCCATCAATCCAATCGTATTTGCCGAATGGTACAATAATAGTACCTGACAAGTCACAAACACCCCACTTGAAATCAGAGCGTTGCGCTACAATTCTGTTTCCATATATGTGTTCGTTTCTGTATACCATTTTTTATATAAACCCTATTCTTGTTCTTGTTTTTTTATTTTCTACCACAGTGCTATCTTCATTGTTATTCCTTCTAGCATTGAAGCCTATGGGGTTATTTGAGGATGTTGATTCCTTTTCCTTCATTAACTCAGCGTAGCATTTACGGTGAAATTCTATGGCATCTGTCATTGCATATATAGCAAATTCATACATGTTCATAAAATCCATCTCTGAGTAGCAAAAACTCTCAAATGAAAAAATGATAGATGATATAGTTTCTTTTTTCTTTAGACTATCATTCTCTGCAATATATTCATCAATGAATGCTTTAGCAATCCATCTATTGTTATTGAGTTTATTTGCAGCCTTCAATAAGCATTCTTTGTCTGTTTCACTACTGATATTGAATGAATTACGTAGACTAAAGCGATCTTTTTCATAATAAAGATCCCAGTTCATATCGTACAATTTGAAAGATAAGTTATTCTCACCACTCTGATTAGTCGCAATTCCTTTTGACCGTAATTGCTTATTAATATATTCGATAGAAAGTGGCGTCCTAAATCTTTTAAGGATTCTGTTTAACATAATTGTGATAGCTATTTATTATATTCAGAAGATAACTATTTGTTGTAAAACTATGTATTATTCAACTTTCCTTTCTAAAAGGTTTGAAGCTAAACAATCAGCTGCTTGAACCAATGAGAGTAATGGGCATATTTCTTTTGCCTTATTGAAATTGCTTTTAATGTCATAAGATTGAAATGGGAGATCCCATGCGTTCATGTGCCAGCGTATTGCCATTATTTCATCATCAGTAAGTTCAAAACCTGAACGGAGTAATACAATGACAGACTTTTCTCCATGACCGAGAGGAAAGTTGGAATAATCCACATCATAACCAGGAACCTCACACCATGTTCCAAATCTATTTTTTTCTTTCTTCATCGTAGGCTTGTAAATATCTGCTTTGCAAGTATCATGTAGTAGAGAAGCTATTATGACACTGTCTTTTGGTAGTTCTTCCAGTAATGTGTCATCTAGTTCTATCATCGACTTCCTTATGTTTAAAGCAGCTTTGCATACATTTAAGGAATGTTTTACCAAACCTTCTTCCTCATTCAAATGAAACTTTGTACTTGCCGGTGCCTTGAAAAACCCCATGTCTTCAAGTTCTGTTACCAAATCGTCGATTCCTTGACGATTGGTAGTCTTTAGATGTTCTATAAATTCTTTCTTGTAATCCATTTTCTTTGAATTTTATGCAAAATTACCTGGCATATTCGAACTCAATGTTCGTAGTCTTTTTTTTTACTTTGAGCTTCTTATTTTTATATATTCTTCATTCATGGAATTAATGCGATTCCATACTTTATCCTGTATAACGCTTGGTGATAACACTATTAAATCTTTGCCAAAAGATGAAAGCTCTCTGATTAATTCATAATTGTCTCGGCAATCTATCTGAAGAAATATTCCATTATTAAGAGATGGATATTGTTCTCTTAAACTTAACGCTTTCTTCTCGTTTACTCTTTTCTGTGAATCATGTATTGGTTTTGTCAACACATAATCCTTTGAAAAATCGCTTACCCAGAAAATGATTGGATAAACAGGACTGTTTTCAAATAGTGTTACACCCACAATATCCTCAAAGCGTTCGTTAAGATCTCCATTGTATTCTACATATTTGTGTGATGGAAGTGGAACGACCTTATCTATTCTGTCTAAACCGAAGCAAAGCATTTTTTCATCATCTTCTGCAGCCGCAAATAGATACCATCTTCTATTGTATTCTTTTAATAGGTATGGATGAAGATTAACTACAAGTTCTTGGTCTGGAGCGGAGAACTTATGATAATGTATCTCTATTACCTGTTTTTGCGATGCTGCGGTAAAGAGTTCACCCAGAAGATTTGAATTTTCTAGAGGATTTTTGGTAAATGAAATAATATGTCGTTCGTTGCGTTTAACCCCCAAACCTAACCTCAGACCTTCCAGAGCATCAAGATTAGGTAAACCATCGAATTGTCCTAGTAATGATAAGGCTTCTGATAAAAGATACTCCTCATCTTCTGTCATTTCTTTTTTGAAAATTGAAAATGAAGGTTGGGCATATCGTAAGCACTGCTTCATGTATGACTTTTGCTTTTCCTTGCTATAACTAGGGACAGAATATCTTTCAATCTCAACCATAAATGGACCTTCGTATTCAAGATAATATATGTCCTTTTCTATTGTACGTCTGACAACACCATTTGTATCAGGGTACATATCTGCCAACCTGTTGCTTACCTTTTCTGTTAAATCATCAAGAGAGTAGTTATGATACCTGCTGCTTAATAGTTCATCAAGTATCTTATATCTTGTCATTGCGTTCTTGTTAGCTGGCATAATTTACTGAATTTTAATTTCTGTCACAAAATTAATGAAAAGATACGAATTCTATGTTCGTAGGATACGTAAAAGTGCCTATAATAATTTATTTTTTAATGAATCTTCATTAAATCATTAGACTTTCCGTCAGGAATTTAAAATGTTGTGAAGTTCGTGTCGCATGAAATGCCAACAGATGATTAATTAATTCTATTACTTTTTACCCTTTTTATTTGAAAAATCAACAAATATTTATCAGTTCTTGCAGAATGTAGCAGTAGTTTTTTTTATTTCATTAAAAATTAGTAAATTTGCATTCAACGTTAATTATTTAAATATGGACAATGCCCAAAATATTAATCGATTGAAGGCTGTGCTTGCTGATGCGAATCAAACAAACAAGTGGTTGGCAGAGCAACTTGGGAAAGATCCTGTTACTGTAAGCAAGTGGTGTACTAATACTACACAGCCTGATTTGCAAACGCTGTTAAAGATTGCTGAACTCTTGAATGTTGATATTCGTGAATTGTTAATCAGTACAGCAAAATGATAATCCTAAAGATTGCCTTATCTTGTTATGGACAATATTCTAAATGATAATGTACAATCTCTACATGTAGGTACCATTGTACAAGGAAAAGTAACATACATTACCAAATTATATTCGATAGTAATAGTCGATACTATTAAATGTGTCCTTCCTACTTCCGAAATGACGTGGAGCGATAAACTTCGTTGCAATGTCAAGATGAACGATGAAATTCAAGCTGTTGTTGTAAAAATTGAGAATGGGCAGGTGATGTTAAGTATAAAACGTTTGGAGAACAACCCTTGGGATAATCTACAATTGCGTTATAAGATAGGTGATCAATTGAAGGTTTCTGTTGTAAACATTACAGACATCGGTGCATTTGTCGAACTTGAACCAGGTCTGAGAGGTCTTATTCACAAAAAACAATTATCATTTGGTTTAGTTAATGATCCCAATGATTTTGTTTCTTTAGGGCAGACTTTAGATGCAGAAATAATAGAACTCGATAACAATAAAAGAAGAATAAGTTTGTCCATACTTCCATTTCTTATTAATCCATGGGATAATGTTACCCAGAATTATGTTGTTGGCCAAATCCTTACTCGCAAAATTAAGGTGATACAGGATTATGGAGTGTTTGTTGAACTAGAGCCTGGTCTTGATGCTTTGTATCATCGTTCTGAAATGAATGTGGGCAAAGGAAAAAAGATGAAGGATTTATATAATGTTGGGGATAGCTTGACACTTGAAATCAGTATGATTGATGCAGAAAACCGCAAGATGTCAATGAAAACTCCATCTAAGGAGTAATAAGTATACAAAACTTGTCTATCAATATGGAAGAGATCATCAATGTAAAATCGAAATATATTAAGGGTAATATCCCGTTGGACAAGTTGAATTTGGAGAACTTGCCCGATTTTCCAGTGTTTGATAATGTTGATAACACAAGATATATTGGTTATGTTCATTATTTCAATGAAAATGAGGGATATGCATTTATTGTAACAAACGGTCAAGGTTTTGATACAGGTGCTGTGACAAGAGCCAAGGAAATCTTTTTTCATAAATCAGACTGGCAAGGAGATTCTGAAATATCGACAAATCTTTTAATAACGTTCAGTATCTGTAAACGTGGTGACAACAAGGAGAAAGCTGTTAATATAAAGCCTTTTGCTTGCACTGTTGAGGATTATGAATTAGGAAAAGCTTACGTTGACCAATACTCTCATGTAATAGGTACAATTAGAGGAAACTACGTTTCAAAAGATTTCCAAAAAGATATTCACGATTTTTTTCTGAATACTGATGAAGGAAAGAAAATTGTGTTAATTGACTTGCTTAACCAGATAAGGAATAACGAAAGTGATGTAGTAAACATCCTGGATGCCAACATAAAAAAAGATGTGCGAATTGTAGGTCTCACAGAACAAGCAGACGAGATTCTTGACTCTCAAGCTGACATATCTTATGCCTTTGATTTGCTAAAGAAACAACTACTGTTAGCGTTAAAGAGTTATAACTATCCTGAATTTGTAAGATATAGCTCAAAAGTTTCAATTGAGGATTATCAACGGGAACTTTGGAACTTTGTTAATCATAATTTCATTGATAATAGAACTCAATGCAGAAAGTTCCTAGAATTAATGTCTGTGGATGAAATTGAGCGGAATTTTAGTCACAAGAAGTTCAATCCAAATGCTTCATTGCGTTATTACTTCACAGAAAGAACTTCAGATATCAAGTGGATAATGCATCCTTGTGTAATTAGCGAATGGAATAATCAGATAAAATCTAATTTTATTTCGTTCTCCTTAACATGGCAACAACTTAAACTTAACTCAGAACAAGAACAGCTACTTTCAGACTTCATCGCAGAATGTTCTATTAGCGATGACCTATTGCTGATGGAAACATTTCTATTGTCTAATAACGTGAGCTGTATAAACAGCATTAGCGATATAGACAATTCAATGAAGTGGATGTCTAACCAGATACCTCTCAAAATTAAATCTTTCCTGAATATAGCATCAGAATCTCTTGATGAAGAATTATACCATGAGTTTATGTCTTCTTTGCGTGCAGAAGCAATTTCTAAGGGAGTGAGGCTAATGGATGATGACGCTCAGTATCAATTTGTTATCACCCTTGAAGATAATCTTGGTATAGATGTGGTGTATAATTACTTCAAAGGTACTGAACTGTTTAAAAGTTATATTGGTGAAAAATGGAATAAATGCAAAGCTGAAGTCCCATACGTAGTGTTCGACATTGAATCTGATGGAGAGAATATTACAGAATTTGCATTTCTGAAAGAAGGAAATGTACGTTCTTATACATCAGAGGCCCAATTGTCAAGTCTTGGAAGAGCCGTAACAAAAACTCCAATTATTGTTGGACACAACATTAAGCAATGGGATTTGCCTATTTTAGGAAAAAAGGGGATTTCAACAGATTCATTTGTCTGGGATACATTAGAGATTGAGATTCTACTCAATCCATGTCGATATGCATATTCTCTCAGAACGGAACATAACGCTACAGATGACACCGAATTGGAAAACGAGTTGTTTTGGAACCAGTTATATAGATTGTCTTTGGACAAAGGTGTATGCTTAGAGCTAAAGGACTTCCTCCCGTCTGAGATTAATACGATTCTTAGTACTTTGCAATTACCGGCGTTTGCTGAGTATTTCAGAATGTCAGCAAATGAAGACAGACACTTTTTTCAAGAACTGAGACCCCTGTCTGATAAGGTTCGTACTCAAATTTCTAACATAGTTGCTGAAACAGACGATAATGACGTATTGGTTATCGCTCCTAAGGATTTATGGCCTCGAATTGCTCAAATAATACCTCTTCGATTCCCTTGCGTTGGGGATAACATTGAATACATGGCTATAAATGAAGATCAACTTAACGAATATCCAATGTCATCACATTTGTGGAATACTGTTTTACACAGATTCTGCAAGGTTTCAGCCACACCAATCGTTGCAAATCTAGCACAGTATTTAAGAATTGAAAATGAAGGTAGTGATAAGATTACCTTCACTAACAGCATACTTTCACGATTTGTGGAGATGTCTAATAGTCGGATAGATTGTATCGATATAGATTCATTCCAATCTAAAGAAATTTACGCAAAAGACTATAAACACATATACTTTATCGGGTCGGAAAGACAGGACAGAGTACATAAATGTAAAGAACAACGAGAATGGAAATTCTCGGATTTGCTAGAAGTCGGTAGCAAACTGCCTATGCAAATGGCGGCAACCAATATTGCAGTTATTTCTGATGATGATCAAACAAAACTAGGTATAAAGAAACATCCTTTGACCGCTAATGTTTGGTGTGAAAGACAGCATAATGGCACTTTTGCTATATATCAGAACTATCAGTATCAGAAATACAGAGATAATTTCTTGTCTCATTTTACTGGTATAAAGCATAATCCAATATATTGGGAAATAAAAGGAGAAAAGTCTGATACACAGAATATAATACAAGTTCGAACACAATTGCGAGATACGTACGATGCTTCCGTATTGCGTGTAAATCCTGTGACTACCAGAAGAAGCAACTACTGGGCATACCAATTTGCTCTTATTGATAAGATTCATGAGCAAAACAGAAGTCTTCCGATTGTATATGTTATAAACACTCTTGATGAATATGTCGAATTAAATAGATATGCTACTTCCAAGGGGTATTTTATACCTGAAGAAGGTAATGGTTTCAGAAAACTTGAATATATAGGCAATCATCCAGATGGAATGATTATCATTTCTAAGGATCAGTTTGTGACAGGACTAGGTAGTTATAGAACAGACAAACCATTTTGTTATATCTGGGACAATATGGATATTGACCGATATATGGTTATGTGGGATACATTACCTTTTGATGGTGATTACGAAGATTCTTCTGATTCTGATGCTGATGAGCATCATAAACGGACTACTGCAAGACAATGTGTTCTAGCTGCATGGCCTATATTTGAGCATTACTGCTCTTTAGCAATGGCAAATAGCCCTGAAACAATGTTCTATATCACCGATCCACACTTTGAAGATTACTCTGGATTAGCAAAGGCATGTAAATCAAAGAGTGTAGAGTTCCAACTGTGGAAGAATGATGATGAGTTCCGTAATATTTTAGAAGGGGCTTCTTTGTTCTTTAAGGATAATGTGGCTGAAACTGACCAGTTAGGAATTGACCAGATGAAACAGATGATACTTTCTAACTGGGGGTATAGTGGATGGAGAAATGGACAGGAAGAAATAGTTGACCACATGCTATCCAAATCTGGTAACTGTGTGATTTCTATACCAACAGGTGGCGGTAAATCCGTACTATTCCAAGGTCCTGCTTTATGTAGGGCTATTACATCCCACAAACTGACATTGGTAGTAACCCCTCTACGTGCTCTGATGCAGGATCAAGTTGAGGAATTGCAGTCGAAAGGGTTCGTAAGTAACGTTGATTATCTTAGTGGTGACAGAATGCTTGCTGAAACTCAGCAGATATACAGACGTATCCAATCTGGTGAGATAGCACTTTTGTATATAACCCCTGAACGATTCAGAGTTAGATCTTTCATGGATGTTTTGTACCAACGTCTTCGTTTGGATAATGGTTTAGAATACGTTGTTTTTGACGAAGCACATTGTGTATCACAATGGGGGCAGGATTTTAGGCCTGATTACAGAAATGCGATAGTCCGTTGTGTAGAGTTGCAACAGACTTTTGACATAATGATAGCCATGTTCTCTGCAACAGTGACAACTCAGGTAGAGGCAGACTTTAAGAAATTTATGCCTGATATTACGAGATTAGGTCAATCAGCAGAAGAATATAATCCAATACGAAACCATATTGGTATTTCTTTTGCTGTCACTAATTCCGGCAAGCGAAAACAGGGTCATAATGATGATGCACGTGTTAAGGCGATAGCACAATATATAACAGAGAATGAGATTGATTTTAAAGAAAGTTGTATGCTCATTTTCTGTAGAACACATAATCAATGTTCAGAGACAGCAGAAGCTCTGAATGCACTATGCGAAAAGGCTCCAGAAAATTCCATTTTGCACAGATGCTTTGACCATATAGATTATTTCCATGCTGGGCTGGATGCAGAAGAACGTAACGAGAAATATTGTAGATTCAAGAAAACTCGTAAAGAGAATGGGGAAGATGTACCAGTTGCAGAATCAGAACATATATACATCTTGTGTGCGACTAAGGCATTTGGTATGGGGATGGACATTCCGAATGTTCACTACTTGGTACATTATACTCCACCTTCAGTTCTTGAAGATTACTTGCAGGAAGTTGGACGAGCAGGACGAGACTATCAGGAAAATCCTTCAGAACGACCTGAATTCTATCTTTCTCATAATGAACTACCAGCTGTATGTATTACATCAGACGAAGACTTCCATAAACTGAAAGATCTGCTTGTTCGTAGTCAGATGAGTTGGTCTGATCTTACAGACTGTAAGGATAAGATTGTGGCCTTCATAAAAAAGTTCAGGACAATAGAAGATACTATGATTAAGCCATTAGTTGTACCTTATAATGTGTGGACAAAAAATGATGATTCAGAACATTTTACAGATACAACAGCGTCACGTTTAGCATTTCATTGGCTTGAAACAATGGGTTTCATAAAGTTGAAATACTTGAGTCCCGCATACTATGATATGACTATCATGTCTGAAGCTGTGGATGTTAATTTCAGAGATCAACGTTTTCAATTTGTCTACGACTATCTCAAAAGAAATGCAGAGAGTCTTGATTGTCCATCACTGTTTTCGATAACAGATATGAGAACAGCATTTAAGGAGTACAAGATGTCGTTCCAGCAGATAATGAATGCCATTCTTTATTGTCACTCGCAGAAATTGCTCTCATTCAATGAGACAATGCGCTGTGAAATAAAGACAAGAAGATTCTGCGAAGCAAAATACATGGTTAATCATAATGATAACACGTTTGCGCTTCATGTTGCTATGGAGGGCGTTCGTAATCTGCTATATGAATGTAAAATAGGCGTTACACATATATATGATGTAGATAGAAGGGAAAGAATATATAAACATCTTCTTGATGATGTTCATTACGAAACAATCAAGGAAGAAAAGAAGCGCAGAAAAAAGGTTGAGACAATAATATACATGCCTTGGAAAAATGAAATTCAGAATCCACCTAAAGGGGCTGTTACTATTGCAGAAACATTCAAACGTAATATTATCACTAGAGTAGGTCCACAAATCTTCTCTATTCTTCGCTATATACCAGGAGTAGAGTTTCATGTAAAGCAAGTTGAAGAGAAATTCGATTTTCATGTTAAGGTCAAGAATGAACAATGGAAAGGGTTTCTAGAATACTTTGAGGAAGATTGTTTTAACTGGATTAAGTTCGTATGCAATCAATCTGGTCCTTTTAATTGGGCTGAAAAACTGCAAGAACTCGATTTTCATGACAATGGAAATAAGTATGGGTATTTTGAGAAGGTGTTGACAGTTCTTAGACTGCTGTCATACATAGAACATACTCCATTGATCAGCTCGGGTATTGAAATTCTTACCAATGACAAGACAGAGTCTTACATTGATGAGGGAACTGATAAGGAATCTGAAATGTACGATTTCAGACAGGACTTTGACGAACAAGAAAAAGTCAAAAAAGTTCGTCTTACTGCAATGCACATTTTCTCGTTGATTGAAAAAGAACAACAAGGTGATTTCATTCGTAGATACTTTATGTGCCGTAACTACAATGATTATCTTGCTTTGGCAGGTGAGTATGCTCCTGAGGGTTCTGATATAATGTCTGAACTAACAGAAGAAGCTCTCCGAGAAGAGGAAAAGAAATTTTATGGTGATAAAGAAAAGGGATATTTGAGAAATGAAGAACAGATCAAAATTTACGAGCAACCGAAGAATGAAATAATAAATGTATTGGCAGGTCCTGGTTCTGGTAAGACTCATATGTTGACGATGAGATGTGCTAAGTTAATTTATAAGGAACATGTGGAGCCAAGCCATCTTTTAATACTAGCTTATAATAGAGCAGTTGTTGTCGAACTTAAAAACCGACTCGACAATCTCTTTACGAAGTTGGGTATGAGCCGTATTGGACATCATCTACATGTTCATACGTTCCATGCACTTGCAAAGATATGTATGGGCAGTCGTTTGGACAATGTTCCTACAGAACTTTGGGAGAAATTGTTCCTACAATTCTTGCAGAATAATATATTAGAGTTCAGAGGATTATTTCCTCAGATAGAATACGTTCTTGTGGATGAGTTCCAGGATATAACGCGTGATAGACTACTTTCATTACTTGAAATTAGGAAGATTTATCCTGATGTAAAGTTCTTTACGATCGGGGATAAGAATCAGAGTATCTATGGATTTGACAGATTACCAAAAGATAATAATGGTCATACACAGACGATGAATAATCCTGCGACATATGCTGCATGGTTAAATCCAGACGCTTATTATAAGAAATTAGATGAAGAGCTTCATCCGAATCAGTTGACGATGTTTACCAACTATCGCTCATATCAGAAAATACTCGACAGCTCATCTAAGTTTGTTCCTGCTGATAGTAATTTGCCAGTCTCTGCTTCATCCTTAATGGTACATGAACCGCAAGAGCCATACACCATATTCAGTGATAGTTCTGCATCGTGGACAGATGATTTGTTATTATATATCAACGACATTAAGAATAAGAATGAAATAGCTGCAACTAATGGGAATGAACATGCAATAATAAATAACATTGCAGTGTTCTTCAGAACAAACAATGAAGTCTATCGAGGATATGCAGATATTAGATCACAAGTACCTGATGATGTTAGAATACGTATTCAAGGGGCAAGCACTTGTGAGTTATGGCGAGAAAGAGAAGTGTATGACTTGATACACTTCTTGAATCAACATCCAGATACAGAATTGTTGCTAGATGATGATAGAACAGCTCGCAGTATGAAGGATTTCTTGAAAAAGAAAATAGAAGACAACCCATCTTGGGATGCCTATAACATTGATTTGGCATACACAATTGTGCTTAATTATCTGGAATCCATTCGTTCTGACGAATCTATTCATACATATTCTGAATTGGCCAACTATATTTTAGAAGTAGCTGGAAGGGATGATGGCGGTCAAGTATACAAAATATATGATCGTTACAAGGAGCAACGCATTTTACAAGAAGATGCTCTTACCATCATTCTTACAACTATGCATAAAGTAAAAGGTCTCGAGTTCGATGCAGTATTTATTACATCTTCATCTTTATCTTTGCCATTGAAACCACATCGTGCATACAGCATAGGTCAGGAACTTCAATTAGATGATAAAGCTGATATTGAAGAAGAACGTCGTTTGATGTTTGTTGCATATACTCGTGCGAAGAAATATCTGCATGTTTACAAAGGTCTACGTGAAATCGCCATTGAAGAAGCCAATCGTGTTTATCTGCCTATAAAAGATGGAAATGTTCTCTATGCTGAACGTGAACCGGGGATGAATAAATATTATCTATCACAAAATGTAAGGGAAGGGAATTTTTCTGAAAATCAGATAATTGCTACTCGTGTCAAGAAGGATGATGAGGTTATTATCGTGGCTGATAATTATGGTAGATACTTTATTCAGCATGGACAAGATTTTGTAGCCAGACTCTCAAGTGTAAGTGAGATTGCCCATCAAGCTAACTTGTATGGCATCAGAAGGCTAAGAGGATTTTTTGTAAGTGATGTTAGTGTATGGACTTATGAGGATACTTTAAAATCAGACGAAGCTAACGGTACCAATTTTGCCAAAGATTGGTGTCAAGAAGCACGTAATTTGGGTTATATATACGTAGTACAAATTGCAGGTTTTGGAACTCCTGCCTAAAATGACAACGAATGGAAACAATAAAGAATAGTTTTAAGCACGATTTCAACTTAGCTGTAGATTGCTTCAACAAGAAGGATTATACATCTTTCTTTAGAAACATTCGACCTGCTATAGAACTGTTGTGCAAGCTTGTTATTTACGATATTATTAAAAATGATGTAATTTCTGCCGACATTATGGAAGGTCGTAAATCAATTCAAAAGGGCAGGGATAATATCTTTTTTATTGATACAAGACCTACTTCAAGAAAACCAACAGGTAGTATCTTTACTGCAATATTCCCTCGTGTTTACTTTATGCATCATCCAGATGTGTACAGTGCAAGAGAAGATGTACATAAGAAAAGATTAAAATTTAGTATTGAAAGTTATAGCTCTGAATTGTGTCGTTGGTATAGCTTTGCAAGCGAGTTCGGAAGTCATACAGGTGGTTCCACAATGCAAGAAGAAGAACAAGCAAGAGGTTGTGCTACATGTATTCCTGGTTTTCTTGACTTCTTAAAAGGAAATGCGATAATTTCAACCGAAACTGTTGAGTTTCTGAATGGATTGCAGTCTTTCTCTTTTAATTCTGTTAGAGAGAAAGAGTTAAATCAGGTGAAGAATCAAATAGATATTGCCAACAAGACTATTGATGAGAAGGAAGCAGCTTTGATGGTTGCAAAGAAACAGTTGGCTGAAGTGGAGGAACAACACTTGGCATCACAAGTGAGGACATCTGAAGTTGAAACTCTTTTAGCAGAAAAACAAAGGGAAATAGAGGAGTTAAGGGAGTTGCTCAACAAATCCCATATTATGGAAACTCCTACAACTGAAGAAGAGGAGATTCCAGAAATTCCGATTGTCTACAAACCAAAAAGAGAGAAACATTTAAAGGAGCGAATGCGTCTTGCTGTTGAAGACTGGGATTTAGATGAAGAGTCTTTAGATGACGATCAGCTTGATTTGATTGATATAACAATTGACCAATCAATGTTGGTTACAGGCTGTGCTGGAAGTGGAAAGTCTGTTATTGCAATGCATAAAGCAGAACAGATTGCAAAAAAGGGAAACTCCGTGATACTTATATCTCTTACACGTTCTCTTAATAGTTTCATGCAAACTGGTAGAAGCTGTAGCTCTTACATGTTTTATCATTATCATTATTGGAAGTATCTGGGCATGCCCTCTGCTGACTATATTATTGTTGATGAAATCCAAGATTTTGAACGTGAAGAAATTGAGGAGTTCATAGAGGCAGCAGCTAAACATTACTTCTTTTTTGGTGATTCAGCTCAGTCTATCTATAACCATTTCGGAAAAAAAACTCTGTCTATTGAAGAAATTGCCGATATGACAGGGCTTGTTCCTCTTAAACTATATAACAATTACCGACTTCCACGTAATGTTGCTAAGATTACACAAGACTATGTAGGTGTAAATGTTATGCGATATGAAGAAAAGGTATACCAGAACAAAGAAAAAGAGTTACCTCATTTCATTCATTTCGAGACTGTTGATGAACAAATAAATAAGATTATAGAAATTTCATCTTCCAATCCAGAAATGAGTATAGGTGTACTGCTTCCAAGCAATCAACAGGTAATAGAAGTATGCGAAAAACTTAAATCAAAAGATTTTGATTATGAATTTAAGTTTAAAACGGAAGCTCAGGATAAAAGAGCTCAGGGAGAACTTCACTTTACAAATAACTTACCGAAGGTAATGACTTACCATAGTGCCAAAGGACTTCAGTTTGATATAGTCATAATACCAATGTTTGAAGGAGCAAATACTGAAGAAGCAAGAAAAGCACTTTATGTTGCTATGACACGTACTATGCATCAGTTGTATCTAATGTATAATACTCTCAATTTGGCTTCACCTTTAGATAAAGTGCCACCGAGATTATATAAAAAGAACTAACAAATAAAATCTCTTTTTTATAATCGTTCATAGTTGCGAACAAAGGGTTCATAGTGGGTGATTAATTTTGCACCATTATAATTCAAAAGCATCTATGAACGATTTTTATTTTATTCTATTCGGACTTTTCCTTGCTCTATTACCCGAAAGGATTGAGCAAGTTTTATCTCATCGTCTCTCAAAACATAAATCTGTAGTGTTTTCACATTTAACCGGCAAAGGAGGACGTTTAGTATGGAGATAAAAGGTAGGATTTTGGCAGTACTTGAAGAAAAAAGTGGTACTTCGCAGAGAACTGGTAATAACTGGCGTTGTGGTCAGTATGTGTTGGAAACAATAGAACAATATCCCAAGAAAATATTGTTTGAAGTATTCGGGGAAGAAAAGATACATTCCATGAACATTCATATAGGAGAAGAACTCACTGTGTTCTTTGATGTTGATGCTCGTGAATACAATGGAAAATGGTATAATCAGATTCGGGCATGGAAAGTTGAACGCCAAACAGAAAAGGTGTATCAAAATGCCCAATCTCCTGTTCCCATGGAACCATTTCCTCCTCTACCAGAGACAGATGCATTAACATTCGAGAATAATAATGAACCTCCATTCTAATAATAATTTATACACGAACAATGAGAAAAGTTATTTTTTTGTTAATGACAACACTTGTCTTAACAAGTGATTTTGCATTTTCGCAGAACTCAATTAAGCGTCCTGATACATATAACTACAATCGTGGAGTTGAAGAACTACGTAATGAAAACTATGATGATGCACTAATATATTTTAATAAAGAAATTGAAGATAATCCAAAGAATGGTTATGCATTTACCTGGATTGCTATGATTCGTCATACTCAGGAAGAATATGGTAGAGCTTTAACTTCTGTTGATCTTGCATTGAAGAATCTACCCAAAAAAGATTCGGAGTTCATAGCTGTTACATACAATATCAGAGCAGGAGTTTACCTGGCACTCGAAGATACTATAAAAGCTCTTAACGATTATACTTCCGCAATAAAGGTTTGTCCGTCAGATGAAAGTTCCTATGAGAAAAGAGCTCAGATATATTATGAGCAAAAGAACTATGATTTAGCCGATAATGATTACAAGCAGTTAATAAAACTCGATCAGGGTGGAGTTATGGGATATATGGGTATCGGAAGAAACCGTAATGCTCAGAAACTTTGGGATGAAGCAATTGAACAATTCAACTTTGTAGCGAACATGTATAATGACTATTCATCCGTTTATTCTTTCCGTGCGGAAGCATATATTGGTAAAGAAAAGTGGGCAGAGGCTACTGACGATATTATTAAGGCTCTGTCTATCAACGGGGATGATAAAGCATTTGTTCTTATGCAGGATTTGAAGGAACCAGCATTTGGAATGCTAAAGACAAAGATGAAAATTCAAGGTACTAAGAATCCAAACAATGCTTACTGGCCATATTGTATAGGTGTAATGCATGAACATAAAGAAGAATATGAGAAGGCTATTCCATTTTATGAAGAATCTCATAGAAAAGATGCTCATGATATGAATCTTCGTCGCATTGCTCAATGTTACTATGAAATGGGAGATTATGAAAATGCTCTTTGTAATATTAACCAGGCATTAGAACTTGATTCAACTAAGGCTCAATTTATACCGTTTAAGGCGGATGTGCTATACGAAATGGGTAACACTAAAGAGGCTATAGCTGAATGGGATAAACATCAAGCACTTTATCCAGATTATGGTTTTGGTTACTATCGTCGCGGATGGTTCAAATCTCTGTCTGGTGATGAGGATGGTGCAATAGAGGATTTTACAATGTCTGTAACCCTTGATCCTGAATACTCTTATTCATATGTTTCTCGTGGTGACATATATTCAAGACAGGGTAAGGTGGAACTTGCAAAAGCTGACTACCTTAAAGTGGTTGAAATAGAAAACACTCCTGAAAAATATGAATGTTTGCATTATGCATATCAAGGTTTGGGAGAAACAGAAAAGGCTATAGCTGCCATTGATACTATTATCGCCAATGATGACGATAAGAAAGGAAACTATTATGATGCTTCATGTTTGTATTCCAGAATGAAGAATAAAGAGAAAGCATTGGAATATCTTGAAAAGTCTTTGAAAATGGGTTATAATCGATTCTCTCATATAAGAATTGACCATGATATGGATTTCCTTAGAGATTTGCCGGAGTTTAAAGTTCTTTTAGAAAAATATGAGTCTGAGACAAAAGCAAAGTTCTCACACCCATCAGATAAGAAAACTGTAGGCGTGAAAATCACTACGGAAGTACCTTTCACTAAAGAAAATGGTATTTGCAATGTAAAATGTAAGATAAATGATCTTCCTTTGTATTTCGTTTTTGATACAGGTGCTTCAACGGTATCGTTGTCCATGGTAGAAGCTACTTTCATGATGAAAAATGGATATCTTGACAAAAAAGATGTTGTTGGAAGCCAGTATTTTCTTGATGCGAACGGAAATGTTAGTGAAGGCACTTTGATAAACATTCGAAAGGTTGACTTTGGCGGTTTGAAACTGGAGAATGTACATGCATCCGTAGTCCGCAACCAAAAAGCTCCCTTACTTTTGGGACAATCAATACTTAGTCGTTTGGGAAGGATTGAAATTGATAATAGTAATCATATTCTTAAAATCACTCAAACTGTTAAGTGAGAATTTGTTCTATATAAAGAAGTGTTCTTCAATGACTCTAAATCATGATATTGGAATCCCAATAAAAAAATGTTGGGATTTTTTCTCCATACATGTAATCATATTAATAATTGTTCTATGTCTTCATTCTTTAGTGTATTTGGCTTAGAGAAACTTATATGAGAAATTATATTTGAGTTTTCTTCTTTAATAGATTTCATGGAGATCAGTATATGTTCAATGAGAGAATCAATATTTCGATGCAACACATTTACACTATTGATTGAAAGCGTTTTAGCCTCTTAATCGGTACAACTCGCATTTTTACAATGACACGGAAAATACTCACAAATTCATCGTGCTGAAAATCAGCGATTTCGATATACGTGTTGTACCGCGCTTTTCAAGCTCATTTTCAAGTTTCGGTAGAAACCAAATTGAAGTGATTTATATTCAGCCTCTTACCGCATTTGCGTTCCAAATGATTTCTAATGCAAAGGTACGATTTTTAAGCGATAATCAGTAATGATTAGCAATGATTTTTATTGACTAATTAGCATTATAATACTTTACTTTGCAAAATATTCAGTCTTCAACCAATAGGCATAAATCGGGTCTTGGAACGAGATTTCTCCAGCTTTGTTATCCAAAATATCATTCTTGATAAGAGCCGCCTTTGAGCGTGCTATTGAGGTCGTAGAAGATATTTTGTAACGGTGCATCACATCGGTAGAACTGATTGCCTTTTCGCCTGCAATAAGAGCTTTAAGGTAGTTCAGTTGCTGCGTGGTCAATGTTTCGGTAATCGTTACAAACAATAAACTCAATTGTTCTACCAATGCTGCGTGTGCCTCGTGCACTATCTCAACCGTACAGATATCCTTTGTTCGCAACCACGACTGTTGTGCGAGCTGCTGTGCGTAGTAAGGGTGATTATCTACAAGTTTCACAATCAGATTGGCTGCATCCTCATTTATGCTCTTGCCGGTATCTGCGAAGCGACTATTAAAGAAATCCACAAGATAAGGCGTATCAATCTTATTGAGGAACATCAGATTGCCGAACTTGTAAAATGGTTTAGACGAGTTGGTAAATACCTCCATCATCATATGGCGTTTGCTACCATACAAGCAGTAAGCAACATTCTGATGCTGCTGCCAATGCGAACGCAACTTCTTTTGGAAATAGTCAGGATCGGTAAACTCTGATATTCTGGAACTCATCAACGCAAATGACAATTTTAAGACCCTTTTTCTTTGCAATCTTCTCCG
>JAGBTN010000006.1 GCA_017631315.1 Bacteroidaceae bacterium | reverse complement strand
GCCAGGATCAAACTCTTCATTGTAAAATATCATTAGTAATGCTATAAAAGCAGAACTTGTCTGATTTAGAAAAGAGCCTGAACCTGTACTACTCATATATCCTATTAATAAGAATATTGACGGTTCACTTGTGTTCGTCTGCTATATGCAAACTTACACGTTTTCTTTCTTGTACTACAATTTCTGTCTATGTAAATCTTTCAAAGAACTCGACTCCAAATGGAGCGCATCAAAACCCTACCCGTACCAGAGGCACGGGAAAGCCTCATTTGCGACTGCAAAGGTACACCTTTTCAATAAACTGACAAAACATTCACACAACTTTTTAGCAAACAATATGCATCTTTAATATTTACACATTATATATATAATACGCGCGAAAAGGAAAAGGATACGTGATGATATTACAGCAAGTATTGAGATCATGTCGGGGAAGGTTGAAGACTACTTATTCTCTTGTCTTGATGCGAGATCATGACGGGGGAGCTTGTGGTTGTTTGGGGTAAAGACATTGCCCGACTGACAGAAACATACGGGAAAGGAGGTGTGGTTTGGATATTTATGTGTATCTTTGCACCGCAAATTGACCAAAAATGGGAAGAAAGAAGTTTTCACAACGCGAAATAAACGTTATCGGCAAGTTGCTGGCAAGGAAGATGGCCGGCACTCGCTTTCAGCAAAAGATGGTGCGACATACGCTCCGCACGACATTCGAGTTCAATATTGCCGACTTCAATGTGCAGGGCAAGGCCTTCGGGCCTGAGGATTTGCAGAACTGCATACGGCGAGGTGCCATCCAGATTCTTGACGATGCAACCATCGAGAGCATGAAACTGCGCCATGCAGAGAAGAGGCAGCGCGATGAGGAACTGCGTCTGGCCGAAGCGGTTGCCAGTGGCGACGAAGTGGATTGGCGCGAAGTGCAGCGTCAATGGGACGAGTATTATGCCGAAAACAAGGAGTAGGCGTACTACGAACTTACTTCTTTCAATCCAGTTCTCACACCGGGGAATAACGATTGTATTATTTCGCAACGGAGCACTCCTTGCGGGAGGTTAAGAAAACGCTCAAGAGAACTTCGCCGACTTCTGCAGAGAAGTTCCCCTACTTCTGCAGAGAAGTTGGACAATTACACTGGAGTAGTTTTTTCAGCGGACGCGTGGACTTGGCAGAACGGACGCGTCCATTTTGCCAAGTGGACTGCAGGATGTTTTGCAATTCACCTTGGCATCGCTCATAACAAGGGAGTAGCGTAAGGTGGTTGCCTACTTGTGGAGTTCTTTTCTGCCGTTGATGATGTTGATGCCCTTCTGCTTCTTGTTCAGGCGCTGGCCAGAGGTGTTGTAAATAAGGCCGTTTCGACTTTGCTCCTGAAGGCTTTCGATGGATGTTGCATCATCGGTTATCTGCACAATGCCCTTTACACCAACACTATAGAAGGCTTCTGCGCTGGCATTTACGAGCAACGATTCGCCTACGGTCTCCACTGCACATTCTCCTACAGGAGCGGTATCGTCTGCCCGAACACAAAAACTGAGCAGCGGGCCTTCGACGTTGTCTAACGCCTGACCGCTTACGGAGCTGACAAGGAGTTTCAATTTGCCGTCTGCAAGGACATTGGCAAGAATTTCGTGATCTGCTATGCGATTGCGATAGAGTGTTGCCTGGGGATTCCCTTCTGCATCCTTAACGACAGAGAGTCCTTCGGGCAGTTGTATCTCTGCTTCGAGGCAAGAGAGGTCTGTGGCTTCGTTTCTCATGCAGAGTTCGATGTTTGCCGTTTCGCCAGGCTTGATGACAGCATCGGTGAAATAAAACTTGTTGTTGTCCTCCGCCCAACCTGCGATGCAGGCAAAAAGTGCAAGAACAAGGAGGTGTATCTTCTTCATAGTGGTTTCCTGTTTACATACTTTGCCTTGCAAAGATATAACTTTTTGATTGAATTCCGATTACTCCAAATCGTTTTTTTTCTTCTTTCTGCTCTTTTTGAATTCCAGGTTATGATGGAATGACATTTGCATGTTCCATAACGTTCGACTATATCCATTCGCTTTCTGCCCCTGGCATTGCCGAAATAGATTCGTATTATCGACCTTTTCTCGGAGAGAAAGTGCCTCGCGTGCGTCTGCATGGCGCACATATAAAAAGAAGGAGTAAAGAAGGCAGCAAGGAGGAGAAGTTTTAGCAAAGGACTGATTTTTGCATATAAATAATGTGTAGTTTGGAAAAAATGCTTATCTTTGCGCCCAAAATCAAAAAACACAGAATCGACAATGAAGGAGAATCTTGTAATCGTGGAGAGCCCTGCAAAGGCAAAAACCATCGAGAAATTCCTGGGTGACAAATACAAAGTCCTGTCAAGTTACGGACACATACGCGACTTGAAAAAGAAATCGTTCAGCGTTGACGAGAAGACCTTCGAACCACAATACGAAGTTCCCGCCGACAAAGTAAAGGTCGTGGCACAACTGAAGAGCCAAGCAGAAGAGGCACACACCGTGTGGCTCGCATCCGATGAAGACCGCGAAGGAGAAGCCATCAGCTGGCACCTCTACGAAGTGCTCGGCCTGAAACCGGAAAAGACACGTCGCATCGTCTTCCACGAAATCACGAAGTCTGCCATCCTGGACGCCATAGAACACCCTCGGCAAATAGACCTCAACCTGGTAAACGCACAACAGGCACGTCGAGTACTCGACCGCATCGTTGGCTTCAAACTCAGCCCTGTGCTTTGGCGAAAAGTGAAACCCAGTCTCTCGGCCGGTCGCGTGCAGAGCGTTGCCGTTCGCCTCATCGTAGAACGTGAACGCGAGATACAAAACTTCCGCCAAGAAGAAAACTACCGCATCACTGCCATCTTCCGCAACAACGAAGGCAGCGAAGTAAAAGCCGAACTGAGTCGCCGCTTCTCGACAGAAGAAGAGGCGAAAGCCTTCCTGGAGAGTTGCAAGGAAAGCCGTTTCACGGTGCAGGACATCACAACCAAACCCGTCAAACGCACACCACCACCTCCCTTCACCACCAGCACACTCCAGCAGGAAGCAGCACACAAACTTGGCTTCACCGTGGCACAAACCATGATGGTGGCACAGCACCTCTATGAAAGCGGACGCATCACATACATGCGTACGGACAGCGTCAACCTCAGCAAACTCTGCCTCGCTGCAAGCAAAAGCGTCATCACAGAACAGATGGGCAAAGAATACGTCAAGACACGACAATACCACACCAGTTCGAAAGGCGCACAGGAAGCACACGAAGCCATCCGACCCACCTACATGGACCAACAGCAGATAGAAGGCAACCAGCAAGAACGACGCCTCTACGACCTCATCTGGAAACGCACCATCGCCAGCCAGATAGCCGACGCAGAAATGGAACGCACCCAAGTCGTCATCAGCATCGACGGCAAAGAAGAAACCTTCCAGGCCGACGGAGAAATCATAAAGTTCGACGGTTTCCTGCGCGTTTACAACGACACGCACACCGACAACTATTCCGAAGGAGACGGCGACAACGAAAACCTCAGCACACTGCCCGTCATGAAACTCGGCGACAGTCTCGACCGCGAACAAATCATTGCCACACAACGCTTCTCGCAACGCCCCATCCGCTACAACGAAGCAAGCCTTGTACGCAAGCTCGAAGAACTCGGCATCGGACGTCCAAGCACCTATGCCACCACCATAACCACCATCCAACAACGCGAATACGTTGAGAAAGGCGACAAACCAGGACAAGAACGCAACTACCGTACCATCACACTCGCCGGAAACGAAATCGCCGAAGAGTCACATAGCACCATCGTCGGACAAGAGAGAGGCAAACTCCTCCCCACAGACACAGGCATCGTTGTCAACGACTTCCTCAAGGAGAACTTCCCCGAAATCATGGACTACAACTTCACTGCCGACATAGAAAAGAAGTTCGACGAAATAGCCGAAGGAAAAATCTCGTGGGAAGGCATCGTAAAAGAATTCTATGAAGACTTCGAACCACAAGTGGAGAAGTCTATCAACACACACACCGAACACAAGGTTGGCGAACGACTGCTTGGCAACGACCCCGCCACAGGAGCACCCGTCACCGTAAAGATAGGTCGTTTTGGCCCCGTAGCACAGTTAGGAAGCACTGACGTCAAACAAAAGCCACGCTTCGCACAACTTGCAGCAGGCCAGAAACTCGAAACCATTACACTCGCCGAAGCCCTCGAACTCTTCCGTTTGCCACGAAAACTCGGCATGTACGAAGGCGAACCAATCACCATCGGAGCAGGCAAGTACGGCCCGTACATCGCACACAAAGGCTCATACGTCTCCATCCCGAAAGGCACAGACCCCATGGAGATAACCTTCGAGCAAGCCGTCATCATGATGCATCGCAAACATGTGGAAGAGTCCGAACGACACCTCAAAACCTTCAGCGAAGATGCAGAAATGGAAGTACTGAACGGACGCTACGGACCATACATCGCATACAAAGGAAACAACTATCGTCTGCCTAAAGCATTGCACGAGAAAGCAAAAGAACTGTCCTACGAAGAGTGCATGCAAATCGTAAACGAACAAAGCGACAAGACAACAAACACAACAAAACGACGCTTCACGCGCAAATGAAAAGTATTGTCCTGATTGGCTACATGGGTTCGGGCAAGACAACTGTCGGCAGACAACTCGCGCTTGCACTCGGACGCACCTTCTACGACCTCGACTGGTACATTGAGATGCGTTACCATCGTTCCGTAGCACAACTCTTTGCAGAAAGAGGCGAAGACGGATTCCGCGAGTTGGAGCGCAACATGCTCCACGAGGCAGCAGAATTCGAGGACATCGTACTGAGTTGTGGAGGCGGTACTCCATGCTTCTTCGACAACATGGAATACATTCGAAGCGTAAGCGAAAGTGTCTATCTGAAAGCAACACCGGAAGTCCTTGCACAACACCTTCAGATGGGCAGAGTAGAACGTCCGCTCATCAAAGGCAAAAGCCCGGAAGAACTGCTCGAATACATCCGAACATCACTCTCGCAACGAGAACACTTCTATATGCAGGCAAAGCACATCGTCGATGTAACCCTGCTCGACAACTACGACAAACTGCAAACCAGCGTTCAGCTAATCCGCAAAGAACTGGAACTGTAATAACGAATTGATAATTCTGAATTGAACAAAAGATGAAGAAATGGCGCATTGAAGACTCCGAAGAGCTCTACAACATCAAAGGCTGGGGAGTCAATTACTTTGGCATCAACGAAAAGGGACATGTCTATGTCACGCCTAAAAAGAACAGCGTGCAGGTTGACCTCAAAGAAGTCGTCGACCAACTTGCAACACGACACGTAACGGCTCCCGTACTGCTTCGCTTTCCCGATATTTTGGACAATCGCATCGAAAAGACAGACGAGTGCTTCCGCAAAGCGACAAAGGAGTATAACTACAAAGGCGAACACTTCATCATCTTCCCTATCAAGGTCAACCAAATGCGTCCCGTCGTGGAAGAAATCATCAGCCACGGCAAACGCTATAATCTTGGCCTCGAAGCCGGTTCAAAGCCCGAACTTCATGCTGTGCTTGCCACGAACATGGATAGCGACAGCCTCATCATCTGTAATGGCCACAAAGACCAGAACTTCATCGAACTTGCCTTGCTGGCACAGAAGATGGGGAAACGTGTCTTCCTCGTTATCGAAAAGCTGCCCGAGTTGGCTATTATTGCAGAAACGGCAAAGAAGCTTGGTGTACACCCCAATCTTGGCATACGCATCAAGCTTGCCAGCAACGGCAGCGGCAAGTGGAGTGAGAGCGGTGGTGACGCCTCCAAGTTTGGCCTCAACTCGTCCGAGCTGTTGATGGCTTTGCAGATGCTTGATGAACTTGGATTACGCGACTGTTTGCGTCTTATACATTTCCACATTGGCAGTCAAATCAATAAGATACGTCGCATCAGCACTGCCCTTCGCGAAGCTGCCCAGTACTACGTACAACTTCATGCCATGGGCTTTGACATCGAGTTTGTGGATTGCGGTGGCGGACTGGGAGTCGACTATGACGGCACACGAAGCAGCAATAGTGAAAGCAGCGTGAACTACAGCATTCAGGAATATGTCAACGACTGTGTCTATACTTTCGTAGAGGCTGCCGACAAGAATGAAATACCTCATCCCAATCTTATCACAGAGGGCGGCCGCTCGCTGACGGCACATCACAGTGTCCTCATCATAGATGTCTTGGAAAGTGTCTCGGCGCCTCAAATGCCGGAGGACTTTGTTCCCGGCCCCGAAGACCATAAACTTGTGCATGATTTGACTGAGATATGGGACAAACTCTCACAGCGTTCTCTTCTTGAGGACTGGCATGATGCCGAAGACATCCGTGAGGAGGCGCTCGACCTCTTCCGCCATGGCATTATCGACCTCAAGACAAGGGCACAGATTGAGTCTCTGTATTGGGCTATCAGCCACGAGGTGGCAGAACTGGCGCACCACCAGAAGCATGTTCCCGACGAGCTTCGCAACCTCGACAAGCAGATGGCGGACAAGTACTTCTGCAACTTCTCGCTCTTCCAAAGCATGCCAGACTCGTGGGGTATCGACCAGCTTTTCCCCATCATGCCTATTGCTCGTCTGGAAGAGCACCCCACCCGCAGTGCCACCTTGCAAGACATCACCTGCGACAGCGACGGTAAGATTTCGGCTTATGTCAATGGTGGCCAGCAAACGAACTACATTCCTTTGCATCCGGTTCGCCATGGTGAGCACTACTATATTGGTGTCTTTCTTGTAGGTGCCTACCAGGAGATTCTTGGCAACATGCATAATCTTTTCGGCGACACGAACGCCGTGCACATCAGTGTGGACAAGGAGAACTACACGATTGAGCAGGTTATCGACGGCGAGACGGTTGCCGATGTGCTGGAATATGTGCAGTACGACCCGAAGAAGCTTGTTCGTCGCCTGGAGATTTGGGTGAGCAAGGCCATCAAGGACGGCAAGATTACGCCCAACGAAGGCAAGGAGTTCATCAGCAACTATCGTGCCGGTCTCTACGGATATACTTACCTCGAGTAGACCCCCTAACTGCCTTTAGGGGGAATGAAAGATGCTTAAAATATAAATAATATATAATGATAGAAGAAAACTTTACTACCGCTCAAGACATCCCCCTAAAGGGGGCTTGGGGGTCTATCAAATACATTGGTGTCGACGACCTTGACATCGACCTCTTCGAGAGCCAATATGTGGTGCCTGAAGGTATGAGTTATAACTCTTATCTTATTGAGGACGAAAAGATTGCCATTATGGACACTGCCGACCGCCGCAAGGGGGAGGAGTGGAAGGCGAACTTGGCGGATGCTCTTGCGGGCCGTCAGCCGGACTATCTGGTAACGCATCACATGGAGCCCGACCACGCTTCGCTTATTGCCGAGGCTTTGGAAATGTATCCGGACATGAAGCTTGTGTGCAGTGCACAGGCGTTGAAGATGTTGCCCAACTTCTTCGTAGATTTCTCTTTCGACGGCCGTGTCATCACGGTCAAGGAGGGCGATACGCTTTCTTTGGGCAGCCACGTGCTTCACTTCATTGCTGCTCCCATGGTTCACTGGCCTGAGGTTATCATGTCGTACGAGAGCAAGGAGAAGGTTCTCTTTGCTGCCGACGGCTTCGGCAAGTTCGGTGCGTTGGTGAACGAGACGGACGATTGGGCTTGCGAGGCACGCCGTTACTACTTCAACATCTGCGGCAAGTATGGTGTTCAGGTGCAGAATGTGCTGAAGAAGGCTGCCGGCCTTGACATACAGACCATTTGCCCGCTGCATGGTCCCGTGCTCGAAGGTGAGGCAATGGCCGAGGCCATAAGGCTCTACGACATTTGGAGTCGCTATGAGCCCGAAAGCGAAGGTGTGCTTGTGGCATACGCCAGCATCCATGGCGGAACGGCTGCAGCGGCAGAACGCCTCGGGGAAGTGCTCCGCCAAAAGGGTGCGAAGAAGGTTGTGGTGAGCGATTTGAGCCGCGACGATATGGCAGAAGTCATAGAAGATGCCTTCCGCTACCCCAACATCGTGGTTGCTGCTGCCAGTTACGACGGTGGCGTATTCCCCGTCATGCACGACTTCCTGCACCACCTGCAGATAAAGAATTTCCAGAAACGCAGGTTTGGCATAGTGGAAAACGGCAGTTGGGCACCTTGTGCGGGCAACGTCATGCGAAAGATGATAGAAGAGATGAAGGATTGCCAGATAGTGGAACCGATGGTAACCATTCGCTCGCGCATGAAGCCCGAAGACGAAATCCAACTCGAAAAACTGGCCGAAAGCATGCTCCAGCAATAGGCAGAAGGCCACAGACCTTAACCCACAAAAAGCACCTCCCCGACTCCGTTCGACAGAGACAGGGAGGTGTTTTCTTTACCTCTATGGGGAAGTCCCCAAAAATGGTTAAGCATTATTGCCGGAAAGGTTAACCTTTCGAGGCGGAATGGTTAAGGATTATTCGAATAATGCTTAACCTGTTTTTCTATGGCACCACAACCTTCTTTCCGTTGCGGATATAGATACCGCGTCGGGCAGTGTTTCCCGTCCGCTGACCGGCAAGATTGTAGGTGGCTCCGTCCTGCTCGTCTGCCGAAGGAATAGAAGTGCCGATGTCCGTCGGGTCATCGCCTTTAAGATAACCATACACAGCAAATTCGTAGATGCGGGTGGTGTAGTCGTTGCTTTCGCCCTGCACCATCTGCAAACGTACACGAGAGGTGGTGATGGGTTTCTCCAACGTGCGGACCACCTTGTTCACCTGATTGTTTTCGACAACATCGGCATCCACCCAAGTTCCGTCTGCGGCCTGATACTGAAGTTTGAAGGATTTGGCCACATAATCGCCACTCTCGCGTGCAGCGCCGAGCACCATCCATCTCTCCACAACGGCAGTATCCTTCAGCACATATTGCAGATAAGGCGTATGGCTCTGCGAGTTCGTCACACACCACTTGGTGGTCACATCCTGGTCATTCGCTTTGGCAGCTGCCTCGTTGGTGCCGTTCTGATGCGACGCACTGACGGAACGCGGCACAAGACGGCCGTCCATCCAATCCACATCCCCCAACTCGTCGTACTCCACCTCTGTGGTGAGAGGCGTAAACACCTCCACGTCGTCACACCGACTGGCCGAAGTGCTGGCAGCAAAAAGGAAACTCTTGTGGTCGGAAGAAACAACCTTGACCTCCGACACACCCTCCGGCAACGTCACACCATATTTATATATATAGAGCATCTGCATCGACTGGTTGCTCTTGTCGGACACCTTGTGGGCATGAGAAGATGCGAATACCACATTCTGCTTGCGATAGTTCTGCGTCAAAGAAGTGCACGAAGGCGGCTCGGCAATACGACCGGAGAAGTACGGAACACTAAGCTCCACAGTCTGGTCGCCAGCAGTCACCGTCACCGTTGCCCCGCTGGCCGTCGGGCTCGCCATAAGCAAATAGAGTTTATCATAACCGGGCTTCCTGTCGAAAGAAAGCGTTTGTTCGAGAGAAAGGCGCAGCACATTCTTGGCACTGTTCTGGCGTGGCCCCATAACAAAGCCTACCCCATCGGCCATAAGCGTATCGGGAATCAGTTCCGCAGGATAAGCATAAGTATAAGACGACAACGCATTACCGCGAGCATTGTCCGGCGACATCATGTCAATCGTATAAGCCAACGGAACAGCCTGCCACTGCTCGTCCACCAACTTGTCGCCCGAAGCCTCATTGGCAGGCTGCTGCAAACGAATGGCAAACGTCTTGGGCTGATAGCGATTGATGTTGAACACAACCTTACCATCCACAAGTCTTGCCTCGCCCAACGCCTCCTCAATGCCATTAACCTCGCGGGCAGAAACAACAGGAACCGGGAATGACAACGTCACATCCTGCTGGTCCACACCAGCCCACTCATACACTCTGACGATGATTTCGTCGGTGTCTTCCGCCTTCTTCACTGCCTTAATGGACACCTTATCCGTATCGAGCGAAGCAAAAGCCACACGGCGACCAAGGCTTCCAGCGTGCCTGTCGCTCACAAAAGCCACAAGAGGCTGATTGAGTTGCCCTGCCTGCATCTGCGTTTGCTCGCTCCAACCGCCCTCATGAGGCAGCAGAGCATAAGTAAACCGATTGGGGCCGATATCCATATTGGCCTGATGACTGTAGTTTTTGCAAGAGGGAGTATGGAGCAATGTAAGGCGAAGCGACGTGGCAGAAGGCTTGTCCCAACCATACTTGCAGTCGGAGAGAATAGAAACGCCATAGCGATTGGTCGTCGTACTATGGTCGGCCCACTGGTGGCCGCACACCTCATACTCGTCGCTGCTACGGATTCCGCGCTGAATAGTGCCAAGAGAAATGTCGTAAGTGTTGTTTGCGTTGCTGAATGCAAAAGGGAAATTAACCTTGAGCATACGTTCGTGTGTCTGCCAATCTACCTCGTTTACACACTCCACGCGGTCGTTCAAAGCATTCATACGAACGTATTGCACGAACGTGGAGCCTTCCTGCTGACGCTTGATGCGCAAGGATTTTCGCAGAGGACCATCTTCCACAAGCTCCATCTCCACTGCCTTGGAAACATACGACGACGGGGTTCGACACACATCTGTATAACTTATTTCCCAAGCGGGCCATGTGTCTTCGTGGTCGTAGATGAGTTGCTGGCGGACTGCCGAATTGATGAAAGTACGGAAATTCTTCTCGTCGTAGAGATTAGAGATGTCGCCATTAGCATTTACTGTAACACGATATCGGCCGTTGGAGAGCCTTCTGTTGTTGCCCGTCTCTGTGTATGTGAGATCGGATGCAAGGCTGGACTTCTCGCCTACCCTGGCTTCGTAGACGGCATAGCCAAGCGAGGGGACTGTTGCGGCGAAGATGAAGTGCAGACGGCGTGTGGGGAAATCGTAACCGGTGACTTGCGAGAGGACTTCGTTGCCATCGGGGTCGAGCACACGGACTGTGGATTGGAAACGTCCGGTGTAGAGCGAACCTTCTACGATGTCTGTGCGTTCGTGTGAAAGAGGGTTGTAAACGACGATGGGGGTGCCTTCGGTTTGGGTGTCCATCTCCTGGGCTGTTGCTCCGACGCTTGTGGAGAGTTCTTGGGCGAAGGCGCGGTTGGCGATGTATGACTCGTTGTAGGAGTAGTCGTTAGCCGGCAGGATGCTTGTGCCGGGCAAGCCGTCGTGGTGTTGTTGCCAGAGCATACGGACCCACGCATCGCGCAGTTGTTCGGAGGGATAGTTGCGCAGGCCAAGCCAATAGGCAAGGGAGGATGCTTTTTCGGCTGCATCGGCCAGCAATTCGTTCTTGCGGTTCCAGAGTTTCAAGGCGCCCCAACTTGTGTATGAACCTACGCCGTGTACCTTCATGGGCAACTCGGTGTTCCAGACTTTGTACTGTCCTTTGTCGTGGTCTTCCATGTATTGGAAGAAGTCGTCGGGTGTAGTGAGACGCACCTTGACGGCACCATCCTGCTTTTGTGCATTGTAGTTGAGCCAATAGGGGGTGTTCTCGCCTTCCTTTCCGGCGTTGTCCTGAAGGGCTCCTCCTCTGTCGCTTCGTGGTCCTACGTACCTTACGGCGATGGGCAGGCCGCTTTCGGAGATGTTGGCTTTTATCTTGTTCTGGATGTCTGCATCGTTCGTAAGGTCTTTGTTGAATTCTTCGTGAGCGTCGTATGCTCCCGGTTTGTAGAGGGCATAGACCTTGCTGCCGTCCACTCCCTGCCATACTCCGAAGTTGGGAAGCTTGTCGTAGGCGGCTGAGCCCCAGGCGAGTTTGGCTGTATGGAAGCCTTTTTGTCCGGCATGGCGCATGAGCGATGGCAGGGCATAGGAGAAGCCGAAGCAGTCGGGCAGCATTACGTCACGGCCGCCACGCACGCCAAATTCTTTCTGATAGAAGCGGTTGGCGTAGAGCATACTATGGAGAATACTTTCGGCAGAGGACATCATTACGTCGTTGGCATCGACGGACATGCCGCTGACATGCCATTGTCCCCTCTGAATGTATTGCTTCATCTGCTCGAACTGTGTCGGGTAGTATTCCTTCATCCACATATACTTGATGGCACCTTCGTAGTTGAGATGGAAGTCGGGATACTTGTCCATGAGGGCCATATTGTCCACCAGAGTATTTTTGACGTACTGCGTGATGGTGGTCTTCACATCCCAGTTCCACTGCGTGTCGAGGTGGGTGTTGGAGATGAGGAAGAACGTCTTCTCGTCCTGTGCCTGGCAGAGAGTAGTGAAGCCAAGCACCATTGCTATCGTAATACTGCGGATATTCATACTATACATTCCTTACAATTTTTCATGCCTAATATCATGCCCGAAAACATCTACTGCCTAATTGGCAAAATAGGTTAACCTTTCGGGGCAACTTAACGTGCCTAATTGGTCAACTTAACGTGTTATGTTTTCCAATTAGGCACAGGGTTTTTATTTTTCACCCTTAACAGATTGCATATCAAGGCTTTCTCTTTTTACCAAAATGTTGCGACCGAGCCAGCCTCTGTCTGTTAGGATTCAGCGGAAAGGGTTCTTAACGGACGACTTTCTTCTTGCCATTGATGATGTAAATGCCACCCGACAACTTGCCGCCTGCTACCTTTCTGCCGCTGAGGTCATACACATCGTTCTGCGCATTCTGCTTTGACGTCACAACCGACTCAATGCCCGTCTGGTTGTTATCAAACTCGAAGCCACACAACTCAAGATAGTCGCCACGCTTGAACTGCCATTCCAGAATAGGATAGCCATTGCCGGCAGAAGGATCCTTGTACCAGGGGCTGCCCCAGGCGCCTGCAACCGTCTGCAGTTCTCGGTGGGTCAGACCACCCTGCACAGACTCCCCGTTCACCGTCATTCCAGCATAGGTATAAGTTTCGCCCAAGATGTCAAGAGCAGTAGTCGTGCCGAAAGGATGTGCCGTAGCACCGTCCACACTCGGATTCCAAGCAATCACGTTATTATATGTAGCAGCCGGAGTGGTGCTGTTTTGGCCACCGGCAACAATACCACCGGCAACGGGAGACGAAACAGCAGCAGCAGCATAGCAATTCTCAATAGTAAGTTCTGTACGAACTCGACCCACAAGACCACCGGAATAGTTGGCAGACGAACCATTGCCCGTAATGACAGCAGCACTGTAGCAGTTGCGGATAATCACAGGCGAATTGCCCAAAGTGCCACCAATAGCACCAACATATCCCTTACTCGTAACAGAACCCGTCACATAACAGCTCTCCACAATAACAGGAAGCAAATTCTCGTCGGCATCCTTATAAGTGCTGTGTCCGAGAGTACCGCCTATGATAGCAGCACCAGAAGCAGTACCATCAACCTTAGCATCAACAAAACCCGTGTTGCGAATCTCGCCGCACAATGTACCAAAGAAACTGGGATAGTTCTTAGAGCCATTAGGCGTAAGGTTACGAATAATATGGCCCTGACCATCGAAATTGATGCGATAACGATAACTGTTCTCCGAACTGTTGAGCTGCTTCCAGTCGAAACCCTTCATGTCCACATCCGCACCAAGCACGAAATACACCATCTGGTCCTGAACAAGAACATCATGCATGTGGTCAAGCTGCTCGGGGCGAAGAATAACATACGGATTATCCTTCGTGCCATCACCAGTCTGATAAGAATACATCATGTTGTGGCCGGCATCCTTCAAACGCTGTATGAGCGCAGGCAAGTCTTTGTCCTTACAATCGCACTCATCCAAAGTTTGCAGACCCTCCTGCAAAGCATCCTTAGCCTCCTCGGTAACAAAGCCACCAGCCTCAGCAGCCACAACCTTATCCTGCAATACCTGTACCTCGGCAAGCAGTTCGGCATAGCCATCGATGCTCGTCTGTATGCTGTCTGTAGTACGGTGAATCTTCAAAAGTTCCTGATAACGTGTCAAAGCATCATCCGTCCCTTCAGCAATCTCCTTATAAGAAGCAACAGTAGCATTGTAGCCCTTATAATATGGCTTTCCACTATTAGCATAGTCCTCAACCATTGCATAATAACTGTTCAACACAGAAGCCAAAGCCGTAGAGTCAGCAGTCGCCAACTTGTCTCGATAAATAAGATTAATGTTACCCACACAGAAACGTTCCGGCTTCCCATCAATAGTCGTAAGAGGCTGCTTAGTGCGCATGCCGAAAGTCAACTTGCCACCCACCACAAGACCATAAACACTTTGGCCAAGTCTGCCATTGAGGAAATTGTTAGAAACTAAAGCATCGCTTGTCGGAGCCGTAGAACCATTGTCAGCAGGACAAAGAACAGGAGTAGCCACCTTGCCAATATAATATTCCACACTGTGACCAGTATCGAAACCATTCAGTTTCATCTCGTACAAACCATCTGAAATACGATTGCTGACAGTCTGGGAAATATCGAATGTTGCACCCTCGTTCGTAACGCGGCCAAATGGCATGAAGGCAGTTCCCTTACCACTCACCACATCACTTCCTTCACTGGCAACCACATCCCAACCTTTCCATTGGCTCTTGCTTAAGTCAGTATTGTAAGCTTTATAAGTAACATTAGCTCCGTTTCCAGAATAGAAAATGGGGCCATCCATCTCGCCACTGCTGGGACATCCATCATTGACAACGGGCCAGCCGTTCTTGTCCCAAGTGATTTTGTCGAGAAGCATGAGACGACCATTACAACCATTATTCATATCATAACTATGATAAAGGAACCATGTCTGTCCTTCATCATCGACAATGATTTCGCTGTTGTGGCCAGGACCCTTCCAACGATCGTTTCCTTTAATGATAGTTGTGTACTGGTCGCTTGTCATTAAGCCGCCTTGTTTATTTTTATAAGGTCCTGTGAGCTTTTCTGCACGACCTACGACGGTGCGATATGTACTGTTTTCGCCTTCGCAGCATGAACCTACACTGCAAAAGAGGTAGTAGTATTTGCCACGCTTGTATATCATTGCTCCTTCGAAGGCTCCACCTGCGAGTTTGGTTACGCCTTTGTGTCGTGTCCATGAGCCGTTGCTTTGTGGGTTGTTGAGTGGTGTAAAGTTCTTGATGGCAAGGGCGTCATCGGTTAGCTCTGCTATGCAGATGTCGTTGAAGCTACCCCATATGATGTACTTCTTGTCGAATTCTTCGACGTAACATGCGTCGATACTGTTCTTGACGCCTATTTCTGTACTGCGGAAGAGTTTGCCTTTATCGGTAAACTTTGATGGTGTATCGCCTACTGCCACACCGATACCGGTACGTGATCCGTTGCCCCAGAGTGCGGAAGCGTAGTAGCAGACATATTTGCCGTCGATGTAGTTGACGTCGGCTGCCCAGAGGCTGTAGTAGTCTTTGGTGCCGTCGGCATGGGTGCTGTCGTTCCATGTGGGGCGACTGATTACGTTGCTTACGTTCGACCAGCTGATGAGGTCTGTACTTCTCTTACCCTTACATCCGGTGGCATAGGCGTAGAATGTGCCGTCTGGTGCTCGTTGTACGGTTGGGTCCGGGAAGTCGGAGCCATAGACGGGGTTGGAGTACTTTTTCTGTGCGTTACCCTGGAATACGGCAAAGGCAAAGAGTATTGCGGCTGCCAATAGATTTCTTTTCTTCATACCTTATTATATGTCTAATTGTATTCTTTTGCATGCAAAGATAGGAATTAGCATGGTAACGGCAAAATTTCTTAATGATAAATTCTTCTTTCTTATTTCTTTTTCATACCTTTGCAGTCAGAAAAATCACACCGAGATTCAGGATGAAACTTATTCTGCTTACTTGTCCGGAGTTTTTCGTCGAAGAGGATAAGATTTTGACTACGCTCTTCGAGGAAGGATTGGATATTCTCCATTTGCGAAAGCCTGATTCTGAACCTGTCTATTGCGAGCGATTGTTGAGCCTTATGCCAGAGCAGTACCGCAGCAGGATTGTTGTTCACGACCATTTTTATCTACGTGATGAGTTTGATTTGATGGGCATTCATCTCAGCAAGCGCCATCCGCAGGCTCCGGCTTCGTACAAGGGGCCTATCACTCGCACTTGTTATGACTTGCAGAGCCTTAGGGAGCATAAATCGCAATGCGAGTACATTTTGCTTCGCAACATCTTCGACAGCATCTCGGAAAGTGAGAACAAAGCCTCTTTTACCTCCGACGAACTGTTGGCTGCTGCACGGCAAGGCATCATAGACCGCCATGTGGTGGCCGAGGGTGGTGTGTCGCTTGAGAACATTGAGCAAGTGCGCGAATATGGGTTCGGCGGTGTGGCCATCAGGGGTGACTTGTGGAATCACTTCGATGTCCACTCGCAACAAGACTACAAGGATCTTATTGCTCACTTCCGCAGGCTGCGCAAGGCGGCTTCTGCCTAATTCGGAAATCATTTGATACAATCAGATATAATAAGACATAAACCATGGAAGAAAAGAAGACATTTAAGGTATTTTCCGGAACCAAGTCACGTTATCTGGCAGAGAAGATCTGCCAAAATCTGGGCTGCGAACTGGGCAACCTTTCTATCACCCAGTTCAGCGACGGTGAGTTTGAGGTTTGTTTTGAGGAATCCATTCGCGGTGTGGATGTATTTCTGGTGCAGAGCACATTCCCCAGTGCTGACAATCTGATGGAGTTGCTCTTGATGATTGATGCTGCCAAGCGCGCTTCGGCACGCACCATCAATGCCGTTGTTCCCTACTTCGGCTGGGCTCGTCAGGACAGAAAGAGCAAGCCCCGTGTCAGCATTGCTGCAAAGTTGGTGGCCGACATGCTCAGCGTGGCCGGCATCACACGCCTCATTACGATGGATCTCCATGCCGACCAGGAGCAGGGCTTCTTCAATGTGCCCGTAGACCATCTGTATGCTTCGAGCGTTCTGCTGCCCTACATCCAGAGCCTCAACCTGAAGAACCTGGTGATTGCCACTCCCGACGTGGGCGGTTCCAAGCGTGCCAGCACCTACAGCAAATACCTGAACTGTCCGCTTGTGCTTTGCAACAAGACGAGAAAGAAGGCCAACGAGGTGGCTACGATGGACATCATTGGCGATGTTGCCGATGCCGATGTCATTCTCATCGACGACATGGTGGACACCGCAGGCACCATTACGAAGGCTGCCGACCTGATGAAGGCGAACGGTGCCCGCAGCGTTCGTGCCATTGCCAGCCACGGCATCATGAGCGGTCCTGCCAATGAGCGCGTAGAAGCCTCTGCCATCGAGGAGATGGTCTTCACGGACAGCATCCCCTACTCCGGCGGATGCAGCAAGGTGAAGCAGTTGTCTATCGCTTCGCTTCTGGCACAAACCATCCAGTGTGTAGAGTGCAACGAGAGCATCTCCGACCAGTATCTCTGCTAAGCCCCTTTTCATGCCAAAAATAATGGTTAACCTTTCAGACAATAATGGTTAACCTTTCAGACAGGAATGGTTAACCTATTCGGGCAGAAAGGTTAACCATTCTTTCATTACATGCCATAGCCTATGAAAAGACTCCTTCTCGCCCTGTTGCTGACAGGCTTTGCCTCTGCAGGCAGATGCCAGGACTCGCTGGCCCTTCTGCTGCAGCAACTCGTTGTGGAAGACAGCCTCGTGCGCAACGAGATGCGCTTCAGCCGCGACGGCATCTTCATGCCCATACGAGGCATCATACAGACCTTCACCCACCGCAACTTCAACAGAATGCCCGCCCCCTACCGCGAGAACAACCATCGCTGGGAGGACTACGGGCTCGCCCTCTCGCCATTGGCGGCAACATGGGCCATGAAAGCCTTCGGCGTCAAGTCGCGAAGCACCACACAACGCATGCTGGTTGCCAATGCGATGGCAACAGGTCTGACCATCGGACTCACGCAAACACTGAAATGGAGCGTAAACGCCGAGCGGCCCGACGGCTCGAACAACAACAGTTTCCCCTCCATGCACGCCTCGCTCGCATACATGGGCGCCACCATTCTCAGCCGCGAATACGGCCACATCAGCCCCTGGATAACCGTAGGAGGCTACGCTGCAGCCACAGGAACACAAATGCTCCGCATCGGACACAACGCCCACTGGATGAATGACATCTTCATGGGAGCCGGCATCGGCGTCGTCAGCACACACCTGGCATACTTCCTCACCGACCGCATCATAGGCAGAAAAGGCATCAACCCCTTCCTCAATGCCGACGGGAACTGGGAAGCATGGGTGAAACCACGACTGGAAGAAGCCTCCGGCATACGCCTCATCTCCGGAACAGAAACAAGCGGACGAAGCCTCAGCGCAGCAGACTTCGCACAAGCCGAAGAGGGATTCGACATGACAGGCGCCACCATCCGAAGCAGCGCCTCCATAACAACCGGTGTGGAAGCCGAATGGTTCATCACCGACCAATGCTACCTCTCGGCCATCGCACGCTACACCATGTCGCAGGCAAAACTGGAAGTCCCAGAATACGCCATCACCGCCTGGGGCGAACACATACACCTATACCACGGAAACATCGCAGCCGGATGGACATACCCCATCATGAAAGACATACACGTCGGCATACGGACACTATGGGGAGTACGCTACAACGAAGGCGTCACCTTCCACCGCGTCAGCGAAAACCGACAAGTAGGCGAACCACTCCTCCACATCAAACCACAACTAAGACCCGTAGGCGGAACCGGCATCGTCATCGACATGCTGCAAAGCCACAACCAGACCGTAGGCTTCAACATCGACTACCTCCACACCTTCAACACCCATTTCCTGGCAAACAGATGGGTCATAAGCTCAACCTGGAAAGCCCAATTCTGAAACAACACCTTTGACTTTTTAGTCTGGGCATAAAAGGAAATACAAGTCCTCCTTCGGCATTTACCTCACACATTTCTTGCAAAGTATACAAATTATTGCTATCTTTGTTGCAAAAGCATTTTATATTCTACAATATCATGAACATCTTCTCACGCATAGCAAACTGGTACTTCAGCCGCAACGCACTGCCCTACTGGTGCATCCTGCTCATAGACTACCTCATCATCATCTTCTGCGGCTACTTTGCATACTACCTCTTCAAAGGCGGATACGAAGTCACAATCCACTTCTGGCCTATCTTCAGAGACCTCTGCATACTGCTCATCCCCTACACCATCGCCTTCCGCATCTTCCATACCTACAGCGGAATCTTCCGATACAGCAGTTTTGTAGACCTCGGACGACTGTTCCTCGCAATGATTCTCGGCTCCGTAATCGCATACACCGGCTATCAACTCTTCCCCAACAAGAACAACATCTTCCTGGAACACCACCCCCGACTGATACTACTGCTGCTCTTTGCCACATTCATAATGTCCGCCGTGCGCATCATTGTCAAAACAATGTACGACACCCTACGTACAGACAACGACAACAAACGTATCTTCATCTACGGCGCACTAGACGGTGGCATCAGTCTCGCAAAAAGCATACGCAACGAAACACCTAACCGCTACACCATCAAAGGCTTCATAAGCTCAGACAACAAAATGAGGGGGAAATGGCTCATGGGATTGCCAGTATACAGCGAAGAAGAAGACATCCCGGAACTCATGCGCAAACAAAACGCAACCACACTCATGGTCAGCCCACTGCAGACCACACACTTCCGCGAGCAAGAAGCACTCATCAATGCACTCATCGACGCAAACATCAAAATCATGATGATGCCCTACACGGAAGAAGAATGGGATGGGAAAAGCGACCTGAGATACAACCAACTGCACGAAGTAGACATCGAAGACCTCCTGCCTCGTGACAAAATCGAAGTAAACATGCAAGCCATCGGAGAACACCTCAATGGCAACCGAATCCTCATCACAGGCGCAGCAGGCAGCATCGGCAGCGAAATGGTGAGACAAGTGGCACGCTTCGCACCCAAAGAACTGATACTCATCGACCAGGCAGAAACACCCATGCACGACATTCGGCGCATGATGCAAGGCAACCATCCCAACATACCATGCCACACCATCGTAGCAAGCATCACAAACCAAACATTCATGGAAGACATCTTCCGCCGCCACAAACCCGACTACGTATTCCATGCAGCAGCATACAAACACGTCCCCATGATGGAAGACAATCCGGCAATGGCAGTGCAGAATAACATCTACGGCACACGCGTCATCGCAGACCTTGCCGTCAAATACGGCACAAAGAAGTTCGTAATGATATCCACCGACAAAGCAGTCAACCCAACAAACGTCATGGGATGCTCCAAACGCATTTGCGAGATATACTGCCAATCACTCAACAAAGCCATTTCCACCTCACCACACACCCTGCCCCAAGCAAACGGCAACCTGCCATGCACACAATTCGTCACCACACGCTTCGGCAACGTACTGGGCAGCAATGGAAGCGTAATACCCCTCTTCAAAGAACAAATCACAAAAGGAGGCCCTATCACTGTCACACATCCCGACATCATTCGCTATTTCATGCTCATACCAGAAGCATGTAAACTCGTGCTCGAAGCAGGAACAATGGGCAAAGGCGGAGAAATCTTCATCTTCGACATGGGAAAACCCGTCCGCATTGCAGACCTCGCACAACGCATGATCAACCTTAGCGGAGCAAAGAACTGCAAAATACAATACACCGGCCTGCGCGATGGAGAGAAACTCTACGAGGAAGTCCTAAACGACGCCGAGCAGACACTGCCCACAACACATCCCAAGATTATGATTGCCAAAGTGCGAGAATACGATTACGAATTAGCCTGCCAAAACGAAGAACGTCTCCTTAAAGCAAGCCATACATACGACGACCTCGGAATCGTGAAGATAATGAAAGAAATCGTACCAGAATACAAGAGCCAACACTCCAAGTATCAAGTCTTAGACTAAATTATAGGCAAAGCCTTCCTCTTAATCATCCGACTTTCCGACAAGCATCAGCACGCCCCAAATAAGAACATATATTGCCACATCCAGCACTACAACCAACGGCATAGAAAAATGGCATTGCCATAAAGCATAGTTGATACCGCAAATCATAAAGAACAGTGCCAGGATACAGGCTAATGTCATGTGCATTGACAAACCAGCATTCATCAGGATGTGATGAATATGAGTCTTGTCCGGTTCGAAAATACCATGCCCCGTAAGCTTGCGCTGTAAAGCCACACGGACAACATCAAGCACAGGAATAAGCAACAAAGTTATTGAAATCATCATCTGCTCCTCACCACAATCAACTGGTGCAATAGGGCGCATCAAACTCTTGATGCCCATATAAGCACAAACATAACCCAAGAAAAGGCTGCCAGCATCGCCCATAAAAATCTTCATCCCGCCAACCTTTCCAAACACATTGAAAAACCAGAACACTACCAACGAACCGACTATTGCCGCATCAAGCGAAGCAATTGCACAATTCGCACTCAATAATACCGCATAGGCCGTCAAGATCAAAATACAAAGCCCTGAAGACAAACCGTCTATGCCGTCTATCAAATTGATGGCGTTCACAATGACAAGTATAAGAACAACAGTTAAAATATAACCTGCCCATATGGGAATTTGATGTATACCGAAAAGCCCATTCAAGTCAGAAATCATCAAATTACACAAGGGCAAAAAGAGAGCGGCAAATATCTGAATTACGAATTTATGAGAAGCCTTCATTCCATAACGGTCATCAATGACTCCTATAAAGTAAATCATCAGTCCGCCAAACGTCATTGCTACTGTTGAAACACCAAATACAAACTCTTCCCCTCCCATCAAAACCTGTGTCCATGAAGCCACAAAAAGTCCTATAGCTGCTGAAGGCATGAAGATCAGTCCACCAAGCCTTGGTATTGGTTTACTATGTACTTTTCTACTATCAGGAAGGTCGAAGAAATTAAAATAGCGACACGCCTTGATAATAAGAGGCAGTCCTATAGCAGTTAGTATCGCTGCCGAAAGGAATGAAGTCAAAAGGGGAAATAACATACTACTCATTATCTTCGAACACTTTTCGTTATTCTTAATACTTCCTAAAGACCAAAGTTTCTTGGGTATTTGTCTTCAGTTTCATCGTGCCTCCCGTCAGAACATCAATATGGAAGATACCATCTTCTGGCACACCCACAATAGAAAGAATAGACATCGGTTGCTCCTTGTCGTGTCCATCGCCACTATATATAGCAGGTTTATAGATACGTATCTGCTCTGAGCCAACCTCCAACATAGAACTGATATAATAATTCTCTTCGCCTAACTTACGGAAACTTGCCATTTGTAACTGGAAACTATAGAATATCATATCATCTTTAGTTGCTATAAGGTTATTTTCCTTATCTCTCCATTCCGTCAACTGCCACATCCCATCTAGGTCGCCGTTGCAATCCCACTTGTTACAACTTGTAATGGACAGTGTTGCAACAAAGAAAATCAATATATAAAAAAGTCTTTTCACGATGCGTATATTTCTAAAATCCTGTTTATTATTGACGTTTCTAATAGATTAGTTGTATTTACGAATCCAACCATCGAACGACACTGTTAACATCGCAGCATTGGCATTTCCGAGCAGGCTTCCATGGTTAAGGCCATATGCTGCACTAAATCCCAAACCTCTAAGTTTCTTTGGTTTATATGTAGCCTCTACAAGAAGGAAATGTCCTTTAAGGGGATCCTTTACCGGCCTGTCATAAGAACCTAGGTTCTTCTCGTAAGTATATAATGTTCGCCACGAAAGATAAGGAGTTGGGTTACCTTTTATTCCTATGTGATGAGCGTTAATACGATTGTGAAAATTGTTCAACGAACCAGGCATACCTAAATAAGAATTATACATCGGCGATGGAATAAGAGGATTGCCCATGACGAAGCCTCCATGTTGCCAAGAGCCATAAACGTGATTGTTATAGTAGGAATCACTGGCACTTATCTGCAAAGGATTCTCGACTGTTGCGTCATGATAGATAGGACCGCTCTGATTCATTGTTCCTATGTGTTCGTAGACAAGGGTGCTTACATATCGATTTTCTGGAAGATTTACTTCAATGCCTAAGAGCATATCCTTCCAAAAGCCATATTGCATTGCCAATTGACTATGGTCCTCAAATAGATGGTCCATATAGGCTCCTACGTTCCATCCCTTTCCCTTCCAGTCCAAACGAGCATGCCAAGAACCGACATGATTGCCTGCTGCATTTGTAAAAGAATCGTCGTTTACATCGCCTCCACTTGGGAAGAATGCGTTGAAGATATTTCCTCCGAGTTTTACCTCACCTTCAAATTGTTCGCCCCGATAGCCGATTTGATTGTATCCCTTTCCGCCGAATTGGCAAGCCATCTCAAGACCGAAGGTCAAGGATAGGGGGAACCTCTTTTCGTTTCCTATCCTCATGAGCAATGCTTTTGAATGATATAGGCTATTCTGCGTATAGAAATTCTTTGTGCCGGCATTCCAGTTTCTTTGCCATCTATTGTCTGTATAAATGCCATAGGCAATATGGGCCTTGACTGCGAACCATTCTTTCGTGCCGGGAATTGCCCAGAATTCTGGCAACTCCAGCCTTAGCTGTGGCAATGGACGTGCATTGATGCCAAGTGTCATGCCGCCGGTTGAAAGTTCTTCGTTCTTGAGTTCTGATGCCCTTTGCTTTTGTCCGATTGAGAGTCGGAGCATCTGCCATTGCACATCGAGATAGAGTTGTTGAACACAGAACTCACTCTCGTTGCCGTAACCTGCAGCCATATCTGCTCCATAGCCTATGCGCCAGGCACGAAGAGAGTCCACTTCGGCTGCTCTTGAGATATAGGCACGTGCTTGAACGGTATGCTTTTCTACTGGGCCAAGGCCATACTTATTATTAGTAAACCAGAATGGTGCATTGTCTCCACCGCCGCTTGTCCCTCGCAGGCTGAAGCCATATTGTATGTCTTCGCCGAGACGGTCTGCTTGAGACCAGATATTAAGTGGAACAAGTAGTACGCCGAGAATTATAGTTATGAATTGTTTAATCCTCATTCTTCGTTTGCTGTTTTAGTTCTTTTAGGAGTGTCTTGTTGAAGCGTCTTCTGCTGCTGTCGTATATCCACCCCCATTTGTTAAAGTATTTCACGACGCTGGCCATGTGTGCCAACGAGAGTTTCCATTTATGATATGACAGACGGCTGAACCTGTGGTATATGCTTACTGAAGGATAGAAGAGTGTCTTGTGCTTTGCATGAAGACGACGTGTGAGATCTACGTCTTCCATGTACATAAAGAAACGCTCATCGAAGATTCCTTCACTCTTCAGCGCACTGACTCTCAAGAACATGAAGCATCCGGAAAGGAACGGAACGTTCATTTCTCTGTCATAGCCGGAATGTCGTAATTCAAACTTATTGTTTCTCCTGACAATAAGTTTTGCCGGCATAAAGAAGCGACAGAAGAGGTCAACGGGGGTTGGCAAAAGTTTGGCCAGACATTGTACGGAACCATTCAGGAAAAGGACCTTGGGCATAGCCAGTGCCACGTCTTCTTGTTCTTCCATCAGTCGCCATAAGGCTGGTATCACTTCGGCACCGAACCACACATCGGGGTTCACCACAAGATGATACTGGCTTCCTTCGTCTATTGCCTTGCGCAATGCCACATTGTGTCCGCTGCCATACCCTTTATTGGCCTGTTTGATGTATTCTAACCTAAAGCCTCTTCCTTCGTGCTTCAGGAACTCTTCGTCCTTACGTTTGTACTCTTGCAGTTCGCCTTCCAAACGGATGAATGTGTCGCTATGATCTACGACCCACACCTTCTGCACCGGCGAAATAAGCAAACTGCGAAGAATACCCTCCAGGTCTAAAAGGTTATTATTGTATGTAACTATCGAAGCCGTTATCATTCTACTTCTTTTGAACTGCCAGACTCAAAAGCCTTTCCGACTTATAGATTCTTGCGTATTGTATAAATGTCAAATATCGTACAAAGGTACGATAATATAACGAATTAGACAAATGATTTATTGCATTGGGACCACAAAATGTTAATCAATGCAAAAATGGGTGCTAAGCGTCCTCACTATCGACCATCGACATGAAACAGAATGGCAGGCAGGTGCTGATATAAGTAATGTCAAAAGTAGATGAGAAAAGGTTCCAGTTCTCCTCAGAATACATATTATGCACGAACGTTACCGCCACGAAAGCTGCAAGGGCAAAGGCTGAGTTTCGATAATAGCGGCGGGGATTCATTTTATGATTGAACGCCAAACATATCACAAGCGGGAGGAAAACGACGAAATCGGAAATGTTCCCTTGTCTCGTCTGCAATGTCCAAGGGTTCATTTCGAAGTGATAGAATGATTGCCAGTCCCAGAGCGCAAAAGGAGCAAAGGTCAACAAGAAGACCAGCATCGTCAGCAGGACGACAGAAATCTGCCTGTGCCATTTCATCCCTACAAGAAAGGGGAACAGCAATATGGCAAGCGGGACAAGTACAATCATCCTGGTGCTTACCAACAGACCTACCGCACAAGCCATCCACCAACACTTCGCATCTACCCATTCCCTACTCATACGATGCAGGACAAGGTTAATCATTGCAGCCAGCAACAACATGTTCGTCAGAAGATCACTCCTGACGGCAACCTCATACCACACAGCAACCGAAGAAGACATCAACAGCCCCGCCATCGTCGCCTTCGCTTTGCCCTGCACCTTAAACATACTCCACAAGAACAGAGCGAACGCAAAAAAGAACGACAGACCAACATTGCCCATAAGATAGAACGGAACATGCAGAATCTGCCAGACGGGGAACGGCGACGCATAACCGCCTAAATGTGTGTTGGCAGCATACGGATAGACTCCCGACAAAAGGTTCTGTATCGGGAAATGAAGAGCAGACCATCTGTCCACCTGGAGGCTATATGGGTCGATGCTGTATTGCAGAATCGGCATCATTGCAAAACATATCAGGCAAAGCACAAAAGCCATCCTTCCACCCAACGCCTTCCACTGCACATAACGGCAAAGAACATAGTAGAACACCACAGCAAGGAGTGTGGCACACAAAGCCAAGGTGTCGGAAATCCTGGCCGAGTATTTAGCCACAAAAAGCACATTGACAATAATAAACAATGCCTGTGCTATGCCTATCTTTCTTGCAACAAAACGACTATACATCAACAACATACAAAAGCAAAAGGCCGAGCAGGCAAAAAAGACAAAAGTACTTTCCGCATCCTTCACCATAGCCGTAAACGGGATATGAGCAATGTAAATTTCCATACTATACTTCCCAAATATCTGCATCACAGCACCTCGGTCCGGACGAAGCAGCGTGAGCAACGGCATGAAAGCCAAGCCAATCGACAAGCGGAAAGGACAAAGAAAATAATTATAGGCAATACTCCCCTTCAAGTCATGGAAAGGAGAAATTGTTTTCAAAACAAGGCATACAAAGCCAATAAAAAACAGAATTGCCAACCAACGCCACACCGCTCTCTGCCTAAGCGAACAAAGCCACTCCTTCTTTCTCGATAATAACACGCCAGCAAGGAAACTAAACGACTGTTCCGCCTCTAAATGTCCGGCAGGAGAAGGCATGTTTAAACAAATCAAAGCACATATCAAAAAGAAGATCCAGCGAGACCTTTCGCCCATAAAACGAGTGCCAAGCCAATAAACAAAATACCACTTCAGTATAAAAAAAACATACCAAAAACGCGGACTAAAGAACAACAACTCGTCAAGACACTTCCGCATCGCCGACCCCTCAAAAAGCGGATCATCAGGAAGAATATATGGAAACAGATAATTATAGGCACAGACAAAAAAAGCAACCGGAAGCACAACCTTCTCAACACGCTTGCGCCAAAAACCATCAAGCCCCCTCATCCGGAACGACTCCTCAAGCCCATAACCGCTCAAAATAATAAAGATCGTCACGAAAAAGGCACCCCACATATTCAACAGAGGAGAAATACCATAGCCCCAGACGACATGAAAAAACACAATCGTCAAAGCCGCAATACCCCTCAGGCCCTGAGTGTTCGCCTTCGAAAACATCAATTCTATAGCCATAAAAAGCAGAAATCAAAGTGCAAATATAGAACAATTCTACAAGAAAAGCAACAGAAAAGCAAGCAATTTTCCATACAACAAAACACAACCCCACAGGCATCCGCGTCCCTGTCGCAACCATATATTATTCAGGCCACAAGAGAACTTTGCCATTTTCTGCAGAGAAGTTGGCAAACTTCACACGTGAAGTCGGGCAAGTTCACACGTGAACTTTGCCAAACGAACGCGTCCCGTTTTATCAAGTGGACTGCAGAATCCCAATAATGATAATTGGAATAACATATGCCAGTATCACTGAGAAACTGTTTCAAACTCTTACCATTCTGATGGTACTGGAGTTGTAGTGATGTAAACTCGCCTTTAGTCATAAAAATATATTGGTGTCCGATAAAACTTTTTTTGACAGAATAAAAATTAGGGCTGTTTCCATTTGCAGGATTCAGCCTGTTATTTAGCGGTTACCACACACATCCAAATAACTATGGGCAAAAGTACACATTTTATCGGACACCAATAATACGCAAAGGTGCGACATGGGGATAAAGCGGCAATCGCAGCAGACCTGCGTGACATTTTCCGCACAGGGTAGCGTGACTATAGCGTAGAAATGGCCTGGAACAAATGGCAGGACATGTGCGACAGATGGGGCAAAGACTATAGGTCAATAAAGCTTCTTCGCAACAATGCGGACTATAAGGCATATATGACCTATCTCAACTATGCCCCGCAAATACAGTCGATGATATATACGACCAATTGGATAGAGCGGTTGAATAGGGATTTCAGGCGTGTTACGCGTATGAGGACTGCCATGCCTAATGAAGAGTCTGTACTGACCTTAATGGGGAGTGTTGTTATGGACCACAAGGCTTATGACCGGATATTGCCGAACATCACATGCGACATGCAGCTATTCCCCGAATGAATGACTAAAGCCGAATAGAAGAAGAGAATAAATGGAATTTATGAGGATAATTAAATTTATTAACTAACTTTGCAACGATATCCAAAGTTTACAGGCTTGGAACTTATAGCCGCAGACACACTAAACGGGACACTACCCAATCTATGACCAATAGATAGAATACTACAAATAAGAATCAAAAAAAACAATAGCAACAATTACTCACGGTGGAGCATTTGTTGCTATTGTTGTATAGATAGGTATACTACCTGTAGTTTATCGGATGCTTACATTTCTGAATCCCATATTCTCTATTTACACAAAATTATGTATAGTATCCAAAAAAGAGATTGATACGACTCTTTCAAATTTAAAGGTTTAATCTGTAACTTTAAAAAGTAGCCATTTTAGTTCAGATATACTCTTCAAAACTATCTTCTTTTTAAGTGTTTTACTATATCTTTCTTCATCTCATCAATATTATCAACGTCTGGAACTGAAAGTGTTGAACGTGTCTGATTTTCTCCTATAGTAAATTGTCCAACAGGAATCATCTGGTCATAAGAAATGAATCCACTTGCGGGTCTATAAGTTATACTATCGGCTGTTACTGAAACTTTATAACTAACGACAGATTTGTCTTCATCTCCATTTGGATAATAATGAACATATATCTTATACGTACCCGCAGGAGCATTACTCCAATGGATATGCTCTGGACCAGGTCCGTGAGTATCGTCTCTATCCAAATAACCTCCAGAAGCAGAATTCATATGATAAAAACAGATTCTCTCGTCATATGGGTCAACAACGTGCAAATCAATATCTGTATTTCCACTGTGTTGACTCCAGTTAAGACGAACTGTAACTTCTGCCTTTGATAATGTTGCAGTATAGCGAATAGGTTCTTCTGATATTTCATTTTCTGTTATCATATCTATTACTACAGCTTCCACTATTTGTTCTTCTGCGCTATCACCAAGATACCAATATGTTTGGGCTACATTTCCCTCATCTGCTGCTACCAACTCATCTGTCACATATCCTCCACCAGAAACCACTTTAAATTTCACTTTATGATAATTACTTGATTCATGATACAAACCATCATCGCCTAATGTCTGTACATATGCTTTAAGTGGAAGCATTAACTTTTGGTTTGCATACCCTGTTTGCTCGTCGCCTCCTGCTTTGAAGAGCTTGGCAGTTGTACAAGTAGAAATTTGACCATTGTAATAGCAAAGACAGAAATCTAGTTCTTTCGGAGCTGCAATAGCGTATGCTATTCTATCAATAATATTGGAAGAGCCCTTTATTATATTATAAATCAAGAGAACTCTACCTACTCTTGTTCCGATATTTCTTACATTTTCCCACCAGCCCTTAGTGATTAAGTCTTTACTTGCCTCCATAGCTAGATAGTCGCATACAGCGCCTGATACTACTGACAATATCGTAGGTATAGGATGAGAGTCAAGGCTACCTAATGTGCCAAGAAGTGATGTACATCTATTCGCAACAAAACTTGCAGCAGCTTGATTCCCTGATGTAGGAAGTCCTATGGTTGATAAAACACAACATGTTAATCTGGCATAAAAATCAATTGTTGCAGCTTCATTTACCCTAGACAAATGAAATCGATATTCTCCTTCGTTAACGAATGTGAAATCAACTTCTGAGCCATACCGCATTGTACCTTGCGTTATCCATTCCCACCATCCCCAATCTCCACAGGCAGGAATAACTATCGGACGTTCTGTTCCACTTGGACTTTTTATTGTACCATAATATGAAGGCGTGAGATTGGTATTTTGAAGAGTTAATTTATCTCCATATATAGAGGCTGATAATGGATATATTTTGGGATTGTCGTAATTGCCACGAGTCGCTACATTCTCAATGTTTATCGGTTCAAGATCTCCACCATACGAGTCTTCAAAATTATCTTCAGAGGCATACTTGAACAAATCTTCAATCACGTTACCCAATGCAATAATCATATCAGCATTGTTCTCGTTTAGAATATCTTTCTTCTCTTTTATAAGTTTTTCAATCTCATCGTACAAGTTTTGAAAATGCGCACTGGACGTAATGAGTTGCGCCATTTCGTCATATGAATCAGCTTTAAGTGGCGAAAGAAGTGGGTGCATCATGACAAGAGCGATTGTAGTTGACTTTACACTAAGTTCAACCTGCTCGCCGTTTTTAATAGGAGATCTTGCCATCAGAAATGTTTCATCATTGTCACCACCAAGCATAATTGTCTGAATGCACTCATTTTGGTTAACGTTGATTTTTAAATCTTGAATATTAACTGGCTTCTGCTCTGCTATTGTCATTAATTGACAATCAGCATATAAATCAGGATTAACACCAGCAATATTATCTATTTTACAATTAACAGATACTAGTTTTGATTCTGTTGTATTATTAACAATCTCACTAATGAAATTCTCATGACATGCAACAAGCATTCCCATTGTCGCAATCAAGGCTACTGTAGCTAACAGATACACTTTCTTCATAATTCTTAAAATTTAAAAGTTATGTATGTTCTTACTCCGTTTGTTTTGGTTTTCAAATTCTTTACATCCTCTAATGCGCTATCCAAACTTAGTAGCGGGTCAAACTTATTTGTGCTGTGACGCCATTCTACACCAAGTCCCAAAAAACTATAGGAAAGCGTTCCTCCGCTAACAAGATACGTTGCGTATTTTCCTTGAAAAGAGTTATCTGCGTAATAGCAAGAAAAAGAAGGTACATATCTGAAATAAAAATGGAGATTCATTTTTTGGGGGGATTGAGGGTAAGCGATGGACCTATTTGCATTCCCGCTTCAACTTCGTGAATCTGGAAATTGTTCGTCTCCCAATAAGTTATGTGTTGCACATCATAATTAGTATAGGCCAAATCGAACCAAGTTGCATCAATTCCAAACTTTAGCACTTTTCCCATAGGCTTTTTATGCAGATAAAAAGTCCTGCCAACCGAAAACATTGCACCATAATTTACGTCAGTTCGGGATAATATTAGAACAATGTTAGTTGTTTGTTGTCCTCAACACAATATCCTTTGATGGCCTCAGGTTTGTTGTCAAAGAAGCAATATGCTCTGATAGCAGAATGAGGTTCATCAGGAAATTGTTGATGGATCTGTGTCTTGAATGCACCAAATTCCCCTTGTCCTTAAGCAGATGATTAATACATTCGATGATATATCTTTTCTAAGCATAATCTTGTCCCATAGTGGCATCAGTTTGTTTTTCATATCAAGACAAATTATATAAATATTATTGGTGTCCGGTGAAAATCATGATGCGTTTCAAAAAACAACATTTCTCCGGACACCAATATAATAATATATTAAAAACCTACATATGCGCCAATACTGAGATAATTAAGATTTTTATATTCGCCTACACCGAGCCCATATCTTGTACGAAGTCCCCAGTTGTCAAATTGGAAATCTAATCCAAATTCTAATGTTACTCCAATTTCTGCGTCTGCTGATTCGGAATAACTTCCTTGTTCAATTCTACTTGCAACTGGGAAATCTACACGAGGACCAAAGAACGGACGAAGTCCAAACCTGTCAGTCACATCAAATGCTGCTCCAAAGTGAATCGGGAGTGTGATATTATGTACATTTATAGAAGCATCATTAATCATCCACATTGAATAATATCTATAACCAAGTAATCCCTCAACAAAAACATTATGATGTAAAAAATAACGATAACCTACTTCCGAAAGCAGTCCAAAATTAAAGTCTTTGAACAAATCCTTTGCATCACCACCAATCATGACATATTGGAACCCCATATCTAAGACAACACTGCCATCTCCTTGACGAGAATCCGGACGATCTCCCTTTACAACAACTGTTTCTTCTGCTGGTAAGTTTCCATAATTTGCAGCAGGAATCAGCAATTTCATTCCTATATGGAAATTATCTAATGCTTGAGGATTCGCTTGAAGTAGGGTTTCAACTGGAATGCCGTGTTTATAGGCCACGCTTTCTAATGTCTCCCCTTGCTTTACTTTATAAGTCTTTGACTGAGAATAAACCAACATAGATGTCATCAAAAACACCATTACAAAAACAATCTTTTTCATTTCCTTAAAATTTTAAAATAATATGTGATAAATATGTTATTTAAAAATTAATTCCTATCGTATATTAAGTCACCAGGAGTTTGGCTAAGCATACGTGTCATAACAATAATAACAGTAAGGATAGTAGAACATAATACTACTGTCGATGCAATGTATGTTGTCACATTCCACAGCGAAAGATAATTAAATCCCTCCTTTTCAATGCCAACAAAAGGTAACAGTCCTTGAATAGCCCATGTAACCATTAGTGCCATAATTACGGCCACAAAAACAATTGAAATAAGTATAATGATATAAACCAGGGTCAATTCACGCGTATTCATGCCAAAAGCCTTGAATGTTCCAAGATTCCGTTTTACCTTTTGGAAATAACTTTGAAGCATATTTACAAGAAACATAATTATACACACAATTGAGAAAATTACCATGGCAGCAGAAAGAATACGAGCAATTACCGTTACAGCATTAAAGTTTTCCATAGACGCGACCTTTGACATTTCTAGCTGCACCGTATAACCTTTCGCAAACTGTTCAAAATCGCGGATATGAGACTGATCCTTAAATTCAACAGATATAAATGTACCTTTAGTATAAGGACGTTTCAACACATTATACTTATATACACGAGCTACTAATTCTGTGTCGAACTTTTTCTCTATTTCATTTGCTATGTTCTGGTAAGTTCTTCGAGACAACCTCTTATTCCCGAAAGAGACTAATCGCATAGACCCGCTCCTCCAAGGTCTCATATTCTCTGTTTCCAGATCCTCATATATGTTAAAACAATCTCTTAAACTATCTGGAAGAACATCATTTATAATTTCTTGGAACAATTTTTCACCCACTTCATCTGCAACAAAATATCTAAGACTGTGTAAATATTCATTCTCATTCTGTACAAAATTAAATGGCAATGTTTCAACATTATTCTCACGCTGCGAATAAAGGAAACTGCCTATTACCATATCAACATTCTCGGGCAGCTTTTTTACTACAGCTAATACAGGAAGAGGTATTCGAACATACCCAGACTCAGACACTTGAATCCCTAAAGAGTCTGCGCCCTCCGTGTGAGCCATGTGACATATATATGTTGGAAGATGAGCTTCTGAATAACCTAACAATTTAGCCGCATCTAAACTTAAAATAATACCTAAAGAATTATTCTTAAGAAATGATGAATCTATACAAGCACCACCTACAACATTTTCCTTTTCTAGTATTGCCTTAACAATATTGGACTCTATATCCTCAAAGGACCTGAGGCTAAGGTAATAGCCATGCAAACCGTCATTTACACCCTCCATGTTCCAATTGGTGGTTTGATCGACCTGAACATTACTATATCCAAACCTTAATTTGTTATCATTGTCCTCCAATGCCTTTTTAAATTTGGCAAATTGTTCACTATCCGTACTATTTTTAATACTTACCCAGTTTGTAAACGGGTCCACCATCTTATATTTAAGATAGATTCGGCTTCCTTCGCTAAATGCGATACTTAAAAATGTAGCCACAAGGACAATTGTCAAAATCCAAAGGTTAGAGCCATTCCTACCCAGGACTTCCTTGCCCTCACGAGCCATTAATAATTTAAGATATTGCTTCATTACTAATCCACTATTTATTTCTTGCGTAAGAATGTCTCAAATTCAGAACTGGTAAATATCTCCTTCCCGTTTGTCCAGTTATTATTTCTGTTGTCTGCTGGTACATAAATACATTCGCTGTCTAAAACTCCATATGCGATATCCTCGTCCTCGTCATGATTTTTTGGACGAATACACTTTCGTATTTTAACAACAACATCAGCGAAAGTAACAGCCAAATGCATGTCATGACTAACAATAATAGCGCTTGCCCCATCATGTTCCTTCAATTTTTTATCTAGAATCTCCATCACACGAATTGCATTTTCCGCATCCAAATTACCTGTAGGTTCATCACCAAATAATACACTAAAATCAGGAAGGATAGCACGGGCAAAAGCCAATCGTTGTTGTTGTCCGCCAGACAGTTCTTGAGCCATACGCGTAGGTTCAACGTGTTCTAGGCCTAAATCCTCGAGAATTTTCTTTGTACGCTGGAAACATGAATAACGCGTAAAGCCTTGAAGCATTCTTGTAAAAGCTATATTTTCGAATGCTGTAAAGTTTTTCATTAAATTAGTACTTTGGAAAATGAAGCTGTAGTTCTTGAGCCGAAAATCGCTTAACGTCCTATCTTTCTTTTCCCATAGTCCTTTTAAATTTGTTTCATTCCCATCTGCATCAAAAAAAACAAAACGAGTTTCATCTCCTGGAACAATAGTATTATTCATCATTCCTAATGTCTCCAGGATAGTACTTTTGCCTATTCCTGATTCTCCAACGATGAAAATCTTTTTCCCACGCGGAATCGCAAAATGTTTAATTTCAAGTACAACTCGCGACAGCCCCTCACGATAGTGTTTATCGTAGGAGCAGCGCAAGTTTTGTATTTCAAACAATTTTCCCATTTTCCCAACTATCAAATTATGGAAGATCCTGAACAGGAATCCAGTACCACGTATCACCCGCTATCTTTATGGAATATTTGTATCCGTTTTTCATTCGGTCTAATTTCTCGTACTTATCCTTGAAGTTTGAAATCATGGTTTGAAATTCATCTTGACCTACAACCTTATTGTCCTGAATTTCCATCAAAGTTCTTCCACTGCCAAGTGCATCTGATTTTACATTCAACCCTGCCACAAGAGCCATGACCTCCTTCGTGTTCTTCTTCATCATTTCCTTCTCACCTATATCTCCATATAAAGTCCTAATAAGCTCTTTCATGGCTTCTATAAATGGCAGACGATTTTCACTTCCTTCATTTGCGGCAGCCGTAACTGGCTGCAACTTGCTCATCAGATCATTATATTCGGCATTTGAAATGTAAATAACAGGTTGCCAGTAATCATATCCGCTTTCTTTGTCCTTTTTATGCGTATATCCTTCCTTGGCTGTAATCAGTCCGTCCTGTGCCCATTTTTTTATGACATCCTCTCCAAAATATTTATTCCAAAGAATCAAGTTAGCCTCTGCTGATGCACTTCTATCATCATCAAGGAATACGTCTACATCGTCTCTGTAAATAGCAGCCACACGTGCTTCTATACAAGTATTATATTGGATATAGTTTGCTCTAATAATATCGTAAAGTTTTACTAAATCCATTTTTTCACCACTTTTAGGGCGACGTGTATTACCAATAAAAAACTGCTGCTCATCCGGTAAATTCGTTCTAAATTCAAAGCCATCACTCTTTGGCTCCCAAAATATTTTAATGTTTTTGGACTCTTGCAATTTGTATTGAGCTTCTACAATCTTTTTTACTAATCCGTTTGTGTTTTCACGAAATAGTTTGTATGGCGTTTCATTGGGATTATAAACTTGGAAAGCAGAAATTTGCATGTTGACATCAATGGCTTTTTGAACTAATTGGTCAACACTCAAGCACTTAGTATCCTCGGGATCATTTCCGCAATCACCAATGATGAACATCATATTACTATTCTTGGGCTCATATCCCATTTTTTGATAATCTAATGCCAACTCAACTCCTTTGTATAATGCCTCTGTTGCAGAAACTGCGACGCTTCGTGTTCCACCTTTACCTGCAGTCATAAGAAAAGACGCTAATTCCGGACTATTCGGTGACTTCATTGGGATGTACTCTGTACATAATCCTCCATCTGGGTAATCACGATACAGCACTGCACCTACCTTAACAACGTTACCTGTTTCCTTGCTAAAATAAGAGTTCGCTTCTTGGACAATTTTTTGAACAGTCGGATAAAACTCTTTCATTGAAGAAGTTGCATCTATTACCATAATAATATTAATATTCCTTATTAGGCTTGCTGCTTCCTCCTTCCTTTGAATTTCTGAAGAGTCATTTTCTGTACGGATTCGTCGGACGTGTCCATCCTTACTTCCTGGAGCGACGAAGGCTGTTACCTTGTATATGTTGTCATTATCTGAATCATTATCTAAAATAGGGTAACGCATCTCGTCTGGATACATACGGTATTTTGTAGCTTCCTGCTTTAAATTATTAGTGCGCCCTAACGGCATAGAAGCACATTGTTCTGAAAGTTTATCATCAAAAAACACAGGAACCGTTTTTCCTAAATATTTCTCTGCAACTTCGGGTGTCCAGTTTGGTTCAAGACATGTACGTTGGTTCCAAGAAACATACGAAGCCTTATTCACCCAACCATAAAGCAGTTGGGATGTTGTTCCTGTTAAGATATTACGTTTTGACAATAAAACCATTCCACTTTGTTTGTCTTCCTTCATGACAAAGTAGAATTCCATACTTGCCCTAATTTTTTTAGGATTAGACTTTGCCATCGGATTGTCAAAGACCTTGCCCATTTCCTTTTCCGTGCCATTATTCTTTGCCTTAACCCATTCATCCACATTAACCAAAGGAAGAGCCTTATGGTAAATGCCCTTTTCGTCTGCAGGACAACTACTCCACAAAAGGAGATGAGTCATCGGCACCCAACCTTTTGAAATCGGTTTATTAATCTTGGGGTAGATTGCTGCAGCGTATTGCTCTACATATACCAACGCATATCCGTCTTTAATTTGAGCAATACGAAGTTCTTCATTAAAACGAAGTAAAGCAAAGCGTTCCGATTTATTACTTGGAGACTTATATGTTACATTATTCGCACGATCACTATAAACCTTCCAATATGAAGTTGTTTTATTATCTTGTCCCCAATTAGGGCTATTAAGAAAATTCTGAATGTCATTATCTCTTAACAAATCCGGCTCAAGTAATTTGGGTAATGCAACAGAACATGAGCCAGGCAGATCCGTTTGCCCGAATGCGCTAATAACATATAGCCACAATACTGCTATTCTTAAAATTCTAATCATAACTTATAATTGTTTAGTATTTGTTTATTTTAACATAACCATTAATCCCGTCTAAATTGTTTTCACCAAACGGCATCCCTTCTGGGTATTTTAACTTATCATCAATTCTTGGGACAAACACACGAAAATCAACGGAGTTTTTGGGCATTTCTGAAATACGCAGAATCGAATATAAATGTGCAATTACAGTATTATTAAAACCTAATTTCCAAAAACGATTTCCTGCATAAAAGTCAATCTTAACTTTTGGGTATTTTAGTTCCCCTTTTTCATCAACAAAGTTATATGCATCCATAATTTTAATAACATTATTGACATCGGCCTGTGCGTTTACAGGAAGTGATTTGGAATCCTGAATCATAGCAATAATTGAATTGAATGCATCATCTGTATCTTGTCCATTTCCAAACGGGTCCTTAAGATTAGTGTAGGAACAAAGACCAAAATCTTGTTCCTGGTTACCTGTTGAAAGATAGATAATCAACGCATCACCTGTTTCCTTTGCATCCTCATGCAATGTTTTTAGCTTTTCACATAATAAATTCTTATGATTACCTATTTCGTGTTCTATATATATAAAATGATAATACTCCTGAGCCTGGATTTTAGTATTCAGGAAAAGCAATAGTATTGGAAACAAACAAATAAAATTAAATTTCCTCATAGCGTTTCGGATTAGTTAAATTAATATACTGCCTCTATGTTTGCAAGCTTGACGTATCCTTTTGAATCGTACTCTAAACTAACAACACGAGCATCTTTCCATTTATTATATGTATATATCATCCCCTTAACATCCTGAACATCATACACCTCATAATCGCCGTCGATTTCCTTGTTTTTATTTACAAGTACGACCCTGAAGTCATCTGTTACAAATGTTTTTTTCTTATTACGATTTCCGTCCAACATATGATCCTGAATGTCTAACATTCGTTTCTGGAAATCCTCTAAAGTAATCTTTTTAGGACCTGATTTATCTTTGCAATCTGTAATGATTACTGGTTTGGCGAGATCCTCCCCCGATTCACTCACAATATGAAGTTCATATCTTGCACATGGTGGTATATTAGAAAACACGCCATCCATTGAAGTACTAATAACACTTCCGTCCTTCTTTAACTCGTAGCGATATGATACTTCAGGCTCGCTATTAACTGTAGCCGTAAAGGAATAAGTATTATCGTTTACGACACGTTTTGAGGCTCTTAATTTCAAAACCTCAGGACTATCTTGTTCGGGAGAATCTGACTTTGGAAGCGTAGATGGTTGAGATGCTTCTGTTTGAGATATCTTCTGTTGAGGAGCCTCTTGTTGAGGAACTTTTTGCAGATTAACAGGTTTTGATTCTTCTATTATCTGTTTTGGTGAAGAAGGACTGATATTTTCTTCCCGAGAAATATTAGTTGTTGATAGTACATTGTTTTGCCCGGGTGTTACCATCTGTGTTTGTAGGTGTTCTTTAGAAACTTCATTGTAATCTTTCTTCTTTAATGAATCTGTAATAAAGAAAGAAACAAACGTTGCTATAATAAATACAGCAAGATAGCCAAATATTTTTGACATAATGTTTTATTTAATTTATGATAAGAATTTCTTAATCTCAAAAATTAGGACGACTTGGCATTTTCACCGTCAATTTTATTAACGAAACATGCTTTGTATCATCGTATTCCAAGGAGGTCACCTCTACAGAAGTCCAAACTTCCATATTTAACATCTCGAAAACATCAGAGAGATTATCTGGTGCTTCATAGTCTTGAGGTAAGTTTTCATACATCAACTGATATACTGGAGACAGGTATTCATTATCATGTCCTAAGAGAGAAGGATCTTGTTTATTTATTAATTCCTGCAGCTCACTTACAGATAATTTTTTTGAAATATTCTTTACTTCTACAAAACCCGTTATTTCTGTTGGATCGCATAAAGGCTCCTCTGTAGAAGTATCTTGTATCTGTGCGTAATATTTACCACCGTTCCTACTGAATGGAACACCCTTAAAACTACCATTTTTGCTCTTAGCAACTACACTGCCAGTTTCCCAATCTGTTATTATAACAGTATATCCATTCTTAGGCGTATGTTCTATTTTGATAGTAACATTATAATTACCATCTGCATCAAGTTCTATCCTTTCAACACCCTTAATCGTTGGCAGCACATCAATACCTAATTCCTTAATTTCTTGTATTAAATCCTCCGATTCTAGTTCCTCTTCATCACAATTCGATATCGATTCAACTTCTGTATGTGTTGTTCCTTCGGCAATAGATTTGTCTGAAGGTCGATCAGTTTTAAAGTCAATCTTTACAATGATGATTATTATTAATAAAAACAGAGAGACTATGACAAGTTTTTTGTATGGGACGTGAAAACTTGCATAATCGACATTGTCGCTGCCACAATGCGGACATTTTACCAACTCCTTATCGTCTGAAGAGAATTTTTTTCCACAGTCCTTACATTCGAAATTTTGCATTATACACTAAAATTTATAGATTAAGCCCAAGTTAAATTTCAATACTCCACGTGACACAGAACCTGCATGCACAATTAGATCTTGAACATGTTCCTGCACATGCTTTTTCTTATCTGGATTCTCGTAATCAGATGTTATCCAGATAATCTGATCCGTTTGCTTTTCATCCATATCCGTTGTTACAGACTTTCTCGAAACAGAAATCAAATCGCCAAAGCCCATCTGGTATCCGATTCCTAAATCTACAGCCAACGGTGTCCGAGGTATATTTACACGAAAACCTGCTCCCAACATAAGATCTGGAGCAAATTTCTTGACAGAAATATAACTCTCATTATTGCTGAGATTATCTTTAGTGAATTTCAAATTATCAGTAAATCCTTCATAGCCCCAACTTTTATCAAGACGCAAATTACCATATTGACTATAAACACCATACACTTCCCCGACGCTACCGTTAAATTCTCCAACACTATTGGAGATATTCATGTTAAGCTTTAAACCTAAATCTACATAAAAAGATGCCCATTTGCTGAATCGCCAATCGAAATCAGCATATATTGGAATCGAAAACTCTTTGATCTTGGTTGTTTGCGCCATGTTTATATTTTCATAGTTACGCATATAGTCGTCCTTATCTATGTCTTTTGCTTTAAACACGTATGACTTTGTTTGTTTTGTGAGGTCCAGACTATAGTTTGAAAGTCCTAATCCCATAAACACACCAATCTTAATTTTGTGTTCCGACGGGAAAACATAACCTGCATCTATGCCAAAAGAACTTGATTTAGAACTACTTTCTGTATAAAAAGAATTATCTCCTAAAGTCAATGAGTTTCCAAGGCCTATATCATAATATGCTTTAAGTCTCCACTGGTGAGTTGTATATGAAAGAGTCATCAGGTGACATTCCGGCTTGTAATGAGTTTTTAACATCACATCATTGTCAGGATAGTAGAACTGATTCTTTTCATACCCCGAAGTAAGTAACATCTGTCCAAAACTGTTGAAGTTTACTCGTTCGCTCTTGCCATCACGATGTCTGTAAATAACACGATTGTCCTTAACATTTGTTGAGTCTAAAATACAATAGTCATCAGGCAAATTCCTATCACTATCAATCTTACCTGTAATTGATTCAATACGACATGTTTGATTGACTTCATCGTAACTAAGAATCATTGACTCTCTAAACATCTTGCCATAAAAATCCTCTGTATTAAAATATATACCACATGGATTCTGGAAACTTAGACTCTTGTCAAAAGACAACTGAACCTTCCACTTGCCGTCCTCTTCCCATATCTTGTCTCTATTCACATTTCGTATCCTGATAATAGGCGAGACTACGTTCTCCTTCTGCTCCTCCAAATAATCAGAGATATTGATGTCCGATTTACTGCTTATTCCAAGCAAATCGTTATAAACAGGAACTGTTTTGTCCTTAAATAACTCAAGGAAATAACTTCTTGTTTCGTCATCGGCTACTGTAATGCATGACTTATACATTTCGAAGTTATCAAGTGCCTTCTCTATAATTCTACGTTCCAGTGGAGTTATCGGCTTTTGGGCATTTACATATCCAAAAGAAACTAACGTCAAAGAAAGCAAAAAATATTTATACATCTTTTTCATAAATACGTCTCCTATACCGTTACTTAACTGAAAGCTTCTTACTATTCATCTCACCATTTTGCATGGAACGAATAATGTAAATACCTGGTTTAAGGTTTTCTGTTGAAGTAGCAACCTTTACACCATTTGTATTATATACACTAACCATCTCTTCTTCTGGCTCTACAGATTGAATAGCAGTATAGTCGCCTCCACCTGCACGTGTTATTGCTCTTAACTCGAGTATCTCACTCTTCGGCACATTATACCTAGACTCATCCCATGATTCATCTCCCTCCTTAGCATCTCTTAATATTCTTCCACTTGTTATTACATGACCTTCTTTATCACCTTCCTCATAATAAATCAACCGAGAAAAAGCATATGCCTCTCCAATATTGTCTGTTATGTTTTCCGCATCAGTAATCCAGCGCCTGTCATTACCACCATTAGGTATTTTACAAATTTCTTTTTTATCAGAATATCTAAAGACAATAGAGTAATCTTCAGGAACTTGGAACTGATGATCTTGTCGTTCGTCATAAGTAATAATAAGCGTACCACTGGTTCCATTCCCCTTTAACACCAAAGAGGTGGGAGTCTCTGGACGATTGTAGACGGTAATTTCCACTGGGATTTCATATTTCTCCCAAGGTATATCACGAGGACCCGGATTAGAGATAACTAATGTATACGTGTTTGTACCAAAACTAAAATCGCTATTTGTTTCTTCATTTTCAATGGACTTTATCGTATGTGTTAGCCTCGGCGTCGTATTATCTACGCCTATAATACTATTACTATTTCCTTTATCATCTTTTAGAACATAAGTATTTACATCTCCTTCATTATCATTATTATGAACAAAGCAATATTTTATCTTCGGAAATGATAACTCCAAGTCATTTCCTTCACGAATTGCCATAGTTTCGTTGACTTTATTATTGACGTTTTGATTATCTTTTAAGGAAATATCGTCAATTTTAGTTGGCATTTCTGCCTTTCGCCAAACACGTATATAATAGTTTTTCGTTTCAGCAATTCCTATGTTTACTCCATCTTGATAATTGCTCGCAGGAATAGAATTCGTATATGTAAAAGAGATTACTTTATCCTCATAACCCATGGCATCATCGGTAGGATCTTTTAACTCATAGTCAAAGCCTTTCTCATAACTAACATCATTTCCATCAAGTTTCCAGTTATAAGTCCATCCTTCATCGTAGCCATTTTGGTGCATAAACTCTAGTTTTAAGTTTTCCCAACCGGCGTATAAATCTAGTCTATTACCTTCTTGCGTTGCATCGTCCCACAACTTATTTGCTTTTACTTGATCTCCAACGTCACGCAACTCATGATTAAAATCTACACTGGGGGTGGAAAGATACTCAACTTGAAGATTTATTGTTTTGACAAGCCTCTCCTTACTATTATCCTTCAAATAGCTATAGAATTCAATTGTACCAATTGCATCCTCTGATTCGAAAGAAATATTATCACCCCACGTTATATCCTTAGCAGTTTTACCTACCTTGTACTTCCAGCTCGATGTGTAGGATGTGCTGGATGTGTTGGAAGATGAAGATAACTTTATCTTATCGCCTTTGTAACACTTTATATCATAATCATTTTCATTCACTGGGTTATAAGTAACTCCTTTGTCTCCTAATAATCCAACAACGAGATCATCTAACTCTGGCTCTGGCTCTACATTGATTTTGATTACAGCTTTAGATTCATTAGTACCTATTTCTGTTATTCCATCAACATATTTAGCATATAAACTATAGCTCTTTAGACCTGCATCTTTATCTATAAAATTTAAACGTTCATAATTAATATTTATTTTGACGCTTTCATTTTCAACATAAACATCATCATCTAATAATACATTCTCATTATCATCATCCTTAAGCTCAAACTTCCATAATCCAGGATCCCCACCAACTACTGTTAACGATATTTGGTCTGCTTTCAAGTCATTTATCTTTCCATCACCAACACGTGTATAAAATTCGAGAGTAGGATTGTCAGGTAAAGTTGCATCAATATTTTCACATAAGTATATATACGCTGTCTCGTTTTTACACTTTAAATCCGTATTTCCTTCTAATTCTAAAAGATTTTGAACTTCATAAGAAAATGAGAATTTAATCATATTTTCCTGATCCATATTTAACGAAGAACAAAGATCTCTGAGAGGAACTGATTTTAGTGATGAATTTTCAACGGTAAATTCGGTTGGACTATAATCATTAATAGAGTATTTGCCAGACAATCCTATTGCTACATCACTATTATTAGATTGTTGCACTTCTATAACTTTAGAACATTTGCTAAGTAATTCAGAGGTAGTATAAAGATAATTATCCGCTTCCCCATTTGCATTTGTGCCAAATATCTCCTTGAAGTTTGTTCCCCATTCGGGTTTATCGATGATATTGATTTTGTATTTTGGCTTTTTATCGTAGAGTACAACAGTCTCACCGTACTTATAAATGGCTTTTAATTGGAAAACCTTTTCCTCTTCTGGTTTATCTGGTGTATATGATCCTTCGTAGCTTTTATTATCAACGACCAATTCATGACTTTTAATAATTTCTCTATTTGACACAATATTATTAATAAAAGCATCAATCGGAATTTCTACATCTACGAAAGAATTATATATAATATTTGTATCAAGGTTATACGTTGGTTCAGCATACACCGTAATCTCTGCAGCACCAGTTTCTGTTTTGTCTAAATTTTTACTATACAATACAATTGGGGCTGTCTCCCCCTCTTTCGTATAAGTCCAGGTAACTTCAGAGGTAATTGTATAATCATTCGCCTTTTTTTCGGCAGGATTGAACTTCGCAGATATTTCACCGTTGTATCTATTGTCTATGCAATCACCCCAATTAATTTCTCTTTCTATTTTACCTTCTAATGAAGGGTCGTCCTCAATACTTAATTCAACAACGATTTCATTACCATTAACAATAGCATAAGGACTTTCGCACTCAAGAGTAACTTCCGGTGTAGCATATTCAATAATACCTTCCGATGTGGAAACATTTGTTTGATACAAAAGCACTGGGGCACTGCCATTAACAACATAAGACCACTTAACTGTAGTGGAAATAATATTATTACTTTGGTTAGTGTCTGCGTTGAACGACGCTAATAATTCATCATCTCTATCCTTCGTTGCGCCATT
>JAGBTN010000005.1 GCA_017631315.1 Bacteroidaceae bacterium | reverse complement strand
TGTCCGCCAAGCACCCGTTCTTTTTACTGCGTGCGAGAGTTGGGGAGAATACTGCACCGCCAAGATTGACAACACAGGTCAGCGTTTCCTGTTCACCAATGCTGCCGGCCAGCAGTCGCCCATCAACATCCTTGCCATCAGTGGTTATGGCGGTTACTATTTGGGGTTGAGTGGTTTGATTATTGGCCGCCTCACTATTCCCGAGATTGGCGAAGACATTGCCCGCGTTGTCTGTTTCGACCTCGCCTGCAGCAACTGCTACCAGAATTATAACATCACGAAGCCCCTAACCTTGCAGACGGGAGGCTATGCGAAATGTCATAGTTGCCAGCGTACCTACAATCTGAATGACTGCGGCAGCATTGCCGACGGTCCTTCAGGTCGCAACCTTTATCGCTATCGTGTCAACTACATTAATGGCACACTCGTCGTGAATAACTAATATAATACACAACGTTGGGTGCTATGGCAAACGACAAAGGATACTACTGGACACGAACATTAAGCAGCTTATTTGACGACTCTTCATACTATCTGTATTTCTTCTCTGATTATTATTCAGACGACATAAATACTGGGAAAATTGGTATTGGCACCATGGACAGGTTTCATGGCCTGAACATCCGTCCTATTCGAGTCAAAACATACTGAAGACCAGTGCTTTAAAAAAGACAACTAATCTTGCAAAGCGAAACATGATGATATGACAAACGATACGAAAAAGTTCAATTATTTGGCACAATCTGCTTCAACATCGTCTTTGTTTTGGGATCTACGACAAATTGTGGAGCAAACACGACACCGTGTTGCACAGAAGGTAAATTCAGAACTTACAATGATGTATTGGCACATTGGCGAACGTATCAATCGCGAAGTGCTTGAGAACCAACGCGCAGAATATGGGAAGCAGATTGTCGCAACAGTGGCACGACAATTACAAGAAGACTTTGGTATGAAGGGATTTGACGAGAAAAACATTCGCAGAATGATGCAATTTGCTCAATTATTTCCCGATAAACAAATTGTCGCACCACTGGCGCGACAATTATCGTGGTCTCATTTCCTAATAGTTATACCCCTAAAAGATGAGCTTCAACGAGAATTCTATCTTACTATGGCTGCTTCAGAGAATTGGAGTAAACGCATGCTTCAAAAGGAAATAGACGGAATGCTTTTTGAGCGTATGGCTATTGCAGGTAAGCCTGATGAACTCATCAAGAAAGAGCTTTCCTCCTTGCGCAACGACAATGTGCTATCGCCCGACCTGGTTTTCAAAAGTCCTTATTTCTTGGAGTTTACGGGACTTACAGGGATGTATAGCGAGAAAACATTGGAGGATAGCTTAGTTGCACATTTGGAGCAGTTCATCGTTGAGTTAGGCACTGGTTTTAGTTTCGTTGCCCGTCAGAAGCGGATGATTATAGATGGCGAAGATTTCTATCTCGACCTGCTTTTCTACCATCGTCGTTTGCATCGTTTAATCGCTATTGACCTTAAACTTGGACGCTTCAAGGCTCAATACAAAGGTCAAATGGAACTTTACCTCCGGTGGTTAGAACAAAATGAAATGGAACCCGGCGAAGATACCCCCTTTGGGCTTGTTGCTTTGCACGGAAGGCGGCGAGGAACAACTAGAATTGTTACAACTCGACAAGGCCGGCATTAAAGTTGCCAAATATATGACAGAACTGCCACCTCGAGATATCCTGATACGCCAGGTTCAGAAATCCTTAGAGGCAGCAAAAGCTCATTTTGACAACCTTATTGATGAATGATTGCTTAAAAAGATACTTAAGTCAATTACAGTATTGATTGCGGCAATCAGTAAATGCTGACATAGCCCCCCAAAAAGCACGAAAAGTAACATGCCCAAATGCAGAATAGGATGTCGCACAAAAAGGTATGCCTTATCAGACGAATAGGTGTACCTTTTTCTATCATTAGGTGTTCCTCCCAGAGCAACATAGCAGGAGGTTTGACACCAGGCAAAGTAATTTTTCTCTTTTTTGCTTGTTCGGCTTGTTTTTTAATGTTATATTTGCAGCAGAAGACTACTTCCTTGATGTCATTTTGCAACAACTAATTCTACCTATCATATGAAAACACGTGGTTTTTTCTACTCTTTCCTGCTCTCTGCTGCTTGTCTTATATCTACACTGAATGTCCAAGCTGAAGAGGTGACTACTACAGAAAAAGAAGTTGACATCTGCATCTATGGCAGTTCGCCAGCCGGCATTATGGCTGCATATACGGCCAAACTTAAAGGAAAATCTGTGCTGCTCATCTCCACGACAAAACGTTTGGGCGGACTGACAACCGGCGGACTGGGCTGGACCGACATTGGCGACAGCACAAGTCATCGGCGCATCATCAAAGGCTTTGCCAGAGAGTTCTACCGTCGCATCGGTCAACATTATGGCATGGCGACACCTACCTTCTACTTCGAACCGAAAGTCGCGCTGGCCACTTTCCGTGGTTTCCTCGACGAAGCCGGCATCAAGGACTCAACCGACATCTGGTATCAGTGGCGCATAGTCAGTGCAGAAAAAGAGGGCAACGAGGTGAAGAGCATTACACTCGAAGACGCTACGAATCCGAAAGTAACACCACAGAGAACCGTTCGTGCCAAGATATTCATGGATTGTGGTTACGAGGGCGACCTCATGGCTCGTGCCGGCATTACATATACCGTAGGGCGAGAAAGTGCTGACCAATATGGCGAACCGGAAAACGGAGCGCAGTGCCTGAACAAACATCAGTTTTGCGATGGTGTCGATCCTTATGTTATTCCCGGCGACCCATCGAGCGGACTCCTCTGGGGCATCATGAGCGAACCGATGCCAGCCAAAGGAACCGGCGACAACCATATACAAGCCTACAACTATCGCCTGACGTTGACAAAGAACAAACCCTTCCGTTCCATCACAGAAAAAGTGCCCGACAACTACGACCCCTCCAAGTACGAACTTTTGTTCCGCTGGATGGAAAAGAAGGGATGGAGCGGCTATGGCGACTGCATCAAGTGGACATACATGAAGGACTCATCGGGTCCCAACTCCTGGAATGCCTACAAGACAGACAACAACAATAACGGTGCCTTCTCCACCGATATGATTGGCTACAGCTGGGACTATCCCGAAGCCACCTACGAACAACGCGACTCTATTGCTAAACTTCACGAGGACTACACAAAAGGCCTGCTCTACATCCTCTGGACAGACCCTCGTGTGCCACAGAAGATACGCGACGAATACAACCTTTGGGGCTATCCTCTCGACGAATACGAAGATAACGAGAACTTCACTCCGCAACTCTATATCCGCGAGGCTCGACGCATGATAGGTCGTATGGTAATGACCGAAGACTATTGCCTCAAGAACAAAGTTGCCAACGATCCCATTGCATGGGGTGCCTATACGATGGACTCACACAACTGCGGACGCTATGTCGTGAATGGCATGGTGAAGAACGAAGGCGACGTGCAACGCCACCTGACGAAAGGTCCGTACAATATCTCCTACCGTGCCGTAACGCCTAAAGAGTCGGACGCTCGCAATGTGATTGTGCCTGTCTGCCTATCTGCTTCGCATATTGCCTACGGCAGTATTCGCATGGAACCTGTTTATATGGTATTGGGCGAGACCACTGCGCTGGCTGCCATACAGGCTCTGGACGAACATGACGGCTGTGTGCAGCGGGTTGACCCTTCGCGTTGCATCGCACAACTCGAAAACGGCCTTTCCATCGAACGAATCGATGCACTGCCCGAAGTGATGAACTCTGTTTCTGTAGACATCACAAGTCGTGTCCTGACCAATCCGTCGTTCGAAGAAAACTTCACGAAAAACACCTTGCCCCCGACCGGTTGGCAGGAGTCGCCTGCTGGCACAACCCTGCAACGCAGCATGAACAAAACTGCTCGCAACAAGGACGGGCTGCAAGCCTACGTCTGCAAGCCTGCAACAAACAGCACCATCACCACGCCCATGCGACTCTATCAGCAAGTTCCTGCCGAGAAACTTGGCGCAGGCATCTATAAAGTCAGCTGCCGCATGTGGATAGAGAAGGACTTCTACGGCACTGCCTGCCTCTTTGCCGACAACCAGAGAGGAGACAACTGCAACGTGCAGTACTGGACAAACGAGCCTTACTACCGCAATGGCACATCGGGCTACGACAACCTGACCTACACCGACTATCGCACCAGCTTTGCCCGCCATGCCGGAGGATTCAACTCTTCTACGGCACAAAACATGCAGCGCATGGTGGTGTATATCACACTCCAAGACGGCGACGACCTGCTTTTGGGTGTCCGCACCAGCAGTGCAAACCAGGCGAGCGACAAGAATGGCGCCGGCTACTTCATGGTGGACGACTTCCATGTGGAAAAGGTTACAGAAAAACCTCTCTCGCAGGACGAGTTCTGCAACAGCGTCTTGACAAACTACGACTTCGAGAAGAACCCGAAAGGCATCACCTACGACTGGAACGTGAAGACGACTATCAATGAGGCTGCAAACGGCCCCATCTATGGATGGCAGAGCAGTGGCTGGACCGACAACTATGGTGGCGTGTCGGACGGTTCGAACCTCGAATGGAAGTGGGCCGCCTATGTGGCAAGCACAAGCGACGTCATTCCCAATGACTTCCGTCTCTACCAAACGATTCCTGCCGAGAAACTCGAGCCCGGCATCTACGAGGTGAATGCCCGTATGTGGCAGCACGCATCGAAGTTGGGCATCACACGTCTCTATGGTCAGGCCGGCAACAAATGTGCCGTACAATACTATGGCGTAGAGAGTAAGTACCCAGCAAGCGTGCTGACCGAAGGCGAGACAGCAACCTTTGCCGGCCTTTCGGCAAACTCCTCAAACGGACGTGTCAACAACATGGCGCTCGACATTGAGGTGGGCGAAGGCGAGGACCTGGAGATTGGCGTCAAGAGTGGCTATGGCGCAGAAGCCAACAAAACGGCAGGAGCCAACCATGGCAAGTTCTATGTCGACCTCATACGCACCTGGAAAGTCAGCGACCTGCCTGTTGCCTACGACGAGAACTCCGCAGAGAACGAGATTGTCCCGCGTTCATATAATAATAAGGTAGTCCTGAACAAGACCTTCACCAACGGCGAATGGCAGTTCGTCTGCCTGCCTTTCTCCTTGAACGCCGCCGACATCGAGACCATCTTCGGCAAGGGAACAGAGGTAGAACAGTTTGAAGTCCTGGAGATAGATGTCAAAGCCTACCAATCTCCTTCAGGGGGAGAGACGAATGAGGACTGGGTTGATAATTACGAAGAACATGATGGATATCTCTATAGGAAGGTGAAAGAAATGAGAGCAGGCTGTCCCTATCTCATCCGTCCCACAGATGCTTTGTCATCACCTATTATCTTAGAGCATGTTCGCGTGACGGAGGATATGCCTTGGAGCTACAGCCAATGGTATAGCACCATCCGAGGAACATTCCAGAAGACAGACGAAGTTCCCGCTTTCTCTGCCACCATTATCGACGAGCACGATGGCATCAAGATGATAGACGACGGACAACAGACAACGGACAACGATGCCAAATGGTACGACCTGCAAGGCCGGGAAATGAGAAACAACAAATTCCCAAAAGGAATCTACGTCACCAAAGGCAAGGCCGTCCGTAAGTAATAACTCTCTCTGAAAGTGCCGCCGAGTAATCTCCGGAAGTGAACCGGCAGCACCTCTGCAATGACCATCGCGCCACGACTCTAAAGTCTTGTGTACTTTTTTGTTAAGCCCGATGGTCATTTCTGTTTGAGCGATGGCATAGCAAGAAAACGTGCTTTTTCATGAACGATTTGCTGTTTTGTGTGTATGCAGTCAAAACAAACGCAAACAAAACAAAGTATGAAACGAACAGTTATGACATTGCTGACTCTTCTCCTGCTCCTTGCAGGAGCCAGCGCACAGAAGAAGGGAAAGGCAACGCTTGTAGACGGACCGCAGTTTCGTCGTTTAGATTCATTGCAGTTAGACAGTGTGTATAAGTATTGGGACAACATCGTTACGCAACATCCAAAGGACGAAGCTGCCTGGCGAAAGCTCAGTGATGTTGAACTTGAGAGGGTTACCCGCCTGATGCTTTATGGAAAAGATAAAGAGGCAGAGCAACTCCACAAAGAGTTGGATTTGCTGGGACACATGTCGCAGGCAATTCCCGGCACCTATACCTATTATTATGCTGCATACACGAGTGCTTTTGGGCACCGAAGTGCGTATGCCGATTCTGCCATAGCCGTGATGCCAAAGGACGTTCCTGCCGATGATTATGACCGATGGGCAGGTTATCTGATAGGCAAGAAAGATACATTGCGACTCACCAAAGTGCTTACCCAATACTACGAAAGCGGACAATATCCGGCTTCTGCCTTGCAATATGACTACAACGAGCTGCAGGGCATGGAGAAAGGCGGTGTCTATCTGGGGCAGACTCAAGGCTACATCTTGGGCAAGTTCATCCTTCAGTTTGTGTTAGGCGTACACAAAGACAAGATTCTCTGCAGCGAAGGCAACGTGAAAAGTCATGTGAAACGAATGTTCGAGAGCATCGGCATTCCATTCAGCGATGAGATATACAATTCGTTCAAGACTTCTAAGCAAGATGACGAACTGATTGCCATCATGCGCTACATCTTCGAGCACAGCAAGCGGCCCGTCTATCTGTCTGCCAGCTCCAGGTTCCTGACGGGGATACCCGATGACCTGAAGGCCTGCCTCTACAATGAAGGGCTGACCATGCGCTATTCGGCAAAGCCTTACAACAATGTGGCTGTCAAGCGTCGCAATGTAGAGCAACGCTACATGATGGATTATCTTGTCTTGCAGTTTCACCCGGAAGTGAAAAGCTTTCATACCCCCAAATCTTCTTCCTCGCTGGCTTTCAACTATCTCATTCTGCTTTACGACTTGATGCCTTACTACAAGAAACATAACGCAGAACAATATGGGAGGCTTAACCGCATCTTCACAGGCATCATGAGCAAGCTGGGTGAGCGCGGCTGGAGTCTTTCCAATAGCGACAAGTACTACACAATCAATTATCGTAAAGAAGGCGGTCCTCATTATGAGTTCCAGGAACAAATCGGTTTCAAAAGAGACCCGAACGATGATGAGGAAACATACAAGCGGAAGCGTGACGAGTTCTTCAAGAACAACACCCGGGTACTCATCAAAACAGAGCCGTTAGAATGAAACTCTTCCATCTTAAACCCCTGCGCCATCAGACAGACGAACAATTGATGTCGCGAGTTGCAGCAGGCAGCGACGATACAGCTTTCGATGAACTGTATCGCCGCTATGCCCGCCGGCTGAAAGGTTTCTTCTTCCTGCAACTTGGCAGAGACGAGGATGTGGCAGCCGACGCCACACACGATGTCTTCCTTCGAGCCTACGAAGCACGCTGCCGCTATCAGGAAGGCAAGAACGTCAGCACCTGGCTCTTCACCATCGCCTACAACATCTGTCGCAACCACTATCGCAGCAATGCCTACGAAGCGCAACTGCTGGCATCTCTCGATGCTGAGCCTATGGACAGCCTGCAGATAGAACTGGAACTCGATGCTGCTCTGCTCGACAAAGCCCTTGCACAAGTGCTGTCGGAACTGCCTGCACCGCTGCACCAACTCTTCTCCTTGCACTATCAGGAAGAACTTACCATTCCTCAGGTTGCCGAAATTGTCGGCATCCCCGAAGGCACGGTCAAGTCGCGTCTGCACAAGACAATGAACATCATCCGCAAAAAACTTAAGCAATATGAAAATAAGTAACGAACACATCATCCAGTCGGCCAAGCGCCAACGTCAGGAGGTACACAACAAGATGGGCAACGGTCAACGGCCAATGGTCAGCGGCCAATGGTGGATGGTTGCCGCAAGTCTCGTCGGTTTCTTTGCCGGCTATGCCCTTCACGCCGCAATGCAGCAGCCACAGCCTGCCGAGAAGCCGGTGGCAGAAGTCGTTGTACAACGCGACACCATCATGCAGGTGCAGACCGTTCGCGACACAGTTTGGCAGACACGCATCGTCACAAAATACGAGAAGCAGCCTGTGCTGGCGGAGCAGGACAACACACCGGCGGAGCAGCAAGCCTGTTCGATGCTGTGCGACGACATTCCCTACGAACTGTTGGTGTTGGCAACAGTAAAGTAAGAAAAGAAGAAACGGATTTCAGAAGTTAATATCTCCGTGCGTCTCCGATGTTCCTGCACCATAAAATGCAGGCGAGCGACTCGAGGACGTTCATCCCATCCTTATTGAAGGCATCGGAAGCTATATATATAATGTAAGGAAGCAATAAATTATCGTTAAACAATAAACTTTTTTCTCTTTTTTCTTGCAGATAATGAGAAAACCCCCTTACCTTTGCACCGAAATTATTTATTGTTTAACGATAAAACATTATTGTCATGAAGAAAAAACTTCGTTTGTATTGCGGTCTGCTGGCAGTGGTGCTGGTGGCTGCCATCGTGTGTAATAATTTTGAACTTTATGTGCCGACTAATAATGAGGGTGAGGAACTCTTTTTTGGTGAATTGCCCAAAGATTATAAGTATTCTGAGATAACAGAAAACGATACATTAACGTACCCCAAGAAGCGAGAAGGCTTTAATGTCAAGGTGTATCCGTGGTATCGCATGTGCGATAACAGGTATTTGCTTTGCAAGGTGGGTGGCCAGACTTGTCGTGTGGATATAAGGGAGATAAGCCTTCAAATGCCTTGGAATCGTATGGTGCATTTTAAGCCGTACATTGTCTCGGTTGTTACGCGCATTCCTATTTGGCTGTTATTTGCCTGGTTGTTAGTTATTGTCTTTCAAGTGTTGCGTTCTGTAAAACGAAGTGAAGTCTTTGTAGCTCGCATAGCGAAGAAACTGGAGTGGGCAGGCATCCTGCTTGTCGTCATACAACTGTTGTCTTTTGCCCGCACATGCATAGTGGCACATACATGTGAGCAGTATATCAAGATAATGAATCATGATATCTATTGGAAACTGGGTGATGTCACTTATTTCGTCATCGGTCTTGCCTTGATGATTCTTTCTCAGATTATCCTTATGGGCAAGGAATTGCAGGAGGAACAAGAGCTAACCATCTAATTCCGAGAGCAATGAGTATCATCGTAAATGTAGATGTGATGATGGCTAAGCGGAAGATTTCATCACAAGAACTTGCTGAGAAGATCGGCATCACGGCGGCAAACCTCTCTATCCTCAAGACGGGCAAGGCGAAGGCAGTGCGTTTCTCAACCCTCGAAGCGATTTGCAAAGCCCTCGACTGCCAGCCTGGAGACGTGCTTGAATACAGAGAAGACGAAGAAGAACAGTAATAAATCATAACTCACAACAACTAATGAAAAAGTTTTTATCGTTGAGCACCTTGCTGCTCATGGTGCTGACAATTAGCGCACAAACTAAGATCGCACCTAAGATGAAGAAGGGCATGAAGAAGGTTTACGTAACAGAATGCACCATCAAAGCCCTTTCGGAAGACCCCGTAAAGGTTTCCTTCGAAACGAAGTACGAGGTAACTGATGCAACAAGTGACGGTTATGTACTGGACTTGCTCATCTGCGATGTCAAATCCGATGCGAAATCCAACAACTTGGAAAGTCGCATGTATTCCCTCGCAACTGAGGTTCTGAAAGACATCCACACGACATACGCTACCGACAAGGACGGCAAAGTGACGAAGCTGCTGAATATGGAAGAGGTAAAGAAACAGGCCTCGAAGGCTTTGGAGAAGTTGATTGCGAAGCTTGGAGGCTCGGACTCCATTCCAGAAGGAACAAGTGTGGAATCAATCAAAAGCGACTGGAACGAGGAAGCTATGCTGGAAAGTGTGCAACTGAGCACCAGTCCGCTCGTCCTGAACGGCAAGACCATCAGCAACGGCAGCGAGGAAGCATTCACCGATAAGAAAGGCATGAAGATGAGGCGAACCTATCAGGTGAACGAAGACGGCAGCATAAAAGCCACCGCGGGTATTGCTGTGACCGCAAACGAGATTAAGGAAGCGTTCCAAAACATGTTCGGAGGATTGAAGTTCGACGAGGGCGATGAGTTCATAGAAGGCATGGGCTCATTCATAGAAGGTCTGATGAAGACAAAAGAAGAGACGACCTATACCTTCCTGCAGGACGGTTGGGTGAAGACCATCGACTCGGTGATGAGCTTCAATTTCTATGGTCAGGAAATGACGATAAGCACGAAGGTAAAAGAAAAGTGATTTCCTGACTCAAAACATAACGTGGTTAAAAGCAAAACTTCACGTGTGAAGTTGCCCGACTTAACGTGTGAAGTTTGCCATTTACACGTGTTAAGTCGGGCAACTTCTCTGGAGACATTTTTTCGGCACTCTCGGGTGAAGGAAAATTATGAAAGCAAGGATTATGATTTATGAATTAAAAGTCGTACCTTTGCAGCCAGAAAACATTGAAAACAAAAAAACCTACACACACTATGAACAAGAAAGCTCTTCTGATGATCCTCGACGGATGGGGCATCGGCGCACAAGGCAAAGGCGATGTTATCTTCAACACACCAACCCCAAACCTCGATGAAATCGTCAAAACCTATCCGCACAGCCAACTTCTGGCAAGCGGCGAGAACGTCGGTTTGCCCGACGGACAGATGGGTAACTCCGAAGTAGGTCACCTCAACATCGGTGCCGGCCGCATTGTTTATCAAGACTTGGTGAAAATCAATCGTGCTTGTGCCGACGGCAGCATCCTGAAAAATCCTGAAATCGTCAGCGCATACGAATACGCAAAACAGCAAGGCAAGAACGTCCACCTGATGGGCCTCACCAGCAACGGCGGCGTACACTCCAGCCTCGACCACCTCTTCAAACTCGTGGAAATCGGCAAGGAATACGGCGTTAAGCAAACCTTCGTACACTGCTTCATGGACGGTCGCGACACCGACCCAAAGAGCGGTAAGGGCTTCATCGAACAACTCGTGGAGAAATGCAACGAGACTGGCAACGCACAGATTGCCAGCATCGTGGGTCGTTTCTACGCCATGGACCGCGACAAGCGTTGGGAACGCGTGAAGACTGCCTACGACCTCCTCGTCAACGGCGAAGGCAAAAAAGCAACAGACCTCGTAGAGGCCATGCAGGAAAGTTACGACGAAGGCGTTACAGACGAGTTCATCAAGCCCATCTGCAATAGCAACGTTGACGGCACCATAAAAGAAGGCGACGTAGTCATCTTCTTCAACTACCGCAACGACCGTGCCAAGGAACTCACCGTTGTGCTCACACAACAGGATATGCCCGAACAAGGCATGCAAACCATACCCGGCCTGCAGTACTACTGCATGACTCCGTACGATGCAAGCTTCACCGGTGTACACATCCTCTTCCCAAAAGAAAATGTGATGAACACACTCGGCGAATACATCAGCAGCAAAGGCCTCAAGCAACTCCACACCGCCGAAACCGAGAAGTATGCACACGTGACCTTCTTCTTCAACGGCGGCAGAGAAGCTCCCTACGAAGGCGAAGAACGCATCCTCGTAGCAAGCCCCAAGGTTGCAACCTACGACCTCAAGCCCGAAATGAGTGCCTTCGAAGTGAAAGACAAACTCGTGGAAGCCATCAAGCAAGACCAGTATGACTTCATCGTTGTAAACTTCGCAAACGGCGACATGGTAGGTCACACCGGTGTTTACGAAGCCATCGAAACAGCCGTTAAGGCTGTTGACAAGTGCGTAGGCGAAGTCATCGAGGCAGCAAACGCAACAGGCTACGAAACCATCATCATTGCAGACCACGGCAATGCCGACAACGCCATCAACGCTGACGGCACACCCAACACAGCACACTCGCTCAATCCCGTACCATTCATCTACGTTACAGAAAACAAGAATGCAATTGTAGAGGACGGCGTCCTGGCCGATGTGGCTCCCAGCATCCTGCACATCATGGGACTCGGACAACCGGAAGAGATGACCGGCAAGTGCCTGATTAAGTAAGAAAACAAATAAAAAGAGGATAAGAAACCTGCATTTCTTATCCTCTTCTGTTTTTATACCAATACCATGGTCAAGATAGAACCTTCCTGGAAGCAACAACTTGCCGAAGAATTCGACAAGCCCTACTTTCAAAACCTGACGCAGTTCGTACGTCAGGAATACGCCTCCGGCACCTGCTACCCTCCCGGAAGGCTCATCTTCAATGCCTTCGACACAACACCCTTCAACGATGTTCGTGTCGTCATCCTCGGGCAAGACCCTTATCACGGACCGGGACAAGCGCACGGACTCTGCTTCAGTGTCAACGACGGCATTGCCTTCCCGCCCTCACTCCAAAACATTTTCAAAGAGATACAAGCCGAAACAGGAGCACCCATTCCACAAAGCGGCAACCTGACACGCTGGGCAAAACAGGGCGTCTTCCTGCTCAACACATGCCTCACGGTCAAAGAGCACCAAGCCTTCAGCCATAGCGGAAAGGGATGGGAAACATTCACCGATGCTGCCATTGCTGCCCTCAATCGTGGTCGGGACAACCTTGTCTTCATGCTTTGGGGAGCACCGGCAGGCAAAAAGGCATCGCTCATCGACCACTCGCGCCACCTTGTCCTCAAGAGCGCACATCCCAGCCCACTCAGCGCATACCGAGGCTTCATGGGCAACGGACATTTCCTCAAATGCAACGAATACCTCACAGAGCATGGACAAAAATCAATTATATGGTAACCTCATCGAGGTAGGCGATGTCATACTACACTCGGACATCCTTACAGAATTCTTCTGCTGCGACATTGAAAAATGTCACGGACGCTGCTGCGAAGAAGGAGACGCCGGAGCACCAGTCACCTTAGACGAGATTGCAGACATAGAGATGCAACTCGACGACCTCTGGCCTCAGTTGTCGGCTGGTGCCCAAGCAGTCATCGACAAACAAGGGGTTGCCTATAACGACCCGGAAGGCGAACTCGTGACAAGCATTGTCTGTGGCAGCGACTGCGCTTTTCGTGGAGCAAAAGGATGTCTGCTCCGACAAAAACCCATCAGCTGCCACCTCTATCCCATACGAGAGAAAAAACTCGGTTCGCTCACAGGACTGAACTACCACAGATGGGACATCTGCCAGGATGCCATCAAGCTCGGCACAGAACGTGGCATACGCCTCTACCAGTTCCTGCGCGAACCACTCATCCGACGTTTTGGCAAAGAATGGTACGGCGAGCTTTGTGCCATAGCCAAAGAACTCGGCATAGACAAGGACGCACCTTGAACAGAAAACAAAACAATTCCACAATACCATGAAACGCTTCTTTTTCTTCCATTTCATCGCACTTTTCTGCCTTTGTGCCAATGCACAGACCACACTTGGATGGGGCAGTATCGATGTTCGTTACTCTCAAACAGAAGTCCCAAAAACATCACAAAAATCGCCGCTTCTGCGTGCATGGCGTGGCGAAAGGGTTGCAGCACAAGCAGTCTTGACAGCACAAGAAGAACTGAAAAGCGTCGATTTCACCGTCAGTGACCTCAAAAGCGGACGACACATCATTCCCGCCTCTGCGGTGAAAAAGTATCTTGTGCGCTACGTCATTACCTCCACCTTCAAAAACAAAAGAGATTCCATTCTTGTTGCCGACCGCCTTGAACCGGCAACAATGTGCCACATGGGCAAAGGCACTACGTTACCTCTGTGGCTCGACATAAAGGTGCCTGCGGAGACCGTACCCGGCACATACAAAGGCACCGTTTCCCTGAACTGCGATGGAAAGACGCTGTCGTTGCCCATCGTGCTGCAGGTTGCAGACCATGTGCTGCCGGAGCCAAGCCAATGGTCGTTCCATCTCGACCTCTGGCAAAACCCTTATGCTGTAGCACGCTACTTTGATGTACCGCTTTGGAGCAGTCAGCACTTCGACAAAATGCGCCCCATCATGCAGATGCTGGCTGCTGCCGGACAGAAAGTTATCACCTGCTCCGTCATCAAGCGCCCCTGGAACGGACAGACCTTCGACCACTTCGAAAGCATGATTGCAAAGATGAAACAAATCGATGGCACATGGAAATACGACTACACCGTCTTCGACCGCTGGGTGGAGTTCATGATGTCGTGTGGCATCACCGAACAGATAGACTGCTATACGCTCGTTCCATGGCACTATCGTTTCGACTATTACGACTGTGCAACGAACAGTGTCAAACATCTCGACTGCCGTCCCGGAGAAGCAAAATATCACGATTTCATCGTGCCTTTCCTTAAAGATTTCAGCCGTCACCTTCGTCAAAAGGGATGGTTTGAACGGACCTATATCGCTATGGACGAACGGCCGGAAGACCAAATGGAAGCAGCATGGCAGACAATTCAGGATGCAGATCCCGAGTTCAAGATCGAAGGAGCAGCAAACTACAGCGTTGACAGCGAGGCAGCCGACCGAGTGGACGACATCAGCGTAGGTTTCCAGTACAACCTTCTCAACGAGGAAGCCCTGGCTCGCCGTGCAGCAAAAGGACAGAAGACCAACTTCTACACTTGCTGCAATCCCGAGCGTCCTAACACCTTCACCTTCTCGCCACCTGCCGAATCGGCATATCTCGGATTGCATGCCGCCGCCTGCAACTACGATGGCTACCTCAGGTGGGCATATAACAGTTGGACCAAAGAGCCGAACAAAGACACTCGTTATGGCAACTGGCCAGCCGGAGATTGTTATCTTGTTTATCCCGAAGGCAGCAGCATCCGCTTCGAACGCCTTGTAGAAGGTATTCAAACCTACGAGAAAATTCGTCTGCTCCGGCCCACTCTCAACAAAAAAGAATCGCAGAAGCTCGACGCAATGCTCCAAAACTTCGCACCTAATACCTACGAAGCAGACACAGATGCCGTTGCACTGCTCAAAGAAATGAACACCCTCCTCTGGAAGTTGTCACAGTAAAAATTGCAATAACATATAATATGTAGCAACCGTCGCTATTTTGATGATTGATATTCTTCTTAAAACAAAATAATTCTTTCTTTGTTTGTTACAATAAAATAAAAATCCTACCTTTGCATTTGTGTCGGCCTAAAAGACCGATACCGAACACATAACAGATTGCTCAAACGCTCTCGAATCACCACCTCGAAAATAGTTCCGAGCAACAATAAACACTGATTGGCTTGTGCCCATATTGGCGCAGTCCAGAACCATCAGTGTTGGGTTTGTGGTGAACCTGAGAGCGTTGGCGAGGCCTGCGCTTTTCTTTTTTCATAAAAGTTGTGCAGTCTTGCCAGCATAAGAAAGGCAATATTGCACAAAACTTAATACTATTCATTATGAAAAAATTATTTTTCTCTTGTTCTGTTATTGGAATGACATTTTTGTTTTCTTCCTGCGCTACAATTTTTACTAAAGGAAAACAAGAAATAACTTTTGTTGGCGAAAAAGGCGTTACCATTTACGACAAAAATGCTGTCATTGCAAAAATCGGAGAAGGTGGAACAGCAACTGCACGCGTAAAGAAACGCTTGTCCAACAAAACTCTTATTGCTAAAAAAGATGGCTATAAAAATGTTCCTTTGACATTGGATGCCCAATTCAATCCAATTTCCATACTCAATCTTCTTAGCCCCATTTCATGGGCAATAGATCTTGGTACGGGTAAATGCTGCAAATGGGAGAACGACGTAATTGAATTCGAAATGAATGAAAAGAAATAATTTATTGTTCTTCAATAAACCTTATATATAATACAATAAGGGGGCTGATATCTTTTCGGGATATCAGCCCCCTTTGTCATTCCCCTCCGGTAGACACACGCGTCCGTTTGCCAAAGTTCACGTGTGAAGTTGCCCGACTTCTCTGCAGTAAATGGCAAACTTCACTGCAGTAGTGAAAACAATTACAAGTCTGCACCTACAACATGGCCACGATTTCTTCGAGGAAATGGCGGTCGGTATGGTCGAAGGTGTTGAGTTCGGCGCTGTCGATGTCGAGGACGGCAATGATGTCTTCGCCTTGCCTGACTGGCACTACGATTTCGCTTCTCGACAGAGAGGAGCAGGCGATGTGGCCGGGGAACTTGTCGACGTCGGGCACGACCTGTGTTTCTTCCTGCTGCCAGGCTGTTCCGCAGACTCCCCTACCCTTCTTGATGCGGGTGCATGCCATCGGTCCTTGAAAAGGGCCGAGCACGAGTTCCTCGCCTACGACACGATAGAAGCCTGTCCACCAGAAGCCGAATGTCTCGTGCAACATTGCCACCACATTGGCCATATTGGCTATGAGGTCGCTTTCGTCCTCGATGACTGCCTTTATCTGTGGCAGGAGCGCCTCGTAACGCTCCTGCTTTGTTTCGCCTTGAATGATTAACTGCTCGGCCATATCCTGATTGTCTTATGTGCTCCTCAAGGGGAGGGCTTTATATGTTCTGAAAGTAGTATGTGAGTTTTTTGTCTGCGCCGAAGGCGCTGTAGAAGTAACTGATGATTTCGCTGATGTGTTCCTCCCACTGCTCGGACACGAACTTGTTGGGCACAGAGACAAAGACGTTCTTGTCGCGTACGGCCCAGAGGCTGGCACAGGTCATGTACTGGTTGTAGAACTCTTCGCCAACTATCTCGCGAGCCTTCGACATCCAGAGGTTCCACTTCTCGAGATATACGGGCTGTACGAATGGGCGGTCAGGCTCTTCGTCTTTCACTTCAACGGCATCGGCGAACTCCGGTTCCTGTGGTTTCTGCTGTTCCTTGAGCCAACGATAGAGCACCTCGGTGACGTAGGCATGTACGTTGTCGGGCTGTTTGTCTTCGACGAGTTTGTCGATGCGCTCCAGTTCGGCCTTGAGGTCGAGTCCGTCGTAGATGAGATCTTCCAGTCTTGCCCACTCGTTTGGCTGGAGGGCGTACTTTGTGATGAGCTTTGCACGCATCTTGCCCAGGAATGTTTCGTGCATTTGAGCCTGCCCCATCTTGCCTTCGATGATGGTGAAGCGGATGCTGTCTGGGTCGCCACGACTGACGCCATGGGGATAGACGGGTTCGTATTCGAAGCAGAACTCCACCTTGCCTTCGTCTGAAAGTTTCTTCATTTCGCGGAGCACGGGGTCGAGCACGTCGCGATGGAAAGCGCCATACTTCACATACTTGTTGTCCACGATGCGTTTGTGGTCGTTGCTCCAGGTCAGGACGCCGAAGAACTCCTTAAGGTCGATGTAGTTCACGGTGCAAGAGCCTATCTTGCGCCATGCACTCAGATAGATGTAGAGTCGTGGTGTTCGCGGACTGCGACAGAGCGACGTGATGCCTTTCAGGTGGCGGGTATAACCTTTTCTCAGGTTGAGAATCTCTCGGGCACTCTCGTCCACCATTTGTATCTTGATGACGCCTTTTCGTCTCTGACCGCTTTTGTAGCCCACACGTTCGCCTTCGGCATTGAGTTCGGCCGTTGGGAATTCTATCTTATGGAAGATGTTTTGCTTCACGTTGTACTCCACGCGTTCGTACTCGTCGTAACGCTTATAGGACATATCGACATGGAGCAATGCCTCGCAGGCCGCCTCCAGTTCGCCATACTTCTTGGGGCTGATGCCCAGCTCCTTCAGTGGAATTTCGAAATTCAACAGGTTGCCGGACAAATCCTCCGGCTTGAAGAGGAATGTACCTTCGCCCATGCTCAGCTGCTCACGAATGCGGTCCTGCAACTGTGCAATGATGGCTATCATCAGGTTCGTCTGCACAAGCGAGAAGTTACCACGTATCTGCGTATAACTGACGGGATTGAGAATAAAATCCAAATCCCTGTTGCCCGAGAAGGTCTTTACCATCTCGTTCTTCGTACTGACGATTGAGGGGCCTTTCTTTTTTGCCATGTCTTCGCTTTCTTCTAAGAATTCGTCTGCAAAATTAAACCATTCCATCGTATAATCCAAATTTTTATTAAAGAAAATGTTCCAAACTCTATCACTTCGTTTATTCTGCATCTTCGCACAAAGCTTTTGCCTTTCTCTGCACCGAGGTTTACCTGACTTCTTTTCTTGACTCGTCCTTACATCTTGCACCTCTGTCTTCTGCAGGTTCCTCGACATGTCTTCCTGCCCTGTCTTACCAGTGTTTTCAACATCTTCGGCTATGGAAGTTCCAGGCATCCAACGCACATCTTCAGCCGATTCGCATGTGGCTAGCAAAAAAGAATTGGTAAAAACGCAAGCCGAACAATGGAAAAAGAAGTAGGAAACGCAACGTCGGCATGTAAGGTGTTACACGTATTATATACTCCTCCCCCAGCGTTTTGTAAACCCCCTACCCCGATTTTTTTCGCTAAACTTGCAGAATTGACTTCGAAACACCTGTTTTTGTCAGGTAGTGTCAATATCTCGCCACACAATAAACCCATCTGCATCTATCGCAGAACAACAGTGTGGCGGTACGGATATCAGTGATTGCTGCCACAAGACATCTGCCCATAAAACAAAAACGCCGCTGCTCCTCCACAATACATCCATCACAGCCCAAAACAAACAAAAACGGCAGAACAAGCCGACAAGACAGAGATAGCCACATAATTCTCCCGTAAAAGCCACATATTAGCAATGTGTTCGTGAAGTTCGCACCAAGTCTTCCCCATCTCCCTATCAATACTTCACAAAGCCCGCACCAAGTCTTCCAAAACTTCGCACCAAATGAACTCAAGAGCATTGATAAACAAGAAATTACGACAACCTATAAATAAAATAATCGGATAAAGTGATAACCGATATTAGAAAAATAAACGTCTATTTATAATTATTGATATCTTATATTATATATAACGTACCGTATCCCTTTGTTTTCAAGCCCCTTACATACTTCTCCGTGCGAACATCCGGAACATTAGGTGCGAATTGTTTGAACATTTAATGTGGATTTCGGTACCATTAGGTGCGAACTTTGCGAACAATACACCTGGTGCGGACTTCACGAACATTAGTCCGTTTCGTCCTTTTCACCTTGTTTGAGCGTCATCCTCCCCTACTCTATTTATTGTTTTCACAAACATACCCGTCTACACAGACATCTGTATATCCACATATTTGAATATCTAAATATAGAAGTTCTCCTGTCTGGGCGTGTCCATATACCTAAATACTTAGGTTTTGAGATAGTTAAATCTTTACATACTTGCCTTTTTATATATGTAAGTACTATGTAATACCCAAATATCTGCATACGAGTAACTATTTTGGCATATTTGTAGGTATTCCTTGCTATATGCCACAAAATCAATAGTTATATGTGGGTATTTAGGTGTATATGCATATTAAAATAGCCAAATATCTGCAAATATCTGCGTATTCTCTTGTGTGTTTCGTTTTATATTCTTACCTTTGTCGTGCAAAACAACTAATAATACTTGAACGATATGTCACAAGTTATTTCTCTTTTACATGATAAAGGTGGGTGCGCAAAAACCACCACCTGTGTTAATTTGGGCTTTGCTCTTTGGCTTTTAGGCAAGAAGGTTTTGCTCATTGATACCGATCCGCAGTGTAATTTGACGGATACAGTGGACAAAACCGTGCATCAGGAAGCTGAGAGCACCATCTACGAGTGGCTGCACGATGCAGAACCCGGAGAATCTCTGCCTTTGCCTATTTATACGCGTTACGATGGCCTCGACTATGTTCCGGGCAGTCATAGCATGAGTAACATCAATGCTGAGTTGCAGTTGATGTACAATCGTGAGCATCGTTTGGCTGAATTTCTCAATATCGTTGACCCGGAAAGCGGACAGCGAATCCGTGACATGTACGACTATATCTTCATTGACTGTGCGCCTGGTGGTGAGACGGTGATGAATACTAATGCTTTGGTTGCCAGCGACTTCGTTATTGTTCCGACTGAGGCAGGCATATATAGTTTGCAGGGTCTGCCGCGTCTTCTGGACTACATAAATAGGATTCACACCAAGCTTCGTTGCCCTGTCAGCATAATGGGTTATTTGCTTGTACGCTGGAACCGCAATCGTAGCATCAGCCGTGAAGTGAAGGACTACTATAGTAACATTGAGGAGGTGAAGGCCCCCTTGTTCCCCATGAGTGTTCGCGACAGCATACGTTGCACAGAATCAGTTGCTTACGAGATGTCTTTGTTTGAATATGCAAGCAACAGCCCCGTGGCAGACGACTATATGCGAGTTGCCGAGTATATGATTGGGCGCAAAGCGCGTCCCAAGTCTTGGACGCCAGCCCGTTGGGGACAAATAGCCAATGCGGCCTACAAGAAGTTTATGGCCGAGCGAAGTATGTAGATATTTGCGTATGCAGATACAGATGTATTCGAACGTTTGTGTATTGATGTATCTGTGTTTTTAAGGTTGAACCAACAATAAGAAAAAGACATAACACTATGGCAATCAAGAAGAAAACTTTGAATATCAGCCGTGTGGCACAGGAGGCAACGCAAAACTTTGTTGCTCCAAAACCGTTGGCAAGCAACGAGGCAGTGCGCCATAAGATCGTTGAAGAGACGCCTGCACCAAAGCCTTTGCGCCGTGTTTGCACCATTCAAAAGGTGGGCGGCTTCACTTTCTTTACGGGCGAGGACGACCGTAATGCCCTGGACTACATTGCTTTCCGTCAGAAGTACGAGAAGCAGAACATTGTTCGTGCAGCGCTCCACCAGTTCCTCAAACAGCACTATAAGGAGGGGCAAGGCCTTGATGCAGAAGCAGTTCGTATTCTCGAGCAGTACGAGGACTGCGTCTATCAGTGGGTCTGAACGGCACGCTTGTCTTCGTGCCTTCCGTGGCAGAGTAGGGGAGTGTCTGGTTCATGAGAGCCGACACTCCATAGCCATAATACAAGAGCCGCTTTCCGTTTGGCGTGTCATTTTTCACCAAACGGAGCGGTTTTTGTGCTTTCAGGGCATGTTTTGAGCCTCAAAAAGTACCATTTTTCAATGCATCGTAAAAAAGTTGTAAAGAAATTTCGCAGTATTTTCGTGCTTTTCACGATGTGTTTTAGTCTATCTCCAGAGTCGTTTCCCAACATTACACGTTATGTTTGCAAATTACACACGTGAAGATGGCCAAACACACGTGTGTAAATGGCAAACTTCACACGTGTATTTTGCCATTTCGACGCGTCTATTTTAGAGGCTTGTTTTCAGGTACTTACGAAGTATGCTTTTCTATGTGCAGAAATTAGTGCGAAATGTATGAATTTTTCGCAAATCGTCTCTCTTGTAATGAAAAGGTCGCATCTTTTGGGCCCCATTTTTCAATTTAGAAAAGCACATTTTGCGGCAAAAGCCGTCACTCGGACATGAAAATGTACCTAAAGTTCGCACCGGCACCCTTGTAGAGTCTCCACAAGGTGCGGACTTCGGGAACGAAATCTGTTTCTGCTGCCCGTTTTCATTGCACGACACTAGAAATACCCCAAAAATGTTCGTGAAGTTCGCACCAAGAGGCTGTTGTGGATGTAAAAAGGCCGAGAAATGTTCCTTAACTTCGCACTTGAAGGCAGAAATGTACACGAAGTCCGCACCTCTGCCTGTTGTGTGTTCCCAAACTTCGCACCAAGAGACCACACATATATAATAATGTAGGTTATTAGCAGATGAAGCGTTGTGCAAATAGTTCCTAAAGTTCGCACCAGGCGCATAGAAGGGTTGTTTTTGGCGCAAAAGGGTAGGGTAGAGGCGGTGTTTGCAGGGCAGGGAGTATCGAAATCTGAGCCGAACGATGTCTTTCGGCGGCACAAAACCCCAAACGAGGTGCGAACTTTCGGAAGAAATGGAGCAAAAGGCAACCCTCGGATAGACTTCCTTATGATTTCTGAGACGTTTCTATTATTTCCTGATACCTCTTGAACAGTTCTGCCACGCAGGTGCTTTCTGTCATTGTCTTGACATCGAAACCATAGGCGCGCATCACGGCTCTGTCGTTGTTCTGGTGGGCAGTGCGGAGTTCCGAGGGCATTGTCAGTTCGTCGTAGAGGTCTGCCAGCGAAGAATCGAGATAGAGAGCACGGGCATCGAGTATGGCCTGAGCCGTCTCTTCTATCTTTGCCTTCTGCTCGTCAGTAGGATTGGGCCAAGGGAAGTTGTTATAGACAACATCCTTTGAATATCTATAGTCGCTCTTCAATCTTCCACACACTGCTCGCATCCATGCCATGTGGACGTTGCTCTCTAAGATGCCAAAGTGGTAAAGCGTGGCATCGGGGATGATTTGAACTTGATTTGTTGGAATCGTATCACCATGGAAGTAAGCCATTGGAATATAACGACGGCGTTCGGACGATACCATTGGAAGTGCAATATAATTATCAGGATTGAGAATGTCACGGAACAATGTGGGGGATTCTGCCAAACGACGTGTGCCAGCATCCTTCATGGACAAACGATTCTCTCTGCATTTTTCAATACGTTTGTAAACTTGTGGGTATCTTCTTATTTCTGTTGGACTAACTCCAACAAGCCATAAAACATATCTTGGTTCATTATGCAATAGTTCTCGGCCACCTATTAATTTTTTTAGCAAATGCTGACAATTTGAGAACAAATGCACATCTTTTGCTTCCACTTTAAGCGCATCACCATCAAGAGGAACATTCCCGTTCCGCATTAATGGCACATCAAATAAAGGTTTAGTACGAAGACTGATATAGACATCAGAAGCATCCATTAGGTAGCCATTGATATTGTTTGCTTTAATCATACGTTCACCATCATATATAACAGGTATTGATGTTAAATTGTTTGCTGCTGTAAAACCAATTATAATGCAATGAACGTGGGCTTTCAAAGTAACTTCACTATCCCATCTGAAAGTTCTATACGCAAAGATAATCTTTACTTTAAGGTCTTTCCATAACGCTGGAACTTGTTCTCCTTGGCATAAAGAGTTTGTTGATACAAAAGCACACTTTGCTGATGTGCCTTGAATAAAGTCTGCGGCTTTTTTATACCAACATGCCACATAGTCTATATCCTTATAATCAAAAAACTTTGCAACATCTTCAATTTGTTCGGGAGTCCTATATCTTCGTCCACTAAATGGCGGATTACCCATAATATAATTAAGGTTCGCGGGCGCGAGGCTCATCCAATCCATGCGCAGGGCGTTGCCTTCGGCGATGTTGGTATAGCTCTTCAGGGGCAGGAACTCTATCTCGTGCTTGATGATGCGCTCTGTCTCGCGTAGCATTTGTGCCTCGCTTATCCAGAGGGCTGTGGTGGCTACGGCTACGGCAAAGTCGTTTATCTCGATGCCATAGAACTGCTGTATGCTCACCTTGATGATGTTTTCGGCATCGAAGCTGAAGAACGATTGCCCGTGATGGCGTTCGCGGATGACTTCGTTTTCCAGTCTTCTGAGCGAAAGATATGTCTCGGTGAGGAAGTTGCCTGAGCCACAGGCTGGGTCGAGGAAGGTGAGTGAGGCCAGTTTGTCCTGATAGGCGTCGAGTTTCTTCTGTCGCTGGCGTTCCACTTTCTCCTCGAGGATGGTGTCGAGTTCTTGACGCAGGTCGTTGAGGAAAAGCGGGTCGATGACCTTGTGGATGTTCTCGATGCTGGTGTAGTGCATGCCTCCGGAGCGGCGTGTGTTCGGGTTGAGTGTGCTCTCGAACATTGCACCGAAGATGGTGGGAGAGATTTCGCTCCAGTCGAAGTCGAGACTGGCATTCTTGAGAAGTGTCTGCTTCAGTTCTTCGGTGAATTGTGGTATCTCTATCTTTTCCTCGAACAGTCCGCCGTTGGTGTAGGGAAAGGCTTTCAGGTCGTCTTTCAGATAACGGCTTCGCTGGTCGAGGGGAGTGTTCAGAACATCGAAAAGGCTCAGGAGAGCATTGCGCATCTCATCGGCTTCGTAGCGGGTAAGATAGGAATGAAACTGGTCGTGCTGGAAGGCTCCGGCATCTTCGGCATAGAGACAGAAGACAATGCGGACGCACAGAATGTTGAGCCAGCGCAGAGCCTCGGGGCTGTCGTCGCAGTACTGCTTTTGCAGAGCATCGTGTATTTCTCCAATTATCTTGCTTGCTTTCGTAGAAACCTCCATTTCCTTCGACAGATGTTGGCTTTTCGTATCGACGAGGAACATCAGTCGGTAGTACTCCTTGCCCAGGTCTTTCAAGAAAATCTGTGCCGGTTCGCTGTTGGGCTGCTCCATGTCATAGACGAGGAACTCCTGGAAGTTGCACGTTACAATCCATCGGGGATGCTCCGACAGAGGCAAGCCCGAGACGTACTTCTTGGCTTGCAGAAAGGGGTTGAGCACGGAGCCATCGCTTTGCAGGATGCCTTTGCGCAGGTCCTTGCTGATGGATTTCTGCTCAATAAGCACCTTTGTGGAAGGGATGTGTCCGTCTATGAAGTTGGTGTTGTCCACCTTCACACGCTCCTCGTAGCGGATGAACTGTGTGATGTCCTCCACACCAAAGACGTTCTGCAAAAGATCGGTCCAGAACATCTGCGACTCGCTCTTCTCGTCTCCTTTGCCTTTCCAACGCTCGGCGAACTGGGCGGCGGATGCTTGTATCTGCTTCTCTGTCTTCATTGTATTGCTTGTTTTCGCTACAAAGATACGAAGAAAAATCAAAAAAGGAGCATTCGCATTATCCATATTCGTGGCGAGTCGTGGAAAAGGCTCTGCCGCTGTCTTCAGAAGCCAGACCAGAACTGTTGCCAGCCATTCTTGCCCCTTACAAAATTCTTCGACTGGCTATTGCCGAAGACAAATTGACAAGTGCTGTTGAAAATCTTATGTTCTTTTACAGAAAACATTGCCGTTACTGACAAAGAGAAAAAAATAGTTTGTAACTTTGGAGGGAGCTTTATGATTATGAACAAATCAATTCCTAAACAAATCCAGCTTATAATGTCTCGCGAAGGCCTTAACTATTGCGAGACATTTGACTACGAAGGAAAGACCTACTATTTCCTGTCATATGTCAGCGAGAATGGAGAACCGCAGCCAACAGGTCTGCCTATCATTTATTACATTGATAAAGATAAACCCGTTCAACTTTCGTTTGACAAATCATTACTAATCCTTTCTAAACTACCCGACGATGGAGAAGAAAAAATATCTCAAATACTGCAAGTATTACAAGGGAGAAGATAAACCACCAACAGAAATGCAGTATAAAGACTTTTGGATTCTTGAGCGTAACTATATTACTTCCTATGACATTACAAAGGTAGACAGGAAAAACCTGGACTTTTTGGCAATGTGCTTCGAGAAATTTCCAGAAACGAAAGAGTTTATTAACAGTTTTGAAGATGAGTTCGTGCGAAAAATGCTTGCTACTTTTGTAATCTATACTCTTTCACACGTCCCACTACTCAATGCAGATTTTATTTTTGACTATGGAAAATGAATTTATAAAGTATTGCCGCTATTATAAAGGCGAAGAGACCAATCCCTACAGACACAATAAAACCGAAGAGGAAAGATATATCGCACATTTTTGGGAAGCCGAGATGCGCTTTTGTATTCATAGTAATAAATCATATTTTATCAACGAGGAATATATATCCATGATGTCCGACTGTTCCCCAGAAATTCGGCACATCACAGAAGACAAGACTTTGCCTATTGAGGTTCGCGGAATGGCAGCGTTCTTCATTGACGATATAATATATCATTCCCCGATGGCCGACACATCATATTTTGAGTATTATGGCAAAATATGATCCCTGTCGGGGGAGGCTTTCTGGCTTTGTTCTCAATGATGTTTAGCCAAGACAAACAACAAGAAAAGCCGCAGACATGACAACGTCTGCGGCTTTCTATTTTTGATTGTTGTATGCTTACGAAAGATGTCTTCAGAAGCCGGACCAGAACTGTCGCCAGTATTTCTTGGCGAGTTCGTCCCAGCGGCCGATGGTGGCATTGAAGAAGTCGGCGGTGTAGCCGTTGAGGAAGGCTGTCCGTTCCTTTTCGTCGGTGTTCCACCAGGTCTGCTCCACGAAGGATTGTTCGCGCTCTGCCTTGTCGAGGAAGTATTGCTGGCCCGACCGGATGGAGTTGCGTGTCTGTCCCCATCTCATGGAGGAGATGCGGTTGGCTTCGCGGTAGTGCCAGAGTGCTGCATCTTCACGTTTGCGATGTTGTCCGCATACGCCAAGCATCATTGGCAATTCTGTGTTGCCGGAGAAGACGGGGAAGCGAGGCGACTGGCCGGGATTGTCGAGTGCGACCCATGCCACGCCACCGATGTCGTCGGGCATCCACGAGCGAAGTTGGATGACGGTGCTGTAGGCGCACCACGACACGCTGACGGTGCGGATGTTCTGCATCGTGGAGTCGTTGAGCAGTCCGGCATAGCGGCGTATCTCGTCGGGACGCATCCAGGGGTTGCTTATCAGGGGCTTGCCGCCTTTGAGTTTCACCTCTCCGTTGCCTTTGGCCAGGGAGTCGATACGGCATGAAAGGCTTTGTTCTGTTCCTTCGTAATAGGACCCTAGGAGTTTTGAGACCCTCTCGACGGAGACTTTTTCTTTTGGCTTCACCGAGAGCGGCAGTTCTTCCATGTCGTTGGTAAAGTTGGCATCGGGAGCCAGTTGTTGCATGATGAAGAGTTCGCGCACGCTGTAGTTCTTCGGTTCGTTGAAGTAGTTGCCGCCGGAATAGGCTTTCCAGAAGGAGAACTCACTCTTTCCGTCCCACAGTCCCAGTTCTTTTGCTACGGAAAAGACGTTGTCCGAGGCCATGAAGTAGTCTGTGTCGTCGAGATTCAGTTTGCCGATGCGTGAGATGTTTGCACTGACGGCTACTTCGTCGTCGGGGATGCGTTGTGCCGCCCATACGCCGCCGATGTTCTTGGGACCTTCGCCGAAGACTTCGAATATCCAGACTTCGTGTTGGTCTGCAATGGTGAGACATTCGCCGCTGTCGGCATAGCCGTATTCTTTAATGAGGCTGCCCATCAGGCGAATGGCGTCGCGGGCGGTTGTGCAGCGTTGCAAGGCGACGCGTTGCAACTCCTCGATGAAGAAGAGCCCCTTTTTGTTTTGCAGGGTGTCGCGACCGCTGATGGTCGTTTCGCCCATGGCCAGTTGCTTTTCGTTCAGACAGGGATAGGCGGTATTGAGGAAGCGATAGGTGTGGCGTACCTGTGGAATGGTGCCTTTTTCCTTGACGCCGGTCATGTCTTTCGGGTGTTCTGTGTGCATCAGGCCTTCGTAGATGCTCATGATGGTGTCGCGCGGATAGTCCTTGGCGGGTTCGATGCTCATCCATGTGCGATACCACGAGTCGCAGGTGTGGCTGGTCATGACCGAGCCGTCGGTCGATGCTTGTTTGCCTACCATGATGCTGGTGCAGGCGTCTTGGGCGGTCTGTGCCGAGCAGAAGAGAGCCCAGGCAAGGAATGTCAGGAGTGTTGTGTGTCTCATTGTTTCAAGAGTTTTTTTCCGTCGTGAATGTAAATGCCCCGCGCAGGAGTGCCTGCCAGCTTGCGGCCGTCGAGGGCGAAGTAGTTAGGGTTTTTAAGGACTTTAGGGTTTTTAGGGTCTTTGATGGCTGTCACCTCTTCGTCGGAGAGGACAGGATGTATGGTGATGCGGTCGAAGTTGGGTGCCCACAGGTTGTCGAAGGCTTGTATGGTGATGGTGTTGGCGGAGCCTTTCTTCAGTTGAATGGGTATCATTTTCCATCCCATGCCATCGGGTTCCCACGAGCTGGTGCAGTCGCCATTGTCCTTGAAGATGATGGTGTCGCCAATCTGTTCGCTGTTGACGAAGAGCTTGGCCGGGCGCGTGTCTCGCGACATATAATATAAGGTAAGGATGTACTCGCCGTCGTGAGTGGCCTTGATGCGGTTGAACTGTATCTTGCCGCCGTTTCCGAGATCGCCGACAAAGCTGCCTCCCGAGGCATGGAGTGCAGAGTATGTTTTTCTTTGGGGGTTGCCTGTCAGTGTGTTTTTATTGGATTCGGCCTCGTATGTGGTGCGAGCAAGCGGAACATCGAGGTTGGCGTCGGGAGATATCTGCACGAGGAAGCCGCCCTCGCTCAGTTCCTTCAGGCTGAGGGTCTTGTCCTTCGTTACTTGTCTCTTCTCGAACTTGAGGTCGGTGCGGCAGGAGCCATCGCGGTAGATGTATGCTGTGTAGGTTGTTCCCTCTTTGAGGAAGTTCAGATTCAGATGGCAGGTGCGTTCGTTGACACTGATGCCGGACACCCACCAGTCGTTGCCTTTGCGGCGGGCAACAGTGGCGAAGGAGGTGGGATTGCCTTCGACGAGCAGACTTTCGTCCCAGGCGGCGGGCAGGCGTTTCATGATGTCTTTTCCGATGAAGTATTTGAGGTTTTCTGCGCTTTCGGCGATGTGTACGATGCTGCTCTCGAAGAGTGTTGTCAGAGCGAGGTGGTGTCCTTGGCTTCTTTGTGTGAGGAGGCTGCCTCGCCAGGTGGCGAAGTCGCCAGGCGTGAAGTCCATGGCGCCTACTACGTTGCGGGTGAAGAGGACGTCGAGGTGGTGTTGTGCGGTGTTCAACTTTGGGTTCCAGAATTGTTGTTCTCCGCCGTAGATGCCTTCTTGGGTCATGATGTGCGGATAGGTGCGGCGTAGGCCAGAAGGACGTGTGCAGCCGTGGAGGTTGACGAGCATGTGGTGTTTGGCTGCTGTCTGGTAGAGTTTTTCCATTCGTGCCATGGCTTCTTTCGATTCGTCTTCCCAGAAGTCGACTTTGATGCCTTTGATGCCCCAGTCTTTCCACTGTTTCAGTGTTGCATCCATGTTCTCGTTTGAGAAGGCTTTGCTATAGATGAGTCTGGAGTCTCCCCAGAGCAGGCAGTCCACGCCCTTGGCGTTGGCGTTGTTGACGAAGGTTGGGAACCAGGAGTTGTTCCAGCCTGCATCGATGAGATAGTAGTTCCATCCCATGTCGGCTGCCAGTTCGCAGTGAGCCCACTCGCCTTTGTGCAGGCTGCCATAGGTGTTTGTTATTTCGCTTTTCCCGCCGTCGGAGCCTCCCCAGTACCAAGCAGAGACGCCTGGCTTAATCCAGCTTAGGTCGGTCATCTCGGTAGGTGGACAGAGATTCTCGGTCATTGTGGTCTCGAAGATAGTCTTTGGCGAGCCGCACACCACCATGCGCCATGGTGTGTTGAATGGCAGTGTGCAGGTGATGCGATGCATCTTGTCCTCGGCATAATCCTTTGTCTGACCTGTCCAGCTGTATGAGAACTCGCCTTCCGTTTCCTCGGCTTTGGTGAGCGAAGTGCAGAAGGTGCCTCGGCAGTCGGCTTCGGAGATGAGGAGATAGTCGTTGCCGTTATGGACGAGGGTAGGGGAGTTGTATCGTGCGTCGCCTGTCTGGAGGAGTGTTTGCCAGTTGTCGTATTGTGTATAGAGTCCTTCGTTGGGGTAGTTTGGGTCGTTGCCACCTGAGTTTCCCAAGAAGCGGCAGGCCGTCGTGCTCTTGATGTTTGCCACACGAATGCGGCTCGCCTCGTCGATAAGTGTAGCGGAAGCGTGTCCGCCATACTTTGGGAGAATATACCGGAAAGCAAAGCCGTCGTCGTAGAGGCGGAACACGACATTCATTGTCCAGGTGTTCCTCTTCATTGTAAGTGTGAGGGTGTTGCAATGGTCGCGATACTGACTGCGTTTGCCGACTGGCAGGATGTAGCTGTCGTCAACGGTGCCGGAATCCACCTCCACCAGTTCCAGACTTTCCGTGAGGTTGCTGGTGGAAAGTTTCAGCCCGAGAGGCGACTTGGAGACGAGCATTCTGCCGTCTCGGCTGACAGAGTAGGAGAGTTTGCCATCGGTGAGAGAAACGGTTGCCTTCAGGCTTCCGTCGGGCGATGTGGCAACGAAATCTTCGGCACACAAAACGGCAACTTGCATCAGGGCAAGGCCAAGTAGGAGTTTTTTCATTTGCATGGTCTGTGGGTTCAAACTGCTGCAAATCTACGAAAAAATCGTGGAATAGTCAACCTCCGCCGACCTAATTTATCGCCCATGCCAGCCTGTTGCTCCGGAAAGGTTAACCTATTTTGCCCACAAGGTTAACCTTTCTGCCCATAATGCTTAACCTTTCTGTTCATAATGGTTAACCTATTTTGGGCGAAAGATTAGGCAGTGTCGGAGGAAAATCATATCTTTGCAGACAGCAGGCCATAATGTGGCAGACGAAAAGGATAATGTTATGAGAAAAACAACTCTAAGGAGGCTCTCCTCCATGCTCTTGCTTGTTGCCTCTGCGGCAGCCGCTTCGGTGGCACAGCAGCCGCTCCGGTGGGGCAACCAGAAGAACAATACGTACAAGAACCCCATTCTCAATGCCGACTACAGCGACCCCGATGTGGTGCGCGCGAACAACAAATACTACATGGTGGCGAGCGACTTCCACTTCATGGGAATGCAAGTGCTCGAGTCGTCCGACCTGATGAACTGGCGTATCATCAGCCAAGTGTACGACCGCATCGAACTGCCCGGCTACGACACGAGCAACCAATATGGTGGCGGCTCGTGGGCTCCGGCCATACGCCACCATAACGGCCGCTTCTACATCTATTTCTGCACACCCTACGAAGGCCTCTTCATGTCGACAGCCGAAAAGCCCGAAGGCCCCTGGACACCCTTGCACTGCGTGAAAGATGTAAAGTACTGGGAAGACCCATGCCCCTTCTGGGACGAGGATGGGCAAGCCTATCTCGGGCGCAGCCAACTGGGCGCAGGCCCCATCATCATACACAAAATGAGCCCCGACGGCACCAGACTCCTCGACGACGGCGTGACCGTCTATGAAGGCCCCGTAGCCGAAGGCACAAAATTCCTCAAGCGAAACGGATACTACTACCTCGTCATCCCCGAAGGAGGCGTCAGCAAAGGCTGGCAAACCGTGCTCCGCTCAAAAAACATCTACGGCCCCTACGAACGGCGCATCGTACTGGAACAAGGCACAACAACCATCAACGGACCACACCAGGGAGCACTCCTCCAGCACAACGACGACACATGGTGGTTCATGCACTTCCAGGACACACAGCCCCTGGGCAGAGTCGTACACCTGCAACCCGCTCGCTGGAAAGATGACTGGCCACTCGTCGGAACAGACATCGACGGCAACGGCATAGGCGAACCGGTACCGGTATGGACCGCACCCACACAGACAACAACAACATTCCTGCCGGCAACCAGCGACGAATTCTCGGCAGAACAACCCTACTGGGCAGGCCCAAAACAACGCCTCCTCGGGCCACAATGGCAGTGGAACCACAACCCAGTGGACACTGCATGGAACCTCACCGAACGACAAGGATGGCTCACCCGCCACATACTCCCCGCCACCAATATCAAAAACGCCCGCGGAACACTCTGCCAAAAAACAATGGGATACAAAAGCGAAGCAACAACACGCATCGATTGCTCACAACTTCGCGACGGAGACCACACAGGATTACTCTGCATCGGGCAAGAATTCAAAGGCATAGGCATCTGCAAAAATGGCAACAGACACATCTACATAGAAGACAACGGCAAGCGAACCATACTGGAACCATGCAGAAAAATCGTCTATCTGCGAATCACAATCGACAGCAAGCAGAACATACACCAATTCTCCTACAGCACCGACGGCAAACACTACACACCGGCCGGGCAGCCATTCTCCATGCACAACGGACACTGGAAAGGCGCACACGTGGGACTCTATGCCTACAACACGACAGAATCACAAGGCGGAAAAGTCCAGACAGACTACTTCCGATACAACATACTCGAGTAATCACACCTCACCATATCCTATGGACAAGAAAGGGGAAGAACAACAATCGAAACAACAAACAATAATACTATGAAAAAAATACACCTCCGAGGGCTTGCCATCATGTTGCTCCATGCCCTCACAATGGCTTCTGTCCATGCCTCTACGAACTATGCCCGCCTTGTCAACACACTCATCGGCTCGGGAACGACCAACGGCCTGGCTTCCGGTTATATCTGCCCGGGTGCCACATATCCGCATGGCATGGTGCAGTTCACGCCTACCTACTTCGAAAAGAATGCCGGCTTCGTGGCAAACCAGTACAGCGGAGGCGGCTGCGGAAACTTGGGAAACTTCCCCATGTTTCCCCTGAAAGGCAAACTCACAGCCTCGCCCGGCAACATGCGTACACCCGGCTACACCGTAACCGACGAACAGGGGCACGCAGGCTATTACCGCGCGAAAGTGAACGGCGACGTGTTGGCAGAACTCACAGTAGCCGAACGTTCAGGCATGGGACGCTTCACCTTCCCTTCCGACGCCCGCCACGGCACTGTCATCATCGGTTCGGGCATCGCATCGACACGCATCAGCCAAGCTGCCGTCTGCATGACGGACGACAGCCACTTCGAAGGCTATGCCACAGGAGGAAGCTTCTGCGGCGAAGCATATCCCACACCCTATAAAGTCTACATTGCAGGCGAATTCAGCCGCCCCTCATGCGAACGTGGCATCTGGCGACAAGACAAAATCCTCACCGGCTCCAACTTCGTAGAAGGACCCAACTCGGGATTCTGGTTCACCTTCAATGCCGAACAGGAGAAAACACTACTCTACCGCTTCGCCCTCTCTTATGTCTCCATAGAAAATGCAAAGGAAAACCTCAAAGCCGACAAACTCGGATGGGACTTCAACGACGTGGTAACACGAGCAGAAAGCAAATGGAACGAATGTCTTGGACGCATCGAAGTGGACGGAACAAACCAAAGCCGTAAGGAACAATTCTACACACATCTCTACCATGCACTCATACATCCAAGCCTCGCAAGCGATGCAAATGGCGAATACATGGGAGCCGACGAACGCATACACAAGTCTCGTTCACGCCAGTATACCGGCTTCAGCAACTGGGACACCTATCGCACACAAACACAACTGCTCGCCATGCTCGAACCAGATGTCGCAGCCGACATCGCCCAGTCGCACATCGACTTCGCAGTGCAGGGCGGGGGCTCCTTCCCCCGATGGGTGGTTGCCAATTGGGAAACCGGCATCATGGAAGGCGACCCCTCGAGCATCATTGTCGCAAATACATGGATATGGGGAGCCAAAAACTTCGACACACAAACCGCCATCCAAGTGATGCGGCGCGGAGCAGAAGTGCCTGGAGCCAGATGCCAGAACTACGAAACACGACCCGGACTGCAAGTCTATCTAGAAACAGGCAACATGGATGCATCCGTCCAACTAGAGTATATGTCGGCAGACTTTGCCATCTCCCGATTTGCCCATGATGCACTTGGCGACAGAGAACTCTCCGAAGAATACATGAAGCGCACCCGATTCTGGAAACGACTCTATAATCCCGAAGTAAAATGGATACAGTCGCGCAATGCCAACGGCAGTTGGAAGCCACTGTCACAAGGATTCCGAGAGGCAACATACAAAGACTTCTTCTGGATGGTCCCCTACGATATAGACGGACTCATACAGATAATAGGTGGCCGCGACTCTGCCGAATTGCGTCTTGCAGAGTACTTCCGCCGGCTCGACGCAGATTACCACGAGGATTGGTACGCTTCTGGAAACGAACCGTGCTTCGGCTTTCCCTGGTTGTATAACTGGTTAGGTCAGCCCTGGAAAACGCAGGAAGTCATAAAACGCGTACTGAAGGAAATCTATCTTGACGTGTCAGATGGTTTGCCGGGCAATGACGATCTTGGTGCAATGGGTGCATGGTATGTTTGGGTAAGCCTCGGACTTTATCCTGAAATACCTGGTGTGGCAGGTTTCGCCCTAAGCACACCCTCGTTCCCCTATATTCGTATACATCTGCCCAACGGCAAGGAAATCGTCTCGGAAAGCACGCAAGACGGCAAGCCATACATCACCTCTATGCGTCTCGATGGCAAGCCTGTCAATGGAACATGGATACCTTGGGAACAACTTTCCGAGGGTGCGTATCTTAAATACAACACCTCCGACAAGCCAAATAGTAAGTGGGGAACACGGGTTGCGCCACCCTCATACAAGTAACTCAAACTCCTGCTTTTACCACACAACACACCCGGAGATACTAAAACCTCACCCCTTTGCTCGCCACATTATGCACAAAATCACATAAATAAATAAGAAAAAAGCAGAAAATGCTTGGCGAAAAGAAAAAATGTCGTACCTTTGCAGCCGGTTTGGAAAAAGTCGTCTATTGGAATAGACTAAAAAGGAAAAGAGAGAAATGTCTAAGATTTGTCAAATTACCGGTAAGAAAGCCATGATTGGCAATAACGTGTCGCACTCCAAGCGTCGCACCAAGCGTCACTTCAACGTGAACCTGTTCTCCAAGAAGTTCTTCTATGTTGAAGAGGACTGCTGGATTAGCCTGAGCATCAGTGCTTCTGGTCTGCGCTATATCAATAAGGTAGGACTCGATGCTGCCCTGAAGAACGCCGTGGCCAAGGGTTATTGTGATTGGAAGGATATTCGTGTAATCGGTTAAAGAACGAAGGAGTAACGAAATGGCAAAGAAAGTAAAAGGCAACAGAATTCAGGTGATTCTGGAATGCACAGAGATGAAGCAGAGCGGTCTGCCCGGTACATCTCGCTACATCACCACGAAGAACAGAAAGAATACTCCCGAGCGCCTCGAGCTCAAGAAGTACAATCCTATCTTAAAGAAGGTGACTGTTCATAAGGAAATCAAGTAAATAAAAAAGCAATACTATGGCAAAAAAAGCAGTTGCGACCCTTCAATCGGGTAAAACCGACGGCCGTACATATACCAAGGTTATCAAGATGTTGAAGAACCCCGTGAATGGCTCATACTCTTTCGAAGAGAAAATGGTCCATAATGACTCGGTTAAGGAATTCTTCCAGAACTAAGTTTCAAACAAGATAAGAGGAAGGCGGGTAGCATTGTTGCTTCCCGCCTTTTTCAGTTTCCTGCATCGGCATGTTGCAGAATGCAGGGAGTAAGCAGTAATGTTTTATGGCAATGGCGATTTCAAGTCAACCTTTTTTTACCCACACTTTGCCCCAAGGCCTGCGTATCATCTGCGCTCCCGGGCAGACGGATGCTGTCTATATGGGCATTGCCGTCAGGGCCGGCACACGCCACGAACTGGCAACCGAGAGCGGTATGGCGCATTTCACGGAACATATGTCGTTCAAGGGAACCCTGCACCGTTCGTCCCGACAGGTTATCTCCTGTATGGAAAATGTGGGCGGAGAACTGAATGCCTATACGGGCAAAGAGGAAACGGTCTATTATTGCACTTCTCCGAAACAACATGTGGCTCGTGCCATCGACCTTTTGCTCGACCTTGCCTTGTGCAGTACCTATCCACAAGAGGAGATGTCGCGCGAGGTTGAGGTTGTCATTGATGAGATAGAAAGTTATCGCGACTTGCCTGCGGAACATATCTACGATGAGTTTGAGAGCCTGATATTCCCGGAACATCCGCTGGGAAGGAATATCTTGGGCGATGCGGAGACGCTCCGAACGTTCCGCACTGCCGACATGAAAGGCTTTGCCCAGCGCTTGTATCACCCAGAGAACATGTTGCTCTACGTCCTGGGCAATGTGGATCCTGAGAAGATAGTGCGTATGGCTGAAAAAACATGCCACACCATTATCGGCAACAAGCCACACCATTATTGCCAACAAGCCACACCATTATTGCCAACAAGCCACAGCATTATTTCCGACAAGCCACGGGAGGTTTCCTGCATCACTCGTAAGAAGGACACACACCAGGCGCACGTCATCATCGGAGCACAGGCATTCGGTGCCACCGACCCGCAGCATTTGCATCTCTATTTCCTGAGCAATTTGCTGGGCGGACCGGCTATGAGCAGCCGCTTGAACCTTGCCTTGCGCGAGCGTAACGGCTTGGTTTATACGGTGGAGAGCAATAGTGTTGCCTACTCCGACACTGGATTGTGGTCGGTATATTATGGTTGCGATGTGAAGGACCGAGCCCGTTGCCGTCGACTTGTTACTCATGAGTTGGACCGCCTGACGCAGAAACCTATGTCGCAGCGCACACTCGATGGTGCTCGCCGCCGCTTGAAGGGGCAGATAGGCATCTCCTACGATAACTTCGAGAATGTGGCTATTGGCATGGCAAAGCGTTATCTTCACTACGGACGCACACTCTCCAAAGAGCAAATCTTTGAGCGGCTCGATGCCATTACGCCAGAGGATTTGCTTCAGACGGCACAGGCTGTCTTCTCTCCCGAAAGGCTTCTCACGCTCGAATACGTGTAGGCTTACTCTTTTTCTCTTGGGAAAGCCGAGATTCGCAAACGGGCTGCCCCCATCGGTACAAGGGTGATGGGAGTCGTCTCCGTTGCCCGGCGGGCATACTTTGTAGGCAGAAAATCGGTCATACCCGTGGCGTCGAAACCCCAAGAGGGTATCTGTCGGCCGACAGCAGTAAATTCAAGTGGCACGTTTTCGAGTGTGAAGGGCAAGTTGTTTTCCGGGTAAGGCTTACGTTGCACACTGAAGTTGACGGGAAGATTCTGCTCGTCAACCACCAGTCCGTAGTTCCATTCACTTTTTGCACGCAGCACATAACACGGCCAAAGCGATGCGTCAACACCGGCTTGCCAATGCGAATCGTCCTGAACAAACTCAGGGTCGCGACTGTCGTGCTGCTCGTATTCCTCATCAATTTTCAGCGAAAGTGTGAGCGGTCCGTAGTCCACACTGACACATGCCTTGTTCTGTTGCCAAACAGTGGAGCGCACCGTCATGGGGAAACGTATTTGTACAACATCGCCTTCCTTCCACTCCCTGTTGATGCAGACATAGCGTCCGGCAGCACCCCCTACGGCTTGGTCTTCACCATTCACGCAGACAGTTGCGCCTTCTGCCCAGGCAGGGATGCGCAGATAAAGAGGGAATGCAACACTTTGCTCGGGGTGCAAGGTCAGCGTAATGGTTTCGTCGAAGGGATAATGCGTGTCTTCTTCCATGCGGAGCAATACGCCGTTGCCCACTCGGGCAGTCGTTTCGTTGGCGGCATAAAGCATTGTGGCAAGCCCATTGTCGGCTGTTGCCATGACAAGGTGCTCGGCAAAGTAGGGCCACCCCATGCCGTGATTGTGCTGGCAGCAGCGGGAACTGAACGGACTCATTGAGAGCATGCCACGCAGAGCATTGTCTATGCTGGGAGCATGGTTCTTTTCGTCGCTGATGGCCATATTGGCCGAAGTGATGTATCTCAGGGAGCGCATGTCGGGCATGAGGGCTGCGGGCAGGGAATTGAAGGCGACGTTTTCGCAATGGTCTGCCCAGAAGACGTCGCCCGTAATGCCCATGAGTATTTCGTCGCTTGCCATTTGTTCTACGATGGCACAGGTTTCTGCACCGTTTCGCGGGTCGTAGTATCCGGCTCGTGCGTTCTCGTCGGCCGCATACATGCCGCCCGGCATCTGCCCGAAGCGGTTGCGCATCTCGTTGTGAGCGCGATATGTGGCATCAAGCATTTCCTTGTTGCCAGTGTACATGTAGTATGTGGCGGGTTCACGGAAGCCTTGCGCTACGTTTACGCCGTGGAAGTTTGGCAGGTTGCCTTGCATTGTCCAGTCGGAGGTGGCGCGGTGTAGTTTGTCGATGAGTGGGAGGATGGACTTGTCGCCGTTGCGGTTGTAGAGCCAGAGTACGCTCCAGAGGTTGTCGCCGCCGCGTTTTTCTTGCCATAGTCCTTTTAGGAATTTGTCGTCGGCTATGGTGAGTTCCCATTTGAAGTGTCGGTTCATGGCTGTGAGGATGCGTGATGTGCCTGTGGCTTCGTAGTATGTTTGGAGTGCCCAGAGCATGGGCATTTTTGCCCAAAGGTCGGGGCTTGAGCCGTCGTAGCCGTCGGGACCGAGTCTTCCGTTGGTGCTTTGGTTGTTCAGTATGGCTTTTATCCAGACTTCCACTTCTTTTATCATGGCTTCGTCTTTGAGGATGTATGCCAGGCTGGTGTATCCTCTGAGCCAGTAGGGTACTTCTTCCCATCCGTGGTCGCCTTGGTTGGAGAGCCATTGGTTGTTGTTTTTGTCGAGCCATGCGCTGACGGTTCCGAGTTGTCCGTTGAGTCCGTCGCGTTGCAGTTCGAGGTTTTTGCGCAGCCATCCTTTGGGTTGTACGCTGCCGACGGGCAGTTTCAGGAGTGGTGCTTGCTGCAGTGGTGCGCGGAAGTTTGTATAGTTTGTGCTGACTTCCTGTCGGTTGGGGCTGTCGACGATGGTGGTTGTGGTCTGTGCCTGAGTGATGATGGTGGGTATCAGGAGCAGCAGGGTGATGAGTGTGAGGTGTGTTTGTCTCATGTGTGTTGGTGTGGGTGGTTATTTTTTGTGGAGTATTTTTTTGCCGTTGCTGATGATGATGCCTTGGTATTTGCTGGTGTGGGAGATTTTTTGCCCCAGCAGATTGTAGGCTGTGTTGTTTTCTTCTTCTTCGGGGGTGAGGATGATGTCGGTGTGCATGGGGTCGTATTTCACGGTGAGGCCGTAGTCGATGTGTCCGCCGCCGCTTCCTTGTTGCAGTGATACGCAGAGTATGTTGTCGCCTTCCACCAGCAGTCGCTTCTTGGGGGAGGCGAGTTGGTAGGTTGCGTAGTTGTTGTCGTTCCATCCTGTTGCGGTGGCAAGTTGTGTTCCGTTGAGCCAGAATTTTGGGTTCTCGTCGTAACTGTATGTGAGTGTGACAGTTCCGATGGCGATTTTTGCCAGGTCGTCGGCTGTAAGCGTGAAGTGGCGCCGTATGAGAATGGGGTGGACGGTGCTTTGCCAGTGTGTGACGAGGAATTTTTCGCCGTCGATGCTGAAGGGTCCCATCCCTTCGCGCCAGTAGGTTTCGTCTTCGTCGCGACCGTACCATTTGGCTCTTTCTGCCTGTGCAATGTCGGTGTTGTAGTTGAGTTCGTAGTAGAGGCATGGCCAGCCGCCTTCTTTACTATCGACGGTGTGGAGCAAATATTCCGTCACCGTGTCGGCAGCATTTCCCACACTCGTGGTGGCGAAGAGCAAGGGCAAAAGAAGTTTTTTGAGAGTCATAGAGTACTGTATTTTTTTGTTTGTTGTGGAGACAAAATTAATAAATTTTGTGCATTATACAAGGTTGAGGGCAAATTAAAATGACCAGGGTTTGCAAAGTGTGCAGGAATGGTTAACCTTTCTTTGCAACAAGCCACACCATTATGCCAATAATGGTTAACCATTCTTGCCAAATAGGTTAACCTTGTTTGCAGGCGTGGCAAAAGGTGTCAATTTCTCAGGTAAAGGAAGATTTCTCCCCACCTGTTTTGCAATGCGCCGAAAAAAGTTTTCAACACACCTTTTCTCCAATCGATAATGCGCTGAAAGCCCTTTGTTTACGGCATTTTTGGAGAGTGGAGCACGAACACGGGATAAGGTTATCAACAGGATATCGTAAGGGGCTAAGAAAAAAAAGTTTGAAGAATTTGTGGGGAATTGTGGGGAAATATATATCTTTGCAGCAGAAACCTGAAAACGAAACGTAAGGAGCAATGAGATTCACAGGCAGCATAGACGCCAAGACGGACGAGAAGGGACGAGTTTTCGTGCCCAGCGTCTTCCGTAAAATCCTGCAGAAGGAGGAGGAAGAAAGTCTCGTTCTGCGCCGCGACATCTTCGAGAACTGCCTCGTCCTCTACCCCAAAAGCGTGTGGGACGCCCAGGTCGATGCCGTTCGTGCCCGCACCAATCCCTTCGACCGCCGCCAGCGTCAGGGAATGCGACTCTTTACATCCGATGCCGAAAACATCACCCTCGACAGCGGCGGACGCATGCTCATCCCGCGTCGATACATGGAACACGCCGGCATCAAAAGCGATGTGCGTTTCATAGGCGTTGACAATACCATCGAAATCTGGAGCCGACAAGCAGCCGAAGCACTGCTGAGCGACCCCGAAGAAGTGGCCAACGTCCTGGAAGAGATGATGAAAGATCCCCTCTAACCCCTCATCATCAGAGGGGAAAAACAGAGACAACAAAGGCCTTCACCATACGGGGAGGTCTGTAAAAGTTTATAATAATATATAATATATATGTACGCGAAGTGTGAGGAATACCATGTGCCGGTGCTGCTGAAAGAGACAGTCGACGGCCTAGACATCAAGCCCGGTGGCATATATGTGGACCTCACATTCGGCGGAGGCGGACACAGTCGCGAAATACTCCGACGCCTGCAAGGCACAGGCCACCTCTACAGCTTCGACCAAGACCAGGACGCACAGCAAGGAGCACACAGCATGGAAAGCGAAGGAAACTTCACCTTCATCCGCAGCAACTTCCGATTCCTCCGCAACTGGATGCTCTACTACGGGCACGAACAAGTGGACGGCATACTGGCAGACCTGGGAGTAAGCAGCCACCACCTCGACGAAGAAGGACGAGGCTTCAGCTTCCGATTCGACGCACCACTCGACATGCGGATGAACCAGAGAGCCAACCTCACAGCACAACGCATCATCGCCGACTACAGCGAAGAAGCACTCTCCGACATACTCTACCTCTACGGAGAACTGAAGAACAGCCGACGCATAGCATCAGCCATCGTCAAAGCACGACAACAGCAACCCGTAACCACAACAAAAGAACTCGTAGAAGTCCTACGCCCCCTCATGGGATACGACCGCGAAAAGAAGGATCTGGCCCGAGTCTTCCAAGCCCTCCGCATCGAAGTCAACGGCGAAATGCTCGCCCTCAGGCAGATGCTCGCCGCAACAACAGAAGTACTTCGCCCGGGAGGAAGACTGAGCGTCCTCACATACCACTCGCTCGAAGACCGAATGGTCAAGAACATCATCAAAGCCGGCAACATCGAAGGAAAAGTCGTAACCGACCTCTTCGGACGCAGCAACGCACCACTCGAAGCCGTCAACCGAAGCGTCATCATCCCAAGCGCAGAAGAGCAGAACAGCAACCCACGCAGCCGCTCGGCAAAACTCCGCGTGGCAAAGAAAAAAGAACAATAGAAAAACCACCATGGCAGAGATAGAACACGACAAACAGGAAGAGCAACAACTCGAAGCACAAGAAGCCCAAGAGACCATCAGCAACAAAGAAAAACTGATGCACTCTTTGGTCAGCGACGACGACGACGTCGACGAACTGACAGTTGCCAGCCTTCGTCAGATGCTGGATGCCATCCCACGATGGTTCCTCAGCCAGTGGAAACTACTGCTACTCTGCCTTGCAGGCATCATCCTCTACATAACAAACGGCTATCAGGCACAAGTCGAGATGATGAAAGAAACAGAACTCGAAACAGAACTGAAAGACTGGCGATACCGCAGCATCACCCGCGTCAGCGAACTCACACGCCTATGCCGCCAAAGCCAACTCGAACAAAAACTCCGCGAACAAGGCGACAGCACACTCACACCAAGCAAAGTTGCACCATACACCATTAACATCAAGGACTAAAACACGATGAAGCAAACCAACAAAGATAAAGCACCCAAGCGCTACATCGTCATCTTCGTGCTGATGTGCCTGATAGGAATCTATATCCTCGGAAAAGCACTCTACACGATGCTGCCGCCCGAAAGCGACTACTGGAAAGAAGTCGGACGCAACAACAAGACTGCCACAATACCAGCCAGCCGAGGCAACATCCTCTCCTGCGACCGCCAAGTCCTCTCCGGCACAGTGCCAAAGTACGCACTTTATATGGACTTTGCCGTTTCAGACCCAGACTCTATCAGCAAAGCCAAAACCATAGCATACCGCGAAGAAGCATTTCGTGAGAACCTCGATAGCATGGCAAAAGGCCTGGCACGCATCTTTCCCGACTACGATGCAGACTGGTTCCGCAAACGACTGCTGAAAGGAAAACAACGAGGGAAGTACTCCTGGCGAATCTATCCAAAACTTGCCAGCTATGTACAATACCGTGCTTGCAAGGAACTCCCCTTCCTTAGGGAGAGCATGTACCGCAGCGGTTTTCATGCAGACGAAATGTTACTCCGCCTTAAACCATATGGAGGATTGGCCAGCCGCACCATAGGCGAACTCTACAACGACACAACAAGTTTGCCAAAATGTGGGTTGGAACTGAGTTTCGACAGCATCCTTCGTGGCAAACCAGGCAAGAAGCATTATACCATAGTGCGTAACAGAAGAGTTCCCATCATCGATGTTCCGGCAGAGAATGGTCATGACTTGCTTACCACTATCGACATTAACATACAGGACTTTGCAGACCGAACTCTTCGCAGCAAGATGAAGGAAGAAGGTGTCAACGGAGAGATAGGTGTTGTTGTGGTGATGGAGGTTAAGACGGGCGATGTGAAGGCAATCGTCAACCTTACTCGTGGTGCAGACGGTGAATATTATGAGATGAAGAACAATGCTGTGAGCGATCTTTGGGAACCAGGTTCTACTTTCAAGACTGCCAGTATCATGATTGCTCTCGAGGATGGTAAGATTGATGTGAACAAGGTTGTGGATTGTGCTCCAGGCATTGTCAAGATGTATGGAAGAAACATGAAGGACCATAACTGGCATAAAGGTGGTTACAAGGAACTCAAGGTGGAAGATATTCTTGGGCAGAGCAGTAACATTGGCGTCAGCAAAATCATTGATGAGGCTTACAGTGGCAATCCTTCGGCATACGTTGACGGACTTCACCGTATTGGTGTTGGCATTCCTCTCAATCTTCCGTTTGTTGGTAAGGGTGAGCCTTATGTGCCACACCCCAGGAACAAGGAACGTTTTTGGAGTAAGCCGGACCTTCCATGGATGAGTATCGGCTATGTTACAATGCTTCCTCCTATCAGCACTCTTACTTTCTACAATGCTATTGCCAATGGCGGCAAGATGGTCCGTCCGCGTTTTGTGAAGGCGGAACTGAAGGACGGTATGGTTTTACGTGAGTTCCCGACTGAGGTGATAAAGGAACGTATTTGCAAGCCTTCTACTTTGCGTGACATTCAGTATTGCTTGGAGCATGTTGTGAGTGGCGGTTTGGGTAAGAAGGCCGGCAATGGCGGCAAGCTTTTCAAGGTGAGCGGTAAGACGGGAACGGCGCAGTTCAGCGAGAATGGTTCGTATGCCGGTCGCAAGTATATGGTGAGTTTCTGTGGTTATTTCCCAAGTGACGAACCGAAGTACAGTTGTATTGTCTGCATCAAGAAGCAGGGTTTGCCTGCTTCGGGTGGTGGCCAGTGTGGTCCTGTTTTCAGCGAGATATCTCAGTATATTATGTCGCGCGACTCGATGCGCAGTGCTGTTGCTGCCGCCGACACGAGTTCGGTTTTTGTTCCTGCGGTGACGAGGGGCAGCCGTGAACGTGCTGAAGCGATTGTGGAGGGCATGGGCCTGTCGGGCAAGCGTCTTGACGTTGTAGAGGCGGATACGGTGTCTTTGAACAAGGTGCCCGATGTTACGGGCATGGGTGTGAAGGACGCTGTGTATGTCTTGCAACAACGAGGTCTGCGTGTTCGCGTGAATGGTTGCGGACAGGTTGTGAAGCAGGACTTGCCTGCCGGCACGCTTGCGGTCAAGGGAAGGAAAATCACTCTGACGGCATCGGCAGAGAAGTTATAGAATAGAAGAAGCACAGTGAGTTCGACGAGAAGTTCTTTTTTAAGTTTAGATACGAAGAGATATGAAACTACAGCAGTTGATAGGGGATTGCAAGCCGCAGCAGGTGGTGGGCAATGTTGACCGTGATGTGACAGGTATCGAGATTGACAGTCGTCTCATCAAGGAGGGTGCTGTCTTCGTGGCCATGCGTGGTACGCAGGTGGACGGTCACTCTTTCATTGGCAAGGCCATCGGACTTGGTGCCGCTGTTGTGGTGTGCGAGAGGCTTCCCGAGTCGTTGTCGGACGATGTTACGTATCTTGTCTATCCCAACACTGATGATGTGGTGGGAACGTTGGCTACGCATTTCTTTGGCGACCCGAGCCGCCGGATGCATCTTATTGGTGTGACCGGCACGAATGGCAAGACGACGATTGCCACGGTGCTTTATAATATGTTCCGTCAGTTTGGCTATAAGTGCGGCTTATGCAGCACTGTTTGCAATTATATTGATGGCGAGGCGATTCCTACGGAGTGCACTACGCCCGATCCCATAACGCTGAACCGCCTTTTGGGGCAGATGGCCGACGAGGGTTGTGCCTATGCTTTCATGGAGGTCAGCAGCCATAGCGTGAGCCAGAAGCGCATTGGTGGCCTTTGTTTCAGCGGGGGTATTTTCACGAATCTTACACGCGACCATCTGGACTATCATGGCACGTTCGAGAATTATCGCGATGCCAAGAAGGCTTTCTTTGATGCTTTGCCGGAGGATGCTTTTGCTGTGGTGAATGCCGACGACCGCAATGGCATGGTGATGGTGCAGAATTGCAAGGCGAAGGTGAAGACCTATTCGCTGCGTTCGGCGGCAGATTTCAAGGCTCGCATCATGGACGAGAGCTTCGAGGGTATGGACCTGGAGGTGGACGCACAGGAGGTGAGTGTGCAGTTTGTGGGGCGTTTCAATGCCAGCAATCTGCTTGCTGTCTATGGTGCGACGGTGATGTTGGGCGTTGAGCCGCAGCAGGCATTGGTGTTGCTCAGTGCGCAGAAGCCGGTGAACGGTCGCTTCGAGGCCATTTGCTCTAAGGAGGGCGTGACGGCCATTGTGGATTATGCCCACACGCCCGATGCCTTGGTCAATGTTCTCGACACCATCAACGAGGTTCTTCAAGGGCGTGGCCAGTGCTGGACGGTGTGCGGTGCCGGTGGCAACCGCGACAAGGGCAAGCGTCCGCTCATGGCGCAGGAAGCTGCGAAGAACAGCGACCGTGTCATCCTCACGAGCGACAATCCCCGCAACGAGGACCCGCAGGAGATTATAAACGATATGTTGGCCGGCCTTGATGCAGGCCAGCGACGCAGTGTCATCTGCATTGTGGATCGCCGCGAGGCTATACGCACTGCCTGCACCATGGCGCAGCCGGGCGATGTCATCCTGGTTGCCGGCAAGGGCCATGAGGATTATCAGATCATCCAGGGCGTGAAGCACCACTTTGACGACCACGAAGTCATACGCGAAGCCTTCGGCTTGTCTCTTGGCTGAACGGCGGAGGAGAGGCGTCTCCTGCATCGACACAACGAAGCAAAAAAGCCCCATTTCATCGGGCAAAAAGGCACGATGCTCAGAAAGGTTAAGGCTTTTGCCAATAATGGTTAACCTTTCCGCCCGTAATGGTTAACCTTTCTGCCAATAATGGTTAAGGGTTTTGGCGGAGGAGCAATGCGAGGATGCAGAGAGGGGAAAAGAGTTAGAGAAAGAAAGATATAACAAAACATACATTCAATGCTATACTATCTGTTCAGATATTTAGGCGAATATGGCGTTTCGGGAGCCAATCTGTGGCACTATGTCTCGTTTCGTGCCGTGCTTACGCTGGTGCTGAGCCTGCTCATCTCCATGTGGTTCGGCCAGTACTTCATTAAGTGGATGAAGAATCACAATGGCAGCGAGGCTCAACGCGATGCCAGCATCGACCCCTACGGCGTGGAGAAGAAGGGCGTGCCCACCATGGGCGGCATCATCATCATCGTTGCCACCCTGCTGCCCTGCCTGCTGCTGGGCCGCTTGCGCAACATCTATATGCTCATGATGCTCTTCACCACGGTGTGGCTCGGAGCGCTCGGTTTTGCCGACGACTACATCAAGATGAAGGTGACGAAGGACGGGCTTCGCCCCATCTACAAGCTGGTGGGACAGGCAGTGCTCGGCCTTGTGATAGGCCTGACGCTGTGGCTGAGCCCCGATGCCGTTATCTGCGAGAACATTCAGGGCGAGAGGCAAGGCACAGAACAGGTAGTGACGCACCGCAGCGAAGAAGTGAAGAGCACCATCACCACCATCCCCTTCGTCAAGAACAACAACCTCAACTATGCCGACATCTTCTCCTTCCTCGGAAAATACAAGACCGCAGCCGGCTGGGTGTTCTTCGTTTTCGTCACCACATTCATTGTGATGGCAGTCAGCAACGGCTCCAATTTGAACGATGGAATGGACGGTTTGTGCGCAGGCAATGCCGCCATCATGGGCGTCGCCCTGGGCATCCTGGCATACGTCAGCAGCCACATTCACATGGCAGCCTATCTTAACATCATGTACATCCCAGGCTCGGAGGAACTCGTCATCTTCATCTGTGCCTTCGTGGGCGCACTCATCGGCTTCCTCTGGTACAACGCCTATCCCGCACAAGTGTTCATGGGCGACACAGGCAGTCTGGCCATCGGCGGCATCATCGGCGTCACAGCCATCATCATGCACAAGGAACTCCTCCTGCCACTGCTATGCTTCGTCTTCCTCATGGAGAGCCTGAGCGTCATCCTGCAGACCAATTATGCCAGGATGGGCAACCGCCGCGGACAGAAATGGCGCGTCATCAAACGAGCCCCCCTGCACGACACCTTCCGCGTAAAACCGGGACAACTGCCCCCCGACTTCAAGGTGCTCATCAAATGGCCCAGCGGATGCTGGCTGGAATCAAAGATAACCGCCCGCTTCTGGATAGTAACAATCATCATGGCAGCACTCGCCATCGTAACACTGAAGATAAGATAAGAGATGAAAAGAATCGTAATACTTGGCGCAGCCGAAAGCGGCGTCGGAGCCGCAGCACTGGCGAAAGTGAAAGGCTTCGAAGTCTTTGTCAGCGACATGGGCAAGATAAAGGAGAACTACAAGCAGATACTCCAGCAGTACGACGTGCCCTGGGAAGAAGGCACGCACACGGAGCAACTCATACTGAATGCCGACGAAATCGTAAAAAGCCCCGGCATACCCGACAACGCCCCCATGGTTTGCAAAGCCAAAGAAGCAGGCATACCCATCATCAGCGAAATAGAATTCGCCGGACGATACACCAATGCCAAAATGATTTGCATCACAGGCTCCAACGGAAAGACTACCACAACAAGCCTTATCTACCATATCTTCAAGAAAGCAGGCTATAATGTCGGACTGGCAGGCAACATCGGCCGAAGCCTCGCACTCCAGATAGCAGAAGGACAGACCTACGAATACTACATCATCGAGCTCAGCAGTTTCCAACTCGACAACATGTACGACTTCCGAGCCAACATTGCCGTCCTCCTGAACATCACCCCCGACCACCTGGATCGCTACGAAGGCTCCATGCAGAACTACACAGACTCCAAGATGCGCATCCTGCAGAACCAGACAGAAGAAGATGCCTTCATCTACTGGAACGACGACCCCGTCATCTCCGCAGAACTCAAGAAGTATGGCATCAAGGCAAGAATGTGCCCCTTCAGCATCATCGAAAAGAAAGGCATGATAGGCTACATCGCAGACGGAAAGTACGTCATCGAGAACCCAACACCATTCAACATGGAGCAGGAAAGTCTCAGTCTGCGTGGCAAACACAACATGTACAACAGCCTGGCAGCCGGCATAGCAGCCCGCATCAGCGGCATCGACGACGAGTCGCTCCGCCAGAGCCTGAGCGACTTCGAAGGCGTAGAACACCGCCTGCAGAAGGTGGCTCGCGTGGGCGGCGTACAGTATGTCAACGACTCAAAGGCTACCAATGTGGACGCATGCTGGTATGCCCTCGAAAGCATGACCACCCCCACCATCCTCATCATAGGTGGCCTCGACAAGGGCAACGACTATAATGCCATCAAAGACCTTGTGCAGAAGAAATGTGCCGGACTGGTCTACCTCGGAGCCGACAACACCAAACTCCACAACTTCTTCGACGGCATGGGCATCCCCGTTGCCGACACCAATAACATGAAAGACTGCGTGGCAGCCTGCTACCGCATGGCAAAACCCGGCTACACCGTATTGCTCAGCCCATGCTGCGCCAGCTTCGACCTCTTCAAAAACATGGAAGATCGTGGCGAGCAGTTCTGCGAACAAGTGAAGAACCTATAAGAAAAGCAAAACAAGAAACCATGATAATAAACAAGCTAAAGAAAGGAAGCCTCATAAACGGCGATTTAGGCGTCTGGACAGTGTTCCTGTTGCTTTGCGCCATATCGCTGATAGAGGTATATAGCGCAAGTTCACGCATGACGTTTGTCTCCGGAGCATATTGGGATCCCATAATGCAGCATGGCTCCTTTATGCTGATGGGCATCTTCATTGCATGGCTTGTACACATCATACCTTGCAACTATTTCAAGATAGCATGCACCGCAGGTATGTTCTTGTCGCTCTTCCTGCTCATCGCAGTACTTGTCATCGGCCAAAAGACAAACGATGCCGGACGTTGGATAGAGATAGGGTTCATCCGTTTCCAGCCCAGCGAGATAGCCAAACTGAGTCTTGTGGGCTTCAGTTGCTTCATCCTGTCTTCTCTGCGCGACGAAAAGGGAGCCAGTCCCACAGGCTTCAAGATAGTAGCACTTACAGCATTCATCACAATCCTCCTCATCTTTACGGAGAATGCATCCACCGCTTTCATCATTGCCATTGTAATGTTTGGCATCTGTTTCTATGCTCAGATACGCAAGAAGATAATCATCGGTGCCCTCTGTTTAGGCTTTTTAGGCATAGGCGGCATCTTCAGCGTAGCTCACTCCATACCGGAGGAAACACTCACCGAGTGGCAAATGTCCGACGGACCGTTACACCGTTTGCCTACATGGATTCATCGCATTACCGACAAACAAGAACGTCCGGAAGATCCCAGCAAATTCAAACCGCACGAAAACCCTCAAAAGGCTTACGCCAAAGTAGCCATTGCCACAAGTAATGTCATTGGCCGTGGCCCGGGCAACAGCAGACAGCGCGATTTCATTCCCCAGGCTTTTTCCGACTTCATATACGCAATCATCATCGAGGAATTGGGTTTCCCCGGAGCATTACTGGTCCTTTCGCTATATTTGATACTCATGTATCGCTCTATGCAAATAGCACGTAAGTGCAAAGCATTATTCCCGTCATATTTGGTAATGGGCCTGGCGTTGATGATTGTCGTGCAGGCAATGATGAATATGGCCGTTGCAGTGGGCGCATTCCCCGTCACGGGACAACCTTTGCCACTCGTAAGCCGAGGAGGAACAAGTCTGTTCATTACCTGCACATACATAGGAATGATACTGAGCGTGAGCCATACAGCAAAGCGCAAACCGGAATACGAGGAAAACACGCAGGCGACAGCAGAGGCGTAATGTAATATATAATGTATATGGAAAAACTAAGAATCATAATAAGCGGCGGTGGTACGGGGGGACACATCTTCCCTGCAATAAGTATTGCCAATGCCTTGCGTGAAATAAATCCCGAAACGGAAATCCTCTTTGTTGGCGCCGAAGGCAGAATGGAGATGCAGCGTGTGCCGGCCGCCGGATACCAAATAATGGGATTGCCTGTGCGTGGCTTGCTTCGCCCCCTATGGAAATTGGGTAACATCAGCATACTGATGGATTTCTTGCGCAGTAAGCGCATGGTAAAACAGACATTACGAGAGTTTCAACCTCACGTTGCTGTAGGAGTTGGTGGCTATGCCAGTTCTGCAACCCTTAATGCTGCCTATGAATTGGGCATTCCTTGTCTAATACAAGAGCAAAACAGTTATGCAGGCCTAACAAATAAGACTCTGGCAAAGAAGGCCAGCAAGATATGTGTTGCCTACGAAGGAATGGAACGTTTCTTTCCTAAAGATCGGATTTTGCTCACAGGCAATCCTGTTCGACAAAATCTGCTCAATGAATCGCTGACGCGTCAGGAGTGTGCTGCAGCCTTTGGCCTACACCCAACAAAACCCACGATACTGCTTATTGGTGGTAGTTTGGGCGCACGTACATTAAACGAGAGCGTCATGCGAAACCTCTCCCGTATAGCCGCATCTCCAGCTCAATTTATATGGCAGACGGGCAGCTACTATAAAAAACAAATCGAGCAACTGCTTGATGTGAAAGGTAAACCGGGAAATCTTATCGTTACTGATTTCATAAGCAGAATGGATCAGGCCTATTGCTTGGCAGACCTTGTCATCAGCCGTGCAGGAGCAGGAAGCATTAGCGAATTATGCCTATTGGGTAAGCCAAGTATCCTTGTTCCAAGTCCCAACGTGGCAGAAGACCATCAAACGCACAATGCAATGGCTCTTGTCAACAAGGACGCAGCAATACTGGTTCGTGATGAAGATGCTGCAGAAACAATAATACCGCTAGCATTGGATACGGTTGCTGATACAGAAAGACTCCAACAACTTGGTCAGAATGCTGCGGCTATGGCATTGCGAGACTCTGCACACATTATAGCTCAAGAAGTAATTAAACTTGCACAACAGAAATTACCATGAAGTTAGAACAAATAAAGGCCGTATATTTCGTGGGCATAGGCGGCATTGGTATGAGTGCCATTGCGCGTTACTTCATAAGCCGTGGCGTAGTTGTTGCGGGCTATGACAGAACACAGACAGAACTTACGGAACAACTTTGCAAGGAGGGAGCCTTGGTTCATTATGAGGATAATGTGGAACTAATTCCCGTGCAGTGCCGAAATAAGGAGAATACTCTTGTAGTTTATACGCCGGCAATTCCTTCTGACCATTGCGAGTTAACATTCTTTCGCGAGCAGTGCTTTGTAATACAGAAGCGTGCTCAGGTGCTTGGTACTTTGACACGAACTCTCAAGGGACTTTGTGTGGCGGGTACTCATGGAAAGACAACAACATCGAGCATGGCTGCCCATCTGCTTCATCAGAGTCATGTGGATTGTAATGCATTTCTTGGTGGAATAACAAAGAATTATAGGACAAACTATATCTTGAGTTCTTCAAGTCCTTACGTTGTCATTGAGGCAGACGAGTTTGACCGTTCTTTCCATTGGCTTACACCTTTTGCCAGTGTAATTACTGCAACTGATGCCGATCATCTTGATATTTATGGTACGGAGGAGGCTTATCTGGAAAGTTTCACTAAGTATAGTAATTTAATTTTGCCGGGAGGTTATCTTGTCATGCACACAGGGTTGAAGATGAAGCCCAATGTGCAGGATGGTGTATCTCTCTATACATATAGTCGTGCGGAAGGAGACTTTCATGCAGAAAATGTTCGCATAGGAGATGGACGTATTGTCTTTGACCTTGTTTCGCCGTTTGGAAACATCTCCGACATAGAACTCGGAGTTCCTGTAAGTGTCAATATAGAGAATGGCATTGCGGCTATTGCGTTAGCGCAGATTGCGGGAGCATCAGCAGAAGAGATTCGCAAGGGTATGGCTTCTTTTGGTGGAGTGGATCGTCGTTTTGATTTTCATGTAAAAACAGATCGAATGGTTTATGTAAGTGATTATGCCCACCATCCGGAAGAGATTCGACATTGTCTTGAGAGTATGAAGGAATTGTATTCCGGTCGTCGCATAAAGGTTATCTTCCAGCCTCATTTGTATACTCGTACTCGCGACTTTTATCGTGAGTTTGCCGATGCTCTATCCTTGGTTGATGATGTCTGTGTTGTGGATATTTATCCGGCGAGAGAGGAACCGATTCCTGGAGTGACGAGTAAGCTGATATATGACAATCTTAAATCTGGCATTAAAAGCCAGATGTGCATGAAGAATGAAATTCTCGATGTGGTGCGACAAGGCGGCTTTGATGTCTTGATAACCCTTGGCGCTGGCGACATTGAAGATTATGTATTACAAATAACCAAGATTCTGCAACCATTATCATGAAAACAGTATTGAAGTTATTTCTGCTTGTAGCCGTATTGGGTTACCTTGTGATGGCTGTCTGGCGATTCAGTGGGCAGGCAGAGGAGAGGATTTGTGAAGGTATTCGAGTTGAAATCATCGACAGTATTCCAGATGGTTTCATTACCGACGAATATGTTCGCTCCATACTGACTCGCAATAAGATTTCGCCCATAGGGATGAAGATATGCGACGTGAGGCTAGAACAGATAGAGGAGTTGCTGCTTAAGGAGTCGCACATCGAAGGTGCTTCTTGTTATTATGATGCAGCAAGCAGGCTTTGTATAGAGGTGCAACCTCAGCAGCCTATACTGCATGTAATCAGTCAGAAGGGAGAAGACTATTATTTGGCGAGCAATGGCTTGACAATGCCGACGGCCAATTTTAATGTGGATTTGTGTGTAGCAACAGGTAATGTTACGAAGGAGTTTGCATCGGAGCAGCTTTTGGAACTTGCCAGATATATTCGCAACGATTTGTTCTGGAGCGAGCAGATAGAGCAGATACATGTTGCGGCTCCAGAGCAGATAGAACTTTATCCGCGTATAGGCAAACATGTCATAGAATTGGGCAGTACAGAGAATTTCAGGAACAAACTCAACAGATTGCGCATCTTCTATCAGGAGGGATTGGAGCGCGTAGGTTGGAATAAATACAAGACAATCAGTCTTGCTTATGACGATCAAATAGTTTGCACAAAAGTACACAACAAAAAAACTAAATAATATGGGAGCAGAAAAAGACATCATCATTGCTGTAGAGCTGGCTTCGACAGCTATACGAGCCATCGCAGGCAAGAGAGAACCTGACGGCAGTATGCAGGTTTTAGCCTTTGCTCAGGAAGAGTCGTCGAACACGATTCGCAAGGGAATTATCGACAACATTGACAAGACGACTTTGGCGTTGTCGCGTGTTGTTGCAAAGCTGAGTGACAAGCTGGGTAGTCGCATCAACAGTATATATGTTGGTTTGGGCGGCCAGTCTTTGCGTTCTGTGCACAACCGCGTGTTGTTGCAATTCGATGGTGTGGAGCTTCTTTCGCATAAGACTATCGACAAGATGCACGACACGAACAGCGGTGTTGTTTATTCCAATGCTGAGATTAAGGAGGTTATTCCGCAGGAGTTTACCATAGGCAGTCGCAGTGTTGTCGACCCGGTTGGCATGCAGGCCGAGATGCTTGAGGCAAACTTCATTAACATCATTGCTCGTTCTACTTTGGAAGAGAACATCCGCAGATGTGTCAATGGTGCTGGCTTGGAGGTGCAGGATGTGTTTATCTCTCCGTTGTGTGTGGCCAATACGTTGCTTACTGCCAACGAGAAGCGTTCCGGTTGTACTTTGGTTGATATGGGAGCCGATACGACGACGGTCAGTGTCTACTCCAACAACATTCTGCGTCACCTTTGTGTGATTCCGCTTGGTGGCTCTAATGTGACCAGTGATATTACAAACCTCAAGGTTGAGGCGGAAGAGGCAGAAGAGTTGAAGAAGAAATATGGCACGGCTTTCCGTCCGGACAAGGAGGACAAGACGGAGAAGAAAATCACGTTGAGTTTTGACCGTACGGAGAAGGAAGAAACGCTTCAGGAGATAGTTGAGGCACGATATGAGGAAATCATTGCCAATGTTTGTCAGCGCATTTCTCCATTCAAGGAGAAGATGCTTTCCGGCATTGTTGTTACTGGTGGTGCGGCACGAATTCCCGATCTTACCGAGGCTTTTGGCCGTGCGAGCGATTTGAATGTACGCATAGTAAAGGGTATGCCGGAAAATATCACTGTTTCCCATGGTGTGCAGATAGGCGAACCCGACCGTCTGTATACGCTCTACTCTTTGTTGCTTGCCGGAAAGGAGAACTGTGTAGGCGAACTGGCCAAGGAGCATACTCAGGATACGTTCGACTTTGGCAAGGAGGAAGAGGAGGCTCCCGTGGAGCCCGAAACTCCGGAACCTCAGCCTGAGGAGCAGGATGTTCCCAAGAAGAAGGAGCCGTCGTTCTTCTCACGCCTTTGGGATAAAATAGTGGAGTTGTTCTCTGATGAGTCAGACGGTGAAGAGAATTCGTAGAGTATTACCTTGAATGATAATAGATAGAATTATGGCAGAAGAGAATAACATACAGCCAATGGGTGGCATTAAGTTTGATTTCAAGAAGTCCGAGAACCCTTGTATCATCAAGGTGGTAGGTGTTGGCGGTGGCGGCGGCAATGCTGTCAACCACATGTACCGAGAGGGAATACACGACGTGACATACGTGGTGTGCAACACAGACAAGAAGGCTCTGATGGACTCGCCTGTCCCCAATCGTCTTCAACTGGGTCCCGGTCTGGGTGCCGGCAATAATCCTGTTCTTGGCAGGCAGCAGGCTGAGGCAAGTATAGAAGAGATACGTGCGATGCTCAACGACGGCACCCGCATGGTGTTCATTACGGCCGGAATGGGTGGCGGCACTGGTACCGGTGCGGCTCCAATCATTGCACAGTGTGCCAAGGATGCGGGTATTTTGACCGTAGGTATTGTTACCATACCCTTTAAGTTCGAGGGTAACAAAAAAATCAATCAGGCTCTCGATGGTGTTGAAGAGATTGCCAAGCACGTCGATGCTTTGCTTGTCATCAACAATGAGCGTCTGCGCGAGATATATCCCGAGCTGACCGTCATCAATGCCTTTGCAAAGGCCGACGACACGCTGAGCGTGGCTGCCAAGAGCATTGCAGAGATTATTACGATGCACGGCACCATCAACCTCGACTTCCAGGACGTCACCACCGTTCTCAAGGATGGAGGTGTTGCCATCATGAGCACCGGTTATGGCGAAGGCGAGAACCGTGTCACCAAGGCTATTCAGGAAGCACTGAACAGTCCGCTGCTCAACAACAACGACATCTTCAATTCCCGCAAGGTATTGCTCAACATCAATTTCTGCAGCGAGAGTGAGTCGGGCAACCTGATGATGGAGGAGATGAACGAGGTGAACGACTTCATGAGCCGCTTCCGCAAGGATGTGGAGACAAAATGGGGTCTTGCCACCGACAGTTCACTTGGCGACAAGGTGAAGATTACGTTGCTCGCCACCGGTTTTGGCCTGCAGAATGTTCCGGGCGTTCGTGGTATTGTGGAACAGAAGGAGCAGGAGAAGTCGGCCATAGACCAGGAACTTGAGGAATATCAGACAGCGCGTGCCGAGGACTTCTATGGTCCCTCGTCCGGTGGTTCCTTCCGCCGTCGCCGTCACAATGTCTATATCTTCACCGACGAGGACCTCGACAACGACGACATCATCTCTATGGTCGATGCACGTCCGGCATATAATCGCACGAAAGAAGAACTGAACAAAATAAAGGAAAAGAGCAATCCCGTACAGGTGTCCGACACACCCATGATGGGCGTTGCCTTCGAGGTTTGAGCCCCTTCCTTTCAGAACCTTTGAACACACGCCATGTTAAAGTGGCCAACATCTACTGCCTTTACGCCCGAAATGGTTAACCATTTCGGGCGTAAAGGTTAACCATTATTGCCAACAAGCCATAGGATGTCTCTTCTCGGCCTTCAGGCCAAAACTTCTCTCAGTACGGCAAGCGAGCGAAGTTCGCGAAACTCAGGCACATGCAGGCGGTAATAGACCGTCAGCAAATCCAGCACCCGGCCTCGCTGCTCTCGCGTCAGGCGGAAACGGTGCATATTGTGAAGATTCATCCGCAGCAGTTTGGGCAGCAGCGCAGCCTCCTCGCCTTTGATAAAGAAATTGTGCTCTGGCTCCGTGTCGGTAGCAATACTGTCTTTCATATCAAAGAAAGGCAGCATCCTTCTCCTGTCGATGTTAGGCCAGAAACCCAAATAGAAAGTCATACGCGTCAGGAAGACCACATGAAAGTTCGCCAGTCCCTCGTGAGCCGCATCAAGCCATTGCAGGTTATATAATATATAATGGTATAGATCCGGGTTCTGCACCTCTCGACGAAGAGCATTGTGGAGAAACTCCGAAAGGAAAAGAGCAATCGTCTCCTTAATAGGGTTATACGGCAACGAAGTATAGCAGTGGCCAATATGGAGCTCCTGAATCCTTTGCAACGAAGCAGAAGGACGATAGTCAAAAACAAGTTCAATGATGTTGAGCGGCCGAAGCAACATCGTCTGAGTGCCACTTTTGCGCTGCCTGCGGCGGTCACGTACCAGAAAAGACACACTGCCTCGCGAGAGAGTATAGATATCCACGATGGCGCTATCATCGTTATATCTGTTATAATGCAGCACTATTCCACTGGTCTTTTCGAGCATCTCCAAAATCGTATTAATACTATGTAAAGATACGCAAAAACAGGCATTTTCGACCAAAAGGGCAAAAAAATTGCAGAAAAAAGCAAAATTTCTTTCAAAATATTTTGACAGTATTAGAAAAAGTCATAACTTTGCACCCGCAATTGAGGCGATACACTCAAAAGCACAGGCTGAACGCCGAAGGTAAGGTCCCTTCGTCTATCGGTTAGGACGAGAGATTTTCATTCTCTAAAGAGGAGTTCGACTCTCCTAGGGACTACAACAAAAAGTAATAAAATAAGAAAAACAGATGGCTAATCACAAATCATCAATTAAGCGCATTCGCCAAGAGGAGAAGAGAAGGCTCCACAATAGATATTACGCAAAGACCATGCGTAATGCTGTGCGCAAGCTCCGCGCTACAACCGACAAGGCTGCAGCAGTAGAGATGTACCCCAGCGTACAGAAGGCTCTCGACAAGCTTGCCAAGATCAACGTTATTCATAAGAATAAGGCTTCTAACCTGAAGTCAAAGTTGGCACAGTACATCCAGAAGCTTGGCTAACAAAGCGCATAATTTGCTATAACGTACAAAGGTCACTCAATCGAGTGACCTTTTTTTATACATTAACCAACAAAAATAATAAGGGCTTAATGGGAAGTTGCAGGCAATCTGCCTCCAGGCATCCTCATTAAGCCCTGTTGTTTTTATGCGTCGATGTTTGCGAAGGTAGCGTTCTTCTCAATGAATTCGCGACGCGGACCAACATCCTCGCCCATAAGCATTGAGAAAACATAGTCAGCAGCAGCAGCATCTTCAATGGTGACCTGCTTCAGGCGACGCTGCTCGGGGTCCATAGTTGTCTCCCAAAGTTGCTTGGGATTCATTTCACCAAGACCTTTGTAACGCTGCGTATGCAGCTTGTTGTCGTCGGCATTGCCGTTGCAGTATGTCTGAATGAAGCGCAGACGTGCCTCTTCGTCGTAGCAATACTCCTCGATTTTACCGTACGAGCAGCGATAGAGTGGTGGAGTGGCAATATAAAGCCTGCCGTCCTTGATGAGCTGCGGCATGTAGCGGAAGAAGAGAGTCATGAGAAGTGTGTCGATGTGCGAGCCATCGACATCGGCATCGGTCATGATGATTGTCTTGTAGTAGCGCAGTTTGTCGTAGTTAGCCTCCTTGTAGTCGTCGGGATTGAGACCGAACTTCACGCCCAGAGCCTGTATGATGTTGTTTACTTCCTCGTGCTCGAAGGCTTTGTTCCACATCACGCGCTCCACATTAAATATCTTACCACGAATGGGAAGGATGGCCTGGAAGTGGCGATTGCGACCTTGTTTTGCCGAACCACCTGCAGAGTCACCCTCGACAATGAAGAGTTCTGCATTTGCAGGATCCTTGTCCGAGCAGTCTGCCAACTTGCCGGGCAGTCCGCCGCCGCTCATGGGATTCTTTCTCTGGACGTTCTCGCGTGCCTTGCGTGCTGCCACACGTGCTTGGGCAGCCAACAGCACTTTGTCGACAATGAGCTTTGCCTCACGCGGATGTTCCTCAAGATAATATGTGAGAGCCTCGCCTACGGCCTGCTGTACGGCTCCGGCTACTTCGCTGTTTCCTAATTTAGTCTTTGTCTGACCCTCAAACTGTGGCTCGGCAACCTTGATGGAGATAACGGCGGTAAGGCCTTCGCGGAAGTCTTCGCCGCTGATTTCTACGCTGTTCTTGGCGAGTTTCTCCAACTCTTTTTCGTGCTTTTCCTCGGCGTATTTCTTGAGGATACGTGTCAATGCCATGCGGAAGCCTTGCAGGTGTGTGCCGCCTTCGATGGTATTGATGTTGTTTACATACGAGTGAAGGTTCTCGGTGTATGCTGTGTTATACATGATGGCAACCTCGATAGGTGTGCCCTGTTTCTCGGTGTTGAGGTAGATGACGTCGTCGAAGAGGTGTGTGCGGCTGCTATCGATGTAGCGTACGAAGTCGCGCAAACCGCCTTCGCTGTAGAACTTTTCGCTCTTGGTTTTGCCTTCCTCGTCGGGGCGAAGGTCGGTCAATGTGATTGCTATGCCGGCATTAAGGTATGCCAATTCGCGCATGCGGTTGGCGAGGATGTCATACTTGTATGTTGTGGTGGTGAAGATTGAACCGTCGGGCCAGAATTGTTGGCGTGTGCCTCGCAACTCTGTCGTGCCTACGATTTCAACACCTGTCACGGGTTTGCCGGTAGTGTACTCCTGCTGATAAATCTTGCCATCGCGGAAGACTTGACTTATCATCTTGGAAGAAAGCGCATTTACGCAGCTTACGCCGACACCGTGCAGACCGCCACTGACCTTGTAGCTACCTTTGTCGAACTTACCACCGGCATGCAGAACCGTCATTACCACCTCGAGGGCACTCTTGTGCTCCTTTTCGTGCATATCGACGGGGATGCCTCGTCCGTTATCCTGAACCGTGATGCTGTTATCCTCGTTGATGGTCACCTCGATGTGTGTGCAATAGCCAGCGAGGGCTTCGTCGATGGAGTTGTCTACGGTTTCGTATACAAGGTGGTGCAGACCCTTTTCGCTGATGTCTCCGATGTACATTGCGGGGCGTTTGCGTACCGCTTCCAGTCCTTCGAGCACTTGTATGTTCGACGCACTGTATTCCTGCGGTTTCTTTTCTGTTTCTTCCATAATCTGTCGTATTGGCATTTGTTTTCGCTACAAAGTTACAACTTTTTCTTTGTTTTTGCAAGCGAAAGGTAGAGAAAAATGAGCAGTGGTTCTTGTATGTGACTTTCGGGCGTCTCATAAGTCCTATGGGCTTATGAACTGCAAATTTTCCAGTTAGCTGTGTAGGTATGCAGACGGTTTGCATTTTGATTAAAAAACTCTTACTGACAGCACTTCTGCTGTCCAAACCTGTCCACTCTCGATGTCTTGTTTTTGCCGATGAAATGGGCAAAAAAGTGTTTTTCGTATCATTCAGTAAAGCAGATGTCCAGAACTGCGATGAATTCTTTTATAAGGTGCAGCGGAAGTCCTTTTGGAAAGGTTAATCTTTTTGAGTATAATGGTTAACCTTTTTGCCCATTTCAACGTGCCTAATTGCCCATAAAGGTTAACCTATTTTCTCTTGCGGCAAAGTGTGGTTTTACATAATGGTCTGCTTTTTCAGAAAAAAACTTACAAGAATTACTCTTTAATCTCTTTTTTGTTTATTTTAATTTTTTGAGGACGTTTTATCTTTTTTGAGTAGCAGAAATTATCTTCCTCGCAGGTATAAAATCTCGTCAGAGCATCAAAAAAATGGGTAAAAAGGCAAAAATTTGTCACTACCATTTTTAAATATATGCACACTTTTTCTTGCAGTGTGCAATAAAAATACCATGCTTGTTAAATAATGTTAAACAGGGAGGGGTGAATAAAAAAATACATACTAAATTATTTCATGTATGCATGTATTCGTTGTAATTTTGTGACTGGTGAAAAAAATCCTCACTGAGTAATAGGATTCGCACGCACGAGCCCAATTCATTATTAAGAAGGATTTGGCTCACAAAGGTTATTTAGTTTGAGGTAAAGTAATGAATGTGGAAGCTTTTCTATAAAAGTTCGAAAAACATTAGAGGGAAGAGAGCATTGGCCTGGCAAGGATTAGCCCTGCTGTTCTGTGCATCGCGCGGACTTATGACTACTCTTTTGCTTGTGTGTTGCCTTGTTTTCGAGGCCCGCGCTCTGCCTGTCGCTCCCTTTCCGGAAATGAATATAGAGTATCTGCCTGTTGCAGACGAGGAGGTCGGCGACTCGGCATTCTATTCTCGCTACCCCTATGTAGTTATAATTGACGAGGGCGAGGATGTAGAAATCGACGACGAGTACTTCTATCAGTATGCAGCATCGGTGATTTTCAAGGTGTCGAAGACGACCATCCCTGCCGACGACAAGACCGTGAAGGAACTTCGCGAAACGGTTTTCCCGAGAATCAATCGCGATAGTCTGAAGGTGGTTCGTGTCAAGATGCGAGGTGCAGCATCGCCCGAAGGCTCGGTGGCGCTCAACCAAAGACTCAGTCTGGGGCGTCAGAAGGCACTGTATAACTTTGTGAAGAACTACATCGATATTCCAGAAGGCGACAGTCTCGTACTCGAAACGGAAACAGAGGACTACACCTATCTCTACAAGCGTATGATGCAGGACGGCGACCCCGACAGCGAGCGCGTCAAACAACTCTTCGACACTTATATGCCCAAGCAGCAGTATGCGCAGTTGGAGAATGCGTTGAAGGCCATCGACGGCGGAAGACTTTGGCGTCGTATGCTTGTCACGTACTACCCCTCTTTGCGTGCAGCCCGCATGATCATCGTTTGTCAGCGTAAGCCCGTTCCTCCCTTGTCTGTTCCGGGATTAGAGCCGAAGCCTCTGCCAGAGGACTCTGTTGTCACCCCCGTTCCTCCCTTGCCTGTTCCGGAATTAGAGCCGAAGCCTCTGCCAGAGGACTCTGTTGTCACCCCCGAACCTCCCGTTATCCCCGACACGCCAATCGCTCCGCTCCCTCCTGCAGAACCAGAGCAGTGGGTAGAGCGCTATCCGCGTCGTGAGTTGCTTTCGGTGAAGACAAACTTACTCTTCTACGGAGCCTACATGCCCGGAGGTTACGACAGGTGGTGTCCTATTCCCAACATTGCTGTCGAGTATTATCCGCTTCGTGGCCATTTCACCTATGGTGCATCGTTCGACTGCCCCTGGTGGCAGAGCTACGATGCCCACAAGTATTTCCAGATTCGCAACTATCAGGTGGAGGCACGCTATTACTTCCGCAAGGGCGACATAGAACTTCGTCCCGAAGGAAAAGGGGCAGCCTTCAAGGGATTCTACCTTCAGGCGTATGGCAATGTCGGCGTCTTCGGCATCTGTTTCGACGAGAGACGCGGCTGGGAAGGCGAGGCCATAGGCGGAGGCCTTGGCATCGGCTACGTGCTGCCCCTCTCGAAAAAGGGACATTGGCGTCTGGAGTTCCAGCTTCAGGCCGGCGTACTCTTTGGCCGCTACGACCCATATCAGTTCGAGAACCCGGTCAATCCAGCCTACAGAGATCATCTATATTATTACGACTGGACAGGAAGTCCTTCGCTCTTCAAGAAGCGCCAGTACAGATTCTCATGGTTCGGTCCCACCAGAATCGGCATCACTTTGAGTTACGACCTTCTCTATCGCAAGGCTCGCAAGAAGACCGATGGCGTGAGACTTCCAGCGGGAACAGAGCCTACCAAGCGCTATAACCCCCTTGTTCCATACGAGAAGGGAGGCCGCCCATGAGAAAGATAGTTATTGTTTGCCTGCTGACTTTGCTGGCATTCTCCAGTTGTTATCGTCTGCCCGACCTCCATCTCTATGATTCGGAGAACCCAGCTATCGACATATCTATGGCAGAAGTACAACTCGACCTCTATTGGACGTATTACGACAACGATTGGAGGTCAGAATGGTACTATGGCAACCACGGACTGCCCGGCGGATGGGACGATGAAGACCGTCGTATCTTCGGTGAGCTCGAATACGTAGAGCCTACACACTTCTTCATCTATCGCTACTTTACAGGCGACGTAGGCAATGGCAAGCGCCTCAGCAAAAAGGAAGCATACATCCAGGGCCGCACCTTCAGGGCACCCTACAACTGGGGTTACTGGGATATCCTCGCATGGAACGACGTCAAGACAGTCGATGGTATCCAGAGTCTTAACTTCGATGAGAAATCGTCACTCGACGAACCCATCGTGGCTTACACCAACCCCACAATGTACAGAACGCGCTATCATGCGCCCCGCTACGAGAATTCCTTCTACGAACCCGAACAACTCTTTTCCGTTTGCGAAAAGGGAATAGAGATAAACAAGAACCTGGATGGCTTCGTCTTCGAGGAAGAGACCAACATGTGGGTAAAGAGACTGAAGATGTACCTCGAACCAATCACATACATCTATCTGCCGCAAATCATTCTGCGCCACAATTATGATGCCACAAGAATGGTGGATCGAATCACCTCCGTACCAGGTTCGGCCAACCTCTCTGGTATGGCACGCTCCACAACCCTCAACACAGGTATCTCAGGCACAGACGCCATCGCCGTCAACTTTGGTGTGCGCATGAAGCAGGAGATGGAATACAAGGATGGCGAGCTAGTGGATATCGTAGGCGGACGCCTTATGACCTTCGGCATCTGCGGACAGAACGCCAACCGCGTGTCGCGCGCTGACGAGAACAAAGACAGCGAGCGCCACTACATCGACGTGCAGATGCAGTTCTACAACGGTATGGACTCTACCTTCGTCTTCGACGTCACCGACCAGGTGCGCGAACGTTATAAGGGAGGTGTCATTACCGTAGAACTCGACATGGACACCGTGCCCATTCCCAAGCGACCCGGCGGCTCTGGCTTCGACGCAGTGGTAAAAGAGTATGACCAAGAAAGACATGAAATAGAACTATAACTAGAACTATAACTATAACTATAACCATTACCTATTACATTATAAACTTATAAACATCAAACAAGAAGAAACAAACATTAAAAACAAATTATTTTATTTATTAACTTAATCTTTATTTATTAAATCTATGAAGAAATCATTAGTTATGTTGCTGGCATTGTCTGGGACAGTGCTAGTAAGTTGCACACAGAGCGAGTTCGTAGGTGAAAACGTTCAGACTGCAGAGAACAACGCAATCTCATTCGGTGGCGGCACAGGCAAGATGACCCGCGCCACTATCGGCGGTGTAGATGCTGCTACAAAGCTCGGCAACGAAATGAAGGTGTTTGGTGTGAAGGGTGATGGCACTGATTACACCAATGTATTTGTAGACTATGTTGTGAAGTATGACAACAAAATGACAGACAACGACGAGTACAACGCTGGTTGGTACTATGTAGGTGCAGAAGGAATCCAGACCATCAAGTACTGGGACTATAGCACCACCGACTACCGTTTCGTAGCAGGTAGCCCCGTCGCTAATTTCACATTCACTGGCGTGACATCTGCTGCAGTGACAGGTCTGGGCGGCCGTCTGAACCACACCACTACCGTTGCTGCCGATGCAGCTCCTGTTTACATCGCTGACCCCGTTGTCGTAGCAAAGAAAGACTACAATCAGCCTGTGACCTTCTCCTTCAAGACCATGCAGTCTAAGGTTCGCGTTGGTATCTACGAGACCATCCCCGGTTACAAGATCACTGCTATTAAGTTCTACAACAACGCCGATACTCCTGTTGCAAGCAACTACATCACTCTGAACAGTGAAACCGAAGGTTACTTCCAGGGCGCTTCTGCTGGTACAGGTACTGTAACTTACGACTGGACAACAACTCCTGCTTCCTACACCTTCGCTTATGATGCAACAGGTCTTACCGCTGGTAAGTATTGGGAAGGTGGTCAGTTTTCCTCTGGTGTTCCTGCTACCACTTCTGCAGACGAAAATCTGTATGGTACAGAAGGCAGCATGGGCGAGACAGGCTACTTCAATGTAATGCCTACTCCTTCTGCTACCGTAGAAGTTCCTCTCACCCTTACTTGCGACTACACTCTGACTGCACTGGATAGTAAAGAGACTATCAACGTGAAGGGTGCCAAAGCTACCATTCCTGCAGATTACACAAAGTGGGCAGCTAACACAGCTTACACCTACATCTTCAAGATTACCGAAAACACCAATGGTACAACAGGTGATGGTCCCGAAGGTTTGTTCCCCATCACTTTCGACGCTGCTATTGTTAACGTAGAAGATGCTACTCAGGAAGTTGGCACAGAGACAACTCTCAACACTCTCAGCATCACTGTTTATCAGGATGGTAACGTAGTAAAGGACGAGAACGGTATCACATACGTGGCTGGTGCTGTTGAGGTTAAGGCTATGGTAGGTACAACAGAGGTTACTCCCACTTGGTCTTATGTTGAGCTCACTGGCACAACATATGACTACACTAAGGACTATGAGAAGCTCGGTGAAGATGGCGATGATACACCTTGGACACCAGGAGCTCTCACAAGTGTTACTGAAAAGAATACTTATGTGATTAAGGCTGTCTACACCGACTCGACAGAACCTGCAAATCCTGTTACCACCACCGCTTACTTCGTACTCGTAGTAGGTGCTGCTGAAGCAGGTCCCGCTAACTCTTAATTCACTCATCCTCTTTTATGCCAAGTAGGGTTCGACTCCCTGCTTGGCAACTATACTTTAACCACGCCATGAAAATGGTAACAATTTCGTAGCAATGGCGACGGTCGTCATTGCTACGAGCGCAGAAAGATGAAGAAGAAAAGAAATATAAACTTCAGTGCGAGTCTTTTGCTCCTGCTCGCCCTCGGTTTCTCCGCCTGCACCAATAGCGAGGTGGTCGATCCGGAACAGGGACAGCAGAAGCCCATCTGCTTCTCCGGCAATTTACAAGACGGAGAAGTAGTATCGCGTGCCGACAGAGGGCTGGAGGAAGTGCTCGACAGCAAGGCCTTCAAGGTCTGGTCGTACAAGAACACAGCCGTTAGTGGTGCCAACTATACTGGCAGCCAGGCGGTGATGCCCGGATATACCGTCATGTGGGGCAACGGCACTGCAAACACTACAACCTCCAACACCAACGACTGGGAGTATGTAGGAATAGACAATCAGTACGTCAAGTATTGGGATTACTCGGCTTCTGCCTATCGCTTCATGGCTTATGCCCAGGGTAATGCCTCTGATGTGCCAGCAGTAGATCCGTCGGAAGTAACAGTAGATACCTCCGACGACACAAAGATCTCCTTCACAGCAGCCGTAGATGCAACCACAGATGCCAAAGCCGATGCTGCCCCCTATTTCTCCGAGTTGTGGTTCAGCAACGACAAGGAAGCAACCTACGGAAAGCCTGTAACCCTGAGTTTCCTGAAACCCTTCGCGCGCGTACGTTTTATGTTTACGTTCGTCGACGGTCTTGACTTCGGTCGCGAATCACTCCACAAAATCAGGTTTTATCCTATACCAGATTCCGATGCAGGCAGCCCCAAGATTCCAGCCGTGGGCAACGTAACCATTACCTATCCTCTGACAGGCACAGGCACAAAGGAGACATGGTCTGTTGAACCAACAGGAGGCATCGATGCCTTTACCATCGACTGGTATCCCACTCCTACCGAAATCCCCGAAGACGTACCTGCCGATGGAGAACCAACAACATGGCCCAATACGGTGGAGAAGTGGTACAACGTACTCCCTACGGAAAAGCAAGGCAGTTACATACTCGAGGTGGCTGTTTCGTCTCCAGAGATTAAGACTGCCACAGTTCCTGCTTCATACATGACCTGGAAGGCCGGTCACGAATATACCTACGTGTTCAAGATCAACGAGAAGGGCGGCGTAACCATCGATGTCATACAGGTCGCAGTCAAGGGCTGGGTACAGGTCATGCCACCCGTTGACCATCCGGTATTCAATTGGTAAGGAAAGAGAAGTGGAACAAACAAGCAAAGAAACAGAATGATTCATATAAAGGACATAAGATTATTGTCATGCTTTGTTGGCATGATGCTGCTGGCAGCCTGTCAGAACGAACCCGAACCACCTGCCGGGGAGCAGAAGCATCATACAATGGAGTTGGTATCTCTTACCGCTCCTTTCCTCGATGTGCAGAAACAGGGAACAACGCGTGCCGACTATGAGAATTTTCTTCCAAAGGACTATATTCCGTACGACCAACTCTATCCTACCACCACACCGCCAAATAAGACGATTGGTGTGTTCATGACACCAGAGAAGGAATCCTCTTTGGGCGACTTCATTTATCAGGGCATAGAGAATGGTATAAGTGTATGGAAGTCAACAGTCACCGTTAAAGAGGGCACACAATATTATATTTATGGATTTATGCCACGTGGAGACGCCGACAGAGCAGTCATCAGTCCTTTGCCAGATGCCGACACCTCAGGTCCAGACAAAGGATATGCAAAAGGTGCCCAACTGACGATTAAGAACTACGAATCGTTGACATCGGCCGACGTTTGTGTCCTTGTCGGTGTTCGCAATGCTACGGCAGAAGAGAAAATTACAGGTCCGCAGTCAGACATCAAGTTGGGCAATTTCGGGTACAAGGGCATGGCTAATGGCGAGAATCGCATTTTTGTTCTGCTGAAACACATCTATGCGGGTATTCACTTCCGATGCAGTATCGACCCAGCATACCACAAGTTGCGTTGCATCAGAGTTACCAAACTGGAACTCATTGCAAAAGAAATCTCTGCAAAGGTTGATTTGACAGTGAAGTTTGTAGCAAACGATCAAGGAAAAGATCCTGTTGCCCCCGACTCCGTAACATACACATCATATACGGCAGTAGGTGAGCCGGAAACCACATCCACAATCCTCTTCCCCTACGAAGGCAGTCCTGAAGAATTCGAGGTCCCCGAAACAATTCCGGAAAGCTTCTTGGGTTGCTTCGTGCCTAATCTGGTCAGTGAATTTGTGCTTCGTACAACATACAACGTTTATGACAAGAAAGACAATCTCATCCGAAAGGACAATGTGATAGAAAACAAAATCAATACGACTCTGATTCCCAAATTGAAAGAAATCGGTGCTGGCGAAATAGTCAGTGTCAACATGCACGTTGCCCCCGACTATCTCTATCAGTTGTCAGGTACAGACCTTGATAATCCAACCATCAGCTTAACCACGAATCCATAATTAGCAAATATATGCCTAATAAGCTTAATATGGTTATCAAACCAAATAAGATTCTGATGATATTGCTCCTCATGGGGATGCAAATCTGTTCTCATAACCTTCATGCCCAAATTACCATTGGCGGTGACATCTATGGTGGCGGTAATAAAGGTGCTGTAGGTACAGGAAATCTGGCCAATGGCATAACAAACGAAACTACTCCCGAAAATGTTGTTTTCACCGCAGACAAGGATTCGTTAACCACAAGTGTGACCATCAATGGCGGAACCGTTCGTACCGTATTTGGTGGTGGCAGGAATGGTCGCACCTATGGTAGTACGAGTGTTGCGGTGAATAGCACAGAAGTCGATTCTGCTCATATTGGCGGAACCGTGGGTAATGTTAACTGGACAGGAACAATTCATGGTGGCTTGTTTGGTGCCGGCGATGGTGAATCTGCCTATGTGTTTGGTAATAGTTCGGTTACTGTTGAGGCTGGCACAATTTATCAAAACATCTATGGCGGCGGCAACCAGGCCAAGTTAGGTGGCAACACATCTGTCGTACTGCGAGGCGGTGATCTGCGTGGCAGTATCTTTGGTGGAGCCAGAATGGCAGACATTCAGGGATACAGCGATGTGTTTGTCGATGCCACTAATATAAAGACAGATCTTGTTGTGAACTACATTTATGGTGGCAACGATATTTCTGGTTCCATAAATGGCGAACAAACTATAAATGGCATAAGCACGAATACCTATGTTCATACAAGTGCAGAAAACGAATCGGCTGACAAGCATATCTTCGTAGGTCAACTCTATGCAGGTGGCAACGGCGACTATCATAATTCAGAAGATAATGTTTACACCGGCGGCGAATTGACAATGGTCGATGTCCCTGCTGTTGGTGATAATAAGGAGACAACCATATCTTTCAGTGGTTTGAGTAAGCCTGAACTTCCCAAAGGCTATATTGATATACAGGGCGGTACTTTTGGCTATGTCTTTGGCGGTGGCAACTTTGCAACAGTAACCAAAAACACAGAGATTTCGCTGAACAACGCATCAACTCCCATGTCGATTAACCCAGCCGTGTTGAGCAATGATAGGCTGATGGCAATGGGTTTGAATCCGGAAACCTTCAAGGGCAACATCCAATTCAATCGTGTCTTTGGTGGTAATAATAAGGTAGATATGGCCATACGTCCTGTTTGGCATCTTACCAAAGGTTCTGTCTACGACCTCTACAGCGGAGGCAATGAAGGCGGAATGACCAGCCCCAATGGTATTTTCCTTCCTATCGAAAGTGCCGACATGGTGGTTGAGAATGTTTATGGCGGTTGCCGTAAGGCAGATGTAAACCCAGGAACAACAGCACCAAAAGCAGAAACGCTGAACGGACACGAATTCCAGGCAGACTATGCTGCCCGTGTTTTGATTACAGCAGGTAAAATAAAGAATGTCTATGGTGGCAACGACGTCTCAGGAACCGTATATCATGGTACGGATTTGCAGATTCTTGGCAGCATCGACGGAGAGGTTTACGGAGGTGGCAACGGCTCATATGTTTATACGGACAATGCCAATTTGTCAAACCACTTGACTTATGGCGATCTTTATTATGCAGCAGGCAGTTCCAGTGTTGAGTCGCTGAATGCTTTCCGTCCGCAGACAGAGAAATCCTACATCCATGTGGCAGGTACACCCAAAGCCAGAACAACCATTCCCAAGGTCTTTGGTGGCGGCAATAGTGCTACTGTTACCGATGCAATTCACTTGCAAATAGGCGAAAATGTAACAGTAGAAGACGTATTCTTGGGTAGTAATGGTGCCAATATGGTGGATACATTAACGCTCGACATGTATAAGAACGGAACGGTAACCGTAGGTGAAGCGTCAGAACCCGTCAATACGATGGATTTTACAGACCAAGCCACTTTCGATACCTATATGTTGGGAGCCGCAGTGGATTGTATGCCGACTTGTGCATTCGACAGCAACTACTATAAAGCGGAAGAAGTAGACAGTCTGGCACGCATTGGCTCGTTCTTCGGTGGTGGTAATGTAGGTAGTATGACATCTGCCGATGCGCTAGAGATTGCTTTCGATAAACCCATCATCATCACAAAGAAGTTAGTTGGCGGTTGTAATGCAGCAAATGTAGCAGCATCGGACAATAATGTTAAGCATATTGGTGGCGTTACAGGAGAGTCTGTCACATCGAACAAGATTTTCATCGATGCCAATGGTATTATATTTGATGTAAATCCTGCCCCAGAAGAATTGTCTAATGTTGGTGCAGGCAATCAGGGTAACATATTTGGCGGCTGCTTCGAGAGTGGTATAGTCAATGGCAATGTAGGTATTAGCGTACAGAAGAATCTGATACCTGATAACTTTTTTGCTGATGGCAACCCCACAAAGGAAAGTTATTTAGACTATAGTATTCCGGCTAATGCTGGCAACGTATTTGCTACTCCGCTCACTGTCTTTGGTGGTGGCTATGGCAAAGAAGCAACTATCGAAGGCAATACAACTGTCGATTTCTCTGCAGAAGGCGGTGCCCTGAAGGTCTTTGGTGGTGGTTATGGTGGTTCTGTCAATGGCCATACAACGGTCAATTTCTCGGACAACAGTAATGCCGGTAAACTTTATGGCGGTGGTTTTGAAGGTCCGGTTAGTGGCAATACGACAGTGAACCTCGATGGTGGTACGGCTTATGATGTCATTGGCGGTGCATGTAATGCCGATGTGGTTGGTCATACAGAAGTATATATTGGTACAAATGGCTTCCCCACAGTTATAAATAATGTATATGGAGCCAATGACTTTGGTGGCAGGATACAAACCCCAACCGATTTCTCCTCGAAGGTTAGTCCCGAGGCAAATGGCATGGTGTATAATAACAACACCCTGAAGGCATCAGCATATATTGAGTACAATCAGGGAAGTGTGAATTACATCTTTGGCGGCGCAAAAGCATCTTACGACTATAATTCCGAATCGTACAAGGATCATGTGTCGGAATATCCTCATGTAGGTAATGCTTTTGTCAATTTCAAACCATCCAGTTATAACGCCTCAAACAAGGTTGCTCGTGTCTATGGTGCAGGTCAAGGCTATGCCGCCACCTCTGTTTCTTTCCAGAAGCAGAACGAGTTCCAGGACCAGAGTTACGTTCTTATTGACATCCCACAGGACATGACCTATTTCCAGGCAATGGAAGTCTTTGGCTCTGGCGATGCCAGTGGTCTTGGCATGGGAGTCGCTGTGGCAGACGCAAGTGAGAATAGTTCAGGTGTTGTTGCTGCCGCTGTAGTCGATTTGGTACGTGGCCAGATTGGCGGTCAGAACAGTGGTGCTTATGGTGGCAGTTTCCGAGCAGGTGTAACGCGTCGTACGATTGTCAATGTACCCAAAGGTTCCACTATTGCCATGAATAGCCTCTATGGTGGTGCTTATGGACAGTCCAATACTGATGTCTGCGACGTATATGAAGCAAATGTAAACTATCATAGTGAGGACGCTCGCCTACATTATATATATGGTGGTAACAATAACTATCGTCGTACGCTTTATGGCTTTGTTAATGTGACGAAGCCAGTACAGTACATGCACGAAGTACATGGACTGACAACAGGTTCTGTCTATGGTGGTGGTTATGGCCAGAACTCATGGTCGCAATATACAGAGGTAAACCTGAACGATGGCGCAGAAGTTTGGGAAGTCTTTGGTGGTGGCTATGGTGGTGACGTACTCAACAAAGAGAGTATCACAGAAAAGGCAAAGGCAAAAGATTGGAGCCTGCTCCTTGGTGGCGGCTATGATGCAGACACCACGACAGACCATGGCGGACTGGATAATCCTTTGGCGCATGTCAATCAGTTGTACAAAGACTATGGTTCTGCTTATGCAGAAAAGAGCAATGCCAATGTTCACATTCACAAGGGAGCAATCGTTAAGAATTATGCATATGGTGGTGGTTACGGACAGCATATCACTGTCGATGGCGAGGCTACTACTTCTGCCACAGTAAGCGGCACATGCTACATAGACCTTCTTGGCGGCACGGTCGAAAAAGACCTTTATGCTGCCGGTACGACAGGTGCAGTCAAAAACTTGAAACACAAGTATAGTGACATTCCGGAATTTACGGCATCTGCTACAGCCTATATCAAGGGCGGTACAGCACGTAATGTCTATGGTGGTGGTTGGGAAGGTCCTGTAGGTTATCATCCTGCGGGTACCGACACAGAGAACGACATCCTTGGTGTCACAAACGTTGTTATTGGTCTGCCGGAGGGCACAGCCGATGCCGATTTCTATAATGGCATTCCTGTTGTAAGAAGAAACGCATATGGTGGTGGCGAAGGCGGTCCTGTATTTGGTACTTCAAACATATCTCTATATAATGGTTATGTGGGCTATCGTTACGAAGATGGAGCATATGTTCCAGACCTCGACATGACAGATCCGAACTATGAGATTTTGTTCAAGCGTGCCGGTAACATCTTTGGCGCCGGCTTTGCCAGATACAGTGATGTAGATACCACAAACGTCAAAATGTATGGTGGCCATGTGCGCAACAGCCTTTATGGTGGTGGCGAGATTGGTGCTGTCGGACGCGGTAGCCGTATCATAGGCGAAGAAGGTGAGACTATAGAAAAATACAAGGCTGGCGAGACACATGTAATAATGTATGGCGGCCATGTAGAGAAAGATGTCTTCGGTGGTGGTCGTGGTTTCAATAACTGGGGAACAGAAGAAGTTCCCGACGACAACACGAATGGCTATATCTTCGGTACTACAGATGTCCGAATCCACCGAGGTGAAATCGGTACTGCAGAAGGTGTTGCCGAAGGAGTAGGCAATGTCTTTGGCGGAGGCAATATCGGTTTTGTCTATAGTGTCAACGGCGTCAAGCAAGGTGTGCGAGGCGACGGAGAATATGAGGGTTGGTACTACACCGATGTGACGAATAAGACTTTAAGTGAAGATACTCATGTCGAAGTAAAGGTATGGGGTAAGGCCCTTGAAGATGTTGAAGTAGGTGGTAAGACTTATGCGGCAGGTTCATACATCGAAACCGAGGCTCTTAACCAACTGACGGGTAATGATACAGACAAGGATACATGGAAGAAAATAGACCAGATAGGTGTCACCATTCACAATGCTGTCTTTGCCGGTGGTAACGTTTCGGCAGGTACCGACAAGGTAATGGCATTTGCCAATACGGTTTATGGCAATGCTACGGCTTCTGTAGTCGATGCCTTTAGTCGAGACCTTGTCACTATTGGTGACGATGGTGTAGGTGGTCTTTATGGTGATGGCAACCTTACCTTTGTTGATGGTTATCGCGAGTTGAACATTACCAATTACGGTACAGACTTTTACAATCTGCAAATGAACGCAGATGCAGACTATTATAATCAGTTGACAGAACGTCAGAAGTCGTTTTATGTAACCAAATACACATGTAAGGAAGACTACAAGGAAGGTAGTTATACGAAGGGCGATGTCATCTTGAGCGAAGAATATAATCGTCTTCCCGAGGACGAGCGTAGCAACTGGGAGGCCATGAACTATATTATCAACGAAGGTCGCTGTATCAACACTGTACAGCGATGCGACTTCTGTGGCATCAAGGGTAGCCGCCTTGTCTTGCGTGGTGCCATTGACCGTGCTCAGGATGAAACGGAAGCCGACTATACCCATTATACTATCAACCGTGTCGGTGAACTTTCGCTCAATCAGAACGGTACTCACGGATGTTATTTTGGCATGTACAATGTGGTAAAGCTTCTCGGAAGTGTTACCTCCGATGTGCATTTCGCAGGCGAAGATGCTGCCATACGTATAACAGGTAGTGAAGAAGATAAAGCCGACGGAACGACTACTTACTATGAGTGGAAGCAAGAGCATATAAATGAAAGTAATCGTAACAACGGAACATCTCCCAACAAGATTGCACTTGCATCGGGTGTGTTCCTGGAATTGGTAAAAGGCTTCGACAACAATGGCAACAAGATTTATGGTCCTGTTACTGGTGTCATCGAACTAGACTTGCTCAATGTCAGCCCGGGTGAAGGTGGTGGCTATGTCTATGCCCAGAACATTCATGGCGAACCACATTATACAAAAACCTATGCTCATGTGCTGTCTTCTGCAAACAAGAATGTTATTACCAATCGTGCTTTCGAATACGCTGCAGCAACTGCCAAGGATAAGATGCAGACATCTGGTAACTTCATCCATTCCATGAAGCGCATTGTCGATGATTGTTATCCGAGGTCCGAAGAATATGTAGGAAAGAATGCATCTCCCGCACACTATTGGTACATCCGTGGTGAGTTCTATATTTACGAACAACTTGTGTCTGCATATACCGGTGCTGCAGAAGCCTACAGTACTGAAATCAGTATTCCGCTCACTCTGTCTGTTCAAGGCAATGCGAAGTTGCGTTTGCTCAACATAGTACCCGGACTCTATGCCGATCCCAGCGAGTTGGAGTATTCCTTCGATGCTGCCAACCCCGACAATGTTCGTTCCGATTCGTTGTCACTTATCAACAACAGCATCATTAAGACCTATGGTCAGGGCGACCCCATCAGTTATTGGGATTGGTATATGGCCAGCACGACCGACCGTAAGAAGTTCATAACCGATGGTTACTACTGTAACTATCAGATTACTGTAGGCAGTGAAACCTTCTATCCAGGTCAGGCCGTGACCACAGAGGTTTACAATCGTATCAAGGATTTGGTTGGTACGGACGACCTTGGCGCCTTAGGCGAAGTTGGTGGCGCGCTGAATGTCAGCGAAGCATTCAGTTTGCTCAATGAAGTGGATGGTGCTAACGGTTATGTGCTTTCCATCGACTATTCTAACCCCTCAAAGTGGGACGACTACTATACGCTTATCAGTTCAACGTCAGCCACTCCTAAAAAGAAGAGTGATTGGGAAAAACTTTCAGACTCCGAAAAGGAGACATACGTCAAGAGTGCCACATTCACATGTAATGCTGACGGTACATACGGACAACGTTACTTTAAGAAGGAGGCCATCATCTCCAAGAGTGTCTTCGATATGCAGACAGAAGAGGTGAAAGGTGGAACACTAGCAACGCAAGCGAAATTCGATAGTACCTATATTGCGAAGGAGGACTGCGAGGTTTATATCAACGGCATGCTTGTTTCAGTATCGAAGGGAATGCCGATATGTCAGGCAGACTACAAGAGTTTCGTGAACGATGAAAAGAATACAGACAAGGCCCTTTTCGATGAGGCATACATCTGCGTAAGTACAGTGCTTGTAGCGGAGGGCGATTATCGAGTTCTCGACGAATTGGTTCCTTATGCAGAATGGAATAGTTGGGATGCTTCGCTGAAGGATAAATTCCAGCCAGCTTACTATTGTGTTGAGGAGGGTTCCTGGGGAGGAAGATATTATAAAAAAGGCAACAACTACAATGGTGTAGATTTCTGTCAACTCTTGCCAGAGGAGCGTAAGCACTTCTCTTACAACTTCGATGCATTAGACGCCTTGCTCTACAAAAAATACGATAGCAAAAATGGCTATACATACAACAACCGTTCGGAAATCGAGAACTACGTCAACACTGCAGGCGGCACCAATCGCAACCCGGCCATTTCAGTGTACGACAACTACGATGCCGAGCACTCTCTGCCTCAGTATTCGCGTCCGACATCGCTCGACTACACAGCTACCTACCATGGCAGCGGATTTAAGTATGTCGATGATAAGGGAACTATACACACCATCAGCACAGCCGATGAATTGAAGAACGTTGAATTTGAGAGTCTGCCTAACGACCGCAAGAACTATGCACAGTTCTCTATCAGCGATGCTCATCTTAAGGGTGCAGACGATGAAGTGTATGCGGATGGCAATTATCACACGTTTATAGTGAAGGAGACCTTCGACGTAGCTGGTGTGATGTACAATGCAGGTAAGTCTATCACGGCTAAAGATTATTCCGAACTGTCAGAATTGTTGCAAAAGAATGTTCAGGAGGTTATTATCACAAAGGAGCAGTATCATCCGACAGATAACAACAAGTTCTATTTCTGCATCAATCCTTATACGGTATATGAGGGTGTGCAGAGTGTTGACGACAAAGAGTTGAGTACATTCCATGACCTTAAAGGAAATAAATATGAAAAGGGCTCTTCTGTCGAGTTGGGCACTATCATCAATTCTTCTGCCATCATTAGTATTCCCAACTGTCAGGTCGATTTCGACGTCCAGGGTGAGACGCCTATCGAGGAGGCAACACTCTATGTTCCTGTCAGTGCCGACATCAATGCCTTGCAGAAGGACCGTTACCTGACAGCAATCTACGAATACACTTATACCGAGTGCGACGACGATGGTTCCGACTACGAGACCCGTGTAGAGAAGCATATCATCAATTTGCGTGTGAAGTTCCTCAGTGGTAATCCTATCATTGGCCAACTCGAGGAGCCCGACCTCATCTTGCCTCTCGAACCTTTGGCTCTCGAAGTACCTCCCGTGCAGGAGGGTGCATTCCCAATCCTCTCTGGTGGATGGGAGATTTATGCCAACGAGTCGGATGCCAACCGTCATCGCAACGGACATAAGTTCCTCAATAATATTGAGCCTCTCTATTTCTACGAGAACGGTTATTGGGTAGCATACTACGCAGAGACACGTTTGGGCAAAACCTTCTCCGACCCTGTTCAGGTCAAGGTTGCCAACTATCAACGCATGAGCGACGTCATTACCGACCCGAACCACATGTATATCAACCATCGCGACAACGACCGCGACCCGAAGATTTACATTGGCAACAACATCTTCGAGACAGGTACTGACACATATTCTTCCGAACTCGATGCTCTGCATGAGGTGTTCAACATCACGAACACTTCGTATGGCAAAGAATATATGTTTGAGGTGAATGGCATTCCTGGTCGTGACATCACCGGAGCCAAGAATCTCGACTTCTATCTGTCGTCCGACATTGAGTATGGCGGTGGTGTTGCATCATGGGAAAAGACTTGGACCCCCATCGGCAACGATACCGACGGTTGCTTCGGTGGTCGTTTCCATGGCAATGGCCGTACCATCAGTGGCCTCGACAACTCAATCTTCGGCAAGCTTTGTGGCGAGGTTTACAACACAGGTGTTATGGGTACGTTCACTGCCGGTGGTATTGCCAATACTGGCGAGGGCAGAGTAGAGAACTGCTGGATATGGACAACCGGCACACCCAACGGAAAGAAGGCTGTCTATGCCGAGCCTGAACCCGATGCTGTCATACTCAACAGTTACTATCCCGCAACCAATGGCTTTGCTGCAAGCATCAACGAGGAGATAAAGCCTCGCACGGTCGAAGACTTCGTCAATGGTGGTGTTGCCTACGACCTCAACCGCTACTATCTCGAGGCACGCTATCGTCTGTTTGGCAACGTTGCCACAGCAGACACAGCCCGCACGCTCTATCGTTTGCCCGATGGCACGAAGCAGAGTGTAGAGAAAACAGACGAAGAAACGGGCGACAAGTATCTCGAGGACGTTATACACGAAATCAGTTATCCGAAAGCCTACAACGACTATGTAACGAAGTATTACAGCGATGGCGACTTCCGTTTTGCCCAGGGGCTCAAGCCTACTACCGACGACTTGCGCTACAATGCCACTGCAGGCTATCTGCCACTTTACCCGGATGACTATCTCTTCTTCGGACAGAAGTTGACCTACGGACTCCTGACCAACAATGCTGGTAACGATATTGCCCACGAATGGCATCCCGCTGCAATAGCCAAGACCTACAGCACACAGAATGGCGACTTGGTGGACAACAGCAAGAATGGTTTGCTCATCAACGATATTGCCAACACCAGTGCGAATCGCGTTTACCGTGCACCGGCATACTTCCGCAACGGCACTTACGGACGCAGCGCAATGTTCAATGCTCATGCAGTCTTCACCAGCAACTTCAACTTCAACATCAATGGTGTCGACTACACTACTCAGCCGCATGCACAGATGACAGCCATCGACTTCACAGGTGCCAATGGCGACACCAAGGGCTATCAGGGTGCAGTGGCAGGTCTGCCTGCCGACTTCAAGGACCGCAGCAACCAATATGCACCGCTGCTCGACTACGAGCGTCTCGATGCCATCCGCACAAGTGGCCTCACGCAGAACCTGTTGGCCTACACACCGTCTGTCGATATTGCCAATACGAAGAACACACAGACGCACGATGTGCTTGTAGGCTACTTCCGCGACCTCGCTTATGCCGAGGACAATGCCGACTACCGTACGGTTGCCATACAGAAGCAGGCCGACATCGATGCCATCAAGGGTCACGCCGTCTTGCAGGCAACAACAAGCATTGCCGATGGCGAGACAGACTATACCTATGCCACAGATGTCGATCACTTCCTCGTGGACAAGCAGGACTTCAACGCACCCATTGCATACGGCTTTGCTGCCGACAAGAGAATGTGGTATCAGCGTGAACCCGAAAACTACGTCGAGATAGAGTGGAGCAACGACCCGACACCTGTACGCACCAGCAAGGGCTGGATAGGCATCAGCCTGCCGTTCGATGCAGAACTGGTTACCACACAGACAAAGGGCGAACTCACACACTTCTACGACAAGGATACGACCAAGTTCGACAGAGGCTATGAGTCCGGCCACGAGTACTGGCTCCGTCGCTACGAAGGCGGCGCATACAAGGAGGGCAATGCCAACATCTACGAGGCCACCTTCGGCTATCCCGAGGCAGCAGCCAACGAGAAGCAGTACACCAACACCTTCCTCTGGGATTACTATTACCAGTATTCCGGTGCAGACCGTCAGGACGAGAATACCGACGACTATCAGCAGAAGTACTATGCCGCAAGCAAGACCTATACGGACTATCCCTATTCACAGGGAGGCATGCCCTATATCGTCGGCCTGCCAGGCTCGTCCTACTACGAGTTCGACCTCAGCGGCTCCTTCGTGCCTGCTCACTCTTTGGTCGATGTCGAAGCACTCGATGCACAAATCATCACCTTCGCATCGCCCGCCGGTGGCATCATCGGCGTGAGCGACCAGGAGATGAACAGCGGCATTGCAGCAAGCACACACAACGGCTACGTCTTTACACCGAACTATCTGAACGCTACAATAGACGCAGGCGCGTATGTGCTCAATGCCGAAGGCAGCAGTTACGAGTTGACCGACGCCCAGACACCGGCAGTGCCCTTCCGTCCGTACTTCGCCGCAGCAGGTAGCGGAGTCAAGGAACACGGCGCACCGAGAGCAACCCGTGCCATTACCTTCAACAGCGTAGAGACAGGACTCGACGAAGAGCAGACAGAACCCGGCGAAGAACTCAAGGGCCAACTCCATATCTTCGCACGCCGTGGCTGCATCTATGTCAAGTCCGGACTCCTCGAGGCAACAGAAGTACGCATCGTCAACACAGCCGGCTCCGTAGTCCGTGTCTTCACCATCCAACCCGGACAAACCATCGAGACACAGACCGAACCGGGCATCTACATCGTCAACAAGAAGAAACTATCAGTAGGAAGAAATGCATAGTCGAAAAACATCACCAGTGAACTTCGTAAACTTCTGCAGAGAACTTTGCAAAGTTCTGCAGAGAAGTTCACAAAGTTCTCTATAGTGATTTCCTAACGACACACAGACAACAAGGAAACAATGAAAATCAACGATATGGGAAAACAACATACAATGCTCAGAAGAATATCAACCAAGTTTTTCTTCACGCTTGCACTCCTGCTTGCAGCAGCAGGAGCCAGGGCTGCCGACTATGTATTGGCATACGTCAATGGTGGTACGACATATTACCTCGCACGTAATGGTACAACCGCTGTACAGCGCGTTACAACTTTTGATCCAACAACATGTATTTGGAGTTGTGCCTCGAATACGGCTGGTACAACAGCAGGAACTCTGAATAATAACAATACGTATGGTTATCTGTTCCAGACAGTAAACGGCACGAGGTATTTCCTTGGTGCTCCCGATGCTGATTTAGCTCTGGCCACCAATGTTCCTAACAATAATAATAATAATAATAATTATCGCTGGCGTACAAACGGCACTTATGTTTATAATCGCTATAATAATAACACCTCCTATTATATAAATCTTGCCAATGGCGTAGCTCGTGCTGAGACAGAAAGCGGTACATGTGCGCGACCATATGAATATGAAGTTACAACGGGAGCTGTCCTCCAGGAGATATCCTCACTCTCAGAAATCACGAATCCCGACGGCAACTACCGTCTGACGGGTGATGCCACAGGCACTCCCGGCGTCACCACCTTCCGCGGCACACTCGACGGCGGCTACTACACCATCAGCCGCCTTAGGGCGCCGCTCTTCACGACCTTGAACGGCGGCACGGTGAAGAACGTCCGGTTCAAGGACATCAGCATCTCCGGTGAGACGGTGGGCGCCGTATGCGGCACTGCCACGGGGTCAGCAAAGATCTATAACTGCGGCGTGCTGAGCGGCAGCGTCAGCGGCTCGACCAATGCCGGCGGACTGGTGGGACTGATTGATTGGGACTCCAACGTCCGCGTGGTGAATTGCTACAACTATGCCAGCGTCAGCGGCGGTAACTATGCCGCCGGCATCGTGGGCCGCAACCAAGGCACCATCAGCGGCACCACGACCGTCAACACCACGGGTGTGCGCATCACCAACTGCATGATGTACGGTGACCTCACCTCCGGCACCAACCGCTCGCCCGTCTATGGCGGCAACCACACCGACAACCAGCAGAAGCTGACCGAATACAACTACTACCGCTCTCGTGCGAACCTCACGTACACGGCCTACAACGACCAGCTGGCCATCGACAAGGACGTGTTCCTGACGCGCTTCCCCTTCTACCGCCACATCCAGAACACGCATCGCGAGCTGGCCGCCTACTTCCTCTTCGGCACCGGCACCAATGCACCGTTGGCAGTCCAGGTGGCCGAGATAGGCCACTGGGTGCTGAAGCCTGAGGTGGCGCCTTATCCCATCATCGAGCCGTGGGAGACCGACACGAAGAAGACCACAGAAGAAATAGCGTCCAACCTGCCCACCACTTCCGAAGACTTCGCCGGCAAGAAGCTCACCGAGATGGGCAACGGCGGCAACCTCAGAGTCAATGTCAGCATCAATGGCAGCAGCTACTCTTGCGACCTGCCCATCACCGACATGGACACCCTGCGCTACGACTTCACCTGGGGAAAGGTGGTCCTGCCTTTTGCCAACGAGTTTGAAGGCTGGACGCGCGACTACAGTAAGATTTGCACCGGCTGGAAGATAACCTCCGTCTCCGGCGGCACGGCAGGCTCGCTGACAAACTACAACTTTGCCGACCGCGACTGCACGGCCAAGGACATCTACAACGCCACCACCAACCCCTATATCTTTGCCCAGGGCGGCAACTACATCGTGCCCTACGGCGTGACGGCCATCAGCATCGAGGCCAACTTTGCCAATGCTTTCTATCTGAGCGACGCGCGCGCCGACTTCGGCTACAACACCAACTACGAAGGACAGACCGACCTTGCCTATCAAGTTCCTACCACCTACCACGGACGGACCGTCTATACCAACCTCAGCGATTTGGTCCGTGACATGGCCAACAGCACCAACCCGCACTCGCAGGCCATCGTGCTGGTAGGCAACTACCACTATAACCAGGGGAAAGACGCGGTAATCTTCAATACCGCCAAAGCCTGCACCGTCATGAGTGTGGACGAGGACAACAATCAGGAGCCTGATTATGGCTGGTATTCCTATCATAGAACAGACCGCTCCCCGATACCGCCCATACGCTTCGACTTCGTGCCAAACATCGGCATGGGTATGGCAGAGCGCGTCACCGGCAGTACGCCTTATCCCACCATCGGCATCTGGCACGGCCGTGGTTGGTTCGAGCTGACCGAAACCTGCGTCAGCTTCATGAGCGAGTGCGAGATCAACGACAGTGACTTCAGTGCCGGTGACAACGGCTACGGCAACAATCGCTGGATAGCCAACAGCGGCTACTTCATCCAGATTGTCCGTGCACGAAACAACAATGCCTACAAGCTGAGCTACCAGCAGATTGGCGGCAACGCCTACGTGGAGGAACTCTATCCCGGTTCTCACACCGACAAAGCCTACGTGACCACCATCCGCCCAATTGTTGTCACCGGCGGCGAGATAGAGGAATGCTACATGACGGGCTACTGCGCGGGAGCCACGGCCACGGGCGCCAACATCTATTTCTGGGGTGCCGGCGGCAGAATCCACAAATGGCTGGGCGCCTACATGGAGAACCCCAACACCAACGGCGTCAACGTCACGGCGAAGATTGACCATGCGCGCATCTACAAGTTCTTCGGCGGCGGCACGTCGGCCTCGGCGCGCATCACGGGCAACATCGATATCACGATGAACAACAGCTTCGTCGACTTCTACTGCGGCGGCCCGGAGTTCGGCGACATGGCGGCAGGCAAGACGGTGACCACCCACGCCAAGGGCAGCACCTTCGGCGAGTACTACGGTGCTGGCTTCGGCGGCACCTCCATCACATATAACCGTGAAAAACAGGACGCCGGCGTTAATTTCGGCAATAATGTTAATTTCCCCATTGCTTTTAGCGAAACCTACAAGCGGTTGACAAACAACGCCACTTATGGTATCGGCAGCTGCTATAAGTTTGAGTTTATCTTGTACTCCGGCGGTGTCGGCACTGGCGTGGCGCGTTCCTACACCGGCTATGCCAAATTCGACCTGGCCACTACGGGCAGCGTCACCAACGAGCTGGAGGGCTGCACGGTCAAGGGCAACTACTACGGAGCCGGCTGCCAGGGCAAGGTGAACGGCAGCGTCACCTCCAAGCTGACCGGTTGCACGTTCGAGGGGAGCGTCTTCGGCGGCGGCTTCAAGGCCACGTCGAACACCTTGGATGTCTATCCTGCTACGGAGCCTACCAAGTCTCGCTACACCAAGGAGACGGGTTTGTTCAGCGACTTCGGCACGGTGGCCCCGGAGACCTTCACGTGGCAGTACCGCGCGACCACCGGTTCCGATGACGGCCAGAAGATCCTCTATACCAACACCGACATGACCGAGCTGGGCAACGTCACCGGCGCCATCTCCCTGACCGTCGATGGCGGCACCGTGGCAGGCAACGTCTATGGCGGCGGCAACGAGAGCCCTTCGCGTAATAATACAGAGGTGACGATCAAGGGAACGGCATCGGTGAACGGCGACGTCTATGGCGGCGGCAACATCGCCAACGTGGACGGCACCACCAGCGTGGGCATCCAAGGTGGCACGATATCGAAGGACGTCTATGGCGGCGGCGCTTTGGCCAACACAGGCAGCACAACCGTCAGACTGTCGGGCGGCACCGTGCATGATGTCTATGGTGGTGGCTTGGGCCAGAAGAATGGCTTCTACGGTGCTACTGAAGACATCGAGGCATACGTCAATGGCGATGTTACCGTGACACTAAACGGCAGCAATGAGACAGGTGCAACCAACGACTGCAAAGTAACGGGCAACATCTTCGGCTGCAACAACCTGAACGGCTCGCCGAAGGGTAACGTGGAGGTAAATATCATTAAGACCGTAGGCTACGATGACGCCCACAAGAAGTCGACTAACAAAGACAATACTACCTACGATGTGGCTGCCGTCTATGGTGGCGGCAACATGGCTGCATACGTTCCCAACGATCCTGAAACCACAAAGGCGAAAGCAACAGTAAACATTGATGGTTGCGAGGACATAAGTATCCAATATGTCTATGGTGGCGGTAATGCAGCCTCTGTGCCTGCATCGGAAGTGAATGTCCAGGGTTGTTACGAAATAGGTTATGTCTTTGGCGGTGGTAACGGCAAGGACGAACTTCCCAACGGCCAGGAAAACCCGGGTGCAAACGTAGGTTACTATACCTATGAGTACAACGGACAGACGGGTGAAGTGACATCTGGCACGCCGCAACCGCAACGTTATGGAACAGGCGAGGCAGCAGTTAATCTGTTGGGCGGTCGCATCCATAGTGCTTTCGGCGGTTCGAACACGAAGGGTAATGTACGCGAAGCAGCCGTTGCCTTCCTCGATGAGGCAAATGTTTCATGTCGCTTGGACATTGACGATGTCTATGGCGGTGGCAACGAGGCTTACATGGAAGGCAACGCACAGATAAAACTGGGCTGTATCACTGAGCTGGCAGAAATCTATGGCGGTTCGAAGAAGGCCGATGTAGGTGGCGATATTGTCTTGAACATCACAAGCGGACATTTCGACCGCATCTTTGGTGGCAATAACGAGAGTGGCCTTATCAATGGTTCCATCACTGTCAACATCGAAGAGACAGGCTGTTATCCCATCACCATTGGCGAACTCTATGGTTGTGGTAACCAGGCTCCATACATTACTCCTACCGGTAAGGCAGATCCTACAGTCAATGTAAAGTCATTCACCAGCATTGGTCGCATCTTCGGTGGCGGTCTTGGTAAGGGTGCTGTCGTGGAGGGTAATCCAACAGTGAACATCAACGAAGTGGTTGGCAAGAACGCAAGTTATAGCCCATGGGAGTATCCTGGAAAGACCATCTCTTTCAGCGAGGGCGATGTTACTTTGCCTGAGCATACGGCAGGTGCCATAGGTGTTATAGGCGAAGTCTTTGGCGGCGGTAATGCAGCAGACGTTATAGGTAACACGACAGTGAACATCGGCACAGCGGAAACAGTTGACTATGTTTCAGCGGCAGAAAAGGGTATCAAGGTTGAAGGTGCAAACATTTTAGGCAACGTCTATGGTGGCGGAAATAATGCCAACGTATCAGGAAAGGCCAGCGTTGTAGTTGGCAGAAACTAAAAAGGACAGACGTTCATAAATAAACAAGCCGTGCAATAACCGCACGGCTTGTTCTTTATAGAGTAAAGCAGAGGTGATATAAGGTTTTATCGGACACCAATAAAAAATTGTATGAAAGAAATAGGGTGTAACTCATTGAGCTACACCCTATTTAGTTATCGATTTTTATCGTTTATTATCTCATACTACTTGACTTCTTCGAAGTCGGCGTCTTGGATGTCGGGGCCTTGTTGTGTTCCGCCACCGCAGTTGCCGTTGTTGCATCCGCCATTCATGTCTGGACCGGGCTGGGCTCCTGCCTGCTGCTGTGCCTGATACATCTTGCCGGCAACGGTCTGCAGTTCGTTCATAGCGGTGTCGATGGCTGCGAGATCTTGTGCCTGATGTGCTGTCTTCAGTTTTGCAACTGCAGCCTCTACTTCGCTCTTGATGTCGGCAGGAATCTTGTCTCCGCTTTCCTTGAGCATGTTTTCGGTCTGGAAAATCATTGAGTCTGCCTGGTTGAGCTTGTCGACTTTTTCGCGCTCTTTCTTGTCGCTCTCTGCGTTGGCTTCTGCCTCTGCCTTCATGCGCTCGATTTCTTCTTTGCTAAGACCGCTGGAAGCCGTGATGGTGATGTGTTGCTCCTTGCCGGTTGCCTTGTCTTTTGCACTTACATTCAGGATACCGTTGGCGTCGATGTCGAAGGTTACTTCAATCTGGGGCACGCCACGACGAGCGGGTGCTATGCCATCGAGGTTGAACTGGCCGACGCTCTTGTTCTGGCTTGCCATGGGGCGTTCGCCTTGCAGAACGTGGATGGTAACGGCTGTCTGGTTGTCGGCTGCAGTGGAGAACACTTCGCTCTTCTTGCAGGGGATGGTAGAGTTGGCTTCGATGAGGCGTGTCATTACGCCGCCCATTGTTTCGATACCCATAGAGAGGGGTGTTACGTCGAGCAGAACGATGTCGCTCTTGTCGCCTGTCAGGACTGCTCCCTGGATGCTTGCACCGATGGCAACTACTTCGTCGGGGTTTACGCCCTTGCTGGGTTCTTTGCCAAAGAAGTCGGCTACGAGTTTCTGCACTGCGGGTATGCGGCTGGAACCGCCTACGAGGATTACTTCGTTGATGTCGGAGTTGCTGAGGCCGGCATCCTGCATTGCCTTTTGGCAGGGTATCTTACAAGCCTGGATGAGGCTGTCTGCCAGTTGTTCGAACTTGGCACGTGTGAGGCTCTTAACGAGGTGTTTGGGCACGCCGCCAACGGCTGTGATGTAGGGCAGGTTGATTTCGGTTGTTGTGCTGCTTGAGAGTTCGATTTTGGCTTTTTCTGCAGCTTCTTTGAGGCGTTGCAGGGCCATGGGGTCCTGTGTGAGGTCGATGCCTTCTTCTGCTTTGAATTCGCCTGCGAGCCAGTCGATGATGACTTGGTCGAAGTCGTCGCCGCCGAGGTGTGTGTCGCCGTTTGTGGAGAGTACCTCGAAGACTCCGCCGCCGAACTCAAGGATAGAGATGTCGAATGTGCCGCCACCGAGGTCGAATACGGCAATCTTCATTTCTTTGTTTGCTTTGTCTACGCCATAGGCCAGGGCTGCGGCTGTGGGCTCGTTGACGATGCGCTTTACTTCGAGGCCTGCGATTTGTCCGGCTTCTTTGGTTGCCTGACGCTGTGAGTCGCTGAAGTATGCGGGAACGGTGATGACTGCTTCTGTTACTTCCTGACCGAGGTAGTCTTCGGCTGTCTTCTTCATTTTCTGGAGAATCATTGCGCTGATTTCCTGTGGGGTGTAGGCTCTGCCGTCGATGTCAACGCGTGGTGTGTTGTTGTCGCCTTTGATGACGGAGTAGGGGACGCGGCCGATTTCTTTCTGCACCTGGTCGTATGTTTCGCCCATGAATCGTTTGATGGAGAAGATGGTCTTCTTGGGGTTGGTGATTGCCTGACGCTTTGCGGGGTCGCCTACTTTACGTTCGCCACCGTCAACGAATGCTACTACGGATGGTGTTGTGCGCTTGCCTTCGCTGTTGGTGATAACTACGGGCTCGTTGCCCTCGAATACTGATACGCAGCTGTTTGTCGTACCTAAGTCAATTCCAATAATTTTTCCCATAATTGTATTTGTTTTTATTTTGTTTCTGTTTTTGTGTTGTCTTTTTGTCTGAGCCGACGTGTGTTTGCTTATCTTTTACAAATGCCGTGCCAAAGTGTGACATCCTGCCAATAATATGACAAAAACTGACAGACATTTTGACAGAAGAAGCCCGAAGCGTGGTGTTGCTTCGGGCTTCTGGTATGGGTTTTCTCCTTTTGGGGAGTGTGTTGTGCCGATGTGTGGCTTTGTGTTGTGTTTATTGGATTGCGAATTTTTGTCCTTTTACGACGTAGATGCCTTGTGGCAGGCTTTGGCGTGCTTTGCTGATGGTTGTTTGCGGGAGGACGAGTGTGCCTTGTGTGTTGTAGACATCGACGGTGGTGTTTTCCTGTTGGAGTTTGTCGATGCTGGTTTCTATGTCTTCGAGACTGGTGACGTGTTTGATTTCGAGTGTGGATGCGCTGTTGGTTTGCTGGTCCCATGTGAAGCCGCATCGTGTGGGCAGGAATGCTTTGCTGCCATCGGTGCGGATGAGTATGCTCTCGAGGATGTAGGTGTCTTGCTGTGCGGGTATGCCGTAGCGTCCTTCGGCCTTAAGTGTTTCCCATGAGCTGCAGAAGGTTATGGTGTTGCCTTCGTTGTCGCTTTTGCTGATGTTCTGCAGTTCTGTGTTGATGCCTGATGCGTCGAGTGTGCTGGCACGGAGTGTCTGGAAGGTGGGGGAGAAGATGAGGTAGGGCACGCCTGCCTGCAGGCCTTCGCTGGTGCAGTCGAGGAAGTACATGCAGAGGGTGCTGCCTTCCTGGCGGATTACTTCGAGGCGTTCTATCTGTATGTCTTTGGCTGCAGCCTTAAGTTGCTCTGCGCTGAGGCTCATGGGCAGGCAGATGGTGTTGTAGCCTGCGAGGAGTGTGCGGTTGAGCGTTACGGGCTGTGTGGGGTTCTGCAGTGCCTCGAGGTTGAGGGCTGTGGTGCTGGTATAGATGTTTTTTGTCTTTGTCTGTGCGAATGTGCTTTGACAGAGTGCGGCGGCTGCCAGCAGGAGGAGTGTAAAGTGCTTCATATGTTGTTGTGTTTTTATAGTTTGCCTGCGCAATATTACGAATTATTTTGCGAACGGGCAACGTCTGTGGTTGTTTTCTTTCTGTATTTAACATCTCTTTACTTCTTCCCTGTTTTTCGTTTGCCATGGAGGGTGCCGAAAAAAAGGTTAACCATTATGGGCAATTAGGTTAAGCTTTCCGCCTGTAATGGTTAACCATTCGGGGCTGAATGGTTAACCTTTTTTGGCGGTATGTTGCTTTGGTCTTTTTGCCGGTGCTGGGTGTGTGTGTTTACTTGAAGAAGAGTGTCTGCATCCGGAGTATGGCGTTGTATTCGTTGTCGTAGTATTCGATGCGTATGTTGTACTTCTTTCCGGCTTCTACGGGTATGGCGGCGTTGCGTGTTGTCTCAGCGTGGTCGCCCCAGTCGCTGAAGAGTTCTTTGCCGTCCACAATGAGGCGGTAGGCGTCGTCGCCGGTCATGACGAACATTACGTTGCCGGTTTCCGGGGCGGTGAATGTGCTTTCTGCCGTCATGCTCCAGTAGTTTTCGGGGATGCCTTGCGTGGGGCTTCCGCCGATGAAGAAGTCCATTTTTTCGAGATGCCCTGTGGCTTTGGCCTCGCCTTCCAGCGCCTTGTTGGGGAAGTAGCGGAGGTCGAAACCGGTGCCCGCTGCGGTGCTGAAGGCTTCGGGCGATACTTCTACTACCATTTTGCCGTCTTCGCCTACCTGACGCATGAAGCGGTCGAAGTTTTGGTTCTTGCCCATTTGCTCTATGAGCACGAGTGGCAGTTTCTTATAGAGCTTGTGGAAGTGTGCGAGTGTCTCGTCCTGCGTTTCGGGATGATAGGAGAGGCGGAGCGGTGTGGCTTCCAGGAAACCGAAGTCTTCTGTATAGACCATGCCGGCATCGTGCTGCTTGAAGTCCTGTACGGCATTCTGTATGCGGTGGAACTGCCCTTTCTCGCCAGCCATTACGGCATAGTCGGCAGAGGGGAACGACACTTCGATGGCGGCGCCTTTGCTGCAGTCTATGCTGCCCAGGGCAATGCAGGTCTCGAGGTTCAGACCGTCGTATGTGAAGGCCACCTCTTTTCCGTCGACCTTGACAGAGGCGGGTGCCTTCTGGCAGGGCAGAGCAACGGTGTAGTCACGGCGTGCAGGCATGTCCTTGTAACTGCCCTTGCGCTCGCCGATGGTAACGGACAGAGTGTTGCCGTTGCGCTGGTAGGAGAGTGGCGTGGTGGCATATTCGCTGACATAATTCTTGTCCTCGCCATTGTCTTCGTAGAGCAGGAAGTCGCCTTCGCTGCCACCGGGGAAGACACGTACAATGACAGGCTGGTTTGTGCCGCTCAGGTTCTTGACCTTACCATAGTAGGGAATGATGCTGCCAGCCTTGACATAGACAGGGTATTCATCCATCGAGAACAGACGCTCCACTGTCTGTCCGCCCTCGAGCATCGTGCCGGTCTCGTACTCCAACCATTGGCCTTCCGGCAACCATGCGTTCACCGCGGCCAGACCACTCTCTTTGTCGACAGGATTTGTGACAGGGGCAATCAGCATCTTGTCGCCAAACATATACTGCTCCTTCATGCCATACGCCTCCTCAGCCTCGGGGTAGTCGTAGTACATGGGGCGGCAAAGCGAAATGCCCGTCTCGTAATCCTGGCGAGCCATCGTATATATATAAGGTACAAGAGCGTAGCGACCATTGATGACATTAGAGAGACGTCGCTGCGTAGTCTGGTCGAAAGCCCAAGGCTCCTTGTTGAGCTGCGGGTCCTTTGTGCTGTGGCTGCGAATGATAGGCAAGTACTGCCCCATCTGCATGGCACGGGTATATAACTCAGGTTCAACAGGAGTGCCATATCTCTTGCTCTGGTGTCCGCCAATGTCATGACTCCAATAGCCATAAAGAACATTGGAGGCCGTACTGTTGAAGTAAGGCAGGAAACGGAGACTCTCCCACGTTATGTACGAATCACCCGAGAAACCAATCTGATAACGGTGGTTGCCCAGCCCGCCCCAGCGGTGGTAAAGCATCGGACGCTTCGTACCATTGTTCTCCATGTCGGTAAACCAAATATAGTTGCACCAGAAGACATTGTCGAGGTCCTTCAGACGTTTGTCCTTCGCCCACTGCTGCCAGTCGAGCCACCAGAAGTCGACTCCCTCGTCAACATAAGGGTGCAGGTAAGTGTCGAAGAGCGCCTTGACATAACGCTTGTCGCTGCCTTGCCATTCGACAGTCTTGCCATTCTCGATACCGGCCCTGCCGATGAACTCCTGATACTTCTTCTCATAAGGACGCACACCATCGGCAGGATGCAGATTCATGGTCGTCTTTACACCCTGTTCGTCAAGGTACGACAAGAATTTCTTATAGTCGGGAAAAAGACGTTCGTTCCAGTCCCAACCTGTCCAGCCACCGCCTGCCTGCTCGCTTATCGGGTGCCAGTCCATATCAATAACCAGCACATCGAGAGGGAGATCCAAGCGTTGGAAGTTACCAATCAAGTCGCGAAGGTCCTTGTCGCTATAGCTCCAATAGCGGCTCCACCAGTAGCCGAACGTGTAACGAGGAGGCAAAGGTACCTTTCCGGCAAACTTTGTAAAACTCTTCAAAGCCCCCTTGTAGTCATGACCATATGCCATAAAGTACCAGTCCTGCGCTCCGTCGGCACTTGTGCGCTCCTTTACCCAGTCCCAATCCTTCGCTCCGTCGAAGAGATAGTTCTTCGAGTCGTCAATAAGTGTCCAGCCATCTGTTGCCAGCAGACCGTCCTCCAATGGCATAACAGTCTTCGGGTTGCTGTATTGAAACATATCTCCGTCGTAACCATCGAGTGTGCGATATGTACCTTTCAAGTTGCCTTTTTGCTCCATGCCTGGAGTCCAGGAGAAGGATGTTCCAAGCGTCTTGGCAGAAGTGATTGTAAGATTCTTTGCACTCAAAGGAGCACCATCTTTGCGATAGGTAAGCTTGAACTTGCTCGTGGTGATAGTTACCTTATTACCACCCGTTGAAGCTTTATGGGGAACACTGCTATATTCACGTATGACAGCAACAAAACTTTTCTCATCGACGAATTTCCCATCGGGAGCATACTCCAGTCGGATCGTACCTTCATCAATAAGAGTGAAGCGGACATGATTGTCGCGATAAACTTCTTCTGCCAGAATATTGCTATGGAAAGAAAATAGAAATACTCCCAAAGCAATAGAGCATAAGGGTTTAAATGTTTTCATAATCATACGTTATTTAACAAGTGTTTTCTTACCATTCTTGATGTATATGCCAGGAGCAGATGGCTTTTCTGTCTGGCGTCCATACAGATCGTACCAATCGTTGTTGTAGATATTGTCCGAAGACTGTGTTGCGTTTGGCATACAGCCAATGCCAGTGTATCCGCTCTCAATGAATTGTTCAACAAAGACACGCATCCAATAACCGCCAACGACACTTCGTGCCTGGAACATTGCTTGTTTTCCGCTCTTGACATCGTGATTGTCGCAGACAGGAACGCGTGATGTTGTTTCGTTAATATATTTCCAAAGGGTGTTGATGAGTGTCGTGCGATGCGACTTGTTGTCAGCAAAACCCATAACCCACATTTGCCAGTCGTTCTTGCAATAGTTGCCTCGGCTGTCAAGAGGCAAGCCGTAGGTTTGCATTTTGGTCATATAGAAGTTCAATTCTCGTGTTCGAACATTGGTCATTATGTTCCAGTTCCATATCTTGTCCCAAACGAGATTATACTTTGAACTCCATGTGGAACTGCTGGCGCCGAAGTTGAGCAAATAGTGTGCACCACCGGTTGTTGTATAGGCATTTGCGGTCCAGAAGGAAACCATGTCTTTTGCTTTTGCTTTATATTCTTCTGCTTGTTCGTTGTCGCCGAGCATGCGGCAGATTTCGCTGTAACTCATGACGCCCATGATTGCTTTGACGGCGAGGTTTGTGTTGCGTGCGCTGTGTCCCATGAAGTCGTCGGTGCAGAGCTGGTTTGCCGGGTCTTTTCCGTTTTCGACGAGGTAGTTGGCCCATTTAGTCATATAGGGAAGGTATTTGCGCAGATAGTCAAGGTCTCCGTCAAGTTTGGCGATGATGGCGGCGAGAGTGAGCATGTTTCCGCTTTGTTCTACGGGCATTGTGCTGCCGCTGCCGTCGGCGGGATTGCCATAGTGGTTGCCATTTGCTTGTGGATAGTGTCCGAGGTCATGGTTGGGGAAGTCGTAATTCCATTTGCCCAGTGCACTATACTCGAAGACTGGTGTTATCATGGCTTTTGCGAGTGCTGGCGAATAGAGCCAATAGAGTGGCTGTGATGGGTAGGTTACGTCGAGTGTGTTGATGAAACCGCCGGAGTTGTTTTCGCGACTCATATACATGAGATTGCCTTTGCTGTCGGTGAAGAGTTTGTGGGCGGCGTTTGTTTGTCTGTAAACGGAGGCAAGTATTTCGGCATATTTCTGTCCGCCTATTTCGTATCCGTCGTTGTATATGGTTTGGTCGGTGCTTCGGCATTGGCGCATGATGTCGTCGTAGTTGTTGTAGAGGTCGGCGAATCTGCTGGTGATGTTTGTTCGTCCGTTGTTTGCCCAGTAGCCTCTGCGGTTGCTTTTGAAGTATTGGATGGAGAATGCGTCGTCGTATCCGAGCATGGCAAAGCTGCGTTTGCCTGTGGCGTCTACGGTGCCGAGGCTATCCAGGTAGACGATGCTGTAGTATGTTCCGCCGTTGCATGTTTTGCTGTTTACGTTTGTGGTGATGTTTCCGCTTTCGACAAATTCGCGGAGCAGTTGGTCGCGTTCGCCGAGTTTGAGTGCGTGTCCTTGTTTTTTGTCGTTGAAGGCGTAGAGATATCCCCAGTCGATGAGGTCGCTTGTCTGGTTGCAGACGTTTTGTGTGGCGTTTCCGGCATAGAGGTATTCGTATCCGTCGGCGGTTTTGCGTCGGTTGATTGTTTTCTGTGTGTTGTTACGAATGCTCATTTCTGCGCTGGTTTGCAGGTAGATGCGTACGTCGTGCTCTTTGCCGTCGTTGGCTTTTGCCTGGTATGAGATGTATGAGATTGGGGTGGAGAAGAGTACGAGGTCGTTCATGACTTGCGGTGTGGTGAAGACGAGGTCGAGGTCGACGTTGCCGCAGGTGAGTGTGTAGTATGTGCTGGTGGCGTTGACGGTGCATGATTTCTGTACTGCTTCCTGCAGGAGGCTTTGGTAGAGTCCCATGTCGACGAATGCTCCGCCGTAGGTGTTATGGCAGTGGCATGCGATGACGTTGTCGCCTTCGCGCAGCAGTTTGCTGTCGATGCGGACGGTTGTTCCGGAGACGTCCCATGTTTCGCCGGTGGAGACGACGCGTGTTCCATTGACGTAGAGTTCGAAGACGTCGTCGTGTTTGTACATCACATAGTAGATGGCGTTGTTGTCTATTTTGTCGAGTGTGAAGCTGCGACGCACATAGATGTCTTTGTTGTCGCCGGACCATGGTGTTTTCACGGACTTTTCGTAGCCGTCGTCACCGCCTCCCCATGGGGCTTCGCCGCTTTGCCAGCTGCTGTCGTCGAAATTGATGTCTGTCCAGGATGCGGAGGGTTTGCTGGTGACGTATTTGCCTACCCATGCTTGTTCGGATGCCACGGGGTGGATGGCTTCCAGGCTTTCGCCCATAAAGCGGTAGGCTTTGCCGTCTACGTAGATGGCTCCGTTCAGTGGTTTCTTTACTCCGCTCCAGTGTGTCACGCTGCCATCGTAGAGGTGGTTGTATTTGCTCCAAAGGCAGAAGTACGGGTCGACTGTGATGAGTGGCACGGCGGGCAGTCGCAGTGCGTTTTGGTGTACGGGGGTGAAGAACTCGGGGTTTGGTTCTTGTGCGTAGCCGGCTAATGGGAGCAGGCAGAACACGAGTGATAATAATCTTTTCATAAAGCTAATATTTGATTTTTGCTTTGCAAAGATACATTTTTTCCCTGTTCCTTCCTAATGATATGCCTCAAAAGCACAAAAAAAAATACGTTAACCATTCTTGCCGGAATGGTTAACGATTATTGATGGAATGGTTAACCTAATTGCCAATAATGGTTAACCTTTTTTGGGGGAAGGGTTCGGCGTTCTTTCCTCCAGAGGCTGTCGTTGTGGTTAAAAATGCCGATGGAATGGGCAATTATTGTGCTTTTCTTCGGTAGTCGGAGAGTGCAATTTGGTAGGCAGCTTTGGCGCGTGCGAGGTCGTTTTGTGCTTGGCGGTTCAGTGTTTCTGCATCGAGCAGGTCGGTCAGCGTGCAGGTGCTCATCCGATACTGGTCGTTACTCATTCGCAGGTTTTCAGCCGCTTCCTCACAACAGGTCTGTGCGATTTGTGTTTGTTTGTAGGCTTCCTGAACATTTGTCCATGCGCGTTCGATGTCAATCTGCAACATTTGTTGTACGTTTTCTCGCTCGCTTTTGGCTTGCTGAAGTTTGATTTTCTGCCGTTTCATCGCATGAATGCCGCCCCACCAGTCGCTGATGGGTATGGAGAGTGTGCCGAAGACGAGCCCGTTGTTCAGGCGGGAGGGTAGATATTGTTCTGCTTTCTCGGAGAAGCCGCCAAGCCCGCTATGGTATCCGGCCAGGCCAATGCCCAGATGGGGCAGGTGTTTGCCGCGTTCCATCTTCACTTGCAATGCCTGTGCCTCCACCTTTTTCCCCAGGAGTTGCAGTTCTTCGCGGTGGTCGGGGCTAAGCGAGAGTGCCCCTTTTATGGCCTCAATGGGTTGCTCTAAAGGTTTGTCTTCCAGGACGATGTCGAAGCTTTTTTCGGCTTCGGCCGGAGCAATGCCTATTTGTTGTGCAAGCAACAGGCGCAATACATGGTCGGCATTCTCCAACTTGAGTCGTGCGCTTGAGAGTTCCTGCTGGCGTAGGCGTACCTTCAGCACAGAGTTGCGCGTCGTAATGCCGGCCTTCAGGAACAATTCCACCTGTGCCATTACGGCCTCTATCTGTTTCTCGGCGGCCTCGAGCGTGCTCAAATTGTAGCGCACTTGAGCAAGTTGCCAATAACATTCGGTAACTTTCTGGAGAATTTCCTTCGTGGTAAGTTGTTGTTTGAGTACAGCCACATCCTGCTGTATGCGCGCCAACTTATTGCCGTTCACAATCTGGCCTCCAGAGAAAAGCGGTTGTACGAGGGTGGCGGAAACAGCATAGGCACGGTTGAACTCCGAGACCGTGAACGGCGTTCCTGCAAGAGGAGCAAACTGAGGGCTCAGTGCTGCGATTTCCTGAGGGTAGGTGCCGTCGGATTTGACCATTTCATCGAATAAACGGAACGCCATCACGTTTGCACTGATGCGTGGGAAGTAGTTGGTGAAAGCCTCGCTTTTCTGCTCCGAAGCCGCCTCAATCTCCAGCGCTGCCATCTGCAATTCGTGGTTGTTCTCCCTTGCGCGTTCCAGACATTCTTCCAGTGTCATTGTCTGAGCAGACAAGGTCATGCACATTGTCAGTGCATAAAAACATATTGTGTATCGTTTCATTGCGGTAAGTTTGTATTGGTTGGTGTATTGGGAAAGTGTTTCTCGTTGAGTTTCCAATATGCAATAGGCAGAACCAGCACCACAAGGATGAGTGTGCCTATGCCGCCGGCAAAGATGGTAATGCCAACGGGCGCCCAGAACGAAGAACCGCTCAGTATCATCGGAATGACGCCCACAGCCGTTGTTGCCGTTGTCAAGAATATCGGAACCATTCTGCGCCGACCGGCATCGAAGGCCGCATCTCGCACCGACATGCCCTCGGCAATCATCTGGTCGGCATGTTCGAAGATAAGAATCTCGTTACGCATGATAATGCCCATAAGCGTAATAAAACCAAACAGACCAGTCAGCCCCAATGTAATGTTGGCTAGGCCAAGACCTATCATGGCTCCCGGCAACGAAAGAAGGATAGACACCATGCACAGACCCGTCAGTCCAAAACGCCTGAAGTTAAACAGCAGGAAGAAGAAAATGATAATCAAGGCCACACCTAACCCAAGAGCCACTTCCGGCACAATTTCAAGGTTTTTCTCCGGCTCACCGCCAATCTCGTATGTCACACCCGAAGGCAAAACTAAATCATCCTTCAGCAGATTTTCTATCCTCTGCTGTACTGCAGTAGCCAGCACACCACGTTTGTTCTCGGCAGTTACAGTGATGCAACGTATGCCACCCCTATGTATAATGTTAGTAGGCACCCAACGCGGGCTGACATCGGCAACATGGCGAAGAGGAACACTGCTCGACGGCTGGGCCAATGGCGTAAGATAAATATCACCTACCTCGCTCACCGTCATCTCTTCGGCAGCCTTGTCGCGTAGCACGACAGGCACCTCGTAGTTGCCGTCCCATATGGATGCCACCTGCACCTTACCCGTTTGCATTGCCAACTGCAGTTCTGCTGCCGTACGCGAAATGCCTAGTTGCGAAGAAGTGACTGGGTCGAGTGCAATATCCACAATAGTAGAAGGCCGATCGAAATCAGTATGCACCCATTCCAACTCAGGCATCTTTCGCAAATGCCCCATCAAACGTTCCGCCGCAAGCTCGATGCTGTCGATGTCGTTGCCATAGAAACGATACTCATAAGTAGGCACAGGCAGGTAGTCCATCTGTTTGAAACGCACGTATGCCTCAGGCCAGTAATTGCTGAAACGAGGCGCATACTCGTCAAGCATCTCAAGCGTAGTCTTTATGTCCGTCGTGTTCACGATGAGTTGCGCAAAGTTTTTTCCGCCAAGTTGAGGCTCATAGCTTATCTGAAAGCGAGGCGAGGAGCATCCCATAAAAGTAGTGACGCCCGTCACACGTTCGTCCTTGGCAAGCGAGTCGCGTAAGGCTTCCGTCACAGACCGCGTCTTGTCCAACCCTACACCCTGAGGAAGAAAAACTTCGCAGGCAAATTGATTTCGGTCGGCAAAAGGGAATTGTCGTATCTTAAGAGTTGGGAAAATAAAAGAAGTGAGTACAACCAACACAAAACTGCCGAAGATAGTCAGATACGGATGACGGAATGTCCATTTCAAAGCCACGTCGTAAATGTCCTGAGCCCTGTCCGTAATGTTGCGTTTGCCAACGTCCTTCTTCTCTACTTCCTTAATAAATTGTACATTCAAGGCCGGAATGATGAATGCGGCAACCACAAGGCTTACCATTAGGCAGATGGTGATAGTTGGGGGGAAGTACTTAACAACATCGCCGGCTTCGCCAGTCATTGTGAAAAGAATGGGGAAGAAAATGGCACAGATACATACTGTGGCCAGCAGCATAGGCATGAAGTATTGTTTGACAGACATGATGGCTGCTTCACGACGGTTAATGCCCATGCGAAGGTATTCCAAGTAGCCATCAATTACAACAATACTATTATCCACTATCATACCCAGAACCACAATAAGAGAAGCCAGCGTGATAGTATTCAAAGGAATGCTTAGAATATACATGATTCCAACGCTGATAAAGGTGGAAAGGGGAATAGTGATGGCAGCAACAATAGCACTTCGTATGGGGAATAGCAGTGCCATTACAAGAATGATGACAGCCATCGATTCGAGAAGATTAATGATAAAATCATTGACACTCTCCTTTACGACTTTCGGTTGGTCAGTAATGCACGACACGTTCACATCATCTGGTAATGTTTCTTGGCAGAAGGTATCAATCACTTTGTTGACATCTTCTCCGTAATGTACAATGTTGTTACCTTCCGTCATCTCAAGGGAAAGCAACACACAACGCTCTCCATTGTTTTCGATATAACTGTCACTCGTGTCGTACTCCCGTTTCACTTCGGCAATATCGCATACCCGAACCACTTTGCCCGAAGCATCGGAGTAGATGATCTGGTTCATCACTTCTTCTTCTGTGTGCCGTGTGGGGGATAGGTGTAGCGGTGTGTTTGTCAAGGAACTGTTGATGCTGCCGCTTAGAGTGGTAAGTCCTTCGTTGGAGAGAGCATTGAGGAGTGTGGTTTGTCCGATGCCATAAGCGGCCAGTCGTTCACGGTTAACATAGATACTTATCTGTTCCTTTTTCTCACCATACTGACGCACGTTGCTGACACTTTTAACTCGTCGCAGTCGGTCGGCCAGTTCGTCGCTATATTCTTGCAACTCTCGATAGGAGCGTTGATTGCTTTGAAGTGTTATGAGTAGGGCAGAGGCTTCTCCGAAATCGTCTTTGACAATGAGTGCGGCAACACCTTTTGGCAGTTGGCTTTTGAACTCGTTGACGCCGTGTTTCATCTTGTTCCATACTGGTGCAAGATTGGTGAGTTTGGCATCGAAGTTAACCTTCATGAAGCAGATGCCGTTCATGCTTTGCGTTGTTGTCTTGTCGCGGTCGACTTCTTTGAATGTGAAGATGTATCGTTCAAGCGGTCGTGCCACTTGTGTTTCTATTTCCTGGCTGGTTGCACCAGGCATGACTGCTACGATGACACCCATTCTCATGGTGAAGGGTGGGAACTCGTCTTTTGGCATCATGACGAGTCCATAGAGTCCGTATGCAAGTAGTATGATGGTGATGAGTGCTGTTATGCCCCGGTTTTTGAGAGGCCATGCGGACCAGTGTTGCATTAGGTTGCTTTTGGTTTGCTGTCCCATGTTATCTGTTTATTTGATGTTACTGTCTTCGCTTACTTTTTGATATCCTTCGATAATGACTTCGTCTTTTTCTTTCAGTCCTGACGAAATGACGATGCGATTGCCTTGTGTTTGTCCGATTTGTACTGTTTGTCGTTGTGCTTTGTTGTTCTTTTTAAGCCATACGAAGTATGTGTTGTCTGCGTTTTGCTGAACGGCTTGTATGGGGACGGTGATGTTGTTTGTGTCTGTTTCGGAGCCTATGGGCATTGATACGCTGACTACCATGCCTGGCAGAAGTTGCAGGTCTGGGTTTTTCAGTTCGAGGAATACGTCGTAGGTGTGTGTGAGTGGGTCTCCTTGCACGTTGCGGACGAGTTTGATTGGGTTGAATGTTTTGCCCGGGAGTGCTTCGGCGGTGATTGTAATGTTTTGGATGTTGTTTGCAGAAGGTGCAAAGAGTGTGATTTCTTTTTCGGGGACGGAGACTTTTACCTTGACCGTTGTGATGTCGAGAATAGTGCATACGGGTTGTGAGGGCAGTGCAGTCATGCCGTTTTCCATTTGTTTTGTTCCGACGATTCCGCTGCGGGGGGCTTTCAGTTGGCAGTCGGCGAGAGCTTTCTTTGCCATTTGGAGATTGGATTCGGCAGTGCGTACTTTGGTTTGTACGTCTATCCAATCGATGTCGGAGATGGCTTTTGCGTCGTGAAGGACTTTCATTCGTTGTTGTGCATCCATTGCCTGTTCGAGCATTGCCTGTGTTGTGATGAGTGCATTCTTGTTTTGCGTGGAGTCCATTTCTGCTATGAGTTGTCCTTTTGCTATGTGTTGTCCTTCTTCTGCATAGACATGTGTGACGGTTCCCATGCTGGTGAAGCTGACGGGTGTGCTGCTGTGTTCTTCTACTTTGCCGACGTATGTTCTGCTGTGCGGTGTGTTATTGATGCAGACTGTTTCGGTTGTTACTTTGAGTGGCTCCGCTTTGTAGTCTGTTTTGTTGCCTCCGCAGGCAGTGAGTATTGTGACGAGTGCGGGTAGCACGAGCTGTTTGATGTTATTCATAGTGTTTGTGTTTGTTTTTGTTGTTTGTGCTTGCAAAATAACGACTTTTTCCTTTTGGATGTATGTCTATGGTGGCGGAATGTTTGTTCTATTTCTCCAATTGTGTTTCTTTTTTGCGAAATCTGGGATAAATAGTGGTCTGGTTTGGCAGAAAAGAGAGGCTGAATGGTGTATCTTTGCAACGAAATTGTGTCATAAAGGTATGAAAACGCTGAATATACGAACAATAATCGACGAGGGTTTGAACTTTCATTACAACGAGCACATTGCCATTTTCGATGATTTCGAGCAGGTGCGTCGTCATGAGGTGTCTACTGTTCTGGTTGAAGGCTTCTTGTTTTCGTTGGTGACTCGTGGTGTGGCACAGTTGTCTGTCGACGAGAATACGTATCAGTTGAAGGAGGGTGACATTATGATTTGCCATCCTCGCATCATTTTCGAGAAGAGCATGATGAGCATGGACTTCAATGCTACGATGCTTTTTCTCTCGCCGAACTATATTGCACACATTTCGCAGATGGTCCGTATGGAGTGGTCTCATGCCATGTTTTCCAGAGCGTTGCAGGTTCTTCCGGCAGACGAGATGACGCAGGAGCGTTGCCGCGGTTATTTCGGTCTGCTGCAAAACAATCTCCAGAGCCCGGAGACAGCGAACAAGGAGTTGCGCCTCCGCCTGCTGTTGGCTTCGCTGGTTTACGAGTTAATCGATTTGTACAGGGCGCAGGACGACAAGACTATTCAGCAAACTTACAGTTCCGGCGAGAACATTCTGCACCGCTTCATGCAGCATTTGCACGACCCTTCGCTGCCCTATCTTAACGTAAACGAGTATGCCAGCCTTTTCTGCATCACGCCCAAGTACTTTTCCGGCATATGCAAACGCTTTACGGGGCGTACGGCAAACCAGCTGATAAGCGATGAAATCGTACGTTCTGCGAAATTTATGCTTCGCGACAGCAGCAAGAGCATCAAGCAGATTGCCTCCTCGATGGGCTTCAAGAATCAGTCGCATTTCGGACGCTTTTTCCGCCTCCAGGTAGGCGTTTCGCCCCAGCAGTATCGCGACGGAAAAACACAATAAGCAGCCCCCTCCCTCAACAGCCGTTCGTGCTCCGAAAAATAGGTTAAGCTTTATCGACAGAATGCTTAACCTTTCTGCCCGTAATGGTTAACCTATTTTCCCATAATGGTTAACCCTTTTTGTCGGTGTAGCCAAGCCTTTTCTCCGACGTGTAATACAGAATGTAGTGAGAAAACGCAAAAAATCGGCAGGAATGTATCGGCGAAATCAAAAAATCACTATCTTTGTTGCGCCAAATGTGCGTATGTGCGCACGATACCATGCATAAAACAACAGAAAAACGATGAAACGAATACTTTATAGCCTATCACTTTTATTCTCGCTTCTGCTGAGTTCGAGCACCCTCTATGCCTATGATTCGGCCACCGATCACCTTCTCGAAGGTATGATAATCTGTTCTGGCTCAGAGACAAAGGCACAGGCTGCTTTCGACGGCGAAGCATCGACCTATTACAGCACCAATTCCTCCGCATTTGGATGGGTGGGTCTCGACCTTGGCGAACCCCATGTCATCACCCGCATCGGCTTCACGCCGGCATCGGGTTGGCAAGGTGCCGACCGCATGTTCCTCAGTCTCTTCGAGGGCGCAAACAGTCCCGACTTCATGGACGCCATACCCCTCTATTTCATCGGCGAAAGGCCTGCCACCGGCGAAGCCGCCGTTGCAGACGTAAACGTCAGCCGCGGCTTCCGCTATGTCCGCTACGTGGGCGGCACAGGTTCCTATTGCAACATCGCCGAACTCCAGTTCTACGGACACGCAGGCGTAGGCGACGACAGCCGCTTCTACCAGATAACCAATCTGCCCACCCTCAGCATCCACGTCAAAGACAACATCCTGCCCACCGTTCGTGGCGAAGACTTCGAGTCGAACTCCGTGCTCATCTACGAAGACGGAACCATGCTCCAGGAGTACCCCATCCAGTTCCGCGTGCGCGGCAACTTCTCCTCCACACACGAAAACAAAGCCTTCCGCATGAAGTACGACGACGGAAAGAGCCACCATGTCATGAAGGGAGGCAAGAACGAGTCGCCCGCAAAGTGCAAGAAATGGGTGCTCATCAACAGCTACCGCGACAAGACACTCATGCGTAACCCCGTGGCGTGGGCCATGGCAAAACGCGGCGAACTGCAGTGGACACCGTGGAGCCAGGTGGTCGACCTCGTAGTCAACGGCGACTATCGTGGCACCTACACCCTGGCCGACGCAGTCACCATAGACAAAAACCGCATCCGCATCACCGAGATGACCGAGACAGACACCGAGGGAGAGGCACTCACAGGTGGCTACTACATCGAGGCAGACAACAACTACAGCCGCGAAACCTACCACTTCCTGTCCTCGCATGGCAACACAATGTCCGTCCACGAACCCGACGAAGACATCATGCAGCCTGCACAGTTCCAGTACATCAAGAACACATGGAACGACATGGAGAACATCGTCTTCGGTAAAAACTATACCGATCCCGAAGCCGGTCTGCGCTCCGTCGTCGACGTAGAAAGCTTCCTCCGCTGGTTCCTCATAAGCGAATTCAACGGCAACACCGACATGATCTGCCAGGTCTTCCTCTACAAGGAACGTGCAGACGACCACTTCTACACAGGCCCGGTCTGGGACGCAGACCTCGCACTCGAAAACGACATCACAACATATCCGGCAAACGAACGCATGGACTGGACCTACAAGGTACGCCAGACAGGTCAGTACAGCCAATTTGTCAGCCGCATCCTCTCAGACCCAAGCGTCTTCGCACAGCTGCAAGAGATATGGGCCAAACTGCGTAAGAAGGGAGCATTCAACCCCGAAGATGTAGCAGCAGACGTCGATTCAATCCGTCGCGAAATACGTGCATCGGCCGATCTCAACTTCACCCGTTGGCCATACCTTAACCAGGAACTCTCGCTCAACCCGCAGGTTCCCGGCTCATGGGAGTTGGAAGTGGACCGCGTCCGCAACTATGTTTACAATCGAGTAGCATGGATGGACGAAATGCTCTCCTACGGAACACTGCGCAAGGAAAACGGTATTTATCAGATTGCCTCAGGTCTCGACCTTTGCACCTTCAGCCAAATGGTTAACGAGGGCGGTCAGAACGATGCAAAGGCAGAACTTGTTTCAGACATAAACATGGCCGGCTATAACGCAGACTTCAACCCAATCGGCACATCCACAGCACCCTTCAACGGAACTTTCAACGGCAACGGGCACACCATAAGCGGCCTGAACCTCACGGGTGGCGAAGCAGTCGCACTCTTTTCCTATTGCGGTAGCTGCGAACTCCAGAACATTGTCTTCGACGAGACTTGCCGTGTTGAAGGCAGCGGCAGTGTTGCCATGCTTTGTGGCAATGTAAGAAACGGTGCCGTTACCATTTCCGGTGTCGAGAATCATGGTACTGTTGTTGCCTCAGGCAATGCCGCCGGTGCTCTTGTTGGCAGCGGTCGTCTGTTGTCTGTCTTTACAATTACCAATTGCAGCAACACCGGAAGCATTACTGCCCAGAGCAATGCTGCAGCACTTGTAGGCACTTCTGCCGGCAAACTGTCTATGGAGAATTGCTTCAACATTGGCGTTATCACCGGTTCGGCAGAGGGTAAGGAGTTTGGTTTTGCTACGAAGAGTCTCGTCATCAACAACTGTTGGGACTACACATCCGGGCAGACTTTGAACATGACGCCTGCTCAGGTTGAGGACGGCGAATTGTGTTATCTCATTAACGACAATGCTGGCAAGGACATTTGGCGTCAGAATCTCGACAACGGCCGTGAGCGTGATATGTGGCCTGTACTGCGTAAGACGGCGGGTATGGTCTACAAGAAAGACGGCATCTACACCAACATCCTCAGCAGTCTTGTGCCATACCGATACTTCAAACTGACTTTCACTCAGTTGCAGGGCGGCCAGAATGGTGTATTGCAATTTGCTGAGTTCGACCTTCTGAACGATGTTCTCGAGGAGGCGGAGAACCTTTCCGGCTATGATGGTCCTGAAGGTTTTGGCGGAGAGGGTTGGATAAATGCTACCGACGACAATGTGGGGACCAAATACTGTGGTTCGTTCAATGGCAATTCCAGTTTCCTTTTCGATGCTGGCAGTGAGATAAGTGTGTATGGCTATCGCCTCTATACGGCGAACGATACGCAATCGAGCCCCGATCGCAATCCTTCTTCGTGGAAACTCTATGGCAGCAATTCCAGACTCGATGCGTCCGACGCCGGCTGGCAGCTTATCGATGAGCGTAAGGACGACTGGACGATGCAGCCCACCAACTATGAACCTTACGATTTCTATATACCCATGTCGCTCAAGACGTTGACCTTGAGCAAGCAGCAGGCCATGCTTCTGCCTGGCGAGGAGTTGCAGTTGGACTACAGTTATACGCCTCTTACCATACAGAATCTTAGCCCCAAGTGGGTATCTACTGATGCCGATGTGGCAACTGTCGACGAGAAGGGCCGTGTTGTGGCTGTGGGTTTGGGCAAGACAGACATAGTGCTTTCCGTTCCCAGCATCAGCACTTTGCGCGACACCTGCAGCATTGTTGTCGTCAAGGAGCGTCCCGGACACCGTTACTATCAGTTTGCCATCGATGCCATCCGCAGTGGTGGCACCATTCAGTTGGCTGAGTTCGATCTGCTGGATGCAGAGGGCAAGGAGGTAACGCCGCTTACACTCTATGCCTATACGGGCAGTTCGGTCGACAACCATCCGCACTCCGACCTCCTCGATGATTCTTACAACACCAAGTATTGCGGTTCTTACTCTGCCGGCACTACATTATATATATATATAGATGCAGGTAAGAAGGTCACACTCTCGGGCTATCGTCTGACGACTGCCAACGACACGCAGTGGTATCCAGGCCGCAATCCTGCCTCCTGGTCGCTCTTGGGCAGCAACGTAAAGAGCAAGGTGCCCGGCTCTAATGTGTGGACACTGCTCGACCGCCGTGAGAACGACAACACTCTCGGTGCGGTGAACTATACGCCCTACGACTTCTTCTTCACCTATCCCACGCCCGTCATACCCGGCGACGTGAATGGCGACGGGCTGACCAGCCTGCTCGACTACGAGGCGATGAGAGCCTATATCGTTGGCAAACAGGTGGAGGGCTTCAGTGCAGAGGCGGCCGACATCAATGCCGACGGCAAGGTGAATGCCCAAGACCTGATGCGCCTCATACACATCCTTACGGAGGAATGATACGGCAGGCGCAGGCTGCGAAAAAACAAGACACACCTTCATCGAAATAATGGTTAACCATTATGGACGGAATGCTTAACCATTATTTGCAGAAAGGTTAACCTTTATGAAAGGAAAGGCAGTGCTTGTCGAAAAACGAGGCAAACGGAAGTGTTAAAAAAGATTAAAAACAAAAGAAGAATACGACATATTAAAAACTATTAAATATAAAAAACCATATCTTTGTCTGCAACTATGTTGTAGAATAGGGTGTTTGTAACCCAGCGAATACGAGTTTGAAACGGAACCTGAAAGGTAACTAACATAACAACTAAAACATTTCATTAACCATTTTTTTACTAAAACATTTATTAACTTTAAAACCTAACAAAATGAAGAGACTATTTACATCTTCAAGCTCTTTGTTGTCTTGCGTCATTGCTTTGGTGATGATGTCATTCTCTCAGAGCGTGTGGGCTGAGTATGTTAAGCTCACAGCATTGTCCGGTTCGAAAGACCTCAAAAACGGTGAGGGCTGCGCGAAACTGGTCGATACAAAGGTAGGTACGAAGTGGGGACAAAGCTTTGACCCCGCTAATGTCGACGACCCCGGTCGCACTTATGCCTGGGTTGTTGTTAAGGCCGAAAAGGCTGTCGTACCCGATTGGTACTTCCTCGTTACCGGTAACGACACAGGTGGTTCTCCTGGTCGTAACTGGTCGTCTTGGAACATCTATGGCGGTAACTTCGCTACCGACGAAGAAGCCGTTCGCGGTGACATCGAGAATCCTGCTGCAGGCGGCTGGACACTCATCGACCAGCGCGAAGCTGAACCCCTGCCCCAGGCAGACTCAACACCTTGGGACACCCATTTCAACAATGCAGACGGCAAAACTGCCTATCAGTACTTCTGGATTGAAGTCCTCGAGTCTGTTCAGGGTACCGACGTTTATCTGCAGATGGACGAATGGGGTCTGGGCACCTATGGCGACCTCGAGAAGTATCTCGAAGACCTCGCCAACCAGGTGACCGGCACAGACGAGCCCATCCAGTACACCATCATCGATGGCGACCGTAACAACGGCGACAGCGAAGGTCTCTCTGTCCTCTTCGACAACGACATCAACACCAAGTGGGGTAACGGCTTCTCTCCAAAGTCATATGGCCAGACATCCGGTGGTGCATTCTTCATCGTGAAGACCTCTCGCGAAATCGCTCCCGAATACTATAAGCTCGTTACCGGTACCGACAACGAAAGCTGGAACGACCGTAACTGGGGCACATGGCAGATTTATGCTATGGCAGAGGCTGACGTCACTGCCGGCAAGCCCACACGTGCATCCGACAAATGGGTGCTCCTCGACAGAAAAGACAAGGTTGGCTACGACCAACTGCCCGACCTGAACAAGTTCACAGTTATGTTCGGTCTTTCTGAAGAGAACACCACTCCATACCGCTACTTCAAGGTGGAAATCGACGAAACACAGGGTGCAGGCTACATGCAGATGGGCGAGTTCGCCCTCGGCGACGGCTACACCTTCGTGCTCGACAAGCAGGCTGTGGTTAACAACATTGAGGCTACCTTCGATCCTAACCTCTTCGCTGAAAAGGCACTGCTTGACAACCTCGTAGAAATCTACGAGTCCATCAAGGCATCTACCGATGCTATCACACTCAACAACCTTAACTTGCAGTACAAAGAGCTTAACCAAAAGGTAACCCTCTCTGCAAGCAACTATGCAGAACTTATCACCGTTCGCAACCAGGGTCTGAGCCTCATTAACGAGGACAACCTGACCGAGGCTGCAATGGCATATGCAAAGGCATGGACCAGCGAGACAGACGCCATCGCTCCCGGCGAAGGCTATCCCGTAGGTAACTTCGCTTATATCAAGGCTAACCGCCACATCACAGGCGAGCAGGCTCTTGCCGAAGCAAAGCGTGTCAACGAGTACTTCATGGCTAACACCAAGACGGTTGACGATCCTATCTATGCAGCCTATGAGACAATCATCGACGGTCCTGGCTTCAGCGACACAGAAATGGGTCACGCTCTTATTGACGGCGATCCACAGACCACCAAGTGGTGTGCTCACACAGACCACGGCGATTGGACACTTGTCTTCAAGAGCGACAGCCCCATCAAGCCCACATACTATGGCCTTGTAACCGGTGGTGATACCTATAGCTATCCCTCTCGTAACTGGAAGACTTGGAAGATTTGGGGTGCAAACTTTGCCGAAGGCGAAACAATAACAAAAGAATCCGACAAATGGGTACTCCTCGATTCTAAGAGCAATGTCGGTACCGACATCCTTGCCACCTACAATGTTTACGAAAGCTATATCAACCTCTCAGAAGGTTGCGCAGAGCCTTATGAGTACTTCATGATTCATGTGTACGAAGCAGGTGGTGGCACAATGCAGATGAACGAGTTCACATTCTACAACATGGGTAACCTGTTCGAGTATCGTGAAGAATTCATCAGTCAGTTTGCTGACTTTGCTTATGCTCTCGAAGGAATTACTGCATACGCAGGCTACGTAAACGAGTTTAACGAGAAGTTCGAGCAGTTGCAGAATTCAGTTAATGCTCCCGACGTAAGACGTCTTGCAAACGAGCTCAACGAGCTCATGGCTATTATCGAAGAATCAGCTGCTCTCTATGAGACATACATGGATTTGGCCGGTCAGCTCGATGGTCTTTCTATCGAATCTGAAAACATGAGCCAGTGGAGAGACGATTACTTGAGCGACAACGAAGGTGCAGGCGTTAAGTACATTCGTGGTTCTTACGAGTACATCACCTCAACTCTTTCTCTCGACAACGAAGTAATGCAGGACGAAATCACCTATATTCAGTGGATTATCGACGTAGTAGAAGGCATTAAGCCCTACATCCTCATCGGCGGTCACACTCGTGGCGAATGGGGCGACGGCTTCTATGGCAACATCATCGACGGCATCGCTTTGAACTCAACTGAAATCGATCCCGAAACAGGCGAGGAAGTAAAGGTTAACGCAACCAAGTGGGGTGGTCAGCCCGACATCAATGGTAACACCTATGTTATCTTCCGCACAATGGATCCCGTTAATCCCTTCTTCTACACATTGACAACAGGTAACGATACCGGTGCATACCAGGATCGTAACTGGGGCACATGGTACATCTACGGTGCTAACTTCACTGGCGACGGCGAGGCTACCAAGGATGCAGAAGGATGGGAACTCATCGACGTGAAGGAAAATATTGGCAAGGATCGTTTGCGTCCTGTTGATGCCGAACCTTCATACTTCGGCTTCAGCACAGAAACAACCGTAGAATACACATATTATAAGGTTGTTGTAACTAAGGCTTATGCAGGTGATGCTATCCAGATGAACGAATTGCGCTTCGGTACAGAAGAAGAGTTCGAAGTTATCAAGGAAGAGTACATCGCTGCTGCTAACGAGTTCGATTATGACGTAACAGCAGAACAGAAACTCATCGACGAGTACGAAGCTACTATTACTGAAATTGACGAATGTGTCAACATGGAGGCTCTCTTCCGTTGCAACTATCGTCTCGCAGAACTTCGCGACTTGATTACTGCAAGTGCAGAAACATACGACATGTATATCTCAAAGGTTGAAGAAGCTAACGCTTATCTCAATGACAATCCTCTTGCTGAAAGCGAGGCTCTGACAATCTTCGACAACTACTTGAACGAGACTATCGAGGTTTCAGAACTCTATCCTAACGGTTCTGCACAGTACATCATCGAAAATCACCTCTTGGCAGACAGCGTAGTAATCGACGAAATCAAGTTCATGGAGAGCCTCAAGGCTGCTGCTGTTGCTGCAGGCTACGGCAAGGGCATGGAAATTAGCTCACTCATCGTGAACCGCAGCTTCGGCGAAGCTACAGAAACTTTGAAGGACGAAGAAGGCAATAGCCTCGGTCGTCAGGCAGAGGGTTGGGAAGGCTACATCTTCCGTAGCGCAACCAACGAAGAGATGACAATGTCTGCTGCTGAGTTCTGCAATGAGAACTCTAAGTTCGACGTTAAACAGACTCTTGCTAACTTGAAGAACGGTTACTACAAGGTAACTTTGAACGCTGGCTTCCGTGCTAATGGCGACTTGCTGAGCTACAACTATGCTGCTATGGCATATGCAAACGACGTAGCTACTTACATTCCCGTTATTCGTGAAGATGCAGTTGCAGACTCAGCTGATGCTTGGCTTGGTACTTACCCTGACAAGATGATTTACGATGCCGACTCTATTGAAAACTTTGGCATTGGTATCTGGGGTTGCGAGGGTTCTGCTCATGCATTCTTGAACGATCGCTATCTCGTAACTTTGGTTGCTCAGGTTGTTGACGGTACTTTGACTATCGGCTTGAAGAACGAAGGCACAACAAAGGGTGGTGACTGGACTGGTGCTGGTAACTTCCGTTTGTTCTACCTCGGTGAGGAAGCTGCAGACGCAACTGAGGCTTTGACAGAAGTTGCAGAATACAACGCTGCTCGCATCACAACCCTGACAGAAACTTATATGGCTGCTGATCCTGCAGACTCTGAAACATTCGTTTCTGAGCCCAACTACAGTGTAAGTCAGAAGGAACAGCTTCTGCAGTACTCTGGCGTAAATACTTATGAGGCTGAGAAGGCTCTTGGTGAATTGATGCAGTCTATCAATGAGACCAAGAAGGCATATGTTGAACTTAACAATGCTTCAGATAAGGTTTACAACCACTGGATTAGCTTCTTGCCACTGGAAGATACCTCAATGGAGGAAGATGTTTATGCGGTTAAGGATAACCTGGCCGAAGGTTCATATGAAGATGGCGTTGCTGCAGAAGAAGCAAAGGATGCCCTCTATACTAAGTGGCCGGATTATCTTGGCGTTAAGAACGATAAGGGTACTAACGTTGAATACTTCCAGGAGCGTTATGCATTCGAGATTACAACAATCGGTTCTAATCCTGCACTTGAGTTGACTGGCCTTTATGAGGCTCTCGAGGAGGACGAAGTAATCCTTACATTCGATTATACTGCTGCTCAGGATATCGAAGGTAGCACAATGATGTACGAGACTCCTAATCTCTTGACAGGTATTGTTGAGAAGTTCGATACATTGCCCGCAACAGAGGAATGGACAGCTGTTTATGTCAACGTGAACAAGGGTATTAAGAACTATCAGTTCGGTACTGCTGCTAACCACTCTATTTACTGGACTATCAGCAGCAAGGCTAATAAGGAAAATACTCTTTCACTTTCAGCTCGCAACTTCCGCTTCATCACAAAGGCTGAGATGAAGGCTGCTGGCGGTAAGGCTATCAATGGTGTTGAGGGTGACATCAACGGTGATGATGCAATTGATATTGCTGATGCTGTTTCTGTCCTGAACATTATGGCTGAAGGCGCAGCCAACGCTGACGCAGACATCAATGGTGACGGCACAATTGATATTGCCGACTTCGTTACTATCTTGAACATGATGGCTGAACAATAATCAACCAAAACTCTTTTTATTCTCTTGGTCAGGCTTTGTGCCTGGCCAAGAGAATACCCCTTAATTATCTAACAACAATTTATTATAATTATAACGATGAGGAAGCTCATTCTTTCACTTGCCACCTTACTTTTAATATCTTCTTGTACAGAGAATATAGATACCTCTGCTCGATATGTTTTTACGGAGTATACTGTAGCCAGTTATCTTGAAGCACACCCAAATAGCTATTCGCAGTATTTGGAGTTGACGAAGCAAGTGCCCGTGAGTGGGAGGAGTAAGTCCTCTGTCTATCAGCTTTTGACGGCACGTGGCAACTACACGTGTTTTGCTCTTACCAACGAGGCTATCAATGCCTATTTGCAGGACCTGGTGGAACAGGGCTTGATTAACGAACCTTCGTGGGATGCTTTTGAGAATGCCCACAAGCGCGACTCGGTGATAAAACTGGTTGTGCAGAATACGGTTATTGACGGCGGCAACAGTGAGTCGCAGCGTTATACAACCGCACTTATATCAACATTTGGAAACGGAAAAGAGAATGCAGAGTTCCCTCTGCCTAACATATATGACCATAAACTGACGGTGCGTCAGGGTAATAACGACAGTATATATCTGGATAAGGAGTGTCCTATTGACCCCATTAACTGTGATATTCCTCTCATCAATGGTGTTATTCATCAGTTGCATAAGGTTATTGCTCCGAAGGATGAGTCTTGTGCTCGTTACTTCCAGACTATTCTCGACGAGAAACGTGAGGGCTATTTGATGTTCGCCAAGGCTTTGCAGGCTTGTGGTCTGCTTGATACACTCAGCAAGGTGCGCGACGAGGTATATGAGTCGTTGTATCAGGAAGGCAAGATTCCCGACATGAAGAACTATATGGATAAGGCAGGCTATGATATGTCCAATACTCCCGACGACCCCGATGCCCATGCTCCGGAGCATCGCAAGTATGGCTTTACTTTGTTCTGCGAGACGGATGAATTCTGGCAGTCTCAGGGCATTGACCCTGCTGCCGCCGATGCTGTTGAGAAGTTGCAGGACTGGGTTTACAATAAAGGTCTGTACCTTGCCGAGAACGGTTATCAGGTAAATACAGATTACGAGTCGCCCAAGAATATGTTGCACCAGTGGGTTGCTTACCATATTCTTCCGATGCGAATTCCTGCCAACAAGCTTGTTTACCATTGCAACGAGTTGGGTTATAGCCTCAGTTCGCCGCATAAGTACACGCTTCCGGTTATGGAGTGGTATCCTGTGTTTGGCGGCGACCGCTTGATTAAGATATATGAGAGCTCGATAAGCAATGGTGTTTACCTGAACAGTTTCCCCGAAAGAGACAATGGCGTAATGGGTACTGGTTTCGAGACCTATTGTGCTCCCGACAAGCGTGGTGTCCTTGTTCAGACGGAACATGAGATGGCCGAGGTTACGGATATTGTCAATGCATGCATTTATCCGATAGACGAGCCTTTGGGCTATAGTACTACCACACGCGACGACTTGAGCCGCGAACGTATCCGTTTCGACCTTTTCGCTCTCTTCCCCGAGGCTATCACCAATGGCATCCGTCGTGCAGACAGTCCGGAGGGCAAGTGGATGCATGTGTATATCCCACAGGACAAGGATTACAAGTATTTCGACAACATGTCTATCTTGAACGAGGAGACACACTTGATTCACTATAATGGTTACAGGACTGCTTGGGCCAACTATTGCCAGGACGAGGACAAGGCCTTCGGCAAGTTCGACATTATGTTCACCCTGCCTCCTGTTCCGAAGACGAACACTTACGAGGTGCGCTACAAGTTGCTTGCTACGGCTGCGCGTGGTGTGGTGCAGGTTTATTTCGGTACAGACCCCAAGCACTTGCCCGTAGCCGGTATTCCTATCGACATGACGAAAACCGTGCAGGCTGCCTTTGGTGAGGGCACTACATGGAGCGACTTCAGAGATTCCGGCAAGGAGGAAGACGAGATTATCGAAATTGACCAGAAACTCCGCAACCATGGCATGATGAAGGCTACGCGTCACGAAACAGAGTTGAACACCACTACGGCTCGCGACAAGGACAATTGCAGCCGATATATTATTGTCCGCCAGACGCTCGAGGCTGGCAGACCCTATTACATTCGCTTCAAGTCTGTGCTGGAGTCAACCACGAAGGAACTCTATCTCGACTACTTCGAGTATTGTCCTAAGGAGGTTTACGACAGCCCCGTAAAGCCAGAGGATATATGGTAAACTTAATATGTTGATATAGAGAGGGACGTGCTTTTATACAGATAAGAGCACGCCTTCTTTTGCAACAGGCTGTAGCGGGCGTTTCAAACAGGTTAACCATTATTGTCAAAAGGCTTAACCATTGTCGCCCGAAAGGTTAAGCATTATTGCCAATCAGGCAGTGCTTCTTTTTGAGAGGCCTGCGGTTTCGATACTAACATTTATTTCTAACATTAAATTTAATAACATGAAAAGAATTTTTCTCCTGTGTTCTTCATTGCTGATGGCTTGCAGCATGTTTGCCCAGCAGAAGTCTTTGCGCGAATTGCAGCAAGGCTTTGTAGATTACCGTTTCGGCATGTTCATCCACTACAACATGCCTACATATTCAACCGACGACTGGCCAGATCCCGATATGCCCGCTTCGGCTTTTGCCCCCACACGCCTCGATTGCAGCCAGTGGGCAAAGGCTGCCAAGTCGGCCAACATGGCCTATGGCTGCCTTACCACCAAGCATCACAGCGGCTTCTGCATCTGGGATACCAAGACAACCGACTACAACTCCATGCAGTCGCCAGCCAAAGTCGATGTCGTTCGCCAGTATGTCGACGCCTTCCGCCAGGAAGGTCTTGGCGTCATGCTCTACTTCAGCATCCTCGACACACACCACCGCATCCGCCCCGGCCACATCAAACCAAGCCACACGAAGTACATCAAGGCACAGCTGAAGGAACTCCTCACCAACTATGGCGAGATTTCGGCCCTCATCATCGATGGCTGGGACGCCCCCTGGTCACGAATCTCCTACGAAGAAATACCGTTCCAGGAAATCTACGAATACATCAAGAGCCTGCAGCCCAACTGCCTCGTCATGGACCTCAATGCTGCCAAGTATCCGCGCGAGGCATTGTTCTACACAGACATCAAATCGTATGAACAAGGCGCTGGGCAGAAGATAAACACCAACGAAAACAGACTCCCCGCAATGGCCTGCCTGAGCATACAGAAATCATGGTTCTGGAGAGAGTCCATGCCAACCGACAAACTCAAGGACGTACGCTGGCTCGTCGAGGAAAACATCCGCCCCTATAACGAGGCATACTGCAACTTTATGCTCAACGTAGCTCCTAATCGCGATGGTCTGATGGACGACAATGCCGTAGAAGCACTTCGCCAAATAGGCCAACTCTGGCAACATGCCGGCCCAACAAAGCCTATCCCAGCCTGCGAAGCCCCCATCATTCGCCGCAACCTTGCCAAATACTGTCCCACCGAATTCAGTTGGAGTGCAGGCATCGGCATCGGCGATTTCGCCTGCGACGACGATTTCGTCTCAGCATGGACCTCCGCTCCCTCCGTCAAGGAACCCTGGTTCGAGGTGGACCTGCAAGGCAAAAAACAAATCTCTCTGGTAACCATTCTCGAAGAAAGAAAAGGCAGCATGCAAGCCTATCGCCTCGAATACAAACGCGGCAAAAACTGGTATACAATCTTCGAAGGACAGGCTCCCGACTGCCGCCTCAAACAACATCACTTCGACCCCGTCGGTGCCGAAAAAGTCCGCGTCACCATTCTTCGCCATCAAGGCAAACTGGCAATCGCAGAACTTGGCGTCTATTAAATCGCCTCAAGCAACTATTAAATAGCAACAGCCAAATGCCCTTTCATGCCATAAAATGGCAGTTAGGGCATTTTTTTTGTACAGAAGAATAGAAATCCCAAAGGAATTTTGTACCTTCGTGCCGAGAATAGCATAAATACACATAAAAAGACTAATGGAAAAGATACAAGAACTTACCGAGAAAATCTTGCGCGAAGGCGTAGAGAAAGGTCAAGCCGAAGCCGATCGCATTGTCAAGCAGGCGCAACAACAAGCAGAAACCATCCTGCAGGAAGCACGTCAGCAGGCACAAGACATCGTCGCCCAAGCACAAAAGCAAGCCGGCGACACCGCAGCCAACACACGCAACGAACTCAAAATGTACACCACACAAGCCTTGAGCGCACTCAAGACCGAAGTGACAAACGTACTGACCGACAACGTTGTCAAGGAAGCAGTCAAGGAAATGACCGCAAACCCCGACTTTCTCGGACAGTTTGCCGTAGCACTCGCCCAAAAGTGGAGCGCCGACGAACCAGTAGTCATCTCCAGCAGCGAAGCAGATAACCTCAAAGCATACTTCGCCGAAAAAGCAAAATCACTGCTCGACAAGGGCGTTACCATCAACAAGGTAAACGACAAAAATACCATGCTCACCATCGCACCAGCCGACGGAAGCTACAAAGTAAACTTCGGCAAGGAAGAGTTCGAAACCTTCTTCAAGAACTTCCTCCGCCCGCAACTCGTCGAAATGCTCTTTTAGAAGTCAGAGTAAATGGCCAATTATTATTGCATGATAGCCGGCTTGCCGGACATAGACCTACAAGATGCAAAGCCCGGAATGACCGTAGAGCAAATGCGGGAACAATGCGGAGAACAACTCACCTCACAGGACAAAAAGTTGCTCTTCTACTTCTTCCTGCACTTCGATTGCATCAATTTGGTCAAACTTCTCAAGAATCCCGAAGCAAACATCGACCAGTGGGGAAACTTTACCCACGAGCAACTGCAAGACCTCATCACCAGCGCAACGGAACTGAACTTCAACGTACACCGCTTCCCCGCCTTTATGAGTGTCTTCGCTCGAGAGTATGCTTTCAACAAAGACAAAGCAGACTATTTCCCCGAAGACGAGATAGCCTTCCAGTTCCTCAACTACGCCATCCGCACCTGCCCTAATCGAATGATGCGCCGTTGGTATAAACTCAATCTCGACATTACCAACATCCTTACAGCCATGTTGGCACGCACCCAAGGCTGGAGCGTAGGAGACTTCGTAAAAGGCGAAGGCGAGGTGCAGGAAATGATACGCGAGAACAAGACCAAAGACTTTAACCTAACCCATGAACTTGAGTATATCCCTCAACTCATGAAGATAGTCGAAGAAGACGATCCAGTTCGAAAAGAAAAGATGATAGACGCCTTCAAGTGGGTATGGCTTGACGAACGAACCTTCTTCGAACCTTTCAGCATGGAAGCAGTCTTTGCCTATCTCTGCAAATTGCAGATGCAGGAACGATGGGCAAAACTGGACGTAGAACAAGGCAAGGAAACCTTCCAACGAATAATCGATAACCTTCGTGGAGAAGCAAGAGTTCCAGACGAATTCCTTGCCTAGTCAAAACAATGATCAATAAAAAGACAAGATAAATATGACAAAAGGAATTGTTAGTGGCGTAGTTGCCAATATGGTCACACTCCAAGTGGATGGACCTGTGATCCAAGGCGAGATATGCTACATCACCACAGGTGGCGACCGTTTGATGGCAGAGGTCATCAAGGTCGTAAAACAGGACGTATATGTGCAAGTCTTTGAGAGCACACGCGGATTGAAAATTGGTGCCGAAGCAGAATTCACAGGCCATATGCTCGAAATCCAGCTTGGTCCTGGTATGCTCAGCCATAACTATGATGGTCTGCAGAACGACCTCGACAAGATGGACGGCGTTTTCCTGAAGCGCGGTCAATATACAGATGCTCTTGACAGCGAACGCCTTTGGGACTTTGAACCTATTGTAAAAGTAGGCGACAAGGTGCAAGCAAGTGCTTGGCTTGGCAAGGTAGAGGAAAACCATCAGCCACTTAAGATTATGGCTCCTTTCCAGATGGAAGGAACTGCAACCGTTAAGAGTATTGTGCCAAAAGGTCAATATAAGATACATGACACCATTGCTGTTTTGACAGACGAGCAGGGTAATGAGATCAAACTTGATATGGTGCAGCACTGGCCGGTTAAGTTTGCGATGACTAACTATAAGGAGAAACCCCGTCCATTCAAGTTGCTTGAGACTGGTGTGCGTACCATTGATACGTTCAATCCGATTGTGGAAGGCGGTACGGGCTTTATTCCTGGTCCTTTCGGTACGGGTAAGACTGTGTTGCAGCATGCCATATCAAAGCAGGCTGAAGCCGACATTGTGATTATTGCTGCTTGCGGTGAACGTGCTAATGAGGTTGTGGAAATCTTTACTGAGTTCCCCGAGTTGGTTGACCCCCATACAGGCCGCAAGTTGATGGAGCGTACGATTATTATTGCCAACACTTCTAACATGCCTGTTGCTGCTCGTGAGGCTTCTGTGTATACTGCTATGACGATGGCAGAGTATTATCGTTCTATGGGTCTTCGTGTTCTGCTGATGGCCGACTCTACTTCTCGTTGGGCACAGGCTTTGCGTGAGATGTCGAACCGTATGGAGGAACTGCCTGGTCCCGATGCGTTCCCAATGGACTTGGGTGCTCTTATCAGTAACTTCTACGGACGTGCAGGTTATGTTATTCTGAACAATGGTGAGGTTGGTTCTGTTACCTTCCTGGGTACGGTGTCACCTGCCGGTGGTAACCTTAAGGAGCCTGTGACGGAGAACACCAAGAAGGTGGCTCGTTGTTTCTATGCTCTTGAGCAGGATCGTGCCGACAAGAAGCGTTATCCTGCTGTTAACCCTATTGATTCTTATTCCAAGTATCTTGAATATCCGGAGTTTGCCGAGTATATTAAGGGTCACATCAACGAGGAGTGGATTCCGAAGGTGCTCGACTTGAAGACGCGTATGTTGCGTGGTAAGGAGATTGCCGAGCAGATAAATATCTTGGGTGACGATGGTGTGCCTGTTGAATACCATGTTACCTTCTGGAAGTCTGAGGTTATCGACTATGTCATTCTGCAGCAGGATGCGTTCGACGAGGTTGATGCTGTGACGCCCCTTGAGCGTCAGGAGGAGATTCTTAACCTTGTGACAACGGTTTGCAACAAGGATGATTACAAGTTTGATACCTTCCTTGATGTTACGGACTTCTTCAAGAAACTCATCAACCTTTGCAAGCAGATGAACTATTCTGTTTACAAGAGTGAGCAGTATTACGACTACATCAAGCAAATTGAAGCAATGATTAATGCATAACAGACATGGCAACAGCATTTCAGAAAGTATATACAAAGATTAGCCAGATAACGAAGGCTACTTGTTCGCTCAAGGCGACAGGTGTCGGTTATAATGAGCTTGCCACCATTAATGGCAAACTGGCTCAGGTGGTAAAGATAATCGGTGACGACGTTACGCTTCAGGTGTTTGAGGGCACGGGTGGTATTCCCACCAATGCGGAGGTCGTGTTTTTGGGTAAGAGTCCTTCTCTCAAGGTCAGCGAACAGTTGGCTGGACGTTTCTTCAATGCTTATGGTCAGCCCATCGACGGCGGTCCGGAGGTTGAGGGAAAAGAGGTGGAGATTGGCGGACCTTCTGTGAACCCTGTTCGCAGAAAGCAGCCCAGTGAACTTATTGCAACGGGTATTGCCGGTATTGACCTTAACAACACGCTTGTTTCGGGTCAGAAGATTCCTTTCTTTGCCGACCCGGACCAGCCTTTCAACGAGGTGATGGCGATGGTTGCGATGCGTGCGAAGTGCGACAAGATTATTCTTGGCGGTATGGGTATGACGAATGATGACTATTACTTCTTCCGCAATACTTTTGCCGGTGCCGGTGCGCTCGACCGCATTATCTCTTTCATCAACACGACTGAGGACCCTGCTGTGGAGCGACTCCTCATTCCCGATATGGCGTTGGCTGCAGCCGAGTATTTTGCTGTTGAGAAGCATGAGACGGTTCTCGTCCTGCTGACTGACATGACCAGCTATGCCGACTCGCTTTCTATCGTGAGCAACCGTATGGACCAAATCCCGTCGAAGGATTCTATGCCGGGTTCTCTCTATTCCGACTTGGCAAAGATTTACGAGAAGGCTGTGCAGTTCCCCGAGAGTGTGGGCGGTGGTTCTATCACTATCATTGCTGTGACAACCTTGTCTGGTGGCGATATTACTCATGCTGTGCCCGACAACACGGGTTACATTACGGAAGGTCAACTCTATCTGCGCCGCGACAGTGATGTGGGTAAGGTTATCGTCGATCCGTTCCGTTCGCTGTCTCGTCTGAAGCAGCTTGTTGCGGGTAAGAAGACACGTAAGGACCACAGTCAGGTCATGAATGCTGCCATCCGACTCTATGCCGATGCGGCTAATGCGAAGACGAAGCTGGAGAATGGTTTTGATTTGACTGACTACGACAACCGTTGTCTTGAGTTTGCGAAGGACTATTCGAGCAAGCTTCTTGCCATCGACGTCAATCTGAATACAGAGGAAATGCTCGATGTTACATGGTCTCTCTTCTGCAAGTACTTCAAGCTCGAAGAGGTGAACATCAAGAAGGAGTTTACCGATATTTACTGGAAATAACAGGACTTTATATAGGATGGCGTGCCGTGTTGCAAAACACGGCACGCTTTGTTTTTTTATGACACACGTGATGTTTGCCAACAACACACGTGAAGTTGGCGAACTTCACACGTGACGTTTACCGATGTCAAGTGAGGGTTATAAAAACAGCTCCCGCATCTCGCGACGCAGGAGCAGGGTGGCGCACCGATTTATTAACTTCAAAAAACCTAAATGTATCTTACTTCTCCTTCGGCTCCATGCCTTTGAGATAGGTCTTCTTGTTGCGGTTAACTTATTTTTTCCTCAGCCTTTTCATAGCGAGTCGGAGTGCGTCGCCGACGTACATGCTATGTGCAGAGACCTTTGCTGCTACGAAATTCAGGCGTTTGCAGCACACCTCAATCTCGTCGTCGCCGAGAGGAGCATCAGAGCAAAGCTTGAGGACAATGCTTGATGCCACCACCATCTGCTCCTTTGTCATCGTTTCCGCATCGCTTTCGGCAGCATCTTCTATCTTTTGTGTAAGCAGTCCGAAGATGCTTAGCCAGTCGTTACTATCCAGGTTTCCATTGTCGTTGATAGCTTTATTCATCCACTCTATCAAGTCTGTGCCTTCGGGGGGAATGCTTGTCACATCTGCCTGCGCTTCTCCGGTATTGATAGCAACCCCCATGTCCACGTTCCCTTCACGCCATTGCGCTTTCTCACCGTATGTGCGGACGAGTATGCCTTGGCGTATGTCCTTGTCGTCTGTGTCCCACCACTCAGCGGCATAGACAGAGCGGAAACTTCCCTTGTACGGGATGTCGAAGACTGCAACGGCATAGCTCGACCCAGGCTGCTCTCCGATAACGATGGGGCCTTGCTTGGTTCTGATGCTCCACGGCTGGTTGCGGCTGAGCTCTATCGGATTGAAGTTGACGTAGATAGAATGCAGTTGAGGATTCCTTTCGAGCGAGGTGAAGGCTTTCTGCAGCTTGTCGAAGAGCTTGAAGTTCTGTCGTCCGATGCGGAAGTTATGGATTTCCGTCGAGTCTTCCCGCCCGTTGTACTTGTTGACAGAGTATTCCACGCCTTTGGTGTTGATGATTTCGTCGAGCACTTGCATGATTTGTTCCTGTGCCCTGAGGCTTTGTGACAGGACGAGCAAGAAGAGCGTCACGAGTTTTGCTGTAGTTTTCATTTTCTATTTATTTTAAGGGTTTATATTTCTATGGCAGTTTGTTCGCTGACTTCTATCACTTCGAAGTCGCCGTTCTCGTTGGTGACAAGCAAGGCATTCTCAGCTTGTGGCAAGGCGTTGAACGTTGCTTCTATGATGTAGTTGCGCGTTTGCTGCTTCTCTTGACGAATGGTGGCTTCGCACTCGCAAAGTATCTGCATGGCAATCCGCACATTCTCCTCCGACTCGAAGATACCTTGCCCGAGCGTATCGGGAAGCTCTGCCTCGGCAAGTTGCTTCTTAGGTGCAGCTGTTTTGGCAACCTTAACGGGTATAATAGGCCTGGTAGGATTGGCGTGTTCAACAGGTTCGTCAGGGATAATTGGCTGCGGCTCCGTCATTACTTCTGCAACGACTGGAGGCTGTTGATCTGGTTTCTGCTTCCCTATATTAAGCATGATGAGCAAGAGCACGCTGGCTGCCACAGCAATGCAGCCTCCCCCTATCCCCCTCCAAAGGAGGGGAGAACGTCGAAGCGGCAAGGGGGAAGGTTCCCCTCTCCTCGGAGAGGGGTTGACTATCGTCGAGCCTTGCTTAGGGGTGAGGCTTCCCATCACCCTTTGCTCCATGTCGTCGGGCATCTTCATGCCTGCTGCTCGGTCGTTCTGCCGTTGTAGGGCTTGGCTGAAAAGGTTCTTTGCTTCGCTCAGGCGCAGGGGGTTGTCGTTATTCATGGCTACGCGTGTGTGTTAAGATGATTCTGAGTCTTTGTCGTATGCGGAAAAGCTGACTGCTGAGGCGCGATACCTCACGAGCTGTGACTTCGCCCGCTTGGTTGGTTATGTAAGCAATCTCTTTTAGAGAACGTCCGTCGAAGTAGTAGAGTTGCAGGAGCATCTGGTCCTCGGGTGAAAGTTGCTGTATGGCTTCGTCCAGTTGCTGTGCTGTTGTGTCTTCAGGCAGCTCGTCGGGAACGTCATCACTTATGTTAAGCGGCAGCATGACTTGCCGTTTTCGCTTCCGCAGATGGTAGAGCGCTTCGTGGTAGGCAATGCGTTGAAGCCACGTCGAGACAGATGCCTTCTGCGGGTCGAAGTCCTTCAGGTGTTGATAGGCAGCGACGAAAGTGTTCTGCACCACGTCCTCCGTGTCCTCCTGCACCCCCACAATGCGTCCGACGAACACCATGAGCGATGGGCCGTAACGCTTTACCAGCTGTGCGAACTCACTTGTCTCGCCGCCTCGTATGCGCTCTATGATGTTGTTGTCGTCGTTTGCCATTCTACCTTATATAGACACAAAGAGGCGAAATGTCACGCCGAGCGGCAAAAATAAAAGTGAAAAGGTGAAAAAGGTAAAAGACTATCGGAGCACCTTTTTGTCTTGGCTAATCACAATGCCATGAGGTAATTTACCATTTGACCATTTACCATTTACAATCTGGCGTCCGCCCAAGTCGTAAAAGACTTCTCGACTTTCTCCAAGTGGGAGAATGATGGCGTCGTCGTTGTCTCGAGACAAGGTTAGCGTGCCGGCCGGGATGTCGGCATGTGCCTCGAAGACGCTTTCGCCGGATGTCAGATTCCAGGACCGTGTGGCAGAGGTGGTGGCGGCGAGCGACGAGGGGATGTCCGGCACGAGCGACTCGCCGTTGGTTGCCGGGGCGTAGCAGGTGTTGTCCTTTGTTGTGGCTGTCTCCGGCTCTATGACAATCATCGTCCAGAATTGCAGTGACGGCAGCGTCAGACTTATGGTTCCGGTGGACGATGTGTACCTGTAGTCCGTCAGTTCTTGCATTGCACCGCCACAATAGTCGGGCGAGGTAACCCAGATGCGTCGCACTTTGCCCATGCCCGTCAGGCCTGTCAGGCGGATGGAGAGGTTCTCGAAGCGTTGAGGCCAAGGCCGTATGGCCTGATTGTCGTGCCAGCAGAGCATGTAATTAGCCCCATCCGCCTCCCCCAAGGGTGAGAGACTTGTCGCTCCGTCCTCTTGTGTGAAGTTGAGAAGGTGGACAACTTGCCTGCCGTTCACTTCTCGGGCAAGCATTGTCACTTGGTTTGCCTTCGGCTCCCACGTGTTAATCGTAACGTCGGAGCATGTTGCCTTGACATTTGTCCGCTCCTTCCATTCGTCACGCAGCAGGTTCTCATAGGCCGTCAGGAAGTCGTAGTATCGTGTCATCCAGTCCTCCAGTTGGCTATGCCACTTCATGCCCGAATAGGGAAAGTACTCCCTGCAGAGCATGTGGTCGCCGCCAAGTTCCAGATGTGAGCCGCCAAGTGCAAACATCACGGCATCGGCCATGACAATTCCCGGTGTGTTGAAGTTGCGGTTGTCCGTAAGGTAGTTCATATAAGCCGCAAAGACAGTACGCAGCGCCGGGTTGGTGTTCCGGTTGTTGTCAATGATGTTCTTCAGATTGGCAAAGCGTCCATCGCCGCTTGCCAGACTGTTCCCCGCCTGGTTTCCCCATACTTCCGAATAAAGGAAATCAACCTTCCCCGTTTCGCCAATCTGCGATGCTCCCCATTGACCAACAGCATTCATGATGAGCCGTTTCTCGGGGTGGCGGTTTTTCATGTGGTTGATAAAGGTGGCATAAGCAGCGGTCAGGTCCACACTCTGGCCGTTGTAATCATAGACAGAACCACGCCAGCCGAGTTGGTCTATTTGATATCCGTCGAAATCAAGAAAGGAATACACCTCATCATTGCGTTCTGCCAAATATGACAGCCATTCTTCGTTAGCCGGATTGACAAGGTAGATGTCGCTCTTCCACGAGTCAGGCAAATCGTGATGGTCCTTCGTGGAATGACTCTTGTCCTTGAAGATAAACCATTCCGGCTTGATGCCTCGCTCCTCCCATCCATCCAAAACGCCGAAACACAAGTTGTAGAAGATGCTTTTCATGCCACGGTCGTGCTGGGTCTTGATGTAGTTCTTTATGGCCGACGTGTAGATTGTGCGGTTTGCAACGTCTTTGTAAGTGGGCCAAAGCCCTTCACTTCTTGTCCCACCCAATGGCCAGTCGTGACAATAGTGCCAGTCTTGGAACTGTACACCATTGATGTGGCATCGGTTCAGCCACTTCATTTCCGTTCTTGCCTTGTTCAGCGTCTTGTCGTTCCCGAAGGTGGCAACGAAACCATAACGTGGGAAGCGCGTCCAGTCGGAACTGACGTCGATGGCGATTGTAGCACAAATCTCATCGACATTGCTCTCCGAGTTTTCACCAGGGCGATACACTTCTACCATATAACCCCTAAAATCTTCAGGCGGAGCCTGCCATGTCCAGGTACGAGAAGAAAGCAAGGTGTCGGCAACAACATCACCGAGGTAACGATATCGGACGCGGGAACCAGACGAAGGCATGGAGGATATCGTCAGCGTCACAACATCACCGGGAGCATAACTGCACTTGTCGGTTTCTATGTTGTAGCGTAATTTAGGCAGTTTGTCATTTGCTCCGGCAGCAAGAAGAGGGTAGATGCCACGGACAATGGTTGCTTTCTTGTATGGCCTTCCATGTAGTGCCAACGTACCACTGCCAAGTGTAAGTGTGCCGCTATACGTGCCGGCATCGGGCGAATCTTCAACGAGAGCATAGAAGTTCTTATCAGAGAATGAGGTCCCAACAGCAGTCCCCACAGGGTAGAGACATGGAGGATAAAGCCGAGTTTCAGGCAAATTGCCATCGGAATCTGCAATCCGGAGGGTCTTTGCCTTAGTGTCTACCAGCACCTGGCACAAACCGATGTTGTCCACACGATACTTGTAATCACCGCTCGTATGCAAAGCGATGTTCTGTATGCCCTTCCCAAGAGTTGCACCAGCAACGGAAGGTCCCCAGTGGCTGCCCCATTCGGTAGCATTTACCATAAACTTAAGTTCCCCGCCATGGAACAAGTAACCCTCCCACATATATGTGCCGTCTGCCTGCTCCGCCATAGCTTGTCTGTTCCAACTGAAGCCTGTGGCAGACCCTACAATATATAATGCAGCACGACATGGCATACTCATCGCCATCAACAAAACAATAAGAAGAGAAAAAGACAAAGGGCTCATAATATATAATTATGTGTAACTTCGTATTAGATGTACTGCAAAGATACTTCTTTTTGCAATAGAAAGGAAAAACAGAAGGTAATTTTGTTATAATTATCCCCTTTTAGTACATAAAGGCAGGAACAGCGAAAATATTTATCAAAAACATGATAATTCAGGATAAATTACTACATTTGCACAGAAAACATCTATAAATATGGCAAATTACATTAAACGAAGCCTCGAAGAAGGCGAAGCAATCATCTTCAATGGTCGGCTCCACTGGTCGTATATCTTCAAGTACATATTTTTAAGTCTCCTGTTTACGGTTGGCGGAATCGTAGCCATTTGGCTGGCATACTACAGGTATCCGTTGCATAAGAACGAACTCCTCTATGCTGGCATTGCTTGCCTGGTGCTTGCGTTCTTTGTTTGCATAATCGGTCGTATCGTTCGTACTCATACAGAATTTGCTGTCACAAGTACCCGTTTTGTGCAGAAGGATGGAATCTTTAACATTAAGCTGACAGAAATTCCCCTTGCTCGCATCGAGACGGTCAACTTCTATCAAACCCTATGGCAGCGTATCATTGGGACTGGATGCGTAGAGATGATTGGCAGTGGTGGCACTGCACATCAGGTTCATTGCATTGAAGAACCGATGATGGTGCGCAAGGCTATCAGCGCTTCTATTAAGGCAAAACCAGAGAACATACAGAATCCTTCAAACATAAAAACAATACAGAACGATGCAAAAGAATGTTGATCAGCGCGTATCCTTTGTTGATTGGATACGAGTAATTGCGTGCTTCATGGTGATGTTGGTGCATGCCAGCGAGAATTTTTATGGTGCAGACAGTAGTGGTTTGGCAGGCAATATGTCGAAGCTTGCCAATGAGGCCAATCGTTTTTGGGTGGCTTTCTATGATGGTGGATTGGGCCGTACAGCCGTACCTCTGTTTATGACCGTAAGCGCTTTCTTGCTTGTTCCGATGAAACCAGGAATAGCGATGTCTGACTTCTATCGTCGTCGTTTCCTCCGTATTCTGCCTCCCATGATTGTTTTCATGTTGCTATATTGTTTTCTGCCTTTGGCATGGGGCGGAATGACATGGGAAACATCGTGGGCTGATTTTTGTCGTCTGCCTTGGAACTTCCCTTCTATGGCAGGACATTTGTGGTTCATGTATCCGCTCATAAGCATATATATCATCATTCCGGTTGTTTCGCCTTGGCTCGAGAAGGCTTCTGCCAAAGACGAACGCTTGTTCCTTTATTTCTTTGCTTTCTCTACGTTGATGCCTTGGCTGCACCGTTTTGTAAGCGAAGAATTGTGGGGTGAGTGCTTTTGGAATGGTTTCCATGCGCTTTGGTACTGTTCTGGTTATCTTGGTTATCTTGTCTTGGCACACTATATCCGCTTTCATATTGGTTGGAGCGAAAAACGTCGCATCAATATAGGCCTTGCTTGCTTCCTTGCGGGGGCAGCCTTTACGGTATGGAGTTTCTGGGTGAAGGGTGTTCCGGGGGAACTCATCGAGACGCCGATGCTTGAGTGGAGTTGGGAGTTTTGTACGCCCAATGTACTGTTGGCGACCTTCGGACTGTTCTTGATGTTCTCTGCTATTCGTAAGCCGGCACCGAGGATTATTACATCGTTGTCCAAGTTAAGTTTTGGCATGTATCTGATGCACATGTTCTTCTTGGCTCCTATTGCAGTGTATTTTGTCAATGGTAATGTGGCAGAGCCCCTTATTCCTGTCTATGTAGCCATTCCTGTCATTGCGGTACTGTGCTTTATTTGTTGCGCTGTAACCACGAAGATTCTTTCGCTTCTGCCTGGCAGTAAGTGGATAGTAGGGTAGATGGACAAGGCTCTCCTTGTTGAGCGTTCGGGACATTTGCCTGTTGCTGCCATTGCCGAGGCAGTGAGTGGGGCACTTGCTCTGCAGCAGGATGTGGTTATTACCGCTCCGCCTGGAGCGGGCAAATCGACGCTCCTGCCTTTGACTCTTGTTCTGGATGCTCCTGTAGAGGGAAGGATTCTGATGCTCGAGCCACGTCGTCTTGCTGCACGGCAGATTGCTGAACGTATGGCGTCGTTGCTTGGCGAACCTGTTGGCAAGACCGTTGGTTATCGCATTCGTTTTGAGACTTGCGTAAGCAGCGATACCAGAATAGAGGTTTTGACAGAAGGCGTTTTGACGCGCATGCTGGAGCATGACCCGACGCTCGATGGCGTAGGCATCATTATTTTCGATGAATTTCATGAGCGAAGCCTGCATACCGACCTTGCTTTTGCTCTTAGCCGACAAGCGCAGCAGCTCTTGCGTCCCGATTTGCGTCTTGTGGTAATGTCTGCCACTATAGAGAGTTCGGCAATCTGTGATGCGTTGCAGGCTCCACTCATTGAGAGCGAGGGGCGGATGTTTCCTGTTGATATTGTTTATGCGAAGGAGGATTTCCGCCGTGAAGACATGGCGCAAGCTGTTGCAGATGCAGTCCGTCGGGCACCGAAGGAAGGCGATATTCTTGTTTTTTTGCCTGGGCAAGCGGAGATAATGCGTTGCGCAGAATTGTTGCAAGGCTTTCCGGCAGAGGTCTTTCCTCTTTACGGAAACCTTTCGTCGGAGGAGCAGCGCAGGGCGATTATGCCTTCGAGGGATGGAGAACGGAAGGTGGTGTTGGCAACTCCCATAGCGGAAACGTCGTTGACCATTGAGGGTGTAAGAATCGTTATTGATAGCGGATTGTGCCGCACTCTTGTCTTCGACCGTCGAACAGGTATGAGTCATCTGGAAACCGTTCCCATCAGTATGGATATGGCAGCACAGCGTGCCGGTCGTGCCGGCCGTCTGACTTCCGGAATTTGTTACCGTTTATGGACGAAGGCGGCAGAGCATCGTATGGCGGAACGCCGCAGACCTGAGATAGAGTATGCCGACCTGGCACCAACTTTGCTTGATGTTGTTTCTTTTGGCGAAAGAGATGCCATGGCACTCCCTTGGCTCACGCCACCTCCTTTGTACAGCCTGGTTGCTGCTCGCGAACTATTGTTCTCGCTTGGTGCCCTCGACGAACAGGGAGGCATCACTCGTCTGGGCAAGCAAATGGCAGGGTTGCCTTGCCACCCACGCATTTCGAGGATGATACTTCGGGCAGCCTCTCTTGGCGAGACGGGGCTGGCTTGTGATATTGCAGCCTTGCTCGAGGAGAAGGACCCTCTGGCACAGCATGAAAATGAGGCCGATATGTCTTTACGCCTTGACTTGTTGCAGAGAGCCCGAGAGAGTAGGCGTCTTGGCCCATGGCAACGCATAGCACAGGTTGCAGAGGCTTACAGAAGGATTGCTCCGGCGAGGGATTGTGGCCGGAAGAGCGGTGAAGTTGCTGCGGGACATCTGGTTGCTTATGCCTATCCCGAGCGTGTTGCCAGACAGATGGATGGTGCGGGCAGGTACAGGCTGGCAAGCGGAGAGGAAGTCCGCATCGACCGGAAGGACCCGCTTTCGTCGTGCCCGTGGCTTGCCGTAGCATCCCTTTTCGTTTCCGGAGCACAGGGGAAGGTGTTTCTTGCCGCAGCTGTTGAGCCGTCGGACCTTGAGGAACTTGCTGTGGAGCGCGACCATGTGGCGTGGGACAGCAAGCAGGAAGGCCTTGTCATGCAGCACGAATGGCGCATCGGTCGCCTGCTTCTTCGCTCCAAACCCTTGCACGATGCTCCGCGCAGTTTGCAGGAACGTGTGCTGTGTGATGTTGTAGCGAAGGACGGGCTCAGCGTGTTGTCGTGGAACGACGAGGTGGCTGCTTTGCAGCGACGCGTAGCACAAGTGGCAGCATGGCATCCAGAACTGGACATCCCCGACCTCTCTACATCGCACCTTCTTGCAACGGTTCACGATTGGCTGCCTTTTTATCTTGACGATGAGGCCGGCCGGTTGCGTTCGTCGGGCACAGCACTTCGGCGCATCGACCTGTGTGCAGTGCTCTGGACACTCATCCCTTACGACCTTCAGCAACAGATAGAATGTATTGCTCCTTCGCATGTTACAGTACCGACTGGCAGCCGTATCCGTCTGGACTATCGCCATGGAGCAGAGGCACCCGTGTTGAGTGTGCGCTTGCAGGAGTGCTTCGGAATGGAGGAGACGCCACGTGTGGACAACGGCCGAGTGCCGGTCCTTATGGAATTGCTGTCGCCGGGCTTTAAACCGGTGCAACTCACCCAAGACCTTCGCAGCTTTTGGCAGAACGCATACTTCGAGGTGCGAAGCGAACTGCGCCGTCGCTATCCCAAACACTATTGGCCCGACAACCCATTGCAGGCAGAGGCCGTGCGTGGCACGAAACGTCAGCAAACAAAAATAGGTTAACCATTCCGGGCAGAAAGGTTAACCTAATTGAGCATAATGGTTAACCTTTATTCGAAGAAAGGCTAACCATTATTTTGTACTACCATATGTCTTCCGGTGATTCCGGATTGTCGTAAATCTCCTTTGCGCAGTATTCGATGAAGTCCATGTAGAACTCCTTCTTCTCGGCGTCGAGTACAGATTTCAACTTGATGTAGTAGGTTTCGTTCGGATCGAGTGTCTGACGGACGAAGATGTGTCGGATGTTCTCGCGGTCGTTCTTGCCACGTTCGGTTCCGTCGTTGGAGTTGATGGACTGCGGACCCTTCATGAAACCATTGTTGCGCATGCGTTTGTCAATCTCGGCGTTGTAGTCGTCATCAACCGGATCGTCATCTTCCCAGCCAACTCTCTTGGCATCCAATTCATTGCGGCAGTCCATTGTCAAGTCCAAAGGAATGCCGGCAACGGGCAGATTTTCGGGGTCTGAACCAAAGTAAACCTGTGCCACACCACGATTGCCATTTGCCAACACCTTGTAGCGCACCTCGTATGTGCCACGGCGCGGCACGGGAGGCAACTTGAACATTACTTCGAAACGGCCTACAGCCTTCATCTCGTCGCGGTGCAGGTTGCACCAGTCGTCGTTCCATGCGTTGTAATAAACGAAGTTCATGGCATCGTTCTGCTGCATGTTCTCAAAGTAGTTGTACGTGCGGGCTGTGTTGGGAATATAGACATGCTTGTAGCGTTCCTCGGTAGCCTTCTTCAGGCGGATGTCGTTGTTCATGGCTTCGGGGAAGAGGCTCATGCCGTCGAAGCGGATGCGGTTGCGGTGCAAGTTGTCTCGCACATCGTCGTTGTATGAGATAGGTGCGCTAATGGGGTAAACGTTACAGTTGATCATGTCGCTGAGGATAGCCAAAGACGACTCGGTATCCACACGGCTGCCCACCTTGTCTGCGTCGCAACCAATCTCTTCGCCAGTGCCTCGGCGTCCGTTGTCTGTAGTTGGGAACCGGTTGATGTAAACGCCGTTGCTTGCTCTGCTTTCGATGAGTTTGAAGAGGCGTCGCTTGCCCATTGTCGTATAGAACTCGTAGACGGGTATGCTATACACTTCGGGACGGCTCAGGTTAAAGCCATACTCGTTGATGTGGAATACGAGTTTGCCTTTGGGGATACGCATAGGCAGGATGTGATATGTAATCCACTGGTAGAGCAGGTTGTTCTCGTTTTCGTAGTTCTCGTCGGTTGTGAACACATCGTCGTTGCTATACTGATGGTTGTCGAGAATCCATTGTGTGAGTTTGCGGAGCAGGTCGGGGTCGGTAGGTTCTAAGCCTTGGCTGCGCCAGAAGTCGTCGGGCTCGGCAAAGATGGTAAATCCATAGAGTCGATGTTTGGGCGCATAGGCAGTATTACCTTCGGCAAAACCTTCGTTCATCATGCCAACCAGGTCGGGAATTTTGCCGGTCTGGTAGAGTTCTTCATATCGTTCGTCGCGCACCTTGCTGAGGGTGTCGAGCAGACCGCATGCCTGAATGGCACGGAAGCACACAAGGAAGCCCTCTTTCTGCTCGTCGAGACACTGCTGAATGTAGTTGGCAGCAGTAATGTCCTTGGGCGAAATGACTTTTTCAAGCTGGTGGATGATGCCATTGATGGCAAGGATGTCGCGTTCCTTTACGCTGACGGGGCAATCTTCGTTGATGTAGATGCTGTCAGGCTGATTCTCGGGTTTCTTGACGGAGAGTTTTTTATCATTGAGTGTGGCAAGGATAAACTCGTCTTTGTCGTTGGGGAATTCGGTGGTGTAGAAGTATGCGTTGGCTTCGTCGCCACCGTCGATGATGCTGTTATAGACAATCACTTTGTAGATAGAGTCGCGTTTGTGTTCGCTTGTGAAAGCGTCCCACGATGGCTCTGCGATGAGTTCTTCCTCCACCAAATCCTCGAGGTATTTCTGTATGGCTGCATTGTTAGGTGCAAAAACGGTGAAGTTTCCGCGAGCACTCAACAGCTGGCTGACCTTGGAACTGCTGGCCTTACTGATGTCCACCTTGCGCAGAATGTCAACATAACTGCTATAGGCTTCGTGCTTCTCAAGGTAGCTCATTACCGTTTCTTCCTTGAACACATAACGCGCCGAAGTGTCTATTTGCTCGGTGCAAGACCATACGGAAACAACTGCAATGGCTGCAACGAGTAGTTTGAAAGGGTGTATAAGTCGTGACATGTGTTATTTTTTGTTATGATTTTTTGCAAAGGTAATCAATTTAAATAAACAAAACAACATTTTGTGCTGTTTATTTTGTGAATCACATGTAATGTTATAACTTTGCAATGGAAAGAAAATAATAACATTGTATAAATTAATTTTAGCAAAATGAAGAAAACATTTTTCCTTGCTCTCGTGGCAATTGCTACAGGGCTCAGTTTTTCAGCATGTTGCAACACATCTTGCAGCAATGCCGAGTGTGCAGACAGCCTGACAGTTTCCGGTCTTAATCCGGCAGACTTCGCTACCGATTCGACGGCTCTCTATGTCCTCAAGAACGATGCAGGCATGGAGGTGTGTTTCACTAACTTCGGCGGACGTATTGTCAGCATTATGGTTCCCGACAAGGATGGCAACATGCAGGACGTATGTCTCGGTCATGACAACATTGCCGACTATGTGAAGTATGGCGCACAGGGCTGCAACTTCGGTGCCCTCATCGGCCGTTACGGCAACCGTATTGCCAAGGGTCAGTTCACTCTCGATGGCAACGCATACCAGTTGCCCATCAATAATGGCCCCAACAGCCTCCATGGCGGTGGCCCGATTGCTTTCCACAACCGCATTTGGGAAGCCAATCAGAAAGACAATAAGATTATCGAGTTCACCACAACAAGCCCCGATGGCGAAGACGGCTATCCCGGCAACCTGGACGTAAAGGTAACCTATGCTCTGACCGAAGACAATACATTGATCATCAATTATTTTGCCAACACAGACAAGCCCACAGTGCTGAACCTGACGAACCACTGCTACTTCAATCTCAGCGGCGACGGTTCTAAGGACTGCCTCGACGAGGTGCTGATGCTCGACGCCGACCAGTTTACAGCCGTAGATGCCGATGTTGCAGTTACAGGCGAAGTGCTTGCAGTAGAGGGCACACCATTCGACTTCCGCACTCCCACTGCCATTGGCGACCGCATCAACGACGAGACAAACGAGCAGATTGTGAATGGCGTGGGCTATGACCACAACTGGATTCTCAACACAAACTGCGACCTCACCAAGTGCTTCGGTACACTCTACGATCCCAACACAGGCATCTTTATGGAGATGTTCACCGACCAGCCCGGTGTTCAGTTCTATGCCGGCAACTTCCTCGATGGCAGTTTCGTAGGCAAGAAGGGCGTGAAGTATCCTCGTCGCAGCGCATTCTGCTTCGAGACACAGCACTATCCCGACAGCCCCAACCATCCCGAATGGCCCAGCACAACCCTTCTTCCGGGTGAGAACTACATGACAACAACCATGTACAAGTTCAGCACGAAGTAATACACAATTCGTTTATATAGCAAAGCAGCGAGCCCGACATTCCGGCGCTCGCTGCTTTGTTTTTGTGGCATCCCGAGTGCCCCGATTGCAGCCCTGCAGTCCACTTGGCAAAATGGACGCGTCCGTCCGGCCAACTACACGTGTGAAGTTGACGAAGTTCTGCAGAGTAAATTGCAAACTTCTCTGCAGAAGTCGGGCAACTTCTTTAGAGTAGTTGAAAAAGGGCTCCTTTGTTAGCAAGGAAATAAAATAACTCAATCTTCTTGCTCTTTAAGATAATTTTGTAACTTTGTTGGCAGAAAATATAATAATTCAAACAGACATGACATTTACATGGATTCCATTTTATAAAGAGTTTGCAGAGAAACTCTTGCAGTTTAGGAACGATAGAACACCTTTGGTAAATTGGATTTATGACGAATTGGATAGTCATACTAAGCATTTGAGGGTAGGGCCTAATAAGGAGGAACTTCCTGACATAGACCCATTTTCCGTTTTGGGAGTCATAAACCGACAAATTACTTATAAGAAGAAAAGGGAAATATGTGCGAGATGTAAGAGTTTTCTAAATATATTGGCAGAAGTACCTCAAGATTTTAATGGCGTACCTGAAGTGAATAACCAAATGAGTGCTTTTATCGGTTATAGTAATAAGCATAGAAGGGAAAATGACATTGAACGATTGTGGAGGGTTTTTGAGGATGCAGTTCTTGGCAAAGACATTAAAGGCGATTATGATGCTCTTAACGGTCAATTTTTAATCAAATACAATATCACATTTGGTTTGTTTTGGATTCGCCCAGACAAGTATCTGGCATTAGATGGCCACAACAGAACTAATTTGGAGAAACTTGGGATTGCATCCTTCAAGTCGAGTAAGTTTGTACCTTATAATGATTACAGGGGCATTATGGACCATCTTGATGCGAAGATAAAGTCTGGAGAACTGGAATGTGCCAATTATGCAGAATTCTCACAATTGGCATATGAGGGGACAAGCACTCGTGATACAGGAACAGAATACTGGATTTATTCTCCAGGAGAAAATGCTTCGAAATGGGAGCTTTGCATCAACGATGGTATTATGTGTATAGGATGGGACGTACTTGGTGATTTGTCTGATTATTCCTCTCGCGATGAAATGCAGAAACAAATAAAGCTCCACTATCCATCTAAAGGGTCAGCAAAGAATGACACGTTGGCTGTATGGCAGTTCTCTAATGAGGTGAAACCTGGCGACATTGTCTTCGCAAAGAAGGGTAGAAACACAATAATAGGACGAGGTGTCGTTGAATCTGATTACGAGTTTGATGAGAGCCGTGATGATTACAAACATATTAGAAAAGTTAATTGGACAAACATCGGCGAATGGTTCATTGATGACGCAGTAGCAGTGAAAACATTAACCAATATAACTCGCGACACAGACTACATTACTAAATTGAATAATCTAGTTGATGGCACAAGCGAAGAAGTATCGGAAACAGAGGAGTCTCATGAGACTGCAGATGTAAATTATTGGTGGTTGGTTGGGAATCCCAATATTTGGAGTTTGGCGAAGATGAAAGTTGGCGAAGAAGTGTATTATTCGTTACGTAACAAAAACGGACATCAACGAAGAATTTTCCAGAATTTTATCGATGCAAAGAAGGGCGATATTGTTATTGGCTATGAATCTACACCAACAAAACAAATCGTAAGTTTGTTCGAAGTGTCTAAAGCGAATGATGGGAAAGTAATTTGGTTTAAAAAGATAGAGAATTTGTCAGAGCCTATTGATTTTTCAACCCTAAAGGGAACTGCCGGATTAGAGAATATGGAGTATATGAAAAATCAGCAGGGAACACTTTTTAAGGTTTCTGTTGACGAATACGATATCATTATGGAAATGATTCGTGGAGGCAACCCTGAACCAACACAAATACAAAAGGAGAAGTATTCCAAATCCGAATTCCTTGACGAGGTTTTCGTTTTTAAAGACGATTTTGATAGCCTAGAAAATCTGTTGCTCAGGAAAAAGAACCTAATTCTCCAAGGTGCTCCAGGTGTGGGCAAGACGTTTGCCGCAAGGAGATTGGCTTATGCCATGATGGGCGAAAAGGACAAGAGCAGAGTAATGCAAGTTCAGTTCCATCAGAACTATTGCTACGAGGATTTCGTTATGGGATACAAGCCCAACGAAGAAGGTGGCTTCGACTTGAAGAATGGCATCTTCTATCGCTTTTGCAAACGGGCATCAAATGATAGCGAAAGGAAGTATTTCTTTATCATTGATGAAATAAATCGTGGAAACTTGAGCAAAATCTTTGGCGAGTTGCTGATGCTCATAGAAAACGATTATCGCGACAAGCCGATTCATATGGCTTACAGAGACGAGGAGTTTGCCGTTCCTGCCAACCTTTATATTATAGGAATGATGAATACAGCTGACCGCTCTCTTGCCATGATTGACTATGCTCTGCGCAGAAGATTCTCGTTCTTCGAGATGAAGCCTGGTTTTGAGAATCCTATCTTTAGGGGAAAGATAAAAAAGCAGAATGACCCACAACTCGAAAGCCTTGTAAAGGCTATTATCGAGTTGAATAAGGTCATAGAGAATGATGATTCTCTCGGTTCTGGATTCTGCATTGGACATAGTTATCTCTGCAATATGGGCGATCAATATAACTTGGCAAATATCGTGGAGTACGATATTGTTTCGATGCTCAGTGAGTATTGGTTTGATAATAATGAGCGTTTCAATCAAGAGGCTCAAAAACTGAGGAATGCTTTGAAATGACCGAAGATAAAGGCATATTGATTCGCAACATTTACTATATGTTGTCCTATGCTTTCCAAGAGCTTAGGCAAAACAACTATGTAGAAATCGAAAGCGAAACATTTGACGGAATCTATAATCTGTTTGCCGAGATTTTAATAAAGGGCATTTCTTCCCAATTGAAGCAAGGATTGTATCGCGAATATGTGGTTCGAAACGAATCTCTGCAGACGATTAGGGGCAAGATTGACATAAATGGCACGATTGCCAGAAGAATGAGAAACAGTCAGCAGATTGTTTGTGACTATGACGAACTATCGGAGGATAATATTTTTAATCAAATTCTTGTTACCACTACCTCCGTTTTGCTTAAACATTCGGATGTAAAGAAAAAGAGAAAAGCTCAATTAAAGAAATTGATGCTCTTCTTCCAAAATGTAAGTCCTATAGACGTTCATGCCATTCGCTGGAACTCGCTTCGTTTTGACCGTAACAACAGAAACTATAGGATGTTGCTCTATATCTGTTATTTCATCATTAGCGAATGGCTGATGACAACAGACGAGGGCAAATTTAAGTTGCGCGAGTTCTCAGATGACCATATGTGCAGGTTGTTCGAAAAGTTTGTTTTGGAGTACTATAGGAAGCATCATCCAAATACGAAGGCAAGTGCATCGCAGATAGGATGGAATATTATAGAAGAGGCCACAGACACAGCCGTGTTGCCTATTATGCAAACAGATGTGCTTCTGTCGTTAGGGGAAAGAACACTGATTATCGACACAAAGTATTATTCCAAAATTATGCAGGAACAATATTATAAAAAGACACTCAGAAGCGGACATTTATACCAAATCAATACATATGTAAATGAGTTTGATGTTGAACATCTTCATAATGTGGATGGAATGTTGCTTTATGCAAAAACCAAGCAAGATTATCTTGAAGATGCTCAAATAGTCCACAAAGCAGGCTATACTTTGTTTATCCGAACACTCGATTTGAATACAGACTTCGAAACAATTAAACAACGATTAGATAGTTTCTTAATGATATGAATTTATCGGACACCAATAAACTAAAATAAACAAGAGCAAGGCTGCTGCCTTGCTCTTGTTGGGTGACTAGTGGGATTCGAACCCACGACATTCAGAACCACAATCTGACGCTCTAACCGACTGAACTATAGTCACCGTGTTAGTATTTGCTCATGAGGCTTACCTCAATTGCGCTGCAAAGGTACGACAATTTCCTTAAACTGCCATATTAAAAGGCACTTTTTTTGAACGAACCTTGTAATTTAACATTTATTCACAGAGAAGAATCATTTGCTCTTCTCATAATAGATGATACGATTTGCTTTGATGTTGACGTCTTTACGTGGATTCAAGAGTCGGAATTCAACGCGGTGTTTACCATTCTTGAGGTCGTAGTTCCAGTAGAGGCAATCGGCTGTGCGCTTGTTGAAGTCGGAACAGAGTGTCATGATGCGGTCTTTCTTTCCGTCGATTGTGACTTCGAGTTGTGCCTCGTAGGTTTTGTCGGGGCAGTCGATGTTGCCATAGATGGTAATTCCGATGCCTTCAAAGTCGATGGAGTTCTGTTCAGATTGTGGGTTGCCAAGTCCTTCAATGCCTTCGCAGAGCAGCTTGGGTGTCATTCCAACGAAGCCTTGTTCCAGGCGGACGGCTTTAGGTCTCTGTACTTTGATGCAGACTTCTTTGTCGGAAACTTTGCCGCCGTTCTTTTCAATGTTTTTCAGGGCAAGGTCGAAGCTTTGCCGGTAGACATCGTTGAGCGATATTGTGGTGTAGGCGAAGTCGCGGTCTTCTACTTCACGAAGGTTTGGCATCCATTGCTCGGGGATGTTGCTGTAGCCGGTCATTGTAGCCAATATGCCTGCTGCAGAAGCGGGATTGCAGTCGGAGTCTTGTCCGCATCGGGTAGAGATGTCCATTGTCTTGCCAAAGTCTCCGTTTCCGAAGAGAAGTCCCATCACAATATAGGCGGAGTTCATGGTGGCATCGATATTGCCTGGTGCAAGAATAAGTTCGGGGCAACCAATGTCTTCGCTGTACTTTTCATTGTAGAGTGTCCACGTCCTCTTCCAGTCTGTGGGGTCTTCTTTGTACCAGCGAATGACGTCGGTGATGCATTTGTGGAATTTACTTTTTTGTGGAATTGTCTTGAGAGCCTGCTCTACAATGGTCTGGATGTCATCTTCAACGAATGCCAGTGAGTACATGGCACCGACATAGACACCGCCGTACCATCCGTCGCCATAGTTCATGAGGTGTCCTACTTTGTCGGAAATCTTCGAAGCCACGTTGGGCATTCCAGGTGACATCAAGCCGGCGAAGTCGCTTTCTATTTGATAGTCGATGCAGTCTGCATGAGGGTTGTTCTTCCAGAAGCCGGATTCTGGTGGCATCAGTCCTTGCATAATGTTGTAGCGTGCCTGTTGGTTTGCGTGCCAAAGGGGGTAGGGTGCGTAGGCAAAAGCCTTTGCCATCGATTCTGCCGAGGCATCGAGTCCTTCCTCTGTGTACACTTTGACGAAGGTCAGATCCATGTAAACATCATCGAAGAGGCCGGGGAAGTTGTCGTAGAAGAACTTTATGTGGTGTTCGGGATATTTTATCTCAACATCGTCGGGAATGGTGATGCCCCGATAGCAGAACTCTGTTGGTCCGCCATAGGCACAGCCAATGGTCTGCCCTGCCCATCCACCTTTTATTTTGTCGAGCAGGACATCGCGGCTCATTGTGTGTCGGCTTTGACTATGGACCGACATGCTTGCTATGAGCATGAGGGCAAGCGTAAGGTGTTTGCAAAAAAGAGAAGTGGCTTTCATAGCAGAAGAAGTTTTATTGTAGTATTGTGATAGTGTGAATAGAGTTCTTCGTGGAATGTGTGAGTTGCGGTAGAGCAACTGCATCAAGCAACTAAAATAGCATCGGGGTCTGTTTGCAGGGCAATAGCAAATATGGCAATGACGAATATGACGAGGAAAGCCATAAGGCATATCAATAGATAAACAAGACTAATGAAAAAGGCCTTCATGATTGATTTTGTCCACGAATGGTTGTTGTATACATTTTTGACAGCGATGGTCAGATAGACACATGACGACAGTATCATTATCCACTCCAACACATCAAAACTTGGATGTATGGTGAGATAGAGCAAATAGACCAACAACAGCATCAGTTCGATAAATGCCGTATAGTGCAAGGCAAATATGAAGAAGGAGATGGTCGGCTTTTTGCGTTTCCGATGCAATAACTTTACCGCGAAGGCCAATAGAGGCGACGTCAAAAGGAAGATGAGTGGGAAGTACTGTGTCAAAATCTCCAGCAATTTCTTCCCTAATCTGGCCAGAATTTCCAACATTATCGATTGGTCGACAAGGTCGTTTGTGTTTGAGAAGGCATAAACTTCCGATCCATTAGATGTCAGTATCTTGTCTTGAATCAAGATTTTGGGGATAGATGCAACCAGGGTGTCCAGCTTTTCTCCGTTATGATTAGTCTTTTCGCTGACGACGTGTACAATTTTCGGGAATTCTTTTGCATACTCCAGAGGCAGTGCCAATAGCACGGTGTCTCTTTCTGACCGTTCCATTTTTAGTGAATAATCAGGGTCTTCTGTGACAATGCTGAGAGACAAATACGGGCGAACCAATTCGTTCTTTGTGAGAGAGGAGAACGATTCGCCTGCTTTGTGGATATCGGAGAAAAGCAGGAAAAGTGTGACGAACACAAAGAGGAAGAACATGTTCAGCTTCAAGGGGTGTTCGTAGGCTACGAATTTGCCGGCGTTGAACGCGTTGGTCAGATGTCCCGGCCGGCGGATGAGTTGCCAAATCGTTATGATGCATTTGGTGTCCCAGATAAAGGCATTGTTCAGGTATTCGAGAATGAACTCCCATACTTTGGGGGTAGGATTCGATGCTTGTTGTCCGCACTTATGGCAGTATGTGCCTTGTAAATCTGTTCCGCAGTTCAGGCATTGTTTGTAGGGAGCAGCGTCTTTCTTTTGTGAATCTACTGTTGATTGTTCTTCCATTTTGAGTCATTATTTCTGCAAAATTATATAAAATCCATGTACAGACCTAAATCTTTCGGTGTATATTTCCTGTTTGTACGGATAAATATCTGAGATAGGGTCAAATGTGGGTGTTGATTATTTGTGGTTTCAATAAAATGAAGTAACTTTGTCGAGAGATATTAATTATTGAACCGCCCCATTATCATTGGGGCACAAATCACCCAATAAATAAACTTATGAAAGCAAAAAGTCTCTTCTCATTTATACTGCTCTTGGCAACTTGCCTTATTGGTAGTAGTGTCTTCTGCAGTTGTTCAAAGGAAGACCATGATTATGTTGACCTCGGTTTGCCAAGTGGAACTTTGTGGGCAACGTGTAATGTAGGTGCGTCAAGTCCTGAAGAATATGGTGATTACTTTGCCTGGGGCGAAACAGAACCCAAGAATGATTACAGTTGGAGTACATACAAGTATTTAAAAAGTCCAGAAGAAATAATGACGAAGTACTGCAAAAATAGTGATTACGGCATAGTTGACGACAAGACCGAACTCGAACCATCAGACGATGCTGCCACAGTGAACTGGGGCAGCGGTTGGCAGATGCCGAGCGAGGAACAGTTCGAAGAACTCTACAATAGCAGTTACACAACCACAACATGGACAACAATGAATGGCAAATATGGCAGGAAGATAACCAGCAAGAGCAATGGCAACAGTATCTTTTTGCCGGCTGCAGGTGATCGCGCCTATACGAGCCTCAGCTATGCAGGTAGCCTCGGCTACTATTGGTCGCGTTCGCTCTATACGAGCAACAGCAGCGGCGCTTACGACCTGTGCTTCTATTCCAGCGATATCCGCGCGGGCCACTACTTGCGCTGCTCCGGCGTTAGCGTTCGCCCCGTTCGTGTGCAGAAGTAAGTTGCAATGTGTGCCGTTCCAAGCCCTGCAGTCCTTCCGGCAAACTTCACACGTGAACTTGCCCAACTTCTCTGCAGTAAATGGCAAACTTCTCTGCAGTCGTCAAATTTGGGTTAGATAAAAAAGAAATGAACTCGGTGTAATGCCGGGTTCATTTCTTATATGGAATAGTTAATTTGCGATGCACTTAACTCCAAAATGGATCCTGAATGTTGGTCTCTTCTTGCGAAGAAGCCGACATAGGTGGGTGCTTAATTTTTGATTTTAGACACCAGCCAAAGTACGATGAGTGCGCCAATTACGGAGCAGACCAGCGTGCCTATCAGGCCGGTAGCCTCTAAACCTATCAGGCTGAACAACCAGCCGCCTACAACGCTGCCGAGGATGCCAAGAATGAGGTTGACAAGAAAACCTCTGCCTGAGCCACTTTGTAATTTGCTTGCAATAAAGCCGGCCAGTGCGCCGGTAATGATTCCGATGATGAATGTTAACATACGATTATAGGTTTGTGTAACTGTTTATAGATTATTTTTTTCGATGTCTTTGAAGTATTTGTAGGTGCCGTGCTTCAGTTCGTCGGTGGCGGCTTCGTCGCAGACGATGATGGCGTGTGGGTGCATCTGCAGGGCACTGATGGTCCATTCCTGGCTGACGCAGCCTTCGATGGCATGTTGCAGCGCACGCGCCTTGTTGTGACCATTGACAACGATGAGCACTTCTTTGGCGTCCATCACGGTGCCGACACCTACGGTCAGGGCAGTCTTGGGCACTTTGTTGACGTCGCCTTCGAAGAAGCGGCTGTTGGCAATGATGGTGTCGGTGGTCAGGCTCTTTATGCGTGTACGGCTTTTCAGGGAACTGAAAGGTTCGTTGAAAGCGATGTGTCCGTCGGGACCTATGCCGCCCATGAAGAGATCAATGCCACCTGCGGCTTGGATGGCAGCCTCATATTGTTCGCATTCTGCAATGAGGTCGGGGGCGTTGCCGTTCAGGATGTGTACGTTCTCCTTCTTGATGTCGATGTGAGAGAAGAAGTTTGTCCACATGAAGGAGAGGTAACTCTCGGGCTGGTCTACGGGCCGACCTACGTATTCGAACATGTTGAATGTGATGACATTCTGGAACGACACTTTGCCTGCCTTATGCATCTCTATCAGATGTTTATAGAGTCCAAGCGGAGAAGAGCCGGTGGGGCATCCAAGTTTGAAGGGTTTTTGCGGTGTGGGGTTTGCTGCATTGATTTTGGCAGCAACATACTCTGCTGCCCAACGGCTCATGTTTTCGTAATCAGGTTCGATGATAACTCTCATGGTTTTATGTGGATTTTAGGTTTTACGTATGTGCGAATCTGTCTGTTTCTCGTTATGCAAAAGTATAATGTTATCTGCTATTGTGCAAGAAAAATGCAAAGGAATGTGGTGATATGGTGCGTTTTTCATGTTTGTTGCCGATTTGCTCCGATACGCTGAAGGTGTGACTTGTGCGTTGGAAAAGCATTTGTCGGGATTGCTGAAGCATGGCGAGTAAAGCCCTACAGGCAAAGAAAATTTCGGAAAACTTTGTAGGATTAAGAAAAAACAGTATCTTTGCAGTGTGAATAATGTATAAAACTTAAATAATAAGAAAACATGAAATTCCTGACAGACGAGAAACTCGTTATCGTTGGTGCCGGTGGCATGATCGGTTCTAACATGGTTCAAAGCGTCCTGATGCTTGGCCTTACTCCCAACATTTGCTTGTATGACATCTACGAACCAGGTGTGCATGGCGTGTACGACGAGATGTGCCACTGCGCATTCCCCGGTGCAAATCTCTCTTATACCGTCAATCCGGAAGAGGCTTTCACAGGCGCAAAGTACATCATCTCCAGCGGTGGTGCTCCCCGCAAGGACGGCATGACACGTGAGGACTTGCTCAAGGGCAACTGCCAAATCGCAGCAGAGTTCGGCGAGAACATCAAGAAGTACTGTCCCGACGTGAAGCACGTAGTCGTTATCTTCAATCCTGCCGACGTAACAGCGCTCACAGCTCTCATCCACTCTGGCTTGAAGCCCAATCAGCTCACCTCGTTGGCCGCTCTCGACTCTACTCGCTTGCAGCAGCAGCTGGCTCAGGAGTTCGGTGTGCAGCAGGACAAGGTGACAGAGGCTTACACATACGGCGGTCACGGAGAGCAGATGGCAGTGTTCGCTTCTAAGGCGAAAATCGATGGCAAGCCCTTTGCAGAACTTCCTCTCTCAGAAGAACGCTGGGCAGAAATCAAGCACATGACTATTCAGGGCGGCAGCAACATCATCAAGCTTCGCGGTCGTTCCTCTTTCCAGAGCCCCGCATATCAGGCAGTGAAGATGATAGAAGGCGCAATGGGTGGCGAACCCTTCACATGGCCTGCCGGTTGCTACGTAAACTGCGACAAGTGCGGCTTCAAGAACGTAATGATGGCAATGCCTACCGTAATCGATAAGGATGGCGTGCGCTTTACAATGCCCGAAGGCACAGCCGAAGAACTCGCAGCCCTTCAGGCTTCTTACGAACACTTGCAGAAGATGCGCGACGAAATCATCGGCCTCGGCATCATTCCTCCTGTAGAGAACTGGAAGGACGAGAATCCTAATCTCTAATCTCGCGCGTACATTATAATATATTATATACAGAGAGAAATTCTAAGCCCACCCATGCGGTGGGCTTAGTTTGTTTTATAAAAACACCTTCGTAGTTACTCGTAAACGCACAACAAATGTCGTAAGTCGCCACTTGTTGTATTTTTTTCACAAAAAGCTTTGCTATTTCAAAAAGTATATGTAATTTTGCGCCGCAATTTTAGATGCATAAACATATTAACTAATTTAATCAACAAAAAAGAAGCAATGATTGTAGTACCCGTAAAAGAAGGCGAGAACATCGAGAGAGCTTTGAAGAAGTTTAAGCGTAAGTTTGAGAGAACCGGTATCGTAAAGGAACTCCGTGCTCGTCAGCAGTTCGATAAGCCTTCTGTTCTGAAGCGTCTTGCTATGGAGCGTGCTGTCTATGTACAGAAACTCCGTCGCGTAGAAGATTAAAAGTCCTTAATTTTTGACAAAAGTCTTTGGATTGTCAAAAAAAACATTTACCTTCGCAATGAAATCAGCATGCGAAGAGTGTGAATTGGATTGAAGACTTCATAGATTATCTTCGGTACGAGAAAAACTATTCTCACAAAACTACCGAGATGTATCAAGCCGACTTGGAAGCGTTCAAACGGTTCTATGAAGCAACAGACAATAACCTTACTTGGGCAGAAATGCCTGCCGATATTATCAGGCAGTGGGTTGTGGAAATGATGGAAAGAGGCAACGTTGCAACAAGTGTTCGTCGCCGTCTCAGTTCATTACGCTCCTTTTATAAGTTCCTACTGCGTCGAGGTCTTGTTACCAAAGACCCTGCGTACAACATTCCAGGGCCAAAGGTAGAAAAGAAATTGCCATCCTATATTCGTGAATCGGAAATGGACCGGCTTTTTGATGGAGACTTCTTCACAGAAGACTATACGGGCATCCGTGACCGCATGATATTGCTGACATTTTATTCGACAGGCATCAGGTTGGCGGAACTTGTAAGTTTGAATGAGAAAGACATTGATTTGGATCAAATGCAACTCAAAGTAACAGGAAAACGAAACAAGCAACGCATCATACCATACGGCGATGAGTATGGAGACAGCCTCCGACACTATCTTGCAGAACGTGAAAAATTTGCACAGCAGAAAGTTTTGGGGCAGACAAGTCTTTTCCTTGATGAAATAACCGGCCAGCGGATAAATCCCGTCAAGGTTCGAAATCTAGTCAAGAAATACTTGTCGATGGTAACCACACAACAACGCAAGAGCCCACATGTGCTTCGGCATTCATTTGCTACGGCAATGCTAAATCGTAAGGCCGACTTGCAGTCCGTCAAGGAACTGCTTGGTCATGAGAGTCTGTCGACAACTGAAATCTACACACACACTACTTTCGATCAGCTGAAAGAAATGTATAACCAGGCTCATCCACGAGCCAAATACAAAAAAGGAGGTAACTATGGAAATCAAGATTCAGGCAATCCACTTTGAGGCAACGGAGAAGTTGGAGCAATTCATTGAAAAGAAAATCTCCAAACTCACTAAGTTTAATGACGAAATAGGAAGGGTAGAGGTGTCGTTAAAGGTTGTAAAACCTGAGACCGCAATGAACAAGGAAGCAGCCCTGAAAGTTATACTGCCAGGCACAGAATTGTTCGCTCAGGAAACATGCAACACATTTGAAGAAGCAATCGACAAGACAGTGGAATCCTTGCTGCGGCAAGCTTCCAAATATAAAGAAAAGCAAAAAAATCGATAAAAAATAGCGTTTTTTTTTGCAGGTTCAGAAATAATTAGTAATTTTGCAGCCGATTAAGCGTGCTAGCATGTTTACTCGGCTGTAAATCGCCTCTTTAGCTCAGTTGGCCAGAGCACGTGATTTGTAATCTCGGGGTCGTTGGTTCGAATCCGACAAGAGGCTCAACAAACCAAGAGTGGTTTGTGAAAATAAAAAATGAATGGGTGGTTACCAGAGTGGCCAAATGGGGCAGACTGTAAATCTGCTGGCTTTCGCCTTCGGTGGTTCGAATCCATCACCACCCACATCTTATTGCAGAATATGCGGAAGTAGCTCAGTTGATAGAGCACTAGCCTTCCAAGCTGGGGGTCGCGGGTTTGAGCCCCGTCTTCCGCTCTCTTCGGAGTAAGATAAATTCATTTTTGGTGTTGCTGCTTTAGCTCAGTGGTAGAGCGCATCCTTGGTAAGGATGAGGTCCCGAGTTCAACTCTCGGAAGCAGCTCAAAAAATAATAATGTAAGTAACTACTTTTTTAATATATAATAGAAAAACGTTATGGCAAAAGAAAAATTCGAACGTACCAAACCCCATGTGAACATTGGTACTATTGGTCATGTCGACCACGGTAAGACTACTTTGACTGCTGCTATTACAACTGTGTTGGCAAAGCACGGTCTTTCTGAGTTGAAGTCTTTCGATCAGATTGACAATGCTCCCGAAGAAAAGGAGCGCGGTATTACTATCAATACAGCTCACGTAGAGTACGAAACAGCAAATCGTCACTATGCACACGTAGACTGTCCGGGTCACGCCGACTATGTGAAGAACATGGTAACTGGTGCTGCTCAGATGGACGGTGCTATCATCGTAGTAGCTGCTACTGATGGTCCTATGCCCCAGACTCGTGAGCACATCTTGCTCGCTCGCCAGGTAAACGTTCCCCGCTTGGTTGTTTTCCTGAACAAGTGCGACATGGTTGAGGATGAGGAAATGCTCGAACTCGTTGAAATGGAAATGGGTGAGCTCCTCTCTCAGTATGACTTCGAGGAGGATACTCCTATCATTCGCGGCTCTGCACTCGGTGCTTTGAATGGCGTTGCTGAATGGGAAGAGAAGGTAATGGCTTTGATGGAAGCTTGTGATACATGGATTCAGGAGCCTCTCCGTGCTGTTGATAAGCCCTTCTTGATGCCTGTTGAGGACGTATTCTCTATCACAGGTCGTGGTACCGTTGCTACTGGTCGTATCGAGACTGGTGTTGTTAAGGTAGGTGACGAAGTTCAGATCCTTGGCTTGGGTGAGAACAAGAAGTCTGTAATCACAGGTGTTGAGATGTTCCGTAAGATCCTTGACGAAGGTGAAGCTGGTGATAACGTAGGTTTGCTCCTTCGTGGTGTAGACAAGAACGAGATCAAGCGCGGTATGGTTATTACACACCCCGGTACTATCACTCCTCACAAGGGCTTCAAGGCTTCTATCTACGTTTTGAAGAAGGAAGAAGGTGGCCGTCATACTCCTTTCGGCAACAAGTATCGTCCTCAGTTCTACCTCCGCACCATGGACTGCACCGGTGAGATTCACCTCCCCGAAGGTATCGAAATGGTAATGCCTGGTGATAACGTTGAGATCAAGGTTGAGCTCATCTACGCTGTTGCTTTGAACGTAGGTCTCCGCTTCGCTATCCGTGAAGGTGGTCGCACCGTAGGTTCTGGCCAGATCACAGAGGTATTCGATTAAGAATAGTAAACTTGAGTTGACCTCAAGAATATAAATTGGGTGGGTGGATGAGAATCTAGCCCACCCAAAATACGGGAATAGCTCAGTTGGTAGAGCACTGGTCTCCAAAACCAGGTGTCGGGAGTTCGAGCCTCTCTTCCCGTGCTAAATATTGAAAGATATGTTCGATAGTTTTAAGAATTATTGTAAGGAATCATATAATGAACTTGTATACCAAACCACTTGGCCTACACGTTCGGTACTTATGAACAGTGCTGTTGTAGTACTAACTGCTTCCCTATGCATAGCACTGGTTGTTTTCGTTATGGACTTCTTGTTCCAGTCTGGAATGGAAGTCATTTATGGATTGCTGCGATAAATACCTTTTCTGGAAATGGCAGATGCTGGAATGAAATGGTACGTACTACGTGCTATCAGTGGCAAAGAAGGCAAGGTTAAGGAGGTTATCGATGCGTTGATTAATAATCAACCCGATTTCGCTAAACATGTCTCTCAAGTGCTTATTCCTACTGAAAAGGTAGTGACCGTCACTGCAGGTAAACGCAAAATCAAGGAAAAGAATCGTTATCCCGGTTATGTCTTTGTAGAGGCAGAATTGGTTGGCGAAACACAAGCCCGATTGCGCGAAGTATCTAATGTGATGGGCTTCCTCAATGATTCTCGCTCAAGCAATACTCCTATGCCATTAAGGCCGTCTGAAGTTAATCAGATGTTAGGTTCTATCGACGAAAAAGCAGAAATTCCAGAAGAACTGATTATCCCCTATGAAGTAGGAGAAAGTGTTAAGGTTTCTGATGGACCATTCAGTGGATTTGATGCTGTCGTTGAAGAAGTAAATAGCGAAAAGAAGAAACTGAAGGTGATGGTTAAAATCTTCGGACGTAAAACACCCGTTGAACTTGGTTTCACACAAGTTGAGAAATTATAAAACATCTTGTTACGTGTTTTATGATTTCAATTAAATAATAAAAATAAAGAATAAAAAAATGGCTAAAGAAGTTGCTGGATTAATCAAATTACAGATTAAAGGAGGCGCTGCAAATCCATCTCCCCCAGTAGGTCCTGCATTGGGCTCAAAGGGTATTAATATTATGGATTTCTGTAAAGCATTCAACGCCAGAACACAGGATCGTGCTGGAAAAGTGTTGCCTGTTGTAATCACTTACTACACGGACAAGTCTTATGACTTTGTTGTTAAGACTCCTCCAGTACCTGTGCAATTGATGGAGGTTGCTAAGGTTAAAGGTGGTAGTGCTGAACCTAACCGTAAAAAGGTTGCCGAGATTACTTGGGAACAGGTTCGTGCGATTGCCGAAGACAAGATGCCTGACCTGAATTGCTTTACTATTGAGTCTGCAATGACTTTGGTTGCAGGAACAGCCAGAAGTATGGGTATCACTGTAAAGGGTGAGTTCCCTGGTAAATAATTTAAACTTCAATTAAAATGAGTAAGCTGACAAAGAATCAGAAGTTGGTAGCTGATAAGATTGAAGCAGGGAAAGCATACACCTTGAAGGAGGCTTCTGCCTTGGTGAAGGAAATCACTACCACCAAGTTCGATGCTTCTGTTGATATTGATGTGCGCCTGGGCGTTGACCCCAGAAAGGCAAACCAAATGGTTCGTGGCGTCGTTTCACTTCCCAACGGTACGGGTAAGGTGACTCGTGTGCTCTGCCTTTGCACGCCTGATGCTGAAGCTGCTGCAAAAGAAGCAGGTGCTGACTATGTAGGTCTCGATGAATATATCGAGAAAATTAAGGGTGGTTGGACCGATATTGATGTTATCATCACTATGCCTTCCATCATGGGTAAGATCGGTGCTTTGGGTCGTGTACTCGGTCCTCGCGGATTGATGCCTAACCCTAAGAGTGGAACTGTAACAATGGATGTTGCCAAAGCTGTTCGCGAGGTTAAGCAGGGTAAGATTGACTTCAAGGTTGACAAGACGGGTATCGTACATACTTCAATCGGTAAGGTATCTTTCACTGCAGATATGATCGCTCAGAATGCAAAAGAGTTCATCTCAACTATTATCAAGCTGAAGCCTGCTGCAGCAAAGGGTACATACATTAAGAGTATTTATCTTTCTAGTACAATGAGCCGCGGCATCAAGGTTGATCCTAAGGCGACGGAGGAAATCTAATAAAGCTGTAACATCATGAGAAAGGAAGATAAAATTGCAATTATTGCGCAGCTTGGCGAATTGCTGAAGCAATATCCCCACTTCTATTTGGTAGATGTTGAGGGTATGAATGCTGCCAGCACAAGCAGCTTGCGTCGTAGGTGTTTTGAGAGCGGCCTGAAGATGGTTGTTGTTAAGAATACCTTGATGATTAAGGCTCTTGAAGCTGCAGAACAGGACTTTGATGAACTGAAACCCGTTTTGGTTGGTACAACAGCATTGCTCCTTACGGAGACTGCTAATGTTCCTGCAAAACTCATCAAGGAGTTGAACAGCAAGAAACAAGAAAAGCCTGCTTTCAAGGCTGCATATGCAGAAGGCGCTCTCTATGTAGGTGCTGACCAACTTAATACTCTCGCCGCTCTGAAGAGCAAGAATGAATTGATTGCAGATGTAATTGCTGCTCTTGAATCTCCGATTATGAACGTATTGAACGCTCTTGAAAATCGTGAGGAGAAGGCAGAAGAAGCTGCAGCTGAGTAAATAACCAAGTATAATAATAACTTAAATACATTAAAGAAATGGCTGATATTAAGGCTATTGCTGCTGAGCTCGTAGCGCTCACAGTACAGGAAGTAATTGATCTTAAGAATGAACTTAAGGAAACTTATGGCATCGAACCCGCTGCTGCTGCTGTAGTTGTTGCTGCTGGTGGTGAAGGTGGTGCAGCTGCTGCTGAGGAAAAGACAGACTTCGACGTTGTCCTCAAGAGCGCAGGTGCTGCTAAGCTGCAGGTTGTTAAGGCTGTCAAGGAAGCTTGCGGTCTCGGCTTGAAGGAAGCTAAGGAAATGGTTGACGGTGCTCCCAGCGTGCTGAAGGAAGGTATGCCTAAGGCTGACGCAGAGGCTTTGAAGAAGACTCTCGAAGAGGCTGGTGCAGAAGTTGAACTGAAGTAAACGAAATTCCCTTCAAAGGGCTTAACGGTAAAGGATCCTCTGGTAGAGGGTTCTTTGCCTTTTTGTGTCTATAAACTTGTTGATGAGTTATACTCACAGATAAGTCCTTATTTTCAGGTGGTGTGATTTGCTTAGAAACTTAACGTGTTACGGTGCCAAACATTACATGTTAAGTTGGCAAACATGACGTGCTTTATTGGCAAACTTAACGTGCCTAGTTGACAAACTAGACGTGCTATAAATAAAATCACGAGAAAACATACTAGTTTAGATGGCAAACAAAAAGAATCAGAGAGTAAATTTTGCTTCTGTTAAAAGTCCGTTGGCATATCCCGACTTTTTGGAAGTACAAATGAAGTCGTTCAAGGACTTCCTTCAATTAGATACTCCTCCCGAATTGAGGAAGTATGATGGATTATACAAGGTCTTCTCTGAGAATTTCCCGATTAATGACACACGTAATAACTTTAATCTGGAGTTCCTCGATTACTTCATTGACCCTCCTCGTTATACGATTGAGGAGTGCTTGGAGCGTGACCTGACATATAGTGTGCCTTTGAAGGCGAAACTGAAGCTTAGTTGTGATGATCCTGATCATGAAGACTTCGCTACAGTGGTTCAGGATGTGTTCTTGGGCTTCATTCCCTATATGACCGACAATGGTACATTTATTATCAATGGCGCTGAACGTGTTGTTGTATCACAGCTTCATCGTTCTCCTGGCGTATTCTTTGGTAGCAGTGTACACGCAAATGGCTCTCTACTTTATTCTGCCCGTATTATTCCTTTCAAGGGCAGTTGGATTGAGTTTGCAACTGACATCAATAATGTCATGTATGCATACATCGATCGTAAGAAGAAGTTGCCTGTTACGACCTTGCTTCGCGCTATTGGATTTGAGAATGATAAGGATATTCTTCAAATCTTTAATTTGGCAGAAGAAGTAAAGACGACTCGTGAAAATCTGAAAAAACATCTTGGCCAGAAACTCGCTGCTCGTGTACTTAAGAGTTGGATTGAGGACTTTGTTGATGAGGACACAGGCGAGGTTGTATCTATTGAGCGTAATGAGATTATCTTAGAGCGTGAGAGTGTTCTTGATGAAGAGGCAATAGAGCAGATTCTGGATAGCAATGTATCTTCAATTCTTGTTCACAAGGAAGATACTCAGTCTTCAGACTACAGCATCATCTTCAACACTTTCCAAAAGGATGCCACCAACAGCGAGAAGGAGGCTATCAGCTATATCTATCGTCAGTTGCGTAATGCTGATCCTGTAGATGATGCCAGTGCCAAGGAAGTTATTTTGAACCTCTTCTTCAGCGAGAAGCGATACGATTTGGGTGAAGTAGGCCGTTATCGTATCAACCACAAGCTTGGTTTGGATACAGATCCCAACGTTCGCGTCCTTACGAAGGAGGATATTATTGAGATTATTAAATACTTGATTGAGCTTGTAAACTCAAAAGCAAGTGTTGACGATATTGACCATTTGAGCAACCGTCGCGTTCGTACTGTTGGCGAACAATTGGCTAATCAATTTGCCATCGGTTTGGCTCGAATGATTCGCACTATCCGCGAACGCATGAATGTTCGCGACAACGAAGTGTTTACGCCTACTGACCTGTTGACAAGCAAGAGCCTTGGTGGTGTTATCAACAGTTTCTTTGGTACCAATGCTCTGAGCCAGTTCATGGACCAGACCAATCCCTTGGCAGAGGTAACGCACAAGCGTCGTCTTTCTGCTCTTGGCCCTGGCGGTCTTTCTCGTGAACGTGCCGGCTTCGAGGTTCGAGACGTACACTACACTCACTACGGACGTCTTTGTCCTATTGAGTCTCCTGAAGGTCCTAACATTGGTTTGATTTCTTCTCTTTGTGTTTATGCTAAGATTAACGATTTGGGATTCATCGAAACACCTTATCGTAAAGTAGAGAACGCAAAGGTTGACCTCTCCGATGAGGGCGTTCGCTATATGACTGCAGAAGAAGAAAAGGGACTTATTATCGGTCAAGGTAATGCTCCTTTGAACGATGATGGTACATTTATCCGCACAAAGGTAAAATGCCGTCAGGACGACGATTATCCAGTTGTTCCTCCCTCTGAGGTTAACCTTATGGACGTTGCTCCTCAGCAGATTGCTTCTATCGCTGCAGCTTTGATTCCTTTCTTGGAACACGATGATGCTCACCGTGCATTGATGGGATCTAACATGATGCGTCAGGCTGTGCCTTTGATGCGTACAGAAGCTCCTATTGTTGGTACAGGTATCGAACGTCAGGTTTGCGAGGATTCTCGCACAATGATTACTGCGGAGGGTGAAGGTATTGTAGAATATGTAGACGCTACTACCATTCGTATCCTTTATGACCGCACAGAGGAAGAGGAGTTTGTAAGCTTCGAGCCTGCACTGAAAGAATACAGCATTCCTAAGTTCCGCCGTACCAACCAGAATATGACAATCGACTTGCGTCCTATCTGTAATAAGGGTGAACGAGTTGTTAAGGGTCAGATCTTGACAGAAGGTTACTCTACGGAGGACGGTGAATTGGCACTTGGTAAGAACCTCCTTGTGGCTTACATGCCCTGGAAGGGTTACAACTATGAGGATGCCATCGTTCTTAATGAACGTGTTGTTCGTGAAGATATCCTCACAAGTGTACACGTTGAAGAGTTCTCCCTTGAGGTACGTGAAACAAAGCGTGGCATGGAGGAACTTACAGCCGATATTCCAAATGTCAGCGAAGAGGCAACAAAGGACCTCGACGAGAATGGTATTATTCGCATTGGTGCTCGTGTGGCTCCCGGTGATATCATGATTGGTAAGATTACTCCAAAGGGCGAAAGCGATCCCAGTCCCGAAGAAAAGTTGCTTCGCGCCATCTTTGGTGATAAGGCTGGCGATGTGAAGGATGCTTCACTCAAGGCAAGCCCGTCACTCAATGGCGTAGTCATCGACAAGAAACTCTTCACAAAGGCATCAAAGACTGGTAAGGTAAAACTTCAGGATAAGCCACGTCTTGCTGCGATTGATGAAGAATTCAACAGCAAGGCAGAAGACCTGAAGGCAATTCTTGTTGATAAGCTACTTGAACTTACCAAGGGTAAGAAGAGTCAGGGTATCATGGATAATGTTGGCGTGGAAATTCTTCCTAAGAACAATAACATTACAGCTAATGTCCTTGAGAGCATTGACTATACTACAGTGCAGATGAGAGGATGGACAGACGATGAACATACAAATACTCTCATAAGTCAGCTTGTCATCAATTATCTCAAGAAATACAAATTACTCGAGACTGAAATGAAACGTAAGAAGTTCGCCATCAGTCTCGGCGATGAGCTGCCCAACGGCATTATCCAGTTGGCTAAGGTCTATATAGCTAAGAAGCGTAAGATTGGTGTCGGCGATAAGATGGCCGGTCGTCACGGTAACAAGGGTATTGTCAGCAAGGTTGTTCGTCAGGAGGATATGCCATTCTTGGCAGACGGTACACCAGTAGATATCGTTCTTAACCCGCTGGGTGTGCCTTCTCGTATGAACATCGGTCAGATTTTCGAAACCGTTCTTGGCGCAGCCGGCCAAAAGCTTGGTGTTAAGTTTGCAACACCAATCTTCGATGGCGCATCGCTCGAGGATCTCTGCGAGTGGACAGACAAGGCAGGTTTGCCCCGCTACTGCTCAACACAGCTCTATGATGGTGCTACCGGCGAACCTTTCGACCAGCTTGCAACAGTAGGTGTTTCCTATATGCTCAAACTCGGCCACATGGTTGAAGACAAGATGCATGCTCGTAGCATTGGTCCGTACTCTCTCATTACTCAACAGCCTCTCGGTGGTAAAGCACAGTTTGGTGGTCAGCGTTTTGGTGAGATGGAAGTCTGGGCTATTGAGGCATTCGGTGCATCACATATCCTCCAGGAGATTCTCACCATCAAGAGTGATGATGTTGTAGGTCGTAGCAAGGCTTATGAAGCTATCGTCAAGGGTGAACACATGCCCACGCCGGGCATCCCCGAATCTCTCAATGTATTGCTACATGAGTTGCGTGGTTTGGGATTGCGAGTAAGTTTGGATTAATGAATCGCTTTTAAGAAAGGATATCAAAATATGGCTTTTAAGAAAGAAAATAAGGTAAAGACAAACTTTACCAAAATAACTATCGGTTTGGCATCGCCCGAAGAGATTCTTGCGAATTCTTATGGCGAGGTGCTTAAACCTGAAACCATAAATTACCGAACCTACAAGCCTGAGCGTGACGGTCTCTTCTGCGAGCGTATCTTTGGCCCCACAAAGGACTATGAGTGCCATTGCGGAAAGTATAAGCGTATTCGTTATAAGGGCAATGTCTGCGATCGTTGTGGTGTAGAGGTAACAGAGAAGAAGGTACGTCGTGAGCGCAGTGGTCACATTCAGTTGGTGGTACCCGTTGCACACATTTGGTACTTCCGTTCTTTGCCAAATAAGATGGGCTATCTTCTGGGTCTTCCCACCAAGAAATTGGATGCAGTTATCTATTATGAGCGCTACATCGTAATTCAGCCCGGTGTAATGGCAAAGAACAAGGATATTCCTGTTCAAAAATTCGATTTGCTTTCGGAGGAGGAATATGAGAATATCTTGGATCGTCTGCCACAAGGTAATGAATACTTGGACGACAAGGATCCGGACAAGTTCATTGCAAAAATGGGCGCGGAGGCAATATACGATTTGCTTTGCGAATTGGATTTGGATTCGTTGTCTAATCAACTTCGTGACGAAGCAAACAAGGAAGGTGGCTCACAACAGCATAAGAATGATGTGTTGAAGCGTCTTCAGGTTGTGGAGAGCTTCCGCTCAAGCGCAAAGGTAAACAGACCCGAGTGGATGATTATGCGCACTCTTCCGGTTATTCCGCCCGAGTTGCGTCCTTTGGTGCCCCTGGATGGCGGTCGCTTTGCAACGAGTGACTTGAACGACCTTTATCGTCGTGTTATTATCCGTAACAATCGTCTTAAGAGACTTATTGAAATCAAGGCTCCCGAAGTTATTCTTCGTAACGAGAAGCGCATGCTTCAGGAAGCTGTTGACAGCCTCTTCGACAATAGCCGTAAGAGCAGTGCAGTCAAGACGGAAAGCAATCGTCCTTTGAAGTCTTTGAGCGATTCACTGAAGGGTAAGCAAGGCCGCTTCCGTCAGAACTTGCTGGGTAAGCGCGTTGACTATTCTGCACGTTCGGTTATTGTTGTTGGTCCGGAGCTGAAGATGGGCGAGTGCGGTCTTCCCAAACTCATGGCAGCAGAACTTTACAAACCCTTCATTATCCGTAAACTCATTGAGCGCGGTATTGTTAAGACCGTGAAGAGTGCCAAGAAGATTGTTGACCGTAAGGATCCAATCATTTGGGATATCCTCGAGTTCGTCATGAAGGGTCACCCCGTTCTGTTGAACCGTGCTCCGACACTTCACCGTCTCGGTATTCAGGCTTTCCAGCCAAAGATGATTGAGGGTAAGGCAATTCAGCTTCATCCGTTGGCTTGTACGGCGTTCAATGCCGACTTCGACGGCGACCAGATGGCTGTGCATCTGCCTTTGAGCAACGAGGCAATCCTTGAGGCTCAGATTCTGATGCTTCAGTCTCATAACATTCTGAACCCTGCCAACGGTACACCTATCACCGTTCCTTCTCAGGACATGGTGCTCGGTCTGTACTATATCACCAAGCTTCGTCCTGGCGCAAAGGGTGCAGGTTTGAAGTTCTATGGTCCCGAGGAAGCTATCATCGCATACAATGAAAAGCGCGTCGATGTACATGCTCCAGTATTCGTGATGGTCAACGACAAGCTTGAGGATGGAACCCTTGGCAAGCGCATGGTAGAGACCTCTGTTGGTCGTGTTATTGCTAATGAGATCATCCCCGAGGAGGTAGGCTTCTTCAATGATGTAATCTCTAAAAAGACTCTTCGTGGCATCATTACCGACGTTATCAAGACTGTAGGTGTAGCTCGTGCCTGCGAGTTCCTCGATGGTATCAAAAACCTTGGTTACCGTCTGGCATACGAAGGTGGTTTGTCCTTCAATCTTGGTGATATCATTATTCCCGAAGAGAAGGAAGAACTCATTCGTAAGGGTAATGAGGAGGTTGAGCGCATCAGCGGTGAATATGGCATGGGCTTTATCACCGATAAGGAACGTCACAATCAGGTTATCGACATCTGGACACACGTCAATAACGACCTCTCAAAGGCTTTGATGAAGACCATGAAGGAGGCCGACCAAGGCTTCAATGCCGTATACATGATGCTCGACTCTGGTGCTCGTGGTAGTGCCGGTCAGATTAGCCAGCTCTCTGGTATGCGTGGCCTTATGGCTAAGCCTCAGAAGGCAGGTGCAGAGCCCGACACCATCGAGAACCCAATTCTTTCTAACTTTAAGGAAGGTATGAGCGTGCTCGAGTACTTTATCTCTACTCACGGTGCTCGTAAGGGTCTTGCCGATACCGCTTTGAAGACGGCCGACGCCGGTTACCTGACACGTCGTCTTGTCGACGTCAGCCACGACGTTATCATCAACGAGGAGGACTGTGGCACTCTGCGTGGTCTTGTATGCTCTGCTTTGAAGAATGGCGACGAAGTCATCAGCAGTCTCTACGATCGCATTCTCGGTCGTGTGTCTGTGCATGACATTATCCATCCGCATACAGGCAAGCTCATTTGTGCTTCCGGTGAAGAGATTAACGAGGCTAAGGCACAGGAAATAGAAGATAGCCCCATCGAGAGTGTCGAGATTCGTTCCGTGCTCACTTGTGAAAGCAAGAAGGGCGTCTGCATGAAGTGCTACGGCCGTAACCTTGCCACCAGCCGCATGGTACAGAAGGGTGAGGCAGTCGGTGTTATTGCAGCACAGTCTATCGGTGAGCCTGGTACACAGTTGACTCTGCGAACCTTCCACGCCGGTGGTGTGGCTGGTAATGCAGCAGCCAATGCCCGCATTGTGGCAAAGTATGACGCACGTCTTGAGTTCGAGGAACTGCGTACCGTAGACATTACGGAGGAAGACGGCAAGGAAGCAAAGGTTGTGGTAGGTCGTCTGACCGAAGTTCGCTTCGTCGATCCTACTACAGGCATCGTATTGCTCACTGCCAGCGTTCCTTATGGCAGCACCCTTTACAAGAACGATGGAGACGTCGTCAAGAAGGATGAAGTTATAGCCAAGTGGGATCCCTTCAATGCCGTAGTTGTAACGGAAATGCCCGGTAAGGTGAAGTTCGAGGACGTTGTCGAGGGTGTCAACTATATGGTTGAAACCGACGAACAGACAGGCCTGCAGGAATTCATCGTTATCGAGTCACGCGACAGAATGCGTGTTCCCACAGTACATATTTTGGATGAGAATGGCGACATCCTGCGCCATTACAACCTGCCCATCGGTGGCCACATCGCTATCAGCGACGGTCAGGAAGTGAAGGCAGGTGATGTTCTTGTCAAGATTCCTCGTGTTATTGGTGGTGGCGGTGACATTACCGGTGGTCTGCCCCGTGTTACTGAACTCTTTGAGGCACGTAACCCGAGCAACCCCGCAACAGTTGCCGAAATCGATGGCGAGGTTACCATGGGTAAGCTCAAGCGTGGCAATCGCGAGGTCATCATCACTCCGCGTCTGGGTGGCGAAGGTGCCATCAAGAAGTATCTCATTCCTGCCAACCGCCAGATCCTGGTTCAGGAGAACGACTATGTACGTGCCGGCACACCGCTTTCCGACGGTGCCATCACTCCTGCCGACATCCTTGCCATCAAGGGCCCCACAGCCGTTCAGGAATATATCGTCAACGAGATTCAGGACGTATACCGTCTGCAGGGTGTAAAGATCAACGACAAGCACTTCGAGGTCATCGTTCGTCAGATGATGCGTAAGGTGCAGATCGACGATGCCGGCGATACACGATTCCTCTCTCAGCAGATTGTCGATAAGCTCGACTTCAACGAAGAGAACGACAATATCTGGGGTAAGAAGGTGGTTGTAGATTGTGGCGACAGCGAGAATATGCAGAATGGTCAGATCGTGACTGCACGCCGTTTGCGCGACGAGAACTCATACCTCAAGCGTCAGGACAAGAAGACGGTTCAGGTTCGCGATGCACGTCCTGCAACCTCCAAGCAGATTCTGCAGGGTATCACCCGCGCCGCATTGCAGACCAGCAGCTTCATCTCTGCAGCATCCTTCCAGGAGACCACCAAGGTGCTCAACGAAGCAGCCATCAATGGCAAGACAGACTACCTGGAGGGCATGAAGGAGAACGTTATCTGCGGTCACCTCATTCCTGCCGGTACCGGTCTGCGCGAGTTCGACAAGATTGTGGTTACCAACCGCGAGGACTACGACCGTACCCTTGCCAACCGCAAAACTCTGCTCGATTACTCAGACGGAATCTATTAATCCTCTCCCCATTCCCACCTTTTAGGGAAGGGAATATCATAGAGAACCGCAAGGCGAAAGCCCTGCGGTTCTTTGTTTTTGTAACCTCTACAAACAGAGAGGGTTGCGTTGTGATGAGTGAACACAGAAAAGTTCACGTGTAAAGATGCTCAACTTCACGTGTGTAATTGGTAAAGTTCACGTGTGTAATTGCCCGACTTTACGTGTGAAGTTTTCTGACTTCTTGCAGGTCGTTTTCATATCCGTCCGATTCAATCGTCATGTCTTCCTTTTATTTTTTGCCATAAATGTTTGTTGGGTAATTTTATATCGCTATATTTGCATAGGATTTCCCGTTGTTGTCGTAGTGATGACAAGCGCCCACGCCGGGCATCAGGGCTGAAGCCCTGATGCGGATGGGCGGGTAACGAGAATTCGAATATAACAAAGGCGTTTACTTTACGCTTTGTTCTTGACGCATAGAAACCTGAGAAATTTCAAATTGTCATCCGAGAACATTGCAACAGTAGATGCCCATGGGTATGTATATGCATATTCCTCCGTGTGGGGAGTATTGTGTTCATATCGGCGTGGGGTCTATGGTTGCTCGTTCTGATGACTACAGGCAATCTCAGGGCCTCTATGCGTGGAACGGGCAGCAACCGGTCTCCACGTTTTTTGTATCCGTGTCTTTCCGCCGTTTGTGTATAGCGTTCTCGCCTTGTATGCGTGCGAATAATTGTAGAACTATTATAACACAAACCAAAATGAAAAAGATTGTTTCTTTAGTTCTTGCCTTCATGGCAAGCCTGTGTACGCTCTCAGCGTGGGCAGCAGAACGTGAGGCACCCACTGTGCCTGCCAATTCGGCTCCCGTTTCGGAGCAGGAGTATTACCTCTATAATGTTGAGAGCCAACTCTTCCTCAGCAGTAACAATACCATTGGCGAAACACCGTTGCGTGTGCTTGTGACTATTAATGACAATGGCGCCTACTTGTTCAAGAATGGCTCATCTGCGAATTATATAGCAACGACTAGTAATGGAAAAGTAACCACCAGTTCTAGTTCCACAAATAAAGGATGTTTTTGGACGGTTTCTGGCGTGGAAACAGGTTATACTATCCAAGTTTCTCCTCTCAATACTTCATATTATAACGAGACATACTTCTTTGGAACTTCGGATGGAAGTACCACAGTCAAGTATAACTGTTCTTCCGAGGACCGCATACACTGGCTGTTTATTCCTGCCGACGAATCGGGTGAGCGTTTCGTGGCAGAGTTGAAACTCTATCGTGCTCTGAATGCTTTGGATGGCTGGGGCTTCCCATCTTCTCTCACAGCACATTTCGAGGAAGCATATTCCAACCGTGCTAACCAGACAATCGAACGTATTGTTGGCACGGCCAACGAGGTAGTGAACTGTCAGGCAATGACTCAAGGCTATATTGCCCCCTATTGGAATGAATACCCCATTCTTTGGACAACACCGAATGCCGGCGTAGGTTCTTCAACGTCGTGGTATATTTCAAAAAATGTTGGTGATAACTTCAATACATCTACAGGTGTGGAACAGGGTACTAAGACATTGTGTGCCACAGTATCAGTAGATGAACTTTCTACATTCGTGTATTCTACGGCGGGTAGTTGTGGATTAATTGAGATTTACGTGGATGACAAACTTGTCAGAACTCTTCGTGGGGCTCAGGTAAATACTAACAACTCTTACGTGAAGAATATTCAAACCCGTTTCTGTGAAGTTTTACAACCGGGTGTACACACCATCAAATGGGTGGCATCAACAAGTGGCACGAGTTCACCAAAAGTCGCAATTATTTTAGCAGGTGTCATGAAGAGCCCGTTGATTAGCGTTAACTTGCTTGAACCGGGCAGCCTTGGCACAGAGGTGCTCTACAATACAGACCACATCAAGAATGTGCGCCGCCTGAAGGTGAAGGGTAAGATGAATAGCGACGACTGGGCGAAGGTAAAGATGATGCATGGTCTGCTCGACCTCGACCTCAGCGAGGCAGAGTTCACAGAAGTGCCGGCGAGACAATTCCAGGTAACATCAAGTGATACTGCAATGCAGTTCCTGCACCGTCTTGCTTTGCCGGAGGGCTTGACAAAAATTAACGAAGAAGCTTTCTATTATTCCTTTATAGATTCTCTGGCATTACCATCTACATTAAGAAATATAAGGAATAGGGCTTTCTACGCCAGCCATATTCAGGAAATAAATATGCCGGACGATTGCACGGAGATATATGGTCCAGAAACATATTCGAGCAGTTGGGATGACGGTGTATTCCAGAGAATGTTTTGGCTGCGCAAGGTGAAATGTGCCAAGAACTGGACGGTTATTCCGTATCAGACATTCTATATTTGCTATTACCTTGAAGAAGTAATACTTCCCGAAAAATTGGAAGCCATAGGACAGTCTGCTTTCCAGACCTGTTCAAGCATGAAAATAAAACTTCCCGACGGGCTGAAACGTATTAACACCAGTGCATTCCTGGACTGTGTTAATGTAAACTTCGGTACATTACCCGAGAGCCTCGAGATGATTGGCAGCAGAGCTTTTTCGAATTGTGACAGCATCGTCGATTTGGTAATCCCCAAGAATGTTACTACCTTAGAAGCGTATGCTTTCCAGAACTGCAATAATCTGAAGACCGCAGAAATAGGTGTTAGTCAATATGCAATGAATAACAACCAGTTCATAGGTTGCGATAACTTGGCCACACTTCGCTTGAATGCTCCTACAGTTGTTACGGCGACAACAAGCAATTACCCTATTGCAAAGGACCGTTTGAAAGATGTGGACCTCATTGTGCCCTCCTTCCTCGTTAATGCCTATAAACTCCACGAATATTGGTATAACTTCAAATCCATTACAGGCTTTAGCATTGCCGAGATACAGGATTGGGTTGTAAATAATCCGGTGGTAATGAATCACGACCGCTTCGAAGGCAATCCAAATATCACAATCAACGGAGACTACGACCGTAAGCCTTCTTTGAAGTTCAATGGCACGAATCCTCAAAACATCAACGACCTGATAATCGAAGGCCATGAGGCTTCTTACCATACGAACTACCCCGGGCAGATTTTTTCCAATTGCGGAAATATCAAGGTAAACGGAACGGTGCAGGTTAGTCTTTATACTCCCAAGAACCGTTGGTATTTCTTCTCTCTGCCTTTTGACATGAAGATATCAGACATAACTCATAGTGCAGCAGACGTGCAATACAAGATAGGTTATTACGACGGAGGAAATCGTGCAGCAAATGGCGCAACCGGTTCATGGAAAACATTCGACAAGGAGAATGACGTCATCCCCGCAGGCACAGGCTTCATCATGCAGACCAACAAGGACACGTGGAACTATTTCCATGCCGTAGATAATGCCACGAAACAAAACATTGTTTCCAACAGAGAGTTTGTCAAGACACTCGAGGTAAACACTTCGGCACAAAAAGCCAACACCGGTTGGAACCTCGTTGGCAATCCCTATCAGTGTTTCTACAACTCACATTGCTTGAACTTCACCGCTCCAATCACCGTATGGGATGCCTACAACCGCAAGTATATAGCATACAGCATAACCGACGACGATTATGCCATCCGTCCTAACGAAGCATTCTTTGTGCAATGTCCCAATGAAGAGTATAACACCATCGGCTTCCCTCTCCAAGGTCGTCAGTTCACAGATGTCATTGCCAGCCAGAATGCGGCGGCTGCCAAGAATCATGCACAAAAGGAACGCATGCTCGTCAATGTCGTTCTTACAGCAGGCGACAAGAGTAACGACGAAACACGCGTCGTGCTGAACGAAAAGGCAAGTCTTGACTACGAAATGGCTTGCGATGCCAGCAAGTTCCCAAGCATGGATAACAGCGTGCCCCAACTCTTTACCCTCGATGCCGATGGCACAAGGTATGCTATCAACGAGCGTCCCAGTGGTGACGGCGTTGTCAAGATGGGCTTGTATGTTTCTGCAGGCGGAACATATACCATCAGCATCGGACGTTGCGATGTTGAGAAGGTAATGCTTGTTGATTACGTGACAGGAGAGACAATCGACCTCTCTTCCGGCGAATACGCCTTCAAGACGGATGCCGGCACCTTTACGGACCGCTTTGAACTTGTCTTCGACGCAGAGAACAGCGCTACTGGAATCAAGGACCTTGAAGATAACAATGTTGTTAACAGCAACACCGGAGACGCTATCTATAACATTGCCGGTCAGCGTGTAAATGCTAATGCAACGCGTGGCATTTACATCGTAAACGGAAAGAAGGTGATAAAGTAACGAATTAACGGAGAAAGGACTATGAAAATAATCCGTTATCTAATGACAATGGCGGTGGCGCTGCTTATGGGCAGCACCGCCACCTTTGGGCAGGACGATTTCGATCCGTCCTTCCCCGTCGAGCCAGGCGCACCGGGAACAGACCTGTACTATTCTCGTATCGTGTTGCTACGAAACATTGAGGAGGGTGGCACAGTGAACGGAGCAGGCAAATATGTTGTCGACAAATACGTTACGGTGTATGCTTACGTTAATACAGGTTATCGCTTCGTCAACTGGACAGATACAAAAGGAAACGAACTGAGTACAACCACTTCGTTCAAATTCCTGAATACAGAAAAAGCAGATACGCTGATAGCCAATTATGCATTTGACCCCAGTATGCCCGTCGAACCATCCGAGCCAAGCACAAGTTTATATTACAGATTGGTGTTAAAGGCTACAGACGGACTGTCTGTTTCCGGAGGAGGCCGATATCTCGCCGGAAAGAAAGTCAGTTGCTCGGCATCACTCGAGACCGGCTACAGTTTTCTGGGATGGTACAGAAACGATGGCACGAAGGTGTCCGATAGCAGAAGTTTCAGTTATGTGATGCCTGTTGATGGCGACACGTTGACAGCCCAGTGCGTGTTTGATCCCAACACTCCCAATGAACCGGGCGATCCTATCCTGAAGCACAATGTTTCTGTTACGTGTAGCGAAGGTGGTTATTGGCGTGGCACAAGTGGCAGATTGCTCGAAGGCACGACCTTTTCTCTCTCTGCCTATCGTAACGATGGCTACGAGTTCAAAGGTTGGTATTTGAATGGAGAATTATATACTACTTTAAGTTCATTCTCTTACACGGTAGGCAAGGAAAACCTGAATTTCTATGCAAAGTTTGAGTTTAATCCTGCTTTCCCCAACGAACCAACCATGCCGGCCATCTCGCAGTACTCCTATTATCTGCCAACCATCAACGGCAAGCCCGGCGAAAGCATTAAGTACTCTATCAACCTTGTCAATACAGAGGTGGTGAAGGACTTGAATATCCGCCTTACCTTCCCTGCTGGTGTGGTAATAGAGCCAAATAAGTATACATTGAGCAGCAAGGCCGTGGGCTATACAGTGACTATCTGCGAAGCCGTCGACACGATCTCTATTATAGAGGAAGGTGCCAAACTTTGGGACTTTACCATGATAGGCGGTACCACAGAACCTGCCACACATGCCCTCTTGACATTTGATGTCTTCCTGCCCGACACTATCGATACAGGTCATCGCCATCAAGTGAAGGTCAATCAGATTTCCATGACAATGGCAGATGGGACACCTGTTACGGCACGCACACGCAACGGACTTATCGGTGTGTTCAAACTTGGCGACGTAAATGGCGATGACGGTGTTGATGTGCAGGACATTCTTTCGGCTGCCACTATCATAAAAGGGACAGAAGATGAATCATTTGTTCCGGAAATGTCAGATGCAAATGAAGACGGAACGACCGACGACCAAGATATTGAGTCTATCATAGAAATCATAAAAGACAATAGCAATGGAGAAAAATAAATACTTTCTATGTTTCCTTCTGTTCTGTTTGTTCTTGTCGCCAGACATCGTCGCACAGGAGTCACAAACCGCTTCTCTCTCCGTCTTCCACGAAGAGGAACGAACAATCAGCGTTAGACTGAATGGCGAACAGGCAATAATGGGATTGCAGATGGAGATGTCTCTGCCGGAAGGTATGGTGCTTGCCGATGCCAGTTCGATTGAATTGAGCAGTAGCCTGACCGGTTATTCCCATCGATTATTGGAACTGGACAATGGGCATTATATCGTTTTGATATATAACTTGGGACTGGAAGCAACCACCATTAGAAATGGAGAGTTGTTCAGATGTAACTTTGTGCCTTCCCCCGACATGCAGGTCGGAGAATATCCCTTTACTATCTCCGATATAAAGTTGGCAGAAGATGTGTTTAATGCAGTCAGCGCAGTGCCGTACGAAGGCTATTTCTATTATGACGAATCTGGTGCTACTGCCATTGAAACTGTTATGAAGAAACATTCATCGTCCGCCGTATATGACCTTTCAGGACGTGCATGTATAACCCCCAAAAAGAATAGTATTAATATCATCGATGGGAAGAAAATCTTAAACACACAATAGATTCACGTCTTTATCACTATTATTAAATCCCCGCATTGCCGATTGTGAACTGCACCCCAAAAGTTTTGTGTCTAACTTTTGGGGTCACTTCATTGCTTTGCGGGGATTTGTTTGTCCTTTCGTTACAAGGTTCTTTCATGTTTTATTGTGAAATAGTTCTGCTATATGGAATTATTTTATAACTTTGTCCATGCAATCTGATAGCGACAGATGTTGTGATGTGTTTTGTTCTTACTCTCATGACATCATGAATGGACTCGCTAACGGTTGTATGAGAAGTGTTTATCAATGTAAGAACTCAGATAATGTAATCGTCATGAGAAGAAAAATTTTATCTTTTGTTGCTTTTGCACTTTGCGGTCTCTTCGCTCAGGCAAAAGTCAATTATGCTGACTATGTAAGCACGCTTGTCGGCACAGACTCTAATTTCGAGCTGTCCACAGGCAATACTTATCCTGTTACGGCAATGCCTTGGGGCATGAACTTCTGGACACCGCAGACCGGTCGCATGGGCGAAGGTTGGATTTACAGTTATAATGCCAACCGCATCAACGGTTTCAAGCAGACGCATCAGCCCAGTCCGTGGATGAATGATTATGGTCAGTTTGCCTTGATGCCAATTACTGGCCAGCCTGTGTTTAAGGAGTCAGACCGTGCCAGTTTCTTCAACCACAAGGCCGAGACGGCACGCCCATATTACTATCAAGTGTATTTGGCGGACTATGACATCAACACAGAAATTGTCCCGACAGAACGTGCCGCTATGTTCCGTTTCACATTCCCAGAGAATGATAAATCGGGTGTAGTTGTAGATGCCCTCGACAATGGTTCTTCCGTTACCATCATTCCCGCCGAGAGGAAAATTGTAGGTTATTCAACGAAAAACAGTGGTGGCGTGCCAGGTAATTTTAAGAACTATTTTGTGATAGTATTCGATAAACCCTTCACATATAAGGCGGCTGTGCCTAACGGAGATATTCGTCCTGATGAACTGGAGGCAAGCGGCAATCATGCAGGTGGCATCATAGGCTTTGCTACTAAGAAGGGAGAACAGGTACATGCCAAGGTGGCTTCTTCTTTCATCAGCATCGAGCAGGCTGAATTGAACCTCAAAGAACTTGGCTCACTGAATTTTGAGCAACTGAAGGCACGCGGGCGCGACCGTTGGAACGAGGTGTTGGGCCGGATAGAGGTTGAGAGCAGCGACGTGAACGAATTGAGTACGTTCTATAGTTGTCTGTATCGCAGCACACTGTTCCCCCGTATGTTCTACGAATACGATGCCAAGGGTAATGTGGTACACTACAGCCCACACACTGGAAAGGTAGAGCCCGGTTACTTCTTCACCGATACCGGCTTTTGGGATTCTTTCCGTGCAGAGATGCCACTTGTGAATCTTCTCTATCCAGAAATGGCAGAGAAAATGCAGGAAGGTTTCTATAATGCTTTCAAGGAAAGTGGTCTCTACCCCGAGTGGGCGACTCCGGGCCATCGTGATTGTATGGTCGGTAACAACTCCGCATCTGTAGTGGCCGATGCTTATGTAAAGGGTACACTTAAGAAAGACTTGGAGGGTGCATACAAAGCCTTGTTACATGGTGCAAATACAGTGCACCCCACCGTAAGTGCATCTGGCCGCACTGCCTACAAGGAATACAATGAACTGGGCTATGTACCTTCCGATGTGGTTGGACAGAGTGCTTCACGTACATTGGAATATGCCTACAACGACTGGTGTATCTATCAGATGGGCAAGAAACTGGGGCGTCCTGCATCTGAAACGGACATCTACAAGCAACGCAGTCAGAACTACAAGAATATATTCCATCCTAAATATGGTATGATGAGCGGACGTGACTCAAAGGGCAACTTCCCCGACGATTTCAAACCCGACGCTTGGTGGGGACCTTTCACAGAAGGCAACAGCTGGCACTGGACGTGGTGTGTGTTCCATGATATTCGTGGCCTTATTAACCTGATGGGTGGCAACCAGGCTTTCGTCGACAAACTGGATGCAGTCTTTACGACACCTCCTACCTTTGGTGGCAATGTCGATACACGCAAGCAACTTATCCATGAGATGCGTGAGATGCAGGTGGTCAACATGGGGCAGTATGCTCATGGCAATCAGCCTATCCAGCATATGATTTACCTGTATAACTATGCTGGGCAGCCCTGGAAGACACAATATTGGGTGCGTGAGGTGCTGCGCCGTCTCTATTTCGCTACTCCCGATGGCTACTGCGGTGACGAGGATAACGGACAAACCTCTGCATGGTATGTAATGTCTGCTCTTGGATTCTATTCTGTATGCCCCGCTTCCGATCAGTATGTTCTTGGAGCCCCTCTTTTCAAGAAGGCAAAGGTGAATCTGGAGAACGGCAAGACCATTGAACTGTCGGCACCTGCCAATAGTGATGAGAACCGCTATGTACAGTCGCTCAAGGTGAATGGCAAGGCATACGACAAGAATTATTTTACTCACGACCAACTGTTGCGTGGCGTAAAACTTCAATACCAGATGAGCAACAAGCCAAACAAGAACCGTGGTATTCAGGCATCAGCCTATCCATATTCTTTCTCCGACAGTAACGAATAGTTATACATGAAACCATATAAGGTGGCACATCGTTAAGGGTGTGCCACCTTTTTTACGAATTCCTGTGTGTTACAATGCCATCGGAAAGTTCGTTTACATTTTCGAATATTTTTTAATAAAGCACGTTAGTTATTCTCTTTTTTTGTACCTTTGTGGCATAAAAACATTGAAAATGACAGTTGAAGGTGTTATGTGTGCAGAGAGCATACTCTGAGACATAGTGCTTTTCACATCAATACCATTACCGCATAAAAACAAAATCATCATATTTATGACAAAAAAAACTGTATGTTCATTCCTGATGGCATGCTTGGCATTTACTGCCTGTCAGGAAAAGAAGCAAGCACAGGAGGCTTTGGTTTATAAGACAGTAAAGGTGGAACTTACCAAACAGGAGGTTAAAGCCAAATATAGTGCCACCATGAAAGGTCGGGAGATGGTAGAGATACGTCCACAGGTGAGCGGACTTATTACAAAGATATTGACAACCGAGGGGCAGAAGGTCCAAAAGGGGCAAGCGCTCTTTGTGATAGACCAGGTGCCGTATCAGGCTGCGTTGAACACAGCAGAGGCATCTTTGAAAGCTGCCCAAGCAGCAGAGGCTACGGCAAAGCTCAATTTCGATAGTAAGAACCGGTTATTCGCCCAGCAAGTTGTCAGCGAATATGAACTGCAGACGGCTCAGCAGGCTCTGCTTTCGGCTCAGGCTCAGGTGTCGCAGGCACAGGCTCAAGTAGTCAATGCTCGCAACAGTCTCAGTTATACGGTTGTGAAAAGTCCTGTCAGTGGTGTGACGGGTATGATTCCTTATCGTGTCGGGACCCTGGTTAGCAGCAGCATCAGCGAGCCTTTGATTACGGTGTGCGATGACAGTGAAATGTGGGTTTATTTCAGCCTTAGCGAGCGTGAGGTGACAGAGCTCACCCTGCAGTATGGCAGTCTGGAGCAATTCATGCAAGGAATGCCCGATGTGTCACTTCTGCTTTCCAATGGCAAAACATATAGCCAAAAGGGTAGGGTAGATGCTGTGAGTGGCATTGTGGATGCTCAGACAGGAGCCGTCTCTTTGCGTGCTGTTTTCCCGAACGAAGGCCATTTGCTGCGCAACGGTGGTACAGGAGCGGTAGTCGTATCAACTGTCAGAGAAGATGTGATTGTCATTCCGCAGACGGCAACCTTCGAATTGCAGGACAAGAAGTTTGTCTATCGTGTCATTGAGGGCAAAACAAGCCAGACAGAAATTGAGGTTGCACCACTCGACGATGGCAAGAGCTACATCGTGGAAGACGGTCTGAACGAGGGAGACATCATTATTGCCGAGGGTGCAGGACTCATGAAGGATGGGCTTGAGGTAGAAATCCAGAATGGCGGTTTGAGTAACTACTACTTCGTTAACTAAATCTAAAATCTCAAGTTGAATGACACCGAAAACTTTTATTGACAGACCTATTCTTTCCGGAGTAATCTCGGTATTCATCATTGTGCTGGGATTGATAGGACTCTTGAACCTACCCATCGAACAGTTTCCTGAGATAGCCCCCCCAACGGTTAGCGTTCGTGCCAACTATACCGGTGCCAATGCCGAAACGGTACAGAAGAGCGTTGTTATTCCTTTGGAGGAGAGCCTGAATGGCGTGGAGAACATGATGTATATGACTTCTTCTGCCACCAATACAGGTTCGGGAAGCATCAGCATTTTCTTCAAGCAAGGCACGGATGCCGATATGGCAATGGTAAACGTACAGAACCGTGTTGCCTCTACTCAAGGACAACTGCCTGCCGACGTAACACGAAGCGGTGTGACGGTACGCAAACGCCAAACCAGTAACATCAAGAGCCTCTCGCTTTATAGTCCTACGGATGCCTATGATACAGACTTCCTGACGAACTATATGATGATTAACATCGAGCCACGACTCTCGCGTGTGGCTGGTGTTGGCGAGGTGAATGTCTGGGGTGCGAGTTATAGTATGCGCATATGGCTCGATCCTCTCAAAATGGCTTCCTATGGTCTTATGCCTTCTGATATAGACAATGTATTGGCAGAGCAGAACATTGAAGCACCAACCGGTACTTTGGGTGCCGATGCAGACAATACGTTCCAGTATGTTTTGAAGTACAGAGGTCGTTACGAAGTGGAACAAGACTATGAGAATATGGTCATCAAGTCGTTTCCAGATGGCAGCATACTTCGTCTGAAAGATGTGGCAAAAGTGGAATTGGGTATTCAGAACTACACCGTGCAGAACAGTACAAATGGTCATGCAGGAGCCAATTGTATGATAGCACAGACACCGGGTTCCAATGCCAATGAAATCATAAAACTCATCGACGAGACAGCCATCGAGATAAAGAAGGAATTGCCGCCGGGCATGGAATTGGTGGATGTAATGAGTACAAAGGACTTCCTCGATGCCAGTATCCATAATGTGGTGCGCACTCTTTTAGAGGCCATCTTCTTGGTTGTGCTTGTGGTATATGTTTTTCTGCAGGACCTCAAGAGTACGTTTATTCCTTCGCTTGCTATCATCGTCAGTCTGATAGGTACTTTTGCAGTGCTTTACTTTATCGGGTTCAGCCTGAATTTGCTCACACTTTTCGCTTTGGTGTTGGTGATAGGAACGGTTGTCGATGATGCCATAGTTGTGGTAGAAGCTGTTCAGGCAAAGTTCGACGAAGGCTACAAGTCGCCATATTTGGCAACTGTCGATGCAATGCAGGGGATTACTTCTGCCCTTGTTACTACAACGGTTGTGTTCATGAGTGTCTTCATCCCCGTGTGTTTCGTGGGTGGAACAACGGGTGTTTTCTATACCCAATTCGGCGTGACGATGGCAGTTGCCGTTGTAATCTCCACCATCAATGCAATGACGCTTTCGCCAGCCCTTTGTGCTCTGATGCTTCGTCCTAGAAAAGACGGCGACACAAGCTTCTCTGCACGTTTCCACGACGCTTTCAATGTTAGTTTCCATCGTGTGGTGTGTAAGTATCAGCGAGGTGTATTGCGCATCTTCCGTCACAGGTGGTTGCCTTGGGCATCTATTGTTGTGGTGTGCGTTTTGCTGGGCTATATGCTCAAAACAACAAAGACGGGTTTCGTTCCAAACGAAGACATGGGCTCCATCAATGTCAATGTTCAGTGTGCTCCGGGCACAAGCATGGCAGTGACAGGCGAGATAACGCGAGAGGTTGAAAGGCGAATCAAGGACATTCCGCAGTTCCGTCTTTACAATATGACTATTGGTCGTGGTTCAACATTCGACCAGTCTTCTTCTGCAGGTTCGTTTAATATCCGTCTGAAGAATTGGGATGAGCGCAAGGGTAAAGGCGACGACATCAATTCTGTGATAGATGAAATCTACCGTCGTACTGCCGACATTACGCAGGCCCAGATACGTGTCAGCACCCGTCCTATGATTTCGGGTTATGGTGCAACCAGTGGCTTTGAACTTCACGTGCAAGACCGTAAGGGCGGAAAGATTGAGGACCTGATGCGTGTGACGCGTGAACTTATTGACTCTCTCAACCGTGAGCCTGCCATTTCCCGAGCGTTTACCACGTTCGACACAAAGTATCCGCAGTATCGTGTAGAGGTGGATGCTGCCCGTTGCAAGCGCGATGGTGTGACGCCGAATGCTGTGCTCAAGGTTCTCTCCGGCTATGTGGGTGGTTCTTACAGCAGTAACTTGACGCGCTTTACGAAACTCTATCGTGTTATTGTGCAAGCATCTCCCGAGTTCCGTCTCGACGAGAATGCACTCTCCAACATGCGTGTTCGCAGCGAGAGTGGTCAGATGATTCCCATTACGCAGTACATCACCATGGAACGCGTTTATGGCAGTGAGGGCTTGAATCGCTTCAATCTGTTCAGCAGCATTTCTGTGATGGGCCAGACTGCCAACGGTTACAGTAGCGGTCAGGCACTGGAGGCCATACGTCGAACGGCAGACAGAGTGTTGCCGGAGGGCTATGGTTATGAGTTTGGCGGCATGTCGAGAGAGGAGGCTTCTTTGGGCAACACGACTGCCATTGTGTTTGCCATTTGCGTAGTCTTCATTTATCTTGTTCTCTGTGCTCTTTATGAGAGTCTGTTCATACCTTTGGCAGTCATCATGAGTGTGCCGTTTGGACTGCTTGGCAGTTTCCTTTTCTCAAGGATGTGGGGCTTGGAGAACAACATTTATATGCAGACAGGACTCATTATGCTCATTGGCCTTTTGGCAAAGACGGCTATTCTTCTTACCGAATATGCTACGGAGCGCCATCGCAAGGGCATGAGTATTACGATGGCAGCAATGACGGCGGCAAAGGTTCGCCTGCGTCCTATCCTGATGACTTCCCTTACGATGATATTCGGCATGTTGCCTCTTGTCTTTGCGCATGGCGTAGGTGCCAACGGCAACATCTCGTTGGGTGTGTGTTGTGCGGGTGGTATGTTGGTAGGAACCATCGCGCTGCTCTTCGTTGTTCCGGTGCTTTATATGCCTTTCCAGTGGCTTCACAGTCGCTTCGGACATGCGGTGAAGGGTTGAAAACTCCCTGCGTCTGGAAACGGAAGATTGCTTTTGTCTTGGCAGAAAAGTTAAGGATATTTAAATCTTTGCCTTGAGGCGTAACATTTCGCACGCTCGTGCGTTATATATAATAAAGGTGAAAAGATAAATATGAAACAGACACTCATCGCGTGCCTTCTGTTCATAGCGGCAGGGGCGGCACAGGGAAAGCAAATCGTGTGGGAACAGCCCACTACGGAGTTCAGTACAAGCTACGGCGACGGCTTCTTCAATTTGGCTCTCGACATCACGAAGGTGGAGTTAAAGAAGAACGAGACGCTCGTCTATGTGACAGTCAGCCAGCGGTCGGACTTCGACAGCTTTTGGTTCCAGTTCGCCAGCGGCTCTTATCTGAAGGCTGATGGCAAGCAGTACGCCATCACGTCTGCCGATGGCATCCAACTCGACACACACCAGCGGACGGGCCCCGACGGCACAAGCGACGTTGTGCTACACTTCGAGCCGCTGCCCTTATCGACCAAGTCGTTCGACTTCAGCGAGGGAGACTTCGACGGCGCATGGACCATCACGGGCATCAAGCCTGTGGAAGAACGCTGGCGTCAACTGCTGCCTTCCTATTGGCGCGACGCGGAGGGCGACTGGAAGATTGCCTTCCTTGAGGACCAAGCCATTTACGATTGCAGGTTCTGGCGTTACAAGAAGCTCGACATCAACCAGAAGACGGGCGAGGCCGAAATGCTTCTGACGGATGGCACGGACGACCTGAAGGTCATTGTAGGCAAGGACAAGAAGGGCAAGCGCACCATACAGATAGGCGACCAGAAGGCTTCGTACAGCATGATAACCAGCCGCTTCATGCCCGACTACCCGCAAAAGGACACGCGCACCGACTTCGTGGATACCGACTACAAGGCGGACACGGTGACGGTCGTCGGGTGGATAAAGGACATGCCGGACAAGTACAAGGGCGAGAAGACATTCGAGTTCGCCTATAACAACCTCTTTACGGGCGACCAGGAATCAGTCTATGCCGACCTCGACGAACAGGGACGCTTCAAGGTCAGCTTCCCGCTCCTGAACAGCACGGAGTTCTTCTGCGACTGGTCGCGCTGCTTCATTTGGACGATGCTCGAGCCGGGCAAGACGTACTTCCTGCTCTACGACTTCAAGGAGGGACGCCGCTACTTCATGGGCGACGACTGCCGCCTGCAAAACGAGCTCTTCAAGTTCCCCGTTGACTGGCAGACAGTAAGTATGGAAGACGAGGATAAGGACTTCGACAAGTACATCGCATCGACCGACAGCCTGCTCCAGACGCAGTTCGCAAAGCAGGAGCGTCTATTCGAGGAGCACCCCTCGCTCTCCAATCGCTACAGGCAATATCGCCGGGGCCACACGCTTTGGCAGCAGGCATTCGACTTCGGACAGGCTCGCTTCAACGGTGAGAACTACCAGTTTCCCGAGTCTGCTCGCCAGTATGCCTACAACACCTTTTGGAAGGAACTCAAATCGCCTTTGACGCTTCACCGCGAGACGAACAGTTTCCTACGCGACTATCTCGGCGATGTTCTCGACCGACGCAGTAACAAGATTAGTTTTAATGTCCTCGACTATATTGACGAGGTTGCCGAGAACGACGAGGAGCGTGAGTTGCTGACCCGTTTTAAGGAGTGGAGTGAAACGGCAAGGGAAACCATAAACAAGGCTTCTACGATGGAGGAGAAAAAGCGCATTGCCGATGAAGAGAACGCAAAGCATGAGGAACTTCTCCATGCGGTGCAGCCGATTTTCAACAGTCCGAAGACAAATAAGGTGATGATGGCGAAGTTTTTTCTCGCCAGGATGAAGGCTCAGGAGCACAGTCTCGACTCCCTTGGTGCCAACGCTTCCTTGAAGAGCATCTGGTTTGCGCAGCAGGTCTATAAACAGTTAGACTACGAGCGTGTGCCGTTGTCCGAGAAGATGATGGACACCATGAAGGTGATGATAGGCATTCCCGCTGCCATCGAGATGATTGAGAAGAAGAACGACTATTACGTCGCTTTGGCCAACCGCGAGTTCAACAAACTCGTATTCAAGTCGTCGGACGACGTGAAGGATCTCACCGAAGGCGAGGCTTTGCTGCGGAAGCTCCTGGAACCCTACAAGGGAAAGTTCGTCCTGCTCGATGTCTGGGGCACCTGGTGCGGACCTTGCAAGGAGGCACTCTCCCATAGCCAAGAGGAATATGATCGGCTGAAGGACTTCGACATCGCTTACCTCTACCTTGCCAACAACAGCCCACAGGAGTCGTGGGAAAACGTCATCAAGGAGTACAATGTCAGCGGAGACAACGTGGCGCACTACAATCTGCCGTCCGAGCAGCAGAGTGCCATAGAGCGTCACCTCGGCGTCCGTGCCTTCCCGACATACAAGTTGTTCGACCGCGACGGCAATATGCTCGACTTCAACATCGATGCACGCAACCTGGACAACCTCGTTCAACTTCTGAAACAACTGCAATAACCCGGTCCGTTGCGGCTGTTACGCCTCGTTGCATGGCAGTTTTATTCCGGTCGTTTCACAGGTAAACTTTATTGCACATACATGTAAATGCAATTGCACGTACATGTATGTGCAATTGTTTTTACATGTACATGCAACCAGGTTTACGCTTTTTCTTTGGCGATATTTTTTGTTAAGTGGAGATTTTCCATTAGTTTTGTAGGACAAATTAAAACGATACGACTATGCCAATCAGATTTTCAATTGCCAAGCGCGGCGCTCTTCCCACCGAGGAGCAGCAGAAGAATGTTAGCGAAACGACCGATTTGGAGAGCCTCCGAGTGCTGCTGGAGAGCCCCGCTACGGTGGATGCCATTGAGTTCCAGAGCGGCAGCACCAGGTTGCCTTCCGTGTTGCCCAAGTCCGAACTCATGGCGGCTTTGAGCACCTTGCAACGGGTCATGGTTCACGAACTGAGGAAAGGCAATGCTGTCACACTGCCCGAAATAGGCACTTTCCGCCTTTCGCTGAAGGGCAGCATCGAGGTGAAGGACGGCAACTATCACGGCAAGGATGTCTGTGTGGATGGCATCCTGTTCCGTCCCGACCGCGATTTGCTGGCTGAGGTGCGTGGCTTTGCGGTCGATCAGGTGCCGTACGGTTGGAAGTTCAATGCAGAGGAGTCGGAGGTCGAGGCACGTCTGGCCGAACTCTTTGCCGGTAAGACCTACATTACTCATAAGGATGTGGCTGTCGCCTTCGAGCAGACCCTGACCCGTTCCCGCGTGACGAATCTCCTGAACAGACTGGTCAAGTCGGGCCGTTTGGTTCGCGAAGGCAAGGGGGACAAACGCAGTATCGCCTCCCGTAGGAAAATAAATTCTTCCGTTTACCGACATATTTCTGCCATCCTTGTGTATATAAGGGTGTAACAAGGAATGTATGGAGAACACAGAACAGCAGATGATAGATGTTGCCCGGCAGGGTAAGGCCGAGGGCTACAAGTATCTGATGGGCAGATATGGGCGGCAGATTCAGTTGCTTGTGGCGCAGATGGTTCCCGACGCACGAGATGTGGAGGAACTGACGCAAGATGCCTTTGTGCGTGCCTTCGAGCATCTGCACGACTTCAATCCTCGGCGAGCATCGTTTGCCACCTGGCTCAATCGCATTGCCTATAACGTGGCGCTGAATCATCTTCGCAATCAAGGCTTGTCTTCTTTGCCTTTGAACGAGGAACAATATGTTCCGCCGGAGGCTGTGGACGACGAGAGAGTGGAGCAGATGGAACGCCTGGACAAGGCCATCAACCACCTTCGTCCGGAAGAACGGGCACTGTTGCATCTGCGCTACTACGAGGGACATTCGCTTGGCGAGATAGCAGAAGAGATGGAGGTTGCAGCAGGACCACTCGCCAACAGGCTGCAAAGAATCAGACAAAAACTCAGTAAACTCATAGGGAAATGATGAAGATAGCGGATAACGAACAAGACAAACTCTTGCAGGATGCAATGCGGCGTCGTGCAGAAAGAGTGCCGTCGCTTTCGGATGATTTCGCTGAAAGCGTAATGGCGAAGATGAGAGTCCGTCGGCGAAGCAGCCGTCGCACGATATTCCTCTGGGCAGGCAGTATTGCCGCAGCCTTGCTTGTGGGCTTCTTTCTCTTTTTGAATCGGCCAGAAGAACAGCCTGTTGTGGCTCAGAAGGCAGAGGTGCAGACAGAGCAGGAAGTGCCGGCGGAAAAGCCAACCAAGGCAGAGCCGGAAAACATCCAGTGCCAAGTTGCCCAACATCCAGTGCCAAGTTGCCCAACATCCAGTGCCAAGTCCGTCAATTCGGCATGCCTTGTCGAGCAACGCGGCGTGCCTTGTCCGGATGAGGCCCAAGAGACGCCTCTGGAAGAGGTGCAGTTGGCTGCCGAAACAGAAGCAGAGGATTGCCCTACGGACGACATCTCGGACATGCCCGACCAACTCCTGATGGCTGCGGCTCAAATACGAGACATCCGTTCGAGGGGTGAACGTTTGGACCGAGAGATAGCATTACTAATGGAAGATTAAACAACAATACCATCATGAAGAAGACATTAACACTCGTCATGCTGGCTTTAATCGCCGGCACGACCACAGGTCAGGAACCGAACAAACGGCTTCAGAGGTTGGAGAACTACCTGAATGAATGTGGCTCCTACAATATCGTCCACAGACAACATGCCACGAAGTTGGGGACAATCGTTCACTCCTGGAACACATATTTCCAGCAGATGACGCTCGAAGAGCCGCTTTTCAACGAAGACATGAGCAAGGCTGAACGAGAGAAAATAGCAGCATCCTACGACTACATCAATGCCGCCCGCCGTCGGAAGTCTGCAGAAATGGTCGACTCCGTCCGTCTTGCCTTCGCACATCTCGCCACCGAAGCATCGGAAAGTTACTGCTACGAATACCACAAAGGCAACATCGACACCATAAAATACACCTGGGTTTACCGCGCAGATGGCGACACTCTGCTCTCGCCTTCACCAAGGTTCAAGGAATGGTGGGAGATAGGCAATGCTCGGGAATTAGTGAATTTCAGTTACGACAAAGGCTACGACAGTTCGTGCAAGGCCATAGTGGAAAAAGCATCCTACAACCATAATCTGGTTCTCCAAAGCAAAATAACGCCAGACAAGATGCAGACCTTCGACATCGAAGCCTTCGAAACACACATAAATTCGGCTTTGAAAGCATTCAAAAAACTGAAGGGTGCAAAGGCCTATCCCGTTTATTGGCGGCACGACGAAGGTTTCGAGGATGACGTGAAGGCCAACGAAGGACTCATAGCAAGAGAAGTTCGTTACGGCAGACCTACCTATGGCCTGGTCACAGGCACACACTACTTCATTCCACTCAGCCAGGAAAAGGAGGCAGAGGCTCTGTACAAGCAACTCATCGACCATGCTTACGACTACGTGAACAATCATCCCGAACAGTTATATATCTACAAGTTTACCTCACGCTTCTCCATGTATAACCTCGAAGATGTTGTGCAAGGCCGAAGAAACAAAGACAACGATGACGACTACTATCTGAGTTGTATGCGCGACGATGACGGCTATCACATCCTCGCCATCACAAGCAAAGGCGACCGATGGATACCCCGCGACTGGCAGAAACTCAAGAGTTACATCAACGGAGAAAAGACTTATCGCAAAGGATTGGAGCCGAAAGGCAAAAAAGAATAACTGCGATATACGATTCCCTTACAGGCAACTGCCGCTGCGTTTCACAACGTAGTGGCAGTTTGTGTTTCATCTGGTATTACTACGAATAAGTGTTCGATTACTACAAATAAACGTTAAAAGTCGGGTAATATCGTAAGTTTCCAATATCTAAACATCACGATATTCGGCAAACTGTCCTTACTTTGCCTTCGAAACCAAACAAGAAAACTGTTATGAAACGCAACGACAACACTCTGACCAAAGTGGAGTTCGAAGTGATGAACATCATTTGGGACATCGAAGGAACAGCCTGTGCGTGGGATGTTCTGGAACGATACAAGGAACCCAAACCTGCCTATACAACCATTGCAACCTACTTAAAGGTGCTTTACGAAAAAGGTTATCTCGACTTTCGTAAGGTGGAAGGCCAAGGCAAGACGCATCGTTATGTGCCGCTTGTTACGCGAGCCGAATACACGCGCCGAACCATGCAGGAAGTGAAGAAGAACTTCTTTGGCGGCAGCGCAAAGTCGATGCTCAACTACTTTGTACGGGAAGAGAACCTCTCGCCAGAGGAAGTAAAGGAACTGCTCTCGCTCATATAGTATAAGCCATAAATGGTAAATGTCATGATTTCTTCGTTATTACTTTACTCCATAAAGTCTGCAATGGTGCTGACAATGCTCTACTTGCCATACATGCTTCTGCTTAGGCGTGAGAGTTTCTTTCGTTTCAATCGTATCGTGCTCTTGGGCATCCTGTTGCTGTCACTCGTCCTGCCACTTTGCAACATACCTTGGATGTCGCTCGACCACAAGCCTGTTGTGCAGGCGGCACAGTTGCAGATGCTCGAGTTAGGCATTCCTGTCCATGTCTTGCCAGAGGTGCAAGTTGTTGCGAACAACATGGCTGTAAACGAGAATCCGCGTTTCAGTGTCTTCATGCTTGTGAGTGTTATATACATAATGGGAATGATTGTGTTGCTTGCGATGAGGCTTTGGCAGATTACCCGCCTGCAGTATGGCTTGAAGCAAGGTGCGCTTTGGCAGGACGACAAGCAGGGTGTTTGCATTTACTGCCATTCGGGTGACGTGGCTCCATTCAGTTGGATGCGAAACATCGTTATCAATGAGAAGGACTACGACGAAGCAGGCCGTGAGATTATCTTGCATGAGATGGGACACATCCACAATCGTCATTCGTGGGATGTGGTGCTGCTCACACTTGTTCAGATGCTTCAGTGGTGGAATCCCCTTGTCTATGTGTTAGGCATCAGCCTTCGTGATGTTCACGAATACGAGGCAGACGACCATGTTTTGCAGCAGGGTGTCTCGGCACAAGGCTATCAGTTATTGCTTATAAGAAAAGCCGTTGGCTCCGGTTCCTACGCTTTCGCCAACAGCTTTAACCATAGTTTAACTAAAAAACGTATCACTATGATGAAAAAATCAAAGTCAAATCCGTGGATGAAGAGCAAGGCTCTCTATGTCATCCCAGTCGCTGCGTTGGCGCTCTCGGCCTTCGCAACGCCCAAGTTCGTCGCTCCTATTGAGGAGACAGTAACCAAACTCGAAGGCAAAGGTATGGAGAAATCTTCTAACTTGCAAGCCCAAGAGGAGGAAAGTAAGGACACTCGCAAGGTTGTCGAGCTGGAATCTAATCCACTTATTCATGTAGATGGCAGGGAACTTATGCCAAAGGAAGCCTTAAAGGCAGTGCAAGGTAAAGAGATTCATAACAATCTTACCACTCTGCCAGATGGCTCTAAAGTTCTCTCGATAAAGACGAGAGGGACAGAGGATGGGCAGCCTCTTATTGTTCTCAATGGCAAGATTATCGAAATCCCCAAGGATGCGAAGGACTATGACTCTGAGGAGCGGCTCGCCAAACTGCTGGATATTGATGCCGAGGACATCGAGAGCATTACCGTGTTCAAGGGGGATGCTGCCATAGCCAAGTGGAGCAGCAAAGGTTCCAATGGCGTCGTCGAAATAAACACACACCGTGGACAACGTAGCGACGAGTCAGACGTCAAGGACCTCGTAAAGAAACTGCCCGGAGCAGCGGTGGATGGTGATGGCAATGTCACACTCAACGGCAAGAGTGTCTCCAAGATAATGCTCAACGACAAGGAAGTCTTCAACAACAAAGACAGCATCTGCGACGTTGTGGCAGAGAGCGCTCAGTTCCCCGGTGGCCAAATGGAATGCAGCAAATGGCTTATGGAGCATCTTCGTTATCCCGAGCTTTGTCAGGAACTTGGCGTGCAAGGGCGGATTATCGTAGGCTTTGTTGTCGAGAAGGACGGCAGCATCTCGAATGTCAAGAACATTAGTTCTTATGGCATGGAACTCCCCGAAGCCACCGTTACGGCATACAAGAAGGAGCATCCCAACAGTAAACCGGTGAATGCCAAGGTTGTGGAAGAATTGTTCTGGGGCGAGGCGCAACGAGTGATGAAACTCATGCCGAAGTGGGAACCAGCCAAGGACAAGGACGGTAATGTAGTTCGCTGTCGCTTCACTTTCCCTGTCGTGTTCCGACTGCGATGACAGCAAAAAGGTTTTAATGTTAATAATATGGCGCGCAACCCTGCTCCTTCGTCGTGAAGACGGAGGGGCAGGATTTCTGTTTATAAGGTAGTGCAAACATGGCTTGCCCGCTTACTTCAAATAGAACCCTTAACCTATTTGCCAATAATGCTTAACCATTCCGGGCGGAAAGGTTAACCTATTTTGCAATAATGGTTAACCTTTTTTGGATGACTCCTGCGTGGCGGTAAGACGTTTTTTCTGCGATGGAATGGGCAATTTTGGTGGTTTTCGGCTCTTGCAGAGGCGTTTTCGATTGAAAAAGGTCGAATACATTTGGCTTTTTGACGGCTTATTAGTATCTTTGCACGCGAAAATATATGCAAAGAAGTACATGGGATTCTTTAATTTCTTTACCAAAGAGAAGAAGGAAACGCTCGACCAGGGTCTTGAAAAGACCAAGGAAAGTTTCTTCGGCAAACTGACAAGAGCAGTTGCAGGCAAGACGAAGGTGGACGACGAGGTGCTCGACAACCTCGAAGAGGTACTCGTGACGAGCGACGTAGGCGTGGACACAACACTCAACATCATCCAGCGAATCGAACAGCGTGTGGCACGTGATAAGTATGTCACTACCGACGAACTGAATGGTATTCTGCGCGATGAAATCGCCCAATTGCTGACGGAAAACAACACAAGCGACACGGAAGGTTTCCAAATATCGGCCGACAAACGTCCATACGTCATCCTCGTTGTGGGTGTGAACGGTGTAGGCAAAACAACAACCATCGGCAAACTCGCCTGGCAGTTCAAGCAAGCCGGACTGAAAGTCATGCTCGGAGCAGCCGACACGTTCCGTGCTGCCGCCGTGGAGCAGATAAGCATCTGGGGCGAAAGGATAGATGTTCCGGTTGTGAAGCAGAAGATGGGCAGCGATCCTGCCAGCGTGGCTTACGATACGCTTAGCAGCGCCATCGCCAGCGGTGTGGATGTTGTCCTTATCGACACAGCCGGCCGTCTGCACAACAAGAAAGGTCTGATGGACGAACTGTCGAAGATAAAACGTGTAATGCAGAAACTTTTGCCCGATGCGCCACACGATGTGATGCTCGTCCTCGACGGAAGCACCGGTCAAAATGCTTTCGAACAGGCAAAACAGTTCACCTCTGCCACAGAAGTGACAAGCATGGCAATCACCAAACTCGACGGAAGTGCCAAAGGCGGCGTGGTTATCGGCATCAGCGACCAGTTCAAGATTCCGGTTCGCTACATCGGTTTGGGCGAGCGAGCCGAAGATCTTCAGCCATTCAACCGACGCGAATTTGTCGATTCACTATTCAAGAAATGAAATCCCGCACTATAGATATCATCACCCTCGGCTGCAGCAAAAACCTTGTTGACAGCGAGAAACTCATCCATCAGCTGGAGTTGGGCGGTTATTCGGTAACGCACGATTCCGACAATCCTGAAGGAGAAATAGCCATTGTGAACACCTGTGGCTTCATCGGGGATGCAAAGGAAGAGAGCATAGACACAATACTGAGGTTCGTTAAGCGCAAGCAAGAAGGCAAACTCCGCCGGCTTATCGTCATGGGATGCCTTTCCGAACGCTACCTCAAGGAACTTCAGGACGAGTTGCCGGAAGTGGATTGTTTCTATGGTAAGTTCGACTGGGAACAGATCGTTGCAGACCTCGGGCAGACATTCCATGCAGAGGAAATGACGAATCGCCGTCTGACTACTCCCTCCCACTATGCCTATCTCAAGATAAGCGAAGGCTGCAACCGCCATTGTGCCTATTGTGCCATCCCGATAATTACCGGAAAACAGAAGAGTCGCACCATAGAAGATATCCTGACAGAAGTGGAAACTTTGGTGACAAAGGGTGTCGTAGAGTTCCAAATCGTTGCCCAAGAACTGACGGCTTACGGTACGGATATCTATGGTAAGCAGATGATAGCAGAACTCATCGACCGCATCGCTCGGGTTCCTGGTGTTGCATGGATAAGACTTCACTATGCCTATCCGGCCAATTTCCCATTGGAACTGCTGGAAGTTATGGCGCGACATAACAATGTTTGCAAGTACCTTGACATCGCATTGCAGCACATCAGCGACAACCAGTTGCAGGCTATGCGACGAAACTTCACAAGCAAACAGACTTACGAACTCATAGAAACCATACGCAGAGAAGTACCGGGCATCCATTTGCGCACAACGTTTATGGTTGGTTATCCAGGCGAAACCGACGAGGATTTCCAGCAGTTGTTGGACTTTGTCAAGTGGGCGAAGTTCGAACGCATGGGGGCTTTTGCCTATAGCGAAGAGGAAGGTACTTACAGCGCCAAGCACTTGAAGGACGATGTGCCCGACGATGTGAAGCAGGCACGCCTTAGCAAACTGATGCGTTTGCAGCAGCAAATCAGTGCCGACGTGCAGCAAGGCAAGGTGGGAAGGCAACTTCCGGTTGTCATTGACCGTGAGGAGGGCGAATATCTGGTAGGCCGCACTGAGTTTGATTCCCCAGAGGTTGACCCGGAAGTGTTGATCAAGAAGGTCGATGCACTTGGCCTTTGTCCGGGAGTGTTCTGCAAGGTATATGTGGAAAGTGCAGACGATTTCGACCTCTATGCAAATGTAATTAAGGTTGGGAGCTGCGAGGCATAAAGAAATATACTAAATCCATCGATAGAATGAATAACAAGGAATTCATAGCAGACTTGGCGAATCGCACCAAGATGAGCAGCAAAGAGGTTGCTTCATTGGTGGGTGCTACGGTCTCTGCCATCACCAACGAACTGTTGGAGGAGAACGCTGTTTTTGTTCCTGGCTTTGGCACTTTTGAGGTTAAAAAGAAGTTGGAACGCGTTTTAGTTAACCCTGTTACCAAACAGCGCATGCTTGTTCCGCCCAAGATGGCGGTGAGTTTCAAGCCCAACACAGCGCTCAAGGGGAAAGTCAAGAACACTTAGCAGATACGACATACTCTATGGAAAACAAAATTACCCTTTCGCAGCTTGCTCGCACATTGGCTCAGAAGATGGGCATGCCACAGAAAAAGGCTGAGGCATTCCTTAAGGAATTCTTTGATTCGATTGCGGAGAATGTGAAGACTGACAAGCTTGTCAAGGTGAAAGGTCTTGGCACATTTAAGCTTATCGATGTGAATGACCGTGAAAGTGTTAATGTTCATACTGGTGAGCGTATAGTTATTCCCGGACATTCCAAGCTTTCTTTCACGCCGGAGGCTTCTCTTCGGGATGCTGTCAACAGACCTTTTGCCGACTTCCAGACTGTTGTTATCAACGACGAGACGAATCTGGAAGACATGGAGCGTGTGCCTCAGGAGGAACCCGAGGCTGTGGTGGAGCCAGAAGTTGTTGAGCAACAGGCTGAACCGGAAGTGGCTCTCGAGCAGGAATCTGCTGCGGAGCAGGTGACGCCTTCTGCAGAAGAGAGTGAGGAACTGCCTTCTTCTGAGCCGGAGAAGAGTGAGCCGGAGCCAGTGGTGGAAGTCGAAGAAGAGGTTGTGGCAGTGCCGGAGGAAAAGAAGGAAGAGCCGGTGAAGCAGGAAACCATGAAGGCGGAGCAGAAGAAGCCGCGAGGTGGGGTGAAGACGTTTGTCATGATTGTTGTTGCGCTGCTGCTTTGTGTCTTCAGTTATTTTGTGGGACACTATTCACTGCTGGAGGGCCTTTTGCCAAAACAGAAGCAGGAACCTGTCAAACAGCAGGTGGTTGAGGCTGCTCCAGATACGATAAAGGCGGAGCCTGTTCAGGTGGAACCCGTCGAAGAAGTACAGTATGCTCAGGTCCCGGACGGCAAATATAAGATTGTCGGCACACGGAAGACGCACGTCATGAAACCGGGTGATTACATTACCAGGATTGCCTTGAAGGAGTATGGCGACAAGGAGATGGCGCAGTACATCATTGTTCACAATGCATTCTCCAATCCCGACAAGGTGCCCATCGGTCAGGAAATCAAGTTGCCCGAACTGCAGGAAATAGAATAACAGTCGGGAGAACGACGCAGAGATATTGAGGGTCTTGGCAGATACACTTGCCAAGGCCCTTTGCTTTTGTGTGAGGTTTTGTATGTTGTTGCATACCATTGTTTTACATCTTGCATGCCTCGCCGAAAAACATCTACTGCCAAGTTGGGCAACAAGGCACGCCTAATCGGGCGGAAAGGTACACCTGTTTGGGCAATTAGGCAGTAGATGTTTTCCAGAGAGGTACAGGATGCTTGTCGTTGACCTTTGGCACAACAGAATCGCCGAATGTATTCTTATGCCAACACTGCCTTTAGGCAGACTCCGGAACTCATGCCAAAACAGGTGGTTATAACCCGTTGTGCTCGTCATAAACCTGCCGTTTTAACAGAATTAAACATAGTGATAACTTTATTTATCATTTCGAGTTTGGCGGATAGGGCGGAATTGTGTAATTTTGTGCCCGAATAGAACAACAATCAACACATATAGTATGGCAGAATCAATAGACATTCGCGAACTAAATGAACGCATAGAAAGACAAAGTGGTTTCGTCACGAATCTCGTGACGGGAATGAATCAGGTTATCGTAGGACAGAAGCATTTGGTGGAGTCGCTGCTCATCGGTCTGCTGAGCGACGGACATGTTCTGTTGGAAGGCGTACCGGGTCTTGCAAAGACAATGGCCATCAAGACGCTCGCACAACTGGTGGACTCCAAGTTCAGCCGCATACAGTTTACCCCCGACCTCTTGCCTGCCGACGTCATCGGCACAATGATTTACAGCCAGAAGGACGAGAAGTTCCAGGTGGAGCAAGGTCCTGTGTTTGCCAACTTCGTGCTGGCCGACGAAATCAACCGCGCTCCTGCCAAGGTGCAGAGTGCCCTCCTCGAGGCCATGCAAGAGCGTCAGGTCACCATCGGCAAGACAACATTCCAACTCCCGAAGCCTTTCCTCGTGCTCGCCACACAGAACCCCATAGAGCAGGAAGGTACCTATCCCCTGCCCGAGGCACAGGTGGACCGCTTCATGCTCAAGGTAGTCATCGACTATCCCAAGCTCGAAGAAGAGAAACTCATCATCCGTCAGCAGATTAAGGGCGAGAAACAAAGCGTGAAACCCGTGCTCAGCACAGACGAAATCATGAAGGCTCGCGAGATTGTCCGCGAGGTATATCTCGACGAAAAGATTGAACAATACATCGCCGACATCGTCTTCTGCACACGCTACCCCGAGAAGTATGGCCTGAAAGAAATAAAGGACTACATCGAATTCGGCGGCTCTCCCCGTGCCAGCATCAACCTGGCTCTGGCAGCTCGCGCCTATGCCTTCATCAAACGCCGTGGCTATGTCATCCCCGAAGACGTTCGCAGCGTGGCTCACGACGTGCTTCGCCATCGCATCGGCCTGACCTATGAGGCAGAAGCCAACAACATCGCCAGCGAAGAAATCATCAGTAAGATTGTCAATAAGGTCGAGGTACCCTGATTGTGGAAACAAACGAGATACTAAAAAAGGTCAGGCGAATCGAGATAAAAACCCGAGGCCTGAGCAGCAACATCTTCGCAGGCGAATACCACTCCGCCTTCAAAGGGCGTGGTATGACCTTTTCCGAAGTGCGCGAATACCAGTATGGCGACGACATCCGCGACATTGAATGGAACGTAACAGCCCGCTTCGGAAAACCCTACATCAAAGTCTTCGAGGAGGAACGAGAACTGACGGTGATGCTGCTTGTCGATGTCAGTGGCAGTCTCGACTTTGGTTCCGTGAAGCAATTCAAACGCGATATGGTGACCGAGATTGCAGCAACACTTGCCTTCTCCGCCATTCAGAATAACGACAAGATAGGCGTCATCTTCTTCTCCGACAAGATAGAGAAGTTCATCCCGCCAAAGAAAGGACGCAAACACATCCTCTACATCATTCGAGAACTCCTGGAATATAAGCCAGAGAGCCAGCAGACGAACATTGCTTTTGCATTGGAATACCTGACACGAGCCCTCAAACGTCGTTGCATCGCCTTTATGTTGAGCGACTTCATCGACCAACATTCCTTCCAGAAGCCCCTTTCCATCGCATCTCACAAGCACGATGTTGTAGCCATCCAGGTTTACGATAAGCGTGTGGCAGAACTGCCAGACGTAGGCCTCCTGAAGGTGCATGATGCCGAAACAGGTCAGGAACGAATCATAGATACAAGCAGCCGCGCTGTACGAGAGGCGCAGGCCAGGTGGTGGAAGCAACAGTCAATGCGCCTCAAGGACACTTTCAGCCGTAGCAAGGTCGATGCCGTCAGTGTGCGAACAGACCAGGATTATGTGAGTGTACTTAGGAGTTTATTCGCAAATCGTAAATAAGTAAATGGCAAAACGCAAATACCTAATTCTCCTGTTAATACTCCTCTTTGCAGGAGCAAAGGCGCAAGTCCAGGTCGATGTGAAACTGGATTCGCTCCAACTCTTCATCGGACAGCAGACGGGTCTCACGCTTAGCGTAACCTTCGATGCCGAGCAAAAACTCCAGATGCCCGACATCAAGAAGGGACAAGAGTTAGTCCCCAATGTCGAAGTGGTACATGTCGATAAGCCCGACACCGCAATCCTGAACGAAGGAAAACGCATGACAGTCAGTCAGGCCTACACCATTACGGCTTGGGATTCTGCATTCTATTATCTGCCACCAATGCAGGTAATGGTCGATACCTCCCGTTACGAGTCGAACAACCTTGTGCTGAAGGTTTATACTGTTGATGTGGATACGCTCCATCTCGACCGCTATTTTCCGCCAAATGGCATTATGGAACTCCCATTTCTTTGGGCAGAATGGCGAACGGTTGCTTTCGGAGGATTACTTTTTCTCCTGATGCTCGCTTGCATCGGCGTGCTTTTCTATCATGTCAAGCACGGCAAACCAATTGTCCGCTTCATACGGAGAAAGAAGAAACTGCCACCGCATCAAGTTGCAATGGACGAGATAGAACGTATCAAGAGCGAGCGTAAATGGGCAGAAGAGGACAGCAAGGAATATTACACCCTGCTTACCGATGCTCTTCGCAACTATATACGCGACCGTTATGGATTCAACGCGATGGAAATGACCTCCAGCGAAATCATAGAACAACTCATTGCAGAAAACAACGAAGAGGCACTCGACGAACTGCGAGAGATATTCCGAACGGCCGACCTTGTCAAGTTTGCCAAGTACAGTACACTCATCAATGAAAACGATGCCAACCTTGTTGCTGCCGTTGAGTACGTTAATCAGACAAAGATTGAGGTCGATCCAAATGCAAAGCCGGAACCCGAAATCATCAAGGAAACCGACCAAAAACGTCTAACACAGGTCAAGATGATGCGCATCGCAATGGTAGTACTTGTAGTACTTTCTGTAGCCTTGTTGGCTTGGATGGTATGGCGTTCGGCCGACTTGTTAATGTAAAGACAAAGTGATATGACATTCGAAAATCCACTATATCTGCTTTTGTTGTTGCTTGTAATACCATATGTTGTTTGGTATTGGTTCAAGCATAAGACATCTACACCGTCCATTCGTGTAAGCAGCACAGAGGCTATGTTTCAGGCTCCCAAGAGTCTTCGGCAGCGTTTGCTGCATTTGCCTCTCGTTTTAAGGCTGGCTTGTTATGTTTTTGCAGTGATAGCATTGGCTCGTCCTCAAACATCAAACAGTTGGAGCAGCAAGCACACCGAAGGTATTGACATCATGCTTTGCATGGACGTCAGCACGAGTATGCTGGCAGAAGACTTGAAACCTAATCGCATAGAGGCTGCCAAGAATGTTGCTTTGGAGTTCATTAGCGGTCGCCCGGACGATAATATCGGTCTTACACTCTTTGCCGGCGAGGCATACACCCAGTGCCCAATGACTGTTGACCATGCGGTTCTCCTGAACTTGCTCAATGGTATGAAGGTTGATATGGCACAGCGTGGTCTCATCGATGACGGTACTGCCATCGGCATGGGTATTGCCAATGCATTGTCGCGCCTCAAGGACAGTAAGGCGAAAAGCAAAGTCATCATCCTACTTACCGACGGCACGAACAACTGCGGACAAATAAGTCCCAATACGGCAGCCGATATTGCGAAGAGTTTTGGCATTCGTGTTTATACCATTGGTGTTGGCACGAACGGCACTGCCCGCTACCCTTATCCGGTTGGTGGCCACATAGAATATGTCAACGTTCCTGTTGAGATTGACACTAAGACACTTGCCGAAATTGCACGAAAGACAGATGGCGAGTTCTATCGTGCCACGAACAACCAGAAATTGCATGAGGTATATCAGGAGATCGACAAGTTGGAGAAGACCAAAATGAATGTGAAGCAGTATTCCAAACGCTATGAGGCATACGGAATGTTCATGCTCATCAGTGTGCTTTGTCTCTTGTTGGAACTATTGTTGCAAAACACCATTTTGAAGAGAATACCTTAGCCTCTCCCCAGCCCTCCCCTAAAGGGAAGGGAGAAAAAAGTAAATAGTAAATCGTAAAATAGTAAATAACCTCGATGTTTCGCTTTGAAAGTCCACAATATCTGTACTTGTTGTTAGTGCTTCTGGCATTGGTAGCAATACATTATTATATTATATTTAAGAAGAAGCAGCAGGTGAAACGCTTCGGCGACCCTGTTTTGACCAGACAACTTTTCCTTGGTGTTTCGCGTTGGAGACCGGAGGTGAAATTCTGGCTTGCCATGGTTGCTTTGGCTTCTTTTATTGTTGCTTTGGCTCGTCCGCAGTTTGGAACTCGCCTTGATACCAGAGAACGTGTTGGCATTGAGGCTATTATTGCGCTTGATGTGAGCAACTCTATGCTTGCAGAGGATGTGAAGCCCAATCGTCTGGAGAAGGCAAAAATGATGGTGAGCAACATGGTGGACGGCATGAAGGACGATAAAATTGGTCTCATTGTCTTTGCCGGCGAAGCCTTTGTGCAGTTGCCAATTACGAGCGATTACGTGAGTGCCAAGATGTTCCTCGAGACCATTTCGCCTTCGATGATAAGTGTTCAGGGTACGGATGTTGCGGAGGCCATCAATCTTTCTATGCGCAGTTTCACCCAACAGGAAGATGTCACCAGAGCCATTTTCGTGATAACCGATGGTGAGGATAACGAGGGTAGGGCTGTCGAGGCTGCCAAGCAGGCGGCTTCTCAGGGTATCCGCGTCTATGTTTTGGGTATTGGTAATCCGGGCGGAGCACCCATCCCCATTCCTGGGACCGGACAATATATTATTGACAACGAAGGCAATACGGTTGTATCGAAGTTGAGCGAGGAGATGTGTCGTGAGATCGCTACGGCAGGAAATGGTTCTTATATCTATGTCGACAACAGCAGTTCGGCACAGAGGAAACTGATGGAGCAACTTGACCGCCTTTCCAAAACAAAGATGGAGAGCCAGATTTACAGTGAATACGACGAGCAGTATCAGGGATTTGTACTTATCGGACTTCTGCTTTTACTCATTGATGTTTTGCTTTTGGAAAGGGAGAGCAAATCGACTTGGCTGGGCAATCTCTTCCGTCGTCAGCGTTCGTTCTCTGTGTTCTTGATGCTTTTCTTCAGTTTGGCAGCAATGTCGCAGACCGATAGAGACTATATCCGCAGGGGCAATCGCTTTATGCGAGACAGTGTTTACGACAAGGCACAGGTGGAATATCAGAAGGCCATCGAACAGGACAATACGAATCCAATCTCACATTATAATTTGGGCAATGCCCTTCTCTACCAGAACAAAGCCGAAGATGCCATGAAGGAGTATGAGACGGCTGCCCGATTGGAGAAAGACAAATTGCGTTTGGCTCAGATATATCATAATATGGGCGTCATCTTGCAGGCTGCCAAGCAGTTCGACAAGGCTGTGGCTTGCTATCAGAATTCTCTACGAAACGACCCGACTTGCAACGAGACCCGCTACAACTATGCTTTGAGTCTCTTCCAACTGAAGAAGAACCAGCAGAACCAGGACAACCAAGATCAGCAGCAAGACGACAAGGGGCAGGACGAAAAAGAAGAGAAGCAACAACAGCAGCAACAGCAAGAGCAGGAGAAGAAAGACGAGCAACAGCCGCAACCGCAGCAAGACCAGATGAGTCGGGAGAATGCGGAGCAAATGCTGAATGCTGCGATGCAGGACGAGAAAGCAACGCAGGAAAAGATACAGAAGGCTCAGCAACAGCGTCAGCAAAAACAGTTGCAAAAACAATGGTAAAATGTGACAGTTCAAAACACCTCCAGTGAAGTTGTCAAACTATACACGTTAAGTTGCCCGACTTAACACGTTAAAATCGCCGACTTAACACGTTAAGTTTGCCAACTATCCACGGTAGGTTGAAAGAGATACCAGAAGATGAAAAGACTTTACACTATACTCACACTACTATTCCTTGCGTTAAGCCCTGTCTTTTCGCAAGTTACACTCAAGGTTCAGGCTCCTTCACAGGCAGAGGTGGGACAGCGAATCCGTATCAGTTATGTGGCCAACACACAGGACATAGAAGACTTCCAGGTTGGAAGTTTCGAGGGGTTCAATGTACTTTACGGTCCCAGCACAAGTCGTTCCAGCAGTTTTTCAATGACGAATGGCCGTACAACTCAGAGCAGTTCTGTAACCTTCACCTATACCGTGGTTCCCATAAAGGAGGGAACCCTCCAGGTGCCTGCTGCAACCATTATGGTCGAGGGGAAGGCCGTCAAGAGCGATGCTCCCAGCATGGAGGTTTTGCCTGCATCCGACTATCAAGATCCTCAGTCTTCCAATCAGCAGCAGGGCACTGGCTCTCGCCAGCAAGATCAGCAGCAAGGTCGTTCTGCAGGAAGTCAGATAAACGGCAACGACCTCTATATGACTGTTACGGCCAATCGCAAGAAAATCTACGAACAGGAGGCTGTGATGCTCACCTACAAGCTCTATACGCTGGTAAACATTCAACAGATTTCCGGCGATATGCCTCAGATAGACGGCTGTCATGTTCAGGAACTTGACCGAGGCGCACAAGTGTCGCTCAAGTACGAACGCGTCAATGGCAGGAACTACGGCACAGCCGTCTGGAAACAATATGTTATTTTCCCGCAGAAGACAGGCAAAATCACGATTCCCAGCATCACTTTCGAAACACAAGTCGAGGTGCAGAATCACTCGATGGACCCCTTCGACATTTTCTTTGGCGGCGGAAGTCTCTCGCAAATGGTGCGCAAGGAAATCACCACATCGGCTGTAGAGATAGATGTCATGCCTCTCCCAACACCGAAACCCGACAACTTCTCGGGTGCTGTCGGCAAGTTCTCCGTGTCTGCCACGCTCACTCCCGAACAGGTGAATGCCAACGATGCGGCAACCCTTCGACTCGTTGTTAGCGGACAGGGTAACATGAAACTCATGAAGGCTCCCACTATTCGCTTCCCTCAAGACTTTGAGGTCTACGACCCAAAGGAAAATAACAACACGTCAAACACAGCCACCGGAGCAAAGGGCTCCATCACCTACGACTATGTAGTTGTTCCACGTCATGGCGGTAAATTCTCTATTCCGCCAGTAGAATTCTGCTACTTCGACCCCGAGCAGGAGCGATATAATACGGTAAGAACTGACTCTTTCAGTATTGCAGTTGCCAAAGCAAAAGGTCATCAGGCAACCTACACACGAGAGCAGGAAGACCTCAACGTGCTGAGCAACGACATTCGCTTCATCAAGTTGGGCGAGTTGACGAGCGAGGAACAAGACGATTTCTTTGGGACCACAAACTATTGGCTCACCTATGTTCTGCTCTTAGTGGCTTTCTTGCTGGCTTTCCTGTGGCTCAGACATCAGCAGAAACACAATCCCAACTCCTGGAACGCCAAAGGCAAGAAGGCAGGGAAAGTGGCTTCCCGCCGACTCAAGCAAGCATCGAAACTGTTACACCAAAAGGACGATGCTGTTTTCTACGACGAGGTGATGCGCGCTTTGCTGGGCTATGCCGGCGACAAATTGTCGCTGCCAACAAACGAACTCAATAAGGAAAACGTCATTGCAACGCTTTCGTCGAGAGGCGTGGAGCAGAATGTCATCGATGCGTTCATTGCAGTCTTGAGCGATTGTGAATTTGCCCGCTACGCTCCAACCAGTGACCCCAACATGGCAAAAGAGAAGATATATCAGCAGGCATCAGATGTCATAACCCAAATGAATGCCTCACTCAAATCGAAAAAATAACATGACAAATACGATGAAACGGTATATTTGGATTCTTCTATTTACAATATCCCCCTTGTTGGCCTTTGCTGCCAATCCCGTAGAGACGAAGGCTTTGGCAGATAGTGCCTACGTGCGAGCCGACTATAAGACGGCAGTCAAACTCTATGCCGAAGTGGCTGAGCAGAATGCAACAGCCGAGGTATGCTATAATCTTGGCTGTGCCTACTACCGCATCGATGATATCGCTCACAGCATCCTTTGGTTTGAACGCGCATTGAAACTCGACCCCAGCAACAAGGACGTAGTATTCAATCTCGAACTTGCTCGTACAAAGACCATCGACAAGATTCTTCCGCAGCATGAATTCATTCTGTTTACCTACTTCCGCAGTATGACGAATTGGTTCAGCACGTCTGCATGGACAATAATCGCTTTGGTTTCTTTTTTCCTGATGCTCGTTTCGTTCCTTGTTTTCTGGGCTTCCGGAAGCATTTTAGTTCGTAAACTCGCCTTTTCGTCGGCAGTTTTGTTGCTGTTTGTTACAATCCTTGCTAATGTTTCTGGCTTGCAACAAAAGGATTTCAAGCAAACCCACACAAGCGGCATCATCACCGCTTCAGCCGTGACAGTCAAGAGTACTCCTGCCGACAACGGCAATGAACTCTTCGTCTTGCATGAGGGAAGTAAGGTAGAAATCCTCGACAGTAGCCTTAAGGAATGGTGCGAGGTGAACATTGCCGACGGCAAGCAAGGCTGGATTCCCAAAACAGCCTTCGACCTCATTTGAGGCAAGTCTTTCTTCATCACAGGATTTGTCAGATGAGAGCCAAGGTTATCTATTTAGGCATTATTGCCCTTTTCATCGCTTGTTCTTCGGTCGATGTAAATAAGGTGCAGCCCGAATCGGATAACAACGACGTGGCTTATCGTCTTCGCTACAGCGACATTTCCGCTTCGTTGCAAGCGGCCAAGAACGCCTATTCCTGTTCCGAAAAGAATCCCGATGGCCGAGCTGAGGCTCTCAACAATATGGCGTATGTTGCATATCAACAGATGTGCTACGGCCAATCGCTTCATCTCTTGCAGAAGATATATGGCTTCAGTCGCAATCAGTTGGAATTGCTTTGTGCCGATGTGCTTACCATGAAGGTTATGCAGCGTATTGGTCATGGCAAGTCTTTCTTCGACGCCCGTCTTCGTGCCGAGAAACGTCTGAGCCGTCTTCTTTCCGAGGAGAATAATCTTACAGCTCGTCAAAAACATCGATTAGACTATGCTCTGACAGAATATCATATTGTAGCCTCAACGTATTATTATTATCTTGGACAGGATAGTGCTGCCCGTCGTGAGATAGCAGAGGCGTCGAAGTACATCAACCTTAATGCCGACACTACACAATGGCTTTACTATCAATATATGTTAGGTAGTGGAGGCCTTGTTGAAGGTACACCGGAAGAAGTGACACTTACGGAATTCAATCATCTGTTCCGTGTTTACACTTTGGCAAAAGCCAATGGCTTCACATATTTTGAGGCAAATGCTTTGCAGTCGCTTTCTGCTATGATAGCCGACTCAATGCGTGCCGAGCAACTCAAACAGCAGCGTACAGAAGCCTATATCTATCTTTATAGTGAGCATTTGCGTTGGCAGAAGGACAGCACGCTTTCTCCGCGACATCAGTTTGCCGCAGCGTTGTCACACCATTCTGTGTCGCTCTTTCAACAGTATCGCGACCTTTTTCAGACGGCATGTGCCTTGCGAACATTGGGAGAGGTGTATTTTTCTTCCGAACATTATGATGAGGCACTTCGTTGTTTCGATAAAGCATTACATCTGGCATCTGGCCATAACAGGCGCTCACCCTATTCCGTGAAACCCTGGTTGGCAGGCATACACGAGAATCTCAGCCTGACATATAGCGCATTAGGCAACAAGCCTTTAGCCGACAGCCATCGCAACACCTATCTTGACCTGCTTGATGATTCACGGCAAAATCTTGAACTTGGAAGTCGCAAGGCATTGCTTAAGCAGGAAGCGCGCAGCGAACACCTTCGCTTTGTGTTGCTTCTCGTGCTGGTTGTATTGGTTGCCATTCTTGCATACGTCTATTATCGCCAGTTGGCAAACCGTTCGCGTTCTTTCGAGAGGCAAGTGTGCGAGATTGCTTCCAGCGAGGTGAGCATGATGGCTCAACAGAGGCTTGATAACCTATTGCAGGAGAGCGAGGAACGATTGGAGTCTCTCAATGAGGAATATGAAGTTACTTTGCAAGACCTTCAAAATCAGCAAGAGATTCACATACTTCAGCGCACGAAGTTGTCTGTTGTCTATGCTATTATCCCTTATCTTGACCGTGTTATTGCCGAAGTTAAAAGGCTCGATGCGGAAGATACGCATGTTGTTGATCGCCTTTCGTATATCCAGGAACTTTGTTCTGGCATGATGACTGTCAACGATCGCCTGACATCGTGGATACAGATGCAGCAAGGCAGTCTCAGTTTGCACGTAAAACGTTTCTCGCTGAATGATGTGTTGCATGTCATTGCCATGCAGCAATATGCTTTTGCTCAGCAGCAACTTACTCTTGAGATACCGGAGACCGACTTGATAGTAAGGGCAGACAAGGCCTTGACACTCTTTATGGTGAACACTTTGGTCGACAATGCTCGCAAGTTCACACCATCAGGAGGGCTGGTCTCTGTTCGGCTCGATTCTACAGACGCTTATGTAGAGGTCAGTGTTTGCGATACCGGCATCGGTCTTTCCCAAGAGGATGTACAAGCACTTTGCGACAGTAAAGTTTATGACCCTAATAGTATCGGAGTCACTGATGCAGGCAAAGGTTTTGGTTTCGGCATTATGAATTGCAAAGGCATCATTGGCAGTTATCGTAAACTTTCGTCGCTTTTCAATGTTTGCGATTTTGGCGTTGAGAGTGAGCAAGGGATTGGCAGTCGTTTTTGGTTCCGTTTGCCGAGAGTGTTGCCTGTGTTGTTTTTCATTTTGTCGCATCTCGCTCTTCAGGCAATGCCGCAACGTTGCTATGAACTTTACGACTCTGCTTTCGCAGCAAATGTAGATGGTCGTTATGCCGATGCATATCTCCTCTGCGAGAATGCATTGCAGCAGACGGAAGCTCCTGTCGATACACCATTGTTGGTGTCACTTTATAATGAGCAGGCTATTGCAGCCCAGACTTTGGGAGATTGGGAGGCATATCGTCGGAGCAATGCAGAGTGTGTTCGCTTGCATCGCCTTTATAGTACCGATGGTACGCTTGCTTCAGACTGTCAGCGATTGGAGAAGATGAATTCCAATTCCAGGGTTCTTTATGCACTGATGGTTCTTCTGCTCATAGCCTCTTTGGCTTTGTTTTACCGCGTCGTGCTCCGACATCGTTTGCGCCATCATGCTTCTCTCGATGTTCTCTATCAGAGACTGCTGTCTGTACTTCAGACTTTCCCCGAGAATACCACATCAATTGAGGACGAATTGCAAGAGGTGGCATGCAGTCTGGAGCATCCACAGCAGAAGAAATCCGTGCAGGAACTTTTGCAGATATTCTCCGAAGGTTTGGAGAGGGTTAAAGAGGCAGAGACCGCTATCCGAGAAACAGAAGAGACGGAACAACGTTGGCGGTTTGAGCACGACCGTCTGTATGTCATGAACCAGATTCTCGACAATTCGTTGAGCACAATCAAGCACGAGACGATGTACTTTCCTTCGCGCATCAAACAAATGGCAGACGACATGCAGCAGAAGGGTTTTGATGCTGTGACGCAGCGCAATTTGCTCGATCTGGTAACATATTATCGTCACATCTACATGCTTCTCTACGAACAAGCGCAGCGTCAGACCGATCAGTCGCCACTTTGCATTCAGAACATTGCCCTCGACGAGGTTATTGCAGAGGAATCGAAGAACGGCGTTACATATAGCAATGCGGGTCTATGCGTAAGAGCTGACAAGACGCTTCTGCGGTTGTTCTTCAAACAGTTGATAGCTATTGCTCCGTCGGGAGTGTCGATTGATGCAGAATGTCGTGCAGGAATGGTCTATGTGATTTGCAGCGTAGAAGGCGAGCACTTGTCGTCGGAACAACTTTCGGGACTTTTCTCTCCCCAGACGGGTAGGATAGAATGTCTCGTTATGCGTCAGATAATACACGAACTGGATGCCGCTTGTTCTCATCCTGGTCTTCGTCTTGTTGCAGACGATACGAAGACGGGTTATAGCATTTCTTTTTCTCTTTTGGCATCGGGGAAACCTAAACACTAAACAAAAACAATACAAGATATGGACAAATTCAAAGTAATCATCGTTGAGGACGATAAGTTGGAACTCAAGGGCACGGAGCAGATTCTGCAGACCGAAGTTCCCGAAGCAGAGATTATCGGTACGGCATCGGGCGAGAGCGACTTTTGGCGTTTGTTGCGTGATGGCGTTCCCGACCTCGTTTTGCTCGACCTTGGTCTTGGTGGCAGCACAACGGTCGGTGTTGACATTTGCCGTCAGTTACGTTCGCGCTATGCCGATTTGAAGATACTGGTCTTTACGGGCGAGATACTCAATGAGCGTCTTTGGATAGATGTACTTGGTGCTGGAGCCGATGGCATTATCTTGAAGACAGGCAATCTTCTTCAGCGCGACGATGTGATGCAGGTGATGCATGGTCGTCATCTGGTTTTCAACGAGCCTTTCCTGGAGAAGGTGATGGCACGCTTCCGTAAGGTGGTGTGTCGCGAGCAGGCCACTGTCGATGCTTTTGTGGAGTATGAGATAGACGAGTACGATGAGCGTTTCCTGCGCCATTTGGCTTTGGGTTATACGAAGGATATGATAGCAGGACTTCGACAGATGCCATTCAGCACCAAGAGTCTCGAAAAGCGACAGGCGGATCTTGTGAATCGTCTTTTCTCAGAGCGCGAACGGAGTGGTGTCAATGCTGTCCGTTTAGTGGTTCGTGCCATTCAGTTGCATATTCTCGACCCCGAAAACTTGGTAGCCGATGAATAGACACGAACGGAATTTTGTCTGTGTGCTGATTGTTGCTGCATTGCTACCTTTTCTCTCTTGGGTACTTTCGGCTTTGGGTGTGCCATGTCGCAGCCTGCTCGACGACGAGGGATTGCGTTGGCTTTACAGTCATGCAAGCGATTCCTTGCGTGGTTTCCTGGTTACCTTTGCTTTGTGCTGTGTCATTATGCAAGGTGTCATCAACCGATGCGGAATACTGCCTCTCTCGCGTACCTTCCGCGACCGCCGTTTCTATCGCTTGGCCTTTGTCTATGCTGTGATTCTCATTGGTTTTCTTCTTGCCGCAGTTTTGACTCCCAATAGTCCGTTTCTCAGCATTACGGGTAGTGTTGCCGACAGCCCTCTGTTGTATGGCTTGCCTTTCTTGGGTTGGTTTTCGTTCATTGTCTTTTGTCTATGCTACGGCTATCCTCGTTGTAAACGTTGGACACGCATGCTCACTTATGGCCTTCGCCGCAATCCGTTGGCATTGCCCTTTGCCGTTGCGGTGTCTTTTTGTTGGCAATGTATTAAATATATGATAGGATGAACATAGACGACCTTAACCCTAGTCAGCGCGATGCGGTGCTTTGTTCGGATGCACCGTCTTTGGTCATTGCCGGAGCAGGCAGTGGCAAGACGCGTGTCCTGACCTATAAGATTGCTTATCTCTTGGAGCAGGGCATGCAACCCTGGAACATCCTTGCTTTGACGTTTACCAACAAGGCAGCCCGTGAGATGCGCGAGCGCATAGCGACACTTGTTTCTTTGGAGAAGGCCTCTTCGCTCTGGATGGGTACTTTCCACAGTATCTTTGCCCGCATACTTCGAACGGAAGGTCATCGTCTGGGTTACGATACAAACTATACCATCTACGATACCGACGACAGCAAGAGCCTTATTCGCCTTATTTTGCGCGAGATGTGTCTCGACGAGAAGGTCTATAAACCCACTGCCGTGCAGAATCGTATCTCGGCAGCCAAGAACCGTCTGGTGTTGCCTTCTGCCTACAATAGTGTGCGTGAGTTTCGCGAGAGCGACGACATGGCCAAGCGTACTCTGATGCCGGAGATATACCAACGCTATCAAGACCGCTGCAAGCAGGCCAATGCAATGGACTTCGACGACTTGCTGCTCAACACATGGCTTCTCTTCGACCGCAATCCCGAGGTGGCGCAGCAGTGGCAAGACCGTTTCCACTTTGTCCTGGTCGATGAGTATCAGGACACGAACTTTGCCCAACATCAGATAATCCGTCTTCTCACCGACCGCCGACAGCGTGTCTGTGTGGTGGGCGACGATGCCCAGAGCATCTACAGTTTCCGTGGCGCGGACATCGATAACATTCTGCGTTTCCAGGAGACCTATCCGGGAGCGCGACTCTTCAAACTGGAACGTAACTATCGTTCCACACAAACCATTGTCAATGCTGCCGGAAGCCTTATTCGCAACAATCGGGAGCAGATAGCCAAACAGGTCTTCAGCGAAAAGGAGGTAGGCAATCCCATAGCTCTTTTTCCTGCCTATAGCGATATCGACGAAGCAAACATCATCCTGCGAGAAGTGCAGAAGGCACATCGTTCGGGGATTCCATATAAGGACATGACGGTGCTCTACCGCACCAATGCCCAAAGCCGTAAGATAGAGGACAGTTTTCTCCATGGGCGTGTGCCTTACCACATCTATGCCGGCATGTCGTTCTATCAGCGCGAAGAAATCAAGGACTTGCTTTGCTACCTGCGTCTTTCTGTCAATCCATACGACGAGGAGTCGCTGCGTCGCATCATCAACAAACCTGCCCGAGGCATTGGCGACACCACAGTCCGCAAACTCTTTCTCGAGGCAAGAAAAACGGACAAGCCTGTGTGGGATGTCTTAGGTTCAGGCAGTTGTCCCGATGTCAATGCCGGTACGCTTGCCCGCCTGAAAACATTCTACGACATGATGGCCGCTTTCCACGAGAGTGCCACTGCCGACGATGCCCACACTCTGGCAATGCGCATTGCCAAGGAAAGTGGTTTGATGCAACACGTCTTCAGCGGTCACGACCCCGACGACATCTCCAAGCAGGAGAACATGCAGGAGATGCTCGACGGCATTGCCAACTTTGTGCAGGACAGTCGTGAACAGGGACTTGGCACTCTGCTCACCGATTACCTTCAGGAAGCCAGTCTTGCCACCGACTTCGACCGCAACGATATTGACAAGGACGACGATAGTGTCAACATGATGACCATCCATTCTGCCAAAGGCCTTGAGTTCCCCATCGTCTTTATTACAGGTTTGGAAGAAGGTCTGTTCCCCAGCGAAATGACTTCCGATTCGCCTCGTGCTCTCGAAGAAGAACGTCGCCTCTTCTATGTTGCCATCACCCGAGCCGAGCGGCAAGTGGTGCTGACCTATGCCAAGTCGCGTTTCCGTAACGGGAAGATGGAGTTTTCGCGCCCCAGCCGTTTCATCAGAGAGATACCGCAGCAATACTACAGCCCCCTCCGACTTCCTCAAGGCGGCGAGACTGTACAACGGCAAACTCCTCGTGTTGAGCAACGCATCAAACCCATTCGTCCTCAAGGTGCAGGCAGCTTCGTTCCGCCGTCCCGCCCATCATTCACGCCGCCCTCTGCACATAGTGCCGGTAGCATCACACCTTCTCCTTCACGAGGAAGAGAGGAAGTAGGGGCAGCCCTTTCCGTAGGCACTCCTGTTGTTCACGAACGTTTTGGCAGAGGCATCGTTCAGGCATTGGAGGGTACAGGCATCGACGCCAAGGCAACCGTCCAGTTTGAAAACGCAGGAACGAAAGTCCTTATGCTCCGCTTCGCCAAGTTGACAGTTTTATAAGGAAAAGACATCCTCGAAAACGTCTCCAGAGTAATCGCCCAACTTCTGCAGAGAAGTTGGGCAACTTCACAGCAGAAGTCGGCAAAGTTCTCTTGAGTGTTTAGGGGACCCATTCGCAGGGTTTAGTCCACTTGTTCAAGCGGACGCACCCATTTGCCCAGAAGGACGCGTCCCTCAAGGCAACTTTACGTGCGAGGCTTAGCAACTACTCGTGCAGTGTGCGGTGTACTAAAAAAAGTTGACAGATTAAACTTAGAATCCTATTATTGCTGTCCGGTAAAAAACATGAAGTGTTTCAAAAACAACATTTCCCCGGACAGCAATATATTATTATGAGCATGATTTCTGCTTTTGACATGGTGTAATTACGGTGATAAGAACGCATTGCTGTACTCTTGAACGTATATTTTGCTACCATTCTATCAAAAAACTTACAAAAGTCATCTGCCATACAGAATAATTCTGTAACTTTGTCTTCGGTGATCATAGCGATTATTGTTTTGTAATTCTTTGTAATTGAGCACTATAAAGATACGACAATTTTCGCTAATCACCAAATTTATAGATAGTTAAAATTCATCGTACTCACGTTAATCTAATTACCCATGTTTCTTCCAGTTATAATAGTCTGCATCCTAGCTCTGCTGCTTGTTCTTCTTGTAAAGAATATCAAGTGGTTCTCTAGGGGAGCTGCGGGGGAGAGGACTGTTTCGGAGAAGCTCCAAAATTTGGGTGAGCATTACATCCTTATTGATGATTTGCTTATTCCTAATGCTCACGGCGATACTCAAATAGACCATGTTGTAGTTTCACCCTTCGGTATTTTTGTCATTGAAACAAAATGCTGGAGTGGATGGATAACTGGAGGCGAGAATTCTTCTCAATGGACACAGACAATCTATAAGGAGAAATACGAAAAGCCCAATCCCATCTTTCAGAATAAAGTACATGTTGAAGCTGTGAAAAGTGCATTAAAGCAATACGGAGAGGTTTTAGCTGTGCCTATTGTTGTGGTGGTGGATTGTGAAAGGTTAAAAGTAAACGCGCCTAATCATACAGTTATTATGCTGTATAGTCTGAAAGAAGAAATCTTGAAATATCACAAAATCATATACACTGACGAACAGTGTGAAAGTATGGCTTTGAGGCTTCGGGAGTTATCTTCTGATGATAAGGAAAGAAGAGAAGAGCATATTCAAAAGGTTCGCGCATATCAAGTCGTTACTCAGGCTAAAGTTAAAAATGGAATATGCCCTCGTTGTGGCGGGGAGCTTGTCCTAAGAAACGGACGTTATGGCCGCTTCTATGGTTGCACAAATTATCCTATTTGTAAATTTATATCAAAAACCTGAACCATATCTGGTTAAAAGACAGATACAATAGAATCAATCGGGAGCAAGACTGATTGGAATTATATGGAAATGAAGCAGATTGAGGTTGTTGCAGCCGTTATCAGGAAGAATGGCCGTGTCTTTGCCACGCAGCGAGGGTATGGCGATTGGGAAGGCTGGTGGGAGTTTCCTGGTGGAAAGATAGAGCCAGGTGAGACTCCTGAAGAGGCTTTAAGGCGTGAGATTCTTGAGGAACTGCAAGCGGAGATAAGTGTCGATGAGTTCCTTTGTACTGTAGAATATGATTACCCGAACTTTCATCTGACGATGCATTGTTATTTCTGTTCGCTGCTTTCAGAAACGTTTCATCTCAACGAACACGAGGCAGCGCAATGGCTAAAGGCTGACGAACTGGACAACGTACGATGGTTGCCAGCCGATGTGATGGTGGTTGAGGAATTGAAACGGAGTCTTTAGCCGTTGTTCACGACAAGTTTCAATCGTCTGCTTATTTGATGACAACCTTTTTGCCGTTCCGAATGTAGATGCCATGTGGAATCTTGCTAGTCACTGCACGTCCGCTTAGGTCGAACCAGTTGCCGTCAATCCATGTACCATTGAGAGAACGGATGTTGTTTGGCTGGTCTTCTAGTGTTTTACTCCTCGGGTGCGAGAGCAGCGGATGTGTGTCGGTTCCTATCTCTTGGTGATAAACATCCGGCCAGAGTTTCTTCAGCAATGTGCCGTCTTGCATCTCTTTTTCTGTAAACGAACTGAGACCGGAACCAGTCTGCACTGCTCCGCAAGCATAACTGTTGGTAAATCGGGGCGTGAAGCCACGGCAGATGTCGTGACCATTTTCCCAACCTTTTCCTTTTACGAGAACATAACAGTTGCGAATGCGTGCATACGACGACCAACCGGAGAGTGCCCCATTATCGCTTACACCGTTGACAGTACCTACGGTATAGCAGTTTGTGAAGTGTGCCGTGAAATCATTGTTCGGCACGCAACCGATAATGCCGCCGCCATTGTCGTTGACATTGACTGTTCCCTCGAAACCGAGGTTGCTGAAATAGACGTTTCCCCCATTCTCGCCAGATACTTTGCCGGCAAAGCCGCCTACGTATCGGTATCCGGTGAAGGTGCACGATGCATCGAGCGTGAGGTCGTGAACCTCCAGTCCATCTGTGCCTACGTTCACCAGACCAACACAGGTTTCTCCTGTCCGTTTCATAGTCAAACCAGAGATGATATTCTTCCTTCCATCAATCTCTCCGCAGAAAGGTGCGTCGTTTGTGCCGATGCCAGGGAAACTATATCCAGTCATATCGATGTCTTCGGTGATGCGGCAGAAGTCGGCAGTATGTCCGGGAATAGTGTTTACCATGTATGCGAACCAACAAAGGGCTTCGGGTGTGGCTATTTCGTAGTAACCTTCATAGTTGGTGTACATATATTCCGTATCAACGAGCGAACAGACATTGCAAAGCCCATGGACGAAGTCATGAGGCAGATATGTGGCATTGTTGTTGTTGGAATAGATGGGTGTTGCCGAGGCAGGTGTGCCGTTGCACTTCAGAGTGCCAGATGCATAAACAATGCCGTGCTGAGGTTTGAGAACAGGATGGTCGTCGACGGTCTGCTCGTTGTCGATGTTCTGACGGAATGGACCATCGGGGGTGTTGCCGTTGAGCATCCATGCTAATGCACCGTTCTTACGCTGGGCAAGTGTAAATCGTGTGGTGTTCTGTCGTCCGGAACTATCGTAGACATGGGTTATGGTTGGTAAGGAGCGATACAGATAGTTACTTCCATCTGCTCCTGCCGTTAGAGTTCCAGAGTTGTAGCAATAGGAGATGGAAGAATTGCTTCCGCCCATCCAACCGCAAAAGATGGCAGATTCACGATTACCCGATACACGACCGCTATTGTAACAATAACTGATGGTAAGGTTTCCGCTATGTACACAACCCACGAAGGCTGCTGCATTCTCGGCACTGCCAGTTACCTTCCCTTCATGTCCACAACGCTCAATGCGAGCGGTCCCATTGCCAATCTTATCGCCAACAAAACCTCCAACAAAGGCTTTTCCTTTTACATTGTTTGCCATGCCGGCAGTGAGGTTAAGAATATGTGCGCTGTCAATGTAGCCAAAGATGCCGACACCATTGGATGAGAGTGAGATAGTGAGGCTGTCGATGGTGAAACCTTGTCCGTCGAAAGTGCCGCAATAACTCATGGAGTTTGTGCCGATGGGCGTGTAGTCGTAGCCTTTCATGCTGATGTCGTTCGTCAGCATTGCGTTTAAGTCGCGTTTGCCACCATTCACAAGCGAAGAGAATTCACAAAGATCCTCTGCCGACGAGATGAGGTAGGTGCCGTCAGTATTGGTGTTGATGGCGCTTGCGCTAATCGCAAACAACAGAGTAGAGAGGATGAATATCTTCTTCATGGCAGTGGGTTTAGAGTGGTGGAACTTGTCTGTCGGATGTCTCGCGAAGAGAATCCGAGCATGATGTTGTACTGACCGGTATCATAAACAAAATCGTGCTGGTTTACGTCATAGTAACTGAAGGCTTCTGGCTTCAGTGTGAAGTTCACTTGTTTAGATTCCCCTGCCGTAAGATAGACTTTTGCAAAGTCGCGTAATTCCTTGATGGGGCGCTCCACGGGGCAGTCGCCTTCTCGTCCGACATAGAGTTGAACAACTTGTGCTCCGTCGCGATTGCCGGTGTTAGTCAGAGTGCAACTTACCTCAATGCTGCCGTCTTCTTGTTGTTCTCCAATAGAAAGGTTATGAATACTGAAACTCGAATACGATAGTCCATGACCGAATGGATAGACGACTTGTCTGTTCAATTTGTCGTAACCACGATATCCCATAAAGATACCTTCGCTGTATCGGACGTGTTTGTCGCCATCAGGGTCGTGATAAGAGTTGTATGTTGGATTCTCGCTCCAGGCCCGCTCAATCGTTATCGGCAGGTGACCACTTGGATTCGTACGGCCGAAGAGAATGTTGGCAAGTGCTGTCCCGCCTTGCTGCCCGCCATAGAATGCCCAAAGGATAGCGTCGGTCTGTTGTTGCCAGGACTGCATCTCAATCGCTCCGCCGCCATTGATGACAGCAACCGTTGGCCGACCAGCCTTAGCGATTGAGGCAAGCACCTCTTTATCTTCGCTTGGAAGATCGAAACTGCGGTCGTGCCCCTCGCCTTCGATGCTTGAATTCATACCAATGCAGGCAACCACAAGGTCGGCATCTTTCAAGTATTCTGCCAGGTAGTCCTTCGTGTCGCCTCGTTTTTGCCACATCAAATCCACCATTGCGTCACCTTCCAATTGATAATACTCGAAAGAAACGGCATAAACTTTTCCTTTTGACAAATACTTTGATGCGGTCTTACTATGGTAGGATGATGCTTCCCAATCCTCAACTAGGGTGGTGCCATCGATAAGGAGACGAAAACCGTCATCACCTCCTGCTGTAAAGGTGTAGTATGCAGAAGCAGGCACGCTGATATAACCGCTCCAGCGTACGGAATAGTTTTTCTTGCCAATGCCTTCCACCTCAGGCCCCCTTGCACTCCATATATGATTTATCTTTGTCTCAGTCTGTATCATAACAGGCGAGCCGCTTAAATCGCTTGTTGCAAAGTATTCGGCTTTGAATCCAGGCGTGGTAAGTGCTTCGTCGGAATAGATGATGGCGGGTAACAGGTCGAGTTTGTCTTTGCATACTACCTCGACTCCCAGGCTTTCTCCAAGAGCACGAATTCCATCGAATGCGCTGACGTAGTGCCAGGGATTAACATTTCCACTGCCACCTCCACTTACGTAGCCTGTCGCGTTCTTACCTGTTACAACAATGCGTTTTATTCTCGAGGTGTCGATGGGTAGCAGGTTGTTTTCGTTGCGCAGCAGTGTGATTGCCTCGCTGGCAACGGCAAGGGCTGTGGAGTCGCTCTCTGGGTCGTAGAGAGGAATGGTACTGTCTTGTTGCCCTTCATCGTGAAAGCCCATGCTGATCATGGTGTAAAGGATGTGTCGCACTTTCGTGTCGATATCACTCATTGAGAGTTTGCCTTGTGAAATATACATACGAAGGCTGTCGGGCGTCATGTGGTCGGCACTCGCCATTTCCAGGTCGAGTCCAGCCCAGGCAGCACCCAGACAGTCGTGCGTGGAGCCCCAGTCGCTCATGACAATGCCTTTATATCCCCATCGCTCGCGAAGGACATAGGTAAGTAACTCACGGCTGTGGGTTGTGTATGTGCCGTTCACGAGGTTGTAACTGGTCATCAGACAACCTGTCTTGCCTTCTTGCACGGCGGCTTTGAAGGCGGGCAAGTAAATCTCGTGTAGTGTTCGCTCATCCATGTCATTGCTGATATGATCGCGATCGTAGTCGGAATTGTTTCCGATGAAATGTTTAACGGTGGCTGATACTCCTTCGCGCTGCGCACCAATGATATAATTTGCAGCCGTCTGTCCGGCCAAGTAAGGGTCTTCACCCATGTATTCGAAGTTGCGACCGCAGAGGGGTGAACGATAGATGTTGACGCCAGGCCCCAGAATGATGTCGATGCCTCGTGCTCGGCAGTCTCGTGCAATGGAACGTCCATAGCGCTGTGCCATATCGCGGTTCCATGTGGCAGCAAGGGCTTGGTTGGGAGGGTAGGCTGTTGCAATGTTGTCCGAGCCAACGCCTTGTGGACCGTCGCACATTTCCATATCCGGTATATTAAGGCGGTCGATGCTTTTTGTGAAGTACCAGTTGGTGCCGCCCACCATGGAGAGTTTTTCGTCATCGGTCATGAGATTGAGCAACGAATCGACCATCTGGTCAACGTATGCTTCGTTGGGTTGTACGAGGACGGAAATGGTGCGTTGTCCTGCTTCGCTATGCGTTGCGGTGAGTGTGCAGAGACCGGCAGAGACGGCTGTTACCTCGAACTGTGCTCCACCGATTCGAACGGCTTTGGCAACATTGCTGTTCGATGAGTAGATGAACTTATCGACGTAGCGAACAACGCTTTCTTCTGGTTGAAAGTCAATGTCGATAATGGTTGTCTCACCTGGCTGCATTACGAGGTCAGGCAATGAGAACGTGAAGTCTTGACAGGGGAAATAGCGGCTGATGTATTGTATCTGCGAGAGGTCTTTGTTTGGATAGTAAATGTTGCCAGGAGCCCATTCGTCGTTGTTGCCGTTTTGGGAGAAACGAATCTCATCTGTGCTTGTGCCTACCATTGTGTTATAATGGACAGCAAACGTTTTCTTCTGCGCAGAGGCCATAGAACAGAGCAGAAGCAAGAGTGCTAAAATGTAGTTCTGTTTCATGGCTTGCGAAATTTGAATGAGGTTTGTCCTAACCTTATTATATAATATGTGTGGGCAGGAAGTGTACTGACATCAATCTCTTCGTCGGATTTCGCTTGCAGCATGAGTTTTCCGTCGATGTTATATATGCTGACGGTGCTGCCTGCAGGAGCATTCATCAAGTGTAGGAGGTCCTTTGCAACTACGATGCTGGGCTTTGTAAGTCCTGTTGGAATCTCACGGTCGAAGTGAGCACGACGTACACCATTGATGGCAGAACCATCTATAAGTATGACGGCGAAAGTGGAGTCGTCGTCGGCTGCAGCCAGACATAGCACTTCGTTCATCGGCACGCTCTCGCCATGGTCTGTGACAAGGCACCAAACACGTTCCTCTGCTTTGGCTACTGAGATAACCAGCATCAGAATTAATATCAGAAACTTTGTTCTTTTCATATGGTTATTCCTGACGGGGTGGATTAATGTCTTATTAACCGTTGTTCACGACGAGTGTGCCATTAATGTAGTTGACACGATAGCGATAAAGGTTACGACCTGAAGGACCGTCGGCAATGCTGCCGCAGTCGTTCAGATTGTAGGTACGCTGGCAACTATGACATTTCGCATAGCCGCCCGTCTGCAAGGTTAGAGGCTTCGTGATGTTATAATTCTGGTAGCAGTTGCTGCAGGCGAGGTCGAAGCAGACAACGCGGGCAATGTCTTCGCCAATCTCGGGAATAGTGAGGCGGCCAATAATCAAACCACTCAACCCCAAATAGTAACCGCCATAACCGCTGATGGCAAGGATGTTGATGGGCGACTGCTGGCCGGCAGCATTGGTGAACAGGAAACGCTGACCTGTGTTGTCAATCTTGGCGGTGCAGTATTCTCCCCAACTCTCGCACGCAGTAAAAAGAACGGGTGCTTGGCGGACA
>JAGBTN010000004.1 GCA_017631315.1 Bacteroidaceae bacterium | reverse complement strand
TCAAGGGAGAAGAAACAACTGCAGAGATTGGTGACAACAATACTTTCCGAGAGAATGCAACCATGAACCGCGGTACGGCAGCCAAGAACAGGACTGTCGTCGGAAGCAACAACCTCTTCATGGAAGGAGTGCACATCGCCCACGACGACGTCGTTGGCAGCGAGTGCATCATAGGCAATGGCACGAAACTGGCTGGCGAAGTAACCATAGACGACAGAGCCATCCTTTCTGCCAATGTGCTCGTACACCAGTTTACCAGAATCGGCAGTTATTGCATGGTGGGTGGCGGAACAAAGGTTGCACAGGACATTCTCCCCTACTCTCTCATTGCACGCGATCCAGCAGCGTATTGCGGACTAAACGTTGTGGGACTTCGCCGACGCAATTTCGAACGTGAGACAATAGACAATATACACAAGGCTTATCAGATAATCATGCAAGGGAATGGTCTGCTTAAGGACCTTCTCGTTCGCGTTGAAAATGAAATTCCCGCTTGCCCGGAGAAAGACTATATCCTTGACTTCATCCGAACAAGCCAGCGTGGTTTTACAAGATAAAATATCATGACATACCGCATCCTTGTTTTCAGCGAAGAGGAAGAGAATTTTGTCATGGAAGTCATGGCCTCTCCCTCAACCACCTTCCACGAGTTGCACACCCTTATCATGGAAGCCTGCGAATACACAGAAACAGGCAACCATCAGTTCCTAATATGCAACGAAGCATGGAAGGTGAAGGAAAAGATACATCTTCATAGTCCGCAATCCATCGGCCTTGACGAAGACCTATTTATGATGAATGAAGTGCGTCTGGAAGAATTTCTCGAAGAGGAGGGCCAGCACATAGCATACATCTACGAAACGAGTTCCAGAAAGAAAATTTTATTGGAACTTGTGGAGAACATCTTTGGCAAAAAGACGGACTGTGTGCATGTAAGCAGAAGAAAAGGAACAGCACCTGTTCAGTTCGACTACACTGAAGAGATGCCCATTCCCCCAACCACTACACCCAACACAACAGAAACGGACGATGACGACACAGTCGAGACAGACGACGGAGAACTCTTTTCTGCCGACGAACTGGACGCAGAGGGATTTGAAGTAAACGAGATGTAGACCTTTAAATAACCTGCCAGTTAATAGAACATAAATCATGACACCAACACTAGTCGTAATTCTTGGGCCTACTGCCGTAGGGAAGACAGAGTTGACTCTATCCCTGGCGGAACATTTTAACTGTCCGATACTGAACTGCGACTCCAGGCAAATATATCGCGACATGAAAATAGGCACTGCATCACCCACACCGGAGCAGCTATGCAGAGTCAGGCATTATTTTGTAGGAGAACTTTCACTCGACGACTATTACAGTGCAGCAAGATACGAACAGGAAGTGCTGTCACTTACAGCCGAACTTTTCAAGACGCACTCCATACTCATCCTTTCTGGAGGAAGCATGATGTACATCGACGCGGTATGCAATGGCATAGACGACATCCCCACTATTGACGAGGAGGTTAGAAGCACACTTTCCTACAGACTAAAGGAAGAGGGGCTGGACACCCTTTTGGCAGAGCTACGCCTTGTGGATCCGGAGCACTACGACTACGTAGACAAGAAGAATGCCAAACGCGTGGTTCATGCACTTGAAGTCTTTTACACCACCGGCAAGCCGTATTCGTCCTTCCTGACACGCAAGACACTGAGGAATGGTTCGGACAATTGCCAATCCCAAGTCCGCCCGTTCAAGATCATAAAAATCGGACTTGAACGCCCTCGTGAGGAACTGTTCTCGCGCATCAATGCCAGGGTGGACCAGATGGTAAACTCCGGTCTTCTCCACGAATCAATGAGCCTGATGCCACATCGCGACAAGAATGCGCTTAATACGGTTGGATACAAGGAAATGTTCAACGTTCTTGACGGCACGTGGGAATTACCCATGGCTATAGAACGCATAAAGAAGAACACCCGGGTTTATGCCAAGAAACAAATGACCTGGTTCAAGCACGACCAAAGCATTGCATGGTTTCATCCCCAGGAAAAAGAATCTATCATAGAACATATAAAAGCGTTGCTCTAAACAACAACAATCATAGGCAACCACTTGCCACACCACCAATGAACATGAAAGACATGACGTCATCAGCGCCATGTCTTTTTTTGTATGCCGATAGCGGCTCTGTGAGTCAATAGTAGCGGCTCGGCGAACGGCTGATAGCGGTTAAACGAACGGCTGATAGCGGTTAAATGAACGGCTAATAGAGACAAAATGTATGGCTGACAGCGACCCAGAGAAGGGGTGATAACAACCAGAATAATGTCCCCATCCAACAAACAACAATCCCCATTGTAACACCATCCCCAACGCAAAGGAAGCAGAGCATTTCAGCATAAACTAAGGAAATTTAATAGAAGTGCAATACACATGTTAAGTGTAGTTAATACACCTTGGTTTCGGTGTGTTTTTTAACATATCTAAGGTTTTATTATGGCTTTTTTATGGCTTTTCCCATAGATTAGGCAAAAACCATGTTTTATTATCCCATGTATTTGTAAAAAAAACATTAAATTTGCTATCGCCTTACATTATAATTACGCGCAAACAAAGGGGCAGACTGCGCAAAAACAAGATTGACACTAATAAAAAACTTAAAAAATAACTAACAAAAAAATCTAATACAAAAAAAGAGAAAGACATTTAAGCAACAACAAAATTAAAACTAAACAATCAATAAAATCAAAAAAATTATGCGTATGAGAAACCGTTTGAACAAATGTAGCAAGCATGTGGCCTTCGCCGCATGTATGCTGGCTCTCGGCGGAAGCTTCTCGGCATGTCACGATGAGTACACACTGGACGATGCAAAACCAGTGTGGCTCAACTCGAGCATCTACGAGACTCTTGAGAGCGACGGAAGTTACACGAACTACTTGCGCCTGATTGCCGACCCCGACGTTAACTCGGGCGACAGCGAAGAAAGCTCTTTGGTGCAGATTTTGTCGCGTACAGGTTCGAAGACGGTGTTTGCAGCCAACGACCAGGCATGGGAGAACTTCTTCGCTGCAAATGCCAAGTTGCCAGAGGCCAACCCCTGGCACAATGCCCAGAGCTACGACAAGCTCTCCAAGAGCCAGAAGAAGCTCCTGCTCCACACCAGCATGCTCAACAATGCCATCGTGATGGAGAACCTGGCAAGCAGTTCTGGCACTTCACCACAGAGAGGCCAGTACCTGCGCCGTTACACCGACGTGGAGGTGGTTGACACAATCACCAAGATTTCCGTAACAGACCTGCCCAAGACCTACTGGAACCTGGACAAGCAGGCTACTGAAGAAGGTGCAGCAGCACCCGAGGTGGACCAGTGGAGCAGAATCCGCAACGGCGGTCTGTTGGGCTACGACTCCATCTACATGGTACTTGACAGTTCACTATCCATGATGGTGCACTTCACCAATGAGTACATGGCAATGAAGCAGATTACCGATGCCGACTTCCGCGTGTTCATGGGTCGCGACCGCATCACAAGCGACGTGCATGTCTACGACGCACATCTTGACAGCGCCGACATCACTTGCGAAAACGGTTA
>JAGBTN010000021.1 GCA_017631315.1 Bacteroidaceae bacterium | reverse complement strand
TGCCCAACGTAGGCAAGTCCACCCTCTTCAACTGCCTTTCAAGCGCAAAAGCACAGGCAGCCAACTTCCCCTTCTGCACCATCGACGCACAACTCGGACAAGTAACAGTTCCCGACGAACGACTCACCAAGTTAGCCGAACTCGTACACCCCGGACGCATCGTACCAGCCGTTTGCGACATCGTAGACATCGCCGGACTGGTCAAAGGCGCCAGCCGAGGCGAAGGACTGGGCAACCAATTCCTGGCCAACATCCGTGAGTGCGACGCCATCATCCACGTCCTGCGTTGCTTCGACGACCCGGGAATCGTCCACGTAGACGGCAGCGTCGATCCCGTCCGCGACAAGGAAATCATCGATGCAGAACTGCAGATAAAGGACCTCGAAACCATCGAAAACCGCATAAAGAAAGTAGAAAAACAAGCCCGAGTAGGTGGTGACAAGCAAGCAAAGACAGAGCTCGACGTGCTCCTCAAGTACCAAGACGCACTGAACAAAGGCCTGAGTGCCCGAACAGTCACCTTCGATACGGACGACGAGCAAGCGGCTGCCAACAGTCTTTTCCTGCTTACCACGAAGCCTGTGCTGTACGTTTGCAACGTAGATGATGCGTCGGCTGCCAACGGAAACGTGCACACGGAGGCCGTGGCAAAAGCCATTGAGGGCGAGAATGCTGAGATGATGATCATATCGGCACAGACGGAAGCAGACATTGCCGAACTGGAAACCTACGAGGAAAAGCAGATGTTCCTGGAAGATATGGGTTTGGCGGAGAGCGGATGCAACCGCCTCATAAAGGCTATCTACCATTTGCTCACGCTGCAGACGTTCATCACGGCCGGCGAAATGGAGGTGAAGGCTTGGACTTTCCGCCAGGGATGGAAGGCGCCCCAGTGTGCCGGTGTCATCCACACGGACTTCGAGAAGGGCTTTATCCGTGCGGAGGTCATCAAGTATGATGACTACATACACTATGGCTCGGAGGCGGCTGTCCGCGAAGCAGGCAAGATGGCTGTCGAGGGCAAGGAGTATGTGGTGCAGGACGGCGACATCATGCACTTCCGTTTCAACGTGTAAGTTTACTTTTTGTTCCCTTGGTTTTCTCTTATAGGGCCAGGGGAACGGTCATTGAAAATGCATGGACATGAGTTTATTTGCTATACTTTTTCAGAATCCGTTGCTTGCTGTTCCTTTTGGTTGGGGCGGCGAGGGGCTGTTCGTCACCTGGAATCCCGACATTGTTGCCTTTAGCCTTGGTGCGTTTGCCGTTCGGTGGTATTCGTTGTTTTGGTGTTTGGGTTTGTTGGGTGTTTACTTGCTGATGCACCGTTTGTTTCGCCAGCAGAAGTTGGGCGAAGAGCAGTTCGAACCGATGTTTATGTATTGTTTCCTGGGCATCCTGATTGGTGCTCGCCTGGGACATTGTCTTTTCTATGAACCGGGGTACTATTTGTCGCATCCTATGGAGATGCTTTTGCCCATACGCAATGTGCCGGGTGAGGGCTGGACGTTTACGGGCTACGAGGGTCTTGCCAGCCACGGTGGTACACTTGGGCTGATGATTGCCTTGTGGCTTTATGCCAAGCGTGTGAAACTCAACATCATGAGGGTGCTGGACAATGTGGCTATCGTTACGCCTATCTGTGCCTGTGCCATTCGGCTTGGCAACCTGATGAATTCCGAAATCATTGGTCGGCCGACGGATGTGCCTTGGGCGTTCATCTTCGAGCGTGTCGATATGCTGCCACGCCACCCGGGTCAGTTGTACGAAGCCATCTGCTATGCGATTTTCTTCTTCGTGGGATGGTTCTTCTATCGCTATAAACCGCAACGCGTTGGCACTGGCTTTTTCTTCGGCCTTTGCCTCTTCATGATATTCCTGAGCCGTATTTTCGTGGAATACACGAAGGAGAACCAGGAGGCTTTCGAAGAGGGTATGCTCCTGAACATGGGACAGTTACTCTCCATTCCGTTTGTCCTTTTGGGGCTGTATTGCATGCTCGGCGGCAAATTGTGCCGTGCTTTGGGCGAGAAGAAATAGGCCGCATCCGGAACAAGGCTGCGGAGGGCTATCCGGAAAGGTTAACCTATTTGACAATAATGGTTAAGGGTTTCGGGCAGAATGGTTAACCATTCCGGCCAAAACCCTTAACCTTTTTTTCGGCATCCTACAGCCTTATTCTCATCTGGACGGAGAGGTCGTTCCGCCAGGGGCTGAATATCGTCTGAAGGCCGCTGCCCTGCTCGTCGCGGTCGAAGTAGCGAAGCAGTCCGTAGCGTGCCTCTACCATCCAGCGCCCGCCCTGCTCCTTCCACCGTCCGGCAAGGACTGCGAGCACACCATGTCCGTAGTACGACGCCGACGACACGCTGCTATAGAGCGAAGGGTGATAGACGTAGATGCGGCTCGAATAGTTGTCGGTACGGAACCACCCAAGTTGTCCGTTCAGAGACAGTCCCCATTTAGGCACCGAGCCCCGGATGCCCTGCGTCAGCACCACACCATTGTTGCCCGACACACAGTGGAGCGAGGCTGCCGTCTGACAGCACAAATAGTCCGACGGCTCGGCCGTCCATTGCAGTTTGGCACGGTGGTGCTGCTCCATTGCATCGCCATTCTCCTTCCTCTTCAACTGGTAGCGAGCCATAAGCCTATGGCCCCGCGCCACAGCATACTCGCCCTGCAACACAAACTCCTGCCCCGTGCTGCTGCGCGTCATGCGGTAACGTGGCCACGGATGATAAAAGAAATCGGCATAAGCCGTCAGCAAAAGGCCCGACAAAGGCTCAGCCTGCAAGTGGACAAGCACACCACTCTCGTTCTGAACACTGCTGTTCTCGCTCAACGCACTGCCGTAGAAAGAATAATACTGATAAGCATAGAATCGCTGTACGGCAGAGAGAACATACCGCTTCCCTATCGCATACGACGCACGATTTATGGTGGCCCAGCCACCACCGGCAGTGCTGTAGGCCGTCTCGCCAGCCAACGACAGACGATAACGCGTGTAGCCATAGTTCACGCCCACTGCGCCGAAAACATTTCCCCTCGGATAAATGGCACGATACAACTGCGTTCCCGGATTGAGAGACCGGGAGAAGTGCTGCCAGTAACCCGTGGCGCCCAAGTGAAACCCATCGCTCTGCCACTCAATGTTACCGCCCACAACAGCACTGCCCACATTCCTCCTTCGCTCCCACTCCGTAGGTGTACGGTGATAACCATCGGCAAGAAGCGTCTGAACCTCGCCCTCCTTCGTCAGCGTGGCATCCCTTTTCCGGTAAGAACCAAAAGCCGTCAGGCGGAAATGCTTGCCCGGAGCCAGCGTCGCAGCAGCCCCACGCAGAAAGTTTGCCTCGTCCATGCTCGTCATAGGGCGTATGCCACCCTGCCTCTTGAGCGGCGGCGAACCCTTGCTGCTCCAAGTACTACTGCCCATCACCAGTCCCTCACCGAACCCCACACGATAGTCTCCCACAACAATCCGCGAAAGAATACCCACATCGTGCAACATGGCATAACCGCCATAACTGTCGTAAAAACGCTCGCCAGCATCTTTCTCCATACGCACACCGGCCTGGAAATGCCGACTATTGCCCAAAGCATAACGGACACGATGGTAAAGAGGATCGCCACTATAACCGCCCGACTCCACCACGTAAGCCTTCCTGTAATACAAAGGAACATCAAGGCGCGTGGAGAAATCATGACGAAGAGCCCCGAAAAGACCCACCTTCTCCTCCGGCTTCTGCGGCTCGGCATACACGAAAAAAGAGAGGCGCCTGCGCGTCACCTCATCAAGAAGTGGCACCAGGCGCAACTCTGCAATCGTCTGCATCTGCCCATGCAGATAAATATAAGCATGTATCTGTTCTATCTGGGCCTCCGAAAGAAACGGCAACTGCATCAGGTCGTCCACACCTGCCTCGTTGATGTTCATCGGATGCTCGTAGAGCTCCTTCAGGTCCAACAAGTGCTGCTGCAAATTTCCCTCTTCTGTTTCTATCGCGCCGCTCGTGTATTCCTCCACAAAGTCTTCCCAAGCGTGTTGTGCCGACACGGAAGAAACCAAAAGCAGGCAAGCCAGAAACAGCAGCAGCCTCATCTCTCCGACCTACATCTTTATAGTATATGTGCCGGATTCGTACAACTTCGACGTCGTCTCGCCAGGCAAAGTAACCGAAGCCGTTGCACCCTTAGGAATGGTAAACGTCCATATCCACTTGTCGCCCTTGTAGCGCCAAGCGCTCTTGATGAGCCCCGCAGCCGACTTATATTCAGCCTTGACATAACCCAGACGCTTGTCGGGAACAGGTTTCATGATGATATGGCGGAAACCAGGATCGGCAGGATCGGCAGCAATGCCGGCCGCTGTCTCCCAAATCCACTCGCAAACACATCCGTAAGCATAATGGTTGAAACTGTTCATGCCGCGCGGACCCATACCTTTGTCCAACGTATAACTGTTCCAACGCTCCCAAATCGTAGTCGCACCGTTGTCCACAGAATAGAGCCAACTGGGGTTCTTGCGCTGGAAAAGAAGTTCGTATGCAATGTCCTGCATGCCATTGTCGGTAAGCGTCTGCATCAGGATGGACGTACCAAGGAAACCAGTTTGCAGACAATTGTCGTGCTGGCGGAAATTCTCCCTGAGGCGTGCAATCATACTTTCCTTTGCAGAACCAGAAAGCAACTCGTTTCTGAGAGCAAAAAGGGCAGGCGTCTGCATCGTGTTCAATATGTCGAGTTTGAAGGTTCCGTCTGCATTCAGGAACTTTTGGCGTATGTAATCCTTTGCCTCGGAGAGCATCTTCTCGTAGGGAGCAGTGTCGCGACCAATGGCTTTTGCCATGTCGCGCATCATTGCAGCATCGATTGCCCAATAAGATGCACTGAGATAGTTCCAGTAAACAATGGCCTCTGGTCTTCTTCTGCCGTCCTTGTCTATGCCGCCGCCACAACTTTCCAAGGGCTCGTAGCTGAGCCAGTCCGCCCACTGGAAGTTGGTATTTTCTCCGAGCATAACGGTGTGTTCGTACTTTGTCTCGTAGATGTGGTTCATGAAGCGGTTCATCGCATCCCAGTTCTCCTTTACTATCTCTGCATCGCCAAACTGTTTCCACACAACCCAGGGCACGATGATGCCTGCATCTGCCCAGCCAAGACGCATCATGTCGTTGTTGCCTTTACCATCGCCCGCACCGTATTGTGCCAAAGGAGCAACGCCGGGGAAGGCTCCTGTCGGTGATTGTGTGTCGCGCATGTCGCGCATCCATTTATGGAAGAAGCGGTTTGTGTTGGCAAAGAATGTGCCTGTCTCGGCAAAGACCTGTGTGTCTGCTGTCCAGCCCAAGCGTTCGTTTCGCTGTGGGCAATCGGTGGGAACGGACAAATAGTTGGAGCGTTGTCCCCAAAGGGTGTTGGAGATGAGTTTGTTTATGTCTGCACTTCCTGTCTCTATGGTGCCTGTTTCCAGTGTTTCCGTAATGGAAGATACGGGTACCGACTTTATGGAACGGATGACTACCTCGTCTGTTGCCGTCACGGAGACATACCTGTAGCCATAGAATGTGCTGCGAGGCATGAAGGAAACGAAATCCTTGTCGGCTGCAAATGTGTAATGCAGGAGCATTCCTGTCTCGGGAATACGGAGATTCAGGCGATGGCCACTGCCTTCGGGGCCGTCCATTCCTCTGTTCTTCGCACCGTTTCCGTCGTTGAGAAGTTCGGCAGGAAGACAGGTCAGCACGGTTCCTTCCTTGGCTTTGAACTCGAAGGAGGGTACGGCAGAAGTGTTCTGGCCGAAATCGACAACGAGTGTTTCGCCCGGACGAACGGTGATGGTCTTGCCGGGGGCAAACTCCTCTACGATGTTCACCTTGCCATACTCATTATCGGTTGCGCCTGTTGTGCCTTTCCACGTATAGGCTTTGACGGGAGAAAGCGTGAGGTCGTGACGGAAGTATATCTCTGCTCCGTCCGTTGGGAACAGTTCTCCCTGGAATTCCGTGTTGAGTTCCGGCTGTGCAAATGCTGCTACACTCTCCCATCCTTGTGGCAAACGTGCGTCGTAGTCCTCGCCGTCGAAGATGGCAGCATGGGTGACTGGGCCTGCAACGCCTGCTTTCCAGTCTTTCTGGTTTGTGCCGAAGAGTTCTTTTGTGCCGTCGGCATAAGTCAGTTCCACAACGCCTCGGAAGGCAACCTTCTTGCCTGTCATGCCTTCCTTGCCGCCGAATGTGACAATTTTGTCTGCCCACCAGCCGGGAACCACCTGCACTGCGAGCACATTCTCCTCGCCTGCTCCGCCGCGAAAGGCTTTTGTGATGTCGTAGGTGAAGGCTATTTTCGTCTTTTCATAGTGAGTGAAACCGGGTTTCAAGACTTCTTCGCCAATGAGTTTCCCGTTGACGTACAACTCGTAAGTGCCAAGGCCGGTCGTCATCCAGCGAGCGGTCTTCACCTTCTTGCTGCACTGGAGTGTGGAGACAAACCAGCTTGCACCATCGGCAGCACGGGTTCCGTCGTAGACTTTTCCAGTGATAACCTTTGCATCTGCAGCGCTGAGCCATGCAGATTGCTGCCATGCGGACTGTTCGAGCGGCTGCGTGAGTGTGCCGACTGTCTTTTGTGCATTGCCTGCCAAGGTGCAGAACGACAATGCTGCAAGTGAGAGATAAATCCTTTTCATTACTAATTGTTGTTTTAATTATTCTGGTTGTTCGAATTGTTTTGATTGTTCAAATACTCGGCAAAGACACGCGCCGCACTCTCCACCTTGCGGGCACAAGGGCGGATGCGGTAGTATTCGGCATTGCGTTCGTCGGGCTGTGCGGTGTGGGTTTCTGCTTTTACACCACCCATCTGCAAGAGTTCGGAGCAGACGATGCTGCCGTTTCGCAGCTTGAAGGCATCGAGAAGTTCGCGCGTCAGCTGATAGCAAGCCATCTTCCCCTCACGGTCCTCGCCACGTGTCTGCCCTTTCTCCAGGCCGGCAAGGATGACGAGAGCGGAGCAAGCACCACACATCATGCGCAAGCGGCCCACGCCACCACCGAAGGCGGCACTGACGCGGAGAGCCATCTCCTCGTCCAGTCCGTAGAGGTCTGCAAAGGCACAAACCACACTCTGACTGCATCCGTAGCCCTGCATGAAGAGTTCTACGGCTCTCTGTATGCGGTCTTCCAACTGTTTTTCCATTGTATTGTTGTTTGTTTGGTCATGATGCAACAATTGAATGGTCATGATGCAACAATTGGAGGGTCATGACCAAACAACGAACTTGGCACGTTATGTTTTCCGGTTAGTCATGTTCAGTTGTTGCCTTTGACGAGTTTCTTTATGTCGTTCAACTTGCTGAGTGCCTCGAAGGGCGTGAGGTTGTTGATGTCGAGGCCGAGTATTTCGTCGCGTATCTGGCAGAGAACCGGGTCGTCGAGCTGGAAAAAATTGAGCTGCACGCCGCTGTCTGTGGGGCGTTGTCCCTTGTCCGTTGCCCCCAGTTGCTGATGGTTGACAGCCCCCTCGAGTTCCTTCAGGATGACGTTTGCCCTTGCCACAATGGCTCTTGGCATGCCGGCAAGCTTCGCCACATGTATGCCGAAACTGTGTTCCGAACCGCCTCGTTCCAGTTTTCTCAGGAAGATAACCTTTCCGTCTACCTCCTTCACGCTGACGTTGAAGTTCTTTATTCTGGAGAACGTGCGTTCCATCTCGTTCAGTTCGTGGTAGTGCGTGGCAAAAAGCGTACGGGCATTGCCCCGGTTGTTCTCGTGAATGTACTCCACAATGGCCCACGCAATGGAGATGCCGTCGTAGGTGCTTGTGCCCCTGCCCAGTTCGTCGAAGAGGACAAGGCTACGCTGCGAGAGGTTGTTCAGTATGCCCGATGCCTCGGTCATCTCCACCATGAAGGTACTCTCGCCAATGCTGATGTTGTCGCTTGCACCGACACGGGTGAAGATTTTATCCACGAAACCGATGCGGGCACTGTCCGCCGGCACGAAACTTCCCATTTGAGCCATCAGCGTGATGAGTGCCGTCTGGCGCAGCAGGGCACTCTTACCCGCCATGTTCGGGCCGGTGATGATGATGATTTGCTGTTGGCAAGTATCGAGGAAGACGTCGTTCGCTACATAGCGTTCGCCGGCGGGAAGTTGTTTTTCTATGACCGGATGGCGTCCTCCATGTATATCTATAATCTCGCTATCGTCAACGATCGGACGGATGTAGCGGTTCTCCTGTGCACTTTGGGCAAAGGAAAGCAGGCAATCGAGCTGTGCCAGGAGCGAGGCGTCTCTCTGGATGGGCGTGACATAGGCCGTAAGAGCCGTTATGAGTTGGTCGAAGAGTTTGGCCTCGAGGGCATTGATTCGCTCCTCCGCCCCCATAATCTTGTCCTCATACTCCTTGAGTTCCTGGGTGATGTAGCGTTCGGCCTGCGTCAGCGTCTGCTTGCGAATCCAGTCGGCAGGCACTTGGTCCTTGTATGTGTTGCGCACCTCGAGGTAGTAGCCGAACACGTTGTTGTAGCCAATCTTCAGGCTTTGTATGCCCGTTGCCTCTATCTCGCGTTGCTGCATCTCGAGCAGATAGCCCTTGCCTTGATAGGCAATGCGGCGCAGTTCGTCCAGTTCGGCATCGACACCGTCCATGATGACGCCGCCGTTTGCCAGCAGGAGTGGCGGGTCGGGGCGTACCTCTCGGAGGATACGGTCGCGGATGTCGGCACAGAGGTCCAGCTGTCTGCCTATCTCTTTCAGTGTCTCGTCGTCCGCCGCCATGCAGGTTTGCTTTATGGGTTCCACTGCTTGCAGGGCGATGCGCAGTTGCACGATGTCGCGAGGCGTTACGCGTCGGGCGCTGACCTTCGAGATGATTCGTTCCAGGTCGCCTATCTTCTGCAGTTGTTCCAACACGGTTTCTCTCTGTTCGGGATTGCGGAAGAAGCTGTCCACCACGTCCTGGCGTTTGCATATCTGCTGTGGGTCTTTCAGCGGGAACAGCATCCATCGGTGCAACATTCTTGCTCCCATGGGCGTAACGGTCTTGTCTATGACCTGGAGGAGCGAGGTGCCTCCGTCGTTCATGCTGCCCACGAGTTCGAGATTCCTGACGGTGAACTTGTCGAGGCGCACGTATCTGTCTTCTTCTATGCGGCGCAAGGCGGTGATATGGCCGAGCTGCTGATGTTGTGTTATCTCGAGGTATTGGAGGATGACGCCTGCGGCGATGATGCCGTCTGGCAGGTGTTCCACGCCGAAGCCTTTGAGGTTTTTGACCTCGAAGTGGCGGAGGACCTTCTGTCTGGCTGTCTGTTCGGCAAAAGCCCAGTCGTCGAGTTGGAAGGTTATGTAGCGGGGCCCGAAGCTGCCCTCGAACATGAGTTTCTTGCCTCGTTCGTAGAGTACTTCTTTGGGGGCAAACGATGCCATGAGGCCGGCTATGTATTCTGTTGTTCCTTCTGTAAGGATGAACTCGCCTGTGCTGATGTCGAGCAGCGACATGCCGCAGGCTCTTTTGCCGAAGTGTATGGCACAGAGGAAGTTGTTCTCTTTGTGATTGAGCACTGTGTCTGCCATTGTGACGCCGGGTGTGACGAGTTCTGTGACGCCTCGCTTGACGAGTGTCTTCGTCATCTTCGGGTCTTCCAGTTGGTCGCAAATGGCAACTCGCTTGCCTGCTCTGACGAGTTTGGGCAGATAGGTGTCGAGGGCGTGATGTGGGAAGCCTGCCATGGCAATGCTTTGGGCAGAGGGGTTTTTGCCGTTGTTGCGTCGCGTCAGGGTGATGCCAAGTATTTCGGCGGAGATGACTGCGTCCTCGGCATAGGTTTCGTAGAAGTCGCCGCAGCGGAACAGCAGCAGTGCCTCGGGGTGTTTCGCCTTGAGGTCGTAGAACTGCTTCATCATCGGCGTCAGCACCTGGCCGTCGTTCGGGTTGCAAGCCTTGGGCTCTTTTGACATATCTATCTTGTTGTCTTTGGGGTTTCTATAATGATTGTTCGATGTACAAAGATACAACTTTTTTTGGAAAGCCTTTCGGTTGGTCTGCTTTTTCTTTCCCTAAACCATCGTTCGCCCAACATGGCGTACACATTATATATAATATGTGGCATAAATTCTGCGGAGCAATGGTGCCTCTCCCTATGGGGTGTGGAAAAACATGGCAGTAGATGTTGCCCGGAAAGGCACACCATTATTGGCAGAAAGGTTAACCATTATTGGAAGAAAGGCAGTAGATGTTTCCCAACACGCCACGCAAGAATATAATACAATGGCTGTCAGCGCATTACGTTTCTCGCTAAAAATGTTTCTCCACAAAAGCACGGAGGCAAGCAACACCAATGTTGCCTGCCTCCGCTTGTATTGTCTCGTCCCCTTGCGAGGATGTGGATTTGTCGGTTACTTCAGGAGTTTCTTACCGTTGACGATATTGATGCCCTTCTGTGCCTTCTGTATGCGCTGGCCGCTGAGGTTGTAGATAACCGCGTTAGCGTCAACGTTAGCGTCAATGTCGCTTATGCCTGTTGCATCGCCAGACTCGAAGCCATAGAAACCCTTCACGCCGTTGGCGGCAGAAATCTCAAGGTAACCCTTGCCTGCAACAATAGTGCTGCCAGCCTTAACCTGGTAGAAACCAATGCCCTCGGCACCGTCGGCAAGAACATACTGTGTGCCGTCGGCAACAACGTCGGCAGCCGCAGCCTTCAACTCGTTGCCGGAAACCTTCTCGGCATATTCTACTGCATAGGCAAATTCGTATGTGTTGGCAGCAGCCTTAACCACAACAGCCTCGCCGGCAGGAATGGCATTCTCGATGGGTTCGAGGTGAGCCTTTTCGCCATTCAACTGGACAGCGAACACCTCAACACCTTCGGGAATCTCAAGTTCCGCCTCAGCAACAAATGTTGCATAGCCAGTCTCGGAAACAGAAACCTCTTGAGCAGAGAACCCGTAACCCATGTAAACAAGCACAGGATACTGGCCAGCCTTGACGAACGACCAGATATTCTCCATGTCCCAACCAAGAGTCTCAGCATAGAAACTCTTGCAAGTTGCCTGTTCGTCAGATACCTGCATGCCGTTCTCGTCGTCCTTCTGATTCAGAACCTTCTCGCCCGTGCTGTAAACAGTACTCTTCAAAGTATAGTTGTTGGAGTATGTACCCTGGCGGCCACAAGTGTTGATGATGGCATAAGTATTACCACCGGAAACAGAAGGAGCAGCCACCATGTTGTTACTGAAGACAGGAAGAGGATCAGCATCACCATCAATGCGGGAAACAAGACCGCTGGCATCACCCACTGCATTTGTAACTGTACCGGCGAAGAGGTTATTTTCAACAGTCACACTCAACACGGTGCCAACCAGACCACCAGCCTGATGTTGGCGAGAAACAATGTCTGCATCAGAGAAGTTGTTGGAGATTATAGTTCCACCGGCAGCATTGGCAGCAATGGCAGCCACATGGTCCCAACCCTCAACATAAGAGTCAACAACCGCACACATCTTGAGACCTGAGTTCTGAGCATTACCTACCAAGCCACCGGCATTGTTGTGGCCAACAACCTTAGCATTCTTGAGCAAAACTCTAATAATGATTGCTCCGCTTGTATAGCCAAAGAAACCTACATTGTTTGCCTCCACATCATCAAAGACAAAGCCACTGATAGTACAGCCCTGGCCATCGAAATAGCCCTTGTAAGGATTGTCCTCTGTGCCAATAGGTGCAGGCATCTCGGCCTCTGTCAACTCGATGTCAGCAGTCAAGACTGCCTTCAAGTCGCCCTTGCCACCGTTGACACATTTGCCGAAGAGAACCAGTTGGGAAGCAGTGGACAACTGATAAACACCATCCACAGCAGGAGTAGTCTCGTTCAGCTCAACATAATTCATAGAACCCTCGAGAACAAGAGACAAAGCAACACATTCGTTGTAGAGCAAAGTCAACTTCACAGCGTCAGCAGTGGTCTTGAGTTCCTCGAATTTCTCCAGGAATGTTGCCAACTCATCCTCATACTCAGGCTCAACTGCCCTCGTGGCATCGAAGTCCTTAAACGCATCAACCATGGGCTGACGCATTGTCTCGAACTCCTCCTTCGTACAGAGAAGCATCTCGGACATCTGTGTTCCATCGCCACGTTTGTGTGAGTCCTTCACTACAACCATATAATAATAGTAAGGTTCATTTACACCCTTGTTGAAGTCAAACATTGCAGGATAGTAGTTCTCCATTGGTAGATACTGTTCTGTAATGTCAACCCTTTCGTCCAACAAAGTCCACTTGGAGACATCATTAGATACGTCGCTATAGGAATTGAAGTTGGTGCCGTAGACAGACCAGGTCTTCCAGTTGCGGCCTGTATATGATTTGGTATCACCGCCAGTCACAAGCTTATAGAAGTAAGGGGCGAAGGCATCCTTCACACGGAAAATGATATATTGCTCTGCATCCTCGTTTGCGAAGTGTGCGCCCCACTTTGTTGTCTCCTTACCATCAATAAGATTCTTGGCAGGACTGTCGCCCCAACAATTAGAAGAGGCAATGAAGATGTCGTTTTCGCCTGCAAGATATTGATCCATTAGGCCTTCGAGGACATTGATTTTTTCGAGCGCATCCAGCACAGAAGAATAGTTTCCTGACGTATAAGCGCTTTCCAGGAGTTGGCCAAGGCTATCGTAAAGTGACTTATATTCCGTGTAGAGGGGATAGTCTGTGCCAAGGGTTTGGGGGTCATAGGGCTGCAATGCATTGACCATTGCCGTGTAGTATGCCTTTATTTCGTTGGTAAAGTCTTCTACTGTATAAGTCTCGTCAGCCGCATCTATTGTGCCGGTTACGTGGAATTCGCCAACCTGTGTCCATCCGGTACCCTTCATTGCATCGAGATGCAGTCTGAGATAGACGAACTTGGAGACTGGAAGGTCTTCGGGGAAGGAGAACTCGAAGGTCTTATGGTTAGCGTTTTGTATTGTGGCATCGTCTACGACTTGTGTAAGCATCACCCAGTTTGTGCCGTCGTATGAGCCTTCTATTCTCCAACTTTTGGGAGCGCGGTCTTTCCAATCGCCGTCGTCGTTGGTGGTGAAAGAATAGCTCTTTACGGCATGGGGCTTGCCGTCGGAGGTCTTAATGGTAAGCCAGTTGCCAGCAAGGTTATTGCCTTCCCATTTGGGATTGGACTTTCCGTCGCATGCCTTCTGCGAGTTATTGTCGGAAGAAGCATACCAGTTATATTCAACTACGGGTTTTGTTTCGTACTGGAACTTGAACTCAGAGAACTGAATGATGCTTCCGTTGCCTTCGTTGAGGACTATCTTGAAGTACTTGTAGGCTGTAGTGCAGGCTCCCTTATCGCAGAAGAAGCGCTGTGTATTCTTGTTGTTCTTTTGAATAAAGTCGTTTCTTCCCAGATTAGATAGCGTTACCCATCCTTCGGCGTCTGCATTGGAGGCAACGGATTCGTCGTTTGTTCCGTATACTGTCCAGCGTTTGCAGAGGCGATAGCCTTGTCCGCCATTTTCTGCATTGTCGTTGCCTGTGGTCCAGTCGTAGCCCCAAAGATAGACGGGTTCTGAGGCTGTTACGAGTGCATAGACGCCATCGTTGGCATCGCCACAATACTTTGATTCGACATTGTCATCGAAGAGTTTTTGAATACCCTCGCCCTGACCATACTTTGCGCCTGCGGTACACGTGAAAGTCACTTGAGCAGACATTGCTGCTGCCATTGCAAAACCGGCAGCAAAAGCGAATAGTTTTTTCATAGATTTATAAGTTAGTTTAAGGTTAAGATGTTGTCTTAGTATGTGCGCATACGCGATGCAGGTGTACAAAATTAAAGAATTTTTAGCAATCCTGCCACCTTTGGTTGCAAAACTTTTGTTTTGAGGTGCATTTTTCGGCCTTATAGTGAAGATTTTCTGCCGTTTTCGGGTGTCTTTATTCCATTACGTCGAGATTTGCGGAATATGGCGATGTTATTTTGAGAGGTATGTTCCGTCGGAAAGATTTCCATGGCTGACAATCTCATGCAATCAGCAATGTTTGTAAACTATTTTCTTAAACCACGCTGTCCCGATAGCAGATTTTTGGTTTCTTCGCACGCAAGGACCACAGACGAGCAAAAGAAAGCGTTTTTGCAGACAAGCAGAGTATCAGGAACTTAGAGTACCACACGCAACAAGCAGAAGTTGAAAAATGTCCATTTCATCGGCAGAAATCTCAAAAAACCGTACATTTTTGCATCAAAACCGGCACTGCTTTTGAGCCAAAAAGGCGTGCCCTTCCGGGGAACTTGGCAGTAGATGTAGGGCAACGAGGCGTGGCTTGTCGGAAAACGAGGCTGCGGAAGTCGGCTGTTTCGGTAAGTGATGTTTCAATATCTTGTAAAGTATTTTCGCAGATTTACACAGAGAAAAATGACAGTAACCACAAAAAAAGTATCTTTTTCGCAGCCTTATAATCCCCGTTTTTCGTACCTTTGCAGACAATTTCGCGCACACTGGCGAGCACCAAGGCCTGACACATGCACGAACGGGCAAAGGCAAAATGCCCATCGGCAGCAGCCACAAAAGCGCACAAAAGAACCAAAAAACAAGAACACACATATCATGACACTACTTCTTAACATCAGCCGTTGCCTGGCTCGCTACACGAGCCTCTTCGTCATCGTTGTTGCCATTGTTGCGTTCCTCGCACCGGAATCATTCGCATGGGTGCAGGAAGGACAGCGCGCCTCGGTCATTCTGGGACTCATCATGCTGACCATGGGCTGCACACTCTCTGCCCAAGACTTCCGCATCCTGCTGTCGCGCCCCATGGACATCTTTGTCGGAGCCGTAGCACAGTACACCATCATGCCCATCGTGGCGTGGATGCTGGCTCGGTTTTTCCATCTCGATGCGTTCCTGACGGCAGGCATCATCCTCGTTGGCTGCAGCCCCGGCGGCGTGAGCAGCAATCTTATGAGTTTCCTTTGCAAAGGCGATGTGGCATACAGCGTAGGCATGACAACCGTCAGCACCTGTCTTTCGCCCTTCGTCACACCCTTGCTTGTGCTTTGGCTGGCAGGGGCAGAGATTGAAGTCGATGCCTGGGGAATGTTCCAGAACATCTTGCTCGTGACACTTCTCCCCGTTGCACTCGGCGTCGCCTTCAACTACTTCCTGGGCAAAAGGAAAGACTTCCGTCAGATACAAGGCATCATGCCCGGCATCAGCGTCCTGTGCCTGGCCTGCATCGTGGGCGGCGTCATCTTCACAGTCCACCCGCAACTTCAGGAAAAAGGGCTGAAGCTCATTCTGCTGACACTTGCCGTTGTCACCCTGCACAATGGCGCCGGCTATCTGCTGGGCTACCTCGTTGGCAAGGCTTTCCGCTTCGACACCGCCAAACGACGCACGCTCTCCATCGAAGTAGGCATGCAGAACGCTGGCATGGCAACCGTGCTGGCACGCAACTTCTTCGCATCGCCAGCCATGATAGCCATGAACCCGATGGCAGCCCTCGCCGTCGTCCCGTGCGCCATCTCCTGCGCCTACCACAGCATCTCCGGCACCTTGCTGGCAGGCTACTTCCTCTGGAAGGACAGACAAAAGAAGCAATAGCCATTGACTATGAAACAACTCACATCCCTTTTGCTCCTCGTTCTCGCTTTAGAAACCTTTGCCAACGACGGCGTCTACTACACCAGCGGCAACTTCCTCGTGCCCGTCAAGGAAACAGACGTCTCAGTCAAGAAGGAAATCCTTGAGATAAAACTCTGCAAGGACGGCTACGCAGAAGTCTGCGTGGATTACACATTATACAACAACAAGGAGGGCAAAACGGTGACAATGGCATTCGAGGCTGCTGCACCATACGAAGCCTGGGCACCCTTTTCCCGCGAAGGAAAACACCCATTTATACAAGACTTCATAGTGCTCTTCAACGGACAAAAGCTCGCTTACCGCAACGCCATCATTGCTTCACAGAACGATAGGAGAACAGACTTCACACCGCTCGACCTTACCAAATGGAAAGGCTACGGTGAGGTGGCAGACAGTTTAATACCGATGGACAACATACTGATTGACCCATCCCTGCCCGACAGCTTCTACACCTTTGCCTACGCCTACTACTTCAACGCACCATTCAGCAAGGGAGAGAACACCATACGCCACACCTATCGCTATAAAATGAGTTACGGCGTAGGTCGTAAATTCGAGGTACCCTACGCACTCTATCCTGCCACTCGATGGGCGAACGGCAAGGTCGACGACTTCACTCTCCGCATAACGTCCGACGACACAAGGGCTATTCTCCTGCCCAACTCGCTCTTCCTCGGCACTCCCTTCAAGCACAGCCGAGGCGAGAGCCACACTTATCAGCTACAACATGATTACGGTGAATGCCTCTTTGCCGAACTAATGAAGGGCGACACACTGGAGTGGTGTTGCAAGGACTTCGCGCCCCACGACGGCATGTGCATTAGATCGGGCACAGAAATGCGAAAAGGTGTAAGGGAATATGCTACAGAAGGAAAGGTAGTCGTTACCGACGATGGCTGGGAGGGATACTATCTCGCCGATTCTGGCGACAACTACTTCGCCGAGACACAAGAATACTGCCTCGTGCCAAAGGCGAAGGCAAGGGTAGAACTTCGCGAAGCAGAGAAGGGACAGGGCTTCGTCTTTCTCAGAAGCAACATTCAGAAAGCCAACGTCCGACAAGGCCCTTCGAAGCAAAGCGCGGTGCTTTTCACGCTGGACAACCCAGAAGATGAGATGCCCGTGGGTTATCCCTGCCTAGGGGTCGAGTATAACAAGAGCGAATACAACGCGTGGTACAAGGTCAGCGTAAGCGGCAAGACGGGCTACATCAGCTCTCGCATCGCTGTGTGGGACTCTCTCAATTTGTGAACACCGCCGCACTCGTCCGCAGATTGAACGTATCACGATTGACATCGCGGGGAATCAAAATAAGAAAAGGCGACAGGGAAAACCTGCCGCCTTTCTCGTTTCTTCTATTACCGAATGGTTTACTCGTCGATCTTGATACGTACGTTGCGATACCAAACGTCGTCGCCATGGTCCTGGAATGCGATGTAGCCACCGTCCTTCTGACCCTGTACGATCATCATGTCGTATGCAGCGGGGAAGTCGCCACCCTTGCAGAACTTGCTGCCGTCGAGCATTTCCTTCCACTTTGGAGTCCAGAGGTGGTACTCAAGAACCTGCTCGCCGTTCTGGTAGTGCCATACAGAACCCTTGAAGACGCGAATCTTCACGGTGTTCCACTCGCCATAAGGCTTAGCATTCTGAGGAACAGCAGGAATCATGTCGTAGAGTGACGCAGCCTGACGGTTGCCGTCCTTACCCTGGTTGGCATCCTCATGGTTAGCATTGTCGAGCACCTGGTATTCAGAGCAAGACTGCCAGATGGGGAGGTAGTTACCATCCTTACCCTTAGCCTCCTGAGCCAGGTAGAAGATACCGGAATTACCACCCTTGCTGATCTTATACTCGCACTCGAAAGTGAAGTTCTTGAACTTGTGAGCGAAGAGAAGGTCGCCACCGCCCTCTACTTGAGCCTCGCCAGTACCGCTACCCACCAAGTGGATGCAGCCGTCAACACTCTCCCAACTTGTGGGAACAGCGTCCTGACCATAGCCACGCCAACCGTCGAGACTGGTACCATCGTAAAGAACATAATATCCCTCAGCATCAACCTTCAACTTAGAAAGGTCGTACTGCTCGTTGTCAACGATAGTAGCACTATCCTTGGGAGCATTGGGATCCTGCTTCTCCACGCAGTTTTGGCAAGCCTCGCAGTCACAGTTACACTTGTTCTGACCACAGCAAGCAGTCAAGAACATTGCCGCCATAGCAGCAACATAAACGATAGATTTCTTCATATTACTATAATTATATATAATTAAAAGACACCATAACCCGCCTCCCACAAAGGGAGACGGGACTATAAAAGTTACTTCCAATCACTCAAATCCTGAGGATTCTCTATCACAGAAGGAATCTTCTCGAAGATAGCCTTGATGCGGGCGTTGTCGAACTTCGGACGACGGTCGTAGAAGAAGATACCATTCTTCTCCTGCTCTACGTCGGTAATCTGTGTGTAGCAGAAACCAGTCACATACTTACAAGCCATAATGGCATCAATCTCCTTCTCGAGAATCTGATAGAAGTCCTCCAAAGTGTCGATGTTCGCACCATAACCCCAAGAGTTGGCACGCTCTTCCTTCGGAATCCAAGGCAGACCACCAAACTCGTCAATCATATAGGGCTGGCCATTGAACTTCGCCAACCAGTCCTTGCCACCCATATTGCGGTAAGGCTCAACACCTGCCTTGATAGTATGGTTAGCAACCAAACGGTCGTATTCACGAGTATAGTCGTGCACACTCCAAATGTCGGTCTTAACATGACCATCACCGCTGGCGTCATTTACAGGACGAGTGGGGTCGATAGCCTTTGTCAAGTTGTAAAGATCGTTAACAAAACGAACATAAACACCGTCACGAGCACCCCAAGTCTCATTCAAAGGAGTCCAAGTAACAATGCTGGGATGGTTGCGGTCACGAACAACCTCGTCTGCCCACTCTGTCAAGAAGTTGCGAACAGCCTCCTCGTTGTTTACATCCAAGCCCCAGCTTGCCTGCTCTGCCCAAGTGATATAACCCAACTTGTCAGCCCAGTAGAAATAACGTTCCTCAAAAACCTTCTGGTGCAGACGAGCACCATTGAAGCCAACCTCCTTACTCAACTCGATGTCACGACGCAAAGCCTCATCGCTGGGAGCTGTCCAAATACCATCGGGATAGTAACCCTGGTCAAGAACAAGACGCTGGAAGTAAGGCTTGTTATTAAGATAGAAGTAGCCACCAGCCAAATGAATCTTACGCATGCCAGCATAAGACTTTACCTCATCAATAACATTACCTTCTGCATCACGAACAGTATAAGTCACGTCGTAGAGATTAGGAGTCTCGGGAGTCCAAAGCTTAGGTTTCTTGATCGGAAGAACAACAACCGTATTGTTTGTAGCAGGAACAGTGCGAGAAGAAACAACCTTCTTGCCGTCGAAAACCTGAACGGTAAGAGTATTGCTATTACTCTCCTCATAGAACTCGGGACGAACAACAAGCTGCTGCTGGTCAATGTCAGGAGTTGCAAAAACCTGCTTCAAAGCCTGAGGATTAACAGCCTCCATCCACACAGTCTGCCAAATACCAGTAACACGAGTATAGTTACAGCCTGCACTATAGAAGCCAACACTCTGCTTGCCGCCAGGCTGCTTGCCGCCACGAAGAGCGTCCTTAACCATAACAACAAGATTAGCGCTTTGTCCAGCCTTCACAAACTTCGTTACATCCAAAGAAAAAGAAGAACCGGCACCATAATGTCTGCCAACAAACTTGCCATCAATATAGATGACTGCCTCATAATCGACAGCACCAAAATTAAGCAAAATGTTCTTGCCAGCCCAGTCTGCAGGAACATCAATGCTGCGCTGATACCAAAGGCAAGGAATGAAGTCTGTGTACTGAACACCAGAAAGACTACTTTCGGGGCAGAAAGGAACAGTTATCTTACCATCAAAGCCCTTACTGTTGCGCCATCCCTTATCAGAACCTGTCTGACCAAAGTCGAAGCTGTAACTCCAAGTACCGTTAAGGTTTACCCATTCTGCACGTTCAAACTGAGGACGAGGATACTCATTACGAGGGATGTCCACCGCTTTCACTGTACTGCTCAATCCGAGCAAAAGAGATGCTGCTACGAGCACCTTGTTGATGTGTTTCATCATAATTTTTATTTTAGTTAATAAATTAAGGTTGTTATTTTACTTTTTCAAAACATTCCTTCAAATAGATCGCCTTGAACCGTTTTCCTTGGGGCAGAGGCCTCCTTCTTATACAATTTCTGCAAAGCATTTATCGCATGGCGAAGTTCCTCGCGCAGACTTTCGGGAGCGAGGATTTCCACGCTTGTTCCCATACCAAGGATGACATTCAGCAATACATCGCTCATTGGCAACTCCACCTGAATGGTCACTGTTCCCGCTTCTGCATCTGTACTGCGTTGCAAGATTTCAGGAGAACCGAATTTGAGTCGTACACCCTCCTCATCCTTAGAGATACGTAATGTTACAGGCACCATTTCTCCTTCTGGAAGTATTGGCAATGCTGGCGTAGCCTCTTCCTTATCATACTTAAGAAACGATGCCGCCTTGAGCAAAGGGTTCTTCCATTCAAGGTTGATATAACGAAGAATCCTCTTATGTCCACGACGGAAACGTGGCTCGAGGCGAGCGCCTTTTTGCACAAAGTATGCAACATCGTTCTGCAACATACGTTTGCTACAACTGAAATCGCGATTGACGGCCTTAAGACGGGTGTTTACGTAATGTATCAAACTTCGTGTATTGCCAGTCTCGTTGGTTTTAGTTCGCTCTCCCATGAAATACTCCATTACAGGATCTCGAAGAGCCTCATCGAGAATCATCCAACGAAGGCGTTGTAGGTCGTTTTGTATCATAGTATGAAGATTATGTGATTACGGTTAGAAGTTTTTGAGGAATTCTGGTATTTTCCTGAATGTTTCCGACATACGACGAAAGATAGTTTGCTGTGGAGCGTTGAAGACTTTTTCTGCATTGATTGTGTAAGAGCCCGATCCAAGAAGCAGACAAATGTCATTGCCCTCTACCTCGGCGCTTGCCCAACGCAGGCTATGCATTCCTTGCACGGTGTATCCGCTGGGGATATGCACCCTGGCTGTTGTGTTTGCAGGAATATCTATCTGCCATACAATTCCCTCTTCTGTGCGTTGCCATTCGCTCTTAATCATGCCGTAAGGCGTTTTGTGTGCAGCACGGACGTGATTCAGTTCGTTTGGCAAGCAAATGTACATGTCCAGTTCTTTATAAGCACGACTATGGGGCGACTGGCGGATGCCTGCCAAGTCGGCATACATCCAAAGGAGGACATCACCGAGTAACATGACGTGATTGCCGCTGTTCATAGCAGGATCGGCAGTATCGCCGTTCCATAGTTCCCAAACAGTAGTGGCGCCTTTTCCTATCATGTAGCCAAAACTCGGATAGTCTTTTTGCAAGATGATCTGCATGGCTTGATCGAGATGACCGCGATGAGTCAGGCAGGTCATGAGGTGTTGCATGCCGACCACACCACAACTTACATGATTTTTATACGTTTTTTCTGTTACACCGACGATGTTTTGCAGCACGCGATCCTCTTCTCCGTCTGGCACAAGACCGAATTCCAAGGAGAGGAGGTTTGCCGTAACGGTATTGTTGGAATAGCAACCGGTCTCGGCATTAAAGAAGTGTCGGTTGTAAGCCTCCTTCAGTTTTGCCTGACGGCGGTCGTAGTCCATCATGTCCGGTTCTATGCCAAGGGTCATTGCCATCTGCCCCATCATGGACAGCATGCTATAGTACATGGCTGAAGAGATGAGTTTTCCGTCTGTCCGGCGAGAGGGGTCTTCACTATGGATGAGGTCAAGACGTTCTGGAGGCATACACCAGTCACCATAGCAATTGGTTGGAACGATGCCGTCCTCGAGGTTCTTATCCAGATAATGCATGTATCTCTGCAAGAAGGGGTAGTATTTGGACACGGCATTTATGTCGTTGTATCGACGTAGGAGCATGAAGGTTGCGTAGACGGAGAGTGCGCCCCAGGCAACATCTCTGTTCCTAACCACCCAGAAGGCTGGTGCAACATCGGCGATGAGGCCGTCTTCGTCCTGTGTGTCGGCCACATCTTGCAGCCACTTGTAGTAGAGTGCGCCGTTATCTACGAGCAGGTTTTCGCCATAGCACCCCATGGCATGATCGCCCAGCCACCCCATTCTTTCGTCGCGCTGGGGACAGTCTGTAGGCATACCATGATAGTTGCCGATGATGCCCCAGTATGCATTTTGGTGCAATTGGGTGAGGAGTTCGTTGTCACACCAGAAGGAGCCCTGGTCGTCCATGAGGTCGTAAATGACATACCCGGTGATGTCCGATGGTTTTGGAGTAGAGGTGGCACCGGTTATTTCCACATAGCGGAAGCCCTGATAGGTGAGTTGTGGCTGATAGGTGAACACAGCGTCGCTGGCCGGGATGTATGTGTCTGTGCAGTTTGCCGAACGCAGATTGGCAACAAAGATGCGGTTGGAGTCGTTCGGCTCGAGCATTTCCGCATGGCGAATGACTACGGGTGTGCCTTTTTTGCCTGCGAGGCGAACAGAGACTTGCCCCACCATGTTCTGTCCCATATCGATGATGATGCGTCCGTCGGATGTGCGTCGGATGCTTTTGGGGCTCAGTTCTTTTTGGATACGCATGCCGTTGCAGGGCTGTGGACACACGACACCTGTGGGGTTTTGCATCTTGTCGGCTTGTTTCCAGGCACTGTCGTCGAAGAAAGGCATCTGCCAATTTTTCATTTCGCGTGCTGCCTCGTAGCGTTCTCCGTTCCAGAGGTTATTGCGTTGTATGGGACCATCTGTAGTCACTTTCCAGTCGGTTCCGGTGACGTACGTTATTGTGTCTCGGTTTGTTTCAACGACAAGTTGTGCCTTCAGGCGTGGCAGTCCGTATGAGGTGCAACCGGAGTTGAAGCCCAACACATAGCCGTTGCCCAACACGGAGGCTATGGCGTTGTTGCCACGACGCAGGAGAGAGGTCACATCGTATGTGTTGTAATAGACGGTTTTCGTGTAGTCTGTCTGGAGTGTGCCGAAGACATCTTCGCTGACCGGCTCTCCGTTGATGTATGTTTGGCCGTAGCCCATTGTGCTGATGTAGAGTGTGGCACGACGCACCTTGTCGTTGACATAGAAGGAGCGGCGCAGGTAGCGGGCCGGAAGGTCGCGGCTATTGTTGTTGCCTATCACGATGCGATCGGCATCTTCTGCGCCTATCCACAGTGCCTCGGCATCGAATTGTTTGATGCCAGTAAGGAAATGTTGTATGGGGCTCTTGAGGTGTTCGCCCGTACTGAGCCAGACTTCCACCTGCCAGTAAACGGTGCTTTGATAAGGAAGGCGTCGCCCCTGGTACGGAACGGAGATGCTCATGTCGGACCTCACCACTTCGCTGTCCCAAAGGAGGTTGTGCCCGGCTTTCAGATCGGCCTTCGATGCTGCGGCACGCAGGCGGTAGGCAGTCTGCACGACGTTGTTCTTCTTGCTGGTTATCTGCCACGAGAACTGGGCTGTGCGCACGATGCCGGCGGGCTCTGTCATACGGCTGACGCGGAAGCCTTCCAGTTCGCTACCCATTACGCTCTGCAGTATCATGAACATTGCCACGAAGGGCAGTAAGATGTGTCTCATAATGTTCTTTTCTTTGATATTTGCCACAAAGTAACACTTTTTTCTGCAAATATGAAAACTTTTGCCTGAAAATTACCTATTTTTGCGTTGAGAATTGGTAAACGGACAACAAATACTTGAATGTTTTAGCATGAAAAGATTCGGATTCTTTGCAGCCATGCTGCTTTCGGCCTTTGTGGCTGAGGCTCAACAGGCCATTTTCGAGAGACACGACACGCGTTCGCCCCAGTTCAACGACGACGGCACAGTAACCCTCCGCATCAAGGCTCCCGAGGCGAAGAAGGTGATGGTTGTGGGCGACTGCATTGAGAGGGGCCACGGCGAACTCAGGCAGCAGGACGGCGTTTGGTCTTACACGACAGCCCAACTGCCTGCGGAACTCTACAGTTACCGCTTTTATGTCGATGGTGTGGAGACGCAGGATGCGGGCAACATCGAGCGCAGCCGCGACGTCCGCTCCTTTATGAGTACGTTCATTGTGAGCAAGGAGGAGGGCGACAAGGGCTGGCTCTACCAGAACCACAACGTGGAGCACGGCGATGTGGCGCACGTCTGGTACGACAGTCCGCAACTGGGTCTGAAGCGACGCATGAGCATCTATACGCCTCCGGGCTACGACAAGGGGAAGGCCTATCCGGTGCTTTATCTGCTGCATGGTGCAGGCGGCGACGAGGAGGCGTGGCTCACTTTAGGCAGAACGGCACAGATCATGGACAATCTCATTGCGCTGGGCAAGGCGAAACCCATGATTGTGGTGATGCCCAACGGCAATGCTTCGGACGATGCCGGACCGCTGGAGACGGGCATACGGAACAAGAATTGGCCTAAGGCTTCATACGAAGAGAGTTTCTCCGACGTGATGAACTACGTGAAGAAGCACTACAAGACGAAGAAAGGGGCCGACAACACAGCCATCTGCGGTCTGTCGATGGGTGGCTACCACACGTTCCGCATCAGTATGCTCAACCCTGGAACCTTCGGATATATGGGTCTCTTCTCGGCTGCCATCCGCCTGGGCGGACGCAACCAGCCAAAGAGTGTGGAGCAGCAATTTGCCGACAACCCAGAGGCTACGGCACAGATGAAGGCGCTCTTCGACGCGAAGCCTCGCCTCTACTGGATTGCCATCGGCAAGGACGACTTCCTTTTCCAGCAGAATGTAGAACTGCGCAGTTACCTCGACAAGATGCAGTATCCCTACGAATACTACGAGAACGGCGGCGGTCACATCTGGCGCAACTGGCGCATCTACCTCTCAATGTTTGCCCAACGCCTCTTCTGAACAAACGGGAAACCTCATAGGGCGCACGATGGTGCGCCCTATTTTTGTAAACATTTTTCTCTGTTCTTGCCATCTTCCTTGAAAAATTTTGCCGTCCGCCTGCTGGAGGTTTGCAATAGAGGCTTTTTTCGCCATTTTTGTAAGGCATTTATCTCCAGCGAATTAGTCTTTGAGCCAATACCGAGAGACAATGAAAACGGGCAATAATGGTGAACCTTTCCGAAAAAATATGCCCATTTCATCGTCCGAAACACCACACCCTTTCTGGCAAAATGGTGTACCTTGTCGGGCAACCCGACGTGCCTCGTTGGCAAGAAAGGTCTGCCGTGCCGGCAAGAAGGCCTTTGGATTCGTCCGTATTTGACTATGGAAGTCAAAAATAATGTAATGTTTTTTCCTCTTAAACGCTTCCACATATATCCAACATACACCAGTCTCTTCTCTTTGCAAACAAGGCAGGCATTGCCGAATAGCCACGCGCCAACACCGGAAATGCCATCGGGGCAGCGATTAATTTTTTTGCCGCAAAAACGCATTTCTTGGGCCTTTCGTGCACCAACCTACGCAGTTTTTTCTTACCTTTGCGCACAGAATTAAATAATAACTTAACATAAATGCATTTTACTATGAAACGTTTTTTCTATTTGCTTCTTGCTCTGACAATGGTCAGCAACAACGTTATGGCATTCGATTACGAGCCCGAAGAAGGACTCACCTACATGGGAATCTTCGGCATGAACGTGTCGAAACTCCAAAACCACAACTATAATTCAAAGGTCGGTGCAGCCATGGGACTCCGCCTGGACTACATGCTGCCCCACGCACACGGCGCCTACATCACCTCCGGCCTTGACTGGACCATGAAGGGCGGCAAGACATCTGTCTTTGTGCCTGGCGATGATAATGTATACGATGGCACACTCAAGTACTCCATGCACTACTTCGAAATACCCATCCACGCAGGTTTCCGCTATAACTTCAACGAGAACATCGGCGTTTACGCAGAGTTCGGCCCCTACTTCTCTGTAGGCGTTGGCGGCAAACACAAAGCAAACATCGATGGAGACGGCGAGGCAGTCAGAGAAGCAGAAGACGAATTCACCTACAAAGCCTTCAAAAACTACGGCTACCCCCAAGAGTCCTTCCAGCGCTGGGATGCAGGCCTTGGCTTCCGCGTAGGTGCAGAATACAACGAGCACTACAACCTCATCATCGGCTGCGACTGGGGCCTGACCGACATGTACCGCAACAGTTTCCGCGACGACTTCCACGATTTCTATAAAGAAACCATGGGCATAGACGCAAGCCTGCCCAAAGTGAAGAACTTCAACTTTAGCATCACACTGGGCTATCGCTTCTAATCGTACAGAACATACCCATACCTCTCTTTCACAATATTACACCAATGGCAAAAGAATATAACTTCAGAGAAATAGAACAAAAGTGGCACCGCCTCTGGACGGAACGCCAGACATACAAAGTAGGCGAGGACGAAAGTCGTGAGAAATTCTATGTCCTCAACATGTTCCCCTACCCCAGCGGTGCAGGTCTGCACGTTGGCCACCCGCTCGGCTACATAGCCAGCGACATCTACGCTCGCTTCAAACGCCAGCAAGGCTTCAACGTTCTCAACCCCATGGGCTACGACGCCTACGGACTTCCCGCAGAACAATACGCCATTCAAACCGGCCAACACCCTGAAAAGACAACCTTCGCCAACATCGACCGCTATCGCCAACAGCTCGACAAAATAGGCTTCTCCTTCGACTGGGACCGCGAAGTGCGCACCTGCACCCCCGATTACTATCAGTGGACACAGTGGGCATTCCAGAAAATGTACAACTCATATTTCGATGAGGAACTCCAAAAGGCTCAGCCCATCGAGAAACTCATCGAAAGATTCAAAGCCGAAGGCACATGGCCTGCCGACGAAAAAGCACAGAACGACCTGCTCATGAACCATCGCATCGCCTTCCTCGGCGAGACAATGGTCAACTGGTGTCCCAAACTCGGCACCGTCCTCGCCAACGATGAGGTAGTGGAAGGCGTCAGCGTCCGCGGCGGCTACCCCGTAGAACAAAAGAAGATGCGACAGTGGTGCCTGCGCGTCAGTGCGTACAGCCAACGCCTCCTCGACGGACTCGACACCATAGACTGGAGCGAAAGCATCAAGGAAACACAAAAGAACTGGATAGGCCGCAGCGAAGGCGCCGAGATAGAAATCCCATATACACTCTCCCTCACAGGAGAGACAGAAGGGGCTTTCACCATCTTCACCACTCGAGCCGACACAATGTTCGGTGTCACATTCTTCGTTCTCGCACCCGAAAGCGAACTGGTTGACAAGGTAACCACACCCGAACAGCGTGCTGCCGTCGACGAATACCTCAAGTACGTCAAGAGCCGCACCGAGAGAGAGCGCATGATAGACCACACCGTGACAGGCGTCTTCAGCGGTGCCTACGGCATCAATCCCATTACAGGCGACAAGTGCCCTATCTACATTGCCGAATACGTCCTTGCAGGCTACGGCACAGGCGCCATTATGGCTGTGCCCGCTCACGACAGCCGTGACTATGCCTTTGCCAAGCATTTCAACCTCCCCATCGTTCCCCTCGTGGAAGGAGCCGATGTTTCGGAAGAGAGTTACGACGCCAAGGAAGGCACTGTCATCAATTCGCCCATCAGCGAAGACAAGAGCGTGAAGTACGACGGCGAAAGCCTCTGCCTGAATGGCCTCAGCATAAAAGAAGCCATTGCCGAGACAAAACGTTTCGTCAAGGCTCACAATCTGGGTCGCGTCAAAGTGAATTATCGTCTCCGCGACGCAATCTTCAGCCGCCAACGCTACTGGGGCGAGCCATTCCCCGTCTATTACAAGAACGGCATCCCCACAATGATACCCGAAGAATGTCTGCCCATCGAACTGCCACAGGTAGAGAAGTTCCTGCCTACAGAAACAGGAGAACCTCCTCTTGGCAATGCGCAGATATGGGCTTGGGACGAAGTAAACCGCAAAATCGTCGACAAGAAACTCATCGACGAAAAGACTGTCTTCCCCATCGAACTCTACACCATGCCGGGCTTTGCCGGCTCCAGTGCATACTTCCTCCGCTACATGGACCCGAAGAACGACAAGGCTTTGGTCGGCGACGAAGTTGCCTCCTACTGGCAGAACGTTGACCTCTACGTCGGAGGCTCTGAGCATGCAACCGGCCACCTTATTTATTCTCGTTTCTGGAACAAGTTCCTCTTCGACCTCGGCGTAAGCAAAAAGGACGAACCCTTCCAGAAACTCGTCAACCAAGGCATGATTCAAGGCCGCTCCAACTTCGTCTATCGAATAAAGGACACTAACACATTCGTCTCACTTGGTTTGAAGGACCAGTATGATGTCACACCTATCCATGTCGATGTCAACATCGTGAAGAATGATGTTCTCGACCTCGAGGCATTCAAGGCATGGAGTCCCGAGTATGCAACGGCAGAGTTCATTCTCGAAGACGGCAAGTATGTCTGCGGATGGGCTATCGAGAAGATGTCGAAGTCGATGTATAATGTTGTCAACCCCGACATGATTGTCGAGAACTATGGTGCAGACACTTTGCGTCTCTATGAAATGTTCCTTGGTCCTGTGGAACAGTCTAAGCCTTGGGACACCAACGGCATCGACGGCTGCTTCCGTTTCCTGAAGAAACTTTGGGCTCTGTATTGGAACAAAGAAGACAACCTCACGTTGACCGACGAAGAACCTTCTGCCGAGAGCCTGAAGACGTTGCACAAACTCATCAAGAAGGTGACGGCAGACATCGAGGTATTCTCTTTCAACACGAGCATTTCAGCATTCATGGTTGCGGTCAACGAGTTGGGTCAGCAGAAGTGCACCAGCCGTACCGTACTCCAAGCACTTCCCATCCTCATCTCGCCCTTTGCTCCACACATTGCAGAAGAACTCTGGGAGGCAATTGGTGGTGAAGGAAGTGTTTGCGACGCCAAGTGGCCGAAGCACGAGGAGAAGTACCTTGTTGAGACAAGTGTTAAGCTTGGTGTGCAGTTCAACGGCAAGGTTCGCTTCGACATGCTCTTCCCAGCCGATGCCACACCGGAACAGATGATTGAACTTGCCACGTCGGCTCCCGAGGCGGCAAGGCACCTCGAGGGCATGCAGATAGTGAAGACCATTGCCATACCCAAGAGGATTGTCAACATTGTAGTCAAGCCTAATTAAAGGATTTAAGAACATCGAATGACCATGAAACCTTTACCGAAGAAAGTACGCATCTGGGAATTCCTGCAAGACTTTCTCTCCGTCAATCTGGGCATTGCCCTCTACGCTCTTGGATGGGCAGCGTTTTTGCTGCCCTACCATATTACAACAGGCGGTATGACCGGTATGTTTGCCATACTCTTCTACCTGACCAAGTTCCCTATGGCTGCGGCTGTGCTTATTGCCAATGCAGTGCTTCTCGTCTGTGCCTTCAAGCCGTTGGGCTGGAAGTTCGTTGGCAAGACGGCCTACGCTGCCGTTGCTCTCTCGTTCTTCCTTGAAGCGGGGCAGCAGATAATGACTGGAGACGACGGACAACTGATACAGTTACTTGGTCCCGGACAAGACACGATGGCGTGTTTGCTGGGGGCATTCTTCAATGGTGTAGGTGTGGGGCTTGTCTTCATTACCGGTGGCAGCACAGGTGGATGGGACATTATTGCTGCCCTCATCAACAAGAAGTACAACGTCTCCCTTGGGCGTATATTGCTTTACCTCGACTTCATCGTCATAGGTTCCTGCTGGCCCATCTTCCACGATTTGCGAATGGTGGTCTTCGGATATGTCACACTTGCCATCTATACTTATGTTATAGATATGCTCATCAACAGTTCGAGGCAAGACATTCAATTCATCATTTTCACCCGAAAGCATCGGGAGATCTGCGACCGCATCATATCCGACACGGTACATTCTGCCACGGTTCTCGACGGCGAAGGCTATTACACACACGAAGACATCAAGGTTGTATTTGCCATTGTACACAAGCGCGAGCGGATTACCATACTGCGAATGATACACGAGATTGACCCTGCCGCCTTTGTTTCACAGAGTCGTGCCGAGGGTGTGTACGGTAACGGATTTAATGCTATCAAGCCATGACACTGAAAGACATTATAGGCCCATCCCCCTGGCAGCTTTTGCGCGACTACCTGCAGATGCTTCTCGGCACTGTCATCTACACGATTGGCTATACCGTCTTTCTGCTGCCCTACAAGATTGTGAGTGGTGGTGTGACGGGTATTTCCACCATCATCTACTACCTGACGGACTTCTCTGCCGGCAACACATATCTCATCATCAACCTCTTCCTGCTGTTGCTGGCAGCGCGTATTCTGGGGTGGCGTTATCTGGTGCGCACTGTCATTGTCACCATCCTTGTCTCCACGGCCATGGGGCTGATGCAGAACCTGCTCACCGAAACGGCAGCCGACGGCAGCCAGGCCCTCATGCACATCCTGGGAGAACAGAAGTTCATGGCCTGTGTGATAGGTGCGTTCCTCGAAGGTCTCGGCTTGGCCGTCATCTTCCTTGCCGGAGGCAGCACGGGCGGAACAGACATCATTGCCAGTTCCATCAACAAGTATTGGAACATCACGCTCGGACAGATGCTTCTGATGCTCGATATCATCATCATCGGCTTCAGTTACATCATCGGCCGCAACCTGGAAACCCTCGTCGTTGGCTATCTGGCAATGTTCATCAGCACCAATTTCCTCGACCACGTCATCAACAGTGCCCGCCGGAGCGTACAGTTCATCATCATCAGCGAGCAGTATGAAAAGATTGCCGAGGAAGTCAACACCCAACTCGAGAGAGGTGTGACCGTCCTTGCCGGCGAAGGGTTCTACAGCAAGGAGAAACGACAGGTGCTGCTCATTCTTGCCAAACGCTACGAGAGCCGCAGCATCTTCCAACTGATAAAGCGTCTCGACCCGCAGGCATTCGTCTCCATGAGCAACGTCGAAGGCGTCTTTGGCGAAGGCTTCGATACAATAAAGAAATAGGCCTTCCCGCCCACACAAATGCCCTGAGTTCTAACCGCCGAAGTCACAGACGATTAAGACTTGCCTCCGCACTTCTGCAGAGAAGTTTGCCATTTTCTGCAGAGAAGTCGGGCAACTTCACACGTGAACTTTGCCAAGTGGACTGCAGAAGTTTTTGGGGTTGACTTTTGCAGTGTACGGACTCAACGATATTGTACCCTCACAGACAAGGAAGACAAATGCACCCGAAAAAGGTTCTGCAAACAATGTTACAGCATGTGTTTTACAGACTTTTAACTAAAAAACTTACGGAATTAGTCCGTCCTACAGAATTATTTCTGTAACTTTGTAGCCACAACACCCTGACGGATGACATATGCCATTTGTCGGATTTATGCAAAACGACAGCAGACTTACCCTGCTGCCTCAATACACAACAGAATCTGTGAACTATGAAATATGAACTGATAATGGCCACCAACAACGCCCACAAACTGGAAGAAGTGCGACAGATTCTGGGCGACACCTTCACGGTGAAAGGACTGAGCGACATCGGCTGCACCGAAGACATACCCGAAACAGCCGACACACTGGAAGGCAACGCCTTGCAGAAGGCCTCATACATCTCCCAAAACTACGGCGTAGATTGCTTTGCCGACGACACCGGACTGGAAGTGGAAGCCCTGGACGACGCTCCAGGTGTCTTCACCGCACGCTTCGGAGCCATGAACGGATACGGCGAAAGCCACGACGCCGACGCAAACATACAATGCCTGCTCGACAAACTGGAAGGAACACCTACACGTAACGCCCGCTTCCGCACCGTCATTGCACTCGTGAAAGGAGGCAAGCAACACCTCTTCGAAGGCATTGTGGAAGGCACCATACTGCCACAACGCTCCGGCGAAGCAGGCTTCGGATACGACCCCGTCTTCGCTCCAAAAGAAGCCGGCGGACTGTCGTTCGCACAAATGACTGCCGAGGCAAAAAACGCCATCAGCCACCGCGGACGCGCCACAAAAAAGTTTGCAGAACATCTCCTGAAAGAAGAACCCGGAAAATAAACTCTTGAACAATAAACCATGAACTGCAGAAAGTCATTAGCACTGCTCCTCTGTATGCTCTGCCTCAGCGTAACCGCCCAGCAGTTAGGCTCCTGGCGGCTGCACCTCAGTTACTACATAGCCACCAAAAGCGAAGCAGGAGGCAGCACCATATACTCCCTCATGAACGGGAACCTGCTCTCCTACGACACCGAAGACGGCGAGGTACGCACCTACGACCACATGGACATACTGAGCGATGCAGGCATCGCATACATCGCATACAGCAACGAAGCAGACAAACTGCTCATCGTCTACAACAACGGCAATATCGACCTGCTCGACAAAGACGACAACGTCCAGAACCTCTCGTCGCTGAAAGACAAGACAATGCTGAACAAAGAAGTCGCCAACGTCAGCATTGCAGGCTCCATGGCCTACCTTGCCACCGGGTTCGGCTTCGTAGAAGTGGACATGAAAGAAGGCGTCTTCCGGAACACCTACCGACTGCCATACACCATCCACTGCATCACAGCATCGGACGAAGCAGTGTTCATCGGCACACCCGAAGGCATACGATATTGCCTGAAAGATGGCAATATGCAACTGGAAGAAAACTGGAAGATAAGACTAGGCTGGGGAGGCTTCAACAGCATGCACTTCTTCCAGAACAAACTCGTAGCAAAGAACCAGGATGGCATTTTTGTTTTAGACCCCTACAATACCAGCAAACAGTATCGTATAGCTCGAGGCAACTTCACCTCCCTAAAACAAACAGGCAAACAACTATTCTGGCACAACAAAACAACATATAGCTACACATCAGACGTAAGTGGCACAGACGAAGCAAGCCTTAATGCAGCAGTAACCACCATTTCCTACGAGAACAATTGGAGCGACGTCTCACACGTTAATGGCACATACTGGATGAGCGAGCAGGAAAAAGGCTTGCGAGGATACAAGATGTCCGGAAACGAATTCATTCCCACCGAAGAAGTCATACAGCCCAGCAGCCCCATTCGAGACCTTGGTTACAACGTCAGTTGGGCAGGCGACCGTCTTCTCGTTGCCGGAGGCATCAACACTGTCGGCAGTTTTGAAAACCCTGCCACATCAATGTACTACGAAAACGGAGAATGGACCAACTTCACCGAACTGGAAAGAACAGGACGATTCGCAAAGGTTACCCCTGTCAATACAACAGACTTGGTTCAAGACCCATTGGACGATACACATCACTTTGCAAGTCCATACAGAAGTGGCCTCTGCGAGTATCGGAACGGGAAATTCGTCGAACTTTACAATCCCGACAATTCCCCATTAAAAAGTATTCAACAACACAATCCTGCTTCGTCTTGGTATTACAAACAAGTGCTTTGCTCTGCCCTGAGTTACGATGCAGATGGCAACCTCTGGATGGCACAATCTATGTTGGACACCACATTCTATGTTCGCAAACCTGACGGCAACTGGTTCAAACTCCGATACAACGAAATGTCCGGTTCTTCACTCATCGACAAGATTCTGCATCACAGCAGCGGCATCAAACTTGTCTCCAGCCGACGACTCGAAAAACGTGGTGTCTTCTGCATCGACATGAAGGGAACAGAACGTACCACCGACGACAAAACAAGGCTGCTGCAAGACTTCGTAAACCAAGACAACACACCCTATCTGCCCGACCAGTTCTTCTGCCTCTGCGAAGACCTCGACGGAATGGTGTGGGTAGGCACGTCTGCCGGACTGTTCGTCATAGAAGATGTAACGAAAGTATTCGACAAAGACTTCTACTTTACACAAATCAAGATAAACCGCAACGACGGCAGCGGGCTGGCCGACTATCTCTTCAACGACGTCGCCATCTCGTGCATTGCCATCGATGCAGCCAACAGAAAATGGATAGGCACACAGGCGAATGGTGCTTATCTGATAAGTGCCGACGGACAGGAGATGCTGCATCACTTCACCACAGAAGACAGCCCTCTGCTGAGCAACAACGTGCAAAGCATTGCCGTACATCCAGGGACGGGAGAAGTTGCCTTCGGCACAGACAAGGGCATCTGCACCTTCATCAGCGATGCCACCACGCCCGAAGAGGAGCTGGAGAAGAGCAATGTCGTTGTCTTTCCCAACCCTGTCACGCCCGACTATAATGGTCCGATAGCCATTCGCGGTTTGGTGGAGAACAGCGAGGTGAAGATTATCTCCACCGGTGGCCAGCTTGTCTGGAACGGAACCTCTTCCGGTGGCACTTGCACATGGAACGGTGTGGCCAACAATGGCAAGCCTGTGGCAAGCGGCATCTACCATGTGGTGGCCAATACGCCAGAGGGCGGCAAGGCTATCATGACGCGTATTGTTATTGTGCGATAGGCTTTTTCTCGCAAGAGCGTAGTCGTTTCTTATAAGAACAGACAACGGGCAGGAACGTCCCCCATTGGGATATTCCTGCCCGCTGTGTGTTTGGGTGGAACTTTTAACGTTCCATCTTCTCGATTTTCATGTCGCCGCAGCTTTCTATGATGCTGACACACTCCTTGAACTCTGGTGTTTCGGAGTGTTTGGCGAGAGCCTCTTCGCTCTCCCATGTCTCGCAAAACATGAATACATCCTTGCGGGTTGCGCTTTCGAAGACGTCGTAACTGATGACACCTTCGTGCTGTTGTGTTTTGGCTGTCAGCAGAATGGCTGCTTCGAGGGCTTCGTTGTACTTGCCTTTCTTGGCTTGAAAGAAACAATTCAGTCTAATCATAATTCTTTTCTATTGTTGGTTGTTGAACAATTTATTTGTCTTTTAGCAGTTCTACCATTTGCTTTGCGGCTCTTTGCGGTGCGCCTGGTTCGCCGAGTATGGCTGCCATGCGTTCGTATCCCTGCAGTTGTGCTTCTCTTGCCGAGCCGCCGGGCAGGATGGAGGCGAGGTGGTGGCGGAGGTTCTTGATGTTCATCTGGTGGGCGACAAGTTCGGGAACGACTTCTTCGCCTGCCACGAGATTGACGAGCGAGATGTAGGGTATCTTCAGCACGAGGCGGCGAAGGAGGCTGACGAGGCGTCCTGCTTTGGTGTAATAGCATACGACTTGTGGCACTCGGAAGAGGGCTGTCTCGAGGGTTGCTGTTCCGCTGGTGACGAGGGCTGCTGTGCTGTGCTGCAAGAGGCTGTAGGTCTGGTTGCGGACGATGCGTATGTCGAGCCCAGAGGTTGCCTGCTTGTAGAAGTCATCGCTGAGTCCCGGTGCTGCGGCGAGCACGAGTTGGTAGTCTTCGGCAAAGGGCCTTGCGGCTTCTGCCATGCGGCGGAGATTGTCGCGCACCTCTTGTTTTCGGCTTCCTGCGAGCAGGGCGATGATGGGTTTGCCGGTGAATGTTGTTTCGGCGGGTGTGTGGTTGCAGAAGGCAGCCACCTCGTCAACGGTTGGGTTGCCTACGTAGTGGATGGGATAATGGTGTTTGCGTTCGTAGAAATCGACTTCGAAGGGGAGTATGGAGAAAAGGGCATCTATGTCGCGCTTTATGGCTTTGATGCGATGTTCCTTCCATGCCCATATCTTCGGGGCGATGTAGTAGTAGACGGGTATTGTGGTGTGTTGCCTGAGGAAGCGTGCTATCTTGAGGTTGAAGCCCGGATAGTCTACGAGTATGACTGCGTCGGGCTGCCAGCGGAGTATGTCGTTCTGACAGTTTTTCATGCCTCGGAGAATTTCGGGCAGATGCAGAAGTACGGGTATGAAGCCCATGTATGCGAGGTGCCGGTAGTGCTGCAGGAGTTCTGCCCCATGGGCTGCCATGGTGTCGCCGCCTATGCCTCGGAACTGTGCGGCAGGGTCTTCCTGGCGTATGGCTGCCATGAGGTGGCCTGCATGGAGGTCTCCGCTGGCTTCTCCGGCTATGATATAGTACTTCATTTATGCTTCTTTTTTCTTCTCTTCGTTGAGGTATTTTTCTGCCAACTGCGTCGGGAATTGGGAGTTGAGCATGTGGTATGCCGTCATGTCGAGTTGGACGGGGGTGACGGAGGCATAGCCGTGGTCGAGAGCCCAGTAGTCGGTGTCGTCGGCCTCGGGCTCGAGGTTCTCGAAGTATCCTGTCAGGCGATAGGCGTCGGGGGCCACCTGTTTCATTTCCTTGCGCCATGCTCCCCGGCTGATGCGGCATACTTTTGTGCCTTTCAGTTCTGCCACTTCGGGGAAGTTGACGTTGAGCAGCGTGTCCTGCGGCAGTCCGTTTTCGAGGACATAGCGTGCCGTGCCGACGATGACCTGCTCGTAGGGGCGGAAGTCGCACTGCTGGCTTTTGGTGCGCAGGCTGTAGGCGATGGCTGGCACCTGCTTCATGCACGCCTCGAGTGCTGCGCCTACGGTGCCGCTGTAGTGCAGGCTGACGGAGGCGTTGTCGCCGTGATTGATGCCGCTCACCACGAGGTCGGGCTTTCTGGGCACGAGGACATCGAGTGCCAGTTTAAGGCAATCGGAGGGTGTTCCGTTGCACTGATAGACGGTGAGCCCCTGCTCCTGGCTCAGACATTTCACGTGGAGCGTGCTGAGAGGCGATATGCCGCACCCCGTACTGCTGCGCGGACCATCGGGAGCCACCACTATGACGTCGCCCAGGGGGCGCATCAGTTGCGTCAGAACAGCAATGCCCTGCGCCTGCACCCCGTCGTCGTTCGAGATGAGAATTAGCGGTCGGTTTGACATAGTTCAGTATCGTTTTTCATGGCAAAGATAGTGAAAAAAGTGCAAACACCCCGCCTTTCTCCCGGAAAATTGCAGCCCTGCGGAGAAAACACCCACAGCCGTCGGAAAAGCCCCCAATGGAAGCCCCTCCGGAATGGTTAACCTTTCCGGCAATAATGCTTAACCTTTCCGGGCATAATGGTTAACCCTTTTGGCCATAAAGGTTAACCTTTTTCAGCCCCCCCCACAAAGCCTTGCGGAAAAACCTCTGAATGAGGTCATTGACAAACCGCGCAAGAAACACCTCCGCCACTCCCCTTTAGAGGGGAGATTTCAGGGGAAGTTATCAACAAAAAACCGCTCTTATCAACAATTACGGCAGAATAGTATGGGAAAAACACACGTATTTCGTACATTTGTGGTATCTTTGCAAAAAGAAAACAAAGAGAATATCATATACCTATGAGTAAGACAATAGCCATAGTAAACCAAAAGGGCGGCGTAGGCAAGACCACCACAAGCATGAACCTCGCAGCCTCACTCGCCACACTCGAAAAGAAAGTACTCCTCGTAGACGCCGACCCGCAGGCCAACGCCTCCAGCGGCATGGGCATAGACGTCAGCAAAATAGAACACTCCATCTACAACGCACTGCTCGGACAAGTTGACATCCGCGACATCATCTACACCACAGACATCGAAGGACTCGACATCGTGCCCTCGCACATCAACCTCGTCGGCGCAGAAATAGAACTGCTCAACTTCAAGAACCAGGAGCGCATCATGAAAGACGTACTCAGCCCCATCGCACAAGATTACGACTACATCCTCATCGACTGCAGCCCCAGCCTTGGCCTCATCACCGTCAATGCCCTCACCGCAGCCAATAGCGTCATCATCCCCGTGCAATGCGAATACTTCGCCCTCGAAGGCATCAGCAAACTGCTCAATACCATCAAAATCGTCAAGACACGCATGAACCCAAGCCTCGAAATAGAAGGCTTCCTGCTCACCATGTACGACAGCCGACTCAGACTGGCCAACCAAATCTACGAAGAAGTAAAACGCCACTTCCGCGAACTCGTCTTCAAAACCGTCATCCAGCGCAACGTCAAACTCAGCGAAGCACCAAGCCACGGCGTGCCAGCCATCCTCTACGACGCCGACGCAGCAGGCTCGAAAGCACACCTCGCACTCGCACAAGAAATCATCGAAAAGAACAAATAACAACCAACCACACACCCATGGCAATCCGAAAGAAGTATCAAGGACAAGCACTCGGCAGAGGACTCGACGCACTCCTGCAAACAGAAACCATACAGACCAACGGCTCATCCAACCTCCAGGAAGTGAGCATGGACAGCATACACCCCAATCCCAATCAGCCACGACGAGAGTTCGACGACGACAGCCTGCAAGAACTCGCCAATAGCATCAGACAAATAGGCATCGTACAACCCATCGCACTGCGAGACATGGGCGACGGAACATACATCATCATCGCAGGCGAACGCCGATGGAGAGCAAGCCAACGAGTAGGACTCACAACCATCCCCGCATACATCCGCACCGTCGACGACGAAAACATGATGGAGATGGCACTCGTCGAAAACATACAACGACAAGACCTCACCGCACTCGAAGTAGCACTCGCCTACCAAAACCTCATCGAACAATACAACCTCACACAAGACCAACTCAGCCTGCGAGTAGGCAAAAACAGAGCCACAGTAGCCAACTACCTGCGCCTACTCAAACTGCCGGCAAGCGTACAAGTAGCACTGCGCAACCGCGAAATAGACATGGGACACGCCCGCGCACTCCTCGCACTCACAGATACCGAAGCACAACTCAAAGTCTTTGCCGAAATGAAAAAAGACCACCTGAGCGTGCGACAAATAGAAGACATCGTCAAACAACTCAGCGAAGGAGCAACCGTCAAAACCAAAACCGGCAACCGCATCCGACAAAAAGGCTCAAACCTCAGCGCCGACTACAACATGCTCCGCGAAGGACTGCGCAGAATCTTCAAAACACGCGTAGAAATGACCTGCTCCCAAAACGGAAAAGGCAAAATAAGCATCCCCTTCAACGGAGAAGCAGAACTCGAACGCATCATCGAACTACTCGACAAACTCCAAGACTGATGACGCCGCTCCGCACACTCCTACTGCTGGCAACCCTAACCCTTGCCCACACCTTCCTGCTCCCACTCTCGGCACAGGAAACAGAACGTGTGCACACAACCGACACCATCACAACAGAAACCCACACACCAGAAGCCGACACACTCACCATCGACACCACACGACTCCTGGCCATTCCCGGAAAAATCATAAAGCAACAACGCTACGGACGAGACCTCTCCGGATTCAAACCCGACCCCATACGCTCCACATGGCTCGCCCTCGTACTGCCAGGAGCCGGACAAATCTACAACCGCAAATACTGGAAACTACCCATCGTCTATGGCGGATTCCTCGGCTGCATCTATGCACTCACCTGGAACACCCAAATGTTCACAGACTACTCCCAAGCATATCTCGACATCATGGACACAGACCCCAACACCAAAAGCTACGAGAAAATGCTGCCACCACACTACAACATCGAAGGAAAAGAAGAACGATTCAAAGGCATATTCAAAAGCAAAAAAGACACCTTCCGCAGATTCCGAGACCTCAGCATCTTCGCCTTCGGAGGCGTATACCTGCTCTCCGTCATCGATGCCTACGTCGATGCAGAACTCTCCACCTTCGACATCTCACGAGACCTCAGCCTGCAAATGCAGCCAACCATGATAGAAACAGAACGCATCGACATACATCGCCGACACACCACCCCCGGCATCCAATGCGTCATCAACTTCTAAAACACACTGAACCCATGAACCATCACAACACACTCATCATACTCCTCACGATACTTGCCACGTGTTTCGCACACACCACCCTGGCACAAGAAGAAAACACCACAGACACACTGAACAACATCCTCGAGCTGCCCGAAGGAATGCAAGCACACGAAATCGACAGCCTCCTGTCCGATTGGCAGACACGCAACTTCCTCATCTTCGACGAAAGCTGCGAAACAACAGGCGTTAACCCCGAGTTCGATGCACAAACCTATGCCCATCGGCTCAGCAGGCTGCCAAATGTTATAGAAATGCCCTATAACGAAATTGTGCAGAAGTACATCAACCAATACAGCGGACGACTGCGCAACTCCGTCGCAGTCCTGCTGGGAGCAAGCAACTTCTACAACCCCATCTTCGAAGAAGCACTCGAGAGTTACCAAATTCCATTAGAACTAAAATACCTCCCCGTCATAGAAAGCGCCCTCAACCCCACAGCAACCAGCCGAGCAGGAGCTGTAGGACTTTGGCAATTCATGATAGTTACAGGCAAGCAATATGGATTAGAAATAACAAGCCTCATCGACGAGCGACGCGACCCCATCAAGGCAAGTTATGCTGCAGCACATTATCTGCGCGACCTCTACAATATCTTTGGAGACTGGACACTTGCCATCGCCAGCTACAACTGTGGGCCAAACAATGTAAACAAAGCCATCAAACGCGCCGGCGGAGTGAAGGACTTCTGGAGCATTTATCCTTATCTCCCAAGCGAGACAAGAGGCTATGTTCCTGCTTTCATTGCTGCAAACTACATCATGAACTATTATTGCGACCACAACATCTGTCCCGTCAACACTACTTTGCCGATGGGTACAGACACCATCCAAGTCTGTCGCAACGTTCGGATGGAGCGCATTTCTGCACTTTGCAACATTGAAGAAGAGGAGCTTCGCAGACTCAATCCGCAGTATAGGACGAACCTTATCCCCGGACATATACGTCCCTGCACTTTGAGGATGCCTACTGCTGCCATCAATGCATTCATCGAGGCTGGCGACTCTATCTACGTTCCACAGTCAGAGGTATTGAACATTAAAGAAGTTCCTGCTGCTGCAAAAGCCGGAAAGAACAGCAAACGCAGCGGAAGCACTATAACTGTCCGCCGTGGAGATACTCTCGGAGCCATTGCCAAACGCAACCGTACCACTGTTGCACGACTGAAGAAGCTCAATGGTCTCCAGGGGAACAATATCCGTGCAGGACAGCGACTTAAAGTAAACTAACGATCAGCCTACCATAAGTACCACGATTATGGAAGAAACGAACCTTCGGGAAAAGGAAGACGAAAGGATGGTATCTGAAGCCTATCAGCACTTGATAGACTCTTATTTGGCGTCCCATCACCGCAAGCATACTGAGATTATCGACAAGGCTTTCCACTTTGCCAAAGAGGCGCACAAGGGTGTTCGCCGCCTTTCTGGTGAGCCATATATCATGCACCCTATTGCTGTTGCACAGATTGCTTGCGACGATATCGGGCTGGGAAGCACGGGCATTTGTGCGGCTTTGTTGCACGATGTGGTAGAGGATACGGACTATACTGTTGAGGATATTGCTAATATCTTCAATCCTAAGATTGCCCAGATTGTTGACGGACTGACGAAGATCTCCGGTGGAATTTTTGGCGATAAGGCTTCGGCGCAGGCTGAGTCCTTCAAGAAGTTGTTGCTCACGATGAGCGATGACATTCGTGTTATCCTGATTAAGATATCCGACCGTCTGCACAATATGCGAACTTTGGGCAGCCAGCTTCCGGGAAAGCAATATAAGATTGCGGGCGAGACGCTCTATATCTATGCTCCTTTGGCTCACCGTCTTGGTTTGAACAAGGTGAAGGAGGAGCTCGAAGACTTGAGTTTTCAGTCGGAGCACCCTGAAGAATATCGTCACATAAAAGAGTTGCTGGACAGCAAACACGATGAGTTGATTCAGACGTTCGAGGAGTTTACTGTTCCTATTCGCCAGAGGCTCGACGAGATGGGGTTGCGTTATGAGATAAAGGCACGCATAAAGACGCCCTACAGTGTCTGGAACAAAATGCAGACGAAGCATGTCACTTTTGAAGAGATATACGACATTCTGGCCGTGCGCATCATTTTCGAAATTGAGGATGGCATGGACGAGATTGCCGAATGTTTCAAGATTTACGCTACTGCCAGCAGCATCTACAAGCCGCACCCCGACCGGATGCGAGACTGGGTGCACAACCCCAAGGCTAACGGATATCAGGCTCTCCACACGACGCTCATGAGCAAGGCGGGCAACTGGATGGAGGTGCAGATAAGGAGCCGCCGCATGGACGACATTGCCGAGCGTGGCTTTGCTGCACACTGGAAGTACAAGGAGGGCGGACAGGCTACGGAAGAGGGCGAGAACAAGCTGGACAAGTGGCTGCACACCATCAAGGAGATTCTGGGCGACCCGCAGCCTAATGCCATCGACTTCCTGGACACCATCAAGCTGAACCTTTTTGCGAATGAGATTTTCGTAGTGACGCCGAAGGGCGAATTCAAGACCATGCCTGCCGGATGCACTGTGCTCGACTTTGCTTTCAGTGTTCATACTTTCCTCGGAACGCATTGCATTGGTGCCAAGGTGAACCACAAACTTGTGGGCATCAGTTATGTCTTGCAGAGTGGCGACCAGGTGGAGATTCTCACTTCGAAGAACCAAAAGGTGGAGAAGGAATGGATTCGTTTTGCCACAACGGCCAAGGCCAAAGGCAAGATTGAAGCTATTCTGCGCAGGGAAGAGCGTGAGAAGCAGAAGACGGGCGAGGAACTTTTGTATGAATTCTTCCAGAAGAACGAGAAGGAGCCCAACAGTGTCAACATCGGCAAGTTGTGCAAACTCCACGAACTGGCCACTCGCGAGGAACTTCTCTCCGCCATCGGTTCGCAGACTATCGTACTGGGCGAGAACGATTTGAACGCCTTGAACGAGAAGGACCAGAAGAAGAAGGCATGGAGCAAGTACCTGAAACTGTTCAAGCGTCACCATACAGAAAACGCCGAAGGCTCGTCCGAGCGGAAGGGGAAAGATGCCGCTCCGCTGCAGGTTGACAAGAAGAAACCGCTCATCCTCAGCGAGGAGACCATCAAACGCTACGTCATTTGCGACCATTGTCACCCCATTCCCGGCGACGATGCGCTTGGCTATATCGACGAGAATCAGCACATCGTCATCCACAAGCGCCAGTGCGAAGTGGCCAACAGGCTGAAGGCAACTGGCGGCAACCAGATTCTTGCTGCCGTGTGGGACACGCATGGGCTGCTGTCCTTCCCTGCCACACTGCAGGTTATCGGCTTCGACCGTGTGGGGGTACTGCATAAGATTACCGGCATCCTGTCCGGCCAACTCAACGTAAACATCCATAGTCTGCACATCGAGACGAGCGACGGACTCTTCAATGCCGAGATAAAACTTGGCGTACACGACGTGAGAGACATTCAGGACATCTGCCGCGACTTGAAGAAAATCGAAGAGGTTGAGGACGTGAAACGCTTCTGACCTGCACCTCCTCGCCAAGGCGACACAACACAACAGCATAACGCAGCGGAAAAAGGCCGCTGTGGCATACAGAAAAAAGGGTTAACCATTCTTCCAATAATGGTTAACCCTTTTCGGTATAATGCTTAACCATTCCTCGCGTAATGGTTAACCTATTTTCCGGCAAGGCCAGTGGCTGTCTGTTTCCGGCTTTCAGCCCTCGTCCCCGCCGGCAGAGTCGGCAGCAGAAAAAACTCTGCACACAACGTCCGTCTCCTTCAGCACCGGGAACTTCTCCCTGAAGGATTTGAGGCGTTTTATGTCCAGCGTTTTCGTCAGAACCGTCGTCTCCCCTCCCGGACAAGTTGTAGGCATACCATAAGGGTCCACAATGGTCGTGCCGCCAATGTACTGGCAGACAGGGTCGCTCCCGATGCGGTTCACGCCAAGCACATAGCACTGGTTTTCTATCGCCCTTGCCTGCGTCAGTATGTTCCATGCATGAGTGCGCACAGCAGGCCACGAGGCAGAACAGATAAGCACATCGTAGTCGTCCGTGTTCCTCACCCAAAGAGGGAAGCGAAGGTCGTAGCAAATGCTCAGACGGAAGAGCAGCCCACGCCATTCCACCGTCACCCTCTTCCCTCCCGGCACAAAGTTTTTCGCCTCGCCACCATAGGTGAAGAGGTGATGTTTGTCGTAACAATCAACGGAACCGTCGGGCTTTACAAAGTACAAGCGGTTCCTGTACGTGCCATCCAGCAAGCGAACGGCAACACCACCCACAACGGCGGCATCGAGTTCCCTCGACATCCGCTTCATCCACAGCAGCGTCTCACCGTCCTCATCCTCAGCCACACCCTGCGGCTCGGCAGTAACACCCGTGTTCCACATCTCGGGAAGAACATAAATATCACTCTTCTCGGCAGACAAAATCAAGTGCTCCGCCGTCTGCCTATTGGCAGCAGCATCCTCCCAGACAATGTCCATCTGTATCAACGTAACCTTCATCGTTCAGTCATTAAATGCCGGCACCGTATGCTGCCAGCCATGGTTTTCAACTGCAAAAGTACGAAATAATCCGCGTTCACTACCCCCTAATCGGCAAATTCTTTGTAACTTTGCCGATAAACAAACCCATTTTATCTATTATGAAGGAAAAAGAATATCGCGACACACTACCGGAAAATGCCTTCCGGGAGTTGAACAAAGGCGAAGAGTACGAACCCATGATGTCGGCCGGCAGCACACCACGCGAGGTCAACCTCTGGTCGGTTTGCTGGGGCATCCTCATGGCCGTAGTCTTCAGCGCAGCAGCAGCCTACCTGGGCCTCAAGGTCGGCCAGGTCTTCGAGGCAGCCATCCCCATCACCATCATTGCAGTAGGCGTCAGCAGTGCCACAAAGAGAAAGAACGCCCTGGGCGAGAATGTGATGATACAAAGCATTGGTGCCTGCAGCGGAGTCATCGTGGCAGGAGCCATCTTCACACTGCCTGCACTCTACATTCTGCAGGCAAAATACCCGGAGATGACAGTCAACTTCCTCCAAGTCTTCCTTGCCAGTCTGCTCGGAGGCATACTGGGCATCCTGTTCCTCATACCCTTCCGCAAGTATTTCGTCAAGGAAATGCACGGCAAATACCCGTTTCCCGAGGCAACAGCCGGCACGCAAGTGCTGGTGAGCGGCGAGAAAGGTGGCGACCAGGCCAAGCCTCTGATGATTGCGGGGCTGTTGGGCGGACTCTACGACTTTGCCGTTGCCACCTTCGGACTATGGCATGAGAACTTCACGAGCCGTGCCTTGCTCTGGGGCGACACGGTTGCCGAGAAGGCGAAACTCGTGCTGAAGTGCAACACGAGTGCTGCCGTTCTGGGCATGGGCTACATCGTCGGGCTGAAGTATGCCTTTATCATTTGCTGCGGTTCTGCGCTTGTGTGGTGGGTCATCGTGCCCTGCATTGCTCTTTTCTTCCCGTCGCTCGAGGTGCAGGAGGGTGTCGTGGCGGCGGCCGCCACAGCGGAAGACCTCTTCAAGTATGCTAAGAGTATCGGCATTGGCGGCATCGCTATGGCCGGCATCATTGGCATTGTGAAGAGTCGCAGCCTTATCAGTGGTGCTGTGAAACTCGCCGCTCAGGAAACGAAGGCCTCCCAGAAGGGAGGTTCGGAAGGGGTTTCCCGCACACAGAAGGACTTGCCGATGAAGTTCGTCACCTTCGGCATTGTGCTGGCTCTTGTGCTGACGTTCCTTTTCTTCCACTTCGATGTGATGAGAGGCAACTGGGTGTTCAGCATTGTTGCCATTCTTGTTGTTAGCATCATTACGTTCCTCTTCACCACTGTGGCTGCCAATGCCATTGCCATTGTCGGCACGAATCCGGTCAGCGGCATGACGTTGATGACGCTCATCCTTGCCTCTGTGGTGATGGTTGGCGTAGGTCTGAGCGGCACGAGCGGCATGGTGGCGGCGCTCATCATGGGCGGCGTTGTCTGCACTGCGCTGAGCATGGCGGGCGGTTTCGTCACGGACTTGAAGATTGGCTACTGGCTGGGCAGCACGCCTCGCAAGCAGGAGACGTGGAAGTTCCTTGGCACGCTGGTAAGTGCGGCCACCGTTGCCGGTGTGATTATGATACTGAACAAGACTTATGGCTTTACCGACGGTACTCTGGCTGCACCGCAAGCCAACGCCATGGCAGCAGTGATTGAGCCGCTGATGAGTGGCAACGGTGCGCCCTGGCTGCTCTACGGCATCGGCGCCGTCATTGCTCTCGTGCTGAATGCCTTCGGCGTTTCGGCCCTCGCCTTTGCTCTCGGCATGTTCATTCCTCTGGAACTCAACCTGCCTCTGCTCGTTGGCGGTGCCATCAACTGGTTCGTGACCAGCAGAAGCAAAGACCAGACTGTAAACAATGCCCGTAGCGAACGCGGCACACTGCTCGCCAGCGGCTTCATCGCCGGCGGTGCATTGATGGGCGTAGTCAGTGCTGCACTGAAGTGGCAGAACGTCAGCTTCGACTATGCCGAGTGGTGGAACAACCCCATGAGCGAGCTCATCAGCCTCGGCATGTACTGCATACTGATAATATATATGGTACGCGCGTCCATGCGCGCGAAGGCATAAAAGGGTAACCTCCAAGCCAAAATTTCACACACGGTGTCCGCCAAGACCGACGCATCTGCAACAGGTTTGGCGGACACCTCTATATGCCCACAAAAATACCTTAACCATTATGGTCGGAATGGTTAACCATTATAGGCAAAAGGCTTAACCTATTCGCACAGAAAGGTTAACCTATTTTGCACACCCCACAGGGCAAGTACTCAAAAACACTCTGCAAAAAGACAGTAAAACAACATAAAGTGACAAAAATCAATGCGAAACCTAATAATTTTCGCCGTTTCGTTTCCCCATTTTCAGTTTTTGTCGTACCTTTGCGCCGCCATTACGAGTTAATGGCACATTTCAAACCTATATTTAAAAAGTTTAATTAAAATTATGGCAACAAAAATCAGATTGCAGCGTCACGGCCGTAAAAGCTACGCTTTCTACAGCATCGTAATCGCTGATGTAAGAGCACCGCGTGACGGTAAGTTTACAGAGAAGATTGGTACTTACAACCCTAACACCAATCCTGCCACTGTAGATTTGAAATTCGATCGTGCCCTTTACTGGGTAGAGTGCGGCGCACAGCCCACCGACACGGTTCGTAACATCCTGTCTGGCGAAGGTGTTTATCTCATGAAGCACCTGCGTGGTGGTGTTAAGAAGGGCGCTTTTGACGAAGCTACCTGTGAGGCAAAATTTGCCGCATGGAAAGCCGACAAGCAGAAGGGCTTGAATCAGGTAACAGCTAAAAACGAGGCTGAAAAGAAGGCTGCTGCTGCAGCTAAGCTGGAAGCCGAGAAGAAGGCTAACGAAGAGATCGCAAAGAAAGTAGCAGACAAGAAGGCCGCCGAAGCTGTAGCACAGGCAGAAGCCGAAGCTGCTGCCAAGGCTGAAGAAGTAGCAGAAGAAGCTGCTGCAGAGGCTGAGGGTGAAACAACAGAAACTCCCGCAGAAGCCTAACACATCAATCACAAACCATTATTTCAATTAGACTTTTTCCAACCAACCAAACAGAAGGGCGTTGCCGTGAGGCAATGCCCTTCATACTTTTATATACCCAGTCCACAACACACCACCCTCCCGCTCGAGAATAGCATGGCAGACAAACAAAACAAACTACAAACTGTACGCGTTCAGAACATCAACAACACGACGAACCTCCTCGTCCGACATCACAGGCGACATCGGCAACGACAAAATCTCCCGATGAATACGCTCGCTGATGCGATAAGTACGGTCGTTCCACTCGCCATAAGCCTGCTGCTTGTGCGGCGGAAGCGGATAATGAACCATCGTCTCTATGCCCTCACGAGAAAGATACTCACGCAAATGATTGCGCTCCGGCGTACGGATGGGATAAACATGCCACACATTTTGCGAAGGCTCGGCAGGCATCACAGGCAAAGTAATCAAAGGATTCCTGATGCCCTCACTGTAGGCTTGAGCCACCTTGCGGCGCGCCTCGTTGTCGGCATCCAAACGCTTTAACTTCAAGCACAACACCGCAGCCTGTATCTCGTCCATGCGACTGTTCAATCCCTTCATCATATTCAGATACTTTTCCTGGCTCCCATAATTCGCCATCGCACGCACATAATTCGCCAAAGCCTCGTCGTCAGTCGTCACACAACCGGCATCGCCCAGCGCACCAAGGTTCTTTCCCGGATAGAAACTAATGCCTGCCGCGTCGGCAAGATGACCGGCACGAACACCATCGTAAAGGACACCATGAGCCTGTGCCACATCTTCCACAACCTTCAGGCCATGCCTGCCGGCAATTGCCATGATGGGTTTCATGTCGCAAACACGGCCGTAGAGATGCACAACCATAATGGCTTTGGTGCGCTCCGTGATGAGATCTTCTATGAAATCAGGGTTAATGAGATAGTCTTCCAGTCGGGGTTCGCACAACACAGGCTGCAATCCTGCCCGACTCACCGCAAGGATGCTGGCAATATAGGTGTTGGACGGGACTATAACTTCAGCATCATCGGCCCAGCCATGCAGTTGCTTGTAGGCCGAAAGTATCATGGTTAGTGCATCCAAGCCGTTGCCAGTCGGCACACAGAACCTTGCTCCGCAGTAGTCGGCGAATGCCTTTCCGAATCGTTCGTTCTCCTTTCCCAGCAGATACCATCCGCCTTGTACGACTCTTGCCACTTCTGCAGTCAGTTCCGGCTCGAAGCTTTCGTTCAGACGTTTCAGGTCGAGATACTTGACATCGCCTTCGCCAGAAGAAAGAGAACTGATGTTTACTTCGTAAGTATCATAACATACTGCGCGACCTCCGAAGCCTTCTTTCTGATGGATGAGCCCCTCGTTCAGGTATCGTCCACCATCTTCGTTGGAGGTTCCGAAGTCGACGTAGTCGTACTGCTTATAGCGTTCGTTGATGAGATGACGGAAGAGCAGGTCGAGTGCACCGTATGTGCGCCCTTCTTCGCCGCTGGCTATGTACTGCACATGTGCTACTTTGCGACACTCGAAGACTACGACGCCGGCTACGATGCGCTTTTCATGTCGGACGATATACAGGCGTATGTTCTTGGGGAACTGGCTCATCAGCAGTGCCATCTCCTGCAATGTGTGTGTGGGACGTGCGTTGTGATACTTCTCGAGCACGCCCTCGAGCAGAGTCCAGTACTCTCGAAGTGTTTCGATGTCTCCTTCGATTATGCGGTCGATGTAGAAGCCGTGGTCGACTGCCTTGCGTGCTTGTCGCATGCGTAGGGTGGCCATCTTCATGGGATTGCGCATGGAGACGCAGGTGCTCACCAGTCTGCGTGTCAGTCTGGCTCCTGCACGGAAGAGGGCGTAGAGCTCCTCGCCTGAAGGAACGCTGCTATATATATATGGTATGGGTTTGTAAACAAGACGCACTGCCTGCATGTAGTCGCGATAGTACTGCAGTATGGCTTGCATCATGTCCAAGACTTCTTTCTGTGTCACCTCGGGCAATACGAGCAGTCCGCCATAGGTCAGGCCTTGGTGGGAATAGACTGTTTGGTTTTCTTTGTCCCAGTTGGCGGGGAAGACGGCCACGAGATCTTTGGTTGTCAGGCCGCTTTCCTTGAACTCTCCGTCTGGCGAGATGCCGGCATAGACGAGTAGTGAGCAGTCGAAGAAGCGGTCGCTGTGGTAGTCCATGAAGTTGCGTTTTAGGAGGAATGTTCCGTTTTTGGAACTTTCGACGAACGCATCCCAGGTTTCTTTCCTGTTTATGGAATAAGGTATTATGGTTATCATCCTGTATGCTGACTGAAGGAAGATGTGTTACTGCCTTTGTTGTGCTGTGTCTTCTGCGCTGGCCAAGGCCTTGAATTCGTTGTAGTCGTGTATGTAGTCCTCTGCCGAATATTCTTCGGAGGCGAGGCTGATGCAGGCTGCGTTCTCTGTGAAGTTCATCAATCTGCACCACACCAGGGGGGGGATATAAACGCCCCGGCTGGCATCGTCCATGTGGAGGAGCACTTTGCTTGTGCCGTCGTCCAGTTCGATATCGAAACTTCCTCCGATGGGGAAGAGCACCATTTCGCAGGTGCGGTGTGCGTGGTCGCCGCGCAGGCTGTTGTTCTGCACCTTGTAGGTCCAGAAGATGCGTCGGATGGCGAACGGCACATGTCGTTCTGCCTCGGCAAAGGCGAGACTTCCGCGTGTGTCGGAAATGTTTGGCAGCTGTACGATGGAGCATCCTTTGGGGAGCCGGATTGATGTATCAGGGCACATTTTTCAAGTTTTTCTGCACAAAGTTACAAAAAAATCCGCAAATGCTTGCGTGGTTCGCAAAAAAACTCTACCTTTGCACCGCAACAAGAGAACGGAGGGCGTTTTCGAGGCTGCTTCGGTCTTTTATACTGGAAGGAAGTTTGGGTGAGTGGCTGAAACCACCAGTTTGCTAAACTGACGTACGGGTTACCGTACCGGGGGTTCGAATCCCCCAGCTTCCGCAAACATTTTGATGGCGCTTTCGTCTAGCGGCTAGGACACATGCCTCTCACGCATGGAACACGGGTTCGATTCCCGTAGGCGCTACAAAAGGACTTCGCAATGCGAGGTCCTTTTTGTTTTACCCGCAACCTCTTTCTGAGCCCCCGCAGACGATGTCCGCCGGAATGGTTAACCTTTCGGGCAATAATGCTTAACCTTTCCATCGATAATGGTTAACCCTTTTGGCAATAATGGTTAACCAGTTTTGGTGAGATGGTTTGGGGCGTATGCAAGAGCCTTACTGACAGACGAATCCACGGGGCTGCCTCTCTGTTTTGATGGCTTCGGGAGGAGTCTGCATTTCAAACGGAGGAGATTAACATTTTTTATTGTTCCCGGCTTTGCAGTATCGGCTATTATTAGTAATTTTGCAGGGTCATTAAACGGATAGATGAGAAAAACTGCAGCTCTTTTCTTTATAATCCTTGCCAACATCTGTTTGTTGGCACATGCTGTCATTCCCCATCATCATCATGACAAAAAGGTGGTTGCCATCTTCGGCCTCATGGGCATCTTCGGCCACGAGCAACATTCGCATTGCCACCCCCACCTGCATCACCAGTACGGAAACGACGACTACGGCTGCCACTGCTACAGCCACCAGTCGGAAGACTGCCTGCTGAACGAGACGCTGCTGGTGTCGTTTCGCGAAAAAGGACCGGGACAATGCTCCATAGACCAAGGCGTGGACGACATCACGCTGTTCGTCTGCGACGCTGCCGGCCAAGCCTTCGAGGCTCCACGGCTACCCAAAAAACCGACCGACACCTGTTGCAAGCAGGCTGACCGTCTGCCCCGTGCCTGTATTCTTTCCAACGGGCTCCGCGCTCCGCCACATTGTTGATTTACCCATGCCACATCGCCCATCAGACTCCCCGCGAGCCTCTGATGCAGAAAGGCGTATCTTCTTGTAAACAACACTGGTAAATCAACAAAAAACATCACAACCATGAACAGAACAATCATGCTGGCACTGACACTGCTAGCACTGACGGCATGCGTACATACCCATACGCATACGCACGACACACACACCCACGAGGACAAACTGCAACTGACGGCCTACAACGACAGGCTCGAAGCCTATGCCGAAGCAACACCGCTGGTGGTGGGACAAGAAAGCAACATTCTGGTCCACCTCACACACCTCGACAACTTCAAACCTCTGCAGAAAGGCAAAGTAACACTCAGCCTCAACACCGGAAACCACAGCGTCAGCCAAACCGCCGACACCCCATCGCAGCCCGGCATATACAGCCTCGCCATCACACCCACAGCCAAAGGCAACGCAAAGATGTGCCTCGACGTGGAAACCGACAGCGGAACATCACGGCTCACCATCGACAACATCCGCGTCTTCGACAATGAACACGACGCCAACCACGACGCCGCCAGCAAGACAGCCACAAGCAGCAACGGCGTAGCCTTCAGCAAAGAAATGAGCTGGAAAGTGGACTTCGCCACCGAAGAATGCCGAAAAGAACTCCTGGGCAAGACCATCCGCACAATGGCACGCATAGAACCCACCCAAAGCGGCCAACACATCATCAGCGCAAAAGGCTGCGGCATCGTCACATTCACCAACAACAAACACATCACAGAAGGCACATCCGTAGCCAAAGGACAAACACTCTTCCACATCTCCGGCGGAGACCTGGCAGACAACAACCTCGCCCTCCGATACCAAGAAACAGAGAGCAACTACAACCTCGCCAAGAAAGAATACGAACGCAAAAGCCAACTCTTCGAAGAACAAATCGTCTCGGAAAGCGAACTCCTACAGGCAAAACACAACTTCGACACAGCCGAAGCCTCATACAACAACCTGAAACGCACCTTCGCCAACAACCAACAAACCATATCCACACCAACAGAAGGATACATAGAACAACTCATGGTGCGCAACGGAGAATACGTAGAAACAGGACAAACACTGGCAGTCATCACAAAAAACAACACCCTCTACGTAAAAGCACAACTCCAACCCAGAAACTACCACGCACTGAAAAACGCCACCTCCGCCAACTTCCGACAAACAAACTCCAATAAAACATACACACTCGAAGAACTCGACGGACGACTCATCTCATACGGAAAAACCATCTCCGCAGACAACCCACTGCTCCCCGTCGTATACCAAATAAAAAACAACGCAGACTTCCTGCCCGGAACCTTCGTAGAACTCTACATCAAAACCACAGGAACCGAAGAAAACATCACCGTCCCAAACACCGCACTCGTAGAAGAAATGGGCAACTACTTCGTGTACGTACAACTCACACCCGAGTACTTCGAAAAACGAGAAGTCAAGGCAGGAACCACCGACGGCAAACGAACAGCCATCCTCAACGGCATCAAAACAGGAGAACGCATAGTCAGCAAAGGAGCAATCCTCGTAAAACTGGCACAAACAACCAACACCCTCGACGCACACGCCGGACACGTACACTAACACAAGGAGGCACCAAACATGAATATCATCAATAACATCATACAGTTCTCCCTGAAGAACCGGCTCCTCGTCATACTCGGAGCAGCACTCGTCATCCTCGGAGGAATATACTCATCCCAGAAGATGGACATCGACGTCTTCCCAGACCTCACCGCACCAACCGTAGTCATCCTGACAGACGCACACGGCATGGCAACCGAAGAAGTAGAACGACTCGTCACATTCCCCATCGAAACAGCCGTCAACGGAGCCACCAACGTACGCCGAGTACGCTCAGCATCCACCTTCGGATTCTCCTTCGTGTGGACAGAATTCGACTGGGGAACAGACATCTTCAAAGCACGACAAATCGTAAGCGAAAAGATGGTCGCACTCGCCGACGCCCTGCCAGAAGGCATCACACCCACACTGGCACCACAATCAAGCGTCATGGGAGAAATACTCTTCGTTGGACTACAAGCCGACAGCACCACAATGATGGAACTGCGCACCCTTGCCGACTGGGTAATCAAACCCGCCATACTCGCCACAGGAGGCGTATCGCAAGTAACCATCATCGGTGGAGACTACAAACAATACCAAATACTCGCAGACCCACAAAAGATGAGTGCCTACGGCGTCACCATGGCCGAATTGGAACACATCGGCAAAAGTCTCAGCTCAAACTCCGACGGAAGCGTCATCCGAGACTTTGGCAACGAATACGCCCTGCGCGGAATAGCCAGAACAAACAACATAGAAGAACTCGGAGCATCATTCATCAAAGAAATCAACGGCACACCAATCGTCTTGTCCGATGTAGCAGAAGTAGTCATCGGGAGCGCACTTAAGATGGGACACGCATCGCAGAATGCCCAACCGGCCGTCATCCTCTCCGTATCCAAACAACCAAACATAAATACTCTGGAGGTAACCCAAAAGATTGAAGACAACCTGAAAGAAATAAAGAAATCGTTGCCCCCAGATGTACGAATGGACACCAAGATATTCCGACAGGCCGACTTTATAGAAACATCAGTGAACAATGTTGGTCGGGCCTTATTAGAGGGAGCCATCTTTGTCATCATCATATTGTTTGTCTTCCTAAATAGTTTTAGAACAACCATCATCTCCATTGTGGCCATACCCTTGTCTCTACTTGGAACCCTCATAGTGCTGCATTTGCTGGGAATGAATATCAACACGATGACTTTGGGCGGCATGTGCATTGCCATTGGTTCTTTGGTTGACGATGCGATCATTGATGTTGAGAATGTTTACAAGCGTTTGAAGCAGAATCATGCCCTTCCGAAAGCGGAAAGACAGAGTGTGTTCAGTGTGGTGTTTGAGGCTTCGAAGGAGATTCGTGCCTCTATTCTTAATGCTACATTCATAATTATGGTGGCTTTTGTTCCGCTCTTCTTCCTTTCCGGGATGGAGGGACGTATGCTTAAGCCTCTTGGCATTGCTTATATTATTTCGCTTTTCATGTCGCTCATTGTGGCGATGACTGTTACGCCTCTTCTTTGCAGGATGATGTTGTCGGGCGAGAAGTATCTCCGCAAGAACGAGAAAGACAGTTGGCTGACGCGGAAACTTTCTGTCGCTTATGGTTTGTCGCTTGACTGGGTTCTTGGAAACAAAAGGAAGGTGATGTTTTTCACGCTGACCTTGCTTGTCTGTTCTGTTGCTTTGTTTTTCACGATGGGACAGAGTTTTCTGCCGGAATTCAACGAGGGTTCGGCTACGATCTCTGCTGTTGCCAAGCCTGGAGTTTCGCTTGAGGTGAACAATGAGTTGGGCAATTTGATGGAGAGGGAGTTGCTGAAGATTCCGGAAGTAGTGAGTACTGCCCGCCGCACCGGTCGTGGTGAACTGGACGAGCACTCACAATCTACTAATGGTGCGGAACTGGATGTTCAGTTTGTGTTGGGCGAACGCAGTCGCGACGAGGTGTTCAACGATATGCGTGAAAGGTTGTCTGGTGTTCCGGGGGTTGTGACGATGGTGGGGCAGCCATTGGGTCACCGCATAGACCATATGCTTTCCGGCACGCGTGCTGCCATTGCGATAAAACTTTTCGGTACGGATTTGAGCAAGATGTTTATGCTTGGCAACCAGATTAAGTCTGCCATTGAGGGCATCGAGGGTCTGGTGGATGTTTCTGTGGAGCAGCAGACAGAGACGCCTCAGTTGCAGATCAGGGCGAATCGTGCTGCCTTGGCGAGATATGGCATCGGTATTGATGAGTTCAATGCGTTTGTCGATTTGGCTTTTTCGGGCGAGAAACTTTCCTATATTTATGAGGGTGAACGCAGTTTCGACGTAATTCTTAGGCTGAACAAGGAGTACACCAGCGACATTGATGGTGTGAGGAAGGCGTTGATTGACACTGGCAATGGAGGCAAGGTGCCGCTGGAAGAGGTGGCGGAGATTGTGTCTGCCGGTGGTCCGAGCAGTATTACGCGTGAGAATGTGCAACGCAAACTGGTGGTTTCTGCCAATGCTACAGGCAGGGACATCAAGAGTGTTGTGGACGACATACGGCGCGAGATTGAGCAGAGCATTGTGTTACCGGAGGGTTATCGCATAGAGTATGGCGGTCAGTTCGAGAGTGCCCAGAGTGCTTCTCGCACGCTGACTCTTGCCACGGCTATTTCCTTATTGTTGATTTTCCTGTTGCTTTATGGCGAGTTTCACAGTGCTTCGTTGTCGGGCATTGTGCTATGTTCGTTGCCATTGGCTCTTATTGGAGGTGTGCTGGCGGTGTTCTCTTCGTCGGGTGTCATCAGTATTCCGTCCATCATTGGCTTCATCACGCTCTTTGGTGTGGCCACCCGAAACGGCATTCTTCTGGTGTCGGAGTACAAGCGTCTGCAGGAGAAGGGTCTGCCTTTGCACGAGGCTATGGTGCGTGGCTCCGTTGACCGTTTGAACCCGATACTGATGACGGCGCTGACTTCGGCACTGGCACTTATTCCGCTGGTGCTGAATGGCGACAAGCCCGGCAACGAGATACAGAGCCCGATGGCTGTGGTTGTTCTGGGCGGACTGCTTACTTCTACATTACTTAACATCTACGTGATGCCTATCATCTACGAATGGTATGCTAAGCGTCAACTGAGAAAGGAGGATACTTTATGAAGAAAATCATAGTGAGCCTTGCTTTGTTTGCCGGCTCGTTTGCGTGCTTGGCGCAAGATGTCTTTGCCCCTGTGCTGCAACAGATAGAGCAGAGCAGCACTGCGCTGCAAGCCTTGCGTCAGCAGATGGAGGCGGAGAAGCTGCAAAACAAGACGGGGCTGACGCCGGAAGACCCCGAGGTGGAGTTCGGATACCTGTGGGGTTCGCCTGCCGCCATAGGCACTCGCAAGGATGTGGGCATCAGCCAGTCGTTCGACTTCCCCACGGCCTACGTGCAGCGCGGCAAACTTTCTGCATTGCAGAACAACAGCACGGAGTGGCACTTCCGCACCGAACGGATGCAACTGCTGCTGACGGCCAAGGATTTGTGCATCGACCTTATCTACCGGAACAAGATGAAGGCGATGTACACCCGCCAGTTACACAATGCCGAGAGAATCGTCGAGGCGTACGAAAAGATGTTGCAAAGCGGCGAAACCAACCGCATGGAGTACAACAAAGCCCGCTTGAACCTTGCCACTGCCAAAGAGGAACTCCGCCGGACGGAACTCGAGAGGGAGCAACTGCTGGCAAGACTTGCTGCGCTGAACGGCGGCAAAGCCATCGCCTTCGACGTGACCGAATACGCTGCCCAGCCGTTGGCTGCCGATTTCGAACAATGGTTTCTCGAAGCCGAGGCCAACAACCCTGCGCTGCAATACCTGCGCTCGCAAGTGGAAGTTGCCAGACGACAAGTCAAGGTGTCGCAAGCCGAGGGGCTGCCAAAGATGTCGGTTGGATACATGGGAGAATTCGTCGGCAGCGAACACTTCCAGGGCATCTCCGTAGGGATGTCCATTCCCCTGTGGCACAACAAGAACCGCGTGAAGCAAGCCGAGGCAGCAGCCATTGCCTCTGCCCAAACGGCAGAAGACAACCGCCTGCAGTACTACCACCACCTGAAAAGCCTCCACAACCAGGCCATCGGCCTGCAGCAATGCGTCGCCCTCTACACCTCGTCGCTCAAAGAGAACAGCAACGAATCGCTGCTAATGAAGGCCTTCGAGAAAGGCGAACTCACCCTGCTGGAATACCTCCTCGAGATGGAATACATCTACGACTGCCAGCAGAAACAGGCCGAAGCAGAAAAAGACCTGGCACACCTCTGTGCAGAACTGACCGCCTACACCCTGTAGGCAACAACATAAAGCAAACCCAGACCCCACCCCACAACGCAGTCCGCCCGCAAGGAAACCCTCGCCGGCGGACTGCTGCCGTCGCGCCCAAAAACATCTACTGCCTCGTTGGCCAACAAGCCACACCATTATTGCCCGAAAGCCACACCATTCCGGGCAACTTGGCAGTAGATGTCCGCCGACATCCCACACGTTCGTCCCGAAAACCACATAAAAGTCCATCAAAAAGAGCCTGCGGACAAAATAATTCACTAACTTTGTAGGAGAATAAAATACCATTCAAATGAAACACCTCATCCTCATTCTTTGCGCACTCACCTGCATCACCCCGAAAAACCACGCAGACAACAAAAACCTGCAACTGCACTACAATCGGCCGGCAGACTACTTCGAAGAAACCCTCGTAATAGGCAACGGCACACTGGGAGCAACCATCTACGGAGGAACACAACAAGAGAAAATCCAACTGAACGACATCACCCTGTGGACAGGCGAACCGGAAAAAGAAGTGACAAGCCCCGATGCCCACAAGTACATCCCAGCCATACGCAAACGACTCTTCGCAGAAGACTACCGCGGAGTGAACGACGACCTGCGACAAGTGCAAGGGCACTACAGCCAAAACTACCAGCCACTGGGCGAACTCCTCATCGACTACGACCAGCCACAAACCATCGGAAACTACAAACGATGGCTGGACATCTCCAACGCAACCGCACACAACCAATACCAGCGAAACGGCAAACACTTCCAGACAGACTACTTCGCCTCAGCACCCGACTCGGCAATCATCGTCCGACTGCAATCCGAAACCCCCATCAACGCACGCATACACTTCACCTCACCACTGCCCACAGAAACAACAGCACAAGGCAACACCATCACCATCGACGGCTACGCAGCCTACCACTCCTACCCCAACTACTACATCCCCAACGGCAAATCACACTACTACGACCCCAATCGCGGCATACACTTCCGCACCATCATACACATCATCACACAAGACGGCAAAACACAAACCCTGCCCAACGGACAAATACAACTGCAAAACACACAAGAAGCACTCCTCCTCATCGTCAACGCAACCAGTTTCAACGGCTTCGACAAAGACCCCGCAAAAGAAGGAAAACCATACAAACACCTCGCAAACAAACGCCTGAACAGACTCACCCGAAAGTCCTACAACACACTCCTCAAAGCACACATCAAAGACTACACCACATACTTCGACCGCGTAAGCCTCGACCTCGGACAAACAGCAGCAGACATCTCAGCACTCCCCACCGACCAACAACTGCTCCGATACACCGAAACAAACGAACAAAACCCCGACCTCGAAGAACTCTACTTCCAGTTCGGACGATACCTCCTCATAGCCTGCTCACGCACACCAGGCGTACCAGCCAACCTGCAAGGACTCTGGAACAACAAAACACTGCCACCCTGGAGCAGCAACTACACCACAAACATCAACCTCGAAGAAAACTACTGGGCAGCAGAACTCACAAACCTCAGCGAAATGCACAACCCACTGATGGACTTCATAGCCGCCATCAGCAAAACCGGAGAACAATCGGCAAAAGCATACTACGGTGTACAAAACGGATGGTGCATGGGGCACAACTCAGACATCTGGGCCATGACAAACCCCGTAGGACTACACACCGGAGGCATCACATGGGCAAACTGGACAATGGGAGGAGCATGGGTGGCAACACACATCTGGGAACGATACATGTTCACCAAAGACACCAAATTCCTCCAACAACACTACCCCTACCTGCGAGGAGCAGCACAATTCTGCCTCGAATGGCTCGTGGAAAAAGACGGACACCTGCTGACCGCACCCGCCACATCACCCGAAAACTCATACATCACCCCCGACGGATACCACGGAGCAGCACTCTACGGCGGATTCGCAGACATAGCCATCGTGCGCGAATGTATGACCGATGCCATCCTGGCAGCCAAAGAACTGAACCAAGACCACCAACTGACAGCAAAAATGGAACAAGCCCTCAACCGCCTGCTCCCCTACAGAATCGGCAAAGAAGGCAACCTCCAGGAATGGTATCACGACTGGAAAGACAGCGACCCACGACACCGACACCAGTCACACCTCTTCGGCCTATACCCCGGACACCACATCACCATCCACACAACACCCGAACTCGCACAAGCAGCAGCACGAACACTCGAAATAAAAGGCAACGAAACAACCGGATGGAGCGCAGGCTGGCGCGTCAACCTCTTTGCACGCCTGCGAGACAACACACACGCCTACGGCATCTTCAAGAAACTCCTGCGCTACGTAAGCCCCGACGAATATAAAGGAAAAGACGCAAAGCGAGGCGGCGGAACATACCCCAACCTGCTGGACGCACACGCACCATTCCAGATAGACGGCAACTTCGGAGGCTGCGCAGGAATAGCAGAAATGCTCATACAATCAACCATGACAGACATACACATCCTGCCCGCCCTGCCCCAACAATGGCAAGAAGGCTCAGTCAGCGGACTGTGCGCACGAGGCGGATTCGTAGTAGATATCACATGGAAAGAAGGAAAAGCCACCCAAATCAGCATCACCTCCCGAAAAGGCGGCACCACAACATTACACTACAACGGAACAACACAAACCCTCACAATGAAAGCCAACAAAAGAAAAACCATTACCTGTGCCCGATAAAAATTAATAGACTCCCCACACCTTTGGGCTACCGAGTCGGATAATGCCGATGCAAAGCGGACACACCTGAATCGGGAACTGATAAAATTTTCGCAAGGAGTTGCTAACAGAACCGAGGCTATTCAGTATCGTATAGACCATGCAGGTTTACACCGAAAGGTCGGTAAGAATCAGACCAAGACTATACGTATCATCTTGACAGGAACGCATGAGCAGATGATGAAGCTTCAGCGTGAAGGTAAACTTGACCAATGGATCAAGGCCAATCTATCATGGCTCAAAGATACATTCGGCGAAGAGAACCTAGTATCGTGTGTGCTGCACATGGATGAGAAGACACCCCACCTACATGCCACCATTATACCTATCGTGACCACAGAGCGCAGACGCAAGGAGCGTGAGGGTGACAAGAAATATGCAACCAAAAGTGGACCACGATTATCCGCAGATGACGTGATGGCTCGTGGCAAATTGTTCCATTATCAAAACACCTATGCAATTGCTATGAAGCCTTTCGGATTGCAACGTGGTGTAGTAGGTTCTACTGCTAGACATAAGACTAACAGCCAACACTATCGTGAGCAGATGATGAAATACGAAGATGATATAGAGAGATTGCAGGCAGAAGTTGAAAAGGCACGTGAAGGACGTTCAAAGATATTGTCATTCTTCGGTACGGGAGATTTGGCCGAAGCAAAGAAAAAACTATCGGATAAGGACAAGCAGATAGAAAAGTTACAGCAACGCATAGCTCAATTAGAACAAGAACTACTACAACTAAAGGAGCAACATAAGGCAGAACTAGCGAAATATCGCAATGGTTATATGGAGGAGATTGACAAGGCTATCAAACGAGCTGAAGTTGCCGAGCGAAAGAACATTGCTCACGAAGCTAGCATAGAAAAACAGAAACAGCGTATTGACACACTTGACAGAAAGGCCAATCCGCATCGATATCGCCTGTCATCAGGTGCAACGCTCACAGGTATTCGCATGTCGCCTCGCCATTCAAACATACCAAGCCTTCACATTCAAACTAAGGTGGGAAATGAGACCTTTGAGGAGGCGAAGTATTTCGAGTGGTACAATCCTGTTATACAAAAGTATCTGAATGGTGAGCTTACCGAATATGAACTAGTCAATGAAATCCTTGAGCCGTTTGATCAAGTGAGCCAGATTCAAGCCCTGCTTCTCGGGGCCACATTTGAGATGCTTTCAGGTGGCCCTACACAAACTCATGTTGGAACAGGTGGAGGTGGTTCATCATCTGATATGCCATGGGGAGAGAAGAAGAATGATAATAATCTGACTACCCCTAGACGAAAACGGTGACAACTGGTCGTAGACAAATAAGAAAACGAACTTTTTCACAAGAGAATTACAGATTTTCGGAGTTTTCTTCGTGATTCTGCAAATCCTTTTTATAAATTTGTGTTCAAAATCTGACAATTCAATTTTACTAAAATAATATGTATATGAAGGATACAACTAAGCCAATGACAGTAGATGACGAAATTGCGTATAACAATTATAAACTTACTGCTGATAAGATTTTTCAATTACTTTCACAAATTAGTGAAGAACCATCTGCTTCCGCTAAGCGTTGGGTATGGGAGCTTTTGCAGAATGCTAAAGACGTTCCTAACCGTTTTGGAAAAGTGTCAGTTGAAATCGAGCTGGTTTCCCAAGACACACTGAAATTCCGACACAATGGAGATTGTTTCAGCACAAAGAATATTACCGGACTTGTTCAGCAAGTAAGTTCAAAGGATTCACAGAATCTTGAAGGTCAGACAGGTAAGTTTGGTACAGGCTTTATCTGTACACACTTATTGTCTGACATCATTGATGTAGAGGGTATTGTTAGATATATGGGCATCGATAGACGCTTCAAGATTGTACTTGATAGAAGTGGTTATCGTTCAGAAGACCTACTTCCAAGAATAGAAACAACCCTTGAAGAACTCCGTCATATCGAAACAGCTTATGAGGTTGTCAACAATTATGAGCTGAATCGAACAGAACAGTCATTTGACACTGTATTCACATATCATTTAACCACACAGGAGAAACAGGAATCTGCTGTTGCCGGTCTTGAAGACCTGATAAACACAATGCCAATTACACTGGTTACTCAGTCTAAGAAGATTAAGCAAGTACGTGTAATTGATCGTGTAAAAGGCACTAATGTGGTTTACACCTGCGATTCGACCTCTCTTGGGGACAATGTTCAGTTGTCAGTTGTAAAAATTGATGATATTACAAAGAAATATCTGAGTTACATAACTGATGAGGTAGCTCTTACAACAGAAGTAAACATAGAGGATGGTATCTACGAAATTATCAAACGAGACAGCAAACAGCCTGTTTTGTATCGTGATTTTCCTCTGATTGGTTCGGAAAAATTCTATTTTCCTTACACTCTTAATGGATTTGAGTTCAATCCTACAGAGAGACGTAATGGACTCCTTCTCAATAGTGCAGACCATCCAAACTGTATTGCGAATAGAATTATCGTTGATAAGGCTGTCGATGCAGTTTTGAAGTTTAACGAATGGCTGATTTCAAAGAATGCAACCAACAGATATTTGTTGGCATCTTCTCGAATCCCTAAATCTTCAGAAGAATACAGCGAAAGCGTAGCTGCACCTTGGATCAAGAATCTGCAAACTAACTGGAGAAGACAACTACTCCAGGAAAGACTTGTAGAAACAGACAATGGAACAGATTTGCTGGTAAACCTGTCTGTTCCTTCATTCACGCCTACATCGACAAAGGAGGTTAATGAAACCTTCTATAACTTGTTACATGGCCAATACATTGGTCGTGGTGTTCTGCCTGTGCTCAAGCATCTTCATGGATGGCTTGATGTAGTTCGTCCTGAATATGATGCATGGGGTACTAAACTAAAGTATGAGAAAGAAGATTTTCTGAAAGACTTATCAGATCTTCAGAATTTAAATACTCTTACTTCAAAGATAGGAAAAACACGCGAAGATACAATTACTTGGCTTAATCAGGTTTACAAGTTCCTCGTTGATCAAAATATGCTCATTGAATTCGACAATTATGCCATCATTCCAAATCAGCGAGGTGACTTTAAACTACTGAAGGAACTTTATTCTGACCATAGTTCTCGTATTCCAGCTATACTCAAAGATATATACAACTCTGTAAACCAAGACAACGCTACAGTACAACATGTGCTGATGGATGCAGATGTTGAAGCCACTGTATTTGGAAATACACTTCGATCTTTCAGTTTGAAAGAGATGATTGACAAGTTGAATGAATATGTTAAAAATGGTACTAATATATATAAGAATGGTTCTTATCTTGACGTACGTTCAAAGGTAGCATATAGCATCTTAGCATTATACCCAAATACCACAGATGCAACTGTGCTTAACAACAGAAAATCAATTTATGATTTCTGTTCGGCATATAGAACAATGAGCCAATATACACTTATTGATACAACAGAATTGGATTTGTGGAAAGAGTCTGATAATTATTGGTTCAACAATAGTTATACAGGTATATCTTCTAAGAGTACTGTAGCAAATGTTGCATCTTCTTTCTTTACAACAGCAAAGACTGATGATGAAACATTATCTTGGCTGGATAAATACATCCAATTCTATCGCGACCATTCTCATGGCGATTTGATTAAGGAGCAGGATGTTTTCCCAAATCAGCAGCTAAACCTGAAGAAGCTTTCAGAATTACGTTATGACAATGACATTCCTGAAGAGTTCAAAGACTTGGCGAATGTTGCATATAATCCATTTAGCCCTGTCGATGTATATCGTCATCAGTTAATCCATAGAACGATAAAGGGCTACGAGCAGCAGAATCCGTTGTCAATAAAGGATATATACGAATATACAAAAAAGAGATTTGACGAAGCAAACGATAGCACCAAGGAAGCTATTGCTCGTCATACAATATCAATTCTTATTCGTCAAGAAAACTGTGAGCCAGAAGAGAATAAACTTTATAATTTTGCAAAAAGCATATCTGACCATACGTTTGGCGAAGCAAAATATGTAGAGAATCACTCTGGATTCAACTGGGGTTTTGCACAAGAGTTTTACATCAAGTATATATGCAATAGAATAGCTTATTCCGAAAATATACAGAATTTCAAAGGACTCAACAGCGCATTTGCTAGTTGCAGTGAGGTCGAGTTAACTCACTGGATTGATTCTTTGATTGATTTTCTGCATAGCTATAAGGGCAAGAAGTATTGGGGCATTATAAAAGATAAAGATTCTGGCATTGGAATATGGCTCAATCAGAACAATAATTTCTGTAAGTTCCAAGACGTTAGAAGGGATGACAATATTCCACCAGAGATTAAGGACATTGCCGCTACTAATTGTCATGTTAATCATGACTTTAGAGAATCTCTGTTCACTTTGGACTCACAATATGCTTCATACTTAGAGACAGAACCTATCACTCTTTCAGAAATAGGTGAGTTTATTGATACTAAGATTAGAGAGTATGATGGTAATAAACAAGATAACGATTTCCGTTCACTCGTGTTTACTGTCGGTAAGCTCTGCAATAATGTTGCAGGACTTGAAGATATTATGAAGTACTTCAAAGAAACAAAGAACTCTCTTATCGTGTGGTCCTTGGGAGAAGGTGAAACATTGGATCTCGTAGGTGCAATCGTACAACAGGGAGATGAAAAAATCAGAGCGGTTAAGGATTTCCTTGTAGAAACGTCTGTCGAGGACTTGAAAAATCTTAATGCAGTCTTAAAGAACTGTCCACCTGATAAACTTGACCAAGTTAAGGATATTGTCAACAAATTTGCAAGCGAGCAAGCATCTGCTGGAGGTGAAGATTCTACTGATCTTGTCATTGTACCTAAGACCCATGAAATTGAAGAAGTTGTGGATTTCGAAGGTCATACTCATATCGTAAGAGCAGATCAGGATCAATATGCAGGTCTTTCTCTGGAGGAGATTGAACGCTATGTTGGAGAAGCCAAAGACGCTGTGGTTAAGTATTTCAGAGAATTGGATAAAAAACATGATTTGGGCTTGCAATTTGACAACGAAAAAATTGCAAGACATTCATATAGCCAGCTCTATGGTATCTCCGATCGTCATGGTAATATGATTCCTATTGTTGTACACAGTTACAAAGGTCCTCAGTATAGATATTTTGACCTTAACTGGTATGACTGGCAACTGCTTTCTCTGAAAGGTTCTATGCTGTTTGTCCTCACAGTAACAGGTTTGCAAAATATTCCCTTGTATGCTCTTCCTGTTCGTAACATCAATATTTCAATCAGCAATGACATGTCAAACGAGAACAGAGCAGCATTGCTCACATTGGCTGCAGTTAGTAAACAGTATTCAACGTTGAGCTTTGAATTTGGTAACAACATGCCACATGGATTCAAGGAGGAGGATCCTCCTATCCTATTTGACTATGTTCCTGAGAAACTGGGCAAATGCATTACGTCTATAAAAGAGGTGTGTGATCAAAACATTCCTCAAATTGCTAACATGTACAATTATGGAAGGAACATACCTCCTGTAAAAAGTACTGTTGGTTATTCTCTTGCAATGGAAGCTGTTAATGAAGGTAACGCACGCGACATATTCGATGCACCTGCAAATGATACACAGGCACCATCAGTTGGTACATCATTTATTGATTAACTGAATAATGAATATCGATAGAAAAAAGCATTGGCAATTCCTCGAAGATGAGCTTAAAGCTGAAACAGAGGAGTTCAAAAAGACATACTTAACCACAGCCATCTCCTTGCTTAAAACAAGTCAGGAGATGTATGTGGCTCAGTTCATTTCTTTTAAGGATGGAGAAATGATAATGAAATTCCCTATTTCGCGCGCATTACCGAGAAAGGGTGATTTCCTAGTATGTATGGTTCTTCCACCAGAATTACAAGATTACCGTAATTGGGGAGACAAGACATATCGTGATTTGTATAACGCACGATATAATTCTACCGAATGCGTATGTATTTGGGATTCTCCAGCCAATGACCCTCGATATTCTTTAGTAGGTTTCTCTAAGGTAAGTGTTGATTTTGCAAATTATATCAAAGAGACACCAAATATCGTATTGACCTTTGCTCCACAACGTCCTCCTATTGACTATATTATGAACTTACAAAAGGTTGTAGAGGATAAATATAGCAAAGGAGTTGCTTCTGTACTTGATGCTAACTACCAGACAAAAGATTGGGAGCCAATCCTTATAAAACAAGATAATGTTTCCGGCTTTGTGTATTCACAGATGACATTGACGGACACAATGATCTTGGAAGGTCCTCCTGGAACTGGCAAGACATATATGATTGCAGAACTCTGTGCAAGACTATGTGCAGAGGGGCATTCAGTGTTAGTTACAGCCTTAACCAATCGAGCCTTAACGGAAATTGCAGAAAAGCCTGCAGTCAAACCATTACTACATAATCACAAGATATTTAAAACAAATATCGCAATTGATGAATTGAGAGAAATCAAAGATTTGGGAACAATCAAATCTATTGCTCCAATGCCAGGATGTTTGGTGATGTCCACTTATTTCATCACAAGTGGATATGCGGCAGATTTGACAGTTGAACAACCTTTTGATTTTGTTATAATGGACGAAGCAAGCCAAGCTATACTTCCCATGTTTGCAGCAAGTCGCAAAATTGGTAAAAAGAATTTATGGGTTGGTGATATCCACCAATTATCTCCAATAGTCATATTGAATCAAGATAGAATTAAATTTTGTAATTACAAGCCTTTGGTAGAAGGACTAAAATTATTGGCAGATAATAGTTCATCCCCAATCTATCAATTAACAACCACTTATAGATTTGGACAAAGAAGTGCGAACTATACAGGTGTTTTCTACAACGACTCTCTTGTGTCTAATGAATCTAAAAGATTTAATGATTTGCCGTCAATGTGCAAAATATTGAGCAATAAAGGAGGACCTACCCTTATTCTAACAGATATGCCATCTGGTGATAGTACTCCTCAATTTGCAACATATATGGCATCATACATTGTGGCAAGTATATTAAATGATTCTCCGAATAAAGACATTGCTGTTTTATCTTGTATGAAAAAGACGGCTCGCGCCCTACAGATGGCTATAACTCAAAAAGTAGGAAGCAAAAAGAATCTTATAGTAGATACAGTTGCTAGAGTACAAGGATTGACAACGGATATAACAATTTTTTTTGTACCGGACTATTCCTACATTAGAACACTAGAACCACATCTATTTAATGTTGCTACAAGTCGTGCAAAAGAACACACTATCATCATTGTAGACAAGTATGTCTTAGATTGTTACACTCTTGATAAGAATGTAAGAAAGTATTTAGAAATGCTGAAACAAGAAAAGAGTATATATATACCTGACACAGAACATGGTTTAGGAAATAAAAATATTATCGAGAGTAATATTGACAAATTATTAACGTCTTAATAATAAATCTAAAAATGATAGTTTTTGTAGATTTAGACGGCACATTAACTCACACAGCTGATGTGAAGTACAAGGAATTTAAAGATGGGTTGCGGGATTTTAATCCAACTCAAATTCCTTTGTTCCATGGTTCGGTAGATTTTATTTCAACATTGAAAAATCAAGGACATAGAGTTATTATCCTGTCTGATTCTCATCCCAAATATGTACGTCCTATTGTTGAATACTATTTCAATGTAGAATATTTATATTTAGCAGACAAACCAAATACTGCAAAGACGTTATCATTCATTCAATCAGATGTAAATCTTGATAATTTATATAAGACTAATAAAGAAGATTTTATGATTATTGGCGATAGCGTTTTAGATATACAATTAGGACGTAAACTAAAAATACTTACTTCGTATATTCAGTTATATACAGAAGGTGAATTCTCGGAAACTGATGGTATCGGTGATTATCGAAGCATTATAAAATATGGCCCGACATTTATTACGAAAAGTTATCAAGAACTTCTAAATATTGTCTCAAACAGACAGGGGAATTTATTATCCATCGAAGCCGCATCTATTGGTGGAATCACGTGTAAATCTGTCAAATTTTGGGATTATAGAGATAGGGAACATCAACGGATTGTTGCCTTTCGGTGCTTGGCTAGACAAGAAAACGGTTCTTGCGACAAATTCTCAAAAGCCGATTTGTATTATCAGATAGATAATCCCCAAAGGAAAAATGAAGATTTAACAATTATGGCAAAAGGTGTTGAGAACTACTTACAAGGGCTACAACAAATTAATTCTTATAAGTGGGATTATTTTACCTATGTGTCAGATAAGTCTTCAACAACTCCGCCTAACAAGTTAAAAGAAATATTTGATTTAATAAGCACATCTATACCTAAAGTAAAGTTGTTTGAATGGGATGAAAATATGACTTCATCTCTTAGAAATGAAAAAGACTACCAGGCAAGACAGTCTTTCATTCGCTCTCATCTTCACATAAAGAATTTTGACACTTCTTTAGAAAGAAAAAATATAATAGTTTTGGACGATCAATTAACTACAGGAGCAACAGCTTTTGAAATTAGGAAGAAATTAGAAGAACAAAACGTTGGAAATATCTTGATTGTGACATTGTTCTATATGACACTATTAGTTTTAGATGATAAAATCTGTCCTAGATGCGGAAAACCTTTAGTAATTAAAACTAACAGGAGAAAAGGTTCTAAATTTTATTCATGCCAACCACCGCAATTTGGTGGAGACGGATGTGGTTATATAGAAAACATAGATTAATATGATACGGATATTATTAGCTTTAAGCAAGATTTCTGGAATAGCTGATGCTTTTATAAAAAAGAATGTTTCAGTATTCAACTCAAATAATACAGATGAGATTATAAATTATCTTGTAAAAATCAATGATAAAATCACGAAGGAATTAGTTTCTGAACACTTGGAGTGGGCTGATAGGGTAATACAAAGATGTCAAGATTTAGACATTCACATACTCCCTATATATCATACTGAATACCCAAGTAAACTTCGAGAACTAAGCAATCCGCCTGCAGTGTTATATCTGCGAGGAAATATGTCATTGCTAAATAAGGATATAATATCATTAATAGGGACAAGAAAATCTACGACTCTAGCAAATAGTATTGCAAATAAAGTTGGCGCGTACTTTTCTATTAATAATGCTCTTTGTAACGGTCTTGTCGATGGCATAGATAGACATTCTGTTGAAAATGGAGATACAGTATTTAGAAATACCATAGGGATATTGTCTGGAGGACTTAATTTCCGTCATACATCATCTAGGATAACATGTGAGTTAGCTGAAAAAGTTTTGAAAGAAGATGGTTTGCTTATTTCCGAAGTCGAACCTGATAAAAAAGAAGATCTGTTTTCTGGCAGTAAAGCGAGTCGTATTCAAGCTGGCCTATCTTCGGCCTTGATACTTATTCAAAGTTCAATTGACGGTGGTTCTAAATATACAATTAAAGCCTTTTCAAAACTTAATAGAATCGTTGGTTATATTTCTTTTACTGGTAATAAAGAATATGATTCAGACATAAATTTTTCTGCAAACCGAACTTTTGATATGCTAGGTATAGAAGGTGTTGCCAAGATGTGTGACGTTAAAAAAAACACATCCATTTATATAAAGAAGTTGATTCCCATTCATTCTTTACAAGATTACGATATTATTATAAATGAACTAAAGAAGAAAGACGTTAATGGCTGTTTCCCTTTTTAGTAACATGCATTATGTAGAGTTGAAATTATTTAATATATGGCACTTGCAATAAACATAAATGACCTGCTGAACAAGCAAAAGATAGAATCCAACCGGATTGAATTCAAGAAGGGTTGGAATCCAGCGAGTATATACCATAGCTTATGTGCTTTCGCTAATGACTTTGACGATCTTGGAGGTGGTTACATCGTAGTTGGTGTTGATACAGACGAGGCAACAGGAGTTGCTATTCGTCCGGTTGAAGGCATACCTACAGAAAAGATAGATGGCATCCTTCAAGATATGGTAGGTTACAACAACAAGATTTCACCTTACTATATGCCTCGCACTAGCGTTGAGGAGGTGGATGGGAAGTATGTGCTTGTAATATGGTGTCCAGCAGGAATCAACCGCCCATATTCTGTACCAGAGAACGTAACAGCCAAGAGTAACACAAAGGAATATTTCTATGTTCGTAGTGGCACGAGCAGCATTATTGCTAAGGGTGAAGTCCTTGACGAACTTCGTGAATTGGCAAGTCGTGTGCCATTTGATGAACGTGGAAATCCAGATATTAAGATAGAGGATATTTCAACGCTATTGTTACGAGAATATTTGGTGAAGGTAGGTAGCAAACTTGCCAATGAACTATATACAAAACCTCTCGAAAGTTTATTAGAGCAAATGGATCTGTATGTTGGCCCTAAGGAAAATCGTATGCTCAGAAATGTAGCAGCTATGATGTTCTGTGAAGACCCTAGCAAATTCTTTAAGCGCACACAAGTTGAAGTGGTATATTTTCCTGAAGGGCGGTTAAACAATCCCAACAACTTATATGAAGGCCCTATAATTAAGGGTTCCATCACCCAGATAATTGATAGGACATTGGAATACTTGAATCGCATGCTTGTGATGCAGACGATAATTAAACTTAAAGATAGTAGCAGAAGCCAAAAGTTCTTTACCTATCCATACCAAGCATTGGAGGAGAGTGTGACAAATTCTCTTTATCATAGAGATTATCGTGAATGGGAGCCTGTGGTTATCACAGTAGAACCTCAAGGAATTACCATTCAGAATGTAGGTGGTCCTGATAGAAGTATTTCTGCTGCTGATATTTCAAAATGTGAGATTCTTGTGTCCAAACGCTATCGTAATCGCAGACTTGGCGAATATCTGAAAGAACTGGATTTGACAGAAGGTCGCAGTACTGGTATTCCAACAATCCAAAATGTTTTAGAAAACAATGGTTCACCCAGGGCTACAGTAGTTACAGACGATGAACGTACTTTCTTTAGAATAACTATTCCTTGTCACGAAGCAGCAGGAAATATTATTGCTGACATTGCACATAAAGATGGTTCACTGAAAGCTTCAAAACGAGGTGTACTCAAAACTGGACTACAAAGTGGACTCGAAAGTAGACTGCAAAGTGTACCGAAAAGTGCACTCAAAATATTGGAAAAAATACACATCAACCCACAATATACCTTGACAGAACTAGCAAAGCAAACAGGTTATTCAAGAAGTTGGATTGCTGAAACAATGAAGCGACTTCAAGAACAAGGCATCATAAAGCGTGTTGGTTCTGATAAAACAGGTCATTGGGAAATTATAGGATAGTTTAACCATTAAAAAAGAACATAAGATGTTGTTAGGACAAAAGATAAAAGAACTAAGGTTAGAGAATGGTGTATTACAAAGACAATTAGCCTCTCTTCTGGAAATAGATACTCCCATGTTTTCAAAAATCGAAAGAGGTGATAGACGTGCAAAACGTACGCAAGTTATTCAAATCGCTAACTATTTCAATATTGACGAAAAAGAACTTCTCACCCTTTGGGTCGCGGATAAAGTCATGGATGCTGTTGTAGGAGAAGATGAGTTTAAGTTAGAGGCTATTAAAGTAGCCCAAACAAAAATGCTACAAGCTGTTGATTAGAAAATTAAAGCCAGAGGATAAGAATAATATTGCTAATAGACAGCTCGTTTGAGAATACAAATGAATATAGAATCTTAGTGAGTATTATTAAGTAGCATCCTCTAACTCAAGCAGTTTGTTTACGTATTGTTTACGCAGATAAAGAAAAAGCAGTTACGATCGTAACTGCTTCATTTTTAAAGTGGACCAGCTTGGGCTTGAACCAAGGACCTCCAGATTATGAGTCTGTTGCTCTAACCAACTGAGCTACAAGTCCAGTGATATGCTTTTGGCTTATCGGCTGCAAAATTAGACATTTCTGCCGAATTATGCAAATGAAAAGAGGAAAAATTTGGCATTGCACGGAGTTTTGAGTAATTTTGCATAATGTTATGAAGAACGCATGCGCTGTGACTATTGGCTTCTTCGATGGCATACATCGAGGGCATCGTTTTCTGCTTCAACAGTTGAAAGAACTTGCTGAAGCAGAAGGCTTATCGGCTGTTGCCATAACGTTTGACCAACACCCCAAGTGCATCATAGGAAATAGCCCAGCACCTTCGCTATTGACAACTCTGGAAGAAAAACTCGATTTGCTTACATCCAACTTCGATGGCGAAGTTGTTGTTCTGCCATTTACCCAAGAGCTATGTGCCCTGACGGCAAAAGAATTCATGCACTCCATATTGCGCACAAAACTGAACACCAAACTTTTGCTGATGGGTTACAACCACCGGTTCGGCCGTGGTGGCGGAAGTCCTGAAGACTATGTGATGTGGGGGCAAGAAAACGGCATCTTCGTAAACACGGCAATGGCTCTCGAAGGTGAGAAGGTGAGCAGCAGCAGGATTAGAAGTCTAATCAGTCATGGAGAAATAAAAGAGGCAAACGCTATGCTTGGCCATCGGTATTTCCTCAATGGTTCCGTTGTCGGAGGCAAGCAGATAGGTCATCGCATTGGGTTCCCCACTGCCAACCTTTCCTTGCCAAAGCAAAAACTTTTGCCGCAATGCGGTGTCTATGCGGTTGAGGTTGTTCTGCCCGACAAAACAAAAAAAGGCGGAATGCTCTGCATCGGTCATCGTCCAACATTGGAGAAGGATGGTGAAATCAGCGTAGAAGTACACATCTTCGACTTTGACGGAAACTTGTACGACAAATCCATTTACGTCGATTTCATCGATAAAATACGCGAAGAGAAACAGTTTCCGTCGCTCGAAGCCTTGCAACACCAACTCTCACTTGATGCAATTTCCGCCAGGAACTTGATTTGCCATTTTGTATGACGAACGAGGAATTCATAGCACTGAACAGGCAGGCTGACGTTCATCGTTTGGCATTGAGCAAGACCCCTGAAGGCATCGACATTCATTTTTGCCTGCAACAGATAGCAGGCATGCAAGCAGCAGAGCGGAAACTACCGTCGTGGGCAAACAGGGAAGGCATTATCTTCCCGCCGAAAATCTCGATGGAGCAATGCAGTAGCGAAAAGACTGCTCTTTATAAGCAACAACTGGTGAAGCGGTTGCTGCCTGCAGATAGGCACAACATGGCAGACTTGACAGGTGGCTTCGGTATAGATTTCTCATATCTGGCACAACTGTTCGACGAGGCGGACTATGTAGAGCGGAACAAACAACTATGCGAAATAGCACGTCACAACTTCGGCATTCTCGGCCTGCCAAAAGCAACGGTTCACAACAAGACATGCGAGAGTTTCACCGATGAAATGGGCAATTATTGCCTTATCTACCTCGACCCGAGCCGAAGAGACGATGCAGGCAGAAAAGTTGTTGCGCTGAACGACTGCTCCCCCGACACGGAGGCCTTGCAAGACAAGTTGCTCGACCACGCTCCTATTGTAATCGTCAAACTTTCGCCCATGCTGGACATTCCTGACGCGCTGCGTCGTCTGCCTCATGTCTGCGAAGTGCATGTTGTAAGTGTGGATGGCGAGTGCAAAGAGGTTTTGTTGGTACTTTGCCGTAAGGAAAAAGAGTCCGTGCGTTATTTCACTACAAACATCGCAGCACAAACACAAACATTCTGCACAGAAACGAGAGAAGCGGAGCCTGCTATTGCCTCACTTCCCGAACAATATCTGTACGAACCTAATGCCTCTATCTTGAAAGCCGGCATTCAGGATGCACTGTGCGAAGCCTATGATGTTCGCAAATTGCATCCCTTCAGCCATTTGTTCGTTTCTTCCCATTTCATCGAAGATTTTCCTGGTCGTTCCTTTGCCATCGAAGACTATTGCGGCTTCTCGAAAAAGGACACCAAACGTCTGCTGACAGGTATCGACCAGTGCAACTTGACCATCCGTAACTTCCCCGCAACTGTTGCCGAGCTTCGCAAACGTCTAAAACTGCGGGAGGGCGGAAGTTGCTATCTCTTTGCCACGACACTCTGCGACGGTTCGCACGCATTGCTTCGCTGCCGACAACTATAAACGTCACATCGTATCACCAAAAACCACCATCAACAGAATATGTTAGTCAAAACGTTCAGTGCCAGTGTTCAAGGCCTTCAAGCCACAGGCATCACCGTAGAAGTGAACGCCACACGCGGTGTCCGCTTCGCTCTGGTAGGCCTTCCCGACAGTGCCGTAAAAGAAAGTTACGAGCGCATCACTGCCGCTATAGAGAACAGCGGCTATGAATTTCCCACACGACAGATAACCATCAACATGGCACCTGCCGACGTCAGGAAAGAAGGCTCAGGCTTCGATCTGCCTATGGCCATTGGCATTCTGGCAACGGGCGGTCATGTGGACACGCTGAAACTGAACCGATACATGATGGTGGGCGAATTGAGTCTCGACGGTTCTCTGCAACCCATCAGGGGTGCACTGCCCATCTCCATCAAGGCACGCGAGTTAGGGTTCGAGGGACTTTTCGTTCCTGAAGCCAATGTTCGTGAGGCTGCAGTGGTGAACAACCTTAATGTCTATGGCGCACGCCACATCAGCCAAGTCATTGGTCACCTGAACGGGATAGAGCCGATGAAACCGACCGTAATTGATACTAGGGCAGAGTTCTTTGCCCATCAAAGTCAGTTTGAGTTCGACTTCGCAGATGTTAAAGGTCAGGAGCAAGTAAAACGAGCCCTTGAGATTGCGGCTGCAGGTTCACACAACCTGATCATGATAGGTCCGCCAGGAAGTGGCAAGAGCATGTTGGCAAAGCGTCTGCCGAGCATTCTGCCTCCTCTGTCGCTCCACGAAAGTCTGGAGACGACGCAGATTCATTCTGTGGCAGGTAAACTGAAAAGCAACTGTTCGCTTATTGCACAACGGCCTTTCCGCTCGCCCCACCACACCATCTCGCAAGTGGCACTTGTGGGAGGCGGCTCCAACCCGCAACCGGGCGAGATAAGCCTTGCGCACAATGGTGTGCTCTTCCTCGACGAGTTGCCCGAATTCCAACGTTCCGTGCTCGAAGTGCTTCGCCAGCCACTCGAAGATCGCACCATCAACATCTCACGAGCCAAATATACCATCAACTATCCTTGCTCCTTCATGTTCATCGCCTCGATGAACCCCTGTCCTTGCGGCTACTACAACCATCCCGACAAACACTGCTGCTGCACACCCGGACAAATCGTGAAGTACCTGAACAAAATCAGTGGTCCGCTGCTCGACCGCATCGACATACATTGCGAGATACAGCCTGTGCCCTTCGCACAACTGTCGCAGATGCAGCCGGGCGAACCGAGTGCTGTTATTCGGGAGAGGGTTGTCAGAGCCCGGAAGATACAAGAAGAACGTTTCCGTCCCTATCCCGGTATACACAATAATGCCATGATGACGGAAAGGATGCTCCACACTTTTGCCGAACCCGATGCAGCATCCATGGATATGCTACGCATGGCTATGGAACGTCTCAAACTCAGTGCCCGTGCCTATAGCCGCATCTTGAAGGTGGCACGCACCATTGCCGACCTGGAAGGCTGCGAAAAAGTCCAAAGCCACCACATAGCCGAAGCCATCGGCTACCGTAGCCTCGACCGCAGCGACTGGGCAGAACGTGGGGTGTAACCTGCAGGAAACATCCGCACTTCTTTGAAAAGGAATCCATGCCCCAAAAGCAAGAAACACAACCTCCTTGCGGGAGGTTAAGAAAACACACGAGAGAACTTCGCCGACTTCTGCTGTGAAGTCGGGCAACTTCTCTGCAGAAGTTTGTCAATTACTCACGAGAAGTTTTACAAGCCGACGAGTGGCAGATTTTTGCCCCTGCAGTCCACTTGGCAAAATGGACGCGTCCGTTTGGGCAAGTGGACTGCTGGTTGTGGAATCGGGCCTGGGGGTTTCCCTATTCCGCCTCTGCGTTGAACCTGTTGTTTTTTGCGTCCTCCTCGACGGGACGGGCGGTTTTGTTTAGCGAAGTATCTTGCGGACTGTGCCGTTGCTACTGCGGATGATGTAGAGGCCTGGCTGTTGCAGTGTGCTGACTTTCTTGCCATCTACCGAATATTGAACATTGAACACTGAGCATTGAGCATTATCCGATGGAACAGAGGATATGCCTGTCCATTCGCCGGTATTTACCAGGTCCATGTATTCGCGCAGTTCGGCAATGGCTTCGGGCAGTTCTTCGTTGGTGAGGGCAAGCGATGCTGTGTTCGCAAGATAGGCAGACTGGTAGTAGGTGCGCAGGAATGATTTGGCCTCTTCGCTGTAGAGGTCGCTGTTGAGCATGGCTTCTGCCTCCTTGCCCACCTGTTTGTATTCTGCCCAGAGCTCTGCATTGAGGGCTATTTCCTCCCAGGCTGCATCTATGGCTCGCATGGCTGCGATGGCTTCGTCTCTGTTGGTGGCAGTGGCAGTAAAGGCATTGTTGTAGGTGTCGAGATAGTTCTTACTGACCGTTACGGAGGTGTAGCTGAGTTTCTTTTTCCTCATCTCTGTGAGCCATTGCTTGTATGCGGTGGGCTGGTCGCCGTAGTAGGTGAGTGTGAAATCATCGAAGACGCACCAGTCTGTGCCGGCAGATTTGTCTTTTCTGACGCCAAAAGTGAGTGTACTGTCATTGACTGCTGCAAAAATGACATTGTCGTAAGCGTCCAGGGCGTGCATGTAATACTCGGCGGCGACCATGTCGTCCGGAATGAAGTAGCTTGCCGTTCCTTGCTTTGCTGAAATCTCCAGACCAACGCCCTTTGCTTTTGTCACGCTCTTGGAGAATGGCGAAACGATGGGGAACGTGAGTGTTTCGGAGCCGACGGTCGTGTAGAGGCAGGCGTTGCGCAAGGCTCTGTCCTTCGCACGGAAATGGTTGTTCGACTCTTGTGCATTGCCGGCACGGTAGAAAGCCTTGCACCCGATGGCATAGACGCCGTTGGGAAGATTGGTTATCGTCTGGTAAGTATTGAAATTGCAGTCGAGGTGTTCGGCATTCTCCTTGGGATTAGTTACCCCGAACTGGTCGCCCTCCCAGCCCTGACGCAAGTTGCTGTTGAAACTGGGACTCGCAATGCGTGCGCTCATGTCGAGTGGTTTACGATAGGTTGCATCGCTCTCCACAACCTGATACATATCCTTGAGGTAACGGAAATTGTTGGCTATGACGGCATCGACGAGTTCCTGACCCCGCGTATTATAGCCGTTGCTGGCGTTCACACCCACGTAGTCGGCCAGAATGATGCCAGTGGGACCAGCCGTATTCAACGGGTCGTTCAGATAGTCGATGATGGCGGCATTGGTGTGAGCGGCATTGTCTCTGTAGCCATCGCTCGAGGAGATTTGCTCGTCTACGACAAAAGGAATGTAGAGCCTGTCTGTCTTCGAGTAGGCAGAAGCAAAGTTATAGACCCAGACGATGCTCGATTCGGTAGTTGTCTTGTGCTTCGTGCTGTAGTCGAGCAACTGGCGGATAGCAGCCACCTTGCGGTCGAGGTCGCCCTCTCTGAAAGTCTCGGCAAAGTCCTGCATATAGAGCGTTCCTGCCGTGCCGCTGGCTCCCACGATTTTACCATTCCTTTGAGCATTCCAATCGAGCTGACCAGTCCAGTTCTGGAAGAAGCCTCCAACGGGTTTGTCGGCATACTGGTCGCGACTCATCATCAGAATCTTTCCGCGCATCTCGCCTACCGTGAGGCTTGGTTTGAAGTCGATAAAAAAGTCCTTCAGATCATCGCGATTAACCAGTTCGAGCAACATCTCGCCATAATTGCTTGCGTTGTCGTCGCCGGCAGAAGCATGGAGAACATGTATGATGGCAAACTCCGACGGATTCTCTATCAGTTTGTCCCTGAGGAAATAGAGTGCATCGTCGAAGCGCAACTTAGTGGGCATGATGCCATGATTGTCGTTGAGATAGTCCCCCTTCACTGCCGGACGCATGTCGAAAGCACGGACACCGATGTTCCACTGCTCCTCGAAACTGATATCCTGAGTGCGGGCAAACTTCTCACCGAAAGGTCCGTAGATGGAAACCGTAATGCCTGGAAAACCATTGCCTGTGCCCGTATCGTGGCTGCCAGGAATAGAGAGATTGGCCACATAAGCATCGTCGGGCAGACGTTTCATCCAGTTCTCGGCACGAAGAGACGAAGTAAGAAGCAAAAGCAAAGCAAAAGTAAAAAAATGTTTCATTGTGTAAAGTATTTCTTATTGTTATGACGCAAAAATACAAAAAAAACACATACCATAAGTCATACACTATAAACTTTTTCATATCTTTGCACATAAAGACATCATGTAAACAAAATGGTAAGGATTCTTTTTGTATGCCACGGCAATATCTGCCGCAGTCCGATGGCTGAATTTGTGATGAAAGACCTTGTAAAAAAAGCCGGAAGGGAGGCTGAGTTCTACATAGAATCGGCTGCCACATCGACGGAAGAGATTGGCAACGACGTCTATCCTGCCACTCGCAGAAAACTTGCCGAGCATGGCATTGCCTACAATGGAAAAAGGGCTCGACAGATGACACGCAAGGACTACGACCGCTTCGACCTGCTCGTGGGCATGGACTCCTGGAATATACGCAACATGAAAGCCATCTGCGTCGATGACACAGATGGCAAGATTGTACGCCTGCTCGACCTTACAGACAGGCCGGGCGATGTTGCCGACCCTTGGTACACAGGTGATTTCGACGCTACGTGGCGCGATGTTCTTGAGGGCTGCCGCTGCCTGCTCGAACGTCTGAAGTGACGAGAGGCTGCAACTTCGTCGGCTACTTCACACCATAGGCACGCTCCAAGTCTTGGGAGATGTTGATGATGAAGTCGCCCATACGCTCCAAGGCATTCAGTATGTCCATGTAGTAAACGCTGGTCTGATAGTATCTGCCGTCGTTCTCCAACTCCTCTATCTCAGCATCGCGCAGGTTGCTTCTCAGGCGATTGATGCGTTCCTCGGCATTGTAGGCATTGGTGATGTCTGTAAGTGTGCCGTTGTGAGCCGCTTCGAGATTGTGGAGCATGGCGGCATAGGCTGCATCCACAGCATCGGTCATATCCTGAAGTTTCTTGATGGTGGCGTCGTCGAAACTCTTGCGGTGGATGTTCCTGCGCGAGAGAATACGGCTGATGGCCTCGCCGGAATCACCCAGCGACTCCAGTTCTCCAATAATCTTGTACATGGCCTTTACCCTTACAGAAGTGGCCGTACTGATGTCGCCTGCCGAGAGTGCATTCAGGAAAGCGGCAATCTCGTACTCCATCTTGTCGGAGTTCTCCTCGTTGCCCACCAGTTTGGCACGCAGTTCCTCGAAAGCCTCATCGTTCTTTTCGGCAATGGCAGACCTCACATAACCAAGTCCTTTTCTGGAAGCCTGGGCAAAATTGACGATTTCATCGAATGCCTGCTCTGTTGCAAGCTCGGGAGTTGCCAACGGCCCTGCAGAGATGTACCTCAACTTGAATGCTTCGTCCTCCTGGTTCTTAGGCGCCTTGATGATGTAGGTCACCGCACGCTCTATGTACTTTATGAACCATATCAGGATGAACGTGTTGAAGGTGTTGAACAACGTGTGCAGCATGGAAAGACCATAAAGCGCAGCCGTACCACTCGGAGCCGTAGAGGCCGTAACGACAAAACCTTCGGCTGCAGGATTGGGCAAACCAAAGAGTTCTATCACCGAACCTACCAACGCAAGGAATGGTTCGAAGAAAAGCAACGCCCAGCACACGCCAAACACATTGAATATCGTATGCGACATAGCCGCACGCTTGGCAAGCGTATTGCCCACAGAGGCTGCAATGTTGGCTGTGATAGTTGTACCTATGTTCTCGCCAAGCACCATGGCACAGGCCATGTCGAACGGTATCCAACCCATGCTGAGCATAATCAGCGTGATGGCCATCGTGGCAGATGAGGACTGAAGCACCAAGGTCAGAACAGTGCCAAAGGCAAGGAATATCAACACTGAACCGAAACCATAGTTGGACCACGTCTTGACAAAGTCCAAAACCTGAGGCGTCTCATTCAAGTCCGGCACAGACTCCTTCATGAAGGACAAGCCAAGGAACAACAGACAGAAGCCTACAATGAGTTCGCCGATGTTCTGTCGCTGATTCTTCTTTGAATTGGAAAACAGGAAACCAAACGCCATCAGAGGCACGGCAAGGACGGAGATGTCGGACTTGAAGCCAAGCCACGACACAAGCCACGCCGTAACGGTCGTGCCGATGTTTGCACCCATAATGACGCCAATGGCCTGCGAAAGCGAAAGAAGACCTGCATTGACAAAACTCACCACCATCACCGTCGTGGCGGAAGACGATTGGATGATTGACGTTATTCCAAGTCCCGTCATGACTCCCTTGAAGGGATTCGATGTCATGGCAGAAAGGAAGTTGCGCAATCTGTCGCCGGAAACCTTCTGAAGTCCCGAACTCATCAAATTCATTCCATACAGGAACATTCCCAATGCTCCAAGTAAAGTGAAAAGTTGAAGTATTCCCATTGTCGTATTATGCCATTTGATTTGAAACAAGATACCAGTTGTAAAGAACAAAACAGATGAACATCAACAGTCCGCTCAGTCTGCCTATTCTGCCAAACAACCCTATCACAAAGAGCAACACGGCTGCAGCAATCATCACGATGTAGTCGATGTATGTGATGCCGGAGGACGTCAATGGCATCACTTGAGAACTAAGACCCAGGATGAGTGTGATGTTGAAGATGTTCGAACCGACGATGTTGCCAAGTGCCATGTCTGTGTTCTTCTTTACCGCTGCCGCAACAGAAGCCGCCAACTCGGGCAACGATGTGCCGCAGGCTATAAGTGTGAGCGAGATGAAGGCATTGTCCACACCAAAAGACTTGGCTACGGAAACGGCGTTGTCCACAAAGAAGTCACAACTCGTAATGAGCAGTGCCAGTCCGCCAACAACCTTGAGAACAGCCTTCCACAACGAACCGCCATCGCCGTTGTCTGCTGCCACAGTGGCTTCCTTCCTGTCGCGAGCGAAGGAATAGAGCATGTAAAGTGCAAAGACAAGCAACAGCAAAATGCCGTCCAAGCGAGCCAGCGACGAAGCAGAACCATTGAAACAATTGAACGTAAGAAGCAGGAGGAGAACCGAGACGAATATACATAAAGGTAGTTCAAACCTCATGTTCTTCCTGTCCACCGCTATGGGAAAGAAGATGGCTGTAATGCCTAAAATACCTAACACATTGAATATATTGGAGCCAACGACATTGCCTATCGCCACATCTGCATTGCCGTTCAGTGCGCCAAGAAAGCTCACCACAAACTCCGGCATTGATGTTCCCACTCCTACTATTGCGGCTCCGATGACGAAATCGGACACCTTATACTTCCGGGCAATGGACACTGCCCCACCGACCAAAAGGTCGGCACTGAAGACTATGCCTATTAAGGACACAATCAGTATTATATACTCCATATCTTGATTGATTACATTTATTCCCGGTTGGCTGTACCCATACAGCCGACACTGTCATTTAGTGGTTTTGTTTGATGCTTGCATACACAGCAAGCGGTGTGTGGCATTGTCTTGAAAAGAAGAAGACATTGCCGCATCAACTTATGGTTGTACTGCCTGGCTAAATGATGAGTCTGCCAAGACTTATCAGTCTGTGAAAAGGCTTGACAAAGGAATAATGCTTGCGTGGAAGTTCTTTTTTTACAAAAGCGGCAACTCTGACTGCCTTGCCTGCTTTCAGAAAGTCGGCAACACTCTTGTATGCCTTGCCTGTGCGCTTGCCTGTGCTCTGCAAACGGAAGACGTTTGCGGCAGACATCTGGCATGGCAGATGGAGATCGGTATGCGATAGGGATGTTTCCCAGTTGTGGTAATCCAGTTCGGCAACCAAGGCATACGGCTGACACTCTGCGGCTGTGCTGTCGTTGTTCTCTGCATTGACGGCGAAAACGACTGCGGTCAGCAGTATTATCGGTATGAAATACCTTAGTAGTTTGCCTGCAATCATCCTTATCTTATTGTTTCGTTTGCAAAGATAAGGTTTTTTGAGATAAGTTGATGCCATTGCCTTGAAAATTATACGGAAATGTTAATTTGCTGTTCCGGACAGACATTTCGTCTGCCTGCATACGGCTGTATTGGATTATTATGCTTACCTTTGTGGCAGGAACCCGACGGCGAACCGCACAAGAGTGTATTGTGGCTTTTGTTTTCCAGAACGGGTTCTGATGTTTCACTAACAACGAATTTTATGTCTGAACGACAAGAAGCTGTCCTTACCTATTTGCGAGAGCACGACATTCCCTTCACTTGTTACAACCACCCCGAGGGCAAAACCATTGAGGAGGCTAAGCGGTGGTGGAAGGACGATGGTTCTGTGCACTGCAAGAACATCTTCATGCGCAACCACAAAGGCAATCAGCACTACCTGATTTGCTTCCATTGCGACCACGACCTGGACATCCACGACCTGGAGGCTCGCCTGAAGGAGGCGCTGCAGTCGCAGGGCAAACCTTCGTGCGGAAAGCTTTCTTTTGCTTCGCCCGAACGGATGATGAGGTATCTTGGCCTTGAGCCTGGAAGTGTTTCGCCCTTCGGCCTCATCAACGACTGCGAACATCATGTGCAACTTTTCCTTGATGCGGCTTTGCTCGACGACGGGAACTACAGGAATCCCGACTGCAAGACGCTCTCGTTTCACCCCAACGATTGCCGCGGAACGGTGGTGATTTCGCTGACGGACTTCGAGCGTTATCTTGCAACATTGGGCAACAAATATGAGTATCTGAGGCTCTATTAGGGTGGTTGTCTTGTAGTTTTGGTGGCTATATGTGAGGAGGAATGGTGCGTTTTGGCAGATAAAAATGACGGAAAAGGTGGGTTGTTTGACTGAAAAGGCATAACTTTGCTGGCGAAAAAATCTGAGCATCATGAATGAAACGGTTCTTTTTATAACGCTGGGTAGTTCTGCTGTTGTCCATTTTGTCACAACGTGTGTGATGGGTTTGTTTGCACGCCATAGGGTGCAATACTTGTGTTTGGCGTGGGTGAACGGCATCTTCTGCTGTTCTGCAATCGTTGCTTCGTTCTTCAGCCGCATGATTGTCAACGGTGAGCCGGGCATCCTGCACCCCGCCATGCTGCTGGCTTTGCTCTGCACGTGCTACTTGCAGAGCATCTATCCGCTGAACATTTCCATGCCGGGCTTCCTGCAATGGGAGCGTATGTGGCGTTATGCCCGCCCCATTCTGGTGTTGCTTGCCATTTATATTGTTGCGGCAGCCATGGGGAGTCGCATTGTGTATATCTACTCGGTGGGTGACCTTCTGGAGAACATTCTCAGCAGCGACATTCTGCTGCGCCTTTGTGCGTTGGGGCTCAGCCTGCTCTACATTGTGAACATCTTCCTGCTGCCTCGCCGCATGGCGCGGCATGCCAACGTGCCGCACTACTTGCTGGGCTACTGTTTCTTCATGGGTCTGTCGGTGGTGTTCTACACGTATGTTGCCATAGACTTCGACGTCAGGCTGCTGGCTGCCTATGTGGTTCTCTTCACGGTGCTGAATCTTTACCTGACGCTCCGCACCCTCGAGTCGCTGGCTCTGGAACTGCCTCGCCCTGTCATCAAGGAGGTGACGGAGGCTCAGGCGGAGGAGAGCAAGGAATCGGACCAGGATGACTTCAACGAGGCGAACTTGCATCGCTTTGAACGCATCAACTTCTGGATGCAGACACACAAGGAGGAGTGGAAGGACAGCACGTTCGGCCGCGACCGCCTCTGCCAGGAGGTGGGGCTGAACCGCCATCTTGTCTTGCAGAGCGTACGCAGCCAGGGCTTCAACAACGTGCACGACTACATCAGCAGCTTCCGCATTGAGGAACTGAAACGCATGATAAGCCGAGGCGAAGTGAAGGCTCTGGGCGACACACTGAACGCTGGATTCGGCACTCTGCAGACGGTGCGATCCTGCTTCCTGAAGATAGAAGGCATCAAGTTGGACGAGTATCTGAAGCAGTTCTCCTGAACGACATTCTCCCCCGCCATCGGGGGCATCATTTCAAAGGGTTAACCATTATCGGCAGAATGGTTAACCCTTTTTGCAAAAACCCTTAACCATTATGGGCAGAAAGGTTAAGCATTATTTCCGGAAAGGTTAACCTTTATTTTGCAGAGCCACAGAGGCCATTTCCGGCTGGCTGAAAGACCTTTGCCGCAGCAGGCTATGCCGGCAGAGAGAAGGGCAAAAGAAATCTCCCCACGGACACTGTCCGCAGGGAGATTTTTCTGTATGGTAGCCACAGTCGCCGGAGCGGCTATGGCTGCCATGGGAGTTGTCGGATTACTGTGCAGCCATCATGTTCAGGATGGTTACGAAGTCGGCGATATCCACAGAACCGTCGTTGTTAACGTCGGCAGTTGTGTCTGCACCGCCTGCAGCCATGATGTTCAATACAGAAACTGCGTCGGCAATGTCGATAGAACCGTCACCGTTGATGTCGCCATTCGCTGTTGCAACACCGATAGCGTTGCCAGGAGTAACAACAGTGTTGTTGTTCCAGCTGGGAATCACATAACGGCTCAGAGTCTTGCTGCCGCTTGAAGCAACATAGAGGTTGTTAGCATAGTCGAATGCAAGACCTGTAATCTGAGACTCGGTGAGAGAGATGTTGTAAACAGGGTTCAAGTAAATCTTACCGTTAGCCATGGGAACATAGTTGGTTTCGTAGATAACCAGCTTGCCTTCGCCCATAGGAATAGCAAGGTACTTGCCGTCTGTGGTTACTGCCAACTTACCGCTGTGGGTAGAAGTAGTAACATCGCTGTAGTCCTCATTGCCCTCAGCATCGAAGTGCTTGATAGAAGGCAGTTCGGCAGAAGGCTTAGAGCTGTACTGGATGAACCAGAGACCGCCCATGCCATCCTCGTGGATACCAACGTGGCTCGGAGTGTTGACGTAAACGCCATTCAGAGGCTCGTAGGTAGCAGAAGGAGCAGCAGCCCACTCGGTAGCAGTGCCGAGGTTGTAAACAGAGCAAGTGTAGTCGGTAGTATTGTTCTCACCATTGCTGCGCTGAGCACCAAGAACGTACATCTGCAGGTCTTCACCCTCGCCGTTGAAAGCAAGGCCTACTGCCATGCGGTTCTGTTCCTCGTCGCCAACATAAGTGATACCGGTAGCCTCGTCGAGCTCACCACCTGTGAAGACAGGCTTCCAGTCCTCCTCGAGGTTGTCGGGGTTAATCTCGTAAACAGAGCTGTTGCTTGTACCGGAAGCACGACCAACGAAGAGACGACCGTCCTTAGAGAAGCGGAGATCCTTAAGGTCGAACTTGTTGTTGTCGCCAGAAACCATGAGAGGAGTCTTAGTCAAAACATCGAGACCACCATAGTAAGCACCAACAGAGTCAAGCATTGCATCGAATGCGAAGAGAGCACCAGGAGTGCCGGTAGAGAACATGCCTTCGGGATCCTCCGTAGGACGAGACTCGGTAACAAGCACCTGACCGAAGCCCTTGCTTGCAGGATTGTTGTTCGTAGCCAAACCATAAGGAGAGTTGAACTTAATGCTCTCACCCACCTTGAGGAAGTCGAGAGAACCCTTACCCTTAACCTCAACCTCATAGCTCAGAGCAGTAGGCTCAGAACCAAGGTTAGCAGCGGCAACACTTACAGAGTTAGCACCGGCAGCAAGTTCAGAAACACTCTCGGTGTAAACCAATGTCTCACCATCGTAGAACTTAACAGCAGCAGCCTCTGCCTCAGCATTCAGCTTGAACTCAACAACAACATTGCTGCCCTTCAAGTTAGCCTGAACATCGTAAGCAAAAGCATTGAGCTGAGGATTGGGCTTCTCGTTCATGTACTGACCACCGTAGAAGTAAACAACATCACCCTCGAACAAGCAAGGAATGCTGTCAACACCAATAGTCTGGAACCATGCCAATTCACCTTCGCTCTTGCTGCCATTCATCTTGTAAGCAACTTCACCACTTGCCAACATCTCCTTAGTAGCCTTTGTGCCATGAGAGCCACCGAGGCTGTTCACATAGAAGACATTGCTGATAGTGTTGTTGTCACCACGGCTCACAGCATTAGAACCGTCAGCACCAACAGTGTAAGAAGAGAGAACCAAAGTGTTCTTAATCTCAATCTTAGAACCTGCCCAACCGCAGACACCACCGCAAGAGTTGGTAAGCTCGCCAAGAATCTGAGCGTTAACAATACAGTTCTCAACCACTGTACCGTCGCCGGCATTGTTACCAAGAAGACCACCATGAGTACCATCACCTTCAATAGAAGAGTTCAAAGTAACAGCAACCTCACAGTTCTGGAACTTGGTGTTGTAAGCATAGCCGGTAAGACCGCCCATGAACTTCTGGTCAGAGAAGTACTCACCTGTCAACTTCAAGTTCTTGATAGTAGCACCGTCAGTAGTATTGAAGAAGCTGCAACGCTCCTCAGGCAAGTTCATATATACATTATTAATAGCAAAGCGCTGACCGTCGAATACGCCACGGTAAGAGTAGTCGGCACGGTTGATGGGCTGCATAGCAATACCCGTCATGTCGATGTCGGCAGTAAGCTTAGCCTTAACAGTGTAATCGCAGAAACCAGCAACCGCACGGAAGAATGCAAGATGCTTGGGAGTGCTGAGCAAGAAGTAACCCTCTTCGTCGCGAGGAGCAACAATACCCTCAAGAAGCGGATCATTCATTTCAGCAGCAGCAAGAGCCTCTTCTGTGCTGTAAGAACCCATCAGGTATCCATCAAGCATAGCAGAAGAAACCTCATACATATTATATGTCTCGTCTTCATTGAAGAGCCATTCGCCGGTCTCAACCCATTCGCCGGTCTCCAAATCCTTCTCAACCAAAGAAAGGTTTGCACCTTCGAGGTTAGCAAGGTAGTTACCAGCAGCACCAAGCTTAATGTAAGCCTGCTTACCATCGTAAATCTTCTGGAAGACATCAGAGAAGCCAGCAACAACATCTTCGGCAGACAAACCAGAACCGCCTTCGGCAAGTGCTGCCAACTCAGTTCTCAATTCCTCGGGGAAGTTAGGAGCTGCTTCATAAGTCATCTCGTCATACATGTAATCCATAATGGTCTGAGCACGCAAGGTCATGTTGTCAACAACCATGCTTATGCCTTCGTCGGCAGTTTCAGCGTCCTCGCCAAGATACTTCAGGCTAATAGCAGACCAACCAGTCCAGTCGCTACCATACTTCGTGCCGGGGTTCTTAATACCAATAGTAAGCATACCGTCCTCAGTAACCTTTGCAAGTGTGTAAACCTTGTAACGGTCGTCGTTGGCAGCAGCTGCCATACCACCAGGACCATGAACAGCATAACCAAGGAGAGTAGAACCAAGGCTTTCAGCAGTTTCCTTATCCTCAGATTCATTGTCGTCATAGATTTCGAGGTCAAGAGCACCATCGCCATGCAAGTTACAGTTAACCTGATCGAGAGTATCGTCGGCAGCAACATAATCCTCAACAACAGTTGGGAAGTAGTTGAATGTGCCGTTTGCATAGATACCTGCAGCATAGTTTGTGCTGTAACGTTTGTTGCTGGGACGGAAGGCAGCATGAGTGCCTACGAGGTAATAACCGGGCTTCAAGCCTTCGATTGTCTGATACATGTCACCTGTTACGTCCCAAGCCTCAACACCAACAATCTTATTGATTGCAGGATCTTCGCTCTTGAGGGTGCCTGTACCTGTTGCAAAGCCATCAGTCCACTTTTCGTTTGCACCTTCAGAGAAGTCGCCGTTGAGAATCATACCGCTGATATCAGTGCCAGGAGCATAGTCTTCGGCAATAGCCTTAGCGAGCCATTCTGCTACGCGGTCTGTCTCCTTCTTAATCTCTGCGGCTGTTGCGGTGTGTACATCTACAATATAGTTATATGTACCGAGAGGATTCTCTTCTGTGGGTTCGTCAGTCTCTGCGAGATAGTATTCGAGAGCCTCACGGATTTCGCCGCTGAAGCTGTCGTCTGATTCGAGGCGAGCCTTAATCTCTTCGCACTTTTCAATGTATGCCTTATAGACAGATGCATTGACTGCAACTGAATCTTTCTTGGCATTAACAGAGTCGATGGCATCGGCAAACTCGAGAATGGTTGTTGCATCGGCCAATGCTGCAACGCTCTCCATGAAGTCGTCGAGCACAGACTGTGTTGCGATTACGTCTGCATGAGTTTCTTCTTCGTGGGTCTGGATTGCGCCTGATACTTCGTCGATGTCTGCTTCGTCTACAATAGAGAAGTATTGTTCAGCAGCATAGATGACTGTACCATGAGAAGGATCGGGATAAGGATACAGGTCCTCGCCGATGGTCTGATACCAGTATGGAGTGCGGAACTGACTGCCATTGGCACGCCATGCCAATGCACCGCTCTCGAAGTCCTCTTCGCTAACAGTGGGCACCTGAGTACCATAACGTGCGTAGCAGTTGGTCATTGCTTGCTTAACGCGGTCGTTACCATAACGAGCGAAGTAGCGATCGTTGTTTTCTATGCCCTCAACTGAACCTACGGCGAAGCAGTTTGTTACTTCTGCCCAGTCGCCCAGCCAGCCTGAGAACGAACCGTTTTCTTTTTCGCCATATACGTTGCCGACCATACCGCATCTGTCGATGGTAACACGACATGCTGAGCTCATAACACAACCGAATACGCCGGCTGCATTGGGGCCACCGTTTGCTGATACGTCGCCGCACATCATGACGCCGGAGATGTTGACGTGACCTGCCCAACCGGCTGTCATACCAACGAGAGCGACATAACCGTGTCCGCGGAGGGAGCAGGTTTCGTCGAGAACAACGTTCTTAATGAATACGCCTTCTGCATTGCGTGCTTCCTCGTCGCTGAGGCCGCCGTAGCCCTTAGAGGGCAAGCTGTTCATTACTGCGATAAGGCCGACACCATTGGTTTCGGGCATATCTACGATGAGGTTGCTGATGATGTGGTACTGACCATCGAAGTTACCATAGAATGGTTTGGCTTCTGTTCCGACAGCAGTCCAGCGGTCGCTATAGCCATCCATGTCGATGTTGTCGGTGAGACGTGCATTGACGTGGAGGTTCTTGGATGCGTAGTGGTTCCACCACAGCAGTTCTGCGCCATTGCTGATCTCGTACCATCCGTCGACGGGAGTCAGGTAGTCTTCCTGCAAAGAACCGCAGACGGTGCAGAAGCCTTCTTCGAATTCGTGGGGAGGAATAACTGTAGAGCCGGAAGGTGTGTTGGTGTAGATGGTTTCGCCGAGAGGCATGCCGTCGCAACGGTAGTCGCTGGCTGCGGTGTAGACGAGTGCGCCTTCCTGCTTGATAGGCATGGGGAAGAGGTCAACGCCAATCTTCTGATAGAAGCGGTCCAGGCCTGCCTGCATGCTGTTGAGGTAGAATGCCAGTTCGCCGTTTTCTACGCCTTCGTAGTTTTCATAGAGGGTGAACTTTTCGCTGTCTCCGTAGCCATAGTCTGTGAGTGAATATACGTTGTTGCAAACGATGTTGCTTTGGTTACGTGAGATGGTCTTTGAGTCGCCAACACCGTTGTTGATAGTGCCGAGGAAGGCGCAGTTTGTGAAATAGGTTTGGTTTCCTGCCCAACCGCAGAGACCTGCGAGACACTCTGAACCTTCGATACCGTTGATGTTACCTGCGTAGATTACGTTTTCCACATTGGCTTTTGAGTCTGCAACACCAATGATACCGGCTGATGTATTGTCGGCCACCTTGTTTGAGTTAATCTCGATGTCGGAGAAGACGTTGCGGATTTTTACGAGGTCATTGCGTGTATGTGAGGTTACTGACGCTGCGTACTGTCCAGAGGTAGAGATTGAGCCGTGCATGATAACGTTTTCGAACGTACCGGTGAACTGGGGGATGAATGATGCATCGTTGCCCATTTCGCTCATTTCGATGGTGAGAGTGTGTCCCTGACCGTTGAAATTGCCGTCGAACCAGTTGCTTGTGTTGAAGATGTACTTACCGGGTTCGGCAACGTATGTGATGTCGTTGGTCATCTTGAGGCTGAACTGCGCACCTTGTTGAACGCGGTTAAAACCTTCGGCGAGGTCGATGTCTTCCGCACTGCTGAGGAGGTAGTAGCCGTCTGTCGGGTCGAGTTCGAGGCACTGGGTGTTGAAGCAACCGCAAGTGGTACAGATGCCGAACTTGTCGTATGTGTGTGCATCGGCCTGAGCCACGCCCTCGTTGGAGAATGTGAGCTCGTCTTCGCTCTTGCCGTCACAACCTGTTGCGCCAGAGGCGTACACTTGTGATTCGCCGAATGCTGCGGGCACGGGGAAGGGGTCAACGCCGATGGTCTGCTTCCAGGCGATGTTGCTCTGGTCGTTGTTCAACTGATAGCAGATGCGGCCGTCGGCGAGGTTGTCGTAAGGCACAACGGTTGTGGCCTTGTTGGTACCCCATTGGGTGGTAACATAGTTGTTATAGTTGGCACCTTGGGGAGTCCAATTTTGTGTTTCGTCGAGATATTTTTCCAATTCTACGATGCGAACATTACCGTCGTTACGGGCGATATTGTTACTGCCGCCATTGGAAAAGTCGAAGTTGCTGCCGTCGTTGATAACCAAGCAGTTCATGATGTTGCTTTCATTGTCTGCCCAACCTACGATACCGCCACAGTTCTGTGTGGTGGCGCCGTTGATGACAAACTTTGACAAGCAGTTTTCAACGATTGAACCTCTATGAGCCACTGCTACGATGCCTGCGTGTGTGGCGTCGCCTGCGAAGGAGCTTTGGATGGTGAGGTCAACGTAGCAACCGCGGATGACACCTCTGTTCCAAACAACGATACCTGCGGCATGCTGCTGGTTGGTTGTGATTGTACCCTGCACCTTCACGTCCTTAATGAGCGCACGTCCGCCTACGTTGCGGAAAAGGGCTGTACCCTTAGACTCGTCGTTGAAGGTGTTGATGGTAATGGTGTGTCCCTGACCATCGAAAACACCCTGATAGTCGACGCTGGCGCAACCGATCATTGTGCCATCGAGGCCTCTGTCAATGTCAGCCGTCAAGACCGCATTGAGACCGGGATTACCAGCATTCACGAGTTCGGCAAAGGCCTTCAGGTCTTCTGCCGAAGCAATCTGATAGACACCTCCCACTTCGGAAAGTGCCCACACAGCTGTGGAGGCCGCAAACATCATTGCGGACAAACACAGTTTCTGTAGTTTTTTTCTCATGATTGTTTGTTTTGGTTAATAAATAAAGTTAATAATTTGGTTTAATAGGTCGGTGGATTTTACTTGTAAAAATACGCACATATTCTTGACAAAGGTAAATATTTTTTTCATTTACTCAAAGGATTTATATAAAAATCACACAGTTCGGGTAAAAACATAGCACAGAAGCCCCGAATAAAGCAAAATAGCACCAGAACAAAAGGACAGTATTGCAAATAATAACCACAAAAGGACAATTACAAAAAAGGTTAACCATTATTACAGAAAAGGTTAACCATTATTGCCCGAAAGGTTAACCATTATTGCCATAATGCTTAACCTTTTTTTCGTATCACCCAAAGGGTGTCTTGGAGCGCCCTACGGCAAGAGGTCGGAAACGTCGTGGCCGAAGTGCGAAAGCTCACGCACAACAGAACTGCTCAGGGCAGCCAACTCGGGAGTGGCAGGCAAGATTATCGTCTCAATGCCAAAGAGTTGACGATTCACATCCGCCATCTGCATCTCGTATTCGTAGTCGGCAAACGAACGGACTCCACGCACAATGGCCACCACCCCGTTTGCCTTGGCAAAGTCAGCAGTCAGCCCACTGTAGCAGTCCACCCTTACACGCGGATTGTCGGCATAGAGTTTGCCAATCTTTTCCACACGCTCCTCCGGAGACGCAGCACCAGCCTTGTTCCCGTTATAGCCAACGCCGATAACCACCTCGTCGAACATCAGCAACGCCCGACGCACAATGTCGGCATGACCCTTGGTAAAGGGATCGAAAGAACCGGGGAAGAGAACGGCGGAAATCATATCGGGCTTCCCTCTGCCAAGTCCTCCTCGATGACAAGATTGTCGATGATGAAGTTCTGGCGGTCCATAGTATTGTCGCCCATGTAGAAGTCCAAAAGCTCAGCCACCTGGTCGGACTTCTGGAGAATAACCTGGTCGAGACGCATGTCGGGGCCAATGAAGTTGCGGAACTCGTCGGGACTGATCTCACCCAAACCCTTAAAGCGCGTTATCTCAGGCTCCGGGCCAAACTCGTCAATCGCACTCTGGCGCTCCTCGTCCGTATAACAATACTGCGTCACAAAATCCTTCGAAATACTCAAATGGCGCGGACGCTTGCCGTCGCTATACGAAGAAACATCCTCCGCATCGTTGCGCGCAGCCAGTTCCGCCTCAAGAGCATTCACCTTCGTCTTGCCAAGCTTCGCCTTGCGGGCACGCACCCTGAACAAAGGCGTCTGCAAGATAAACACATGACCCTTCTTCACAAGATCGGGGAAGAACTTCAGGAAAAACGTCAACATCAGCAGACGAATGTGCATACCATCATCGTCGGCATCCGTAGCAACAATCACCTTGTTGTAACGAAGACCGTCCAGTCCGTCCTCAATATTAAGCGCAGCCTGCAAAAGGTTGAACTCCTCGTTCTCGTAAACAACCTTCTTCGTCAGGTTAATACAATTCAAAGGTTTGCCTCGCAGACTGAATACAGCCTGAGTATTCACGTCGCGACTCTTCGTAATGCTGCCGCTTGCCGAATCACCCTCCGTAATGAAAATGCTGCTCTCCTCCTGGAGCGTACCCTTCACGTCAGTCAGATGCACCCTGCAATCACGCAGTTTACGGTTGTGCAGATTGGCCTTCTTCGACATCTCTCTGGCCTTCTTCGCCACACCGGCCATTTCCTTGCGCAGCTTTTCGCTCTCCGCAACCTTCTGCAAGATGATGTCCGCAACGTCAGTATTCTTGTGAAGATAGTTATCCACCTGTTCCTTAACAAAATCGCCAATGAACTTATCGATGGAAATGCCACCCTCCGGCTCCGTGGTAGTACTGCCAAGTTTCACCTTTGTCTGGCTCTCGAAGAGCGGCTCCTGTATGTTTATGCTGATGGCAGCCACTATGCCATTGCGAATGTCGGCATACTCGTAGTTCTTACCGCTGTAGTCCTTTATGACCTCGGCAATATACTTCTTGAAAGCAGCCTGATGCGTTCCGCCCAAAGTGGTGTTCTGGCCATTGACGAAAGAATAGTATTCCTCGCCGTTTTGCTTGGTGTGAGTGAATGCAATCTCTATGTCCTGTCCGCGAAGATGTACGATGGGATAGAGCGATTCGTAGTCCATTCGGTCGGAAAGGAGGTCGCTCAATCCGTCGCGCGACAGTATGCGACGGCCATTGAAGACAATGGTCAGACCAGTGTTCAAGTAGGTATAGTTGCGAAGCATCACTTCGATGAACTCGCTTCGGAAGGCATAGTGCTTGAAAAGGGAAGCGTCCGGTTCGAAGAAGACTGCTGTTCCGTTTTCGTCGTCCTGTGTTGCTTCGGTCACATCGCTTTGCAGGATGCCCTTGCTGAACACGGCGCGACGTGTCTGTCCGTCGCGGAAACTCTGCACTTCGAAGCGTGCGCTGAGGGCATTGACTGCTTTGAGGCCAACGCCATTGAGGCCGACGCTCTTCTGGAAGGCCTTGGAGTCGTACTTGCCGCCTGTGTTGAGCATGGAGACGGCCTCAACGAGTTTGCCAAGAGGGATGCCTCGTCCGTAGTCGCGAATGCTGACGCGGAGGTTGTCTTCTATGTCGACTTCGATGCGTTTGCCTGCCCCCATTTTGAATTCATCGATGCTGTTGTCGATGACTTCCTTCAGGAGAACGTAGATACCGTCTTCGGCTTGTGAGCCATCACTAAGGCGTCCGATATACATACCGGGACGCGTTCTGATGTGCTCCATATCGGAGAGGTGGCGTATATTATCTTCGCTGTATTGTGGAGAGTTCATTGGTTTTGTATGTCGTTGTTGTCCGGATTGTCCGGATTGGTGTTTATTGTTTTGGCGAAGACTGCGCGGCGTTTATGTATGGTGCAGTCGAGGTTTTTCCATTGCATTTGGCTTGCGGTGTTGTCTTCCAGTTGTGGATGCGACTCTGCCCATTCGTATCCGCAGCTGATGCCGTGCGGTATGAGGTCGGCAAAGAAGAGTGCATTGGCTCCTTTGTCTTGGTATTCGGGCAGAACGCCTACGAGGAGCATGTCGAGAATGCGGTGTTTGCGTTTGAGCCAGAGTTCGTTTGCGATGTGAATCCATCCGAACGGGAAGAGTTTGCCTTTTGCTTTCTGCACGGCTCGGCTGAGGCTTGGGATGCATACGCCGATGCCTATGATTTCGCCTTCTGCGTTTTCCACGACGGTGAGGAAGCGGCAGTCGAGCATCATGATGAAGCGTTTGGCATACCATGCCATTTGGTTTTCGTCGAGTTCGCTGTAGCCATAGAGTTCTGCGTAGGCTTTGTTGACCACGCCGAGTATCTTTTGGATGTATCCGCCTTTTTGTATTTCTTTTTTATTGTTGAAGTGGCGTACGCGAAAGCCGTAGCGTTTCTTTGCCATTTCTGCTATGCGGAAGTATTTTGTGTTGTTTGCGGCGTGTTCTCCCCTTGGGATAAACACTTTGCGTTCCACCCATCCTGTTTCTTTTTCCAGTCCGAGGCGTGCCATGTGCTCGGGGTAATATGGGTGGTTATATATGGTGCAGAGTGTGGAGAGCTGGTCGTATCCGTCGGTAAGCATGCCTTCGGGGTCGAGGTCTGTGAAGCCGAGCGGACCGACGATGCGTTCCATTCCTTGCGATTGTCCCCACTGTTCTACGGCGCGGAGCAGTGCGCGGCTCACTTCTATGTCGTCGATGAAGTCTATCCAGCCGAAGCGTACGTCCTGTTGTCTCCAGCGTTCGTTGGCTCGGGTATTGATGATGGCTGCCACACGGCCTACCACCTTGCCGTCCTTGTGCGCCAGGAAGTAGGCTGCCCGGCTGAAGCGGAAGGCGGGATTGCTGTGGGGGTCGAGTGTCTCGAGCGTGTCTTCGAGAAGGTCGGGCACAGCATACGGACAGTCCTTATACAGTTCGTAGTTGAAGCGTACGAAGGTTCGCATCTCCTTTGGGGTGGATATCTGGGTGACTGTTATGTTGGACATATCGCTTTTGTTGCTGTTTTTTGTATGCATTAGTCGCGCAAAGTTAGCAATAAATATCGGATTTTGAGCCTTTCAGGACTAAAAAACAGAAAATTTCAACATTATTCACACTTCCCCTGCTGCTTTTCCTGTCTGCCACCCTCAAGGGCTGCTCTCCTGAAACGGTTAACCTTTCTGCGCAGAATGGTTAACCTTTTTGGCAATAACGGTTAACCTTTCCGGAGGGCTTCTGCATGGGGTGTTTTACGAGCCACAGAGGCTGCGGAAAAACATCCCCGGCAAGGTGATTCGGAAGGCTTCTTCTGTTGTCGTTTTTGGCTCAACGCTTGCCGATGTAATTCTCTGTGCTTCTGCACGTTTCGGCAGCAAAACGACAGGCCGTAGAAACGAAGCGTTGCCAGCCTTCGCGGTCGAGTTTGGCGATATCCTCGGGCATGATTTTCTCCCATATCAGGGCACAGGCAAAACCGGCATTGAAGCTGTCTCCGGCACCAACCGTGCTGACGACATCCGGCACTGGCGGAGCCTGAAACTCGTGGCAGCCGTCGGGCGTACAGACGGTGATGTTTTCCGCCCCGGATGTGCAGATAAAGTAGGGGCAATGCTGACGGATATACCTATTATATATATCGCGCGCGTCGCGAGTGGCATAGAGAACTTCGAAATCGTCGGTGCTGCCTCTCACAACAGTGCTGTGGCTGAAGTTCTGAACGATGGCAGGCATGAGGCGGTCCAACTCGTCGGCATGGTTCTTGCGGAAGTTGAGGTCGTAGTAAACAATGGCCTGCGACTGCTCTGCCTGCTCGAGGAGTTGTGTGATGAGGGGACGCATCCCGTCGCAAACGGCAAAGTGAGAACCATAGATAAGCACATCGCCATGCTCCAGACGGGGCAGCGTCCAGCCGGAAACCACACGAGGCGTCTCCTTGTAAAACAGGTAGTTGGCATCGCCATTGTCGGCAAGAAAGGCCAGGCTGATGGCACTCTTCTCGCCTTGTCGCAGCAGGAAATGCTCCGTCTGCACACCATTGTCCCTCAGGAAGTCTGCCGTCTGCTGCCCCACGCTGTCGCTTCCCGTGTAACCCACAAAGGCACACGGCACACCGGAACGTCCCACACTGATGATACTGTTGAAGGTGCTGCCACCGGGCACTGCTGCCACCGGCTGCCCCTGGCGAAAGAGAATGTCCAGAATGGTCTCCCCCGCACCGATTACTTTTCTATTGTTTTCCATTTTATGCTTCACTTACTCTGCAAAGATAGCGAATATATGCGAGCGGAACAAACTGCCTCGTGTTTTTCTCACCTCTTTTGTTTTAATTTATATGGTTTCGCACCTTTTGTTTAAAAAACAAGGCTTATTTTTTGTTGGTTTTGTGTTTTTGTGTTAACTTTGTGCCAAGAATTAAAACAAAAGGTATGACAACAGAAGAAAAGATTGGAGTTTTGGTGGACCGCTACTGCAGAAACCGTTCGCACTTGGCGGAGATGTTGGGCGTAACGCCACAGACTGTGAACAACTGGGTGTACCGCGACCACATTCCTCGCCGTGGCATCGATGCCATCATGTCGCGCTTTCCGCAGGTGGACCTCGAGTGGTTGCGCGGCAGCAGCGTGTCGTTGTCGCACGGCCCGCTGCCCCTGCCGGAGGATGAGGACGACGACGATGACGACATGCCTTATGCGGTCAGCGCAAGCGGCACATCGCGCTGGGAGCCGTCTTCGGCGAAGCCTGCCCAGGAGAGCAGCCGTTCGGCACTTTTCGTGTCGGGCATTCAGCCGTCTTTGGGCGATGTGCAGCAGCCCGACGCCATGGAAGGCCTTGTGCCTCTACAGATGCCACGGCGCGACATCAAGTATGTCTTCCAGTGTCACGGCGACAGTATGTTGCCACGCATACAGGATGGCGACTACGTAGGCGTAGGCGAAGCGCTGGGACGCTACGAGGATTTCCGAAAGGATGTGCCGTATCTGGTGCAGACCACCGACGGCCGCCTGATGGTGAAGATGGTGCAGGACCCCGGTCCGCACTCGCCCTTCCTGCTGCTCAGCACAGAGAATCCGAACTACCAGCTTGCCGACGGCGGCCGACTCGCCAAGAGCGAGTTCCGCGCAGCCTACCGTGTCATCATGGTCATGAGAGACATCTGACCAACCTTTGCCAAAGGCCGCCGGGAAGACCTCCCGGCGTATGCTCCAGAAATGCTTAACCATTATTGCCCGAAAGGTTAAGCATTATGGGCGGAAAGGTTAACCATTATCGACAGAATGGTTAACCATTATCGACACCGCCACCTGCGGGCACCGAACACTTCTTGCTTTACACTGTCAATCATGGAAACACTTATACAGATAACCGGCCTGCAATACGCCTGTGAAGGCACCGACGTGGCCACACTGATAGCAGAACTGGAAGAGCAGCGACCCGAAGTGCTGCTCGTCAAGGAACAAACCAACGACTTCGGCATCGTGGTGCGCGCACTGACCGGCACCCGCAGTTGCGGCGTGGTGAGCCGCTTCGACCTGGAGCAGACGCTGGGCATGATGCAGCACGACAACACACCGGTACTCGTGGGACGAGTGGCGGAAACAAACAGCGAAGGGCGGTGCTTCAGCATCTCCGTCTGTGGCAACTACCCCACCCCCAACACCTCTGCCGCAAACGCCCCAAGCCTCTGGGACAACTGGCAATGGACCGGTGCACCCCTCATGGACAGCAATCCGGAAGAACGACGCCTCGACATCAGCCTGAAAATCGCTTCGGCAGAACTGCAGCAGCACAGGGGCGTGAACAAACAGACACTGCTCGAACACCTCAACGTCATACTGCAACTCGCCAACTGGGACGTCAGCAGCGAAACACAACAGCAGCTCGGCACCATACGACGACTGGTAGGCTGCCACCCGGACAACGACGTGCGAGCCCTTGCCCCCATGCTTCGGCACAGCCTCAGCGCACTGGGCAGCAGACAACGTGCCAAAGACTTTCGAGACATCTACCTGCCACAACTCTGCAAAAGCACCGAGGCAGAACAGATGCACAACCTCTGGTGCCGTGCCAACGTCGGCAAACTCGGCAATCCCGAACTGTGGAAACCAACCGTCATACACCAGTTGGAAAACATAGAAGCCAACCTGCGCCTGCTGCCTGCCGACCTCTACTACCAGACAGACCGCTTCGACAGGCTCCTGCACCGACTGCTCTACCTCGACATACCACACCGGAAACTCGTCATGCTACTCTCTGCCATCGTACTCCGGCAACTGCTCCGACAACAATTAGGACTGCAAACCGGCACAGCAGACAACGCAGCCGAAGAACGACAGCAACAACTCGCTCTGCAACTGGCACCAGCCTTCTACGGCAACACCACCAAGGCACTCAACTTCCTGATGCTCGCCGAAGGGAAAAAGCCTTCGGACATCACACGACTCGTCAGCCTCTGGGTGGCCGACAAACACATACGCGCCGACCTCTGCCACAGGCCACTCTGGACCATCCTCCACAAGGCCGACATCTACACCGCCTCGGAGTCCAACTGGAACGCCATGCTCAATATCCGCAAAAAACCTTACTGAAAAACAAACCGGAAGCACCGCTACTACTGGCGCACAACAGCCTTCATGAGCGGACCCTCAAGAACAATATCGCCCGCAGCACGCATGGCATCGATAACCTCCTCCAGACCATCGGGACGGAAACCCGCCAGGTCGAGCTCATAACTATTGCGCGGACCATCCTGAAGCTGGCGAAGAATATGCGCACGCAACGCCGCCTTCTCGTTCGTAGCCCTCTGCTCCGACCTCTTCCTGCAGCAAACATCGCAAATGCCACAATCCTTCTCAGCCTCCTCGCCAAAATACTCCAACAACAATCGGCTGCGACAACAATCGGAATCCGCATCCGCATAACGCAACATCGCCTCGGCACGCTCCACATAACGGTCGTGCCTCTCGTGGTAAACAGCATACGGAAGCATCACATCCTCCTTGTCCACACGACGACAACGGAACGTGACACGCGGCAAATGCTTGCGCGGAATATACGAAACAACATGATTCTGGCTCAAACGAAGCATCACCTGATAAAACTCTTCGGCAGAAATACCCGCCTCCGCACACAGCATGTCCTCGTCAACAAACACATAGTCAACAAAAATCCCACCATAGCGGCGCAACACACACAACACAAGACGTTCCTCGGAAGGATACAGCAAACGGAACAATTCGTTACGCGAAACATCAATACGCAGACGGCTGGACGAATCGTCCTCGTCGCTGTACTCAATGTAACCGGCCTTGTCCAACAAATCGAGAGCACCGCCAAGCATCGCCGGATAATAGCCGTACGCACGGCAGAAAACATTGATGTTCAGTTCGCGCGTCACAAGCATACCGTCGCCCATGGCAATGCCGAAGTAATAACACAAGTGCTCATAGACATTGCGAACATAGTCAATCTTAGGGAACTGCTGCACCATCCGACTCGCAATGCGCTGACGCTCACTGCCATCGGTCAGCAACAAAGCATAAGCACGCTCGCCATCACGACCCGCACGACCTGCCTCCTGAAAATAAGCCTCAACCGAATCGGGCATATCAACATGAATCACAAGGCGAACATCCGGCTTGTCAATACCCATACCAAAAGCGTTGGTCGCCACAATAATACGCTTCTCGCCACGCCGCCAACGCTCCTGATTCTCATTCTTCTTAACAATAGGCAAACCCGCATGGTAGAATGTTGCCGAATAGCCAAGTCCCTCCAACTGCTCAGCCATTTCACAACACTTCATCCGATTGCGCGCATAAATAATACAGGAACCCTGAACCGAGTCGAGAACATGAAGAAGAGAATCCTGAACACTATCCGTCCTTCGCACCACATAAGCCAAATTCCTTCGTTCGAAACTCATCTTCAGAACATTCCTCTCTCGGAAACCAAGCTTCTGCTGAATATCATCAACCACAGCAGGCGTAGCCGTAGCCGTCAAAGCAAGAATAGGACACTGAGGAAAAACCTCGCGAATAGCAGAAATACCCAAATAAGACGGACGAAAATCATAACCCCACTGACAGATACAATGCGCCTCGTCAACCGTAACAAAACAAACCTTCATGCGACGAAACTTATCCATAAAGAAAGAACTGGATAAACGTTCCGGAGAAACATAAAGGAACTTATAAGCACCAAAAATACTGTTGTCCAGAACAGTCAACACCTCTTCGTGCGACATGTTACTGTTAATGTACGCAGCCTTAATGTCGTGCCGTCGCAAAGCCTCCACCTGATCCCTCATAAGAGAAATAAGAGGCGTCACAACAAGACACAGACCCTTCATAGAAAGAGCAGGCACCTGAAACGTAATACTCTTGCCTCCACCCGTAGGCATAAGACCAAGCGTATCACGACCCGCACCTATACTCTCAATGACCTCACGCTGAATGCCACGGAAATCATCATAGCCCCAGTATTGTCGAAGAATTGAAAGGTACCGCATCTCCTAAATAATAACTAATCCTCCTCCAACAAGAAGAACCAACAAGAAGCATCACTCCCTCGGCTTGATGTCCTCTATCTGCAATTGTACCTCGCCGCGCTTGTGACTATTCTCCTCAATATGATAAACAATATCGAAGGCACGCTTCGTCTTAATATAACGTGCCTGAGAACTCTGCCCAAAGGCAATGCCGTTCATCACATTGCTACTCTTTGAATCAACAAGCTCCAGTTTGATGTGTTCCTGGTCGCGTCCAACCACCTTGCTTGTGCCGTAGTCATAAACTTGACGGGTACAGAAAAGCGGTTTGCTATTATCCGGACCATACGGAGCAAAGCGTTTGATGTCGGATGCCATACGACGGTTTATGTCGCGGAAGTCTATTTCTGCATCAATGCACAACACCGCGTTCACTTGTTCCGGCCGTATGTGTTCCTTTACATATTGCTCGAATCGTTGACGGAAAAGCGGAATGTTTTGTGCCGGCAAGCTCAAGCCTGCAGCATAAGTATGTCCTCCAAAATTCACGAGAAGGTCTGCACAACTTTCGATTGCCTTATAGACATCGAATCCGGGAACACTGCGTGCCGACCCCGTTGCCATTCCGTCTTCGTTGCAAGTAAGAACGACGCTTGGTTTATAGAAGACTTCTGTCAGGCGAGATGCTACGATGCCGATAATGCCACGATGCCACTCTTCGTTGAAAAGGACGATGGATTTGTGTTCGTGACGGTGTTCGAGGGTTTTGACGATGCGGTTCGCCTCTTCTGTCATGGACTTGTCCAAATCCTTGCGTTGCTCGTTGTATTCATTGATGCGTTCTGCCTTTTCTTTTGCTGCAGCGAGGTTCTTTTCTATGAGGAGTGCTACGGCTTCGTTGCCGGTTTGCATTCTTCCGGAAGCATTGATGCGCGGTCCTATCTTAAATATAATGTCGCCCAGAGAGATTTCCTTGTCCTGCAAGCCACATATCTCCATGAGGGCTTTGACGCCAACGCTTGGTGCGCTGTTCAACTGCCGAAGGCCGTGAAAGGCAAGTATGCGGTTTTCTCCCATGATTGGCACGATGTCTGCAGCGATGCTTATGGCGCAGAGGTCGAGCAAGGGTATGAGTTGTGAGAACTCTATGCTGTTGCTTATGGCAAAGGCTTGTATGAGTTTGAATCCTACGCCGCATCCGCAGAGGTGTTCATAAGGATAGGTGTTGTCGTGTCGTTTGGCGTTGAGGATGGCAACGGCTGGGGGCAGTTCCGGCCCGGGCACATGATGGTCGCAGATGATGAAGTCGATGCCTTTTTCTTTGGCATAGGCTATTTCTTCGGTTGCCTTTATGCCGCAATCGAGAACGATGACGAGTCCTACTCCTGTTTCATAGGCATAGTCTACGCCTTTGCGTGAGACGCCGTAGCCGTCTTCGTTGCGATCGGGGATATAGTAATCGAGATTGCTGTAGAATTGCTGTAGGAATCGGTATACAAGTGCTACGGCTGTGCATCCGTCGACATCGTAGTCGCCATAGACGAGGATGCGTTCTTTTCGTCCGAGGGCTTCGTTGAGGCGGTCTACTGCCTTCTGCATGTCTTGGAAGAGGAATGGGTCGTGCAGGTCGGTGAGTTGTGGGCGGAAGAATTTGCGTGCGTCTTGTACGCTTTCTATGCCGCGCCTTATGAGCACACGAGCCAGTACAGGGCTGATTTTCAGCTCTGCTGCCATTTCTCCTGCAAGCTTGGTTTCTGCTTCGGAAGGCGGGATATGACTCCAGTCGTAGTTCATTTATTTGCCGGTGGCGATGTCTTATTTAATGTATTCTGCCAGGTCGGTGAGACGCATGTCTCCTTTGCGGATGAATGTGTCGTGCATGGCGAATGCGGCAGAGAGTTCGTGTTGTGTTTGTCCGCCGCGTTTTTCTGCGTATCGCATGTAGTCCTGCAGCATGGGTCGGTAATCGGGGTGTGCCACTTTGATGAGTTCGGCTGCCTTCTGCATGTCGCTCTTATGACGGAGGTCTGCCACGCCGTATTCGGTGATAACTGCGTCGATGTAGTGGTTTGTATGGTCGATGTGGCTGACGAAGGGTACGATGCTGGAGATGGCTCCGCCCTTTGTTGTTGAGCCGCAGGTAAAGATGGTGAGGTATGCGTTTGCAGCGAAGTCGGCTGAGCCGCCGATGCCGTTCATCATCTTTGTGCCGCAAATCTTTGTGCTGTTGACGTGGCCGTAGATGTCGCACTCGATGGCTGTGTTGAGTGCGCATACACCGATGCGTGAGATTACTTCGGGGCTGTTGCTGATTTCGGAAGGTCGCAGCACGAGTTTGTCTTTGAAGAAGTCGATGTTATCGTAGATGTCGAGGAGACATTCGTTGGTTACGGTGAGTGAGCAGGTTGATGCTGAGAGGACGCGTCCTTGTTTCATGAGTCCGACGGGGGCGTCCTGAAGGACTTCTGTGTAGATGTTGAAGTTGGGTACTTCCGGGCATTGTCCGAGTGCGCCGAGCACTGCGTTTGCTCCGCTGCCTACGCCGCTCTGCAGATTGAGGAAGCTTTTTGGTATGAGTCCTTTCTTGAGGTTGAGCAGAAGGAAGTCGGCCACGTTCTGTCCGATCTGTGTTGTGATGGGGTCGGCGTCTTTGAAGGCGCGTGCTTCGTCGGGGACGTTGCATTCGATTACGCCTACGATGCGGTCGGCATCGACTTCGATGTAGGGTTTGCCGATGCGGTCGCTTGCCTTGGTTATCATGATGGGCTGGCGGAAGGGGTGGTCTTCTATTTCGTAGACGTCGTGTATGCCTTTGCTGTTAGGGCTGTGGAATGCGTTGAGCTCCACGATGATGCCTTCTGTGGCGAGGCGGCACACGGTTGGGCTGATGCCGCCTGCGGCGGTGAGATATATGTGTGCTTTGTTGCCTACCTTCTCGATGGCGCATGCTTCGATGATGGCCCAGTTGACTTCTCCGAGGTAACCTTGGCGTATTTGTGTGGCCATGTTGGAGAGGTTATAGTCGAAGTAGTTGAGTTGATTCTGGTTGACGTGTTTGCGGAAGTCTGCGTTTGTGGTGTATGGTGCACGGAAGTCGATGGCGTTGGCATTGGAGAGTTCGCCGTCGCAGCTTTGTCCTGTGCTGGCACCGGTGAAGATGCTGATTTTGAAGGGTCTTCCTGCAGCGTGTTCTGCTTCTGCCTTTTTGGCGATTTCTGCTGGTGTGCACTTGGGTGCGCCTGCGGGTGTGAATCCGCTCAGGCCGATGGTTTGTCCGTTCTGGACGAGGGCTGCGGCTTCGGCAGCTGTAATTCTATTGAAATCCATTGATGTGTTGTGTTTTATATTTTGCGAGCAAAGGTACAATTTTTTTTTGGATTTTCCGACCTTTCTGCGCTACTTTTTACTCACATCGCCGGAGGAATTACAGGGGAAGGGGGTGTCGGGAGAAGAATTTTCGGTAATTTTTGCCCATTTCATCGCATAAATCGGCTACTTCGATGCCTCGCTCCTCTGCCACTTTTCTATAGAGTAAAGTTATGGATTGCGGTTGGTCGTCGGTCTCGAGGAGGAGCCTTTCGACAGGACAGAGGCGCAGACTTTCGGCATTATGGCGGAAGCCGAAGCCGATGTAGAAGCCCGCATCGAGGAGCGAGCGCAGTTGTTGTGGTTTGCCGCGGAAGCCGTGAAGCATCCATGGCATTGTGGGTTTTTGTTCTCGACGCAGGCGCAGCAGGCGGTCGAGGGCTTTCACGCAGTGGACGATGAGTGGCTTGCCAAGCCGTTCGCTCAGGGCGATGTGTTGCAAGAAGACTTCCTCCTGCCGTTCCATCGAAGCCCCTCGCAGAGCGTCGAGCCCACATTCTCCGATGGCAAGACAGCGGGAAGCCTCTCCTAAATCCTCCCCTAAAGGGAAGGACTTACTTTCTCCCCTCTCTTCAGGGAGGTGTTGGGGGTAGGCTCTCCAGGGGTGGATGCCCCAGGTGTCACGCCCGTCCACGACGGCAACAACGCCGTTTTCCGTCGGCAAGTGGTGGGTATGGAAGTCGATATAAAGCATTGTCCGGTTCGTTTCTGCAATCAGTCTTTGCATCGGCCCTGAGGTGTCTCGCCAGAAGGCTTAACCTTTCGGGCAATAATGGTTAACCTTTCGTGGCATAATGGTTAAGGGTTTTGCCAATAATGGTTAAGGGTTTTTGGAGGGATGCCATGCGGCACGAGAGAACAAGGCATAAGCCTCTCACTCCGAGCCTGTTCTACGGCACCGGATCGTAACCGCTTCCGCCCCACGGATGGCAGCGCAGCAGACGGCGTACGGCCAGCCAAAGCCCCTTCAGCGGACCATGCTTCTGCAACGCCTCTACAGCATACTGGCTGCACGTGGGCGTAAAACGACACGCCGGAGGAAACAGCGGAGAAATGAAACGCTGATAGAAACGGATGGGCAAAACAAGCATCCGCACCAGCAACAACGAGAGTTTATGTATTAGAACACGCACTTTCATGGATACGCAACAGCAGGGTCTGCATCTTTCGGAACACCATCTCCGTAGGCATGTACTCGTTGCACGTCCACAAAAAGGCAATGTCCAAACCACCATCCAAAGGCAGAAGCAACTCCTTCTGCAAACGATAAGCCTCACGCAACTGACGCTTGACGGCATTGCGCATCACGGCACGCTTGAAGTGACGCTTGGAAACAGACATCATCACACGTACACCTTCGCACTCGCTACGCATGAAAACCGCCCTTATGGGATATGCCGACACCGAACGATGTCCGCCCTTGAACAAATCGTCGAGCGCCTTGCGACTGCACAAACGCTCGCACTTAGGAAAAATATGTGTGCCCTCACTATCCATTTGCCTTACGCAGATGGTCGTCTATGGCAGCCGAAATACTGGGATACTCAGGCGAAGGAGCCTCAATATCCAGACGCAAACCGGCATCGCGCACAGCCTTCGCCGTAGCCGGACCAAGCGTGCCGATGACAACATCGCCTTGCTCAAAGTCGGGGAAGTTCTTCTGTAAAGACTGAACGCCACTCGGGCTGAAGAAAATAAGCATATCATAGTCGAACGGCTCGTCCTTGGCAAAATCATTGCTCACAGTACGATACATCACAGCATCCGAGTGCTTGATGCTCTTGCTGTCCAGCATCTCGCCAAACACAGGATTGTGAACATCGCTCAAAGGAATAAAGTAACGCTCCGTCTTGTGCTTCAACATCACCGGCAACAAGTCGTCAACCTTGCCCGTAGCACCAAAGAAAACCCTGCGCTTGCGGTACTGAACATACTTCTGAATATACTGAGCCACCGTCTCCGTCACACAAAAATACTTCATCTCCTCAGGGATAGCAATACGCATCTCACGAGCAAGAAGGAAGAAATTATCGATGGAAAGGCGAGAAGTAAACACGATAGCCGTGTGGTCAAGAATGGAAATCTTCTGCGCACGGAACTCCTTCGGCGTAAGACGCTCTACCTTGATGAAAGGACGAAACACTATCTCCACATTATGACGCTTCATAATGTCGAAGTAAGGAGAATTGGCCGAAGTCGGTTCAGGCTGGGAAATCAGAATCTTCTTTATCATCGTCTGTCGTAATTTTTCGCTATATTTTAACAACCGAAAGCAGTTCCGAATACATCAGAACACGCCACAAAACAAGCAATGGCACTATTTCGAGACTGCAAAAGTACACAAATAAATGTAAAGTGCCATACAAATTCGGGAAAAATATCTGATAGATCTTAAAAAGGTGCAATATCTTCACAAAAACAATCGTCCACAAAGCCAAATCAAACATTACTCGTGGAGAAACAGGCAGATACACAACCATTAGCGCCAAAGCAAAAGACAACCACGCCTCCAACACCAGAAGCAACGTATAAGACCGCCGCCATGTAAAGATTTTTCCTTCGCTAAAAAACACCCATCCCACAAAGCTTCCCATCATTCGCTTCAGCAAAAAATAAACCAGCCAAAGCAAAAAGAAAGCCACAAAAAGAAGATAAGGAGTCTCGCCAAACACATAAAAAGCAACATCGTGCTGCGTATAAGCAAACGACACCATGGCTGCCGACAAAGAAAGCAAAGCCACAGCAACCAATCGCGTTGAATAACGCAACGGATCATCCACAACCGGTTCATCCTTCTTGCCGGCAATCGGAAAGAACATGTCCCGCATCAAATCGCGAAAACCACCACCCAATCGCAACACAAGGTTAGCCGCAAGCAACAAACAGACAAGCAAAACCAGCCCGCTCCACCCGTCGTGACGCAAACGATAAGGCGTCGCCGTAGCAGAAAAGCCCGAAGAACGAAGAGGAACCTCCGCACGAAGCAAACTGTCAGCCCCAAAGAAACTCAAATCCCCATAAGGCGTCAACTCCTCAACCGAAACGCCACCAAGAGTCGTCACCGCAGGCGAATAAACCGAATCGCAGCAACTCATATCTTGGCAAAACGGCGGATGCTCGCATCCCAAAGCGGCGTTTCCAGCACAAGCCTGAGGGCTTCCTCCGGAGAAGACGCCACACGCCATATATCAGCGTGCACCGGACGCATAAAGTTCTGCCGGATTGCCTGATTCAAAGCCTCAACAATCGCATCGAAATAACCATTCGTATTCAAGAAAACAATAGGCTTAAGATACAAACCCAGCTGTTTCCAAGTGATGAGTTCCATCATCTCTGCAAACGTACCGCAACCGCCCGGAAGGAAAATACCAGCATCGCTCAACTCTGCCATCTTAGCCTGACGGACGTGCATATCCGTCGTCTCGATGATTTCTGTCATACCCTCGTGACACCAACCCTCCTCTATCATAAACGTCGGGATGATGCCTATGGCCTTACCACCTGCTTCAAGACAGCCATTTGCACTTTCGGCCATAAGCCCCATGTTGCCCGCTCCGTTGACAAGCGTCAAGCCTTTTTCGCCCATCAGCCTTCCAAGCTGTCGGGCATCGCGGAAGAAACTGTCGTCTATCTGCATGCTGCTGGCACAATAGACTGCAATGCTGCGTACCATTTCCTTCGTTAATTTGTGTGTTTTCCTTTTAGAGAGAGAAGCACTTCTTTATCTCTTCCACATAATCAAGCTTTTCCCATGTGAAGAGTTCCACTGTCACTTCCTTCGTTTCGTGATAGAGCGATTCGTACTTTTTAGTAACGGTTTGCGGTTCGCGACCCATGTGTCCGTATGCCGCCGTTTCCTCATAGATGGGATTACGCAGTTTGAGTCGTTGCTCGATGGCATAGGGGGTGAGGGAGAAGATGCTCTTTATCTTTTCGGCTATCTCGCCATCTGTCATGTTGACGTGACTCTTTCCGTAGGTATCGACGAAGATGCTGACGGGTTCTGCCACACCGATGGCATAACTGAGCTGTACCAACATTTCGTCTGCCACACCGGCTGCTACCATGTTCTTTGCTATGTGTCGTGCTGCATAGGCTGCCGAACGGTCTACCTTCGAGGGGTCTTTTCCGCTGAATGCTCCACCGCCGTGTGCGCCTTTGCCGCCGTAGGTGTCGACAATGATTTTGCGTCCGGTGAGACCTGTATCGCCATGTGGTCCGCCGATGACGAACTTTCCGGTCGGGTTGACGTAGTATTTTATTTTTTCGTTGAAGAGGGAGCGGATTCGTTCTGAATGTATTCCTTCGAGCATGCGTGGCACGAGGATTTCTTTCACATCGGTTGTGATGCGTTGCTGCATGGCCTGGTCGGTGTCGAACTCGTCGTGTTGTGTGGAAACGACGATGGTGTCGATGCGCTGGGGTATGCCTTCGTTGCTATACTCTACGGTGACTTGGCTTTTGGAGTCTGGGCGGAGATAGGTCATTACCTTTCCTTCGCGACGGATGTCGGCAAGGGTTTGGAGCAAACGGTGTGCAAGGTCGAGACTGAGGGGCATGTAGTTTTCGGTCTCGTTGGTGGCGTAGCCGAACATCATGCCTTGGTCTCCTGCGCCTTGTTCTGCGCGTTCTGCCCGATCGACGCCTCGGTTGATGTCGGCACTCTGCTCGTGTATGGCTGAGAGTACGCCGCAGCTATTGCCCTCGAACATGTATTCGCTTTTGGTATAGCCGATGCGGTTGATGACTTCGCGTGCTATGCGTTGCAGGTCGACGTATGCTTGTGTTGTGATTTCGCCTGCCAGGACGACTTGTCCTGTGGTGACGAGTGTTTCGCATGCCACCTTCGAGTCGGGGTCGAAGGCAAGGAGTTTGTCGAGTACGGCATCGCTGATTTGGTCGGCCACCTTATCGGGATGGCCTTCGGAGACTGACTCCGATGTAAACAAATAACCCATAATTGAATTAATCTTATAAAGTATTAATAATGTATGGGGAGAGAAGTCGGCTACAAATGCATGAGGTGAGTGGTATCTATCCTCTTTTTAGCATTTTTTTCTGTGGTTGCAAGCAGCCCAAATCTATCCACATTCTGTTGTTTTCGGGTGCAAAGGTACGAAGAAATTGAAAAAGGAAGAAATGTAAAAGGGAAAATAATTGCTTAAAGCGGGAAAAGTCGTAACTTTGCACTTGTTATGAGGAAAGATTTTGAAATCATGGCCCCTGTGGGCTCTCCCGAGTGCCTGGCGGCTGCTATTCGTGCAGGTGCCGACAGTGTTTACTTTGGCATTGAGAACCTGAACATGCGTGCGCACTCTGCCAGCACGTTTTCCATCGACGATTTGCGCCGTATTGCCGAGGAGACGCGCCGTTTCGGGATTAAGAGTTACTTGACGGTGAACACCATTATCTATGGTGAGGATCTGGAGTTGATGCGCAGGATTCTGGATGCTGCCCACGAGGCTGGCATCAGTGCTGTCATTGCCAGCGATGTGGCGGTGATGCTTTATTGCCGTCAGATTGGGCAGGAAGTCCACCTGAGCACGCAGTTGAACATCAGCAATGCGGAGGCCTTGCGTTTCTATGCGCAGTTTGCCGATGTGGTGGTTCTGGCACGTGAGTTGAACATGGAGCAGGTGGCGGAAATCCACGATTCCATCGAAAGAGACGGCATTTGCGGTCCGAGTGGAAAGCCGGTGCGCATCGAGATGTTCTGCCATGGCGCCCTCTGCATGGCCATCAGCGGCAAATGCTACTTGAGCCAGAGCAACTGGGGGCGTTCTGCCAACCGTGGCGAGTGCATGCAACTCTGCCGTCGGCGCTACACGGTGCAGGATGTGGAGACGGGCACGGAACTGGACATCGAGAACCGTTACATTATGTCGCCGAAGGATTTGAAAACCATCCGTTTCATCGACCAGATGGTGGATGCCGGTGTGCGTGTGTTCAAGATAGAAGGCAGGGCTCGTGGTCCGGAGTATGTGGACACGGTGGTGCGCTGCTACCGTGAAGCCATCGACACGCTGACCGACCCCGAACTGGGCAGAAAGGCGTTCCTGTCGAGACTGGACGAATGGGACGAGCGGCTGGCTCGTGTCTTCAATCGTGGTTTCTGGGACGGCTATTACCTGGGCAAGACCATTGCCGAGTGGAACGACTGCCACGGCTCGAAGGCCACCGAACGCAAGGTTTATTGCGGATGCACGGTGCGCTACTACTCGAAACTGCAGGTGGCGGAGTTCAAGATAGAAGCCTGCGAACTCAATGTAGGCGACGAAATCCTCGTCACAGGCCCTACCACCGGAGCACTGCGTGCCACGGTGAGCGAGATTCGCTACGACTTGGAACCGGTCGACACGGCTCGCCAGGGGCAACGCATCAGCATACCCGTTCCGGCAAAAGTCCGCCCCAAAGATAAACTCTTCGTCATCAAGAAGATAGCAGACAACACATCGGCATAGAAATAATGGTTAACCTTTTTGGCAATAATGGTTAACCTTTCCGACCATAATGCTTAACCATTCCATCAATAATGGTTAACCCTTTTTCCAGACGAGGCATACCTTTCCACCGAGAAGGGTATGCCTCGCTTGCATTTTTCCCTCATCGGGCTTGTTCGTTTGTAAAAGCACTTGTAAAACTTGCATTCTCTTCTGCAAGTGGCACGCTCTGCCTACCTTTGCACTTGAATTCAAGAAACAACGGACAGCCGGCTGTCTCATTTTCAAAAACAACCCAATCCATCGGAAGAAATGAGACAAGATGTTCAGAAAAACCAAGTGGCAGAACTCGCAGAAAGCCTGCCCGAAAAGAGTAAGAAACACACAGGAAAACTGACCGACGCCCATCGTAGGCTCGTGGCCAGCCACATGCCTCTGGCATACGCAATGGCATGGCAGGCAAAAAACAGCGGCGTCTGCCTGGACGACCTGCAGCAGGAAAGTTGCATCGGGCTGTGCGAAGCCGCCATGCGCTACGATGAAAACCAACAGTGCTGCTTCGCCACGTATGCCCGATACTGGTGCCAAAAGATGATACTCAAAGCCATACATCGGGAAAAAGCAACTGCCGAAACAAACGCCGACACACTGCAGGATGTGGCAGACGAAGAGACACTGCGCTCCGGACAGCAGCGCCGCATAGACCACGCACTGGCAGACCTCACACCCACAGAAAGGCAAATCGTCACACTCTACTACGGCATCGGCACACCACAGCCACTCAGCATAGCCGAGGCAGCCGCAGCAATGGGATTCAGCAAGGCATGCGCATCGGCACTCCACCTGCAAGCACTGCAAAAACTCAACACAGCCCTCGCCAAACGTCCCCTCGCCGACTACCTCACCACATGGCTCCCATAGCACCACACACACCAATGGCAATGCAAAAAGAAATAACCGTTTTCTTTGCATTGCCATTAGTTTTTCGTAACTTTGCCCTCGGTAAACACCACACAGAAACAAACCAGACAATGAACAAAAACGGGACAAAGAAGAAGCATCGCATCATGCGACTTCTGGCCGGACTGCCGCTAAGCCTACTCTACCTGCTGAGCGACATCGCCTACCCCATCATGTATTACATAATAAGGTACAGACGCCGACTCGTCCGCGAAAACCTCACCTGCTCCTTCCCCGAGAAAAACACACGGGAAATCATACGCCTGGAAAAAGCCTTCTACCGCAATCTCTGCGACATCTTCATAGAAGCCTTCAAATGCCTCAACATCACAGACCAGGAAATGCGCCGCCGAGTGGAAGTCGTCAACGCAGAACTGCCCGAACGCATCGCAGCCAAAGGCAAAAACGTCTTCATGCTCCTGGGGCACTGCGGCTGCTGGGAATGGGCACAAGAAGTCTGCACACACTACAAAAACCCCAAGAAAAACTGCGAAATATACAAACAAATAGGAAGCCCATACTTCGCCTCACTCATGCACGAAGTACGCAGCCGATGGAACACCACACAAATAGAAATGAGACAGACCGTGCGCACCATGCTGCAAATGAACGCACAAGGCGAACCATTCCTCTGCGGCTTCATACAAGACCAACGGCCCGACATAAAAGCAAAAGACAGCGTCAACTTCCTCAACCAACAAACCTGGTACGTACCAGGCGCAGAAGAAATAGCCAAAAAGGTCAACGCAGAACTCGTATACCTCAACATAGAAAAACCATCACGAGGACATTACAGACTGACATTCACCGAAATGCAACAAACAGAAGAAGACCAAAACGGACCATTCCCAAACTCACGATGCTTCTGGCGACTGCTCGAACAAAACATCCGCCAACAGCCCGAAATCTGGCTCTGGTCGCATAATCGGTGGTATAAATGGGAGCTTGCAGAATAAAACCAACACATCATGATTTCCGTCGTCGTACCAATATATAATGTCGAGAAATACCTCCCCAGGGCACTCGACAGCATTCTCAACCAAACACACAAGGACTGGGAAGCCATCCTCGTGGACGATGGCAGCACAGACAACAGCGGAAACATTGCCGACGAATACGCCAAAAACGACCATCGATTCAAGGTCATACACAAACCCAACGGCGGACGCTCCGACGCACGCAATGCCGGAATGAAACACATCCGCGGAGAATTTCTCATCTTCCTCGATGCCGACGACTTCCTGCACCCGCAACTGATGGCCCTCTGCCTTGAAGCAATAATGCGAGACAACTCAGACATCGTTGCCTTTACCTACGACCGTGCCTACCGCACACACAACATAATAAGACACTTTCTTGGCCTCCCGGACTCCACACCGCACTACAAATTCTATGTCAACCCCAAATACATAGTCACAGACAACATCTTCGACTATGCCACAGAACACTCCCACCCTAAAGACATCGACAAGCGTTGGGCCATAAAACATTGCCAAGTGTGGCGATGCATGTACAAAACATACGCCGTAAGCAACATAGAATTCATCAAAAACATTGACTATGAAGACTTCCCCTGGTGGAGCGAGGCCTTGCTACGCATCAAGCGATGTACCATACTAAACCTGCCACTATACTTCTACTACCCCAACCCACGCAGTTACATCCTGTCTGCAAACCAGGAACATAAAGCAGAAAGCATCAGGAAAGGCATAGAAGCAAGCAAACTCATCTACAGTAATGCACCGGCAGAAAAAAAACAAGCATGGGAACAACACTTCTTGAAACCCTTCGAGCAGAAACTCAAACAAAAAGAAGATAAACTATAAAAGCATGGCAGCATACGACATATCAGTTATCATACCCATATACAACGTAGAAAAATACCTTGCCCGTGCACTGGACAGTCTCCTGGCACAAACCCACACAAACTGGGAAGCCATCCTTGTTGACGACGGCAGCCCCGACAATAGTGGCAACATTGCCGACGAGTATGCCAGCAGAGACAGCCGCTTCAAGGTCATACACCAGACAAACAAAGGCGTATCCGAAGCGAGGAATGTTGCCATGGAACAGGCAGAAGGGAAATACACACTCTTTCTCGACCCTGATGACTTCTTCCATCCACAACTCATGGAGTTATGCTTCAATGCTGCCGAAAAAGAAGGTGCCGACATGGTCACCTTCACGTATCATCACTACTATCGGACCATCAACAAGATTCGCCACTTCCTGCATCTGCCGGACAGCAAGCCGTCGTTCAAGAAATATGTTAACGTCAAGTCTGTAACTACAGACAACATCTTCGACTATGCTACGGAATATTCCCACCCCAAAGACATCAATCCCAAATGGGCAATCAAACACTGCCAACCTTGCTTCAGGATGTATAGGACCTCCATTGTCCAGGAGATACCCTTTATTGTTGGCATAAGATTTGAGGACTTCCCCTGGTGGAGCGAAGTCTTGCTACACATCAGGAGATGTACGATACTCAACCTTCCGCTCTATTACTACTATCCCAACCCTAAGAGTTTTCTCTTGTCGTCCAACACTGCAAACTTGGCAGACAACCTGGAGAAAAGCATCGTTGCAGCAAAGAAGGTTTACGAAAATGCCCCCGAAGAGAAGAAGAGGCTATGGGAAAAGCGTTTCCTCAATCCTTTCCAGCATTATCTGGAGAAGAAGAGAAAAGGCTCTTGAGGTAGTACTTGACATAATTGAAGCAGCGCACGAAGCGGTAGGCAAGACCTTTCGACAGTCCTATAAATGCACGGCCGACAAGTGCCTGGGATGCAACATAAATCGACAGATATTTGCGCGGATACCATCCCTTCTCGACCAGAAACTCCAACTCCCGTTCCGTGAGTTCCACACCAAAAGCTTCGCAATGGGCATTCCTTATCATACGGATATTTTCACTGACATCAAGTTCGCGATTCACGTCCTGTGTAGAAACTCCCCCCATCACAAAAGTAGCAAAGCAGCAATTGACGAAGCAACCTTTGTGACCTGATGCGATTAAGCGCAAAGTCAAGTCGTAGTCTGCTGCAAGCCGATATGTTTGGGCGTAGCCGCCCATCTCTGTGAGGACTGTTTTGCGATAGAGCATAGAAGGATGCGGAAGGACGCTGGTGACAAAAATCTTGTGCAGGCGGCGCTGCGGATGGTGATAGTGCGTATGAAATCTCTTAGCACCCTCTGGGCAGACAGGAGCAAAGGTAAAACTGCAGCCACTCTCCTCCAAAGCTTTCACGGAAAGAGCTAGCCCGTCGGGACGATGGTAGTAGTCGTCTGAATTAAGAAAGATGACATACTTTCCCCGTGCCAAAGCAATCCCTCGGTTCATTGCCTCATAAATGCCCGAATCGGCTTTACTCAGAATGCGGATGTCGTGACACCGATTTTTGTATGCATAAAGGAAATCAAGCGTTCCGTCAGACGATGCACCATCAACAATAAGATGTTCCAGAACCAGCCCCGTCTGCCTCTCCACAGAGTCGAGATTCATGGCTAAGAGCCTTTGCCTGCCATCCTTTAGCGGATCGAAGCAAACGGTCACGACGGTCACGACAGGATTCACAGGCTGTGCCAAGTCAGAGGCCGCCTTCAGTATTACTTCGTCCAGAAACTGTTCAGGAGATGGAATGTTAGAGGACATAGTTGAATCTTTCGGGAATCTTGACAACAATTCTTAACTCAAACATGGCTGGCTTATTGAGAGCATAAGGTGGCCGACACCAAGTTTGACAGATGCGTGCAAAGCAAGTCCAGCAATCGAAGTCGCGTGCTTTCTTTTCTGTTGCATACCTTATGGTTCGGCTACGCTTAAGGATATGTTTCTCCCAACCTTGCGCCACACGATCGGCATCACCCAGACGGGCCCTTAATATCTTGCTGTCTGCATATCCGAAATGCATGAGAAAAAGGTCTTTGGCGATGTGGAAATTGTGCCCTTTGACGCGATGGAATCCGCTTCCCCACCGGCAAGGCTTTGCTATAATGGACGGTTTGGTGTAGCGTGTGCCAATTTGTGCGTAGCGTCGTTGCGAGAGGAATGTTGCGTCCGGTATGAGATCGCCTTCCTCACCGAGTTTTTGTCCAAAATCAAGCCCTAAAGGAGAGATACTGACATCAATATCCTGCTGCGATAAAAATTCTCTAAGTCCTATACCATTTCTTGGGTCAACAACTATATACTCGTCTGCATCGACACCAATGACCAGGTCGTATCCCTTGGCAAAGAGTTCGGTGGCCTTGTTGGACAAGAACTTAAGCCTTTCCTTTTCGGCCAACACCACTTGTGTGCCTATTTTAGGATGCACGTAGGCATTTGCCCCTTGGCAGAAGTCTGCTATTTGTTGGTCTTCGCCATCATAATAGATATAGAGGTTCTCCTTGCCAAGTTCACGTCCGTAATACTCCACCCACTTCTGCAGGAAGAGGTCATCGTTGCGGACCATTGTAAGTGCTGCTATGCTTTTTAGTTCTGACATGCAGTATCATTTATTTGTTTGATTCTTCTTTTTAACTTTTTACAAGGATTATGCATCCGCACTTCCCTTTATGAGGACTTATTAAGGAAAGTATCCACGTCGAAGAAATACTTCTCCACGTCTTTTAAGCGGTCATAGTTCCAATTCCACCACTTCAGTTCAATGAGGCGGTTTCTCGTATCTTCGTCAAATCGATACTTTATTATTTTTATCGGACATCCCACAGCTACAGCATAGGGAGGAATGTCCTTGCTTACGACAGCGCCAGCTCCGATTACAGCTCCATCGCCAATGGTTACGCCATCCAAAACAGTCACATTTGCTCCAATAAACACATCGTTGCCGATGCTAATTGCTTCTCTTTCTTTAATCTTGTTTGTCCTTGATAAAGAAATACCATTCTGCTTTGCCCTAGAATAAAACATCGGATTTGTGCTGACAGTGTTTAATGGATGTATTCCCCACCCGCAAAGGAAATTAGGACCAATAGAACAGAACTTCCCAATATTGGCCATAGAAATATATGAATTCATGGAGACATACGTATAATCGCCTATCTTCGAATCTGTAATATGATATGGCCCATATAAGCGTGCCTTTCCCGAGATTTTGTTCCTTCGGCTGTTGTTTCTGATAAACCAACTGGCATCAAGCGTTTGGCGCAACATATCCTGGCACCAAACGATCATTTTTAGTTCTGGCACGCTGGTTAGTATTTCCTGACGAGTAACCTTGCTGATTAATTTTTGTTTGAGTTTTCCTATGATTGACATCGTTGCAAATTAAAATGGGTTGTTAAAGGTAAACCTTTCGGGATGTAAGGCATCGTACTTGTCATCCGTGTATTTTATACTATGTTTCCTGCTATAGAAGCACTTGTCAAACAGACTTCCTAATGATATCATTAATTGCATGTTTTTCCGGACGAACCAGTTGTTGCGGCTCAATACAATACTTGCTCGAATAAGGGGCTTACTCAAGAACTGTGCGTGGAGCTTTTTGACATAATGCTCCAAAGCCCTGTTGTATGTCTCGTTAAATAGAAGTGGTTTAACGTATTCTGGAAGCAATTCATCAAAAACTCTCTCTCTCTCTTCCTTGGCTTCCTGAAGCTTTGTGCTTCCAATGCCGTCAAGCATAAATGTACATACAATGATTGGTAAATGAACAAAACACTTTCCTTGCATTATCCATATTACCCAAGCTCTCCAATCAGAAACTATTTTATAATCAGTACTATATCCATTTGTCTCCAGCAACAATTGGCGCTTGATGAATGTCGCCTGATGACAAATGCAACGTTCAGTAAAAAAGTCAAGTGTCAATTTATCCGGATAGCTCATGTGAAACGACTTGTTGTGGCCCTGAAAAACTGCATCGCAATATACAATATCCGTATCGGGTATTTTCGAAAATACCCTATCAAGCACATCTTGTTCATACAAAGAGTCTCCACTGTTCAAGAAGAGACACCACTTGCCACTTGAATGTGCCAGGCCCTTGTTCATAGCATCATATATACCAGAATCCGGCTCGCTGCACCAGAAGTCTGGCTGCATTTCCAACGACTTCAAGTATTCCTTGGTACCATCATTGCTACCGCCGTCTATGACAATCCATTCGTAATCTGTGAACGTCTGCTTTTGAATGCTGTTTGCTGTTCGTACTAATCCCGCAAGATTTTTATAAGAAATTGTAATGATTGATAATTTCATAGAATTAAACTCTTTTCAACATTTTAAGAATCTTTATGAGAAGTCCGACCAAGAAATATTTCCGATGGTTGAACATGCGCTCACCATATAGTTTGTCCATATCGTTGGGATATAGTTGGAGACCTTCTAAATATAGCTTATATATGGCGTATTGCTCCATCAGGCTCTTGCCCTTAATCTGCAAATGTCCGATAAAATCCTCCGAGATGTCTTTTCGCGGAACACTTGCCGCAATGGTCGATATATTATAGGACATTACCGGCATGGGATCACGGTAGCATTTCGTCGTCCTCATGATATCGAACAGACTCTCTGCATCTTCGTACCTTCTTAAGTTTTCTTTAAAGGGGTTGGACAAGATCAAGGGTTTCCAAAATATGGCAGCTCCTGCACGTGGCATCAGCACTTTTGCATTCCATGCCAAAAAGTTGTTGGGGACGACACCTTCTTTATATGCCGCAGAATACAGATGCTTCAGCTTCCCATCGTACAGATAATGGTTACAGCAAAAGAAAGAATACTCCGGATGATTTTCTATCAGATTGGCAAAATGAGAAAGTGCTCGCGATTCGAAGGTGTCGTCCGCATCTAGGAAAACAATCCAGTCGCCAGAGGAATGGACGACCCCATAATTTCGGGCAGATGCAGGTCCGCCATTCGGCTTTGACAGCAAAAAAACCTTATCAGACTTAAATTCAATAACTTTGCTTACGCTGGCGTCCGTTGACTCATCATCGACCACAATTATCTCGAAATCCTTATGGTCTTGGCTCAATACAGACTCCAATGTCTTCTGAATTGTTTTTTCCTTATTATACAATGGGACAACGACAGATATCTTCATCTTTGCAGGGGCGTTAGTTTTTTTCTGTTAAAGGAGGCATAAAAGAACAGTTGAGACACAGAACAAGATCATTATCATAAAGCATCCGAAAATGATTGCCCTTTTCTTCCAATGCTGGTGATTTGCGATAGTTTCTTTCATGTTTGCGATAGTTTCCTTTTGGCGACCAATTTCCCATTCCAGCGGTGCTGTGTCTAAGTACGGCGTTCCATACAAGTAAAAATAGTGTCGCTTGTGGCATTCCTCCGAAAAGTATATTTCCTTTGTTTCGCTTGTATCATAGAGGAAGAGGTCGTTTCCTGCCACGGAATACTTTACATTAAGTTCGTAAGGACGCATCTGAAGCCCGAAAGACTTGATAATTTTATATGGCAACAGCAATTTTGACAGCCAGTATCGTCGCTTCATTTGGTTTCCGTTGTCACCATAGTAATCTATACACAATTCTTCTTCTTGCATTCCTAACCATTCATAAATCTTTTGGTTCTCAAAATAGCAGTCATATTTCACCGTGGGACAGAACTTCGGCTGCACGTCAGTTTCCAGGGACAATGGCGTTTGGAATATAGGCGTGGAGTCATTTACATGTTCGCCCACATCGGAAAAACATGTAGTATATGACATATATGGATAAACAAAGTACTTGTCGTTTTCTATACAGTATCTTGTATGATATTTGAGCCACGACTTATTAGACCAACTGCAAATAGACTTTGGCAGATGAGGTATTTGGCCGAAGTCTTCGCAGTTCTTGTCATACCATGCCTTGAAATCATTCCATTGTTCCTTTATCCATACCTGTCCCCATGATTGGGCATTTTGCATTAAAAAAACATCACTATTCTCTTTTACTGGAGTAAATGGCTGGCAACTATGGTAATTTACGGAAAAACCATATAAACTGATGCCTGCCACATCAGTTCTGTCAACAAACTGCCTAACGGTTGCCTGTGCATACAAATAAAATCCTGGTGCTACGACAATATCATCTTCAAGCACGATAAGTGCATCATGTTTCTGCACTAAGTTACCACATTCAAGAATATGTTTCCTTAAACCTAGATTTTTTTTATGACTGATGACTTCCTTTTCGCCGTAATTCCAATGATAGTCAGCAGAAAATTCTTGGATGGCATCCACGTCGCTCTTGTCAACGCTGATGTATAGTTTGACCGGGCAAGGATAGACCGCATTGTCTAGAGACGACAGAAGTCTCTTTAAAGAGTTTATGCGATTGTATGCGATTAAACAAATAGCGATGTCCATTTGAAGAATTTTGTTTTGTCTAAAGGGATGTAAGAAAGATTAATGCCTTTACTTTCTGGTTACAGTTGTTGCATGTCGTAGAGGTGTTTGTAGTAGCCGTTGAGGGCGATGAGTTCGTCGTGTTGGCCGCTTTCTACTATTTCGCCTTCGTAGAGGACGTGTATGATGTCTGCGTTCTTGATGGTGGAGAGTCGGTGTGCGATGGCTATGGTTGTTCGGCTCTTCATGAGGCGGTCGAGTGCTTCCTGTACGAGGTGTTCGCTTTCTGTGTCGAGTGCGGATGTTGCTTCGTCGAGGATGAGTATGGGTGGGTTTTTGAGGATGGCTCGTGCTATGCTGACGCGTTGGCGTTGTCCGCCGGAGAGTCGGCCTCCTCGGTCGCCGATGATGGTGTTGTATCCGTTTTCGGTTTCCATGATGAAGTCGTGTGCGTTGGCTATTTTTGCTGCTTCTATGACTTGTTCCATGGTGGCGTTTTCTACGCCGAAGGTGATGTTGTTGTAGAAGGTGTCGTTGAAGAGGATGGCTTCTTGGTTGACGTTTCCGATGAGTGAGCGGAGGTCGTGGAAGCGTACGTCGCGTATGTCTTTGCCGTCGATGAGGATTTGTCCTTCGCTTACGTCGTGGTATCGTGGTATGAGGTCGACGAGTGTTGACTTGCCTGAGCCTGATTGTCCGACGAGTGCTATGGTTTTTCCTTTGGGTACGGTGAGGTTGATGTGCTTGAGTACGTTTCGTCCTTCTGTGTAGTGGAAGGTGACGTTGCGCAGTTCTACTTGTTCTTCGAAGTTGTTGAGTGGCAGGGGTTGTTGTTTTTCTTTGATGGGGTTCTCTGCTTTGAGTATGTAGTCGATGCGTTCCATGGATGCGAGTCCCATGGGTATCATGTATGATTGGCGTGTGAGGTCTTTGATGGGGTTGATGACGCTGTAGAGGATGACCATGTAGAAGATGAATGTTGAGGCGTCGATGAATCCGTTGCCGTCCAGTATGAGCCATCCGCCGAAGAGGAGGACGATGATGATGATGAGTGTGCCCATGGATTCGGACACTGGGTGTGCGGCGTTGATGCGCATCATCATGCTGATCATTCCTTTGCGGAATTCGTTGTTGATGAAGTTGAATCGTTTGGCCATTTTCTCTTCGGCGATGAATGCTTTGACGATGCGCAGTCCGCTGAGTGTTTCTTCTATTTGTGCCATTATCTCGGAGAGTCCTGCCTGCACGGAGGCGGATTGGTTTTTGAGTCGTTTGCTGACGGTTCCCATGAGCCATGCTGCGGGTGGTGTGACGATGAGGACGAAGACGGTGAGTTGCCAGCTGACGGTGAAGAGTGTGGCGAAGCAGATGATGATGGCGATGGGTTGTTGTATGAGTGTGGAGATGGCTGATGTGACGGAGTTCTCCACGACTTGTATGTCTGTGCTCATGCGTACGATGATGTCTCCTTTTCGTTCGGCGGAGAAGAAGCTGAGGGGGAGTCGCATTATCTTCTTGTACATGTCCATGCGTATGTCGCGCACGACGCCTGTCGAGAGTGGCATCATGATGTTGGCGGCTGCCCAGTAGCCGGTGCATTTCAGGCATGTCATGAAGACCATGATGGCTCCCATGAGGCAGAGTGTGAGGAAGGCGCCGTGGCTGGCAATGAGTTCCTGCACCCAGGCGTAGGCGTTGTTGACGATGAGGTCCTTGTTCAGTGTGGTCCAGGTCCATTCTTTGTAGGTATAGACGTTCTGGTCTATCTTGAAGAGGATGTTCAGTATGGGTATGAGCACCACGAAGGAGAAGACGTTGAGCCACTGTGCCACGAAGTTGAGCACGATGGACCACACGATGTACATCTTGTAGGGGCGGAAGTATCGCTTTACGATGTCGAGGAATTGCTTTATCATATTTTTCTATGTCGGTTGGCCTTTGGCGCGAGCCTGGGGCGCATTGATTTTCAGTTCTTTGTGGTTTTGTTTTAGGGTTGCCGTGTTGTGGGGGAAATAATGGTTAAGCATTATTGCCATAATGGTTAACCTTTCCGGCCGGAATGGTTAAGGGTTTTCGTCATAATGGTTAAGGTTTTTTCCGCTCGGGGTGTGGGATGCATTTCGGCGCATCGTTTCCAGTTGGTCGTAACTGCTTTGCAGTATGGCTTTCGCGCGCAGCAGTCGCAGCCCGTCGTCGGCAGGGCGGTCGGTTATCACCACTTCGCCGTCCAGGTCGTAGACGCTCGTGCCGGTGCTGTCGGCAAAGAGCAGTCCGGCAGGCCAGTTGCAATAGACAAACGGATAGGTGTACTTGCGGCTCAGCACATTGCGGCTCCATGGGTAGTCGTCGTGAGCAATGCCCATCTGCGAGAGCAGCGTGGCAGCCAGATCGCTCTGGTTCATGAGCACATCCATGCGGCGGGGCTCCCTCAGGGCACCGCCCATCCAGAGCATCGGGGCACGGAAGAAGCCGGGGTCGTCGTAGCCCTGACGGTAGAGATAGCCATGGTCGGGCAACATCACCACGAGCAGGTTGTCCCACTGCGGCAGGCGGCGCAGGCTGTCCACCATGCACGCCACACTGTGGTCCGTATAGGCAAAAGCATTCAATATCTTGTCGTCCAGACGGTGATAAGGCACATCCCAAGGCTCGTGGCTCGAGAGTGTCTGCACCACCATAAAGTGATGTCCGCCCTTCCACTGCCCCACAACCTCCACAGCCTTCTGGCACGAAATGCTGTCATACACACCCCAGGAGCCGGAAGCCTGGTCGGCAGAGAACGCCGTATCATCGTAGAGATGGCGGAAACCCACATTCTCCAGATACTGGCGCTTGCCCATATTCGTCATCTGACCGGCATAAATAAACGACGTTTCATAACCCTCCCGCTCCAACGAACGCGGCAGCGAAGGCAACTCCGCATGCATCTCCGTATGCTTCATCAGCCCAACATCCGTATAACTCAACCAGCCGCTGAAGGCCGACACAGTGCCCCTGTCCGTACGGAAAGAGTTGCTATAATAATTCTCCCAGAAGACACCCTCCGGAATCATGCGGCTCAAACCCGGAGCAACACCAGGCAAACCACCCAGTTCCTCCACAAAACGGCTGCCGAAACTCTCCATGAAAACCACCAGCACATCGGGCCGCTGCGTCGTAAGCAACGTGTCGCAGACATCACCGCCCGTCTCAGGATACAAACCCCTCATAAGGTCCGAACACTCCGGCTCCGGAAGCAAATCATAACGCCCGGACAAATCATCACCCGTCCGCACACTCGAAGCAAAAGCATACACAGGATTCACCGCAGCATGGTTGGCCAAAACCTTCTCCCCAACACCATAAACATCACCCTGGCGCACAAACCACAAGCCCGAAACCACCAGGAAAATCCATATAATGCTGACATTGCGCATCCACAAACGCTCGCCACGACCCGCAGAAAGACGCTTCGGAGTAAGAAAAATGCAAGGAAGCATCGTCCACAAAGCCAAAGAAAAGAAAGCCCCGAAACGCATCAGAATATAAGAAAGGCTCACACTGTTGGTAACACCCTCCGAGTGAGAAGCATAACTCAGCACAACCATGCCAAGCTTGAAACGCCAGTACTCATACAACACAGCATCGCCGGCAACAATCGCAGCCACAGCAATCCCCATCAAAACAAAATAAGGCACAAGCCAAACTCGCAGCCTCATCGACGGAAAACGCAAAGCCAGCAAGCCAGCAAGCCAAGGCACAACAAGCAACATCGCTGCCACAACAACATCATGCCCCAGTAAACCCCGACGACAAGCACCAAGAGTTTCCAAGAACGACAACTGCTCCACACAACGATTATTCAAGACAAATCCCACCCTGCCTATCAGGAAAACGATAAGCAAATGACAGTAAAGGAACTCAAGATAATGTATGCTTCGCCTCATCTCCGTTGTCTATTGTCCGTAGTCCGTTGTCTGTTGTCTATAGTCCGACGTACCATTCAATCACTTTCGCCCAAAGTCGGCAGGAATCTCACCCCACTCCTCCGTGTTCCACTTCAGCACCTGAGCATGATTGGGGTTCTGCCAAAGCCAGTTCTCCGCACGGATAACAAGGTCGAGAACCTGAGCCGTCTTCTCGTCGCGCTTCAGCGTTGTCTTCGCCTTCCTGTTCCTCACCCACGCCATTCCGCTGACACTGTCGCTGTAAACCTTCATGTCCCAGCCATTCTTCTTGATGTAAGCCAGCGCATGGACAATGGCAAGAAACTCGCCGATGTTGTTCGTTCCGTGTATCGGGCCGAAGTGAAAGAGCCTTTGTTCATTGCCAAGATACACACCCTGGTACTCCATCGCACCGGGATTGCCACTGCACCCGGCATCGACAGCAATGGCATTGAAGTCGACTTTGCCTTTCAGCTTCTCGTAATCCATTGTTTACATGCGTTCGGGAACCTTGATGCCGAGGAGACCCATGCCGTTCTTTACTACCTGACCGACTGCAGCCGAGAGCATGAGACGCACTTGTTGTTTGGTCTTGTCCTCTTCCTTGAGCACGCTGAAGTCGTGGTAGAACTGGTTGTATTCCTTGACAAGTTCGTAGCAATAGTTGGCGATGCAGCTGGGGTTGTAGTCCTGTCCGGCCTGGCACACTGCTGCCTCGAAGCCTTGCAGCTTTTGTATGAGCGAGATTTCCTTGTCGGCGAGTTCTGTTTCGAAAGCCTTTTCGTCCAGAACTATCTCGTTGTTCCACTTTCTGAGGATGCTCTTGATGCGTGCGTAGGTGTACTGAATGAACGGACCAGTATTGCCGTTGAAGTCGATGCTTTCTTCAGGATTGAAGAGCATGTTCTTTCGTGCGTCGACTTTCAGTATGAAGTATTTGAGTGCTCCCATGCCTACGATGCGTGCAATCTCTTGTGCTTCCTGTTCGGTTATGCCTTCGAGTTTGTTGACTTTGTCGGCGCTGAGTTCTTTTGCGTCGCGTATCATGGCGGCAACAAGGTCGTCGGCATCGACTACGGTGCCTTCTCTGCTCTTCATTTTGCCGTTGGGGAGTTCCACCATTCCATAGGAGAAGTGCACGAGGTCCTTGCCCCATTTGAATCCGAGCTTATCGAGAAGTATGGAGAGGACTTGGAAGTGATAGTTCTGTTCGTTGCCTACGACGTATATCATCTTGTCGATGGGATAGTCCTGGAAGCGTAGTTTTGCGGTGCCGATGTCTTGTGTCATGTAGACACTGGTGCCGTCTGAGCGGAGGAGGAGCTTTTCGTCGAGTCCTTCGCCGGTGAGGTCTGCCCATACGCTGCCGTCGGGTCGGCGATAGAAGAGTCCTTTGCTGAGTCCTTCTTCTACTTTCTCTCTGCCTTCGAGGTATGTTTCGCTTTCGTAGTATATCTTGTCGAAGCCTACGCCGAGTGCCTGGTATGTTTCGTCGAAGCCTGCATACACCCATTCGTTCATCTGTTTCCAGAGGTTGCGAACCTCGGGGTCGTTCTGTTCCCACTTGACGAGCATTTCGTGTGCTTCCTTGATGAGTGGTGCTTCTTGTTTGGCTTGTTCTTCGTCCATGCCTTGTGAAACGAGTTGTTTCACTTCTTCGCGATAGTGTTTATCGAAGGCTACGTAGTAGTCGCCGATGAGGTGGTCGCCTTTTTTGCCTGATGTTTCGGGTGTTTCGCCGTTGCCCCATTTGAGCCATGCGAGCATGGATTTGCAGATGTGGATGCCTCGGTCGTTGACGATGTTTGTTTTTACCACTCGGTTGCCGTTGGCCTCCATGACTTGTGCCAAAGCCCATCCGAGCAGGTTATTGCGGACGTGTCCGAGGTGGAGGGGTTTGTTGGTGTTGGGCGAGGAGTACTCTATCATGACGAGGGGGCTTTCGTCTGTGACGGGCTTGAAGCCGAACTTGGGATTTGTCTGTATCTCCTGGAGCAGACTTATCCATTGGCTGGAGCTGATGCTGAGGTTGAGGAAGCCTTTCACGGCATTGTAGCCGCTGATGACTTCCGGCAGTTTTGCCATCAGGCGTTCGCCTATCTCCTGCGCTGTGGCGTCGGGAGCCTTACGACTCATCTTGGTAAAGGGGAATACTACGAGTGTTATCTGTCCTTCGAACTCAGCCCTTGTCTGCTGCAACTGCACCATTTTGTCTGTCACGGGCTGTCCGTAGAGTTCTTCCACGATGGCCTTCACGGCCTCCGATATTCTGTCTTCTATCTTCATATCTTGCTTCAATGTATATTTTATGTGCGCTGCAAAGATACGAATTCTTTTTGTGAATAGCAAAGGATGATTGGCGAAATAGCCGAACTGTGCCGATTATCTTGACATACTTCGTATGGGTTATGTGGAAAAAGGGTTAACCTTTCGGGCAATAATGGTTAACCTTTCGGGGCGGAATGGTTAACCTATTTGGGCGGAATGGTTAACCATTATTTTTCCACCACCATGTCGAACTGGCAGAAGGGGTCTGTCTGGCGTGCCAAGTGCTTGGTCATGGGGGAGATGCCGAACAGCGGACTGTATGTGGAGGCCTTGATGGTTTTGCCGTCGGGCATGAACTCCAGGAGGCGGAGCCAACCGTCGCCTCCGTTGCCTTCCCAGCCTCCGCCGAGGCACTGGATGTTGAACATCATCTGATGCACGTCTCTTCCTGCCGAATTCTTATCGCAGCGATAGGCGTTGTTCACTTCGTGGTCGTAACTGCTGCCAGGCTCCTTTCCGTCGGAAGAGGCAGGATGTCCGGTATGTCCGCACACCGCCAGCCGGATGTTCTTGCAGGGATAGAGCAACTTCTCCCATATCTCGTGCCCATAGTTGCGCGGCTCTATCTTGTAGCCCTCGTTGTCGGTGTAGTGCGCCGTCTTGCCATGCAGCAGAGAATGGGTGAGGAAGACCACCGTATGGTCTTTATACTTCTTGCTGTTGCAAAGCCCTTTGGCCCACTCCAGCACCTCGTCGCGAGGCGCCCACTCCGAGCCTATGACCAGGATTCTGCCCCATGTGTCGGTCTTGAACTCCCATGCAGCATTCTCCAGCGAAGCCTGTCCTTGCCGGTTTGGATAAGCGGCCACCAGGTGTTTCGCCGTCTCGGTGTTGCGTTCGGCAGTGTAGTACTCGGCATAATGCGTGAAGGGTTCGTCGCCACGCACGTAGCCATACTCGTGGTTGCCGGCGGCTATGATGTAAGGCACCTTGCCGTCCAACCTTTTGAGGCAGTGGCTCGACCATTCCCACATCTGTTTGCTCGTCTGGTTCAGCATGTTGCGGTTGAGCACTACGTTCTCGTTTTGCTCGATGAGGTCGCCCGTGAAGAGCACCGCCCTGATGTTGAGTTGCTCCACATTATCGGCAATCCATGCCGTACAGAGTTCGAAGATGGGCTGATTGATGTCGTATTTCGTGTAACCCTGTGCGTCGCCAAAGACGACGAAGGTAAACGATTCGGGATTGTTCAACTGCAGTCGGTCGGCCCGATGCTGTGCTTGTGCGGTAGTAAGGCCTGCCAGCAGACAGAGAATGGTCAGTATGTGTTTCCTCATGGCTTGTGTTTGTCTGGTTATTTCGTTCGTGTGAGTTTGAATGTTTTGCCTTCTTCGAACTTGCCGTAGAGGTACTTTCCGTCGTCGCTCAAGACGAGTGTGTCTCTTTCTGCCCCGTCGTTGCAGAAGATGAGGTTGTCCTTTGTGGTGTATGCCATCTTCTGTGTGGACGGTGTGAGAGAGATGGCGGCCTTCAGGGCTTTGCGTTGTGCCCACCCGAGGCCTGCTGCCTTCAGGGCATCCTCGTCGAGTTTTATGTCTGCCTGCATGACGAGTTCTGTGTCGCTCTTGAAGGTTGCGGTCATGGCGGTCTTGGTTGCCTTCATGACTGCCATGGAGAATTTTATGGCTTCGTCTTGCTTTGCCTTGATTTGGGCCTTTTCATCGGCCGAAAGTGGTGCGCCTTTCTTGTTTTCTGCCTTGCTGACCTCTTGGCTTATCACTTCGGCCATCTTTTCTTCCAAGTCTTTTTCGTAGGCCTTCATGCCTTCGGCCATGATGTCGGGGTGGTGGTATGTACGGCCCGAGAGGCTGGTCTGTGCCTGCAGGGCAAGGGTGAACAGGACGAGGAGGAGTGCCGAAATCTGTCTTTTCATGCTGCTGTCTGTTGTTTTTGTCGTACTTATTTGCCGAGTATCTGCTCGGCGTGTTCTTTGGTCTTCACTTGTTTTCCGGCGAATATCTGCTGGATGGTGCCGTCTTCGCCTATGATGAAGGTGGTGCGTATGGTGCCCATCGACTTCTTGCCGCACATCATCTTCTCGCCCCAGACGCCCATGGCCTCGATGAGTGTCTTGTCAACATCGGCAATCAGGGGAAAGGGCAGCGCGTGTTTCTCCTTGAACTTCTGGTGCGAGGCAGCAGAATCCTTGCTCACGCCCACCACCTCGTAGCCCGACGCCTGCAACTCTTCGTACCTGTCCCTCAGGCTGCAAGCCTCTGCCGTGCAGCCGCTTGTGTTGTCTTTGGGGTAGAAGTACAGCACCAGTCTGCGGCCCTTGTAGTCGCTCAGGCGGATGTCTTTTCCGTTCTCGTCCTTGCCCAAAACCTCGGGCGCCTTGTCTCCTATGTTCATGTCGTGCAGGTTTTTAGTTGGTTTATGCCGACAAATATACGAATTAGAAAAGACACTGCAAAATAAATCCAGTAAAATGCAGACAATCCCGACAGACTTGGCGGAAAAACATGGCGTGGGATGTCCGCCGGAAAGGTTAACCATTATGGGTAAAAGGGTTAACCATTATGCCCGGAAAGGTTAACCATTATTGGCAACAAGCCACACCTTTCCAAAAAGCAGGCTTGCAGAATAGCGATGAAACCACACAAAAGACCGACTTCTGCAAACATTTGCAAACCTGACACACAACTGCAAATTATTGCAAACAAAAAAGTTTGTCACATCCATCTTTTTTCCTTAACTTTGCGGTTGATGAACGAAATAATCTCCATACTCACCCATCGCGAACTCTTCCTCGTAGGCCTCGGAATGGTGTTCTACGTCGTACTCTTCGTCGTGACAGTGCTCAACAGCCGACGCAAAGTGCTGCTGATGCAAAAACGACTCGATAAGGTACGCGCAATGCAGGAGCAGTACGACATGGAAGGCAACCGACAAAAGATTGCCGAACTGGAGAACCTCATACAAAAACTGGGCGACGAAAACTCCATGCTAAGGCTGGAACTCGAAGAACGCAAAGCCACACTCGACTACAACAACAAGGTGGCCATCATAGACAATGCCAGACGACAGCAGGCAGAGACCGTCATCTTCTCGTCCAACGCCTACCGACGACTGCAAGAATGCCTGAACTCCGGAAAGAAACTGAACTGCGAAGACTGGGGGGAACTATCACTCCTGCTCAACAGCATCTACACCGGTTTCACCGAAAAGCTCTACAGCCTCTACCCCATGAGCGAGCATGAACTGCACGTCTGCCTGCTTATCAAGATGCGCATACAACCCAAAGACATCGCCATACTCACAGCCCACTCCAAAGAAAGCATAGCCACAACACGCAGCAGGCTCCACTCCAAAGTCTTCGGCCGCAAAGGCTCCTCCAAGAATTGGGACGACTTCATCCTGTCACTCTAATACAATAATACATAACATACTAAATCCTTTTCATCATGATTGAGTATCTTTCACTACATTTATGGCAGATATGGGCCGTTCTGGCCGTCGTCTGTCTCATCCTCGAGCTTACCGCCGGCGACTTCTTTATCCTGTGCTTCTCCATCGGAGCGGCTTCCGCCTGCCTGACAGACGCACTGGGTGGCAGCATAACACTGCAACTGGTGGTCTTTGCCATCTCAACGCTTGCATGCCTCTTCTTTGTGCGTCCCTTTGCACAACGCTTTCTGCATAAGGGAGAACCCAACCGCCCGAGCAATGCCGACGCACTGATTGGGCGCAAAGGCCGTGTGGTGGAAACCGTCAAGGCCAGCACCTTCGGGCGTGTACAGATTGACGGCGACATCTGGAAGGCTGTCACAAACGAGGCGAACGATATTGCGGAAGGCACAACTGTCTGTGTCGTTTCGCGCGAAAGCACCATCATAACTGTTGAGACTATCAAATAATTATTAATTTTTATATTTAACAACAAACACTATGGTTACTTCTATTTTAATTGCAATTGTTGTTTGCGTGATCATCTTTGCCAAGATGGCTTTGGTGATTATCCCTCAGTCGGAGACGAAGATTGTGGAGCGTCTGGGCCGTTACTATGCTACGTTGCAGCCTGGCATCAACATCATTATTCCATTCATCGACCGTGCCAAGTCCATTGTGGTACTTAATCACGGGCGTTATATGTACTCTACGACCATCGATTTGCGTGAGCAAGTGTATGACTTCCCCAAGCAGAACGTTATTACGAAGGACAATGTGCAGACGGAGATCAATGCTTTGCTCTACTTCCAGATTGTGGATCCCTTCAAGGCGACCTACGAAATCAACAACTTGCCCAATGCCATCGAGAAGCTGACGCAGACCACTCTGCGTAACATCATCGGCGAACTGGAACTGGACGAGACGCTGACCAGCCGCGACACCATCAACAAGAAACTTTCTGCCGTGCTGGACGATGCCACAGACAAGTGGGGTGTGAAGGTGAACCGTGTTGAGTTGCAGGACATCACGCCTCCCGACAGTGTGCTGACGGCTATGGAGAAACAGATGCAGGCCGAGCGTAACAAGCGTGCACAGATATTGAATTCGGAGGGACAGAAGGCGGCCGAGATTCTGGCTTCCGAGGGTGAACGCACGGCTATCGTCAACAAGGCTGAGGCTGCCAAGCAGGAAGCCATCCTGCAGGCTGAGGGTGAGGCGCAGGCTCGCATCCGTGTGGCGGAGGCTGAGGCTAAGGCCATAGAACTCATCAGCGAGGCTGTGGGCAAATCCACCAACCCTGCCAACTATCTCCTGGCACAGAAGTACATCCAGATGATGCAGGAACTGGCCGAAGGCGACAAGACGAAGACCGTCTACATGCCCTACGAGGCCACCAATCTGCTCGGTTCCATCGGCGGAATCAAGGATTTGTTCAAAGCCACCGAGTAAGCAGACATGCGCCGAAGAGGTTAACCTTTCCACTCAAATAGGTTAACCTTTCCGGCCATAATGGTTAAGGTATTTAACGAGAAAGGTTAACCATTCTTGGCGGAATGGTTAACCTTTATTTTTGTATGGCTACAGGGCCTCTTTTTCCTACCCGAAGAAGATGGCGGCAACGACCATGGCGGCGATGATGCCGAAGAGGTCGGCAATGAGGCCTGCGGCAACGGCATGGCGCGTGTGGCGTATGCCTACCGAACCGAAATAGACTGCCAGAATGTAGAACGTCGTGTCCGTGGCTCCCTGGAAAACACAAGAGAGACGGCCTACAAAAGAGTCGGCACCGTACTGCTGCATGGCGTCCACCATCATGCCTCGTGCACCGCTGCCGGAAAGGGGCTTCATGATGGCCGTCGGCAAGGCTGCCACATAGTCGGCACTGCCACCACATAGTTCCACCACCCTGCCTATGCCGCCAACAATAAAGTCCATCGCTCCCGAAGCACGGAATACACCTATGGCTACCAGAATGGCAACCAGATACGGAATGATGCGCACCGCCGTCTCGAAACCACCCTTGGCTCCCTCCACAAATGCCTCATAGACATTCACCCGTTTCCGTACACCGGACACAATGAAAGCCATGATGATGCAGAAGAGCAAGACATTGGCAACCACCGTACTCCACAGGTTCATCGTCGCCTGATCCACCTGCGTGGAAAGCCATATCACAGCACTCACCACCAGACAAATGCCCAGAACAAACGTCATAATGGCACGGTTGAAGAGATTGATGCGCTGGTAAAGACTCGTAACAACCATGCCGGCAAGCGTGGAAACCGACGTGGCAATGAGAATAGGGCAAAACACATCCGTAGGCTGAGCCGCACCCATCTGCGCACGATACACCATCACACCTACAGGAATGATGGTCAAGCCACTCGTGTTCAACACCAGAAACATAATCATGGCATTCGTGGCCACATCCTTCTTCCTGTTCAGCTCCTGCAAACCCTCCATAGCCTTCAGGCCCAAAGGCGTGGCAGCATTGTCCAAACCCAACATATTGGCACTGAAATTCATGAAGATATGACCAAAAACAGGATGGCCGGCAGGAATCTCAGGGAACAGGCGGACCAACAAAGGAGACAGCCAACGCGCCAAACTGTCAACAAGACCTCCGCGCTCGCCTATCTTCATAATGCCCATCCAGAGAGACAAAACACCCGTCAGGCCCAACGAAATCTCAAAAGCTGTCTTGGCATTGTCGAACGTACTGTTCATGATTGCCGGAAAAACATCCGTGTTGCCCAGCAAAAGCTGCACAGCCGCAATGAGAAAAGCAATGGCAAAAAAGCCAATCCAAATATAGTTGAGAACCATAAACCTATACTATTCCTGTTTACGAGAAAAGGTCACCCTGAACAGGTTCCCTGCTGATGTGCAGATGCTTGTATGCCAAATCCGTCACCTCACGACCCCTCGGCGTACGCTTTATAAAGCCCTCCTTGATGAGGAACGGTTCGTAAACCTCCTCCACCGTACCCGCATCCTCGCCAATAGCCGTAGCAATCGTGCCGATACCCACAGGGCCACCCTTGAACTTGTTGATGATGGTGAGCAGAATCTTATTGTCAATCTCATCCAGACCGTAGCGGTCGATGTTCAACGCCTCCAAGGCAAAACGGGCAATCTCAAGGTCGATGCGGCCATTACCCTTCACCTGAGCAAAGTCACGCACACGGCGAAGCAAAGCATTGGCAATACGTGGCGTGCCACGACTGCGGCTCGCAATCTCCGCCGCCGCGTCCGAATCGATGGGAACACCCATAATGGCACTCGAACGCATGATAATCTTTTTCAGCGTCGCAGCATCGTAATACTCCAAATGCATATTGATGCCAAAGCGGGCACGCAAGGGAGCGGTGAGCAAACCGCTGCGCGTAGTGGCACCGACAAGCGTAAAGGGCGACAAATCAATCTGTATGCTTCGTGCCGACGGCCCCTTGTCTATCATGATGTCAATACGGTAATCCTCCATCGCACTGTACAGGTATTCCTCCACAACGGGCGAGAGTCTGTGTATCTCATCAATGAAAAGTACATCGTTGGGGTCAAGCGAAGTGAGTATGCCGGCAAGGTCTCCGGGCTTGTCCAGAACGGGGCCGCTGGTGAGTTTGAAGCCCACGCCGAGTTCGTTGGCTATGATGTTGGACAAAGTTGTCTTGCCAAGTCCGGGAGGACCGTGCAGGAGAGTGTGGTCAAGGGGCTCGCCTCTGTACTTGGCAGCCTCGACGAAGATGCGCAGATTCTCAACCACTTTCATCTGTCCGCTGAAGTCTTCGAAGCAAAGAGGTCGCAGAGCATTCTCGAAGTCCTTTTCCTTTTGTCGTCCTTCCTTTCTTATGTCGAAATCTTCCACTGTGGGTTTTGTGTTAATGGGGTTAATGTATGTGGGTTGTCAGGCATTCGAGGGCGGCGTCTTCGGCTCGGTGCATCTGTTCTTCTTCCTCGTCTGTTTTGTCGCGAAGGCCGCACAAGTGCAGCAATCCGTGCACGATGATGCGGTGGAGTTCTTGGCGGAACGTGGCGTCGTAGAGTTCGGCGTTGGTGCGAACGGTGTCGAGGCTGATGTAGATATCACCGCCGATGGCGTTGTCGTGGGAGTAGTCGAAGCCTATATGGTCTGTGTAGTAGTCGTGCCCGAGAAAGCGTCGGTTGACGTCGAGTATGGTTTCGTCGTCGACAAAGATGTAGCAGATGTCGCCCACCACTTTGCCATGTGTGGCGGCTACCTGCTTGAGCCAGTCCGACACCTCTGTCTTTTGGATGTCGGGCATTGTTGTGTTCTGGGCGGTATAGCTTATCATTCTGTTTGGAGGAGTTCGACGGCTTTCTTGACTACGTCGTCGTCTTGGTAGATGATGGCGAAGTATTCGCTCATGTCCCAGAGGTCGCGTGCTACGAGTCCTTTGACGATGAGTTGTATGTTGTCGATGGCTTTTTGTCGTTCTTCTTCGTCTTTTGGTCGGATGTTCTGTTTCTCTCCTTCGGCAAAGATGTCGTTGATGACTTCCTGTGGCACTTGGAAGTTGTCTTTGAACTGTTGGAAGGTGGGGTATGCTTTAGAGAGTTTCTTTCGGTTTTTGTCTATGTATCGGAGGTTTGTGTTGATGATGATGCTTTTGGCCGACAGTTCTCTGTAGCATTTGGCGTAGCGCATGGTGTCGAGTGGGACGAAGTAGTCTGGCATGATGCCACCGCCTCCGTAGACGGTTCTGCCTTTTCGGAGTGTCTGATAGCGCAGTGAGTCGGGGAAGTGTATGCTGTCGGCATTGGTGAGTTCGCCTTTGTTGTATCGGTTGATGACGTCTTTGGCGTAGTCGAGTCCTTTGCCTTTTTCGTAGGGTTTCTGTATGCTTCTGCCGCTCGGGGTGTAGTATCTGGCGGTTGTGAGGCGTATCATGCTGCCGTCGGGCATGTCGAAGGGCCGCTGCACGAGTCCTTTGCCGAACGAACGCCTGCCCACCACGATGCCTCTGTCCTGGTCTTGTATGGCGCCGGAGAGTATCTCGGCTGCCGATGCGCTGTATTCGTCGATGAGGACCACTACTCTACCCTCGAGGAAGCAGCCGCCTCCTCTGCTGCGGAACTCCTGGCTGGGCACGCTGCGTCCTTTGGTATAGACGATCATGTCGCCTTTGGGGAGGAATTCGCTGGCTATCTCTGCTGCGGCTTGCAGGAAGCCTCCTGAGTTCTGCTGTATGTCGATGATGAGGTCTTTCATGCCTTCTTTTTGGAGTTTGGCAATGGCATCGACCACTTCCTTGTGTGTTGTCTGTCCGAAGTTGTTGAAGCGCACGAGTCCGATGGTTGGTGTTACCATGTAGGCGGCATCAACGGAGTTGACGGGAATCTTGTCGCGCACGACGTTGAACTGCAGTGTGTCTTTGATGCCGCTGCGCACCACGCCGAGCTTTGCCACGGTGCCTTTCGGTCCGCGCAGGCGGTGCATGATTTCTTCGCGGCTCATCTTTACGCCGGCAATGGTTGTGTCTGCCACGCTGACAATGCGGTCGCCCGCCAGAATGCCTACCTTTTCGCTTGGTCCTTTCGGCACGGGTTGTATGACGAGCAGTGTGTCTTCCAGTATGTTGAACTGCACGCCGATGCCTTCGAACGAGCCTTCGAGCGGTTCGGTAAACTTCTTCGTGTCGGACGCATTGGTGTAGGCCGAGTGCGGATCGAGTTTGGAGAGTATGCCGTTGATGGCGTCTTCTGCAAGTTTTTTGCTGTCCACGCTGTCCACGTAGAAGTTGTTAATCATCACGCCAGCCATCACGAGTTTCTGGAGGTTCTTCTCCAGGTCGCTCATCGTATTGTTTCTCTCCGGCGCATTGCCGAAGCGCAACTGTGCCGAAAGGCTCATTCCCACGAGCAGGGCAGCAGCAGCGAAGGTGAATCTCTTCATATTATATATATGGTTTTATGCTTAATCGGGACAAAGTTACGTTTTTTTTTCGACATACAGACGCTTGCCGTAAAAAAGAACAGAAAAAGCCTCGTGCTGAAACCTCCCGCAGCACCCCAAAAATAAAGGTTAACCCTTCCGTCGATAATGGTTAACCTTTCTGCCCGGAATGGTTAAGCATTATTACAAGAAAGGTACACCTTTCCCGGCGGAAGGGTGTACCTCTGTTTTTGAATATCCTGGCAGCCGTGTTACTTACTGGCCGCTTTCCTGCAACATCTGGAAGAGTTTGTCGAGACGCGGAGCCATGATGATTTCCGTACGACGGTTGCGAGCCTTGCCTTCAGGCGTCGTGTTGACATCCACGGGCTTGAACTCTCCTCGGCCGCATGGCAATATCTGCAACGGATTGACGCCGTAGGTCTCCGTCAGGATGCGCACCACACTCGTGGCACGTATCACGCTGAGGTCCCAGTTGTCCTTGAAGACTGCCGTCTTGATGGGTATGCTGTCCGTATGACCCTCAATGTAAACATCGATGTCGGTCTGGCGGTTGAGCACGTCGGCCAACTTGCCAAGCGCCTCCCTACCCTGCTCGTTCACTACAGCCTTGCCCGACTCGAAGAGCAACTTGTCGCTCATCGCCACATAGACCTTGCCGCCCTCCTCGCGGATGGTCAACTCGTCGCTGCTGAAACCCAACAGCGCATCCTTCACGCTGCCAAGCAAATCCTTCACCTTCTGGTTCTGCTGGGCTATCAACTGCTGCAGCTCGGCAATCGTCTTCTCGCGGTCCTGCAACTCGCTTATCTTCTGGACAAGGTCGGCATTGAGTTTCTTGTTCTCGTTGAGACCACTGGCAAGCAACGCCTGATAGTTGCGAACACTGCCCTTGAGCAAAGACGTGTCGGTCATCAAGGCATTGACCCGCTCCTCGAACATCGCACAGTCGTTGCGACTTATGCCAAGCAGGTCGGCCAGGCTGTCGCGGCTATAGAGCGCAGCCAGTCGGCCAGCCTCGGCCGTCTCGAACTTCTTCTTGCTCACAACACACGATGAGAGCAGCACTCCGGCTGCTACAAGCATCAAAAAAACCTTTTTGTTCATTTCCATTTCTATTTTGAAAAATTTTCAAACACCTGTTTTAAGGCTTAAAACTCTTAACACCAATCGTTTACGACAAAATCGAGCCTCTGAGAATCGTTTCTTTTCGTTCGGCCGACCATCTGTGCGTAAAAAATCGATTCTCGCGAAGGAAAAATCGCGTTTCCGTTGGTGAAATTGTTCCAATCATTCGCACCTTCCCCGAAATCGGCTTAAGGATTAGAAGAACTTCACCTCTTCGCCCAGCACCTCGCTCAACAGCAAATTGGCCAGTCTGCTTGTGCCAAGACGGAACCATTGATTGGTGAGCCACTTCTCGCCCAACACCTCTTTCACGATTGTGTAATAGACCAACGCGTCGCGAACAGTATTGATTCCGCCCGCAGGCTTGAAGCCAATCTGGATTCCCGTCTTGCTGTAATACTCCTTTATTGCCTGGCACATCACATAAGCCGCTTCGGGTGTGGCGGCAGGCACTTCCTTTCCGGTGCTCGTCTTTATGTAATCCGCTCCGGCATACATAGCCAAAAGGCTGGCCTTCTTAACGTCCGAAGCACTCGGCAACAAGCCCGTCTCCAAGATAACCTTCATCTTCTTGTCGCCACAGACAGCCTTCAACTCCTCAATCTCATCGCAAAGCGTCTCATAATCGCCACTCAAATACTTGCCGAGGCTCATCACAATGTCAATCTCCGTTGCCCCATCCTTCAGAGCCAACGCAGTCTCCACCGTCTTCACCTCAATCAAAGCCTGCGACGAAGGGAAGGCACCGCTGGCACAAACCACTTCAACTCCCTCCACCTCGAGTGCCTGACTCACAATTTTAGCATAGCACGGATACACACATATCGTGGCAACATGGGGCAAATCGGGATAGGTATCCTCGAACTTATTAACGCGTTCTGTAAAGGCAAGCACAGTCTCGTCGCTGTCCGTCGCCTTCAAAGTTGTCAACTCTATGCTGCCCATCAGGAACTTCTTTACTGCCAAAGTATCGTTCTCGGGCAAGCATTTCTCCACAATAGCAGCAACCTTTGCTGCAACATCGCTGTCCTTCAGCGCAATATCATACTGCGAGAGCATCTGCTCATACTTGCTTTTTTCGGTTGATTCCATCTTATTTCAGTTTAATGTTATTCTTGTGTCTTGTGTTGTCACGCTGTGTTTTCTTCTCGAAACTACGTTCAAGAGCGTCCGTCAGGTCTACCCCTGTCTGGTTTGCCAAGCAAATAAGCACCCAAAGAACATCGGCCATCTCCTCGGCAGGGTCTTGGTTTTCGCCCTCTTTGAACGACTGTTCGCCATACTTTCGTGCCATAATTCTGGCCAACTCCCCTACCTCTTCGGTCAAAATGGCCATATTCGTCATCTCATTAAAATAGCGGACACCATAGGTTTTTATCCACTGATCTACACGTTTCTGTGCTTCGTTCAAGGTCATTTCTTCAAGGCTTTTGGGTGAATATCTACAGGAAAACACATCATTCCTTGTTCTTCGTGTCCATACATATTGTTACTGGGCCGTCGTTTACGAGTTCGATTTTCATATCCGCACCGAACACCCCTGTGCCGACAGGTCTGCCAAGTCCTTCGCCGAGGACTTCCACAAAGCGTTCATACATTGGCACTGCGTGGTCATGACCTGCTGCTCGGAGCCAGCTTGGGCGGTTCCCTTTCTTGTAACTGGCATAGAGTGTGAACTGACTGACAACAATGATATTGCCGTCTACGTCGAGGATATTGCGGTTCATAACACCGTTTTCGTCATCGAAAACACGCAGACCAAGCACTTTTCGGCATAGCCATTGAACATCTTCCTCTGTATCCGTTGCCTCGACACCAAGCAAAATCAGATAACCATGCTCAATGTTCGAAACCACAGAGCCGTTGACTTTTACACTGGCTCGCTGTACACGTTGTATGACTGTTCTCATCTTTATTATATAATCTTCGAGGATAAATCCCCTACTCTATTACCTTATTTTATATGCAAAGCTACGGTTTTTCGGTATTTTGTGCAAGGTTTTGTTTCAAAATCTTTGCCTTTGCCGGACCAACTACAGCAGCGAGTTCTGCCTCGTCGGCTTCGGCGATACGCTTTACGCTGTGCCATTTGCGCAGTAAAAGCTGTTTTGTTTTGGGTCCGATGCCTGGCATTTCGTCGAGAATGCTTGCCACTTGTCGTTTGCTTCGCTTGTCGCGATGGAAAGTTATAGCGTAACGATGGACTTCGTTCTGTATCTGTGCGAGGAGATTAAAGAGTGGCGAATTGAGTTTTAAACCTATTACTTGTGGCGGAAAGCCGTAGAGAAGTTCGTTTGTGCGGTGTTTGTCGTCCTTTGCAAGACCGGCAATTGGGATAGAAAGGTGCAGTTCGTCCTCCAGAACGGCACGCACAACTTCCATCTGTCCGCGTCCGCCATCGGTTATTATCAGGTCGGGCAAGGGCGTTTGCTCTTCCATCATGCGACTATATCTGCGCCTGACGACTTCCTGCATACTGGCATAATCGTCCGGACCCTGTACGGTTTTTATGTTATATTTGCGGTAATCCTGTTTGCTAGGCTTACATTTTTGAAAAACAACGCAGCCTGCAACAGCATCCGTGCCACTGATGTTGGAGTTGTCGAAACATTCAATTCGCAGGGGCAGGGTAGGGAGTCCGAGTGCAGACTGCAGTTCTTTCATGAGTCTCACCTGTTTTTGTTCGGGATTTAGCTTGTCGCTTTGTGTGAGACGATCCTTTTTATATTGAAGAACATTCAACTTGGAGAGCTCGAGAAGTTTCTTCTTGTCGCCCTTTTGAGGCACAGTGATGAGCAAATTGTCGCCTAAATGTTTCACGGGGAACGGAACGATAACTTCCTTACTTTCACTACCATAACGTTGTCGCATCTCTACAATTCCTGCAGCAAGGAGTTCCTCGTCGGTCTCTTCCATGCGCTTTGTGTATTCGAAGGTAAAGGCTTGTGTGATGCAGCCGTTTGTGACGTGGAGATAGTTGATGTAGGCTACCTTCTCGTTGTTCTCGATGTTGAAGACATCTATGTTGTGGAGTGTGTTGGAAACGACCTCGCTTCGGCTGCGATAATTCTCGAGGAGGAGATATTTTTGTTTGATGGTTTCGGCTTCTTCGAACAGCATCTTTGCTGCACACTCTTGCATTTTCCGGAGCATTTGGCGTTCTATGCCTGCCGTGTTGCCCTTGAGTATTTCTTTTGCTTCTGCAATGTGTTCCATATATTCGTCGCGACTTTGTCGGAGAACGCATGGTGCTTTGCAGTTTTTTATGTGGTATTCGAGACACTCTTTGTGCTTGCCGGCTGCGATGGACTCTGGTGTTATCGACTCGCGACAGCGGCGGAGGGGATAGAGTTTGCCAATGAGTTCCAGCAGCATGTGCATGGTGGGGATGTGGCTATAGGGGCCGAAGTATGTGCCGAAGCCTTTCATTATCTTGCGAGTTTGAAAGATGCGTGGCAGATATTCATTGGTGACAACGATGCTCGGGTAAGTCTTTCCGTCCTTGAGAAGTATGTTATATCGAGGCGACCACTGCTTGATGAGGTTGTTTTCGAGCAGGAGAGCGTCTTCCTCTGTCTTGACGACTATATACTTGATATCGTGTATCTTAGAGACCAGAATAGCAGTCTTTCGGCTATCGTGTTCTTTGGAAAAATAGGAATAGACACGGCGCTTGAGGTTCTTCGCCTTGCCGACATAGATGATGGTGCCAGTCTCGTCGAGATACTGATAGCAGCCCGGGCAGTCGGGCAGATTGTTGACTATGCCCATCAGGTAGGCCCTGAGTTCATCCTTCCTGCTTTTTTCCATTGCGTCTTTTTGTCGTGCTTTTCCGTTCGGTTCTGTTTGATTTACAAAGGCTTACTCTATTTCCAAGCATTGCCCTGCAGCTTCTGCAAAAATAGGTTAAGGGTTTTGGCAATAATGGTTAACCTTTCCGGCCGGAATGGTTAAGGATTATCGTCGGAAAGGTTAACCATTCCGACGAGTAGGGTAGTGGGCGTGGCTCGACTCAGATTGTCAGGAGCGTCGTCACCTCTACATCCTTGTCGAAAACAGCCCTGCCATTCAGGCCTTCGATGGTCAGTTCTATGATGAAGTTGATGTATATATCTCTGGGACAGAACTGCTTGACGAGGTTGTAGGCCGCCTTCATGCTGCCACCTGTGGCAAGGAGGTCGTCGTGGAGGAGGACTACATCCGACTCGTTGATGGCATCGGTGTGAATCTCAATGGTGTCCTTTCCGTACTCCTTCATATAGCTTTCCTGGCGTGTTTCGGCAGGCAGTTTTCCAGGTTTGCGGCACATGACGAAGCCGGCCCCCAGCCTGACTGCAAGCGCTGCGCCTACCACGAAGCCACGGCTCTCTATGCCAACGACCTTTGTGATGCCTTTGTCCTTGTAGAGTTCATAGAGTTCGTCCACCATCACCCTCAAGCACTCGGCGTCCTTAAACAGTGTGCTTACGTCCTTAAACTGTATGCCCGGCACAGGAAAGTCTGGCACATTTCGGAGATTTTTCAGTAGCAGTTCCTTGCTCATGTTCAGAGTTTTATGCTATATATTGTACAATTGTTTCACGTGAAACTTAGCGATTCATCATCACCAGCAAGACATTGATGTCGCTGGGGCTTACGCCTGGGATTCGGCTGGCCTGCGCCATTGTCTCAGGATCAATGCGTGACAACTTCTGGCGGGCCTCCGTGCTGAGCGACTGAATGTCGTTGTAGTTGAAACGTCCCCTGATGCGAATGTTCTCCAGACGCTGAATCTTGTCGGCAATCTCCTTTTCGCGGCGTATGTATCCGCTGTATTTCATGCGCACCTCTGCAGCCTCCACGATTTCTTCGCGACGGTCTGCGATGCCGTTCAGCTTGGCGGAAAGAGCCGGAATGAGTGGAGCGAGATTGGAAAGCGTCAGCTGCGGACGCATCACCAGGTCGATGAGCTTGCAGCCACGCTGCAAGGGTTCGCTGCCCAAAGCCTGCAGTCCGTCGTTGACATAAGCAGCCTTCACGCTGTATTGGGCGCAGAAAGACTCCAGTTCCTCGATGGCCTGCTTCTTCGTCAGCCAGTGGTCGAGACGCTCTCGCGTAGCCAATCCCATTTCGTAGCTGCGCTCCGTAAGGCGTGCATCAGCATCGTCCTGACGCAAAAGGATGCGATATTCGGCACGAGAGGTGAACATACGGTACGGCTCGTCCACGCCCTTCGTCACAAGGTCGTCTATCAATACACCGATGTACGACTCGTCTCTGCGCATCACAAAAGGCTCCTGTCCGCCAACCTTGCGTGCAGCATTGATGCCCGCCACCAAGCCTTGTCCGGCAGCCTCCTCGTAGCCCGTGGTGCCATTCACCTGGCCGGCCATGAAAAGGCCATCCACAACTTTCGACTCCAGCGAGTGGCGAAGTTGAGTAGGGTCGAAGAAATCATATTCAATGGCATAGCCCGGACGGTATATCTGCAGGTTGCGGAAAGCCGGAATCAACTTCAGGGCCTCAATCTGCGCATCGATGGGGAGCGAACTCGAAAAGCCATTCAGGTAAAACTCCTGCGTGGAACCACCTTCAGGCTCCAGAAACAACTGGTGTTCAGTGCGTTCTGCAAAAGTAACAAGCTTTGTTTCGATGCTCGGACAGTAGCGTGGACCAATGCTCTGAATCTGCCCATTGTAGAGCGGAGAGTCGGGTAGGGCAGCCCGAAGCCTGTCGTGCACCTGCTCGTTTGTATAGGTAATCCAACACGGCAACTGCGGCAACATGCGCGGCTCGCCCATATACGAGAACTTATGGAAGTCTTGCTCTCCGTCCTGACGCTGCATGAGAGAAAAGTCCACCGAACGGCCATCGATACGGACAGGCGTGCCCGTCTTCATTCTGTCCACAGTAATACCACAGGCAGCAATGCTTTCCGAGAGATGGAGACTTGGCAGTTCGGCACAACGCCCACCGGGAATCCTGGTGCGGCCGATGTGCATCAAACCATTGAGGAACGTGCCGGCAGTAATCACCACACAAGGCGCCTTGAAAACAACCCCCTGTATGGTTCGCAAACCACACACGTGAAGTTTGGCAACTTCTGCAGTGAAGTTCGGCAACTTCTGCAGTGAAGTTTTCGTTTCCTCCGTGAGTAGTTCCACGACCTGGTCTTGCCAGATGGACAGATTCTCCGTATTCTCGAGGATTTCACGCCATACCCATATGAATTTTGCCCTGTCGCATTGCGCCCTGGGACTCCACATAGCAGGCCCCTTCGAACGGTTCAACATGCGGAACTGTATGGCTGTGGCATCCGTCACCTCGCCCGTATGGCCGCCCAAAGCATCAATCTCGCGAACAATCTGACCTTTGGCAATGCCGCCAATGGCAGGATTACAACTCATTTGGGCAATCTTGTTCATGTCCATCGTAATGAGACACGTCCTCGCACCCAGCTTCGCAGCAGCCGCAGCAGCCTCACATCCGGCATGGCCGGCACCAACAACAATTACGTCGTATTTATATTCCATTCGTTCTTTTGCACATCAAAATAACGCACAAAAGTAGGCATTTCTGCCAACATTTCCTTGAAAAAGTTGCTCATTTAACCTTTTTTGTGTACTTTTGCCTTCGACATATACCTAAAAATAGGTACGTGCGTGAAGAAAAGTAACACTAAATATAACTTAATTCAATTTTTCTATGTGGTTAATTAATTCTTCAATCGGCAGGAAAGTCGTGATGTCCCTAACCGGCATTGCCCTGATTCTCTTCCTGCTGTTCCACGCGTCAATGAACGTTGTGGCTCTTATCAGTGCCGAAGGTTACAACATGATTTGTGGTTTCCTGGGTGCTAATTGGTATGCCGTGGCAGCAACAGTCGCCCTGGCAGGTCTTGTGGTTCTGCACTTCATCTTCGCTTTCTGGCTCACATTCCAGAACTGGAAAGCACGCGGCACCGACCGCTATGCAGTAACCAGCAAACCCAAGAAAGTAGAGTGGGCCAGCCAAAACATGCTCGCCCTCGGCGTCATCGTCATCCTTGGCATGGGACTTCACCTCTACAACTTCTGGGCAAAGATGATGCTCGTTGAGCTCGTGCCATGCGCTGGCAATCACGAACTCGCAACAAACGGCGTGTACTGGATAGCAGAAACCTTCTCCTGCCCATGCTACACCGTCATCTATCTCGTATGGCTTGCTGCCCTTTGGATGCACCTCAACCACGGTTTGTGGAGCTCAATGCAAACCCTCGGCTGGAGTGGCAAGGTATGGTTCAACCGCTGGCGTGCCATCAGCTGCATCGCATCTACCATCATTATCCTGATGTTCGCTGCCGTTGCCGTAGCATTCTGCTTCGGCTATCGTCCCTGCGACTTCAACGATGTTGTCAATATCGCTAACGCTTGCCATGCAGGTGGCCTTTGCTAATTTTATAACTAAACTAATCCATTAATCTATAATCTACCAAAATCATGGCAAAGACAATAGATTCCAAAATCCCCGAAGGACCAATAGCAGAGAAATGGTCCAACTACAAGGCACACCAACGTCTGGTGAACCCAAAGAACAAACTTAAGCTCGACGTCATCGTAGTCGGCACAGGTCTGGCAGGTGCCAGCGCAGCCGCTTCGCTTGCCGAAATGGGCTTCAACGTATATAACTTCTGCATTCAGGACAGCCCCCGCCGTGCACACTCCATCGCTGCACAGGGTGGTATCAATGCCGCAAAGAACTATCAGAACGACGGCGACTCTGTTTACCGCCTCTTCTACGATACAGTGAAAGGTGGCGACTACCGTGCTCGCGAGGCAAACGTCTATCGTTTGGCAGAAGTGAGCAACGACATCATCGACCAATGTGTGGCACAAGGCGTTCCCTTTGCTCGCGAATATGGCGGCATGCTGGCAAACCGTTCTTTCGGTGGTGCACAGGTAAGCCGTACCTTCTATGCCAAGGGCCAGACCGGTCAGCAGTTGCTTCTCGGTGCTTACTCTTCTTTGAGCAAGGAAGTTCAGCGTGGCAAAGTAAAGCTCTATACTCGTTATGAGATGGAAGACGTCGTTATTGTTGACGGCAGAGCTCGCGGTATCATTGCCAAGAACCTCGTAACCGGCAAGCTGGAACGCTTCAGCGCAAATGCTGTTGTTATTGCTACCGGTGGCTACGGCAATGCTTACTTCCTTTCTACAAATGCCATGGGCTGTAACTGCACAGCAGCTATTCAGTGCTTCCGCAAGGGTGCCATGATGGCTAATCCTTCTTACGTTCAGATTCACCCCACTTGTATTCCTGTTCATGGCGACAAGCAGTCTAAGCTGACGCTTATGTCCGAATCACTGCGTAACGATGGCCGCATCTGGGTTCCGAAGAAGCTGGAAGACGCAAAGGCATTGCAGGCAGGCACAAAGCAAGGTTATGAAATTCCCGAAGAGGACCGCGACTACTATCTGGAGCGTCGTTATCCTGCCTTCGGTAACCTTGTTCCCCGCGACGTTGCATCTCGTGCAGCGAAGGAGCGTTGCGACAAGGGCTTTGGTGTGAACAACACCGGTCTTGCCGTGTTCCTCGACTTCAGCGAGAGTATTCAGCGTCTCGGTATCGACGAAATTCTTCAGCGTTATGGCAACCTCTTCGATATGTATGAAGAGATTACCGACGTTAATCCGGGCGAGAAGGCTTGCACGAAGAATGGTGTTGACTATTACCACCCGATGATGATCTTCCCCGCTATCCACTACACTATGGGTGGTGTTTGGGTTGACTACGAGTTGCAGACCACCGTTCCTGGCTTGTTTGCTATTGGCGAATGTAACTTCTCCGACCACGGTGCCAACCGTCTTGGTGCATCTGCTCTCATGCAGGGTCTGGCCGACGGCTACTTCGTTCTTCCCTACACAATCCAGAACTACCTGGCCGACCAGAACATCTGGCCTCGCCTGAGCACCGATCTGCCCGAGTTTGCAGAGGCAGAGAAGGCTGTCGAGAAGGAGATTGACCGCCTGATGAACATCAAGGGTAAGCGCAGTGTTGACTCCATCCACAAGGAACTTGGCCACATCATGTGGGAACATGTTGGCATGGGCCGCACGAAAGAGGGCTTGGAGGAAGGCTTGAAGTTGCTGAAAGAGCTTCGCAAGGAGTTCGACACCAACTTGTTCATTCCCGGTTCTAAGGAAGGTCTCAATGTTGAGCTCGACAAGGCTATCCACCTTCGCGACTTCATTCTGATGGGTGAGCTTGTGGCTTACGATGCATTGCACCGTGAGGAAAGCTGCGGCGGCCACTTCCGCGAGGAGCATCAGACAGAGGAAGGCGAGGCAAAGCGCGACGACGAGAACTTCTTCTACGTTGGCTGCTGGGATTATCAGGGCAACGACGACAAGGCTCCCGAACTCATCAAGGAACCCCTCAAGTATGAAGCAATAAAGGTTCAGACACGTAATTACAAGAATTAGTCATGGCAAAGAATATATCTGTTACAATTAAGTTCTGGAAACAGAACGGCCCTAAGGAAAAGGGTCACTTCGACACACACGAGTTGAAGAACATTCCCGACGACACCTCTTTCCTTGAGGCGCTCGACATTATGAACGAGGAGCTCATAAGCGAAGGCAAGGAGCCTTTCGTCTTCGACCACGATTGCCGCGAAGGTATCTGCGGTATGTGTTCGCTCTACATCAACGGTACGCCTCATGGCAAGACGGAGCGTGGTGCCACCACCTGCCAGTTGTACATGCGTAAGTTCAAGGACGGCGAGACCATCACCGTTGAACCCTGGCGTTCTGCCGGTTTCCCTGTCATCAAGGACTGCATGGTGGACCGCAATGCCTTCGATAAGATCATGCAGGCAGGCGGTTATACGACTGTTCGCACCGGCCAGGCTCAGGATGCCAATGCCATTCTCATCCCGAAGGATGATGCCGACGAGGCTATGGACTGCGCCAGCTGCATCGGTTGCGGTGCTTGCGTTGCTGCCTGCAAGAACGGTTCTGCCATGCTTTTCGTAAGCTCCAAGGTGAGCCAGCTTGCTCTGCTTCCCCAGGGCAAGGCAGAGGCTGCACGACGTGCTAAGGCTATGGTTGCCAAGATGGACGAACTGGGCTTCGGCAACTGCACCAACACTCGTGCCTGCGAGGCCGTGTGCCCCAAGTGCGAGACCATCAGCAACATTGCCCGCCTGAACCGTGAGTTCATCAGCGCAAAACTTGCTGACTAACGAAAGCATAGCCTTGTCTGCCTGACAATGCCCTGTGCGAAGATGTTCGTCACCGGCAAGTTTGCAGACTGAATGCTTGTAGTATATTAAAACCCATCCTGCTCTTTTTCAGATAGCAGGGTGGGCGTTTTTTTTTTTAAAAATGTTAAGGGGGATAATAATAGTTGCAGGAGTTTCGTTATTTCTATAGAATGTTCTTATTATTCACCCTTAATTTTATTTCTTATGAAAGCAACTAATTTTTGGAAAGTTCTCAGCGTGTTGTACATCGTTTACTTTGTTTGCAGCATTGTTGTACTGCTGCTGATTCTGTGTCACGCGGTTCCGTTCACAATGATGGCGTTGGAGTGCTGGCAGATGCCGTTTTTGCCTGTGGTTGCACCGCTGATTTGCTTCATCACTTCGGTGATGGTTCCGGGAATCATCCCTGCACTCATCTGGGGAGCCATCGCAGCCGTTGAACTTTTTGTCCTCTATAAAGCCGTCAGATACGTCCTCAAATAAAGGGGAAAGGCTATGTTGTCGGACTAACATAACGCAACATAAATCTACCTCTGCTATACGAAAGGGAGTCGCCACAAGCGGTTCCCTTTTTTGCATCCACTGGGTTGTGGAAAAAATAGGTTAACCATTCCGGGCAGAATGGTTAAGGGTTTTGGCCATAATGGTTAAGCATTATTAGCAGAAAGGTTAACCATTATTTTCAGAGGCTTGCAGTGATGTCGTCGAGAGGTACTTTCTGCCAGTCGAAAAGGGGCAGAAGGTCTTGGGGAAGGGTAGGGGTCGGTTCGGGCAAGATACCGGCCAGAAAGGCGAGAAAACCAATGATTTCATCGGGATTTCCATGCTTCTGGCGCAGACATCCCAGGTCGAGCGAGAGGTCGCGCTTGCAGAGTCGCTGCCCTGCCTCGTTTATCAACAGCGGATGATGGCAGAATGTTGGCTCGTCGAAGCCCAGTGTACGGTAGAGATGCAACTGCTGCGGAGTGCTGAGCAGAAGATCTCTGCCACGAACAACCTCCGTCACGCCCATCAATGCATCGTCCAGAACCACAGCAAGTTGATAAGCCCATGCACCATCCTTGCGTCGCAAAATATAGTCGCCACAGTGGCGGGCAAGGTTGATGCGCTGAGGGCCATAGTGTCCGTCGCAGAAGGTGATGTCGCAGTCGGGCACGATAAGTCGGACGGCAGACGGCCTGTTTTTGTCGGTTTCATCGAGCATTCTGCCCCTGCAAGTACCCGCATAGACAATGCGTCCGTCGCTTTCGTGCGGAGCCTGCGTAGCCATAATGTCAGCACGGGTGCAGAAACACGGATAGGTAAGCCCATCTTTCTCCAGTTTCTCCAGGTATTGCAGATAAATATCGTGGCGTTCGCTCTGCCAGATGATGTCGCCGTCCCACGGCAGACCAAGCCATTGCAGGTCGTCCTGCAGTTGCTCGGCAAACGCCTTGCGCGAGCGGTCCGGGTCGAGATCCTCAATGCGCAAAAGCCAACGCCCGCCCTTGCTCCTGGCAGAAAGCCACGACAGCAGGGCACAAAACACGTTGCCCAGGTGCATCCTCCCCGTCGGAGAAGGCGCAAACCTGCCTATAATGTTGTTGGAAATCACAGCTTTCTGTCTGCCACAAAAGAAGCCAACAGATGGAGAGCAGCGGCAATCTGCCCGTCGATGTCCTCCGGAATAAGCCCGTCGGCCATGCCCTGCATGTCCTTCATGTGCCAAACAGCATAATCCAGACCACCCTCTTGCACGGCAAAGTCCATCAGCTGGCGAATCTCCTCCTGCGTTGCCTCGCCACGACGCACCTTCAAAGCAGTCTCACGGAACGACGAAGCCTCGTCCGAATGGTTGAGCGCATAAATAACAGGCAAAGTGAGTTTGCCCTCACGCATGTCGCTGCAAACAGGTTTCCCCACTTCCGCCGTGCCATAATCAAACACATCGTCGCGCAACTGGAAGCAGATGCCTATGAGTTTGCCAAACTGCGCCATGCGCTCCGCCTCTGCCTCCGAACCACCGGCCGCAAGCACACCAAGACGCGCACTGACGGAAAACAAACTGGCAGTCTTTCGGCTGATGATGTCGAAGTAAGCCGATTCGGAAAGTTCCACAGAGTCTTGGTTCTCAAGTTGCAGCAGTTCGCCCTCTGCAAGCGTCTGGCCAAGCCTGGATATGTGTTGCACAATGCGCAAATCGTTCGTCTGGGCAGCACACTCCAACGCCTTGCTCAAGATGAAATCACCGGCAAGAACAGCAACCTGGTTGGAGAGTAAAGCACTAATCGAAGGCAATCCACGACGACGATCACTTTCGTCCACCACATCATCGTGAACAAGAGAAGCCGTATGGAGCATCTCCAATGCAAGCGCAACACGGATAACCTGGTCGTTTACCTTTCCTACCGTGCGTGCAGCCAGCATCACAAGCATCGGACGGACTTGCTTTCCGGGTGCTTTCATGAGGTGTTCCACTGCCTTTTGCAGCATAACATTGTCGCTGCAAAGCGTCTGCCGGAATACTTCGTTGAACTGTTCCATTTCGGCAGAAACAGGTGCCTTGATTTGTTCCAGTACCTCCATTTATATAATCTTTAGGCTGCAAAATTACATAAAAAAGCGCATCTTTCATATTTTTTCTATAATTTTACCAAATAAAAAGAAAGGAAACGATGCAGAAACTCTATTTACTCGACGCATACGCACTTATTTATCGTGCATATTATGCTTTCTTCAAGAACCCACGCATCAATTCAAAAGGAGAGAATACTTCGGCTATTTTGGGTTTTGTCAACACCTTGGACGAGGTAATGGCTAAGGGTCAGCCCACACATCTTGGGGTGGCATTCGATCCTCACGGGCCTACTTTCCGCCACGAGGCATACCCTTTGTATAAAGCACAACGCGAAGAGACGCCGGAAGCCATTCGTTTTGCGGTGCCAATCATCAAGGATATCTTGAAGGCGCGTAACATTCCGGTGCTCGAGGTGCAGGGTTATGAGGCAGACGATGTGATAGGAACACTTTCCCGCCAGGCTGATTCGATGGGCATTGAGACCTATATGATGACTCCGGACAAGGATTATGGCCAACTTGTTACGCCTTGTGTGCGGATCTACCGTCCCGGTTTGGGCAAGAGCAACGAGGCAGAGATTCTTGGGGTTGAGGAAGTGAAACGGAAGTGGGGACTTGATTCGCCGCTTCAGGTCATCGATATGCTTGGATTGATGGGCGATGCTGTGGACAACATACCGGGTTGTCCGGGAGTAGGGGAGAAGACGGCACAAAAACTCGTTGAGGAGTTTGGCAGCATTGAAGCGCTTTTGGTTTCGACGGACAAGTTGAAGGGTGCGCTCAAGGCGAAGGTGGAGGCTAATGTGGAACAGATACGTCAGAGCAAATGGCTGGCCACTATCTGCACAGAGGTGCCCATCAGGCTGGATATGGATGCACTGAAGATTAAGGAACCCGACTACGAAAGACTGAACGAACTATATAAAATACTGGAATTTCGCCAGTTGCTGAGCAAGACGAGCAGTGCCAAACCTGCGCCTGCACCAAAGGAAACGGCAAAAACGTACAGCGACGGCTCCACTCAACTGAGTCTTTTCGATATGCCTGTGCAGACCTCTGCGAGCGATGTGCCTGTGGCTGAGGTGAAGGCTGACAGTGGTTCTGCCGCAGAGATGATGGTGATGGACGACGGTATGGTAGTGGGGCACAACCTGAAGGCGCAGTGGAAGGAACTGAAGGCTCAGGGATTGACTTCAAGACCTATGTTCGATACGGAGATTGCCCACTATCTTCTCCATCCGGAGATGCGTCATCATCTTGATTATCTGCTGAGCGTTTACGGCTGCAATGACATTGGTGAACTGAAAGTTTTCTTTGAGAAACAACTGAAAGAGGAGGGTCTGTGGACACTTTTCTGCGAGATAGAGATGCCGCTGATGCCTGTGCTTGCGGAAATGGAGGAGGCGGGTGTGATGATAGACACTGAGGGACTGAAGGAGACGAGCCGCCTCTTTACGCAACAGATGCTTGAACTGGAGGCAGAAATACACAGCCTTGCCGGCACGGAATTCAACATCTCCAGCCCCAAGCAGGTGGGCGAAGTGCTCTTCGAACGCCTGGCTCTCGACCCAAAGGCGAAGAAGACGAAGAAGGGGCAGTACGTGACCAACGAGGAGGTTCTGGAGGCTTTGCAGCGCAAACACCCTGTTGTGGGCAAGATACTGGACTACCGTGGCGTGAAGAAACTGTTGAGCACGTACATCGATGCCTTGCCGCAACTCATCAATCCGCAGACGGGACACATACATACGTCGTTCAATCAGACCGTTACCGCCACGGGCCGTCTGTCGTCGTCGAACCCCAATCTGCAGAACATACCGGTGCGCGATGCCCAAGGCAAGGAGGTGCGAAAGGCTTTCATCCCTTATCCGGGACAACTCTTCTTCAGTGCCGACTACAGTCAGATTGAACTTCGCATTATGGCTCACCTGAGCCAGGACGCCAACCTCATTGAGGCTTTCGTGCAAGGCAACGACATTCATGCTGCCACGGCTGCCAAGATTTTCAAGAAACCGCTTGAGGAGGTGACTTCGGACGAACGCCGGAAAGCCAAGACAGCCAACTTCGGCATCATCTACGGCATCAGTGCCTTCGGTCTGGCAGAAAGGATGGGTGTGTCGAGAACCGAAGCCAAGCAACTCATAGACGGTTACTTCGAGACTTATCCGGGCGTGAAGGCCTACATGGACAAGAGCATTGAAATGGCTCGCGACAAGGGTTATACGGAGACCATCTTCGGGCGTCGTTGCCAACTGCCCGACATCAACTCGGGCAACGCCGTGGTGCGTGCCTATGCCGAACGCAATGCCATCAACGCTCCCATACAGGGCAGTGCTGCCGACATCATAAAGATAGCCATGATACGCATAGGTCGTCGCATGAAGCAGGAAGCCTTCCAGTCGAAGATGATGCTGCAGGTTCACGACGAACTCAACTTCTCCGTCGTGCCAGAAGAGAAAGAGAGACTGCAAAGCCTCGTGATAGAAGAAATGCAAGCCGCCGCACAACTGCGAGTGCCTCTCATTGCCGACTGCGGATGGGGCGCAAACTGGCTCGAAGCACACTAAAGGCGTACCCATAAATAATGGTTAAGCATTATTGACAAAACCCTTAACCATTATACAAGAAAAGGTTAACCATTCTTTCTATAATGGTTAACCTTTATTTTTACCTACACCGCAGTGGTCTGTTACTTACTCATTTCGAGCATGCGGTTGATGCACTTCACAGCCTTCTCAGCCACCTGTGCATCCACCTCAATCTCTGGCCATTCGTACTTCAGACAGTTGTAGAGTTTCTCCAAAGTGATGAGCCTCATGTAGTCACACTCGTTGCAGCCACCACAGTTATCCTCCGGCGGAGCAGGCAAGAAGGTCTTCTGCGGACACGCCTGACGCATCTTGTGCAGAATGCCACTCTCCGTCACTACAATAAACTCCGTGGCACTGTCCTCCTGGCAGAACTTGAGAAGAACCGCCGTGCTGCCCACCTTGTCGGCCACCTTCACCACCGATTCCTTACACTCCGGATGCACAAGCACCTTGGCATCGGGGTGCTCCTGCTTCAACTTCAGTATGCCCTCAAGGCTGAACTTCTCGTGAACATGGCACGCTCCATTCCAGAGAACCATGTCCCTGCCCGTAACCGCATTGATGTAACCACCAAGATTACGGTCCGGACCAAACACTATCTTCTCCTCCTTGGGCAAAGCATTCACAATCTGCATAGCATTGCCACTAGTGACAACAATGTCCGTCAGAGCCTTCGTGGCAGCCGTAGTGTTCACATAACTAATGACCGTATGGTCGGGATGCGCCTTCACGAACGCCTCAAACTCGCCGGCAGGACAACTCTCCGCCAGCGAACAAGTGGCATTCAAGTCCGGCACAAGCACCTTCTTCCGTGGGCAAAGAATCTTGTTCGTCTCACCCATAAAGTGAACACCACACATCACAATGATGTCCGCCTCCGTGCGAGCCGCCTGCTGAGCCAAAGCCAAACTGTCGCCCACAAAGTCCGCCACATCCTGAATCACACCCTCCGTATAGTAGTGCGCCATGATGACAGCATTCTTCTCCTTGCACATACGGCGTATCTCAGCCTTCAAGTCCGCTCCCTCAGGAACAGCCTCCGTCACATAGCCCGCAGCCTTCCAACTGTTATCAACCATCATATATTATAATATTATTTATATATATATTTAAAATAAGTATTTATGATGATGATGATATGCGGTTGATAAGTGGATAACTCCACAACCCATTTTCACATCATCCAAGTTGTCAACACCTCACCACCCCTTATGCACCTCTTATCAACCACTGCCATCCACCCCATATCCTTTAATATAAAAGAAATTAGCAGCAGCAGAGAAGAAAGTTTTCAACACATGTTAACAACATGCAAAGTTAACACATTTCCTCAAAAAGAAGCCTTGATAAGTACAATTTTTTAGGTTGAAAGTATTTTTATAACATTTCATTATTGTTGAAAAACTGAAGAAAGACGACTTTTTCACCCTGTTGTTGTTAATAAATGGGTAGTTATTAACACAGTTATTAACATTATTTGTTAATTTTGCAGCCACACAAACAAAACACAGAAGCATGAGGAAGTTGAAGGTAACCGAAATGGGCAGGCTCACACTTGGTGAGTTCCGCGAAACGGAAAAGCAGCCCATAGCAGTAGTATTGGACCACGTAAGGAGCCTGCACAACGTAGGCAGCGTGTTCAGAACGAGCGATGCTTTCTGCATAGAAGAAGTACTTTTGTGCGGCATCACTGCTCAACCTCCCCATCCGGAGATACACAAAACAGCACTCGGGGCAGAGGAAAGTGTCAGTTGGCGTTACTTCAAAGAGACAGACGAGGCTGTCGATTACCTCCGAAAGCAAGGCTACACACTCCTGGCAGTAGAGCAATGCGAGGGAAGTACGCTCTTGCAAAACTTCTGTAAGGAAGAGGTAAAACGCTATGCAGTAGTGCTTGGAAACGAGGTAAAGGGTGTGCAACAGCACATTGTGGACAAGTGCGATGGCTGCATTGAAATACCTCAGTGGGGCACAAAGCACAGCCTTAATGTCAGCGTGGCCGCCGGCATTGTGCTATGGCATCTGGCGGATAAGCACTGATGCAGTAGGTTTTCTGTTGTTTCTGTTAAGGTATTGGTGTTTTATTTACTGATACCTTCTATGAGCAGGCGTTTCGCTTCGTCCTTTTTGCTCTTTGTGTTGTCCAGAATATCTTTGGCAAGATTGGTTTCTGTCTGCAGACTTTCCAGATTGTTCTGCAGTATTTCGATGTCTTTCTTTATGTTTTCCAGGTTTTGTTGCTCTTTCTGAAGCTTTGCAAGGGCTTTTGTTTCTTTGGCTTTTGCCTTAGTTATTTTCTTGTTTATCTTAGCGTTTTTTTGTTCTAACTTGAGGCTTGTGCTTTGTGCTTTACTGAAGTTTTTGTCGGCTTTCTTCTCGAGTGATGCTGCTTTCTTAGCGACTTTCAGGTTACTTTTAGCTTTCTTCAGTTCGGCATCCTTCTTTTTTATTTCTGCTTTGATGTTGGAGTTTGTGCTTGTTTTAGCGTTTTTCTTTAGTATGTTGAGTTCGCTTTTGAGTTTACTCACTTGGTTTTCGTACTCTTTTTTCCAGTCTTGACAGGTTTTTCCGTCGTTCATTCTTTGTGCCATCATTGGCATTGTGATGGCGAGAGCCAGGATGGTGAGGATGGTTTTCATAGCGGTAGGGTTTTATTTGTTGAACATTATTTGCTGAGTTCTATGCAGACATTGTCCTGGAAGGCACGTCCTGCGGAGAGTGGTGCCACGCCTTGGTTGATGATGGCGAAGGCGAGTATGTGTCCGTTGCTGGCGGTGATGTATCCTGCCAGCGATGCTATGCCGCTCACACTGCCTGTCTTTGCACGTACGTTGCCTTCGGCCGGTGTGCCTATCATGCGTTTTTTCAGTGTGCCGTCGAAGCCTGAGATGGGTAATGAGGTCAGCAGTTGTTTGTGGATGTGTTCTGTGTGCCAGGCATATCGGAGCATGGCGACGAGCATTTCGGCTGAGGCATAGTTGTAGAGCGACAGTCCGCTGCCGTCTGCCACTTTGTATTGTTCGGGTTGTAGGCCTATTTGTTCCATCAGTTCTGCCGTACGCTGTGCTGCTTCTTTCTGGCCTGCTCCTTTCTCTGCGACGGTGGCTGCTATTTGGTAGAACAGACATTCGGCGTAGATGTTGTCGCTCTTTTTCATCATAGGGTTGAGCAGTTCGTCTATATTATGTTGTATGGAATAGACGGAGGTGCTTGTCGGAGCGGTTTTTGGTCTTGTTTCTTTTGGGTTGTGCACCTTTATGGTGAAGGCGGTGTCGCACTTAATGTTGGCTTTTCCGAGTGCCTCGATCCATTTTTGCTTGAAGCAGTCTTTGCCATCAGCAAGCAGTGCGGAGAGCGGACCGTAGTCGTCATCCCAGCACCATCCCCAGCCGTATGGTGTGTCTTCCCTCATGGTGAGGTCCAGCACCACCGAGCCTGCTATGCTGTTGATGCCGTGTTGTTGTTTTATTTGCCGTGCTGCCACGAGCAGTTCGTCTGTGCTGACCATGGGGTCCATGCCGCCCACCACGATGAGGTCGCCTTGCAGTATGCCTTTTGTCACCTTGCCTGTGATGCGGAAATCGGTGTGGAACTGATAGTTGCCCTTCAGGAAGTGCAGAGCTGTGATGGCGGTGACGAGTTTCTGGCACGAGGCAGGTCGCATTCTGTGGGCAGCGTTGACGGCATAGAGGGGCTTGCTCTCGGTCAAGTCATACACGTAGAGTCCCAGTTGAGACGTCTCGAAGAGCGACGACTGGCACAGCATGTCGAGTGCCATCTGCTTTGCATATTGCCATGTTCCCTGTGGTGCGTACTCCACCTGCGAGACGGACGGCCTGGCATAGGCTGCGGCTTCTTTCTCCTTCTGCTTGTCCTCCTGCACGCCGACCACCGTCTGCTGCACCCCGTAGGGCAGTGCCGGCATGGCATCGGCATGGCGCACAGAGCGTCGCATGGGCCGGTGCGAGGCACACGAAGCCACAAGCAGAAGCAGAAAAAGGTATTTTGTATATTTTATCATATAATATCAGACTTCGCCACAAAGGTAGAGAGAAAGAAGAAATAATACAACGAAACGACAAACTTTTCTTTGTATGCAAGAAGTATTTTTCAGCCTCCTCGCCCAAAGCCCAGGCCATGCACAAAAAAAAGGTTAACCATTATGGCAATAATGCTTAACCTAATTGCTCATAATGCTTAACCTTTCCGGGCAGAATGGTTAACCTGTTTTTTAGATATCCCTTGCAGGCTGTTCAGGTGAAACAAAGAAAATCACCGCAAGCGGTGTGCGTGCGGTGATTCTTTGTAGTGTGAAAGCATACAGAACAGACTATCTGATGTTGATGTCTATCTCTTGCCTTAGCTTGGCATCGTCATATTATTTTTCCTGATTCTTATACATAGCAGGGAAGCCATATACTGTGATTCTCAGTATTCGCTTGCCCTTCTTCAGGTATGTATACTGCGGGTTTACCAAAGTTCCGCACTTGTATTTCATGATTGCCTCACGCTTTGCCAGGTCTTCAGCCTGTTTAACTGTGAGGTTTTTAAGTTTCGCTGCACCGAGTTCCGTTGAGATGTCAATGGTATAGGTAATAGGTTCGGTGGAGACATCCAGATCATACTCGTTTGTGCTGGAGAGGAGAGTGTTGATATCATTCTGTGCGTTTTCGCCATATGCGCCGTTCATTGTTCTGCACGAGGTTAAGGTCATTGCAGCAGCACAAGCAGCCATCGAAAAAAAATTATACAGTTTCATGTGTCTATATGTTAGAAGTTATAACTAAGTCCGATACCCAGAGTTTGATTCCTGCGAGTGTTGTCTTGCAGAATATCCACACCAGTAGCAATAGAAGAGCCATTCTTAAGTTTGAAATCCTGCCTATAAAGAGCAGAATTATTTACATCGTAAAGTGAGCGTTTCAGTTTGTTTGCCCTCACAACACAACCGGTTGTTATGGCAGCACCACAAGCAAAAATTACAGGTCCACTTACAATACATCCCATATAATCCCACATTATATCTTCCGTAGGGAACTCGGGACTCACAGCCATACCAACAATAATGCCTGCACCAGTAGCCATCATAAGACTACCAAGAGTCCATCCCCATCGTTTTAGTTTTTTAATCTTCCTTTCAACCTTGTTGGTTGTCCTCAAATCCATGTGGTTAGCCATCTTCAGGAGTTCGTCGTCCGTCTTCGGTTGGTTAACCTGTACTATGGGTTTGTCGGTGCTTTCGAAGAGTCTTTTAGTACCGTCTTTGTACTGGATGGACGTTAAGTCACCCTGATTGACGATATACTTCGACTCATCCTTATCGTCCCATTTCTGATAAACGACTTCCGTTTGTGTTACTTCCAAGATGCGACACACCACAAGTGAGCCGTCCTTCTTCACAATCACGTCTTGTGCCCATGCGCTCACCGAGCACATAAGCAGCATCATAAGAATTAACTTTTTCACAAAATTACAGTATTTAGGTTAGTAATGTATTGTCGTTCTAGGACGGATCGACACTAACCTTTGGGCAAAAGAAAAGCGTAGACCCTTATCCATACACTACTCGGGTCTAGCACAACCCCTATACACTATGGGAGAGCCTACGCAGATGCGTACACTCCATCGTGTATAGTTATGCTCTTCTATTCTTTGTCGAGGTGCTAGTTCGAGTAGTGAATTGAGCAATAAAACAGGCATTCGGACCAGCCAAATGCGCTACAAATGTAAGAAGGTTTTTAGGTTTTACCAAATAAAGAGGCAGAAAAATATCTCTTCTACAGTCAAAGTGAGAAATATATTCCTGCCATGCCCCAAAAAAAGGTTAACCATTCTTTCGATAATGCTTAACCTTTTTGCCCATAATGCTTAACCTTTCCGGGCAGAATGGTTAACCTTTCTGAGTGACTCCCTGCGGGGGTGTGATGTTGTTGCCGAACGGCTGTTGTTCAGAAGACGGCACGGACTATCTGGCAGACGTTGTCGGGCTTTGCCATGGTGTAGTAGTGTATGGCGGGGACGCCGTGCTCAAGGAGTTCGCGACTTTGGCGGATGGCCCAGTCGATGCCCAGTCGGTAGGCGTCTTCGGCTGTGCGTGTCTTGTCCATCAGGCCGACGAGTTCCTGCGGAATGTCTATGTGGAAACTCCGCGGAAGCATGTCTATCTGCTTCTTCGACGAGATGGGTTTCAATCCGGGGATGATGGGAACGCTGATGCCAGCCTTGCGGCAGAGGTCGACAAAACGGAAGAACTTGCTGTTGTCGAAGAACATCTGTGTGACGATGTAGTGGGCTCCAGCCTCCACCTTCTGCTTGAGGTGCTGGATGTCGGTCTCCATGTTTGCAGCCTCGAAGTGCTTCTCGGGATAGGCTGCCACGCCGATGCAGAAGTCGGTGCTGTGGCCTTGCTTCACTGTGGGGTCGAGATATTGGCCACGATTCAGGTTGCTTATCATCTCCACCAGTTCCGAACTGTGGGCAAAGCCGTCGCTTTCGGGCTGGAAATGCTTTTGTCCGGGCAAGGCATCGCCGCGCAGGGCAACGATGTTGTTGATGCCAAGAAAGTGGAGGTCAAGCAGTTCGCTCTCCACTCGGCTTGCCGAAGAGCCGCCACAGATGACGTGTGGCACAATCTCCAGTTCGGGATAGCGGCGCATGAGGGCTGCTGCAATGGCAACCGTGCCGGGGCGTTTTGCCAGAGTCATCCGTGTGTAACTGCCGTCGCCGTTGGGCACGAACTCCACTTCGTCGCGGTGGCAGGTGATATTCACAAATGGGGGTTGGAATTCCATCAGGGGGTCGAGGCTCTGATAGAGACGGCTTGCGTCGCTGCCCTTCAGAGGAGGCACGAGTTCGAAACTGGCAAAGGGGCGTTGGCTGCCGTTCAGTATGTCTATGACTTTCATGTTAAGATGAGTGGTTTATGTATTTGGATAACAGACTTTCGCCTTCCTCTGTGGTAATACCTCTGCGCCGGCAATAGTCCTTCAGTTGCTCCTGGTCTATGCGACCCACGGGGAAATATGTGGCTTCGGGGTGGCTGATGAGGAGACCACAGACAGAGGTGGACGGCCGGATGCTGTAGTGGTCGGTTAGGCTGACGTTCATCTTCTGCTCTGCCTGCAGTCTGTCGAAGACGATGCGCTTCAGCGAGTGGTCCGGACAAGTGGCGTAGCCGAAGCCGACTCGCATGGACCATTGACCATTTTCCATTGAGGAACTCAGCCATTCGGCAGCGGCTTCTGCCAGACGGGCACAGAGGGCATGCATCATCAAACGCTCGGTTTCATCGGCTGATTCCTGGGTTGGGCGGGCAGTCACCACGAAGAGACCGACGGGGGAGGGTTGCTCTTCGTCGAAGAAGTCGGCAAGGCAACGGTAATGCTGTGCGGCAGATTGGCTGCGGAGCATCGGCAGGTGCTGTCCGTCTTCTGTGAAGACAATGTCGTTACCCTGTCGCCTGGCAGGTTCTACCTTATATAATATGTCAACTTTCAGCAAGTCTTTTTCCATGCACGACTCAAGGAACCGCTTACCTTCGTGCAGTGTTTTCTCCGCTTCGGGGTTGGTCAGGAGTTGAGTCAGCGTTTCACCCTTGAAGCCCCAGAACAGCAAAAACATCCGCCAGTCGATGAGAGAAAGGATAGCCCCCTCCCCGCTCCCCTTTTGGGGGAGTGCTATAATGGTGGTAGAGGCTGAGGCATTGGGACACTCCCCCAAAGGGGGAGCAAGGAGGGGGCTTCGTTTATTGGCTTCTTCGTAGGGTGTGATGGGAGTATGATGCTCGTTGTAGGCATCACGAATCTGCCCCTGTTCGGCCTTCATTTGCTCGATGAAATGGGCAGAACCGGAAGATAATCGTTTGGCAAGCACAGAGGTTTGCGACGCATCGCCACCATAGACGACCAAACCATCATAGAGAGGTGCCAACTTCACCGCAGTGTGAACGGCCGACGTCGTAGCCCCTCCCACCAGGATAGGCACATCGAGATGCTCCTTTTGGAACGTTTCGCAAAGTTTTTCCATCTCCTTGAGCGACGGAGTTATCAGGCCGCTGATGCCAACGAGGACAGGCTTGTGCCTCAGTGTGGCCTCGAGAATCGTCTCGCAAGGCACCATAACGCCGAGGTCAACCACCTCGAAACCGTTGCACGCCAACACGATGCCGACAATGTTTTTACCGATGTCGTGCACATCGCCATTGGCCGTGGCAAGCACAATGCAAGGCTTTTGCCCCCTGTCAGCCTCTTCCGGGGTGGAGGAGTCCTGTGCCGTGAGGATGGCAACAGCGTCCTTCATCACCTGAGCCGAACGGACAACCTGTGGCAGGAACATCTTTCCTTCGCCAAACAAGACACCGATATGTTCCATCGCCTCCATGAGAGGACCTTCGATGACCTTGATGGGCTGACCATATTTCATTAAGGCTTCTGGCACATCTTCTGCAAGATGGCTGCTGTCGCCCTTGGTCAAAGCGTATTTCAAGCGTTCCTCTATGGGCAGTGATTGTCTGTCGGTGGTGGTGTCGTGGACTTTCTGAACAGTTGCTGGGGTATTGGCTTTCAGTTCGTCTGCCAGGTTGAGCAGTCGTTCTGTCGCTTCGTTGTCGGTGTTCAGGATGACGTCTTCGACGGCTCTGAGAAGGTCGGGTTCTATGTCGTCGTACACCTGAAGCATCGACGGATTGACGATTGCCATGTCGAGACCAGCACGTATGGCATGGTAGAGGAACACCGAGTGCATGGCTTCCCTTACCTTATTGTTACCTCGGAAAGCGAAGGAAAGGTTGCTCACGCCGCCGCTTGTCTTGGCATGGGGCAGGTTCTGCTTTATCCATTCTACGGCACGAATGAAGTCGACGCCATAGTTTTGGTGTTCTTCGATGCCGGTTCCAACCGAAAGGATATTGACGTCGAAGATGATGTCCTGTGGCGGGAAACCGATGGAGGTCAGGAGATTGTAGGCACGACGGGCAATGGCAATCTTCCTTTCGTAGGTTGTGGCTTGTCCTTCCTCGTCGAAAGCCATCACAACAACAGCGGCTCCTAGTCGGCGCAGTTCTGTGGCTTTGGTCAGGAAGTCCTGTTCGCCTGCTTTGAGACTTATGGAGTTGACGATGCATTTGCCTTGTGCGTTCTTCAGTCCGGCAAGTATTGTAGGCCAGTCGCTGCTGTCTATCATCAGGACAGCCTTGCCCACGGCAGGTTCTCCGCTGATGTGTCGGCAGAAGGTTTGCATTTCCTGTTGGCTGTCGAGCATGGCATCGTCCATATTGATGTCGATGACAGTTGCTCCGCCTTCTATTTGTTGACGGGCAACAGCGAGTGCCTCGTCGTATTGTTTCTCAGCGATGAGTCGTGCAAAACGCCTTGAGCCCGCCACGTTTGTGCGTTCCCCGACGTTGGTGAAGTTCTGTGTCTTACGGTCGATCAGCAGTGGTTCGAGACCTGAGACACGCAGCCTGTCGTCCTTCGCCGGCACTGTTCGTGGCTCGATGTTGTGCAGAGCATCGGCAATCGCCCTGATGTGTTGTTCGTTTGTTCCGCAGCAACCTCCGGCTATGTTGATGAGGCCTGCTTCAGCCATCTCACGGAGATGTTGTGCTGTGAAGTCGGGAAGTTCGTCGTATTCACCCATTTGATTGGGCAATCCGGCGTTGGGGTAGATGGAAATCGGCAGAGGAACATTGGCAGACAACTGTTCTACGAAGGGACGCAAGTCAGTGACACCGAACGAACAGTTCAGGCCGAAGCTGAGCAGATAGGGGTAGTGGCAGACGCTCGTGTAGAACGCCCAGAGTGTTTGTCCCGTAAGAGTTCGGCCGCTGCGGTCGTTGACAGTGACGGACACCATGACCGGAATTTGCCGATGAAACCGACGATTTATGTCGCTTATGGCATAGAGAGCTGCCTTTGTGTTGAGGGCATCGTAGCAAGTTTCAAGCAGAAGGAAATCGGCACCGCCTTCGAGGAGTGCTTCTGCCTGCTCTCGGTAGGCTTCTGCCATTTCGTCGAACGAGATGCTGCGATGTGTAGGCTTGCTCATGTCGGAGGCAAGAGACAGCGACTTTGCCGTAGGTCCCATGGAACCGGCTACGAAAATTCTTCTTTCATTGACCATTGACCATTGTCCATTGACCATTGACCGTTGACCATTGACCGTTGAGCATTGAGCATTGTCCGTTGTCTGTTGTCCGTTGTCTGTTGTCCGTTGTCCCCCAAAAGCATCCGCCACTTGTCTGGCGAGGCGTGCCCCTTCGCGTGCCATCTCTGCTGCGATGTCTGCACAGCCATACTCCTGTTGGCTGATTCGGTTGGAAGAGAAGGTGTTTGTGGCTATGATGTCGGCGCCTGCCTCGATGTAAAGTCGGTGGATATCCTTGACAACATCGGGTGCTGTCAGGCAGAGAATGTCGTTGTTGCCAGCCAGCGAAACCGGATGCGAAGCGAAGCGTTTGCCGTGAAAGTGTTCGGCAGACAGCCCAAACTGCTGAATCTTAGTGCCCATAGCACCGTCCAGAATGAGGATGCGTTGAGCCAGCAGGTTCCTTATGTCCTTAAAAGTCTGTTCCATTTGCGAATGCAAAATTACGAAGAAAAATTAAGATTCATGGGCGAAGCCAAGAGAAAAATGAAGAAGACCAATGGGCCGTCGGAAAACTCGGCGTGCCTTGTTGGCCGACTTGACGTGCCTTGTTGGCCGACTTAACGTGCCTTGTTGACCAACTTAACGTGCCTTGTTGGCCAACTTAACGTGCCTTGTTTTTCTGCTTTGCAGCCCTCTTATTATAAGAAAAAGTGTTTTTTCTTTTGCTGTTCGCAGTGATATTCGTACATTTGCAGTTGAAAACATGTCATTAAAGACTGCATAAGGCAATGATTAAGAAGAGTGAATTCCTGATTATAGGCAGCGGAGTGGCAGGCATGAGCTATGCCCTGAAGGTGGCAAATGCCGGCAAGGGCAAGGTAACGCTCATCTGCAAGACGACCCTCGAAGAGGCCAACACAGCCAAGGCACAGGGCGGCATCGCTGCGGTGACGAACTTTCTTGTCGACAACTTCGAGAAACACATCGAAGACACCATGGTGGCGGGCGACTACATCAGCGACCCGGCAGCCGTAGAACAAGTGGTGCGCAATGCTCCGCAAAGCATCAAGGACCTCGTGAAGTGGGGCGTCAACTTCGACAAGAAAGAAGACGGAGAGTTCGACCTTCACAGAGAAGGCGGCCACTCCGAGTTCCGCATCCTGCATCATGCCGACGACACAGGAGCCGAGATACAGCGTGGGCTGATGGAAGCCGTCAGGCAGAATCCCAACATCGAAGTGCTGGAAAATCACTTTGCGGTGGAAATCATCACTCAGCACCACCTGGGCATCCGTGTCACACGCCGCACTCCCGACATTGTCTGCTACGGTGCCTACGTCCTCAATCCCAATACAGGCAAGATAGACACCTACCTCAGTAAGATAACACTCATGGCTACAGGCGGCACAGGTGCCATCTATGCCACAACGTCGAACCCAACCATTGCCACAGGCGACGGCATAGCCATGGTCTATCGTGCCAAGGGAAAGGTGAAGGACATGGAGTTCGTGCAGTTCCATCCCACGGTTCTCTACAACCCTAACGAGTCGCATCCCGCCTACCTCATCACCGAGGCAATGCGTGGCTACGGCGGCATACTGAAGTTGCCCAATGGCGAAGAGTTCATGCAGAAGTACGACGAACGCCTCTCGCTTGCACCTCGCGACATCGTGGCTCGTGCCATAGACCGAGAGATGAAGATATACGGACTCGACCACGTCTGCCTCGACGTCACACACAAAGACCCGGAGGAGACCAAACATCACTTCCCAAATATCTACGCCAAGTGCCTCTCCATCGGCATAGACATCACGAAGCAATACATTCCCGTAGCGCCCAGTGCACACTACATGTGCGGTGGCATTCAGGTCGACCTCGACGGACAGAGCAGCATACGTCGCCTCTATGCCGTTGGCGAATGTGCCTGCACCGGACTTCATGGCGGCAACCGTCTGGCAAGCAACTCACTCATCGAGGCCGTTGTCTATGCCGACGCAGCAGCAAAGCATGCCTTGGAGGTCATAGACCAGTATGATTTCAACGAACGTATTCCCGAATGGAACGACGAGGGCACACTGACCAACGAGGAGAAGGTGCTCATTGCACAGGACGTGAAGGAGGTGAATCAGATTATGAGCACCTACGTCGGCATTGTCCGCAGCGACCTTCGTCTGCATCGTGCATGGGAGCGTCTCGACCTCCTTTACGAGGAGACAGAACATCTCTTCAAGCGTGTCAAGCCTACACGCGACATCTGTGAACTGCGCAACATGATAAACGTAGGCTATCTCATCACACGCCAGGCACTCGAACGCAAGGAGAGCCGTGGTCTGCACTACACCATCGACTACGCAAAACACGCCCTGGACAAGGATTAGGCGACAACGGACAATGTTCAATGGTCAACGGTCAATGTTCAATGATTAAACTGAGATGAAGAAAGGCATATTCGGCATACTTATCAACATGGAGAGCATCTTTTTGCTGCTTGCCATGCTTGTAGCCGTCTTCTACGGCGAGGACAGTTGGTTGTGTTTTCTGCTGACTGCGCTCGGCACGTTTGCCGTTGGTTCGTTTTGCATCTTTTTGAGTCGCCGCGAGGTGAACAAGAGAATGAGCAGAGCCGACAACTTCCTCATTGTCGCCCTTTCGTGGATAGTCTTTTCTGTTGTTGGAATGGTGCCTTATCTTTGTCTGGCAGACATGGATGTGGCGAGTGCCTTTTTCGAGACGATGAGTGGTTTCACCACGACGGGTGCCACCTGCATCAACAACATTGAGAGTCTGCCCAAGTCTTTGCTCTTCTGGCGTGCCTTGACGCAATGGATAGGCGGTTTGGGTATTGTGGTCTTCTCCTTTGCCCTGATTCCTGTCTATGAGATGAAGAACAGCAACATCTACTCGGCAGAGGTGACCGGTTTGGGGCTCGACAAGTTGAGGCCGAAGATTGGTTCTACGGCTCGCCGTGTGTTGCTCATCTATCTTGTCTTGACCGGTGCTTGTGCCTTCCTCTATTGGTTGGGTCCGATGAACCTTTACGACGCCGTGTGCCACGCCTTCAGCACCATTGCCACAGGAGGTTTCAGCACCCATTCGCAGAGCATAGCCTACTTCCGTAGCAACTACATAGAGTATGTGGCGTCTGTGTTCATGATAGTCAGCAGCCTGAACTTCTCGTTGTATTACTATATGAGCATCCGTCGCAGCCGTGTGCTCTTCCAGAACGAGGAGGTGCGTGTCTTCCTTGCCTACATTGGCGTGGCAGTGGTGGGCTTCATGTTGTTGTTTTACTTTGCCCCAGTCCCGGCAGCAGCCGACGCCTTGTTGCCCAAGGGCTTCGAGGAGACGTTCCGTTCGGCCTTGTTCCATGTGAGTTCTGTTGCCACCAGCACAGGCTTTTCTGCCCAGAAGTTCGACTATGTGGCATGGGGCGCATCATTCTGGATGCCCACGGTGGTCATCATGGCCATTGGTGCCTGTGCCGGCAGTACGGCGGGCGGCATAAAGATTATTCGCATCATCATCTGCGCCAAGAGTGTCTTCAACGAACTGGTGCTCATGCTCCATCCTAGAGCCGTTCTGGGTGTGCGCATCGGAAAGCAGATTGTGCCCGACAACAAGGTGCGCCAGGCATTGTCTTTCATTTTCATCTACATCTTGCTTGTGGTGATAGCCATGACCTGCTACTCTCTGCTCGGAGCAGACGTCGATACAGCTCTGGGCAGCAGCATCAGCATGCTGAGCAACGTAGGTCCCGGCACCGGCATCACTGGTCCTGCCGGCACGTTTGCCGTTGTTCCGCCTGCCGGCAAGTGGCTCATGAGTGCCTATATGCTCATCGGCAGGCTGGAAATCTTCACCGTCCTGTTCCTCTTTATGCCCACCTATTGGAAGGACAGAAAGTAAGCACCCACGCACAGGACTGTTCTTTTCCCTCTTTCGTTTCCATCCGAAAGACTGTTTTCAGTGTTCTTTTTCAAGCGGTATTCTTCAAGGCTTTCTTCGAGGCTTTGAGGACTCGATTCTCATTACAGATTATCGGAAACCGATAGAAAGAAACATTTTTAAATCAGTTTTTGTATGGCAACAGTAAAGATCGACTTCCGCCCGACGTACTCTCGTGGCGGAACGGACAACGGCATCCGAATGGGAACACGCCGTTTTCAGGAGAACACCGGCAATGCATGGCACACCGACAGGAGCAGTGCAGCAGACAACACCCCTGCAGACCGCGCAGCCAACAACACCACAAACCATTTTCTTGCCTTCATGGAGCAAGTTATAGCGCAACTGAAAGCCCTGGGCAAGGAGCGCACTCCGGAGACGTATGCAGCCACGCTCCGCAGTTTCCGACGCTTTCGCCAAGGGCGCGACCTGACATTCCACGAGATGGATTCCGACATGATGCAGGCCTATGAGTCCTATCTGAGGAGCAACGGCGTGAGGTCCAACACCACTTCGTTCTACATGCGAATACTCCGAGCCGTTTACAACCGCGCAGTAGAGAAGGACCTGACCGTGCAGCGCCACCCCTTCAGGCACGTCTATACCGGTGTGGACAAGACCGTGAAGCGAGCCGTTCCGCTCCAGACCATCAGGCGCATCCGGGAGATGGACCTCTCCGACTCGTCCACACTCGCCTTTGCCCGCGACGTGTTCCTCTTCTCCTTCTACACCCGCGGCATGTCGTTTGTCGACATCGCCTATCTGCGGAAGAAAGACCTCAGCGGAGGCGTGCTGTCGTATCGCCGACGCAAAACCGGTCAGCAACTCTTCGTCAAATGGGAAAAATGTATGCAGGAAATCGTCCACCGCTACAACAACCCCCATTCGCCCTACCTGCTGCCCATCATCAATCCGGCCGGCGAAGTGGAGCCGCGCCGCCAATACATCTATGCCGCACACCGCATCAACCGCCATCTGAAGGCCATCGGCAACCGTTTGGGCCTGAGTGTACCCCTCACCATGTACGTCAGTCGACACGCCTGGGCAAGCATCGCCAGAAGCAAAAACGTGCCACTGTCCGTCATCAGCGAAGGCATGGGACACGACTCCGAGCACACCACACGCATCTACCTCGCCTCGCTGGACACCATCGCCATCGACAGAGCAAACAGCAAAATACTGAAATCGCTCCTGTAGTCCGCCACCCGACAACAGTCCGTGCAGAAAACTTCTGCAGTGAAGTTGTCGAAGTTCTGCAGAGAAGTTGGGCAACTACACACGTGAAGTTTGCCGGAAGGACGCGTGGTGTTTTCCGTCGCCACAAATAGGGCTGCAACATCAGCCGTGCGACGGAGCATAAATACAATTGGGGAGTGCCATTTCGGCACTCCCCAATGCGTTATAGATTCAAATGGTTATCTGCAGCAGATTACCATTCGTTGTCCCAGATGTTGCTACCCTTGGTGGTGTTATCATTGCTGACATCGTTGTACTCCTTTGTGTCAGCGGGACCAGGAACTTCACTTCCGGGAAGAGAATATGCAAGAATGTTGATATTCATAGAGATTTTCACTACTTGCATTTCGGGGCTTAAATATTCTTTTTTCATAAATCTAAACTTTTTATGTTTCTCACGGACGACATTGCTATCGCCCGTGAGAGGAATCAAAGTGTTAATCAATTAAAAGAGAATTTTCTTGCCGTTCTTGATGTAGATGCCACCCTTCTTAGGCTCGCTTACACGACGACCCTGCAGGTCGTAGATGAAGTCATTGCCATTGTTGTTCAGGCTGTCTTCTACAACATCGTAGATGATGGTTGCACCATTCTCGTCTTCCTCACCGCAAACAATAATTCTCATTGACTGCATAGGAGTAGCAGGCTCGTCCTCGTAACGAGAACTCTTTGTCATGTAGAAGCGGAATGGGTTTAAAGAATAGCCATCGGCAAGAGGATGCCATTCGCCTCCGCCTACGACATAGTCATTCTCAGTTAATTTGTCAGAAGGTATCTGATGGTAGTTACCCTTGATTTCGAACTTCTCAGTCATTGTGGTGCAGTCAAAGATATTTTCCTTAGCATAAACTTTTGCATCTGTAAGGGTAATCTCCATTGTTACTTCCTGACCAGACTTAGAGCGGATGAAGTAAGGATAGTTGGCCTTGAGCGTCTTGGCAGAGCCGTTGGCATTGCCACCATGGATGTAGATAATTTCCATTGAGAACTTATCGAGTTCGCCATCGTCGTCGCTGTCAGTTCTGCGAACGTCGTTGATGTAAGCCACATCAAACTTGTCAGCCAATGCACTTACAGGAACAGCGAATGGAACATAGAACGGAGTCCAAGTGTTCTTAATGTTGCTACGCTTGTAAGTCAGAGTACCAACAGTAATTTCTTTTTCATTGACAAATTCTGTAACTTCACCATCTACAAGTACGAGTTCTGTTACCTCGCCTGTGTATGCTACAGTGTAAGGAGCAGCATCGCCTGTCAACTGATAACCCATAGCGAGGAATGTTTCGTCGATCAGGTTGTCGAATGTACCGCCAGTGATGAAGCCCTTAAGGTCACGACCTTCTGCAGTCTGGAAGTAGCTGATTTCACCGAAGTGACCACCAGTTACAGCAGCCTCAAAGTTTGCACTGGGTTCGAGAGAGAGAACGCCAACCTTACCGCCACTGATAGCGATAGAGCCCTTAACGTCCTTGGTGTTCTTGGTTGCACCGTCGCTGGGGTTCTGCGTCCAGATGGTAGAAACCTCACCACCGCTAACTACAACGCTGTTCTCCTTAGTCTGGCTGTTACAGAACTGACGGATACCGTCGTAGTAGAGAGAACCAGAAGCAACAACCTTACCACCCTTGATGTTAACAACAGCATCGGCAGATGTAGAGTTGTTGTCGATAGCATAACCAATCTGGTACTGTGCTGTTGACTTGTTCTCGATAGTAGCATCTTCGATAGTGAGTGTACCACAGTTAGTGATAGTGTTCACAGCATAGCCTGTAGAACCAGCGAGTGTGTGGTTGCAGATAACAGAACCATTACTGATAGTCAATGTACCATAGTTGGTAATTACCGCATAAGCCTTAGCCTCGGAAGGTGTACCAGTCACGGTCTTACCATTGAGGTCGAGAGTTACAGTTTCGCCCTTTGCTACAACATAAGGAACAAGAAGCTCAACAACCTCATTACTCTCAGCAGCAAGAGCATTCTCGAGAGTAGCATAGTAGGTGTCGCCAATCTTAGCTTCAATAGCGTTACCATCGTAAGTCACACCGAGGAGAGCAGTTGCACCTGCCACGTTCTCGAATGTTACGTTAGAGATGGTAGATGTGCCACCCAAAGCACCAGATACAATGCCCGCGCTAGCATCGCTGCAGTTCAAAGTAACGTTCTTAACTGTTGCGCCATTGAGAGTCTGTGTTGCGATGATACCGGAGATACCACCAACATTCTTTGTGCCGCTAACGGTAACACGATCAGCACTGAAGTTTTTATAATCTGCTGTGAGACCACCATTCATCTGGATGTCGGAGATGACACCACCAACAACCTGAGCACCCTTAACGAATGAACCGTCGTTACCAACGATAGACAAGTTGCTTGCGTTCACGCAGCGACGAGTGTAAGCAAGTACACCGGCTGTGTAGTCACCACCCTGAATCTTGATGTCACCGCAAACCTTCACATTATCTATAATAGTATAGTAAGGATAAGCGATTGCAGCAGCAGCGATGGCGCCAGTTGTCTTGATTGTTACATTCTCAATGGTCAGGTTCTTGATGGTGTTCTGGTTATCCTTGTCGGTACCCTCTGTTACACCGAAGAGACCTGCATAAGCATAACCGTCGCTAGCGAGAGCAGGGTTAGTGATAGTAAGGTTCTTTATCTTATAACCCTGACCGTCGAAGTTACCCATGAAGCCATGGTCGGCAGTAGCAGAACCGATACCTATCCAGTTCTCACCAGCCATATCGATGTCTGCAGCAAGTGCTACATATACACCAGGAGCACTGTACTTGGTCTCGCCAGCATTAACACTGTTGCGGAAGTCTACAAGTTGACCTGCAGTCTTGATAAGGTAAGGTTTATCTTCTGTACCTTGACCAGTGATAAACAACTTTGTATTGTCCGTATTGTTAGATGCCGTAAGTTCAGTACCAGTTCCAAGGTTGAATGCTACAGCATTGTTACCATTGAAGGTATTACCCTCGGCAACAACAGTAGAACCTTGATTCTGGAGTACCCAGATACAAGCGCCATAATGATTAATGTTATCACTGTTAGGATATGTACTTGTAAGAGTTGCATCCTTAACAGTAACAGCGTTGTTAGCACCACGAACATTGATAACGTTAGCACCTTCGTAAGCACCACCGATAATGGTTACAACGTGTTTATTGCCACCTGTTACGTTTACAGCGTATGCCCAGTCGTTTGCTGAGGCGTCTGTAAAGTCAACAGAACAGTTATTCAAGGTCAACTTAACATTATCCACGATATCGATTGAGATACCACGAACATCGTTAGTACCAACGCGGACAGCTGTACTTACCATGTTAACATCATTCAATGTAACCTCTGTGTTGCTTGTTGTTACGCGGAATACACGAGTAGCAGAAGAGGTTACTTTGTGGCCTTCACCGTTGATGGTTACAGACTTGTCGAGAAGGATTACCTCTGATGCCTCGACATCACGGATGAGAGTAACAACATCGCCAGTCTTTGCAAACTCGATTGCATCGGCAAGAGAGGTGAAGCCATGGTAGTTGTCAGAACCGGGGTATGTGATAACTGCAACAGTGACCGTTACACCCTCGGTAGAGCCGTTGATGGTAACAGTACCATTCTCAGCACCGTTTCTGCCCTTTTCGGAGTCGGAACCTTCGGTCACATTGACAGTAGTGTTTGTAGCAACGATTGAAGCACCGACAGCAGCCTTATTCAAGCAGAGAGCAGCATAAGACTCACCTGCAGTTGTGTTGTTGTCGTTACAGTTTACTGTACTGTTATCAATTGTAACATTAGCACCTGCAGCAGCAACGTTAACAGTGCAGAGACCGTTCAATGTAGAGTTCTTGATTGCAACAACTGCCTTAGGAGCAGAAGAAGCCAAGTTAACAGTGTAATTAGCAGCTGTAGCGGTAACGTTGTCGACAGTTACGTTAGTAGCGTTCTGGATAACGTTGATTGCACGCTCACCCTTAGCATCGATAGTAAGGTTCTTGATAGTTACACCATCTGCACCGCTCACGTTGATAGCGCGAGCAGCCGTAGAAGTCAACTTCTTGCCGTTACCGTCGAAGGTGATAGCCTTGTTGATGATGAGGATGTCGCTCATGTTGAGATCGGCAAGCAATGTCAATGTCTCGCCAGCATTAACAGCCTTGAATGCCTCGTCGAAGGTAGCGTAGTATTTGTTACCAGCCTTAGCTGCGTTCTTGATTTCTACGCCATCAACAGTAACCACTGAAGCACCGTGAACGTGCACGATATCCTTCATGTCACCGTTTGCATTGGTGCACTTATCTACAACAACCTCTGCACCATCTACGGCGTGGATACCGTCTTCGTATGCATCGGTAGTGCTTACGTTAGCAACATCGAATGTACAGCCTTTAATTGTAGTATCGAAGTAGGTTCTGATGACACCGTATGTGCCGTTACCCTTAATGGTACAGCCATCGAATACACAGCTTGCAGGTGAGCCACCCATTGCAGCCCAACCGATGATAGTACAGTTCTTATATGTAAGGTTTGTACCTGCTGTAATACCGTCGAAGTGGAGTGCATATACGCTGGTTGCCTCAAAGGTTACGTTCTCGAACACGAGGTTACCCTTACCATAAGCCCAACGCTGTGCATTGCCACCCTTGATGTGGAGGTTCTTGAGTGTAAGGTTCTCGAGAGTGCCACTGAGTGTACCTTCGAGAAGCACTTCGCCTTCACCCTCTACTGTGATACCAGCCTTCATTGCAGGAACAGGATAAGTACCTGCGAGGATAGTCACAGTCTCGCCAGCCTGAGCAGCCTTGATAGCAGCATCAACGGTAGCGTAGCCTTGCTTGCCAATCTTAGCAGCAGCCTTTGCAACATTCCATACGCCATTGTTCTTAACAGCGATGTAATCCTCGGCAACATAGCTTGTGGGGTCAGCGTTGAAGTTACCGCCCTTGATGTTCAACTCAGCCTTTTCACCTTCAACATTATTCAGAACCCATGCATCCATACCGCCACGGAATGTACCACCAGTTACATTGATGATAGAAGGTCCGGCAAAGCCTGATTCTTTTTTATTGCTCTGGGCTGTCAACACATAGAGGTTGCTGTTGTTGCCAACAGTGCCGTCGGTATTGGCAATCCACTCACCACCTTCGATATTGATAGTACCGCCAGAGGTCATAGCAATGAAGCCACCCTTGACACCCTTACCGTAACCACCATATACATTTACAGTACCTGCAGCACAAGCGCCAACCAAGCAGCCGTTGTAGCTTGATGTACCATTCATGTAAATCTTAGCACCTTCGTAGATGTTAACAACAGTGGTTTTACCTACGGCCTCAATACCCAAGTAGCTGTTCTGACCGGTAATGATAGTACCAGCCTTCACATTCAGCTCTGAACCACCTCTAATCTTAAGTGCTGCACCATTAGAGTTATTGTTAATAACATTAATGTTTTCAAGATTTACAGTAATTTTCTGAGCGTTTGAAGATGATGTAGCAAGAGCGCTGTAAGCTGTTGTACCAGCGTCGAGAGTACCATTCTTCAATGTAATGGTGTTAGCCTTGGCTCCGTCATTCTTGAACCACAACAAATAGTCATTGAGAGCACCATCCTGAGAGATAGTGAAGTTAGCGAGGTCAATAGTGAAGCTCTTGTCACCACTGTAACCCAAGCCATCCCACCAACCGCCATTGTTGTAGCGATTGTTCTTAGTAAAGGTCTCATTTGCAATCAAAGTGATAGTGCCACCATCCTCAACAGCAGCAGCGAGAGTTGCATACTCAACATCGCCAATCTTAGCTACGGTTTTTGCCTTAACTGTACCATCTGCACCAAGCTCATAGCCATCGGCAATATGCTTTTTCTCGGTAAGGTTCTCGAAGGTACCGCCCTTGATGGTTGTACCAGTGGTGCCCCATACATCACCACCTGAAGAACCCTTGAATGTACCGCCATTAACAACAGCTTTACCTGCTGCGTCATAAAGACAAGAACCACCAGCTGCAGTGTCGCTATCACCGATGAATGTACCGCCGTTTATAACGAGGCTACCGCCAGATACATAAAGTACATTATCAGTTCTGCTATAATTGTCTGCAGGGATTTGGAATGTACCGGCATCAATAGTGGTCACACCACCACTAACAGCAATAGCACCATGAGTACCATTTACTGTAATAGTAGATGTCTCGGGGATATTCAAAGTACCTGCAGCATCAATAGCATATGTGAAGTCACATACATTATTGATAGTACCACCATTCAAGGTAGCTGTACAGCCAGCAGGAACTTTCAAAGCTGTAGCATCGTAGCCACCTGAAGAACTCTGATGGTCATCCTCATTAGTAGCAGCCACTACACCACCATTCATTACGAAGGTAGAACCGCTCTGGTTATTGACTGCATAGCCACCATTGCCATCGATAGCATTGATAGCACCAGCGTTCAAGGTCAAAGAGCCATAGTTGTAGATACCACGTGAGTTGATTGAACCATTGCCCTTAGAGTCTTTGATAGTCAAAGTACCCTTGTTGCTCAATGCATAGATGTGGTTTGTTGTGCTCTCGCCATTGAACACAGAGTTTACAGTCTTACCATTGAGGTTGAGCTCTACAGTCTCACCTGCAGGGATTTCAATCTGTGCAGTGATGACGATGGGAACATTGGTTGTTGATGCAAGAGCATCTTTAAGCTCAGCAAGTGTTTCTACCTCAAGCTCGGTAGTAACAGTGCCTGCTTCATCGATTGTTGCGTACTCCGTATTCCCGACCATTGCGACTTGCGCATTGACCGAAACCGAGAAGCACAACAACATCGCCATAAAGGCGAAAATGAATTGCTTAAGTTTCATTGTTAAATAAATTTAGTTAAACAAAAAAGTAATTAGTGAATTGTATATATATTAATAATGTGTAAATCCGAAGCCGTTGTTTGTCGGAGCCGAGGTGTCTAAAAATCAATCATATGCATTGCGGTTTTACTGGGTGGCACATGTCACGTCTCTTAGGAAGAGAAATCACATCTCTTAGGAAGAGAAAGGACGCTTATGCAGGCTCAATGCGATTGTTTTGTTCAAGGTGTGGGTCACACACTAATTGTTTGTTTAATAGGATCTTGCAAAGACAATCAGGGCGTCGCTACTAAGGCACGGGCGAAGTTGGGAAAGTTGACTGGTGTCGTGCTAAAACTTCTCTGCAGAAGTTGACGATTTACTGCAGAGAACTTTGCCAAATGGACGCGTGATGTTGAAAGTCTTCTTTCGTGATGGAATTTTGGGGGATGTTGGCCTGTTGGCATCGCCACGATGGCTGGAACATCAAAATTTTACATCCTGCTTAATCATTTCGCAAACACAATTAACATAACACCGTGGATGTTCAGAGAGTTACGTATTTTACATTATTTAGCATACAAGGAATATTTTTTGATACTTTTTGCTTGCAATTGGAAAAGTTTGCGTACCTTTGCCCCGATATATACTCTCTTCCTAAGAGACGTGACATGTGCCACCCAGTAAAACCGCAATGCATATGATTGATTTTTAGACACCTCGGCTCCGACAAACAACGGCTTCGGATTTACACATTATTAATATATATATACAATTCACTAATTACTTTTTTGTTTAACTAAATTCATTAACTTATGAAACTTAAGTACTTCTTTATTGCCCTTGTGGCAATGGTGGCTTGTTTCTCTGAAGCATTTGCGCAGCGGGTTATCACCGTTAGCAATGCCGAGGAATTGAAACAGGCACTGAAGGAAGCCAGTGCTGCTCCTCAAGCAAGACAAGCTGCTCCTGGCGATGCATCATCTTATGATGGGATGACAATTAAGCTCTCCGAATACACTGATGCATCAAAAATTGATGGAACTCTATCAATCTTCAACCCATTGATTGTAGACTTGAATGGTTACGCGGTCAATGGTAATTTGACCCTTAAGAGCGGTCAGTTGTCAATCATCGACGGAACAGGCACCGGTGCATGGATTGGTTGCATTACCGTTGACTCCGGTGCAACATTGGCAGTCGGCAGCGGTAGCATCATTGCCGGCGCAGACGGTGTAGCTGTCATCAACAACGGTACACTTAGCACAGATGGCGGTGCGGTTATCGGTAAGATAACCAATACCGGCAGCATGCCCGGTGTGGCTACCTACAACACGGCTCTCGTTGCCAACACAACGGTAGCACAGGCTGCCCTCAATGCAGCTATCGATGGTCAGACCGTTCAGTTTGCCAGCGACATCGAAGGTGACCTCACTGCAGTTCAGAAGCCCAACACCAAGATTACCATCGATGGTGACAGCAAGACAATGAATGGTACTATTACCGTTGATGGTAAGAGCGCAGCTTACGCTACTGCTGGTCTTACAATCAAGAATGTGAACTTCAACGCAGATGGTATTACTGCCGATGCTTGCGTTCGTTTGGGTGATGGTACAAACGCAACTCGCTACACAAATGGTGTGACTGTTGATGGCTGTACATTTACAGGTACAAACAAGGAAAAGGTTGGTGTAAAGAACTACACCGG